>NZ_JBICSO010000002.1:0-1609299 GCF_043197155.1 Nonomuraea sp. NPDC049269
TCCGACACCGCCGCATCGAACCCCGGCGAAGCGAACTGCAACACCCGCGACAACGCCGACACCCCGAACGCCTCACCCTGCGCCACCACCAGGTTGACCAGCCCCCGATGCGCCACCCGCACCCCCTTGGGACGACCAGTGGAGCCGGAGGTGTAGATCAGGTAAGCAGCCTGGTCCGGGGCAACCACCACCGAGGGGGCCGTGACCGGCAGAGCCTGCACGCTCGGCTCGTCTACCAGCAGTGTGCGGAGGCGGCCGGCAGGCAGGTCCTCCAGCAGCGCTTCCGTGGTCAGGAGGAGACCCGCCCCACTGTCGGACAGCAGATAAGCGATCCGGTCGGTGGGATAGCTGGGATCCAACGGCAGATAAGCGGCACCCGCCTTCCACACCGCCAAAACGGCCACAACAAGATCGACGCCACGCTCCAGACACAACGCCACCGTCGTCTCCGGCCCCACACCCAACTGGATCAGTCTGTGAGCCAACTGATTGGCCCGGACATCCAGCTCCCCATAACTGAGCTGCCCCTCCAGCTCGGCCACCGCGACCGCCCCAGGATCAGCGACCACCCGAGCCGCGACCAACTCATGCACACCCCCCACCTCAGGCAGCACCACCCCGGTCGCGTTGACCTCCCGCAGCAGCCGCAACTCAGCCGAGGTCAGAGCAGGCAGCTCCGACAACAACCGATCGGGCCCGGCCACCACGGCGTCCAGCACCATCCACAGGTGCCCGACCAGCCGCTCGATCGTCGCCTGGCCGAACCTGCCCAGGTCATAAGCCATGCTGACGCCGAGCTCCGCCCCCGGGAACACGGCCACGGTAAGCGGGAAGTTGTTCCGCTCCAGCGCGAAGTTCTCCGACATCAGCAACGAGCCGACCGCGCCATCGACCCCGGGATAGTTCTCGAACACGAACATGCTGGTGAACAGCGGCTGCCCCTTGGGCACCTCCGTCCACTCCTGGATGGCGGTCAGCGGCGTGTGCTCGAACCGGCGCGCCGCCACCATGTCCCGCTGCAGGTCACGCAGCCACGAAGTCACCGTCTCGTCTCGTGAGACCCGTACGCGGGCCGGGATCGAGTTCAGCAGCAGCCCGACCATCGACTCGACCCCGTCGAGGTGGTCGCCGCGGCCGGAGGTGGCCAGGCCGTAGACGATGTCGTCACTGCCGGAGTAGGCCGACATCACCAGTGACCAGGCGCCCTGCACCAGGGTGTTGAGGGTCAGGCGGTGGTGGCGGGCGAACGCGGTCAGCGCCGAGGTGGCCTCGCGCGAGAGGTACGCGCGGTGGGTGTGGTAGCCGTGGTCGCCGGTCGGCCTCTCCACGTGCAGGTTGGTCGCGGACTCCAGCCCAGCCAGGCGGTCCCGCCAGTACGTCTCGGTCTCCGCGAGGGCGAGGGCGTGGTCCTGTCCCGTCACCCAGGAGACGTGATCGCGGAACGGCCGCCGTACGGGCAGTTCGGGCTCCGCCCCCATGGCGAAGGCGTGGTAGGCGTCGAGGAACTCGTTGAGCACCAGCGGGATGCTCCAGCCGTCCAGCACGGCGTGATGGTGGCTCCACACCAGTTGGTGCCGGTCCTCCCCCAGGCGGATCAGCATGAGCCGTACCAGGGTGGGCTGCTCCAGGTCGACGCCGCAGGCCAGGTCGGCGGCCAGGAGATCGGCCAGCTCCGCCTCCTGGTCCAGGTCGGACCAGTCCAGCACGTCGAGCGGCAACGACACCGCGCGCGACACCACCCAGACGGGGTTGGGCAGCCCCTCCCACATCGCGGTCGCGCGGAGCAGCTGGTGCCGTTCGAACATCAACTCCCAGGCCCGCACGAACGCACCCATGTCGAGGTCGCCATCGAGCAGCAGCCCGTTCTGCAGCCAGTAGATCCCGGGATCCAGCTGCGAGTGGAACAGCATGCCCTGCTGCATGGCGGTCAGCGGGAAGATGTCCTCGATGGGACCGGGTGACGTCATGACCGACCTCCGAATGGGGAACCAATACGCTGCTGGATCAGGTCGAGCGCCGACTGGTCGAGCCCAGCCAGGGGGAAGTCCGAGGGGGTGTATCCGGTGCCGGGCCGCAGGAGGCAGCCGTCGACGAGCGTGGCGAGCAGCTCGGCGTGGCGGAACGCCAGGCGGTCGGCGCTCACGCGGTCGTCGTGGGACCAGGTCATTTCGAGCCGCCCGCCGGTCAGCCGGCAGTCGATCTCGATCGGATACGCGGGCGCCGGCCCCTGACTCTGGACCGGCTGGAACAGTCCGTCGGCCCGGTGGTCCTCGCCGAGGTAGCCGAGCGACACCTCGGCCGGCCGCGTGGTCGGGGCGGCCGCCCGTACGCGCTGCTTCACCTGCTTGAGCGCGTCACCGGGAGCGGCGGGAAGGTCGTCGATGCGCACCTGCCGCAGCGTGGACAGGCAGCCCACGGTGCGCGCCAGGTCGGCGTCGCGGTCGTGGCCGGCCACGTCGACGGTGACGGGACCGCCCGCCCACTCGCGCAGGACGGGGACCAGCGGCGCCAGCAGCACCTCGGCCATCCGGACGCCGTGGGTGGCCAGCACCTCCGGCAGCAGCCCGGTCCGCTCGGCGGACAGTTCCGTCCGTACGATGCGTACCCGATGGTGTGGTCTCCCGGGTACGAGCGTGGGGGTGGGCGCCGTCCGCTCGGCCCAAGCCAGGACTGACGTGGCCGTCGGCGCGAGCCGGACGGCTTCGCCGCGCTCCAGCTGGGTGCAGGCGGTTTCCAGGTCGTCGAGCAAGAGCTGCCAGGACACCGGGTCCACCGCGATCCGGTGCACGGCCAGCAGGAGCGATCCCCCGTCGATCAGCACGCCGCGCAGCAGCGGCCCGTGGACCGGGTCGATGGCCGCGCACGCCTTCGCCTCCGAGGCGGACCCGGGCCCGGCCGCCGTCAGCAGCTCAGGATCGTCGCCGGCCGGTACGCAAGTCATCGCCGTCGCGTCCGGGCCGGTGAGCCGCAGGCGAAGCCCCTCGTGGTGATCGACCAGGGCGGTGAGCGCCGCCCGCAGCGTCTCCTCCGCGACCGGCCGGCGCAGGCGCAGGAGCCGCGTCTGCACGTGCCGCCCCGGCTCGGCCAGCCCGTACGGCGACAGCGTGCGCAGGAACGCGGGCAGCGGCGCCTCTCGCGGACCGGCGGCGGCGCGAGCCGGCTCGGCGGCGGCGCGGGCCAGCTCGGCGACGGTCTGGTGCTCGAAGACCTGGGCCGAGGTCAGCGTCAGCCCGGCGAGGCGGGCCCTGGCCACCATCTGGATGCCGGTGATCGAATCGCCGCCCAGCTCGAAGAAGTTGTCGTGGACGCCGACGTCGTCCCGCCCGAGCAGCTCGCCCCAGATAACGGCGAGCAGCCCTTCCTCGCGCGTGCGGGGCCCGGTCTCGGGGGCGGGTGCGGGAAGCCCGGGGAGCGAGGCGCGACCGGGAGCGGGCAGCGCGGCGCGGTCGATCTTCCCGTTGGGGGTGAGCGGCAGCGCGGTCAGCAGCACGACGGCGGCCGGGACCAGGTAGTCCGGCAGCCGCGCGGCGGCGAACGCGCGCAGCTCCGCTTCCGTCAGTGGGAGTCCGGCCCTGGGCACGACGTAGGCGACCAGCCGCCGGACGCCCGGCTGGTCCTCCCTGGCCACCACGGTGACGCCGGCGACCGAGGGGTTGCGGGACAGGACGGCCTCGACCTCCCCCGGTTCGATGCGGAACCCGCGGATCTTGACCTGTTGGTCGGCACGGCCCAGGTAGCCGAGCGTGCCGTCGTCGTGTCGGCGGGCCAGATCGCCGCTGCGGTACATCCGGGCCCCGGCGGGACCGTGCGGGTCGGCGATGAAGCGTTCGGCGGTCAGCGCCGGCCGGTTCAGGTAGCCGCGGGCGAGGCCGGGGCCGGCCACGTACAGCTCGCCGTGCCCGGCGGGCCGCAACGCTTCGTCCAGGACGCGGACGCGCAGGTCGGGAAGGGCGGAGCCGATGGCGCCCGCGCCGGCCTCGGCCGCGCTCGTCCGGTCCAGGGCCAGGTGGGTGACGTGCACGGTGGTCTCGGTGATCCCGTACATGTTGACCAGGACGGTGTCGCGGCGCTCCAGCCCGGGATGGCCGGCGAACCACGCGTCCAGGCGCCCCAGGTCCAGCGCCTCCCCGCCGAAGATCACGTATCGCAGGGCGAGGGGGGCGGGGTCGTTCCGGTCGGCGTCCATCAGCGCGTAGAAGGCGGAAGGCGTCTGGTTGAGCACTGTGACGCGCTCGCGGGCCAGCAGGCGCAGGAAGTCGTCGGGCGAGCGCGAGGTCAGGTAGGGCACCACGACGAGCCGCCCGCCGTACAGCAGCGCTCCCCACAACTCCCAGACGGAGAAGTCGAAGGCGAACGAGTGGAACAGCGTCCAGACGTCGTCGGGTCCGAAGCCGAACAGCGGCTCGGTGGTGCTCATCAGCCGGATGACGTTGGCGTGCGACACCACCACGCCCTTCGGCCTGCCGGTGGAGCCGGAGGTGTAGATCACATACGCCGGGTGCGCCGCCGCCAGCGGAATCGCCCGGTCGGCGTCGGTCAGGTCGTGGCCGGGATAGCCGGCCAGGCCCGCGAACGTCTCGGCCGTGACCGTGCAGGCCGGGCGCGCGTCCCGCATCAGGTGCGCGATCCGGTCGGCCGGGTGGCCGGGTTCGATCGGCACGTACGCGGCCCCGGCCTTCAGCACCGCCAGGATCGCGACGACCAGGTCCGCACCGCGCGGGAGGGTGAGGGCGACGAACTCCTCCGGGCCGACGCCCTGGACGACCAGGTGCCGGGCCAGCCGGTTCGCCGCGCTGTTCAGCTCCGCGTACGTGAGATCCGTGCCCTCGGCACTGACGGCGACCGCGTCCGGGTACCGTGCCGCCACCGCCTCGAACGCGGCGGGAAGAGTGCGCGGGCCGTCATCGCCGGCCACCTGCTGTGCTGTCATCGGGGCCCCCGCCCTTCCACGGTTCGGTCCACTGCCGGGGGAGCTGGCGGGCCAGCCGGTGGAACCCGCCCGTCGTCACGACCGGGATCCGCGAGAACGGCCGCCCGGTGTCCGCCGCCACGGCGTCGAGTACGGTGATCAGATAGTTCGCGAGCCGGTCGGCCGCGGCTTCGTGGAACGCGTCGGTCCGGTAGCGGAACCGGCCGCCGAGCCGGTGGTCGCCGGCGTGGAGGACGAAGGCCAGGTCCACGTCGTCCGGGGTCGTGTCGGCGTAGGCCAAGGCGGCGCGCAGCCCGCGCGTCCACCGCCCGGCGCCGTGCCGCGACTCACCGGCGGTCGTGCTCTCGAACGCGAGATGGCAGGTGTCGGCCGCCGGGCTCGCGGTCAGGCCCGGCCGCACGCGGACCAGCACGTCCTCGAGCGAGGGTGTGCCGGTGAGGTCGAGTCGCAGGATCTGCCCACGCGCCGGGAGGCCCAGCGTCACGTGGTCCCACTCGCCGCACACCCCGATCAGCGCCGCGAACGTCGCCAGCACGAGCTCCGGCACGGTGGTTCGCAGCCGGTCGCCCGTCTCGCGCAGCGCCCGCCCGGTCTCGGCGGGGATGGCGAAGGCGTAGTTGGCCGCCGCCGAGCCGCCGGCGGTCGCACGTTCCGTCAGGGCACCGGGCACGACGGCCGCACGCTCCGCCGCCGCGTCGGGGACGCCGTCCCCCCGGTACAGCAGCGGCAGGCTCGGCAGCAGCGCGGCCAGCCCCCGGTCCAGGACCATGCTGAGCAGGTGGTCGTCCGCGCCGATGCGGACCAGCCAGCAGCGTGGCGCCGGTGGGGCGGCCGCGTCGAGGCCGGTCAGCGACTCCTCGGCGAGGATGGTGGCGACCACCTCGCCGGCCGCACGCGGGCCACGCGGCTCACCGCTCAGGTCGAGCACCGCGAAAGCAGGCTCACGCGGCGCGGCGAGCCGGGTCAGCGCCCCCTGCAGGGCCGCCACGTCCAGCCGCCCGGTGAGGCGCAGCGCGACGTGCGCCGCGACCGGCAGCGGTTGCGGGGTGAGCGGGGCCGGCGTATCCGGCCGGACCCGCTCGGATTGACCTAGTTTCACGGCAGACTCCAATCCGGGCGGGCCGCGTAGCCAGGAGATGAGGGGCCTCAGCCCGATTCGGAGGTGGAACCGGCCGTCATGATCTCCCCCAGCTTGTCGGTGGAGCGCTGTTCGGCGTCGTCCAGGAAGCCGCTCGCCTGCATCGTGAACAGCTCGGCGTAGAGGCCGTCGGCGGCCATGAGGGCGTTGTGCGTACCCTGCTCGATGATCTTTCCCTCGTTGAGCACGATGATCCGGTCGGCCGTGCGCACGGTGGAGAAGCGGTGGGAGATGAGCAGCACCGTCCGGTTCGCGTACAGGTCGCGGACGCTGTCGAACAGGGCCCGCTCGGCCCTGGCGTCCAGGGACGCGCTGGGCTCGTCGAGGATGACCAGCGGCGCGTTCCTGAAGAACGCCCTGGCCAGCGCGACCCGCTGCCACTGCCCGAGCGAGAGGTCCTGCCCCGCCCCGAACTGCGGCGAGAGGATCGTCTCGTAGCCGTCCGGGAGCGTGGCCAGGAAGGCGTCGGCCCCGGCGGCGCGGGCGGCCTCGCGGATGTCGTCCAGGTCCGCCTGCTTGTCGATCGATCCGAGGCGGATGTTCTCCTCGGCGGGCAGCGCGTACCTGACGAAGTCCTGGAAGAGCACGGCGACCGTCTCCCGCCAGGCGCGGGAGTCGATGTCGCGCAGCTCGGTGCCGTCGACCTGGATCGAGCCGCCCTGCGGGAAGTACAGGCCGGCCAGCAGCTTGGCCAGGGTGGTCTTGCCGGAGCCGTTCTCCCCGACCAGGGCGATGACCTCGCCGGCCCGGATGGAGAACGAGATGTCGTCGAGCGCGGCCCGCTCCGAGCCGCGATAGGTGAACCCGACGTTCGCCAGCTCGATCCGGTCGAACGGCCCGGCCATGGGCAGGCCGGCCCGCTCTCTGGCGAGACTGGTCTCCTCGGCGAGGAAGGCGTTCAGATCGCGGACCAGCGGAGCCGACTCGAAGAACTCGTTGGTGCCGGCGATCATGTCCTGCATGCGCTGGCTGAACAGCACGAGCACGCCGGCGACGGTGGCGGTCTGGGCGAGGGTCAGGACGCTCGACAGGTTCAGCAGGATGAGGACGCCTGCCGCGACCGCGACCACCGCGTTGCTGCCGATGGAGGCGATCAACGAGGAGCGGAAGCGCCGCTGCAGCGTCACGGCCAGGGCTTCCAGCCGCCGCTGGGTGATCGTCCGCCAGCGCTGGGCCAGGTGCTGCGCGGTGTTGAACGCGCGGATCTCCTTGGCGGGCTCGCGGGTGGTCAGCAGGCTGAACAGGTAGTTGCGGTTGCGGTCGGCGGGCGTGGTCTCCGTGACGAACTCGAAGAACTGCTCGCCACCGCGGATGCCGCCGATCCAGATCGGGATGATGACCGCCAGGACCACCAGGGCGATCCAGAGGTTCACGGTGAGCAGCGCGGCCCAGATGGACACCAGCGCGAACAGCGCCTGAGTAATCATGATCAGGCTGTCCACCATGCGGGCAGGACGCGTGATCGCGCTGGAGGCGGCGCGCTGCAGCCGGTCGTGGAAGCCGGAGTCGTCGAAGTCCCTGAGCTCGGCCAGGCACGAGACCTTGAGGATCTCGCCGCAGACGTAGATGCTCGTCTGCTCGGTCAGCAGCAGGCGCCGGTTGGTGATGAACGCCTGGGCCACCAGGATCACCACGTTCGCGACGAGGAAGAGGATGATGTCGCGGGCCAGGCCCGAGGCGTCGAGGCCGGAGTTGGCCTGGATGAGCTCGGTCAGCACCTGCTGGATCTGCACGATCACCACGAAGATGCCGACGCTCTGCACCAGATCGGCGATCATCACCACGAGGAACTGCCGCGGGCTGGACCTCCACACCAGCCGGACGGCGCCGGCCATCAGGCCGAGGACCTCGCTGACCGGCGGCCGCCTGGAGCGGCCGCGCTTCGTCGGAGGACCTTCATGACCGCCCTCACGCGAGTGCACAGGGCCGTCCCCGCGCCCTTTCATCGGTTCCTCGCGATTGTCGCGCAATGCATGGGGGAACCTCCGCATTGTCGATTTCTTCGACTGGCCGCACTCGCGCACCAGGGAGCCGCATAATCAGCTCTAAGCCACTACCTGAGGGATAGTACCCACAACGACCGCGGAAACAATAGGTCTCAGCCAATTTAAATTGCCGGTCGGCAGCATTACTGAACAGGCCCCTGATAAGCCCTGTAAAAGCGCTGGAGTATCGCTGGTGGAATCGTCCATTGAGACCAGTTGAGCTGGGCTTACAGTAAACGATAGCGGCGTTCTGGCGGAATGCTGGTGATCCGCTGTCAGGTCTTCCTGAAGCGGGTCGCGGTCTCTATGGTGGAAGTCTAGACAGCCGGACCACGCGCCGAGGTCATCCTTGTTTCGCATTACAGCGGAGCGGTCTCCGGCCATTATTGCAAGGCTCGCCCGGCTATCCGTTGATTGGCTGCGGCGACTGCCGGATGAGCCCGCGCCGGAAAGTCCGGAGAGAAGGTCATGGACTCTGTCGACGGTTTCCGACTCGGAATGCAGAGGCTGGTCAGCGGGGTGAGCGTCATCACCGGGCGCTCGGCAGAGGGCCGGCCCTACGGCATCACCGCCACCTCGGTCTTCTCCCTCACCGTGGATCCGCCCAGCCTGGCGGTCGGCGTCAACCGGCAGACCCGGTTGGGCGGCATCGTCCCGGAGCTGAAAACGTTCTCGGTCAGCATTCTCGGCGACGGGCAGCGCGACGTCGCCGAGGCGTTCGCCGGGCGGATTCCCGGCATCAAAGGCGTCGACCGCTTCACCTATGGCAGGTGGTCCGAGGACTCCTCCGGTGTGCCGATCCTGCTCGACGCCGCCGCCTGCTTCGCGTGCGAGGTGGACGGGATCATGGAGCGTTCGACCCACTTCCTGCTGATCGGGGTCGTCACCGCTGTCCACGTCTCACCTGGCGACATCGCCCCGCTGGTCTACTTTTCCCGCGAGTTCGTCGATGTCAGGCACGGTGCCGCCGCCCAGCCGCCGTTGGCCAGGGAGCTGCACCGGGCCAACGGCGCGAACGGACTACCACCGGTCGCGGAACGATGAGACCGCTTCACCTGGTGGCCATCGCCACCTCCCGCGCGTTCTCCTCCTCGGTGACGGGGATGCGGCGCACGGTGAAGCGCAGGAGCAGCGGCGCCATGAGCGAGGTCGCCACCGCTACCAGGATCACGATCGTGTACATCGCCGGGCTGAGGACGCCCAGCCGCAGGCCGGTCATCGCGATGACCACCTCGATCACGCCACGCGCGTTGAGCCCGGCCCCGAGGGCGAGCGACTCCCAGTGACCGAGCCGGGCCAACCGGGCGGCGCCGTACACTCCGGCGAACTTGCCGATCACGGCGACCGCCAGAACGGCGAGCGCGGCGAGCAGCACGCCGGGGTCGGCCAGCGCGGTGAGGTCCATCCGCAGGCCCGCGGTGGCGAAGAAGATCGGGGCCAGCACCGCGACGACGAACGTACGCAGCGGCGCCAGTCTCTTCCGATCCACCCAGCCCGACGAGCCGATCAGGACGCCGCCGAACATCGCGCCGACGATCGGCTCCAGACCGGCCGCCTGGGCCGCCGCACTGAACAGGACGATGACGGCCACCGCGGCCGCCAGCATCACCCCGGGCTCGGCCACGCGGGCTGACAGCCGCAGCACGCCGTTCACCAGCAGCCGCCCCACGGTGGCCGCGGTCAGCGCGGCCAGCAGCAACATCGCGGTCGACCGCGCGACCGTGGCCGGGTCCACGCCGCCGGTGGCCATCGCGGCCACCACTGACAGCAGGAGCCACCCGACGAAGTCGTCCACGGCGGCCGCGCTGATGATCAGCTGGCCGACATTGCGATGCAGTAGCCGCAGCTCCAGCAGCGTCTTGGCGATGACGGGGATGGCGCTGACGCACATCGCGACCCCGAGGAACCAGGCGAAGACCGTACGTCCGCCGGGAGCGCCGTCGGCCAGCAGTACGGCCGGCAGCAGGAACCCGGTCGCCACGCCGAGACCGAGCGGCACCAGCAGGCCACCGGCGCTCACCCAGGCCGCGGCGACGCCCTTGCGCCGGATCAGGCCCACGTCCATGCTCATTCCCGCCAGACCGACCAGCAGCAGCACGCCGATCTGACCCACGCCGTCTACCAGGTGCAGTTGCTCGGGCGAGGCGGGGAACACCCAGGCCGCCATCCCCGGCGCCACCTGCGCCAGGATCGACGGGCCGAGCAGCACGCCGGCGCACAGCTCGCCGGCCACGGCGGGCATGGACAGGCGGGTGGCCAGCCGCCCCAGCAGCAGGGCCGTGCCGAGCAGCAGGCCGATCTGCAGCAGGAACAGCAGCGACTGGTGGGCGGTGATCGGCGGGACGGGCCCGAGGGCGAGGATCATCCGACGGCCCTCAAGCTCTCGGCCAGGCCGTCAGCGCCGTGGTCAGTCTTTCCAGCCCGGTCACGAGCTCATCGGTGGAGCCGCCGAACCCCAGCCGGATGTGCCCGGGACCGCCGAAGCACGAGCCGGGGATCACCAGGACGCCGTGCCGCTGGAACAGCTCCTCGCAGAAGTCCCCGGTGTCCGCCATCCCCAGCAACCGGGGGAAAACCGACACACCGCCGTCCGGCAGCGTGAGCGAGACCAGCTCCGGTACGGAGGCGGCCCAGTCCCGGACGATCTCCCGGTTGACGCTCGCCTGCTTCAGCCGCGGCTCCACGAACGCGTCGGCGTGGCGCAGGACGCCCAGCGCCAGCAGCTCGACCAGCGGCGAGACGTGCAGGGTGGTGTAGTCCTTGATCCGCATGCAGTCCCTGAGCACCTCCGCCGGTCCCAAGGCCCAGCCGAACCGGAGCCCGGGCAGGCCGAACGCCTTGGAGAAGGTGCCGAATCCGATGCCCCGCTCGTACCGGGTGGAGATGTCGGGGAGGGGGGCCCGGTCGTAGGTGAGCTCGGCGAAGGCCGCGTCCCACAGCACGTACGCGCCCACCTCCCGGGCGCGTTCGACGAGGACGCGCATGTCGTCGTCGGTGACCGTGACGCCCGTGGGGTTCTGCGGGAAGTTCACCACGATCGCCCTGGTGCGCTCGTTGACCAGCCCGGCGAGGTCGTCCAGCGGCGGCCGGAAGCCCTGCGAGGCCTCCAGCCGCCACTCGCGCGCCGTACAGCCGAGCGCGGCGACGTAGTCGACGAGCAGGTGATAGCCGGGAGCGACCACGATCACCTCGTCGCCGGGCCGCAGTAGCGACATCATGACCAGCGAGATGGCCTCGCCCGACCCGCAGCTGGTCATCACCTTGTCCGGGTCGCCGTCGCCCCAGCGGCGGGCTATCTCGGCCCGGACCGCGGGCGTGCCGAGCGAGTAGCCGTCGTCGAGGACCAGCGCGTCGATCTCGTCGTGCCCCGTCCCGGTGATGGCGCGCACCTCGCCCATCGAGTACGAGTGCACGCCGCTGGAGCTGATGTCGATCTCGGCGGTGAAGTAGTAGTCACGCAGCCAGTCTTCGAGCGGCGCGGAGGGCAGTCTCATGGCTCAGTCCGTTCGTTTCAGGAATCCGAGGATCGCCTCGTTGACCTCGTCCGGCTGCTCCAGGCAGCCGAAGTGACCCGCGTCCTGGATCTCGACGTAGTCGCAGTCAGGGATCGCGGACGCCACCTCCGCGCACAGGTGCGGCGGGGTGACCACGTCGTCGGAGAACGCGATGACCCGGCAGGGCGCGGCCACGGTGCGCAGCGCCGCGCGCCGGTCGTCGGAGTTCTCGGCCCACAGCTGCCCCTGCGCCGCTTGCTTGCCGGAGGAGTGCTGGAAGGCGTCCAGCCAGAGCGAGACGACGGCGTCATCGTTCAGGCTGGCGGGCGAGAGCATCTGGGCGGCCGTCATGGCCGCCTCGTACTCGCCGGGCAGCTCCACGCCGCTGCCGGCCAGCGCCCGGTAGGCCCGCCGGTACGCGGCGCGCATGGTGTCCGAGCGTGCCGTGGTCGCGATGAACACCGCGCACCTGACCAGCTCGGGGTGGTGGATCGCCAGCTCCTGGGCGATCTGGCCGCCCAGCGAGAAACCGACGATGCGGCACGGGGCCGCACCAAGGGCCTCGATGAGGCCCTTGGTGTCGGCCACCATGTCAGCCATCGAATACTTCCCCGGCGGCACGTCGGATGGCGGGACGCCGCGGTTGTCGAAGGTGACGGCCTGGTATCCGGCTCGGGTGAGGGCCGGGGTCTGGTGCATCGTCCAGACCCGGCCCGCGGCGGCGGAACCCATGATCAGCAGTACGCGTTCCCCTTGGCCCCACCTGTCATAGGTGAGCCGGATGCCATTGGTGAAGACGTAGGGCACGCTATTTCCCGTCGAGCAATATACGCAGGCTCTTCGGGCGCATGTCGGTCCAGTTCTCCTCGATGTAGGCGTCGCACTCCTCCTTGGGAGCGAGCACGCCGGTCTCGTTCCAGCCGCCGGGGACCGGCAGGTCACCGGGCCACAGCGAGTACTGCTCCTCGTGGTTGATCAACACCTTGAAGCGGGCCTCGGGGTTCTCGAAGTCGAAGGTGGTGGTACGCATGGTCGTCTCCTTCACGGGGTTGACGGGTTTACCAACGCCACTCGTGCTGGTTGAGCAGGTGGCCGGCTCGGATGTCGCGCTCCTTGCACCACGACATGAACTGTTCGATCTGCTGGAGCTGGTAGGAGTCGTCGTTGTAGCTGGTGGCCATGACGTGGCCGAGCCAGCTCTCCTCCCCCATCGCGTAGATGTAGACCTCTTTCGCGCCCAGCTCGTTGACGATCGCGCCGGCCTGGGCCGCGTCGGAGCCCGACAGCTTGCGCGAGTCACTCATCCGCTTCGTCACCGGCTTGGTGAGCAGCGCCTGGTAGAGCCAGGTCAGCGGGGCGCCGTCGCACTCCATGCCGAGGAAGGCCAGGTCCGCGGTGCCGAGGTGGCTGGAGATGTAGCGGTAGAGGGTGGGGTCGACGCCCGAGGAGTCGGCGCCGACGAAGACGGACTTGCCGCCCAGCTCGATCCAGTACGTGGACTTGCTGCGGATGTCGAGGTCGGCGTGCTCGCCCAGGAACGGGGTCGAGACGACCCTGCCGCCGGGGAATGGGATCTCGTCGAACTCGTCCACCTCCAGCACCGGCAGGCCCAGATGCTCCAGGTAGAGGCCGAGCGAGGGGTCGCAGAGGTTGCCGCGCGAGGATCGTGGCACCACGACCGTGCCGACCCGACCCCGCAGCTGCATGAGCGTCTCCAGGACGATGTGGTCCTGGTGGCCATGCGTGATCAGCACGAGATCGATGTGGTCGGGCAGGTCACGGTAGGTGTAGCGGTCCGTCGCGTTGGTGTCGGCGCTGATGAACGGATCGGTGAGCACCGTGGCCTCGGACGTCTGGAGCGCCAGGCAGGCGTGCCCGAAGTAGCGGATCCGGCCGCCTTCCTCGATGTGCCGGTCAGGAGCCTGGCTGTAGTCGCTGGTCAGCAACGTGGCGAGCTGGGCGGCCTGGGCGTCGTCGAGTTCCAGGGCCTCCCGCAGGCTGCTCAGGCTGCGGGGCCGCAGCCGGGTGGAGAAGAGCTCCTCCAGCCCCTGATGGCGGAAGGGGATGCGCAGGTCGAGCACGTCCGGGCCGGGCAGCCGCGGCGTGCTCAGGATGAACGGCCGCTCGACGCCCGGCTCGATCGACAGCTGGACGGACTGCCGGTCCTCGATGTACGCCTTGCTCTTGTAGACCAGCGGCTCCAGGAAGTGCAGGGACGCCTGGTTGCTGGT
Source organism: Nonomuraea sp. NPDC049269 (assembly GCF_043197155.1). Lineage (NCBI taxonomy): Bacteria > Bacillati > Actinomycetota > Actinomycetes > Streptosporangiales > Streptosporangiaceae > Nonomuraea > Nonomuraea sp. NPDC049269. Next base: position 13,779 of record NZ_JBICSO010000002.1, read on the forward strand.
GTCATAGGCGATCTCCACCAGGCCGGCCAGCTCCGCGGGCAACTTGGCGTAGAGGGGGGTCAGGTCGAACCCGGTCGCCCCTTGCCGCACGATGTCCTCGCCCTTCGCGATCGCCTCGGCGAAGGCGAACATGTCTGCGCTGTCCTTCTTGATGGTGTTGAGCAGGTCGCGGACCTCGTCCGCGCGCTCCTCGGGGATCCCGACGAAGTAGCCACCGCGTAACTCCGGGTTGGCGGTGGCCGCCACGTGCACGGGCGGCGACTGCAGGTAGGACTCCAGCAACGGGGCCTGCAGAAAGGCCAGATTCATCGACGCCTGAACCGGGGCCACCGTGTGCAGCCACGCGTAGAAGCGGTCCACCAGCGGCTCGATGATGACGTTGGGGCGGAGATACTGTGGCTCGTCGGCCATGAATGCTCCCTTTGAGGTTGCGCGTACTTTCGGTGTCATGAGCCGCGCCAGACTGGCTCACGTTTTTCGTTGAACGCTCGGGGGCCCTCCTGCGCGTCGTCGCTGTGCATGCGGCGGGTCTCCCACGTGTAGGGGGTGGTGAAGGCCTGCTCGATCGGCATGTCGAGCGAGCGGTGCACGGCCTCCTTGATCGCGCGTACGGAGAGCGGCGCGGCCCGGACCAGGTCGTCGGTCCACCCGGCGACGCACACGTCCAGCTCGGCCGCGGGGACGACGTCGTTGACCAGCCCGAGGTGCAGCGCCCGGTCGGCGGTGAGGCGGCGGCCGGTGAGCAGGTGGCCCATGGCGGTCTTGAGCGGCAGTTGCCTGGCGAGCCGGAACGCGCCGCCCGCGCCGGGCACCAGCCCCAGCCGCGCCTCCGGCAGCGCGAAGACCGCCTGGGTGGAGGCGACGACGATGTCGCAGGCCAGCGCCAGCTCGAACCCGCCGCCCAGCGCGTAGCCGTGCACGCGGGCGATGACCGGCTTGGACATGCCGAACCGCTCGGTCAGCCGGGGCCAGCCCGGCTGCCCCCGGCTGCCGAATGTGGTCGGCGGCGCGCCGGCCGCGCTCAGCCGGGCGCGCTCACGCAGGTCCTGCCCGACGGAGAAGGCCCGGTCCCCGGCGCCGGTCAGCACCGCGACCCGCACGTCGTCGTCGGCCTCGACGTCGTCCCAGACCTCGGCCAGCTCCTCGTGCATGCGCAGGTCCATCGCGTTCAGCACGGCGGGCCGGTCCAGCGTGACCCTGGCCACGTGGTCCTTCTTCTCATACGCCACCCGGGTGCTCACGGCACCCGCGCCCGGGTCTTCCGCTCGGCCTGGAACCGGCCGATCTTGCTGATCACGTCGTCGCTGTACAGGCGCTCGGCCTGGTACAGCGCGAACTCGGCCAGGTAGTGGCGGAAGGCGTCCGGCGGCTCCTCCGCCAGGTTCAGCATGTGCCGGTTCGGCACGACGGCCGGCCCGCTGAGCCGGTCCACCGCGCCGGCGATCACGGCGTCGAGGTCGCCGGGCTCGGCCACCTCGTCGATGAGGAACGCCGCGGCGGGTTCGGTCGCCCACACCCGCCGTCCGTGCAGGATGACCTGGCGAGCCAGTCGCGGCCCCATCGCCCGCGACAGGCGCAGGTTGGCCGCGCCCGGGATGATGCCCTCCTGCGCGGCGGGCAGGCTCACGTAGGCGTCGGACGCGGCGATGACCTGGTCGAACACGAGCAGCAGCTGGGCTCCGCCGCCGATGGCGAACCCGTCCACCACGGCCACCCAGGGCTTTTCGTGGCCGGCCGTGCCCCGCACCAGCTTGTTGATGTAGCCGAGCTCCCTGCGCAGCAGGAAGTCCACCAGCGAGATGTCGCCCGCGTGCAGCTTCTTGAGGTTGATGCCGGCGCTGAACACCCGCCGGCCTCGGTAGCGGGGGTGGTTCATCTCGCCGCCCCGCAGCACCCCGACGCGTACGGCGGGGTCCAGCAGCGCCAGGTCGACGGCGGTCTCCATGTCGTCGACCTGGCCGTCGTCCTCGGCGTTCAGGCAGTCCGCGCCGGTCATGGTCAGGTACGCGGCGCCGTCACGGCGTTCCACCCGCACCGAGCCGAGCTCCACCAGGCCGGTGCCGGTGAACTCGGGGAGGAGCCGCAGCGCGCGCTCCGTCGGCCGGAGCATCGCCTCCATCAGGTGTGCCCCGGCGACAGGCGAGCGCAGGACGGCACGCAGGAAGAGGCCCTGGTCGATCTCGTGCCCCTCCTTCTCCGCCTGCGGGCGGGCCCGCTCCGCGATCAGCTGCTCCGGCGTGGGCACCAGCCCAGGGAAGGCGGCCGCCGCGGCCTCGACCAGCTCGGCCAGGCGCGGCCACGCGGTGCGATCCGCGGTGAGCTCGGCGTATACCGCCTCCACGTGCGTCTCCAGGAACGCGGCACGCTCCCGCCGGGCGGCCGCCTTGGCCTCCGCCGCCGCGCCGCGCTGCTCGCCGGAGCGCTCGCCCGGGTCGGGAAGCGCTGCCAGCGCGGCCGCGGCCCGGGCCGCCGCCGCGGCCAGCGCCGTCCGGCCGACCGGCAACGGCGTCCGCACGGTGCCCGCCGTCATGGCGCCACCTCGGCGGCGGCCCGGCGCAGCACGCGGTCGCAGGCCGCCAGGTGGGTGCCGAGCGCGTCCTCGAAGCTCATCGTCTCCGCGTTGAGCAGGAGCTGGCGGCGGATGGCCAGCTCCTGGCCGGACACCACGTCCGCCAGCTCGGCCGTACGAGCCCGCGCCGCGTCCGGGTCGGCCACGATCTCGTCGATGAGGTGCAGCGACAGTGCCTCGGCCGTGGTGATGGGCATCCCGAACAGCACGCTCCGGCGCGCTCCGGCCGCTCCCGCCTGCTGCGCCATCCGGAAGGTCCCCATGCCCGGCCAGGCCGCCCCCGCCTGGAGCGGCATCAGAAAGCGGGTGTGCGGGGTGGCGATGCGGTAGTCGGTGGCCAGCAGCGCCTCGAAGGCCCGGCCGCCGCAGTCGCCCGAAGCGAGTGCGACGGTGGGCGCCGCCAGGCGTTCCAGCCGGCGCAGCGCCTGCTCCCACTTGTTCACCAGCGCGACCGTCAGTCCTTCCGCGCGGGGGTGCGCGGGGGTCCCGGAGACGTGGACGACGACGGGCCGCCCGCCCTCGTGGTCGTCGGCCCTGTCACAGAGCTCTCTCAGCTTGCCGATCGACTCCGGGGACACCGGCAGGGCACCGTCGATCCTGATGGAGAGCGCGTCGCCGGTCACCACTGGACCAGCGCCGTCTCGATGGTGGAGCCGGGGCCCATGGTCATCAGGACGCCGTAGTCGCCTGTTTCCGCCACTCTCTCCTCCTGCAGCCTTTCGTAAGAGAACAGGAAGGACGCGCTGGACACGTTTCCGTAGTCACGCAGCACTCCCGTGGTGTGCCGTACGTCGTACCGCGTCAGTCCGAGATTGACGGTCACCGCGTCGATGACCTTCTTGCCGCCGGAGTGCACGAGCCAGTGCCGGACGTCGCTGCGTCGCAGGCCGGCGGCGCGGAGCAGCCGGTCGACGACTTCCTCCGCGTTCATGCCGACCACGTAGGGGATGTCCGGGTCCAGGAAGAAGCTGAACTTGCCCGCGTCCTCGTCCCACTCGTAACGCATGGCGTCCAGCGCTTCGGTGATGATGCGGCTGGCGAAGCCGAGGATCCGCGGGCCGGGCACGGTGTTCTCCGAGGGCTCGGAGCGCAGCGCGACCGCCGCGGCGCCGTCGCCGAACAGGCTGTTGACCACCGCCGTGCGCATGGTCGAGTCGAAGACGTACGCCGCCGAGCACGCCTCCGCGCAGAGCACGATGGCCAGCTCGTCCGGGTGGGCCATCGACCAGCCGGTCGCCACGTTGAGCGCGTTGAGCCCGGCGTTGCACCCCATGCCCACGATGTCGGAGCGGCTGCAGTGCTGGTCCAGGCCGAGCTCGTTGATGAGCAGCGCGCTCAGGCCGGGCGTCAGGAAACCGGTCGAGGTCACGCAGCACAGATGCCGTACGTCGGAGATGTCGGCGCCGATGTTCTTCAGGCACGCCTGCAGGGCGCGGGCCCCCATGGCGACGGCCATGGTCTTGTGCTTGCTCAGCAGTTCGCCCTGCGACTCCTGCACCCGGCGGCCGTCGGCGCCGAGCGGAGGCAGGGTGAGGTGACGCCGCTGGATCGCGCTGTTGAGGAAGAGCGAGCGGATCCGGGGATCCGTGATCGCGAAGGCGTCGAGCACCTCTTCCTGCGAGTAGGCATCGGGGGACACCGCGGTGCCGACGCCGGCGATACGGACCTGAGGCATGGTGAGGACGGTGGTCATCGGTAGGTCCACCCCCACATGCGGGTCTTACTCCGCGGGGTGCTCTGCCATTCTGCTAATTCAAGTACCAATGGGGCTCACCTTTTCCCGAATCGCTTTCGGTGGCATCGGACTTTCAGGCACGAGAGGGTATTTATTTCCGTGCGGTTAATACGTTCCACGACCGGCTTCCCCAGGCCGAGGACGGGCTCTCATCAGGAGGTTTGACTTATCGTCAAACTGTTCTGTCCGTTGACGTGAATTGTCGGACAGAACTAGGATCGGCAATTGCGTCAGCATTGATCATGATGGGGGACAGGCATGAGCTTCTCTATTCTGGGATCTCTCGACGTCAAGCACCCTGGGGGCAGGATTCACATCACAGCGCCAAAACAGAAGATTGTTCTTTCCGCGTTACTCCTTGAAGCCGACAACGAAGTGTCAAGCGAGAGTTTGATCGATCACGTGTGGGACGGCCGGCCGCCGACAGCGGCGCAGACCACACTGCAGTCGTACGTGTATCGCCTCCGGCAGCTCCTCAGTCCGCTGCCCCAGGTCAACCTGCGGAACAGCACCTCGGGTTATACGATCGAGCTCGGCTCCTGCGTTCTCGACCTCCGCTTGTTCCACGACCGGATGGCCGAGGCGGGCGAGCACGCCAGGCAGGGCGACAAGACCGGCTCGGTGACGGCTCTCCGTAACGGCCTGTCCATCTGGCGGGGCAGCGCCCTGGCCGGGGTGCCGGGTGAGTTGCTGCGGCGGGAGGCCGCCCTGCTGGAGAACGAACGCATCGCGGCCTATGAGGAGCTCGCCAGCCTCGAACTCGAGCTCGGCAACCACCGGCGGATGATCCCCGACCTCCACAAGATCGTGACCGAGTACCCGTTCCACGAGGTCTTCACCGCGCAGCTCATGCTCGCCCTGTACCGCTCCGGCCGCCAGGCCGAGGCCCTGCAGGACTACGAGATCATCCGGCGAAAGCTCCGCGACGACCTCGGCATCGAGCCGGGGGCCGAGCTCAGGCACCTCCAGATGGCGATCCTCGAACGAGCTCCCGCCATGGAGGTCACCCTGATCCCGTGCACCCAGTGAGTGCCGGGGGAGCGCAGCGTTGATGTCCGTACCTCGTGAGTTCCGGGCGAGCGCAGCGTTCATGTCCGTACCTCCCAACCGTCCGCGTTGAGCCGCTGGGCGAGCAGGTTCGCCGACGCCTGAGTGACCAGCAGTCGGACCCTCCCGCTCGGCTCGTCCAGCGTGTGCTCGATGCGTACGTCCTCGATGTTGACCTCGACGTCTCCCGCCGAGGCCAGCACCCTGGCCAGCGCGCCGGGCTCGTCGGAGATGACGACGTCGACCTCCGCGTAGCTGGGCTCCGGGCCGTGGTGCTTGTGGGGAATCCGGGCGTGACCCCGCGTACCGCGCCGCAGGACCGACTCCAGCTCGACCGCCCCCCGGCGCCGATCCACCGGATCGGCGCCGGACAACCCGCGCAGCGCGGTGATGGTTCGCGCCAGATCACCCGCGTACAGTTGCAGCACGTCCGCCACCGCGTCCGCGTTGGCGTCGAGGATGTCGGCCCAGAGCTCCGGGTCGCCGCCGGCGATCCGAGTGACGTCCCTGAGCCCCTGGCCACAGATCCGCACCGCGTCCTCGGTGACGTCCTCCAGCAGACCGGCCATCAGCGCCGCCACGACATGGGGCGCGTGCGAGGCCAGCGCCACCGCCCGGTCGTGGTCGGCCATCCCCATCACTACGGGCACTCCCCCGCAGAGCGAGACCAGCTCCAGCGCCGTGTTGAGCACGTCCTGCTCGGTGTCCGCGGACGGCGTGAGGATCCAGTACCGCCGTTCGAACAGATCGACCCGGCCGGCCAGCGGCCCGGACCGTTCCCCGCCCGCCATCGGATGCCCGCCCACGTATCTGGCCAGGTCGCCGCCGGCGCCGGTGATCTCGCGCTGCGGGCGCGCCTTGACGCTCGCCACGTCGGTGTACGCGCGGGCGAGCCCTTGCCGCTGCCATCTGGCCAGCTCCCGCCCCATGTGCGCCGGGGGCATGGCCAGCACCGCCAGGTCCACGGGCCCGGCCGGCGGGCTCAGCGTGCCGGCACCGAGCGAGGCGGCCGTTCTTGCCGCCTGCTCGTCGGCGTCGCTCAGATGCACGGCCACCCCGCGACGACTCAGGGCCAGCGCCACCGAGGTCCCGATCAGCCCGGTGCCCACCACCGCCGCCGTCCTCACGAGGCCTCACTCGCCGAGGCGATGAACGCGGCCAGCCGCTCGATGCCCGACTCGATCTCGTCGTGGGTCAGGTAGCTGGTCGACAGCCGGATGCCCCGCTCGCCGCCGCCCTGGGGATAGAAGTAGCTCATCGGCGTCCAGATGACCCCGAAGTCCTGCGCGGACCTGGCCAGCGCCGCGTTGTCGACGCGGAAGGGCACCTTCACCGTCAGGAAGAATCCCCCGCTCGGCCGGTTCCAGCCGACCCCGAGCCTGGCCCGGCGAGCGGGCGGCAGGATCCGGTCCAGGCAGCGCAGCGTGGTCCGCAACGTGTCGTCGTAGTACTTCGCCGTCTCGTTGTTGAGGTCGGAGATCCGGCCCGCCGACTCCAGCAGCGCACCCGCGACGGCGGCCTGGCCCAGCGGCGAGGTGTTCACCGTCACCATGCTCTTGACCTTGGCCAGCTCGTCCGCCAGGAACCCGGAGCGGCCCGCGGCGTCCACGACCGTCTGGTCCGCCACGGCGAACCCGACCCTGGCCCCGGGAAAGACGGTCTTGGAGTACGACCCCAGGTGCACCACCCGGCGCCCCCGGTCGAGCGACTTCAGGGTCGGCAGCCGGATTGCCTGGCTCACCAGCCGGTACGGGCTGTCCTCCAGGATCAGCAGATCATGGCGGGCGGCCAGGTCGAGCAGCTCGTGCCGGGTCCGCAGCGGCATGGTCACGCCTGACGGGTTCGAGTGGTCCGGCGTCACGTAGATCGCCCGCGGCCGGTGCCCGGCGGCCAGCTCCACCGCGACCGCCGCCTCGACGTCGGCACACGACAGGCCGCCCTCGTGCTCGTTCACGCCGACCGGCTCAATGCACTCGTTCACGCCGACCGGCTCGATGCCGAGCAGCCGGGCCGCGCCGGTGATCCCCACGTAGGACGGGCTGGAGACCAGCAGGACGTCCTCGGGCCGGGAGAACAGCACGCGCAACGTCAGGAACATGGCCTCCTGGCAGCCGACCGTCACCACGATCGACTCGGCCAGCACGTCGATGCCCTCATCCGCGCGCAGGGAACCGGCGATCAGCTCGCGGATCCGTCCGGCGGTCGGGCCGTACTGGAACAGCGCTTCGCGGATGCGGGCCGGCGACTCGCCCTGCTGGGCCAGGTGATCGAGGTAGCGGCGGACGTAGGAGAAGATCTGCTCGACGTCGAAGAGCCCGTCGTACGGCCGGCCCGGCGCGAACGAGATGGCCTCCGGATAGCGGAGGGTGATCTCGTTGAGGAAGTTCATCGTGTCCATGACCGGGTCCGACACGCTGGGGTGCAGGTCCTCCCTCCGGAGGTCCGTCCCACCTCCGGACAAGGCGAGCGAGGACGCCCCGGCGGGCGTCCCCGAATTCATTGTCTCGTCCCGCATAACGTCCGTCCGTTCAGCGCGGAATATCGGTCACGAATTTTTCGCTGGATGCCTTTTTTCTGGCGGTCGTGTTTCAGCATGGTCACACGCGCCGACGGCTCCGGACAAGAGCCGGAGCCCGGGCGTCAGCGGGCCTCCACTGAAACACCATTGGCGCTTCGGAGGCGGGTCATTAACCCGCTACCGGCCACCGTTTCAGCTCCCAGCACCTGTTCAGAGCCCTGGCTCGATCCGCCGCCATCGCCGGCATTCCGCATCTTGCGCCCCGACGGCGCATTATCTATCGTCGCTATCGAACCGGTCGAAGTCCGCTCCCTGAATTGTCTGATATCCATTGTTGACGGCCGGGTGAGAGCTGGATTAGGTTCCCGTTCCGGGATTTTGAACGCCCTGAACGGTCATGCCCGTCCCGCAATGAAAGGGCCTGTCACGATGGATAATCGGATCAGGAATGTCGTGATCCTCGGAGGAGGCACGGCGGGCTGGATGACCGCGTCCTACCTGGGCAAGGCGCTGGGTGGCGACGTGACCGTCACGGTGCTGGAGGCGCCGTCCATCCCCCGCATCGGCGTGGGTGAGGCGACCGTGCCGAACCTGCAGCGCGTGCTCTTCGACTTCCTCGGCGTGCCCGAGGAGGAGTGGATGCGCGAGTGCAACGCCAGTTACAAGATGGGCATCAAGTTCGTCAACTGGCGCACCGGCGGCCGGGGCTCGGCTCAGCCGCGCGCCTTCGACGGCGGCAGCGACCACTTCTACCACCTGTTCGGGCTGCTGCCCAACCATCAGCAGCTGCCGCTGTCGCAGTACTGGGCGGCCAAGAAGCTGGCCGGCCAGACCGACGAGCCGTTCGCGTACGCGTGTTACCGCGAGCCCCCGGTCCTCGACGCCATGCTGGCCCCGCGCACCCTCGACGGCGAGCAGTGGACGAACTACGCCTGGCACTTCGACGCCAACCTGGTGGCCGCCTATCTGCGCGGCTTCGCGGTGAAGAAGCAGGGCGTGCAGCACGTCGAGGACGAGATGACCGACGTGCTCCTCGACGAGCGCGGTTACATCACCGGCCTCCGGACCAAGGGAGGGCTCACCCTCGAAGGGGACCTGTTCGTCGACTGCTCGGGATTCCGCGGCCTGCTGATCAACCAGGCGATGCGCGAGCCGTTCCTCGACATGAGCGATTTCCTGCTCAACGACCGCGCCGTGGCCACCCAGGTGCCCAACGACGACGAAGAGCTGGGCGTGGAGCCCTTCACCTCGTCGATCGCGATGTCGTCCGGGTGGACGTGGAAGATCCCGATGCTCGGCAGGTTCGGCAGCGGCTACGTCTACTCCAGCCGCTTCGCCGGCCAGGACGAGGCGACCCAGGAGTTCTGCGACCTCTGGAACCTCGACCCCGAGAAGGTGCCGCTCAACCACGTACGCTTCCGCGTCGGCCGCAACCGCCGCGCCTGGGTGCGCAACTGCGTGAGCATCGGTCTGTCGTCGTGCTTCCTGGAGCCGCTGGAGTCGACCGGCATCTACTTCATCACGGCCGCCATCTACCAGCTCGCCAAGCACTTCCCCGACAAGAACTTCGACCCGGTGCTGCTCGACCGGTTCAACCGCGAGATCGAGATCATGTTCGACGACTCGCGGGACTTCATCCAGGCCCACTTCTCCTTCTCGCCGCGCGACGACACGCCGTTCTGGAAGGCGAACAAGCAGCTCGCGCTGTCGCCGGACATCACCGAGAAGATCGCGATGTACCGGGCGGGACTCGCGGTCAACATGCCGGTGACCGACGAGAACACCTACTACAGCAACTTCGAGGCGGAGTTCCGGAACTTCTGGAACAACAGCAACTACTACTGCATCTTCGCCGGCCTCGGCTTCGACCCCGACCGCGCGCCATCGGTGCTCGCCCACCGTCCCGACATGCTGGCCAGCGCGGAGCCGATCTTCGCCGGGATCAAGGAACGGCAGCGGGAGCTGCTGGAGTCCCTGCCCACCACGTACGACTACCTGCGCCGGTTGCACGGGAAGTGACATGAAGACGACGTTGCTCGACGCCGACCGCGGGTTCCCGCTCCGTGTCGAACCCGACACCCCCACCGACCTGGCCGAGTTCGTGGCCGGGCATCGGGCCTGGCTCGGTGACCGGCTCGCCGAGCACGGTGCCGTGCTTCTGCGCGGCTTCGACGCCGCCTCTCCGGAGGTGTTCGCCGCGGCGGTGGCGGCGACGGAGAGCCGTCTCCTGAACTACGTGCACGGGAACTCCCCGCGGGAGAAGGTGTCCGGCGCCAACGTCTACACCTCGACCGAATACCCGGCCGAGCTGGACATCTCCCTGCACAACGAGCTGTCCTACGCCGGCCGGTGGCCGAGCCTGCTGTTCTTCCACTGCGTGGTGGCGCCGGAGAGCGGCGGGCAGACCCCGATCGCCGACAGCCGGGAGATCCTGCGCCGCATACCGGCCGAGGTGCGTCGGCGCTTCACCGACAAGGGGCTGCTGTACCAGCAGCGGCTCCACGGCGGCTCTGGTCTGGGCAGGTCGTGGCAGAGCACGTACGAGACCGAGGACCGCGCGGTCGTCGAGGATCATCTGCGAGCCTTCGAGGTGGACTTCTCCTGGACCGCCCGGGGCGCCCTGCACACCCGCCAGGTCCGGCCCGCCACGGTGGTCCATCCCGAGCTGGGCCAGGAGGTGTGGTTCAACCAGGCCGACCAGTGGCACTGGTCGGGCGCGGGTCCCGGGCTGGGTGAAGAGCTGCTCAGCCTGGTCGGGGAGGACGAGCTGCCCAGCTCGTGCCACTACGGCGACGGGTCCGCGCTCCAGGTCGAGGACCTGGACGACATCCGGCGAGCGGGCTGGGAGAGCGCGGTGAGCTTCGACTGGGTGCCCGGGGACCTGCTGATCCTCGACAACGTCCGGCTGGCCCACAGCCGCACCGCGTACAAGGGGTCGCGCCGCATCCTGCTGGCCATGACCTGACCGTTTCCGTTCGACGGCTGGAAACGCGCATGGGCCGCGTCGACCACCACCAGCTCACTACCGGGCTAGTTCTCGCGCGGCTCCCAAGCGGTTCAAGGGGCCCGCTCAAATCGAGCTTGCCGTGGACCGGCACGCCGGAGACGCCCTCCAGCAGGTGAGCCCGCTCCACCAGATCGCCGTCGGTCGGCGGAAACAATCGTTGGCCCAGTAGTGCGTGACCAGCCGCACGAACTCCCCGTCACATGATCAGTGGCGGGGTGTTTTGCTGGTGGAGCCTAGGAGATTCGAACTCCTGACTTCCTGCTTGCAAAGACGCATGCCGATCTTGCTCGGCCTGCGAAGACGCAGCTCCGCGCCCTGATCGCGTTCCCCGTGACTCCCCGCTGTTCCCCCTCATTTCCCGTCCCATCGGGCACGCGACGGGCACGCCGTCTTTAACGGACCTCTTCCTTATCAGGACCATCCCGGCCGCGATCAGAGGTCTGCAACCCCGTCTTGAGCGGCGCTGCAAGGGCGTGGACGTGAGTGGTCGTGTACCTCTGTTGCAGTACTGGTTGCAGTACGCGACCGCTGAGAGCCCCCTACTGCCCGAAGGAGAATCGGAGCTGAGCATTCACTCCATGCGGTTGCCCGTGTGCACTCATGAGCGTGTATGAGGCCAGGTGGATGTAGCGATTGATGTATTGGGCGTCACAGAACCTATGCCTGTCATCCGCCCCCGTCCCGTAGGGCACTGTCGCGAGGCCGTCCTTGACGGGCCACGAGGACATGCCATGAGCGATATTCTCCCTGCATGGGACGTGATGAACGTGGTGTGACTCCTCAGAATGAGGACTTCTCGGCCTGGTACAACGAGCTGGTTGCCAAGGCGCAGCTCGTTGACAGGGGACCAGCCAAGGGCACCATGGTCATCCGACCGTACGGTTACCGCCTGTGGGAACTCATCCAGGCGGAACTTGATCGCCGGATCAAGGACACCGGTCATGAGAATGCTTATTTCCCTCTGCTGATCCCAGAGAGCTACCTCCGGCGAGAGGCCGATCACGTCGAGGGGTTCTCGCCTGAACTCGCCGTTGTCACTCACGCTGGCGGTAAGGAGCTTGAAGAGCCGCTCGTCGTTCGGCCCACCTCAGAGACGATCATCGGTGAGATGATGGCCAAGTGGGTCTCATCCCATCGCGACCTTCCGCTCCTGCTGAATCAGTGGGCCAACGTCGTGCGCTGGGAATTGCGGCCCCGCATGTTCCTGCGCACGACGGAATTCCTCTGGCAAGAGGGTCACACAGCACACGCCGACGAGGCGGACGCGATGCGTGAGACGATGCTGGCGCTCGATCTCTACACAGAGGTTGCGCGGGACATCGCGGCGATCCCGGTAGTACCTGGCGAGAAGACAGCTGGGGAGCGATTCGCCGGCGCCGTCCGTACCTTCACCATCGAGGGCATGATGAGGGACGGAAAGGCGCTCCAAGCTGGAACCTCCCACTACATGGGCACGAATTTCGCCAAGGCCTTCGACATTCAGTACACCTCCGAAGCTGGTCGTCTCGAACTGTGTCACACCACCTCGTGGGGCATGTCGACGAGAATGATCGGCGGGGTCATCATGACCCACGGCGATGACAGGGGCTTGGTTCTCCCGCCCCGACTTGCCCCCTATCAAGTGGTAATCGTGCCGATTGGACGTGGCGATCAGGGCGCGCAGACCTTGGCGGCGGCGCTGGAGCTTGCGGGGCGACTTAAGGCGGCCGGTATTCGTACCCATGTCGATGATCGCGCACAGCTTTCGCCTGGGTTCCGGTTCAATGAATGGGAGCTGCGCGGCGCTCCTATCCGGCTGGAACTCGGTCCGCGTGATCTTGAGTCTGGCACTGTGGTGATGGCCAAGAGGCTCGGCGATGAGGGCAAACAGAGTATCTCGCTGTCTTCCGCGCCGGAGCTCATTCCTGGCGTACTGGAGGATTTCCAAGCCTTCCTTCTGCAGCGGGCCACCGAATACCGCGACAGTCACACCATGAGAGTGGACACCTGGGACTCCTTCGCGAAGGCCGTAGCGTCGGGATGGGCGTTGGTGTTGCACTGCGGCAGTCCCGCGTGTGAGGACGACATCAAGGCCAAGGTCGCAGCAACTCCGCGCTGTATTCCGCTCGACGGTATTCCAGAAACCGGATGGTGCGTGCATTGCGGTGAAGCATCTGCGTATGGCAAGCGTGTCATCTTTGGGCGGGCTTACTGATCACGGCTGCCACGATGCTCCGTGAGCCGGGGCTGAGGAACGAAGTCCCGGATCGGCGATCGCCCCCGACCCCGTACGCTGGCTGGCCACAGCCAGGCGATCGTAGTGCTGCATTTGGGCGGCGGCGCGTCCCTGGTCGGCGGGTGAGGCTTGGTGCGGCGGGCGCTGTGTACGGCGGGCGGCCCGCATTCCCGCCGCCGTTCGGGACCGGCGCCCACGCCGCACGCCCGGACGGCGGGCGGGCGGCGGCGCGGAGCGCCGTCGCCTTGATCCCTTTGAGAACAATTCGGCAGTGATCGGCGTATGGCCGGTGGTAGAACGGCCTGTGTGGAGGATCGGCGAGATCGGCTGAGGGCCCTGGGTGAGCTGCTGCGACGGCTGCGCAGGGATGCCGGGCTGACCGGCAAGGAACTCGCCGTGCGTGCTCAGGTCGCCCAACCGACGATCTCGCGGATAGAGACAGGTCAGCTCCTTCCGACCCCTGACACAGTGGAGCGCCTCTCTGCTGCGCTGGAGCTCGACGAGTCCGGGCGTACGGGGCTGGATGCCCTTCTCGTGCGGCTGCGTAATGAGGTGTCCCGGCTCAAGGGTGGGCTCGCGGAGCGAGAGACGGCGAACGCGGCTCGTTTCCGTTCGGCTCGTCGGGTGGTCGCGTTTCAGCCGGCGATGATCCCCGCACTGTTGCAGACGGCGGAGTATGCCCGACTGGCTCTGGCCATCGGCCGTGATGTCGATGAGGCGGATGCGGCCAAGGCTGCGGCGGTCCGGCTGGAAGCGCAAGCCGTGTTGTTCGACTCTGTGCGCGAGTTCTCGTTCCTGCTCACTGAGGGGGCGGTGCGCACCTGGCCCGGCTCCCCCGCGTTGATGATGGCGCAGCTCGACCGGCTCGCCCAGGTGTCCACCCTGTCTCAGGTTGGGCTCGGAGTAGTGCCGTGGACGGTGGAGGCACCGTGCTTCCCCCTGCATGGCTTCACGATCTTCGACGGCTCCACGAGCATCGTTGATAGTCTCACAGGTGACCTCACTCTGACCGATCCCGAGGAGATCGGGACGCATGTGGAGACCTTTGAGGCTTTCGGGTCGGTTGCTGTGTACGGCGAGGCGCTGCGGGCCTGCTCGCCGACATCGCCGGCGACTATCGGAGCTTGGAGTCCCGCTTCACGTGCCCGCGACCGGGGAACCTGTCAGGTCCGAACTGGCTAGCCTGCTGTATCGCCACGAAGAGGAGTAGCCGTGCGCGTCGGCTTCGCCACCGAAGCGGCTCCAGGCCGCGACAACGAAGACTATGCCGCCGCCACCCCCGATATCGCCGTCCTCCTGGACGGAGCGGGAACCCCACCAGGTTCCGAATCCGGCTGTACGCACGGCGTCGCCTGGTACTCACGGACACTGGGCTCCACCTTGGTCGCATCAATGACCCAAAGCGCCGAATCCTTGACCGACACGCTCGCAGACGGAATCAAGACCGTCGCCTCACTGCATGACAGCACGTGCGACCTGGCCCATCCGGGCACCCCCTCCGCCACCGTGATCATGCTCCGGTGCACGAGTGACGCCCTTGACTGGCTCGTCCTGGCCGACTCCACGCTCGTGCTCGACATCGGCGAGCCGGAACCCATGGTGATCACCGATGACCGCGAAGCCCACGTAGGCGCCCGCTACCGGGCAACCGTGGACGCCCTCGACTCCGGCAGCCCCGAACACATCGCAGCACACCGCGCCTACGTCGAGGGGATGCGCCACCACCGCAACCGCGACGGCGGATTCTGGGTCGCAGCCATCGATCCCCTAGCCGCCGAACAAGCCCTGGCCGGCACCATCCCCACGAGCCGCGTCCGGGCCGCAGCACTCCTCAGCGACGGCGCCACCCGCCTCATCGACCGCTTCGAGCTAGCAACCTGGCAGCAGGCCATAAACATCCTCGACAGGCAGGGACCTTCCGGCCTCATCCATGAGGTTCGCAAGGCCGAGCAGTCCGACCCGAACGGCTCCCGCTGGCCACGCGGCAAGACCTTCGACGACGCAACCGCCCTCTACTGCCGATTCTGAGCAGCCTCGCGCAGGGCGTGATCAATGATCCCGTGCAATACCCTCTCGCACGCCGAGGCCCATCCGTAGCTTCTAGGAAGATCGAAAACCCAGACATCTGACCTGGGAGCGGCAGAGCCAGCAGGCACTGTCCAGCTAACCCGAGAAACGGTCACGTGGAACGCGCAGGCGAAGCCTGCGCCTTCTCAAATAGACGTCTGAGCGAAGCGAAGTCCTCCAGGGGTCGGGGCTCCGGCCCCATTGGAAGAAGCGCCTGAGCGCCCCGATGGTCTGGGAGGCGGTCCTTCAGCTGGTAGCAGCTGGAGTTCGACTACAACGCCAACGCGATCGAATCGTCCATTGTGGAGTTCATGCGCGCTGTGTTAGCTGCTCTGTGTGCCCTGGCTCGCCTGCGTGGCCGGGTTGGGGCGGCCGGCGGCGGTGTTCAGCCAGAAGGCGCCGCGCAGGCCGTGGAAGATGGCCATGACATAGGTGCCGATGGCGATGGAGATGGCGGCGGTCAACGGGTGGCTGGGCATATCGGCCCAGAGTACGAAGAGACCGGTTAGCAGGATTCCGGTCGCGCCGGCGAGTGCGTTGCGTAGGGGCGAGTTGCCAAGCACGTTCGGGAACTCCTCACCGACGAGGCCCTTGATCAGGTGGGGTAGCGCGTTGGTGCCCATGAGGCCGGCGAGGAAGGAGAGCGCGATGGTCTGAAACATGATTCCCCTGGAGTTCGGTCTACAGTCGTTGACTGAAACCTAGCAGCGGTTCGAGCCTTGAGTCAACGCGTGTAGACTGAGCCGGTGGGTTCCGCACCTGTTTCCCGGGCTGAGCAGCGTCGCCGTACCCAGGATCGGATCATGGTGGCGGCGCGGAGGTTGTTCGCTGAGCATGGCTATGATCGGACGACGATTCGCGCGATCGCGGCCGAGGCGAAGACCGATCCCGGCCTGGTCATGAGGTACTTCGAGTCGAAAGAGAAGCTCTTCGCCCAGGTCGCCGTGGTTGACCAGCACGAACCCATTGGCGGAACCCCTGAGCAGGTCGCTGAGCTGCTGCTGGCGGCGCTGGGTGCGAAGGTCACGGCGGAGCCGGTCGGCGCGCTGGCGGCTGTTCGGTCGATGTTCACCCATCCGGAGGCCGCCAAGGAGGTGCGCGAGGCGATGCTCGCCGAGCAACGCCAGGCCGCCGAGACGGTACCAGGGGAGGATGCGGACCTGCGGGCGGGGTTGATCGGCGCGCTGACGTTGGGGACCGTCGTTGGGCGGTACCTGTTGGGCCTGGATGGGCTGCGGGACGCGCCACCGGAAAGGATCATCGCGTTGCTACGTCAGTCGTTCCACGCGATTGTTCATGGCGATCCGGAGCCCGATCCGACTGAGCGTTCCCACTGAGATCGATAGCCGGCATCGTAGGCAGGCGGTGCGCCGGCAGTAGGTCTGCGGGCGCCGCTGGTGAAGGTGCCGAGGAGACGCGCTTGCGATCAGTCCGAGACGTCGAGATGGACCGAGACGGCCTACCAGCTACGTCCTGATGCCACACGTGCAGGCAAAGATGCTCTTGCGAGAGAGGCTCTCAGGGACGCCGCGCCGCCAGGGGACACCTGGTCGGAGACTGTCCCCCAAGTGTCCCCCGGCCGTAGCGACGTTTCCGCAGTTCAGCCCATGTCCGGAGACACGGGGGACACGGGGGACACCAAGGGGGACTAATGGACAGGCTGTCCCTGCACGGAAGTGTCCCTGCTGTCCCCCGTGTCCCCGAGCGCGATTTGACCTGCGGTAACGCGCCCGGATCATCAGGGACATCCCAGGGACAGGGTGTCCCTGCTGTCCCTCGCCGGGACCCGTACGGCGGGGGGAAGGGGGCTGAAGGCGCTTCGCGCGTCTTCTGAGGCGCGCTCCGCGCGCGAAAAGCTGCTGTGAACACTCTCGGATGATCGCGGGGGTGAGGGTCGCGAGCCAGCCGCAACCGGTCGCGGTGGCGCGACCATTCCCGCGACCAATGAAACATGATCCGACCAGCCGAGATATCCGCAGGTCGCGGGTAGCGGCGACGGGCTAACGCGGCCCGAAACCGGCCGTATGGCACTGCCTGGCACCCTGCCGGCCGCGACCACGACCCCATGAACCGTCGATCGCCCCCGGCCACCTATCAGCCTCTGCACGTGGCCCGCCTCGGTCAACAGCACGACGTTCAGAGCGTTCTGGCGCGTACGCCTGCGGCAGGCAAGTGGCTGGATTAGTACCTGATCAAGAGCCTGGCCACCGACCCTCTCGACCACGACACCGACGACCGGGCCCGCCGAGAGCACGCGGCCCGCCTGGTCAAGGACCTGCGTGTCGAGCCGTGCTCGTCCACCTGCGACACAGAGGTCAGCCGGCCCAGAGGAGGTCGATGATGCGCAAGGTTCGGGTCTCCTCATCGAGAATGAACGTCATCATCCCTTGGCCGTTGTCTCCGAAGAAGGCGTGTCTCACCGCAGACTGGCCGGGACGCTCCGCGACCGCGTCCCACGGATCGCGGAGGAGCTCAAGAAGACGCTCCAGCAGCGGGCCGTCGCGGACCTCGTCGGGAAGACCCTTCAGCTCGTAGAGGGCGCGTCCGTGGAACCATCGAACTTGTAGCTCACACCCGGCCCTTCCACTCCGGCGGGGTGTAGCGAGTGAACATCTCCGTACGGTTCTGGAGAGCGTCCTGGACGGCCTCCTCGTACCCCGGGCGAGCGTAAGCAATGGCACGCAGGCGCCACTGACGCAATAGCGTCTGCACCTGCTTGAAGCGGGCCAAGTCGTGCACGGCCTCCAAAGCCTCGTCGTACTCAGCCCGGAACCGGGCACGGTGCGATGGCGGAAGCGCCTCGTAGATCGCGGCCGGATCCTCACCTGGATCACGGGGCGCAACGGGCTCCACAGGCTGAGCGGTCATACCGACCAACCTATCTTCCCGAGCATGAAAGCGCGCCATCATGCTCTCGCTCAGTCACCCCCGCTCACAGTAGGAGAAGACCAGATCTCCGTTGGCCGGCGGCACCCGATTCTCGGCGTGGAATCGGAGAGCTGACCGCTGGTGGCGCAGCGGCCACGTTGGTCATGCTTCGGTCGTTTGAACCGGGAGAGGGCTTCGGCCCGCGGGGGCTCGTTCTTGACGAAGAAGCCATCAGTTTTCTTAACAGAGCTGGAGCCGATCTATGGATCGACGAGTACGACTTATCGTAGGGCTGGCGATGGGAACGCTCGCACGGTAACGGGCGGGGCCTCAAGGTGCACGAACTGAGCGCCGAACCTCATCGCCCTCCACCGCCGATAAGGTGATCAGCCACGTTGTTCGGTAGGCCGGGGCTGAGGAACGAAGCCCTGGACCGTCGATCGCCCCCAGCCACCTACGGCGGCTGACCACAGACAGGCGATCGTAAGGGCGGTACAGACCGCCGACGGTTTTACAGGGCGTGACCGTTCCTATCGACTCCATGCATCCGACCTGCGGTGCCATCTTGCTAGGCCGTCACAAGCACCAAGATCATTGCACGCATATTGCACGGCCCCCGGACGCCTTCATGAGAGGCTGCGCCCTGTAACACCTTATGGTCCCTCGGGTTCGAGGGAGATCATCCCGCGCATATCCTGCAGGCGATCCGATACCTTGACGATGTGTCGAGCAGCGAGCGTCATCTGTCAGACAAGGAGCAAGCTGTCATTCTGGCACTTCTTGCGCAGGACTTTCCTGGCGCGGACGAGCTTCGGGCTCAAGTCCCTTCGGCAGTTGTCGCCGGGCATTGTGGATGCGGATGCGCGACGGTGGATCTTCGCCCAGGGAAAGGCCCTTGCGCACTCAACTCTCCGGTGCAAGACGGCGTGCTGATCTCCGCGCGCGTGCAGGAGCGCGACGATGGTGTCTTGCTCTTCGTCGAGGGAGGCCACCTGTCGTGCCTGGAGATCTACTCCATCGAAGACGAGCCAGCCCCACTCCCTCGGCCGGAAGATCTCATCGTTGATGCGCCAGGCTCCTGGTAGTGCATCCCGCAAGGAAGCGCGCCCGAAAGGTCAACCTATGGAGCGGCGGATTAAAAGAAGGCGCTTCGATCAAGCTCGGCGGCTCTGACCTCGGCGTTCGGTGTCCGTGGATGTTCGCTGAGTTCCGCCGGTGTTCGCCCTCTTGGCTGTACAGCCAGGGCACACTACCTGACCTTCTGTTTACAAGGTCCCCAAACGATCTTCAATGTCGTTCAGACGTGTTCGCCGGGCAGGTGGCTGGAGACTGCAACGTCCGTAGTAGTCCGCCAATGCTCGTGATCGTCCAGTCCGGTGGCTCCCAGGGTGGCTCCCACTTGAGAGCTCGTGATCCCCTCTGGTCGCTGACCGTACGGGCGCGCACATATATTGCACAGCGGGCCGCTGGCGCAGAACGCCCAGGACGCGAACGCAGAACCTGCGGATTAAAGTGTTGATACACCGAATCTCCGCGCCATAGGTTCCCTGGAGTGCTGAGCGATTTCCTTCATCCTGCCGACCGCGCCCAGTCGTGGGACGACTGCGACGCCGATGTCCGCGAGTATGTGACCGGCACGCCCGCGGCTGTCGGCATCCCACTTGTCGGCGCCTATCTGCACGGTTCCCTGGCAATGGGCTGCTTTTACCGCGCCAAAAGCGACCTGGACCTGCTCCTGGTCGTCGAGGAGCCGCTCAACGACCGGCAACGGGAGCACACCTCCCTCGCCCTGGCCATGCGAAGCGACCGGCGGCCGATCACTGGCGATCTCGAACTGTCCATCCTGACCCGCCGACAGGCGCGAGCAAACGAGCATCCGCGACCTTACGAGGTGCACTATTCCGCCGCGTGGACGGAGCGGATCCTGCTCGGCCAGATGGACTACAACGACCGGCATCAGGCCGATCCGGACCTGGCCGCGCACATCACCGTGACACGTAGCCGGGGCGTGACCCTGATCGGGGAGCCCCCGCAGGACGTCTTCGCGCCGGTGCCGGAGTCCGACTACAAGGCAGCCGTTCTCGAGGACCTGGCGTGGGCGCTCAAGGATGATCGCCTGCTGGAATCCCCCTATTACGGGGTGCTCAACGCGTGCCGCGTGATCGCGATGTTCGAAAGCCCCCCGGGAACCGTGCTGAGCAAGGAGGAGGGAGCCCTGTGGGCCCTGGAGGAACTACCCGAACGCCATCGGCCGATCGTGGAGCAGGCGCTCGCGTGCTATCGCAGCGCTCGACCGGTCTCACTTGAGGAACGGGAGACCGACGGCCATGCATGGAACGCCGACGCCCTGCGGGCATTCGCCGCCCACGCCCTACAGCACGCGGACAGGGCGGAGTGAGGGCCGTGCCGACACGTGGAAAACCCTCTCTTTCGTCTACGAGAAGCCGCGCGGTCATGCGTGCCTGGAGGTTTGAGCTTCCACTGCTCCTGGGGGTATTGCGATCGTCTTGGCGACAAGCGATCCTCGCTGCGCCCTCGCATAGCCCTCTGGCCGGATCATCCCGTCGCCGTCGTCCCACCCGTCAGGGAAGCGGGCCAAGGGCCTGGGGTGAAGGTGGAGCCCCCAACTGGAGGAACGACCTTCGCCCCAGGCCCTTGGCCCGCTGGGCTTGTCCTGGGGCGATGGCGACGGGGCGCTCAAGGAGATGGGGCTCGCCGGCCTGCACTTCCACGATCTTCGCCACACGGGCAACACGCTCGCCGCGCAGTCAGGGGCGAGCCTGGCCGATCTCAAAGCACGGATGGGGCACGACAGCGATCGGGCGGCGCTCATCTACCAGCACGCCACCAAGGACGCTGACCAGCGGATCGCGGATGCGCTCAGCGCTCGTGTCGAGGCCGAATGGAAGAGGATGGGCCAGGATGGCTAATGGTCCGTTAATAGCCCGAACACCCCGTCACAAGATCAGTGGCGGGGTGTTTTGCCTGGTGGAGCCTAGGAGATTCGAACTCCTGACTTCCTGCTTGCAAAGCAGGCGCTCTGCCAACTGAGCTAAGGCCCCTCGACGAAGATAGCTTACCGGTCCGCGACACCCATCTGCTGCCTGCTCAGGTCTTCGCTCAAGATCAAGCCAGGGAAGTCCGCGATCGAGTCCAAAATGTGCGTGGCGCCTCCCTTGAGCAGCCGCTCCCGGCTGTGTACCCCCGTCATCACCCCAGCCACAACAGAAGCACCCGCTCGACGACCACACAGCATGTCGCTTTCCGAGTCGCCGATGACCGCCACCTGTCGTACATCCTCGATGCCCAGGCGGAGTACGGCGTGCAGGACCATGTCGGGCCAGGGGCGGCCGCGGCCGCCGGCGTCTTCGGGGCAGATGGCGAGGTCGATCTTGTCGTGCCAGCCGAGCACGCTGAGGACGCGGCTCAGGGTGACGCGGCTGAAGCCGGTGATCAGGGCCAGGCGCACGCCGGAGCCGCGGAGTTTGTCGAGGACCTCGATGACGCCGGGCATGGGGACGAGACCTGCTCGGTCGAGCGCACCCTCGTACGAGCGCTCGAACGTCAGGTTCGCCGCCTGGGCCTGGGCCTCGTTGCCAGGGAAGATCCCTCGGAAGACATCGATCTTGGGGCAGCCCCGGGACCGGTGCACGTGCACCATGGCACGCGCGTACGCTCCGGTCCCGGGGACGATGCCTTGAGTGGCTATCGCTTCGGCGAAAGCACGCTCGACCATGGCGATGTCACCGACTGTTGTGCCGGCCAGGTCCAGGCACGCCAGCTTGATGGGGACGACGTCACTCATCGCCTCGCCAGGTCGATCAGTTCTCGCTGCCGGTGGCCTCGGTCCAGAGATCGAGCTCGGCGCGATCAGCCTGCACTTTGCGCCAGACCAGCAGCCCCCCAAGGGCGATCAGCGCCAGAACGACAAGCTTCTTCACGGTGTGACCCCACTTCTTCGACGGCCTCACCTGCCGGGGTGAGACCCAACGGTTGACATGCAGCCTAGCAAGGGATGGCTGCGGTCCTTGTGTTGTGCACGAACCAGATGTACCGGATGTGCAAAGAACGAGTGAACATACCCAGGTGGGGCCGGTTATACCCGTCCCATCTTGGACACTGTGTGGATCATGTCAAACCCGGTCAGGGGTACGCACACCGGGGGTTCGTGAAGCCCAGTTCACGGCCGGTCCCATCGCGGCGCCGGCCGCCACGAACACCCCGCCGACCAGCAGCCATCCCAGTGTCCCCCCGCCGATGACGAGCGTGGTGAGGACGACGGGCCCGAGCATCCTGGCCACCGCCACCCCGGTCCCGAAGAACCCCTGGTACTGCCCCTGCTTGTCAGCCGGAGCCAGCGCGAACCCGATCTCCCAGGCACCCGCCCCCAGCAGCATCTCGCCGTACACCTGGAGCCCGGCCGCGGCCAGCAGGATCAGCCCGGCGAGCCAGGCCGACGAGCCGATGGCCGACATCGCGAACACCGCGCAGGCCGCCAGCATGACCAGGCCCGCGTGCCGTACCGACCGGGACGCGTCGGCGAGGCCCCTTACCCGCCGCGCGAGGCGTACCTGGAACAGGAGCACGCTCACCGTGTTCACCAGGAGCAGAGCCGAGACGAGCCAGGTCGGTGCCGTGGTGCGCTGGACGATCCAGAGGGGGACGATCAGGCTGAGCAGCGGCATGTAGAAGAGCATGACCGCGTTGATCAGCGTGACCACCGCGTACGGCCGGTCCCTGAGCACGGCCAGCCTCGGTCCGGCGACGGCCGGGACGGGGGCGACGGCGGGCAGCCTCAGCAGCAGTACTGCGGCGGCCAGGAAGCTGACCGCGTCCACCGCGAACACCGCCAGATACGCCTCCCGAGTGCCGAAGTGCAGCGCCAGCCCGCCCAGAGCGGCGCCCACCGCGAGGCCGCCGTTGAGCGTGGACTGGAGCACGGCTCGGACCTCGGTGCGCTTGTCCGGTTCGATCAGTCCGGCGAGCAGTGCCTGCCGGGCCGCGGACAGGCCGGTCTGCGCGGTGCCGTACAGGCACGCGACCAGCGTGAACAGCGCGAACGACCGCACGAACAGGAACGACGCGACCGCGACGGCGGTCATCAGGGCGAGCAGGATGGCCACTCCGCGCGGCCCGCGCCGGTCGGCTAAATGTCCGAGCGGGACGCCCGCGACGGTGCCGACCGCCCAGCCCAGCGTGAGCCCGAAGCCGATCTCCGTCGCCGACAGACCGACGATCCTGGCGAAATAGAGCGCCGAGGTGACCAGGTAGGCGCCGTCGCCGATCGAGTTCGCCAACTGCGCCTGGGCGAGGAGCCGCCTGTGGAGTGTCATCAGCCCTTGTACGACTCAGGGGTCATGCGGGTGGCCACGCCCATCCGGTTCCAGGCGTTGATCGTGGCGACGGCCACCACGAGTGCGGCGAGTTCCTGGTCGTCGAACTGTTCGGCGGCCTGCTGCCAGATCTCGTCGGTGATGTCGTCGGTCGAGAGTCTGGTGGCGGCCTCGGTGAAGGCCAGGGCGGCCCGCTCCTTGTCGGTGAAGAAGGGAGCCTCCTGCCACACGGCCACGGCGTGCAGCCTGGCGTCGGACTCGCCCGCCTGCTTGGCGTCGCTGCTGTGCATGTCCACGCAGTAGACGCAGCCGTTGATCTGCGAAGCGCGTAGTCGTACCAGCTCCAGCAGGGGCGCGGGCAGCGTGCTGTGCTTGACGTACCGCTCCAGGCCGGCCATGGCTTTGTAGGCTTCTCCGGCGAGTTCGCCGAGATTCATGCGCTCTGTCATAACCCCAAATCTAGAGCCCACCTTGTCCCGACATAAGCTCCAATTTCCGGTTAAATGATTGGGCCAAGATGGATGTCCATATAAGTCTCCACGGCCGGGGTGACCTGGCCGCACAGGTCTACCGGCAACTGCTGGACGCGATCCTCGACGGCCGCCTCCGATCGGGCGAACGCCTGCCGCCGACCCGCGAGCTGGCCAAGCGGCTGGAGATCTCCCGGAACACGGTCGCGGTCGCGTACGACCGCCTGGTGGCCGACGGCTTCCTCATCGGCCGGGCGGGCGCGGGCACGTTCGTCTCCGCGGAGCGTGTACGCGCCAGGTCGGCACCCCAAGGCGTCGTACGCCCCCGCGCCCTCTGGCGCTCCATGCCCACCCAGCCACCGACCCCCACTCCCGAGTACGACTTCCGCGTGGGCATGCCCGACGCGCGCCTGTTCCCGATGGAGGCATGGCGCAGGCTGGTGGCCCGCGAGCTCCGCACCAGCCTCGCCGGATATGCCGACCCCTCCGGCCATGAAGGCCTAAGAGACGCTATTTCGCGACATATAGGCATCAGCCGCTCCGTACGAGCGAGCGCCGACGACGTCCTGATCACCAACGGCGCCCAGCAGGCGCTCGACCTCATCGGCCGGGTGCTCATCGATCCCGGCGCCTGCGTGGCGGTCGAGGAGCCAGGCTATCCGCCGGCGCGCCTGCTGTTCCGCTCGCAGGGCGCCCGGGTGGCCGGGGTCCCGGTGGACGGCGAGGGCATCGACGTGGCCGCCATCCCGAACGCCGCCCGGATGGTCTACGTCACCCCGTCCCACCAGTTCCCGCTCGGCACCCCGATGTCGCTGGCCCGCCGCGCCGCCCTGCTGGCCTGGGCCGAACGGCGGCGCGCGGTGATCGTCGAGGACGACTACGACAGCGAGTTCCGCTTCGGCGACCGGCCGCTGGAGCCGCTCCAGAGCCTGGACCGGGCGGGCCGGGTCATCTATGTCGGCTCGTTCTCCAAGACGCTGCTGCCCATGTTGCGGCTCGGTTTCCTGGTCGCCCCCGCCTCGCTCATGCCCGCCCTGCGCGCCGCCAGGCAACTGACCGACTGGCACGGCGAGCTGTCCGCGCAGGCCGCGCTGGCCCGCTTCATCGACGAGGGCCTGCTGGCCAGGCACATCAGGAAGGCCACCCGCGAGTACGCCGCCCGGCACGCCCTCATCGTCGACGCCCTCGCCGGCGACGACCGGCTGCGCCTGGTCCCCTCGGTCGCGGGCCTGCACCTCTGCGCCCGTTTCGCCCCAGGGGCGTCCGTACGGCCGTCGCCCCGGCTCGCCGTGGAACGGCTCGACGCCTACTGCGGCGAGACCCCCGCCCAGAACGGCCTGGTCCTGGGCTACGGCGCGATCCAGCAGTCCAAGATCCCAGAGGGCCTGAGCCTGCTGACAAGCTAGAAGTGCTTGCGGCTCCGGCTCCAGAACCGCCGCGTCCGCTCCCCCGGCAGCTGCGGCTCGTCCGGCGGCGTCGGCTGCCGGACGATCACCACGGTCGTCTTGGCGTGCCGCGCGCAGTACATGCTCGTCGAAGGCAGGAGCAACCGGCTCAACACCCCCCGCTTGCCCCGCCCGAGCACCAGCAGATCGCCCTCACGCGCCAGATCGACGAGGTGATAGCCGGGATCGCCGACCCGTCCGACCACCGCCGTGGTGAGGTCGGCGGGCAGCCCACCGGCCACGTCGTCGAACACCCCCGCGATCACCTCGTTGCACCGCGCCTCCTCCCCTGCCCTGATGGCGTGCTGCACGGGCAGCGCCTCGGGGAAGGGGTGCATGGGCGCCCGGCTCACGTGCACGGCGATCAGCGCCATCCGGTGCAGCCGTGCCGCCCCGATGGCCCATGCCAGCGCCCAACGCGAGGCCGGAGATTCGTCCACTCCCACGATCAGCCTCGCTCCGCCGGGCAGGTCCTGATCCACCGCGACCCTCCTCGAAGAAGTACTCGACCATAGTGCGCCTCCCCCCTGGTTACCGGGAGGTGGCACTTTGCGAACTCTGGAGTCGTTCGCGATCCCCGGCGTAGCATGCGTGGGTGGAACGTGGGTGGGTGCAACCCCGTCCCGCCCTCGACCGGCGGCTCGACGGGGCGCTGACGCACAGGCTCACCACTTTGGTGGCCACCACGGGCTACGGCAAGTCGATCGCCCTGACGAGTTGGAGCGAGGATGTCGGGGCGGTGCTCCACCGGCTCGGGCCCGCCGATCGCGACCTGACCACGCTGGCCGGCGCCCTGGTCGCGGCCCTGTCGGAGGCGGTTCCCGACCTGCCGGCCGAGCTCGCGGCCGCCGCCGAGTCCCCCCTCGGGCCCGACGCCGACGAGCTGTCCAGAGCGGCGGCGCTGGCGGGCGCGCTGGCCGAGGCGCTGGCCGGGCGGTTGCGACGGGGGCTCGCGCTGGTCTTCGACGGCATCGAGACGATCATCGGCGCGGCCGGCTCCGTACGCTATGTCGAGACGCTGATCCGGGCGGCCCCTCGCCATCTGCACGTGGTCACGGCCTCGCGGGCGCCGTTGCCGTTCCCCACGGCCCGGCTGCGCCAGGACCACGAGGTGCTCGACCTCGACGCGACCGACCTCGCGCTCACGATCGAGGAGACCACGGCCTGGGCGCGCGACCGGCTGGGCGAGCCGGGGGCCGCGATCGCCGCCACGCTGCATGACGCCTGCGGCGGCTGGCCGGCCGCCGTACGGGCCGCGCTCGACGCGCTGGCCCGCACCGATCCCGCCGCCTGGCCGGGCACCGCCGCGGGCCTGGCCGCCACCTCTGCCACGCTTGAGCGGCTCACGCTGTCCGCGTTCGACGACCTGCCCGCGACCATGCGCGAGCTGCTGCGGGCGGCGACTGTATTGCCGGTGCTCACCGACGACCTCGCCACCGCGCTGGGCGCCCCGCCCGACACGCTGGCCTCGCTGACCAGCCGGGGCCTTTTTCTGGAGGCGAGCCACGACGGGCACCGGCCGGCCGCGATCAGCGGACACGGGCCGGCCATCGCGCACGGACCGGCCCTGACCAGCGGCTACCGGTTAACGGCCACCAGCGCCCACGTACTGGCCGCGCACGCGCCGCTCGACCGGCACGAGGCGCACGACACGGCCGCCGTCGCCGCCCGCTGGTACGTCGAACACGACCAGCCCGAGCTGGCCCTGCGCGCCGCGGTGGCCACCCGGCACACCACGCTCGTCACCTCGCTGCTCGGCACGCACGGCCCGCACCTGGCCGAGCGCGGCGACGACGTGGTGGCGGCGCTCGGCCTGCTGCCGGAGCCGACCAGGCAGGCGCCCGCGATGCTCCGCCTGGCCGGCATCGCGGAGCAGAACCGCGGCGCCTGGAACCGGGCGCGGGACCTGCTCGCCCGCGCGGCGGCGACGTCGGTGTTCGACGCGTTCCTGGCCAGGCGGCTCGGCCTCATCGACCACCTGCGCGGCGACCTCGACTCGGCCATCGCCATCTACACCAAGGGCTTCGAGTACGGCCTGCCGCCCGCCGACGCGGCGATGTGCGCGGCCTCCACCGCGTCGGTGCTCTGGCTGAAGGGGGACCGGGCGGGCTGCGCCGAGCTGGCGGACCGGGCGCTGGAGCTGGCCAGTGCGCTGGGCGATCCGGGTGCCCTGGCCGCGGCCTGCACCGTGCAGGCCATGCTCGCCTCGCTCGACGGCGACCGGCGGGCCAACGACGCCTATTACCTGAGGGCACTGGAGTACGCCGAGCGGGCCGGGGACGTCGTCCAGCTCATCCGCATCCGGGCCAACCGCGCCTCCTGCCATCTCGACGAGGGCGCCTACGCCAGGGCGCTGGCGGAGGTCGAGATCGCGGCCAGGCTGTCGGATCTGGTGTCGTTCGCCCCGTACGCCGCGCTGAACATCGCCAACCGGGCCAAGGCGCTCATCGGCCTCGGCCGGCTGGAGGAGGCGGCGATCGACGCCGCGGACGCGGCTGCCAGGTGGGAGGCGATGGGGTCGCGGTTCGTCGGCTACGGGCTGATCCGGCTGGCCGACGTACAGGTGCTGCGTGGCGACCGCAGGTCGGCGATGGCCATCTATCGGCGGATCATCGCGGACGCCGGCGCGTCCGGCGAGGTCCAGGAGCTGTCCAACGCGCTGAACAAGCTGGCCGTGCTGCTCGCGGACGACGATCCCGACGAGGCGGCTCGCGTGGCCGCGCGGGCGCTGAAGCACGCGGAGGGCATCGCCGGGGTGAACGCCAGGCTGGTCGCGGCCCGCGTCGCGCTGGCCGCCAAGCGCTATGACGAGGCCAGGGCGCTGCTGGCCGAGGCCGAGCCGGTCGCCGTGCGGCGCAGGGACCACGCGGCCCAGGCCGCGATGGTGGAGCTGCGCGCCGCGCTCGACGGCGACTCCCTGCTGGCCGACGAGGCCGTACGCCGGTGGTCGGCGCTCGGCGATCCGGTCGGCCGGGCCAGGGCCGAGCTGATCAGGGCCGCGCTGGGCGACGCGGTGACCGGCAGGGAGGTCGCGTACCGGGTCAGGAGCCGCATGCACGCGATCGGCTGCCGGGCGCTCGATGCCAGGATCGACGCGCTGGTCGGCCGGTTCACGCCGGCGGCGGAGGCTCGGGTGCTGGTCGAGACCATGGGAACGTTCCGAGTGCTGCGTGGCGCGGTGCCCGTCGCGCGTACCGCCTGGCAGTCGCGCAAGGCCCGCGACCTGCTGAAGATCCTGGTCAGCCGCCGGGGCGCGGCGATCAGCAGGGAGCGGCTGGTGGAGATCCTCTGGCCGGACCAGGAGGGCGACTCGGTCGGGCTGAAGCGGCTGAACGTGATGGTGTCCACGCTGCGGGGCGTGCTCGATCCGGCTCATGTACGGCCCGCGGACGAGTTCGTCGTCTCCGACGAAGGTGCGCTGCGGCTCGATCTGGCGAACGTGGACGTCGACGTGGAGGGGTTCCTCGGCCTGGTTGGTGCGGCCGTACAGCTGGATCAGGCGGGGCGGCCGGTGGAGGCGCTGGCGCGGTGGGCGGAGGCCGAGGCGTCCTACGGGGGCGACTTCTGTGAGGAGGACCCGTACGCCGACTGGGCCGTGGGGCTGCGCGAGGAGGCCAGGCTGGCGTACGTGCAGGCGGCCGCCAGGCTCGCGACGGCGCGGGCGGCCGAGGGCAGGCACGACGAGGCGGCCCGCTACTGGCTGCGGCTGCTCGAACGCGACCGCTACGACGAGCGCGCCCACCTCGGGCTGGTGCGGGTGCTCGACTCGGCGGGGCGGCGCGGCGACGCGCGGCGGCGCTACGCCCTGTACGCCGAACGGATGCGTGAGCTGGAAGTGGAGCCCGCGCCCTACCCCACCTGAACCTGACCTGAACCGTTCGGCGAGATGGTGCCGAAATGAGGACGGTCATCGTACGGCTGGTCGAGCCGGAGCAGTCCGGCGGCCAGCTTCGCGGGCTGCTCGAAGAAGTCGGGGGCGAACCGGTGCCGTTCAGTGGGAGCGAGGCGGTGGTCGACCTGCTACTCTCCGCCGCCGGTCTGAAGCCAGATCAGCCCTGAACCTCCCGCGAACCTTCCTCACCACCATCAAGGGTGAGAGGAGGCACGATGAGCGAGCAGCTGGGGAGCGCATGGCCGTTCGTCGGGCGAGGGGGTCAGCTGGCGACCGTACGGGAGACTCTGCGGTCGAGAGCTGGCGTGATGATCGCCGGGGACGCGGGGGTAGGCAAGAGCAGGCTGGCGGCGCAGGCGCTGTCGGGTCTGAAGGGGTACGGGGTGGTCCGTGCGCTGGGCACGGAGACGGCGGCGGTGATCCCGTTCGGCGCGTTCGCGCACGCGCTGACCGGACCGCCCGGCAGCGGCGAGAACCTGCTGCGGTGGGCCGCGCGGCACCTGCGGATCAGCGCGGGGCGGGACGAGCTGCTGGTGAGCGTGGACGACGCGCACCGGCTCGATCCGGCGTCGGCGGCGCTGGTGCACCACCTGGCGGAGAGCGGCACCGCCAGGCTGCTGGTCACGGTGCGCAGCGGTGAGCCGCTGCCCGCGCCGGTCGCCGCGCTGTGGAAGGACGAGCTGCTCTGCCGGATCGAGCTGCCGCCCCTGACCGTGGCCGAGGTCGCGGAGGTGCTGACCGGGGCGCTCGGCGGGGAGGTGGCCGGGCCGACGGTCAGGCACCTGGCCAGGGTCAGCGAGGGGAACGTGCTCTACCTGCGCGAACTCGTACACGCCGGTCGCAGCGCCGGCTGCCTGACCGAGACCGACGGTCAGTGGCGCTGGCAGGGCGAGCTGTCGATGACCACCCGGCTGCGTGAGCTGGTCGACGCCAGGATCGGGCACCTCGACCAGGACGAGCGCGAGGTGCTGGAACTGGTGGCGTTCGGCGAGCCGCTCGGCACCGAGCTGCTGGTCTCGCTCACCTCGCCGAGCGCGACGGAGCGAGTGGAGGACCGCGGGCTGATCGTGGCCGTACGCGACGGGCAGCGGGAGCACCTGCGGCTCGGCCACCCCCTCTACGGCGAGGTGGTACGCGGCGGCTGCGGCACGCTGCGGACGCGGCGGCGGCTGCGGATGCTGGCCGAGGCGCTGGAGGCGAGCGGGCTGCGGCGGCGCGAGGACGTGCTGCGCGCGGCGGTGTGGCGGCTCGACAGCGGCTCTACGGCCGAGCCGGACATGCTGCTCGTCGCCGCCGGCCTGGCCTGGGCCAGGCAGGATCCCCGCCTGGCCGCCCGGTTGGCCAGGGCCGCGATGGAGGCGGGGGCGAGCGTGGCCGCGGTCGCGCTGCTCGGCCAGGCGCTCATGGTGCTGGGTGACGCCGACGCCGCGCTGACGGCGCTCCGGCAGACGGCGCGGGCGGTCGTCACCGAGAGCGAACGCGCGCAACACGCCATCAGCCTGGGCCTCAACCACGCCTGGGCGGGCGCCCTCGCCGAGGCGTGTCAGGTGCTCGGCGAGGCGGCGCGCACCCTCACCGACCCGGCCTGGCGGCAGGAGGCGTACATCTACCTCGGCGTGGCCGAGTTCTGGGCGGGCCGCACCACCAGAGCGGTCGAGTCGCTCGACCGGGCCCGCGCGTGCACGCCGATCACGGTACGCGGCGCGGCGCACGTGGCCGCGCTCGACGCCTGGTCCAGCGCCTACTCGGGCCGGAGCGAGCACACCCTCGCGGTCGTCGAGCAGGCCCTGGCCGGGGCGGACGGCTGGGGGGACGAGACGCCGCACGCGCTGCCGACGATGCTCGACGCGCGCTGCGCCGCCGAGACGTTCGCCGGGCGGCTGGACGCGGCGGAACGCACCGCCGACTACGGCATGGAGCTGGCCGTGGCCGAGCTGTCCGTCTCCGGCTTCGGGGCCTTTCGGGCGCTGGCCAGCAGGCTGCGGGGCGATGCGGAAGGCGCCGTACGCTGGAGCCGCGACGACGCCGCCGGGCTGCACGACCGCTCACCATACCGGGGTCGGTGCCTGGCCGAGCAGGCGCACGCTCTGGCGCTGCTGGGCAGGACTGCGGAGGCGCGCGAACTGCTGCCCGAGGCCGAGGAGCTCGCCTCCCGATGGGCGTTCACCCGCCATCCGACGCTGCAGGCCGCGGTGTGGGTGGCGGCGGGCTGCGGTGACCTGGACGGGGCGGTACGCCTGTGCCTGTCGGCGGCCGATGTCGCGGAGAAGCACGAGCAGTTCGGGCACCTGATGTTCGCACTGCACGATCTGGTGCGGCTCGGCGTTCCCGAGCTGGCCGCCGACCGGCTGCCAGCGCTGGCCGAACGGGTGGACGGGCCCCTCGTCGAGCTCCTGGCCAGGCACGCGCGGGCCACCCGCGACCCCGAGGAGCTGCGGGCGGTGGCGGCCGAGTTCGAGCGGCTCGGGATGATCCTGTACGCCGCCGAGGCCACCGCCCAGGAGTCCGCCGCCTACCGCGCTCTGGGCCGGGGCGCCCTGGCCAAGGGGGCGCAGACCAGGGCGTGGGCCCTGGCCAGGCGTTGCCCGGGGGTCTCGACGCCCGCGCTGGTGGAGCTGGCCACGCCCGAGCTGACGCCACGGCAGCGGGAGATCGTCCAGCTCGCGGCGGCCGGCCTGACCAACCGGCAGATCGCCGCCCGGCTCACGGTCTCCACCCGGACGGCCGCGAACCACCTGCAGGCCGTGTACGAGAAGCTCGGCGTCAACGACCGGGCGGAGGTGGGGCGGTTGCTGACGTCCCCTTAGACCGGTGCCCGATCCTTCCGGACCGGAGCCCAGTCGCTCTAGACCAGCGCCAGCAGGCCGTCGTGGAAGAGCGCGCGCTCGTGCTCGGTGATCGCGCCGTACGGCGCGGCGGCCCGCTGGTTGGTCTCCCGCTCGATCCGGTCGCGCAGGGGCCCCGGACCGAGCGCGACGACCTCGGCGGCGGTGAGACCGGCGGCCCGCCAGGCGGCAGCGTGCGCGTCAGCGCGGTGGTAGCGCAGCGCGGCGAGCCGGTTGAACAGCAGCACGCCCGCGGGTGTGCCCACCGGCTCGTACGGCGGCGCCATCGCGGCAAAAGCGCCACCGGGCTCACCATAAGCGTCGCCACTGGGCTCACCATTGGCGTCGCCACCAGGCTCGCGACCGTAAGCGGCACCGGCCGCGTCCACCACCCGTCCAGCCAGGTCGGCGAGCGTCTGGAGATCATGACCCGCCCAGATCCGCGCGGTGGTGGCGGCGTGCACGGCGTAGAGCCCGTCGATGAACGCCAGCGCCTCGGCCGTCGGCCGCAGCGCGCCGTCTCCGTCCTCCTCCAGCATGCCCCGCTCCAGGTGGTCCCGGATCTCGGCATCGAGCGAGGCCGCGTCACCGTACCGATAAATGCCGGCGAGCGAGCGCCGGGTCAGCGCGCGGACAGGGAGCGTGAAGCGCAGGTCGGTCAGGAAGCCGAGCGGCAGCCCCGCCACCTCCTTGCGGGCCGAGGCGTGCACGTTCACGTGGACCGCGTCGACGACGGGACCGATGGTCGCCGCATACTCCGACAGATCATGAAATTTCGGCATTGGGCGTCATTATGCCGGTGAGAACGCGGCAGTGTTCATCAACTCATTCGGGCGACATGACCTCGTAGAGGTTGCGGACCGCGTCGGTGAAGAACAGCCCGCGCGGGCAGAGCGGGTGGTCGATCCGCCCGTTGTCGGGGGTCGCGGGATGGTTCCCGTACGGCACACCGCGCTCCTGGATGCGGGCCAGGATCGCGTCGAACGTGGCGGGATCGACGTCGAAGGCCAGGTGATGCCCCTCGGGATTCTCAACAGCCATGTAGTCCAACGTGAGGGTCTCGCCGACCCGCACAGGGGCGAAGTGCCCGCGGGCCCCCGAAGGCGGCAGTCGCTCCAGCCCCATGATCTCGGCGAAGAAGTCGGCCTCCCTGTTGTTGTCGGCCGCGGGAACGATCGTGTGGTTGAGGGAAACAGTCACGCCGACTCCTCCTTGATGGCTCCGTGCAGGAACACCTCGACAAGCTGACTCGTGGACAGGACGGCCGGCCGGACGAACAGCAGGCCCAGGAAGACCTTGCCGACCGTCTCGGCGGGCAGTCGCAGCGACGCCTCATCCGGTTCGAGCAGGTCGGCGATCGCGTCGCCGATCAGCTGCATGGACGCCTCGCGGCTGCCCGGCTGCGGCTGCGGACGGACGCCCTGCTCGCCGCGCCGGTGACCGGTGGAGTGTAGGACGCCGGCCACGGTGCCCATGCGCGCCAGGTGGGCGGAGAGCGCGTCCGCCGCGTCGGCGAGCCGCTCGGCCAGCGGCTGGTCGAGCGGGATGGAGGCGATCTCCGTGACGGCGTGGTCGGGCCGCATCGCCTCGACCATGCAGGCGTCGAGCAGCTCGTCCTTGTCGGCGAACACCCGGAAGATGGTGGCCTCCCCGATGCCCGCCGCCCTGGCGATCTGGCTGGTGGTGACCGCGGTGCCGTACTCGGCCACCAGGGGGAGGGCGGCGGCGACGATCATCGCGCGGCGCTCCTCGGGGCTCATTCCCGGCGCCCTGCGCCGGACGGGTTTCTCACTCATACGAACCACAGTACGGAGTGAGTGCTCACTCCGTCAATAGCGGAGTGAGTATTCACTCCGATGCTTGATCGCGGGGCGGCCGATGGCCGTGGCATGATGTCCGCACTGTGACCCCCGGCCTGCCCTTCCGCCTCGTCCGCACCGCGGTGTTCGCCGTGGTGTGCCTCGGGCTGGGTGTGGCGGCGCACGCCCTCGGCGGTGGCACGGTCGGAGCCCCGGCCACGGGTGCCGCGCTGGGCCTGTCGTTGGCGGCGGCGTTCCCGCTGTCGGGGCGTGAGCGGACGGTGGGCACGATCCTGCCGCTGCTCGGCGGCCTCCAGGTGGTCCTGCACCTGGTGTTCTCGCTGGCCCACGCCGCCTCGCCGGTCGCGGCGACGGGCCACCTGCACTCGGGTCTGGTGCCGGGCCTCGGCATGCTGGTCGCGCACGGCTGGGCCGTCGGGCTGACCGCCCTGTGGCTGGCGCGCGGCGAGGCCGTGCTCTGGGGTCTGCTGCGCCGCCTGGCCGTGCGGCTGCTGATCATGCTGCCGTCCGTGGCCCGGGTCCCGTTCGCCGCTCCGTGTACGACGGAGCCGCCGGTCTTCCGCTCGGCCGTGCTGCGGCACATGGTCTCCGGGCGGGGTCCGCCGATGGTCGTCGAAACCAGCTGACCCCCCGTTTTCGACGACCACGCCCGGCGGGGCGCGCTTTCGCGTGCCGTACCGGGTGAAGAAAGGCCTTTTCCATGTTCTCTCGCCATGCCCTGCTGCTCACAGCCGCCGCCGTCGTCGCGCTCGCGGGCTGCGGCTCCCAGCAGGTGGCCGCCGCCCCGGCCACCCGGTCCCCCGCCGTCGCGGCCAAGCAGTCCCCTGCGCTGACCATCACCGATCCCTGGGTGAAGACCGCCAAGAAGGGGATGAGCGCCGCCTTCGGCACGCTGGTCAACAACACCGATGCCGAGGTGACGGTCGTCTCCGGCGCCTCGCCGCTGTCTCCGAAGATCGAGCTGCACGAGGTCGTGCAGTCCGGCGGCAAGATGATCATGCGGCCCAAGGAGGGCGGCTTCGTCATCCCCGCGCACGGCACGCACGAGCTGCGGCCCGGCGGCGACCACATCATGCTGATGAGCGTCGCCCAGGAAGTGCTGCCGGGTGCCAAGATCCCGTTCACGCTCACCGTCAAGGGCGGCGAGCCGCTGGAGTTCACCGCGATCGGCAAGGACTTCGCCGGCGGCAAGGAGGACTACCAGCCCGGTATGGGGCACAAGTGATCAGCCGCCGGGGTCTCATCGCCGGAGGCGCTCTGACGGCTGTCGGCGCCCTGACCGCGAGCCCCGCGCACGCCACCACCGTCGAGCCCTTCCACGGGATCCACCAGGCGGGGATCGCGACGCCGCCGCAGGCGTACGCCGTCTTCGTAGGCCTCGACCTGTTGCCGGACACCGGTAAGGAAGCCATCGTCCGGCTCCTCCAGTTGCTGACCGACGACGCGCGCCGCCTCACCCAGGGGCGGCCCGCGCTCGCCGACACCGAGCCGGAGCTGGCGGTGACGGCCGCCCGGCTGACGATCACGTTCGGCTTCGGCCCGGGGCTGTTCGCGGCGGCGAAGGTGGAGTCGCCGGTGGCTCCGCTGCCGACGTTCACGGTCGACAAGCTGGAGAAGCGGTGGAGCGGCGGCGACCTGCTGGTGCAGATCTGCGCGGATGACAGCGTCACCGTCGCCCACGCGCTCCGGGTGATCGTCAAGGACACCCGCTCGTTCACCGAGGTCCGCTGGGTACAGCGCGGCTTCCAGAGCGCCACCCGGCGCAATCTGATGGGCCAGGTCGACGGCACGATTCAGCCCGCCGACCTGGACCGGGCCGTATGGATCGGCCAGGGACCCGCGCGCGGCGGCACCACCCTGGTGCTGCGCCGCATCCGCATGAAGCTGGAGACATGGGACGCCGCCGACCGGGTGGCCAGAGAGTTCACGATCGGCCGCCGTCTCGACACGGGCGCCCCGCTGACCGGCCGGGCCGAACGCGACGAGCCGGACTACAGCCAGGTGAACCGGCTCGGCTTCCCGATCATCTCCGAGTACGCCCACATCAGGCGGGCCCACGTCACGGATCCGGGGCTGCGTATCCTGCGCCGTCCCTACAACTACGACGAGGGTCTCACTCCGGACGGCAAGTCGGACTCAGGGCTGCTGTTCGCCTCCTACCAGGCGGACATCGACCGCCAGTTCGTGCCCATCCAGCGGAACCTGGCCAAGGGCGACCTGCTGAACGAGTGGATCACGCCGATCGGCTCGGCCGTCTTCGCCATCCCGCCGGGCTGCGCACCCGAGGGCTGGATCGGGGACGGCCTGCTCAGCTGAACTCCCGGCCGGGCAGGCACGCGGGCGGCCGACCGGAGACGGGCCAGACGTAGGCCAGGTCGTCGGGCTCGTCACCGAACAGCGGCCGGTAGAAGCCGGGCGCCTTGCGCAGCAGGGCGGAGCGGTGGCTGAGGTGGAAGCCGGCGTCACCCAGCCACGGCGGCAGCTCGCCGTCCGCTTCCAGGCGTGCCTGGCGGCGGACGGCGGTGCCGCCGCAGTGTTCGGCGAACTCCCTCGCCAGGGTGCCGGCACAGGTGTCGGCGCGGCCGATGGCACACCACCGGCCGCACACGTCTAGCCCGTAACGCACCAGGGCCTCCTCGTAGCCCGCCCACATGCGCACGGCCGGGTGGTGCCGCCAGCCGTAGCCGGGGATCGTGAGGGCGCGCAGGATCTGCAGGGTCTCGACCCGCTGTTTACCCAGCCGCAGCGGGTCTAGGACCGCCGCGGTGCGCGCGAAGTCCGGATAAGGCAGGAACGTCTGCACAGCGCCTCATGCCCACCGGCTACCCAGGGCGGCTCGCGATCAACCTAGAGTGGAGCCGTGTTTCCTGACCTGATCAAGCAGCTCACCGAGTCGGACCTGCCACGCCACCACTGGCGCGGCGACGACGAGCGTGGTGGCATCTGGCTGTTCGAGACCGTCGAGGGCGACGGCGAGCACTGGGCGGTCCGGCAGGTCGAGATCGGTCCGGACCGCACCGCCCACCGCTACTGGTGGCGCCACCTGAACGACGAGCACGGCTTCCTCACCGAGCAGGCGGTGGAGATCTGGGACCTGACCGAGATCACCGGAGCCGCCTTCGAGGCCGTGTGGGAGGCCGCAGGGTGAGCTCATGCGGACGACGTGACCTCGTAGACCCAGCAGTGCCCAGCTCGGAATCTCAAGGCGGCGAACCGGCCTAGTTCGGAGGTCAGAGCCGGATATCTGTCGTCGACGAACAGCCAGCGGACCCCGTACGTGTCTCGCAGCCCACCGACCGTCTCCGTGCTGGGGTGGAGGAAGGCGGCGTCGTTGTCCGCCAGCCGTTTCGGGTCCAGAAACTCGATGGTGCCCATGGTAGGGCTGCCTATCAGGGCCGCCCGGCTGTTCGCGCCATTGATGTATCCCCAGCCCTCGACGAGGATCCTGCGTTCCGCGTACGCGGAGATCCAGAAGTGCCGGTTGTCGCACCCGCCCGCCGGCCTGCGGCAGTGCGCGTTGACCGCGACGAGATCATCAGGAGAGGAGTGATCTCTCAGCCAGCGCGCCGCGGTCACCCCGCCCTCCGCGACATGCAGCAGTTCGGGATCTCTCACCGGCGGCGCCTCCGCGATGCTCCACAGGGGAGCCAACCGCGGCGCGTATCCCGAGTACAGGCAGCAGCCCAGCGCGAAGACCGGCACCGCGCACCAGGTCCGGCCACGCCGTCCGGTCAGGACGAGCACCAGCGCGACGACAGCCGCCACCCCCGCCAGCAGCGCGTACGGGATCACCCGCTCGATCACGACGTTCCCGCCATGCGGCCGCGCGACGGCGACCCACGACTCGATGGCCCAGATCGCGACGGCCCCTGCCGTCAATGCGGGCAGAGCCACCGGCCATGGCCGCCTCTCGGGCAGCGTGGCGGCGAGACCCGTGGTGGCGAGGATCGTCAGGTACGGCGCGGCCGACCCGAGAAAGTACCCCTGGCTGAGCCCCGGATGCCCGAACACGCACACGGCGCCGACCCCCGCCATGCCGATGCCCGCCAGCAACACCACGGCTGGATCTGTCCGCCATCGCCGCCGGCGCAGCAACCCCACGGCACCGCCCCATACCACCACCCAGCTCACCAGGTAGATCGCCACCACGATCAGCAGCTCATCCCGCCTCTGGAGAAGTAGCCCGGCATCCCGGCCGAGCCTGTCCTCATGCCACCGCATGAGGTGAAAGGGCGCGAAGCGCAGCCCTTTGGTTTCCCCCTGGAACACCACAATCTGGGCGAAGGCCATGCACGCCAGGCAGAGACCCGTCAGCACCGCCGCGGCCCTGTGCACCTTGCGATGGACGATCAGGTGGACGGCGAGGACGAGCGCCACTCCCGCCAGGGCCAGCGGAAGGAACGTCGCCTTCCCCCCGACTTCCGCGAGCATCAGCACGAGCACCAGCACCCATCGCCCGTTCAGCCCGCCGGGGCGACGCACGAGGTCGACCAGCAGGAGCGCCAGAGGGACGAACAGGAGTGCGCCGAAAGTCTGCGTGGGACTCACCCATGGCAAGCCCGCGCCGCCAACGCTCGGCACCATCACGCCCGTCCAGGCGTAAGGGTCGGGCGCGGTCGCGAAGAACGTGATCACCGCTGCCGCTATGCCCGTCCACCACCGGCCGCTCAGCCGGTGGGCCAGCACGACGATGAGAACGGTGAAGACCGCGCCCATCGGCAGGGGCGACAGCCGGAACAGCAGCGTTTGGAGCTCCAGGCCGGTCGCCCAGCTGGTGGCCGCCAGGTCGGCGTAGGCGAACCAGTGGTCGTGAAGCGCCTCGCCGACCACGTTCGCGAACATCGCCGGGATGTGATGCTTGACGTCGCCTGCCATGGCCAGGTGGTAGGGGAGGTCGATATACGGAGCACCGTTGCCCGGCCAGCTCAGCCCATGGGTCCGGAAGAACGTGGCGGCGCCGTACAGGATCGCGAACCCGACCAGGCCCGCCATCGCCCACGACCATCCCACCGGCACCTTGTCCGAAGTGCCGCGAGCCGGCCAGTGCCGTCGCAACGTAGGCATCGCGGCGAACAGCAGGTAGGTCACCCCGACCCAGGCGAGGAACACCTGCGGCACGTCCAGCCAGCGCGCGGGGATGTAGGTCAGCACTTCCAGCGCGTAGCCCAGGGCCGTCCCCGCCGCCACGTCGGCGACCGGCGACCGCGGCGTGCCGGACAGGGCCCGCCACCACAGCATCCCGGGCAGCGTCACGCCGAGGAGGACGTAGGCGCTGAACACCCCGATCTCGGGCAGAGGCACCGCATAGGCGTTGAGGGTCACGACCGCCAGAAGGACGACGAACGCGACCGGTAGCCAGCCGGATCGGAGCAGCCGCCATCGGCGAGCGGGCACGGAAGGGACGACGGCCGGAGACCGGACCTCAAGCATGTGTCTCCTAGACGGAAGGTTGGTCACAGCCGCGTCGACCTTGTCAGATCCGCAAGGTGGGAGCAGGGCCCGTACGCATCGTTTGCCAAAGCAGCGCCATATCCGGACCATCTGGGAGGCTGCCCTGTGACCGCGTCCCGATGCTGATGGACCGGGCGCACGACCTCGCTCACAATCGGGCTATGGCTGATGGTTATGTGGGTGCCAGGACGCCCCGCCGCGAGGATGCGCGGCTGCTGACCGGGCGCGCCCGGTATATCGCGAATGTCCGGCTGCCCGGGATGGCGTACGCGATCGTCGTCCGCAGCCCCATCGCCCACGGACGGCTGGTGAGCTGCGGCGCCAAGGAGGCGTGGACGGTCGACGGGGTGCTCGACGTCATCACGCCGGGCGACGCGGCCGCGATCCGGCTGCCCTGCGTGACCATGAGCCCCGGCCAGCCCATCACCTCCTATCCGGCGCTCGACGAGGCGATCCGCTACGTGGGCCAGCCGCTCGCCGTGGTGGTCGCGCGGACGCCCGAGGCCGCCAGGGACGCGGCCGACCTGATCGACCTCGACTACGAGCCGCTACCCCCGGTGATCGGGATCGAGCGGGCGCTGGCCGGCGACGCCCCGCTGCTGTACCCCGACTGGGGCGGCAACGTGCTGACCGACTTCACCCTCGGCGACCAGGACTGCGAGGCGGCCATCGCGGGGGCCGCGCACGTGGTCGAGATGACGTGCGCGTTCGGCCGGGCCACACCATACCCGCTGGAGCCGCGCGGGATCGTCGCCGACTACGCCGACGGCGAGCTGACCGTGCGTACCTCGACGCAGGCTCCGCACCACGTACGCGAGCAGGCCGCGGACGCGCTCGGGCTCACGCACGACCGGGTACGCGTCGTGACCGGCGACGCGGGCGGCGGTTTCGGTGGGAAGGAGCACCTGTATCCGGACGAGGCTCTCATCTGCCTCGCCGCCATGCGCCTGGGCCGCCCGGTGAGCTGGACGGAGTCGCCCACCGACCGCCTCGCCTCGACCCTGCCGTCGCGGGCCGCCGTGCACCGCGCCCGCCTGGCGTTCGACGCGGACGGGCGCTTCGTCGCGCTGCACGCCGACGTCGTCGGCGACCTCGGCGGCCACCCGTCGAACGTCGGCATCTCACCGTTCGCGGTGACCGCCACGATGCTGCCCGGCCCCTACCGCTTCGACCGGGCCGGGGTACGGCTGCGCGCCGTCGTCACGACGACCACCCCGACCGGCTCCTACCGCGGCTTCGGCCAGCCCGAGGCCACCTGGACCAGGGAGCGGCTGATCGACGAGGCGGCCAGACGGCTCGGCGCCGACCCGGTGGAGCTGCGGCTGCGCAACATGCTCGGACCCGGCGAACTCCCCTGTACGTCGCGACTCGGGCAGTCGTACGACTCCGGCGACTACCCCCTCGCCCTGCGTACCCTGC
The DNA here is from genome assembly GCF_043197155.1 of Nonomuraea sp. NPDC049269. Taxonomy (NCBI): domain Bacteria; kingdom Bacillati; phylum Actinomycetota; class Actinomycetes; order Streptosporangiales; family Streptosporangiaceae; genus Nonomuraea; species Nonomuraea sp. NPDC049269. The sequence continues at coordinate 54,460 of NZ_JBICSO010000002.1, forward strand.
GCGACCTGGTCGCTCCCCCGGCCCGCGACGACGGGCGCAGGCGCGGCGTGGGCTACTCCTGCCACGTGGAGGCCACCGGGCTCGGCTCGTCGATGGGCATGAAGGCCATGGGGATGCTGGCCGGAGGCTTCGAGACCGCGATCGTGCGGATGGAACAGGACGCCTCGGTCATCGTCTCGGCGGGCGTGTCGGGGGTCGGGCAGGGCATCGAGACGGCACTGTCCCAGATCGCGGCGGACCGGGTGGGGGTGCCGATCGACCGGGTACGCGTGGTGCTGGGCGACACCTCGGCCACCCCGTACTCCTCGATCGGGTCGATCGCCAGCCGCTCGCTCACGGTGGGCGGCGGCGCGCTGGCCCTGGCCGGGGACCGGCTGCGGGAGAAGATCGTGGCCCTGGCCGCCCACCGGCTCGAAGCGGCGCCGGCCGACCTGGAGATCGTGGACTCCGCCGTACGCGTCAAGGGGGATCCTCAGGTGTCGCTGACGCTGCGGGAGATCGCCACATCGGCGTGGCGCGGATGGGATCTGCCCGAGGGGGCCACCCCCGGGCTGGAGGAGCGGGTCTCCTACGATCCGGCCGACATGACGTACGCCTATGGGGCGCACGCGGCGGCGGTCGCGGTCGACCCGGAGACCGGAGCGGTCGAGGTGGAGGGCTACTGGGCCGTCAACGACTCGGGGGTGCTGGTCAACCCGGCGATCGTGGAGGGCCAGGTCCGGGGCGGGATCGCGCAGGGCATCGGCATGGCGCTGACGGAGGAGATCGTCTACACCGAGGAGGGGCAGCCGGTCTCCGAGTACCTGCTGCCGACCACACGTGAGGTCCCCGACATCCGGGTCGCGATGCTGGAGGTGCCCTCGCCGCGTACACCGGGCGGTATGAAAGGCGCCGGGGAGTCGGGGACGATCGGCCCGCCGGCGGCCATCGGCAACGCCATCGCCGCCGCCCTGCCGGAGATCGCCGGCCGCATCACCCAGACGCCGTTGACCCCGGCGGTCCTATGGGCTCTACTCTGTCAGGCTTCTCGGCCGTGAACTGAAGGACCGAGCTTGCAGCTCTTCGCCGTACATGGGGGGTACGGGTCAGGCCGCGTCGTCGGCAGCGTGACTCACTGCCCAGCTCGCAACGCCGCGGGTGGCGATGTTGCGAGCAGCGTTGACATCGGCGTGCTCAGCGAAGCCGCACGACTCGAACATGAATTTCAGCAGCGATTTCTCCCGGGCATAAACAGTAAATGCCCGGGGTTCCTCGATAGAGTGCACCGAGTGACCTACGCCCGATATGTCGCCCTCGGTGACAGCCAGACCGAGGGCCTCGGCGACGGCGACGACGTCCGGGGCCACCGCGGCTGGGCCGACCGGCTCGCCGAACACCTGGCCGCGGCGAACCCCGACGCTCTCTACGCCAATCTGGGCGTACGCGGGCGCCTGGCCGGGCAGATCCGCGACGAGCAGCTCGGCCCGGCGCTGAAGCTGCGACCCGACCTGGCCACGGTGATGGCCGGGATGAACGACCTTATCAGGCCCGGCTTCGACGCGGCCGCGGTCGCCTCGGCGCTGGAGGAGATGTTCGAGCAGCTCACGGCGTCAGGCGCGTGCGTGGTGACCGTGACCTTCCCCGACATCGGCAAGATCGCTCCGCTGGCCCGGCGGCTGCTCCCCCGCGTGATCGACCTCAACGCCCGGATCCGGGCCGCCGGCGCCCGCCACGGTGTCATCGTCGTCGACACCTTTCCGCACTCGTTCACCACCGACCCCAGGATGTGGACCAGCGACCGGCTGCACGCCAGCCCGCTGGGCCACGCCAGGATCGCCGCCGCCATCGCCCACGCGATCGGGCTGCCCGGCAGCGACGACACCTGGTCGGTCCCGCTCACACCGGTGCCCCGGCGCGCGGGCTGGCGGGTCGCGGGCGCGGAGGTGCGCTGGGTCGCAACCTTCGCCGGCCCGTGGATCTACCGTCGCCTACGCGGCCGCTCCTCAGGCGACGGCCGCGTCGCCAAACGCCCCGAACTCGGCCCGATCCCGCTGCCACCGCAGTAACCGACCGATCGGCCGGCGCCGCCGGTCGGTCGCTCGGTGCGGCCCTTTTGGTGCGGCCCTTTTGGTGCGGCCCTTTTGGTGCGGGCCGCCGGTCGGCGCGGCCGGGATCAGGCGTGGACGAGTAGCTCCGACACCGCGGCGGCGGTCTCGGGGTGGCGGGTCAGGAGGGCGCCTGCCTCGCCGGTGGACGGGCCTCCGGCGGGCTGTTGCCAGCCGCCGTCGCAACCGAGCAGCGCGGCCATGGCGTCGGTCGCGGCCGGATGTCCGGCCAGCAGGTCCGTCACCGGCCCCGCCGACGCGGGCACCGCCGCGCCTGACGTCGCCGCCTTCGGCGACCAGGGCGGCGTCCACTGGTCGAGCGCGGAGAGAGCGCCGGGGAACGTCCGGCCTGCCTCCCGTACCAGTACGGGCACCAGCTCCCCGGCCTGCTCCCGCAGAGTCGTGATCAGACCGGGCAGCCACGGCAACAGAACGGAGTCGGGCAACCGGCCGAAAGCCTTCGACATCAGCTCGACCACGAACGACGCCAGCGCGGGCGCCGGCTCCATCGCCTGCGCGAACCCGCTCATGTACTGCGGAAACGCCGGAACGACCAGGGGGTTGTCCAGCAGCTCGTCACAGCGCGCCCGCAGCTCGGCCAGCGGCAGCGTGCCGAGCAGGTACTGGGCGGCCCACAGCAGGGCCACCTTGGCCGGCTGCTCCGGGTGCGACTGCCGTACCGCGATCTCCAGCTGGGCCCGCTCGCAGCCCAGCGCCAGCGCCAGACTCTCCATGGTGAACAGGAAGCCGAGCATGGCCGACACCTGGCGCACCCCGGTGGCCTCGTCCACGAAGGCGGTCGGCAGCAGCGTGCAGTAATGCGCGAACCCCGCCGTGACGAACGCCTCGCACCAGGCCGGCAGCTCCGGCTCGGTCGCGCGGTAGTGGGCCAGCAGCCGCCTGATCCGGCGCAGCACTTCCGGCGCGTCGTCCACGGACCGCTCGGCGGCCAGCAGCTCCACGGCCCGGGCGCCGAGCTCGTCGGTGAACCGGCGGCTGCGCAGGTAGAGGATCGAGTCCTCGACGGCCGCGAGCGCTCCGGCCGCGGTCGTCTTGGGGTCGTACACGGCGCGCCGCAGCCGCTGTTCGAGCACCTGCTCGACCGTGACGCCCTCGTAGCCCAGCTCGATGATCGAGCGCTGGTGCTTGCCGATCGTCAGGTCCCAGCTCTCCTGGATCGCCCGCTCGCCCAGCCGCCGCGCGCCCATGATGGGCCGCACGGCGTCGTCGGGCAGCAGGTGGCGCAGGATCCACAGCAGGTCGGAGCAGGGCACTAGATCCGGGTCCGCCTTGAGGTCCATGAGCGCCCGCTGCACCGTGCGCTTGCTCAGGTCGAGTCCCAGCGGCTCCAGCCGGTCGAACACGTCCTGGGCCAGCGGCGGCATCGCGTGGTAGCCCACCTGGCCGATCCGGTCGCCGCCGAGCAGGATCTCGCACAGGCGGCGCACGTCCCGGCGCCCCGGCACGGTGTCCTTCTCGATGCACGTGACCGCGGCGTCCTGGAAGTCGTACGGCGTGGGACGACCCCGGTTGCGCAGGCCCGCGAGCAGGATGGCGGTCTCGAACACGGCGATGGCGTCGGCCGTGCTGGACTGGTAGCCGTTACGCCGGGCCAGCCGGACGATGTCGACGGACCAGCCGAGCAGTTCGGCCTCGTCGAGGCCGTCCAGGACCGGCGGTTTGGCCAGGAAGCCGGACAGCCGGTCAGTAACCGGTTCCGGCGCGGCCGGCGCGACCGGCTTCTTGCTCGCCTTCTTTTTACCGGCCTTCTGGCCCGCGATCTGGTACGGCTTGACGCCGCCGCGCTGCAACGCCTTGTCCCAGGTGGCCGCGGCGATCGAGATCGAGCCGGAGGCCAGGCCGAACTGGGCCTCGATGGCGGAGTTGCTCGACGGGATGAGCCCGTACAGCCAGCGCGTGGCCGTACGGGGGCTGATCTCGAAGGGCGCGTCCGACGCCAGCCCGAACTGCTCCACCCGGCTGGCCGCGTGGAACGCGCCGCAGACGTACAGGCACTCGGCCGGGTCGGCGCCCGTCGCGGCGAGGTGCTCGCGCATCCGCGTCCACATGTGGCGCTCGCGGTCCTCGTCACGGTCCGTCCGCTGGTCCCCTTCGGGGCGCAGGCGCCGGAACAGGCTGCCGATCAGGACCATGACCTGCCGGTACGACTCGTAGTCCGCGCCGGTCAGCGGCTGTTCGACGTACTGGTCCCACCACTCCGACCAGTGGCGGACCTTGCCGTGGTGCAGCAGGTGCTCTTCCAGCTCGGCGAAGCGGGGCCGCAGGTCGCCGATCTCGACGCCCACGGCGTCGCCGTGCAGGCCCACGTCCTCTCCGCCCTGCTTGGCCTCGGCCGGTTCGCGGGGCAGCCACTGGAAGACGTGGTCCGACGAGCGGTCCACCAGCACCAGCTCGACGCCCGGCGTTTCCAGCGCGTACGAGATCGCCTGGTATTCGGCCGACGCCTCCGTGATGGGCGCCACCACGCTGAGCGGCTCCCAGCTCGCCGGGAAGCCGTCGACGTCCGTGGCGAACGCCTGCAACGCCACCGGCAGGCGGCAGTTGCGCAGCTCGTCGAGCAGCGGCCGCAGGTCCTCGCACAGCTCCAGGTAGATGACCTTGGGCTGCTTCTCGCGCAGGCGCCGCACCATGGCCAGCGCCGAGGCCGGCGAGTGGTGGCACACCGGGAAGATCTCGAGTTCCTCGCTCAGCGCCCGGTCGACGTCGTCGACCAGGCCCGACAGGATCCCGGCCAGGGTGTCCGGCTCGCCGGCGAACGCGGCGGCGGCGTCCAGCAGCTGCTCGCGGAGTGCGCCGAACGGGCTCATGAGAGCGTCTTGATGGCCTGGCGGCCACCTTCGAGGAAGTCCGTCCACGGCCCGCCGTCCTTCTTGCTGCGGGGTTCGACGATGCCGTGCCAGTACTTGTTCAGGATGGCCAGGTCCTCCGGTTGGCGGCGGGCCAGCGAGCCCACCAGCGAGCCGCCGAGCGTCTCCGCCCGCAGCGTGCGGTCGCCGAAGAACTGGCTGTGCAGGATGGCGTCTTCGAGCACACCGATCTGCTCGGCCGTGGACAGCGCCGATTCGAGCTTGTCGTCGTCGCTCTTGGCCGACGCCGCCGCGGTCCGCAGGTCGGCGAAGCTCTGTAGCAGGATGTCGAGCAGCGTGGGCGGCAGCTCCAGCTCGATGCGGTGCCGGCGCAGCAGCTCCGTGGTGCGGAAGCGGACGATCTCCGCCTCGCTGGTCTTGCTGGTCACCATCGGGATGCGGACGAAGTTGAAGCGCCGCTTCAGCGCCGACGACAGGTCGTTGACGCCCCGGTCCCGGCTGTTGGCGGTGGCGATGATCGAGAAGCCTGGCTGGGCGAACACGATGTTGTCGTCGTCGAGCTCGGGGATGGAGACGTACTTCTCGGACAGGATGGAGATCAGGGCGTCCTGGACGTCACTGGTCGACCTGGTCAGCTCCTCGAAGCGGCCGATCACGCCCCGCTCCATCGCCGTCATGATGGGCGAGGGGATCATCGACTGGCGCGACTGCCCCTTGGCGATCACCATGGAGACGTTCCACGAGTACTTGATGTGGTCTTCCGTGGTGCCGGCCGTACCCTGGACGACCAGGGTGGAGTTGCGGCTGATCGCCGCCGAGAGCAGCTCGGCGAGCCAGCTCTTGCCGGTGCCCGGGTCGCCGATGAGCAGCAGGCCTCGGTCGGAGGCCAGCGTCACGATGCTGCGCTCGACGAAGCTGCGGTCACCGAACCACTTCTGCGGGATCTCCCGGTCGAGCCCGTCCGAGCGCTCGGAGCCGAGCACGAACAGGCGGACCATCCGGGGGCTGAGCCGCCACGAGAACGGCTTGGGGCCGTCGTCCACGGACTCCAGCCAGTCGAGCTCTTCGGCGTACTTGACCTCGGCGGGGGCACGCAGTATCTCGGTCATTCGCGGGTCTCCTAGGTGAGGAAGTTCTTGAGCTCGAGCACGAGCTTGCGGATGTGGCCAGAGATCACGGGGGTGCCCAGGTCCTTCAGCTTCTCGCGGAACCACTGGTCCACGCTGGCGTACCCCGAGCTGTTCACGGAGCCGACCGGGATGAACTTCACCCCTGACCGGTGCAGCGACGTGAAGTCGTCGATCAGCGACCGGTTGTCGTAGAAGTCGGAGATCCAGACCATCACGGTGTTGCGCGGGTCGACGATCTTCGGCCGGGCCAGGGCCATCGCGACGGTGCCGTCCGTGCCGCCGCCGAGCGTCGTCCGCAGCAGCACCTCGAACGGGTCCTTCACCCACGGCGTCAGGTCGAGCGCGCGGGTGTCGTACGCGATCAGGTGCACGTCCACCTTGGGCAGCCCGGCGAAGATCGACGCCAGGATGGTGCAGTTGACCATCGCGTCGACCATCGAGCCGGACTGGTCCACCACCACGATCAGCCGGGCCGGGGTGGTCCGCCTGGCCGTGTGCCGGTAGAACAGGCGGTCGACGTACAGCCGCTGGTCCTCCGGGCTCCAGTTGGTGAGGTTCTTCCAGATCGTCCGTTCGATGTCGAGGTTGCGGAACACCCGCTTCGGCGGCACCGACCGGTCGATCTTGCCGACGCTGGTCTTCTCGACCTGCGTACGCAGCACCTCGGCGACCTCGTCGACGAACCGGCGGATCAGCGCCTTGGCGTTGGCCAGCGCGACTCCGGAGAGGTTGTCCTTGTCGCGCAGGAGCTGCTCGATGAGCGACATGCTGGGGTTGAGCTGGGCGGCCAGGGAGGAGTTGGACAGCACCTCGCGCAGCCGCATGCGGCGGACCAGGTCGCCTTCCACATCGGCCAGGACCTTGTTCAGCTCGGCGTAGTCGATTCCGCGACCGCCACCGCCGGTGCCGAGCCCGCGGCCGGATCCCCCGTGCCCCTCGCCTTGTTCTCCCTCGCCCTGCCCGCCGCTGCGACCGAGTGCTTGCTTGAACCACCCGGCGTCCTTCTGCCAGGCGGCGAGCTGACCGGCCGAGACGTCACCCGTCCCGGTGGCGAAGACGCGGAGCAGGAGCTTGGAGATCAGGGCGGCCCTGCGTACCTGCTCGGCGGGGTCCTCGTTGCCCGAGTCGAGCAGGCTCTCGAACTCGGGACCCAGGTCGGGAAAGCGCTGGACCAGGTTGCCCACCGACACCGATGGGTCCAGCAGGGCCGTCGGCAGGCCGAGGTCGTCGACGATGGCCACGCTGGCCGACTCCAGGGCGGGCTGCTCCTCGGTGTTGAACACCCGGGCCAGCAGGCGCCAGTAGAGCACCTGGCGCCTGTTCTCGTGATCGGTCATTTCCGGAGCAACCGTCCCGCCCGCTCGCGCAGCACGGCCACCGCGTCGCCGTTCCTGGCCTCAGCCTTGGCGATCTTGGGATCCGTGGGACCCTGCGCCCAGTCACCGGTGTGCGCGGTGACCGGCAGCTTCTTGACCGTCCCCTGGACCGCGAGCGGCTGGAGCAGCCACCGGCCGGCGTCCCAGCGCACCAGCCCGATGCACGACTCGGAGCCGCGGACGATCTCGGGCGTGAGCGGGCCGCACGACGGCAGCCGGTCGGTGTCCACCGTGATCGTCATGCCGTCGAGGTCGAGCACCATCTCACCGCGCTTGGGCACGGTGTAGCCCTCGACCAGCACCGGCTCGGCGACGCGCACCGGGTGGCGCTCCAACGGCGGCGCCGCGGGGGCGAGCACGCTCCCCAATTGAACCCTCGCCGTGGTGAACGGGTCCGCGGGCTCCCCCGCCGTGGCCCGGTCGTCGTGCCACACCAGGTCGCCGCTGCCGAGCAGCGGCATGTCCTTGATGTCCAGGCTGCGGCGCTCCGCCAGTGCGTTGAGCAGCACCGGGACCCCCGTCAGCAGCCGCCACACGGCGGTGCCGACGATCGTGTCCACCTTGGTGGCGGCGACGCTCGTACGTACGAGGCGGCACTGACCGCCGTCGGCGGGCTCCAGGATCGCGTGGACCTGCGCCTGCACGGCGGTGGCGTGCTCGTGCACGTCCACGCCGAGCACCAGCAGCCGCCCGGAAACCGGCTCGCCGGAGCCCGCGGGCAGGCCACCCGCCTGTGTGAGCACCAGCGCCCGCGCCCACAGGTCGGCCCAACGCCGTGCGGGCACGATCTCCATCGTCGCGACCGGGCACGACGCGCGCAGCTCCGTCGCCAAGCCGTCGAGCAGCACGGCCAGCCGGCGCAGCCGCGGCTCCGCGAGCAGCGCCTCCATCGTCTGGTCGACGGCGGAGACGAGGTCGTGGTCGACACCCCGCCAGCCGGTGATCGCCAGCTCGTTGAGCCAGGAACGGCACGCACCGAGCAGGTTGTCGCTCTGCGCCGTCGAGTGCGGCTCTTCCCACGCGGCCCGCGTACGTCCCAGAGCGGTGTCGAGCCGTTCCAGCAGCGCGTCGTGGACGGCGCCGAGCAGCGCGGTGCGACCGGCGGCCAGCGCCGTGACGTGCTCTTCCGAGACCGAGCCCGCGGCGACCTTCCCCGCCGCCTCCGCCACCCGGTCGCCGAGCGGCGTGGCCGCCATCGCGCCGGCCAGGGCGGTCAGCGCCGAGGCGCGATCCTCGCCCAGCCGGGCGAAGCCGTTCGTCAGGGCCTCGTCGAAGCCCGTCACCAGGTCCAGCGCTTCGCCGACGCCCGGCAGGGGCTCGTCGATCAATCCCGCTAATTGCACGCTCAGCATCAGCCCACCGCCCCTGTGGCGGGGAACCAGTGCAGCTCGGCGATGGGCTCGGTGGTCACGGGCAACTCCAGGTAGGCCAGATGGCGCAGGAACCGGCTGAACACCGCGGCTCCCTGCGTGCGCTCGACACCACCCTGCAGGCAGTCCGCCAGCCTGTCGCCCTCGGCGAGCTCCACCCGCAGGTAGCCGGCGACCCGGTCGACGCCGTACTGCAGCACGGCTTCATCGACAAGGGACCGCAAGTGCTTGCACATGTAGCTGGACAGCCCGCCGCACGGCCGGTTGTTGTTGGTGCTGCAGTTGTAGGTATGGGTCCCGGCGGTGATCGACGAGACGTACACCCGCTCGATGTCGGAGCCGCTCGACACGACTCCCTGCAGCCGCCCGTCGGCCATCTCGACGAAGGGGACCTTCGCCAGCTTGCGCGGGCGTACGGGGGAAACCACCCGTGCCACGCTGCGTTGCTCCCACGCGGTTCGGTCCGCGGTCACGCCTCTTCGACCTCCAGTCCAGCGGCTCGCGGACGCCAGCCGGTGCGGCGGCACCTGTGCGAACGGCCGATCAGTGATCGCGTAATTTACCCCATTACCGGCGAAGCCCGGGTGTGTTTCGATCTACTGCGGAAGCGCCGTACGACAGTACTCAGATCACCTCGAAGTCGGTCATCATCGCCATGTCCTCGTGCTCAAGGTTGTGGCAGTGCATCAGGTAGCGCCCCCGGTAGCCCTCGAAACGGACCAGGACGTCCACCACCTCGTAGGGGTGCACGTCCACGGTGTCCTTCCAGCCCGCGTCGGTCGGCGCGGGGGGCCTGCCGTTGCGCGAGAGCACCTGAAAGGCGGCCAGGTGGAGATGCACCGGATGATGGAAGTCGCTGGCATCGAACCGGCCGACCTCCTGCAGTCGGTGCGCGTGGTGGCCCAGGGCGATGCGCTGCTCTCCCCCTCGGTCACCAGACGGCTGATCGAAGCGTACGTCTCCACCCCACCCAGACCGGTGCCGCGACCTGGCCTCGACCGGCTGACCGACCGGGAGCGCGAGGTCTTGTCCCTGGTCGCGACCGGGATGTCCAATGAGGAGATCGCCGCCCACCTGACGATCAGCCACGCCACGGCCAAGACCCACGTGAGCAGGACGATGACCAAACTGGGCGCTCGTGACCGCGCGCAGCTGGTCGTCCACGCCTACGAGTCCGGGCTGGTCACCCCAGGAGGCGAACCATGCTCTTCATGGTGATCGAACGATTCCGCGACAACGACATGATCCCGATCTACCGGGAGGTCCGTGACAGGGGCCGGCTGATGCCCGAGGGGCTGACCTACCTCAACAGCTGGATCGAGCCCGACTTCAGCCGCTGCTTCCAGCTCATGGAATGCGATGACCTGCGCCTCCTCCAGCAGTGGGTCCTGGAGTGGCGCGGCTCCGGCGCGACCTTCGAGATCGTCCCCGTCGTCACCAGCGAGGACACCCGCGACGTCGTGGCGCCCTATCTCGACCCGCCTTAAGAGGCTTCCTGGCCGAACGTGATCACGATGTACCGGCCGTTGGCGTAGCTGACCACCGGCCGCTGGAGCATGTCCCCCACCCGGCGAGCGACCCTCTGGAACAGCTCCACCATCTCCGGGGTGTCGGCGCTCACCCTGAACCGCCCGTCGCTAACGAGCGTGTCGGCGACGAGGGTCGTGAAATTCGCCTCTGCCCGGGCCTGCTCGTCCACGCTGAGCGGGGTGCGCTGGGGTACGGGGGGCTGGGTCATCGCGGAGTCTCCTCATGATCGCTGTCCTCCTAGTCTCTACCCCAGGTGAACCGCGGTGGTCCTCAGCCGCGGGTCGGCGGCGATCTCGGCCTCGGTGAAGCGCTCGGTGACCCACTGGCCGCGCGAGAACAGGACCGTCTGGTCGGTGTGGTGGGGCGAGGCGGGGTTGGCGGAGAGGGAGTAGGTGAGGACGGTGCGCGTACGGGGGCCGTCCGGGGTGAGCTCCACGGCCATCATGAAGCTGGACCCGGTGTCCACCTCCGGGTAGCGCCCGTCCGTGCCGAGCGCGGCGGCGCGCATGCGCACCCTGTCGAAACAGCCCTCTCCCTCGGTGCAGCCGGGAAGCGGGATCGAGGAGTAGCGCTGCGCCTGGCCCGGGGTGAGCGTCAGGGCGATGCGGTTGGTCTGGAAGAAGAGCACGGCATCGGCCAGCGACTCCCGCACCTCCGAGGCGTCGTGCTTGAGCCCCCGTGGGGTGGTCAGCGGATGTGCGGCATCGAACGGCACCCGCCACGGGCTGAAAACGGGCTCTCCCATCTTGTGGGGACCCATCAGCCGGGTGAAGAACTCGCGCCACAAGATCGCCCCTTGGCCGTCCAGGGTGGCGCGACCGTCCCACTTCCGCAGCGTCGCGCAGGCCTCGCGCACGTTCACCCGCTTACCGTCGGACGAGGTCAGCTCGGGGTGGGTACGGCACAGCGTCAGCAGGTCCGAACGCATGAGCTCGAAGCTGTAGTTGCGCTTGGTGCGCGCGGTGGCCTGCAGCGTTTCCAGGGTGAAGCCGGGCTCGCCGAGCCCGTCGGCGCCGGACAGCCGCTGGGCGATCATGTCCAGGCTGACGCGGGGACGCGGCTCCACGTCGGTGCGCGGCTCGCCCCATGCGTGCTGGTAGCCGGTCAGCGGCTTCGACGGGTTCGTCATCCAGAAGGTGTTGTTGGAGTTGGCCACGTAGTCGGCGCGGGTCAGCCTGGGCTGGTTGCCCGGCCCGAAGATGCCGGGCACGACGGCGTCGCGATCCTTGCCCCACAGGCACGCGGAGGTCGAGCCGTCCAGCACGTATGCGTCCAGCCCCGGAATGGGCGAGGGCTTGGCGCAGCGGCGCGCCTTCGCGTCGGTGACGTGGGGGACGATCGAGGCGTCGGCGAAGTAGGCGGTTCCGCCGATGTCGGTGGCGAGCGTATGGACGAACGCCAGGCCCTGATAGGTGCTCTGGGACGCGCGTAGCTGGGTGAGGTTCGTCGCTCTGGCCATCGCCAGCCATTCGTCGGCCGCGCGCAGATTGGCGGCGTTGGCATCGGCCAGCGCGTAGGCGACCTTGTCGGTCTGCCCGGCGGCGAGCACCGGGCCGTAGCGCGAGGTGTAGAGCGTGTGGCTGGTCATGGTGCCGTCCTGCAGAGCGACCTGCACCTCCTGGCGGCCCACCGGCTCCGCGTTGCCGTCCACCAGGTAGCTGGTCCGGTCGCCCGCCAACCGCAGCTGGTAGACGGTGAAGCGCTGGGCGTGCGAGACGGTGTGGGTCCAGGCCACGCTCGCGTTGTGCCCGATCTGGACGACCGGCGTGCCGTACAGACTGCCGCCGGAGACGTCGAGCACGCCGGGGATGGTGAGCTGTACCTGGTAGAAGCGGCGGATCCCGTTCCATGGGAAGTGCGGGTCGGCCAGCACCATGCCATGGCCGTCGCGGGTCGCCTGGCGGCCCAGCGCCCAGCCGTTGCTGCCCGCGGCAGGTCTCTTGTCCGGGCCGTCGGTCTCGGGCTCGTCGATCCCGGTGATGGCCTCCTTGAGCGCGGAGCTGCCGACCATGCGGTTGAGGTCGAGCAGGTTGTTCCAGATGTCCGTGGCGGTGACGTCGCCGACCCAGGCCTTGCCCCGGCAGGTGGGATCGGGCAGGTTCGCCACCCCGGTCTCCTGGAGGTAGCGGTTGTATCCCGCGACGTAGCCGTCGACCAGGCGGCGCAGCTCAGCGCTCGGCCCCACCGGCGCGGGCCGGGCCAGTAACCGCCGCACGACGCCCGAGTCCGCGACGCTCTTGTAGTAGACGTCGCTGGCGAGATTGTTGACCGGGCTGACCGGGTCGTCGGACATGGCCGCGGCGCCGAAGTGCCGGGATCGCTCGCCCCGCAGTGTCACCACCCACGAGGCCATGACGCACAGGTTGTCCTGCGCGAAGGCGTAGCCGTACCCGAATCCGAGGCCGCCGTAGTCCTTGGCGGAGATGTGCGGGATGCCGTACTCGGTGTGCCGGATGGTGGCGGAGTAGCGCGCGTCGCCGGCCGCGGCGGGCGCGCTGGTGCGCACGACCACCACGGTGGAGGCGAGCAGGACCAGCGCGATCAGCACGGCCAGTCGCGGTCTGAGCTTCATGGGGTTCCTATTCGAAGCGGGCGTTGTCTGGCGCGGTCAGCTGCCTGAGCAGCGGCATGCCCATGAGAATCACCAGCAGGGAGGCGGCGAGACCGCCGCCGACGGTCGCGAAGTAGGCAGGTCCGGGCATCGCCAGGGAGGCGCCCTTCATCGCGAGCTGGTCGATGAGCGGCTCGGCCACGCCGAACCCGGCGCCGGCGGCGAGCACGGCGGACAGGACGAGCGGCAGCGCGGACTCCAGCAGCACCACCCCGGCCAGCGTGCGGGTGGGGGTACCGGCCAGCCGCAGCAGGGTGAACGGCTGCCTGCGCTCCACCAGCCCGCCGCCGACCGCCACCACGAGGCTGCAGCCGCCGACGATCAGGGTCAGCGCGACGATGGCCAGCGCGACGTTCTCGCCCTGGGTGTACAGGGTCGCTCTGGCCTGGGCGACCTCGGCGAAGGTCATCGGGGCTTGGGCGGTGTGCGCCGCCAGCAGCGTGCGGATCCGCTCCACCGCCGCCGGGTCGGTCGTGCTGATCAGGATCGACTCCATGTCGAGGCCGGTGATGGCGGTGGAGACGGATTCACTGGCGGGCCCCGCGAGCGGAAGGATCTTGTCGATGGTGAGCGGGTTGTCGACGTTGACCACACGGTAGAAGGTTCCGGCCACGACCCGCGCGGTCGACGGGCACCTCCCGAGCACGGGGAAGCGGGCCAGGCTCGCGCATTCGACGACGGTCGTCGCGGGCGGTGAATCGTCAGCGGGCATGGGGATCTTCTCTTTGTCGGCCCTGGCGTAGATGGGCAGCACGTCCACGCCCGGGAAGCCGCGCAGGCGGGCGAGCAGGTCCGCCTGCACCCGCTGGGACAGGCCCGTGACGCCGGGCCGGGCGAACTGGGCGCGCAGCACGTGGTTCAGCGCGCCGCCGGCCACGGCCTGCTGGCCGGAGAGCACCGCGGGCACGAGGCCGGCGATCGCCGTGCCGATGAACACCGCCAGCACGAGCCCGCTCACCGCGCGGAAGGCGGCCTTGGGGTCCACGGCCATCCGCTGCGCGGCCAGCAGCGTCGCCGCGCTCCGGGTCAGCCCGGCGGCCAGGCGCGCGACCCGCATCGTCAGCCAGGGCCCGGCCAGGACCAGCCCGACCATGATCAAGGCAAGGCCCGCACCGGCCAGCAGGGCGTCGGGCTCCTTGACGTTTCGGAACACCGGCCCCGCGAACAGCCCCAGCCCGGCCAGCAGCGGGATCACCCGCCACGCCCGCGGCGGGGGCGGCGCGGCCTTCCTGGCCACACCGAGCGGTGAGATCCGCACCCGGCGCAGCGACCACAGCGCGGCGCACGCCGCGACGACCGGCACGCAGACGAGCACGGCCGCGTACTGCCAGGAGCGCGGGGCGATCAGGTCGGGGAAGAAGCGGGAACCGGTGATCCGCGCCCCGGCCAGCGCGGGCCGTACCACCTGGAAGAGCGCGAGGCCGGCCAGCGCGCCGAGCAGCGCGCCAAGGGCGGCGTCCACCGCGGCGAGCACGTTGACCTGCCGGGAGGTGGCTCCCACCAGCCGGATCGCCGCCAGGCGCGTCTCGCGCCGCGCGGCCGCCAGCCGGGTGGCGGTGCCCACCAGCACCAGCAGCGGGACGAACAGCCCGATGGCGGCGACGACGAACCCGAACTGGTAGATGTCGGCGTTGCCGTCGACCGCGAGCTCGGTGGCCACCGTGTCGACCTGCTGGGCGCCGGGCATCGCGGCGACCTGCCCCGGCATCAACCCCACCACGATGGCCAGCTCGTCGGGCCCGGACAGCGCGGCCTGGCCGATCAACCCGGCGCGCGTGCCGGGGAAGCGGTCGGCGAGCTGCTCGCGCGGCACCGAGTCCAGCAGTCTGGCCAGCGCGGGCGAGGCGTAGTACTGGCCGGGACCGGGCATGCGGGACAGACCCGGGATGACCGGCGCCCGGGTGCCGAGCGCGGCGGCATCCAGCCTTTTGATCAGCCGGCCGGCGTAGTAGTCCTCGTGGCGGTTCCACAGCGCGCCGTCGTTGGTGGCGTCCAGCGCCCAGCCATTGGGCGCGGAACCGCGCGTGCACTCCCAGCACAGGCGGTCATTGGTGGCCTGGAAGGCGTTGAAGAGCGACAGCGTGGCCAGCAGCACCGCGACGCCGACGGCCACTCCGGCGACGATCAGCGTCAGCCTGGCCGCCACCTCCCTGCCGCCGCGCAGCGACAACCGCAGTCCCAGCGAGATCATCGGACGATCCCGCTCGCGTACGGGTCGGTGACCCGGCCGTCGCGCACGACGACCTCCCGGTCGGCGCAGGCGGCCACCCGGGCGTCGTGGGTCACCACGATCACGGTGGTGCCTTCCTCGCGGGCCAGGCCCACCAGCAGCTCCATCACGAGCTCGCCGGTGAGCGAGTCGAGCGCGCCGGTCGGCTCGTCGGCGAAGACGACCTGCGGCCCGGTCACCAGCGCTCTGGCGATGGCCACCCGCTGTGCCTGCCCGCCGGACAGCTCCCCGGTGCGCCGGCCGCCCAGGTCGGCCAGCTCCAGCCGCTCCAGCCAGGAGGCGGCCCGCGCGTAGGCACGCTTGCGTCTGGTACGGCCGAGCAGCAGCGGCAGCGCCACGTTGTCGGTCACGGTCAGCTCCGGCACGAGCTGGCCGAACTGGAAGACGAAGCCGAAGGCGGTGCGCCGCAGCTCGCTACGGCGGCGGTCGTTCAGCGTGTCCAGCCGCCGCCCGTCGAACCACACCTCGCCGCTGTCCGGGGTGAAGATCCCGGCCAGGCAGTGCAGCAGCGTCGACTTGCCCGAACCGCTGGGTCCCATGACGGCCAGAACCTCGCCCGCGGTCACCGACAGGCTGGCCTCCCGCAGCGCGGGCGTGTTGCCGTAGGAGCGGCTGACCGCCTCGGCCCGCAGCAGCGCGTTGACGATCATCGGTCGCGCACCGCCTCCGCCAGCGCCCCCAGCCGGGCCTGGGTGACGTCGATCCACCGCAGGTCGGCCTCAAGGCGGAACAGGCCGTGATCGGCCAGGAGCGCGTCGACCAGGTTGCCCGCGCGCTTGATCTCGGTGAGTTCGCGCATGCGTCCCAGATGCGTCGCACGCTGGGCATCGAGGTAACCCGCCGCGTCGCGCCCCAGCATCAGCGCCAGCACGACCTTGGTGAACAGCACCGTGTGCAGGTACGGCTCGGCCGCGACCGGCTCGGCCAGCCACGCCTCGACCTCGTCCTTGCCCACGGGGGTGATGGCGTAGCGCTTGCGGTCGGGCCCGTCTCCCGGTTCGCTCTGACCGGCGGTGACCTTGCCGTCTCTGGCCAGGCGGCCGAGCGTGGAATAGACCTGGCCGAAGGGCAGGGGTTTGCCCCGGCTGAAGAAGGCGTCGTAGTCGCGTTTCAGGTCGTACCCGTGGCTCGGCTCCCGTTCCAGCAGGCCGAGCAGTGCGAGGGGGACACTCATGCCAAGCGACTATACCCCGAGAGTATATACGCCGGAGGTAATTAGTCCCCCTGCACCCACTCGGAGTGCTCTCTCTTCGCCCAGGCGAGCTCCACGAACCCTGTACGCATCCCACGCCGCGCCTGCGAATCCCGGTACGCCAGCCGGATGTGCCCGAACATCGAAAGTCACCTGTCAAGGCGGTGACGCCATCAGGCCTAGCGGAGCCGCAGTCGTCCAAAAGGGGCTCGACTATCGCGCGGTGGCCGCCCGCGTCTGGCGCTTACGGGCGCGGTAGGCCGCTGCCTTGATCTTGTTGCCGCACGACTCCATGCCGCACCACTCGCGGCGTCCCCCACGAGACCGATCGATGAAGATCTTGGTGCATTCGGGGTTGGCGCACTCCTTCATGAGCGGCACATCCGGCCCGGTGAGCAGTTCGATGGCGTGCCTCGCCACGGTGGACAGCGCCTGTGCCGGAGTCGCCTCGGTCCACCGGCCCTCGGCGGCGAGCTGCGGAATCGCGCACGGAGTGCGTGCCGCCTCGTTCACCAGCGCGAGCGCCCCGCCGTCGTACCCCTCGCCCGCGAGCCGGGCGGTGACCAGCGCGTAGATCGCCTCCCGTACCGTCACCGCCTGGGTGACGTCGTCCTCCTGGCAGGCGGTGACGGTGTCGACGATGCCGGACTCCACATACCAGGCGTCGAGCCGGGCAGGCGCGTCGAGCGTCTCGAAGGGCGCCGTACGCCGGGCGCGGAGCGTGCAGGCCAGGTCGAGGGCGGGGTTCCCGCACAGGAAAACATGTCTCACATCACCAGCTTGACGGGTGACTCTGATGCGTGCAATATTCGTCACCACTTGAACCAGTGACGACGCGCCAGGCTCAGGCGGCGGCCAGCCACAGGTCGGGGCCGAACACCTCGTAGTGAATGTCGCGCGGCGCGACTCCTGCCCCGATGAGCTGAGCACGTGCGTCACGCATGAACGGCAGCGGGCCGCACATGTAGACGACCGCGCCCTCAGGGATCTCGACGTCGGCCAGATCCATGCGGCCGGTGCGGGCGTTGCCGCAGCCACCGTCCTCGTACCAGAAGATCCGCTCGCCGGAGGGCAGCGCGTCGGCCAGTCTCTCCATGTCCTGACGGAGCGCGTGCTCGGCCTTGGCACGGTCGGCGTGCACGAGCAGGACCCGCCGCGAGGAGCCGGTCTGGGCCAGGTGCCGCAGCATCGCGGTGATGGGCGTGCAGCCGATGCCGGCGGAGACGAGCACGAGTGGCGCGTCGCCGTCGGCGAGCGACACGTCACCGAACGGCGCCGAGAGAGTGAGCTCGTCGCCTTCCTTGACAGTGGCGTGCAGCAGCGCGGAGACCTCCCCTTCGGGGGTGTCGCCGCCGCGCACCCGTTTGACGGTGATACTGCGGAGTCCGTCTTGGCCGCAACCCGACAGCGTGTACTGGCGCTGCTGGCGCACACCGTCGGGCATCAGCATCCGGACGCTGACGTACTGGCCGGGCCGCGCGGGCGGGGCGGGTTCGTCCCCCACGGGCCGCAGCACCAGCGACACCACGTCCGCCGTCTCCTCGCGCCGCTCGACGACCTGCCAGGACCTCCAGGTGCTGCCGTCACGCGCCCCCGCCTCGGCGTAGATCCGGGCCTCCAGGGAGATCAGGGCACCGGCCATCAGCCAGTAGACCTCGTCCCACGCCGCCGCGACCTGTGGGGTCACCGCGTCGCCGAGCACCTCCGCGATCGCGCCGAAGAGATACTTGTGCACGATGACGTACTGGTCATCGGTGACTCCGACCGCCGCGTGCTTGTGCGCGATGCGGGCGAGCAACGCGTCGGGGCGCACATCGGGGTGCTCCAGCAGCGCCCCGGCGAAGGCGGCGATCGAACCCGCCAGCGCCTTGCGCTGCTCGCCGCTGTGCTGGTTGCCGCGGTTGAACAGCCCATCGAGCAGCTCGGGCCGATCGGCGAACATCGTCTCGTAGAACCTCGCGGCGATCGTGTCGAGCGACGCACCGACGACGGGCAGGGTATCGCGGACGATCACGGCGGTTTCCGCGGACAGCATGTGAACCTCCTGGTCAAGGGCAGCCCAAGATCCGGCGCCAAGATAATATGAATCTTAAATGCATATTAAACGGCGTGCGGATTGCCCCCTCCACCGGGGGCTACTCAGGCGAGGTGAGAGACAGCAGCGTCGGGCCGGTCGGCGACGCCACCAGCGAAGCCACCGTGACCGTGTCGAGCGAGGCGTAGAAGGCCTCCTGCGCCTGGCGCAGCGCCGTACGCAGCAGGCAGGCCGCCCGCAGCGGACAGGGCGGGTCGTCCTCGCACCCCACTACGTCGCCGTCCGACTCCAGGCTGCGCACGACGGCGCCGACCGGCGCCCGGCGCCCCGCCTCGGTGATCTGCAACCCGCCGCCACGCCCGCGGCGGGTCTCCACGAGGCCCAGCTCACTCAGTCGCGCCACGGCCTTGGCCGCGTGGGTGTACGGCACGACGAGCATCTCGGCCACCTTACGGGTGGTCAGCAGCTCATCCTGGCGCGCCACAGCCAGCCGCATCACGACACGTAGCGAGATGTCGGTGAAGGCGGTCAGGCGCATGCCCATACGGTAGGCGCTTCGGGGCAGCGCTCGTGCACGCGAGGACGCAACGTCAGCGACTGAAATCTGAGTTCATCCGACCCTACGCCGTGGAAGTCCACGATCTCGAAGGAACGACTCGCGAACTCTTGAAGCTCCTCATCGGTGCGGAAGGCGAAGAACCGGGGAGGCTCGTGGTCATCCCCCTCAAAGGGACCTTCCCCATGCAAGGTGCCACCGCCGTAGACCCCAAGAAAAACCAGCCCACCAGGACGTAGAAGTGCGTGAATAGCGTCCAACACCGTCGGCAGATCGCCATTGGGCACATGCAGGAGACAATTCAGCGCGTACACCGCATCGAACGACTCCGGCGCGAAGTCGAGATGCAGAAAGTCCCTGACATGGGCTTCAATGCCTTTCTCTCGGCACAGATCCACCATCGCAGGCGACAGATCGACAGCGACCACATCCAGACCGTTGTCCTGGAAATATGCGCTGTCCTGGCCGGTTCCGGCACCGACCTCCAACAGCCGCCTTCCGCCGCTGTCCTGTACCCGGCTCAGGAACGCTGCCCGCTCCGCCAGCTTCCACGGCTGCTTGCCGCTGCCGTCACGACGCTTGGCGCTGCCGTCGTAGGCCGCTCGAAGGGAACCGATCACATCGTCGTAGCGCACGCCCATCCCGCCATGATGACGAGCATCTCGGCCACCTTACGAGTGGCCAGCAACTCACCCTGGCGCGCCACGGCCAGCCCACACCCCGTTTAGTAACTTATAGTAACCCTATGATTACAAATAGTAGCTTGGCTGAATGGCGAGATCCCCAGCGCCAGTCCCCCTCCACAAGCGGTGTGCGCCGCCAACCGAACCGGAGACGAGGCATCACCGCGGGCCTGACAGCCCTGGCGTTCATCACGGCCGCGGCCGCCCCCACACCAGCCTCGGCATCCGTCTCCTCGGCGCACCAGAGCGTGCTGGCCGCCACCTGCGATCCGCGCAGCGGCACGCGAGCCTTCTACTCCGCTGACGAGTCGGCGAAGGTCAACGGACGGATGTGTGTGGAGGTGCGGCAGCGCGCCGACGGCAGCCAGTACGTCCACGCCTACTTCGGCGCAGACATCTGGTACAAGTGGGGCGTGGGCTGGTATGCCGACTGCACAAGAAGCAACCCGTGCGTCGTGTTGGGTACGTTCCAGCTGCACAGGGAACACGAGACCACCCGCCTTTCCACCTTCAGCTCGCACACCGCCAAGATCCTGCACGGCAACAACGTCAACGCCACAGCGGACTTCGACGCATACCCCGGGCACTACAAGGTGACCGTTGCCGTAGAAAAGCGGATGGGCTACTGGGGCTCCCAAAGCGGAGACGCAAACGTTCGGGCAAACACCCTCGCAATCGAGGTCGACGTCCCCTAGAACAACGTCCGGCGCCGAAGCCCCCGGCAATACGAACAGCACGCCGGGGGCACGGCGGATTGTGACGTCCTCACACCTGATGGCCCGTGTAACGCGGGTTGGTGAGGATGACCCGGATGGCGTACTTCGACCGCCGAACATGTCCGCCGCCTCCCGCGCAGGCCGAACTCGATCGGCTGCTCAGCCGGGCCCGTCGGAGGCGTACTCCCCGGGGAGGTCGAGGATCCGCAGAACGGCGCAGGCCAAGGTCTTGCCGGCACCCACCCCGACGAGCAGCACGTAGTCGCCGGGAGCCAGCGCCCCGCTGGCCAGCAGGTGGTCGAGGGCGACGAACTGGTCACTGACCCCGAGGTGACCGATGCCGGCGCCATACTCCCAGGTGGTGTCGGCCAAGGTCAGCCCGAACCAACTCGCCCGCTCCTCCAAGTTGTCCCAGCGCCCGTGCGGGAACGCGACGCGCGCCACCTCGTCGAGCGTGATCCCCGCCTCCTTGAGCGTACGCTCGACCAGCCCGATCAACGTCGACTGGATCGCCAGCATGACGCCGGCACCGTCGCCGGCCACCAGCCGCTTGCGGAACGCACCATGACGGGCGGCGAAGTCCAGCGGCCGCCCCACGGTCGCGTCCGGCGGGAACATCGGCACGCCGCCGTCGTTGACCGACTCGGCCTCCGGCAGCACGACCACGTTGACCGACAGCACCTGCGCGAAGCCCGTATCCGTGGTGAGCAGCAGCGCGCACCCGGCGTCACCTACCACGTTGCCCTCGATCATGCGCCACCGATCGACCAGCGGAGTGCCGTGGTTGTCGGCGCCGACCAGCAGCGCGGTGCCGCCCGGCCGCAGATAGCCGCAGGCGAGCTGCAGCGCGCTGAACATCCCGCAACACCCCTGCCGCACCTCAACGGACAGGGCATCGCCGCCGACCAGGTGCTGCTGCAGGTAATACTGCGGCTGCCAGCCCTCCGGCCCCTGATGCCAGACGTCGGCGTACAGCATGAGATCCAGCTCGCGCGGCGACATCCCGCCCGAGCGCTCGAACGCGTGCCGGGCCGCACGGAGCGCGAGCTCCGGAGCCGGTACGTCACCGGCCACCGCCGCACCACCGAGGCGGAAATACTCCACCTCATCGGCCGGATAACGGCCCTCGGCGACAGCCGTCTCGATACTGACCACCGGCGGCAGATGAACGCCGATACTGCGCAGGTAAATGTCGGGTGTGCGCAACCGTCCTCCTTGCTGAAGCAGCGCGGCATGCCGCGGCGCGGGGCGTGGTGGAACGAATAACCCACTGCTAGGGAAAAGCGAGCCTGCTGGAAGAGCTGTCGGGTTGCCAAGCACAGACCGGCGATACGTACGGCAGGCCCTCGCAACCTGAACGTGACGGATGTGTCCGTGGGCGGTCGGGCCGATGCTAATGGAATGAATTATCCGTGACTAGTGGTGTCATTCTTCGCACGAACCATGCATAATCTTCACCGCCGTTGATCACCGGCGTACCGGAGTGGAGCCAGCGGCCGCAGGCCGGAAAGCAGCTCACCCATGTCCCAAAACCAGGCTCCGGCCACCGGTCAGAAGCGCACCGGCCGGCTCATCATCGTGCTCGCGGCCCTCACCGCGGTCGCTCCGCTGGCCATCGACATGTATGTGCCCGGCTTCCCCAGCCTGGCCAGATCCTTCGGCACCAGGGCCTCCTCGGTCCAGCTGTCCCTGACGGCCTTTCTCGTCGGGCTCGCCGCGGGGCAACTCCTCCTGGGCCCGGTCAGCGACGCGGTGGGCCGCCGCCGCGTCCTGCTGGTCGGCGCCGCGCTGTTCACGGTGCTGTCCCTGGCCTGCGCCGTCTCCCCCGGCATCGAGATCTTCGACGCGGCGCGGCTGCTGCAGGGGGTCGCCGGGGCGGCGGGCATGGTGGTCGCCCGAGCCGTGCTCACCGACCGCTTCCACGGCACCCCGGAGGCGGGTCGCCACTTCGCGACCCTGTCGGCGATCGTGTTCATGGCCCCGGTGGCCGCGCCGGTGCTCGGCGGGGCCATCCTCGACATCGGCTCCTGGCGCCTGGTCTTCACGGCGCTGGCGGGCTTCGGCGTCCTGCTGATCGCGGGGCTCCTCGCCTGGGTGCCGGAGAGCCTGCCCACCGACCGCAGGCGATCGGGCGGGGTGACCGGTGTGGTCAAGGCCATCACGATGCTCGCCGGGCGGCGCGCCCTCGTGGGGTACGTGCTCGCCTCGTCCTTCACCGGGGCCGCGCTCTTCACCTACATCGCCGGCTCGACGTTCGTCTTCCAGAACGTCTACGGCCTCTCGGCCGTGCGGTACAGCCTCGTCTTCGCCACCAACGCCCTCGGCATGCTGGCCTCAAGCGTCCTCTTCGGCCGCCTGTCCGCCCGCGTCCGGGTGGACACCCTGTTGGTCGCAGGACTGGCCGTGGCCGGCACCGGTACGGCGGCCCTGGTCGCGTCGCTGGTCACGACCGGCGGTTCCGTCGCCGCCACCTGGGCCTGCCTGTTCGTCACCGTCGCCGGCCTCGGCACCGCGCTGCCCGCCACCACGACCGTCGTCCAGTCACTCGGCCACGACGCTCCCGGAGCGGCCTCCGGCCTGCTCGGCGGCAGCCAGTTCATCCTCGGCGCGGCCGCCTCTCCCCTGTCGGGTCTCCTCGGCGACGGCACGGTCTCCATGGCCGTCATCATGCTGACCGCCTTCGGCCTCGCCGCGCTGTCCCTCTTCGTGGTACGCGGGGCTCGGGGGCGGACTCCCGGACCACGAGCGAGCACCCCTTGATCAGAAGCTCATGTTGATCGACGATGGCAAAGAGGATCTTCGCACGGGAGGGGTTGAACCTGTCGAAAAGCGACTTGCAAACCGCGCTGGAACAGGCGGTGCAGTTCGCCGGGTACACCAAGATAGCTGTCTACGGACTAGACGGAGGCCGTTAGTCCCAATGATTTCAGTGTCCAGCGCCCGAGGAGTTTAAAGCGATCGTTAGCGCGGTCAATGACGTTACCCTCCTGTGGAAGGACAACTATCTCTACCTTGAAGGCGTCGCGTACGAGTTGTCGTACAACGAGAACCTGTTGACATATACAGTCCCACAGTTCGTGGTCAGGGGTCTGAACGAAAGAGACAGTGACGGCGTTGGCTGTGCCCTGGTTGAGCAGGGCCTCATCATCGCGCTGTTCAACGCGGATACGTCGGACGACGAATACACGTACATCGAAATTTTGGCCGACCTTGTCGGCGCCCGGCGTAACTGACTGACGTGCGTGCGGCGACAGCCCGGAGTCCCGCGCGCGTCGGGACCGCCCCCCAGTCCGCACGCCCGGCACGCGCCGGCAGGCGCAGGGCCGGGATGCCGGGCCGGCGACTGGGGTGATGCACTCGACCGCGTCATGATTCGGCGGACGATCTCAGTCCGGCCGTGCACGTCAGCGGATTTACAGTTGGGGTGGTTGCTCCGCACCTGGTGTGGCTTGGGCGTCGTCTTCCTCCACCCGCACATAACCCACGGAGTGAACGGCCACACCCAAGATCGTGCCAACCAGGATCGCGATCCCGGCGATCGTCATGATGTGCCAGAAACCGGCGACCACCCCGACGTACCCGAGCCCGAGCGCAGCCTGCTGCGCCACCAGCACGAGAACGGAACTCGTCACGCGTCGACGATAGGTTTCATGCTGGTTCAACATGATAAGAGCTGACAAGAGCGGGATGGCCAAGGAGAAGGCGACCACGCAGATCTGGGCGGACAGATCAAGAGAAGCGGCTCCCGGGGTCAGGAACGGCTGCACCAAGACGACTCCGATACCGATCAAGCCGGCGTACATCAGGTTGTTCTGCCGGAGGGTCTCCTCCTGATGTGCTGCAGCCCGTTTCTTCCACCATTCCCCTTGTGCGGCAGCTTGCCGCCTCCACCACGCTTCGTCCGCTATGTTCTCGTCCATGGCGACCATTGTGCAGATGGTGCGTGCCTGCCTCCACCGGCCATTGCCCTGGCTCGGTGATGAACCGGCTAGCTTGCGGGTCCGACACCGGCCGTCTGACTTGTAACGGCGCGGCCACCCGGGCGGTGTGCGGCGCAAAGGTGTGAGGTGGGACGTATCCAGCGGCGGGCTCGAACGGCGGTAACCGTCCAGCGAGACCGCGTAGCAGCGCCCGGCCCGCGTGCCCAACTGACTGCGCTAGGGGGTCCAGCCCAAGGGCGCCAAACCGGACATCAGCGACCAGCCACCAGACCCGCACCGCTACGCCTGGAAGCCCGTCCCAGCCGGAGACGAGGCCCGCGTGACGACCAAGACCCTCTCGACGAAATCGATGGGCTGAAGTCCAAGTCACGACAGGGCGTCCCGGTCGCCAACCGGGCTTGGAAGGTGTCGCCGACGTACAGACCTTCCTGATCGGCACGCTCGCGATCGGGACGGTGCACGTCATGCAGAACGTCCTCAGCGCGGCACTCAAGCGAGCGATGCGCGAGGAGATCCTCGGCCATGACGGCATCTCGGTCAACGACCTGTTCAAGTAGGGCCGTTGCACCAAAGAAGCCCCGAAACTTGATCGCTTCGGGGCTTTCTGCTGGTGGGGCTACCAGGACTTGAACCTGGGACCTCTTCCTTATCAGGGAAGCGCTCTAACCGTCTGAGCTATAGCCCCGCGCACAACGAACGGTATCGCATCCCCACGAGGGAAGGCGAACCGGTTGTTCGGACGAGGAAAAGCTTACCGCCTCTCCCGCGTTGCTCGCGCCGCCCGCCGAAAGATCGGCGGCGGCGCGAGCTCAAAAGCCATAACCCGGAAAGCTACTCGGCCTCGCTGAACGTCACCTCGACGCCGCCCACCAGATCGGAGGCGACGTTGTAGATGACCGCCCCCAGCGTGGACAGCGCCGTGATGAGCACCACGTTCACCGCGCCGATGAGGGCGGTGTAACCGAGGATGCGGACCGGCTCGAACCAGGAGGCGATGTCGATCGGGATCGAGTTCTGCCCCTGCTCCCCCTTGCCGAGCTGGTTGACCAAGTCCACAAGGGAGTCAAACACCCCCAAGCCGGACAGCACGCCGTACAGCACGGCCACTGCCACGAAAAGCACCACGAAACAGACGAGGGAGACCACGAAGCTGAACTTCATGGCCGACCACGGCTCGACGCGACGCAGGACCAAATGGGCCTTACGGGGAAGACGGGCCCCCGCGGAGTTGGAGGACTTCTTCTTAGGCATCTCGACAAGCGGAGGGGCCTCGGAGGTGAGCGACGGACGGAGTCGGACCGTCTCGTTGCCCTCCGACTGCGGCTCCCCCCCTGGCGGACCCGTGATCGGCGCCGCGCCCTGTGAAGGCGCAGCACCTTGCGAAGGCCCCTGTGAAGGCGCGGGTCCCGGTGGAGGCGTGACTCCTTGCGGAGGCGTGGCCTTCTCGTCGACCGCGTCGAGGATCTCGGTTTCGTTGGGCTTCTTCGGCTGCTGGCCGTTGTCCCGGGCCGCCTTGGTCCTGGCGGAGCCACCCTGGGCGCTCATGACCTACTCTCCTCCCCCGTCTTCCTCACTCTCCACCGAAGTCTCCATCGACTCGGCGTTCCGGGCGAGGGCCACCACGCTGTCGCCTTCAGCGAGATTCATCAAACGCACTCCCATGGTCTGGCGGCCGGACTGCTTGATCTCGCCGGCACTCGTCCGGATCACCCCGCCGGCGGACGTGATCGCGAAGACCTCATCCTCTGGGTTGACCATGACTGCTCCGACCAGCTTGCCACGGGAACTGACGATTTTCGCAGTCAGCACGCCCCTACCGCCACGTCCTTGAACTGGATACTGCTCGACGGGTGTCCGCTTTGCGTACCCAGCCTTGGTCGCGATAAGCACATGTTGACCATCGGCAATTCTATTCATGGCGAGAAGTTCGTCACCCTCCAGGAACCTCATGCCGATAACGCCGCTCGTCGCCCGGCCCATCGGGCGCAGCGCCTCGTCGGAGGCGGTGAACCGGACGGACTGCGCGCCCTTGGAGACGAGCAGGAGATCGTCCTCCTCGGAGACCAGGCGGGCCCCGATGACCTCGTCGTCGTCGCGGATGTTGATCGCGATCAGACCGCCGGACCTGGGGGAGTCGTACTCGGACAGGCGGGTCTTCTTCACCAGGCCGCTGCGGGTGGCCAGGACGAGGTAGGGGGCGACGTCGTAGTCACGCAGGTCGAGGACCTCCATAACGGTCTCGTCGGGCTGCATTGCCAGCAGGTTCGCCAGGTGCATGCCCCGCGCGTCACGCGCGGCGTCGGGCAGTTCGTACGCTTTGACGCGGTAAACGCGGCCTTTGTTCGTGAAGAACAGCAACCAATGGTGGGTCGTCGTGACGAAGAAGTGGTCGACGATGTCGTCCTGGCGCAGTTGCGCGCCCCTGACGCCCTTGCCGCCGCGCTTCTGCGCCCGGTAAAGGTCGGTACGGGTGCGCTTGGCGTAGCCACCGCGGGTGATGGTGACGACGATCTCTTCCTCGGCGATGAGGTCTTCGATCGACATGTCGCCGTCGTACGCGACGATCTCGGTCTGCCGGTCGTTGCCGAAGCGGGCGACGATCTCGGCCAGTTCGTCACCGACGATCTGCCGCTGCCGCGGCTCCGAGCTCAGGATGTCCTGGTAGTCGGCGATCGCCGTCATCAGCGATTCGTACTCGTCCTGGATCGCCTGGCGCTCCAGCGCGGCGAGCTTGCGCAGCTGCATGTCGAGGATGGCCTGGGCCTGGATCTCGTCGATGTCCAGCAGCGTCATCAGGCCGCCCTGGGCCTCCGCGGCCGACGGCGAGCGCCTGATCAGCGCGATGACCTCGTCCATCCGGTCGAGCGCCTTGAGCAGCGCGCGCAGGATGTGGGCCCGCTCCTCGGCCTTGCGCAGGAGGTAGCGCGTCCGGCGGACGATGACCTCGATCTGGTGCGCCACGTAGTACGTGATGAACTGGTCGAGCCGCAGCGTACGCGGCACCCCGTCGACCAGGGCCAGCATGTTGGCGCCGAAGGTGTCCTGGAGCTGGGTGTGCTTGTACAGGTTGTTCAGGACGACCTTGGCGACGGCGTCGCGCTTGAGCACGATGACCAGCCGCTGGCCGACCCGCGACGACGACTCCTCGCGTACGTCGGCGATGCCGGTGACCTTGCCCTGCTTGACCAGCTCAGCGATCTTGTAGGAGAGGTTGTCCGGGTTGACCTGGTAGGGGAGTTCGGTGATGACGAGGGCTTGGCGGCCCTTGTTGTCCTCCTCGACCTCGACGACGGCTCGCATGGTGATCGAGCCACGGCCGGTGCGGTAGGCGTCCTCGATGCCCCGACGGCCGACGATCAGGGCCTTGGTCGGGAAGTCGGGGCCCTTCACCCGGGCGATGGCCGCCTCGAGCAGCTCCTCGTCGGTGGCCTCGGGGTTTTCCAGCGACCACTTGACGGCCTCGGCCACCTCGCGCAGGTTGTGCGGCGGGATGTTGGTCGCCATGCCGACCGCGATGCCACCCGAGCCGTTGACCAGCAGGTTGGGGAAACGCGCCGGGAGTACGACGGGCTCCTGCGAGCGGCCGTCGTAGTTGGGCTGGAAGTCGACGGTGTCCTTGTCGATGTCGCGCAGCATCTCCATGGCGATGGGCGCGAGCTTGCACTCGGTGTAGCGCATCGCCGCGGGCGCGTCGTTGCCCGGAGAGCCGAAGTTGCCCTGCCCGTCGACCAGCGGGTGGCGCAGCGACCAAGGCTGCGCCAGCCGGACGAGGGCGTCATAGATCGAGGTGTCGCCGTGGGGGTGGTAGGAACCCATGACGTCACCGACGACGCGCGAGCACTTGAAGTAACCGCGGTCGGGGCGGTAGCCGCCGTCGTACATCGCGTAGAGCACGCGGCGGTGCACCGGCTTGAGACCGTCACGCACGTCCGGCAGGGCACGCGAGACGATGACCGACATCGCGTAGTCCATGTAGCTGCGCTGCATCTCGGTCTGGATGTCGACCGGTTCGATGCGGTCCGAAGACGGTGGAGGCGGAGTGTTCACTTCCGTCACGTGTAAAGATCCTTTTCTACTGTACGGCCGAGCGCTACACGTCTAGGAAACGGACATCTCGCGCGTTGCGGATGATGAAGGCCCTGCGCGCCTCGACGTCCTCACCCATGAGCACGCTGAACATCTCGTCGGCCTGGGCGGCGTCGTCGAGCGTGGCCTGCAGGAGGATGCGACTGTCAGGGTTCATGGTGGTTTCCCACAGCTGGTTGGCGTTCATCTCGCCGAGACCCTTGAACCGCTGGACGCCGTCGTGGGCGCGGGGGTCGCGCTTGCCGCGGCTGATGCCGTCCTCGATGATCGCGTCGCGCTCGCGGTCGGAGTAGGCGTAGGAAGCGTCGTCGCCCTTGCGGTCCCACTTGATCTTGTACAGGGGCGGCTGCGACAGGTAGACGTGACCGCCCTCGATCAGCGGGCGCATGAACCTGAACAGCAGGGTCAGCAGCAGCGTGGTGATGTGCTGGCCGTCGACGTCGGCGTCGGCCATCAGGATCAGCTTGTTGTAGCGCAGCTTGCTGATGTCGAACTCGTCGTGCACGCCGGTGCCCATGGCCGTGATCAACGACAGGACCTCGGTGTTCTGCAGGACCTTGTCGACCCGGGCCTTCTCGACGTTGAGGATCTTGCCACGGATCGGCAGGATGGCCTGGAACCGGGAGTCGCGGCCGCCCTTGGCCGAGCCGCCGGCCGAGTTGCCCTCGACGATGAACAGCTCGCACTTGTCCGGGTCGTTCCACTGGCAGTCGGCCAGCTTGCCCGGCAGGCCGCTGCCCGACTCCAACAGCGACTTGCGCCGCGTCAGGTCGCGCGCCTGGCGAGCCGCGATGCGGGCCCTGGCGGCCTGCAGCGACTTGTTGATGATGTCCTTGGCCTCGCCGGGGTTGCGCTCGAACCAGGCGCGCAGATGGTCGTTGCAGGCCTTCTGGACGAACGACTTGGCCTCGGTGTTGCCGAGCTTCGTCTTGGTCTGCCCCTCGAACTGCGGGTCGGCCAGCTTGATCGAGACGATCGCGGTCAGGCCCTCGCGGACGTCCTCACCGGAGAGGTTGTCGTCCTTGCCCTCCTTGAGGAACTTCTGCTCGCGCGCGTATCGGTTGACGATCGACGTCAGCGCGGCGCGGAAGCCCTCTTCGTGGGTGCCGCCCTCCGCCGTGTTGATGGTGTTGGCGAAGGTGTAGACGGACTCGCTGTAGGAGTTGTTCCACTGCATGGCGATTTCGACGGAGACGCCCTCGCCATGCTCCTCGAAGTCGATGACCGACGCGTGCGCGGCCTCCTTCTTGGAGTTGAGGTGCGTCACGAAGTCGGACAGACCGCCCTGGTAGCAGTATTCGACCTTCACGGACTCGCCGTTGACGTGGTCGGGACGCTCGTCGCGCAGGACGATCGTGAGGCCCTTGTTGAGGAAGGCCATCTCCTGGAAGCGACGCGAGAGCGTCTCGAAGTTCCAGGTGGTGGTCTCGAAGATGTCCTCGTCGGCCCAGAACGTGATCGTGGTGCCGGTCTCGGTGGTCTCCCCGTCCATCGCCAGGGGCGCGGTCGGCTTGGAGTGCTCGTAGCGCTGCCGCCAGATGTGGCCGTTCTGCTTGACCTCCACCTCCAAGGCGGTGGACAGCGCGTTGACGACGGCCGAGCCGACACCGTGCAGGCCGCCGGAGACGGCGTACGACTTGCTGTCGAACTTGCCGCCGGCGTGCAGGGTCGTCAGTACGACCTCGACGGCGGAACGCTTCTCGACCGGGTGGATACCGGTCGGGATGCCACGGCCGTTGTCGATGACCCGCACGCCGTTGTCGGCGAGCAGTGTGACGTCGATGAGGTCGGCGTGGCCCGCGAGGGCCTCGTCCACCGCGTTGTCGACGATCTCGTAGACCAGGTGGTGCAGACCGCGCTCACCGGTCGAGCCGATATACATACCCGGGCGCTTGCGAACCGCCTCAAGCCCTTCGAGTACGGTGATTGAGCTAGCGTCGTAGGACAAGTGCCAAATCCTCCTGCCGCGGACACGCGGCTGGGGAGGCGACACTTGCCAAGCTAGCTGCCCCTGCCGTGCCCGTCACCGTCGTGAGTGCCCCGCTGCGATGGTCACCCGGGGGAATCGGCGCCGTATACGTGCCGGGGGTGACACGCAAACGGACGTGTCCGGAATCCAGTTTCATTCTACCGGCTCTGAGGGCCCAAGGTGGCATTGAACGCGCCTGTAACGGCCTGTCGCTCGATTTCCCCCGCTTCAAGCATCCCCCCACAGGAATGGGGGTCATCGCGTCTGCGGCTCTCTGATGGGTTTTCTCGCCGATATGGCTCAGCCGTACGTGTCGCCGGGACCCTTGCTGCCGGTCACTCTGAGGCCACCGGACGTGCGCGGTGCGTTCTGCGGGCCTCTGACCTTGACCTTCGTGACCGTCCCGTGCCCGAGCTCCTCGTTGAGCCGGCGTACGAGAGTGCGCGCGAGCAGGCGCACCTGGGTCGCCCACGCAGTGGAGTCGGCGATGATCAGCACCTCTCCGTCCTCGAACGAGTCCGGTTTGGTGTGTGCGGCCAGATCGGGACCGACGATGTCGGGCCACCGGCCGAACACCCCGCCGACGGCCGCCGACCGCTCCCAGCCCCGCTCGGCGAGCAGGTCCATGATCGCGCGTCCGAAAAGCTGTGGATCGCCGGCGTCCCTGCGCGGGCCCGCCTTGCGCCTGGGCTCGCGGCGGGGGAGTTGGCCGCGCTTGGCGGCGTCGGCCTTGGCCTGGGCGAGCTTCTCCCTGGCCATCGCGGCGCCCCTGGTGGTGGGGTTGTCTTCAACGGACACGCGTCACGCTCCCCTCGGCGACGTCGAACCTGGACCCGATCAGCTCGGCGGGCACGTCGTCGGCCACCGCCGCGGTGATGAGCACCTGCTCGGCGGGGGCGACGATCTCGGACAGACGGCGTCTGCGCTGGCTGTCGAGCTCGGCGAAGACGTCGTCGAGTATCAGCACCGGGTCGCCGCCGTCGGCGCGGAGCAGGTCGTAGGCGGCAAGGCGCAGCGCCAGGGCGAACGACCACGACTCCCCGTGGCTGGCGTAGCCGCGCGCGGGCAGCTCGCCGAGGCCGAGGATCAGGTCGTCGCGGTGCGGGCCGACGAGCGTGACACCCCGCTCCAGCTCTGCCGCGCGGACCTCCAATAGCCGCTCGCGGAGCCGTTGTTCAAGGGTTTTCCCCAAGTCTGTGGATAACGTCTGTGTATCGGAAGATCCCGTCTCACCGGGGATTTCGTCCTCAGCCGCGTCGCTGCCTGTGGACAAAGTGCTGCGATAGGCCAGGGTCGCGGGGGCGCTCGTGGGGGCGAGCGCTGCATAGGCTCCGGCGACCAGCGGGCGCAGCGCGTCGATGAGATCGAGCCGCGCCTGAAGGAGCTCCGCCCCGTGCCGCGCCAGATGCGCGTCCCAGACCTCCAGAGTGCTCAGGACGTCTCCGGCGCCCGCCGCCGAGAATCCGGTGTCACTCTCGGCCCTTCGGGCGCTCCTGGCCCCTCTGCGGGCCTGCGAGGCCGCACGGAGCAGCGCCCCTCGCTGCTTCAGCACGCGGTCGTAGTCGGCGCGTACGCCGGCGAACCGCGGAGTGCGGCTCACCAGCAGCTCGTCGAGGAAGCGCCGCCGCTCAGAGGGGTCGCCCTTGACCATCGACAGGTCCTCGGGGGCGAACAGCACCGTGCGCAGCAGGCCGATGACGTCACGCGGCCTGGACACGGGGGAGCGGTTGAGCCGCGCGCGGTTGGCCTTCCCCGGATTGATCTCCAGCTCGACCAGCGCCCGGCGGTCGTCCCGCTGGATGGCGCAGCGCACGATCGCCCTGCTCGCGCCCTGCCGTACGAGAGGCGCGTCGGAGGCCACCCGGTGGCTGGAGTGCGTCGCGACGTAGCCGAGGGCTTCGACCAGGTTGGTCTTGCCCTGGCCGTTGGGCCCGACGAACGCCGTGACGCCCGGCTCCAGGCCGAGCTCCACGGATGCGTAGGACCGGAAGTCGGTCAGCGACAGGTGGGCGACGTGCACCCCAAGAAGGTTAGTGCGCCGCGCCCGCCACTGGGGTCACCGGCTTGCGCCTGTGGAAAACCGGTGGGGGATCACCGGACCTTGGGCGGCGTCACATCGGCGCCGGGGGAGTCGGCGCCCATGCCCACCGAGCCCTCCGCCGAGGCGATCGCGTGGCCGCCGAACTGGTTGCGCAGCGCGGCGACGACCTTCATCGCGGGCGGGTCCTCCTGGCGCGAGGCGAACCTGGCGTACAGCGCGGCGGTGATCACCGGCAGCGGCACGGCGTGGTCCACCGCCGCCTGGACGGTCCACCGGCCCTCGCCGGAGTCCTGTGCGTAACCGCGCAGCTCCTCGAGGTGCTCGTCGCTGTCGAGCGCCCGAACCAGCAGGTCGAGCAGCCAGGAGCGGATCACGGTGCCGGTGCGCCAGCTGCTGAAGCAGCCCTTGACGTCCGTGACGATGTCGGAGGCTTCCAGGAGCTCCCAGCCCTCGGCGAAGGACTGCATCATGCCGTACTCGATGCCGTTGTGGACCATCTTGGCGAAGTGGCCCGCGCCGACCGCGCCCGCGTGGACGAAGCCGTCCTCGCCTTCCGGCTTGAGCGTCTCGAAGATCGGCATCATGTGCTGGACGACGCTCTCGTCGCCGCCGCACATCAGCGCGTAGCCGTTCTGCAGGCCCCAGACGCCACCGCTCACGCCGCAGTCGACGAAGCGGATGCCCTTCTCGGCCAGCTCGGCGGCGTGTTTCTGGTCATCCACATAGTGGGAATTACCGCCGTCGATGACGACGTCACCCTCGGAGAGGAGCTTGCCGAGCTCGTCGACCGTCTGCTGGGTGGGCGCGCCGGCCGGGACCATGACCCAGACCGCGCGCGGCGCCTCCAGCCTGTCGACCAGCTCTTTCAGGCTGCCGACGTCGCTGGCCTCCCGATGGTGGTCGTAGCCGACGACCTCGTGACCCCCGCGGCGCAGCCTTTCGGCCATGTTGCCGCCCATCCTGCCAAGTCCGACCATCCCGATCTGCATGATGTACCAACTCCCCTAGTCAGAGCTCCATAATCCCCGATGGGATTCTCAGCTCGACAGGCGGATCGGCATGATCAGGTAACGGTAGTCCGGGACCCCGCCGTCATCCACAGGCTTGCCGCCGGTGAGGATGGCCGGTTTGGTGGACGTGGTCATCTGCAGCCGGGCGACGTCGGAGTCGATCGCGCCCAGGCCCTCCAGCAGGAACTGGTGGTTGAAGGCGATGTTCATCTCCTCGCCCTCGTAGTCCACGGGCAGCGCCTCGACGGCCTGCGCCTCGTCGCCGCTGCCCGCCTCCAGCACGACCTCGCCGCTCTTGAACGCCAGGCGTACCGGCGTGTTGCGTTCGGCGACCAGCGCCACGCGCTTGACCGCCTCGACGAACGAGGCTGTGGACAAGTCGGCGCGCGCCGAGAACTCCGTCGGCAGCAGCGAACGGTACTTGGGGAACTCCGGGTCGAGCAGCCGCGTGGTGGTCCGCCGTCCGGCGCTGGAGAAGCCGATCATGCCCTCTCCGGTGCCGCCCGCCGCGCTGAGCGCGATCTCCACCTCGGCGCCGGTCGCGCCGAGCGCCTTGGCCGAGTCGGCGAGCGTCTTGCCGGGGATCATCGCGATCGCCGCGAAGTCGGGCTGGTCCGGCTGCCATTTCAGCTCGCGTACGGCCAGGCGGTAGCGGTCGGTCGCGGCGAGGGTGACGGTGTCGCCCTCGATCTCCATCCGTACGCCGGTGAGCATGGGCAGCGTGTCGTCCCGGCCGGCGGCGACGGCGACCTGGCCGACGGCGGAGGCGAAGACGTCGCTGCCCACCCGGCCGGCGGCCGGCGGCATGGCCGGGAGCGACGGGTAGTCCTCCACAGGCATGGTCAACAGGGTGAACCGGGCGCTGCCACAAGTGACGACCGCCTTGGCCCCCTCCACGACGAAGTCCACAGGCTGTGCGGGAAGCGCGCGGGTGATCTCGGCGAGCAGCTTGCCGGAGACCAGGGCGACGCCGGCCTCACCCGTGTGGAGTTCGAGCGTCACCTCGGCGGAGACCTCGTAGTCGAAGCCCGACAGCTTCAGCTGCTGGTCCTCGGTGACCTCCATGCGCATTCCGGCGAGGACGGGCACCGACGGCCGCGCGGGGAGGCTGCGTGCCGTCCATGCCACCGCCTCAGCGAGGACGTCTCGCTCGATTCGGAACATCACGGTCATCAGCCTCCTGATTTCGTCGTTGATTCAAGTGTCGCCTCTCCCGCACCTGAGTTCCGGGAGAACCCCTCTATGGGTCTTGAGTTTCTTAGTAAGAGAGATAGGTGGTCTTCACACTAGGGGGTGTGGATAGTGTGGACAACCAGTGTTTCCCCAGGTCAATGTGCGTGGCGTCATCCACTGAGGATGTGGGTGGAGCCTGGGGGTAACTTCGCCGCCTGGGGATGAACGTTCGTTGCCCACAGCTCGTCCCCAGATCATGGTGCGTTCATCCACCGGTTATCCACGAGGTTTCCACAGGTTGTCCACGGGGTAAACGGCCTCGCTGAGGACCCTCCAGAGACTGTGCACAGGCCGTCCACAAGTCATCAACAGGTTGTCCCCAAGTTGTCCTCAGGATGTCCCCAGATTTATCCCCAGGCTCTGCGCGGGATTTTTCTGGCGAAGATAGGACGTACGGCCGCCGCGTTCCGGCGTTTCCCCTGATCCACAGTGTTATCCACAGGCTGTGCATAACGGTCAGGCTCCGCGCGACGTCTGTTTGATGCGCATTGTTAGCTCGTTGACCTGGTTGTACATCGACCTGCGCTCCGCGATGAGCGAACGGATCTTGCGCTCGGCGTGCATGACGGTCGTGTGATCGCGGCCACCGAACTGCTGCCCGATCTTCGGCAGGGACAGCTCCGTCAGCTCCCGAACGAGGTACATGGCGATCTGCCGGGCGTTGACGAGCGCCCTGCTGCGCGAGCTGCCGCACAGGTCGTCGATGCTGATGCCGAAGTATTCAGCGGTCTTGGCCATGATCGTGGCGATCGTGATCTCACCCGCCCCGTCCGAGGTGATCAGGTCCTTCAGCACCACCTCGGCCAGCTGGAGGTCCACACCCTGCCTGTTGAGGCTGGCGAACGCGGTCACCCTGATCAGGGCGCCCTCCAGCTCGCGGATGTTGGTGGAGATGCGGCTGGCGATGTACTCCAGGACCTCGGGCGGCGCGGCCAGGCCCTCCTGGATGGCCTTCTTCCTGAGGATCGCGATGCGAGTCTCCAGCTCAGGGGGCTGGACGTCGGTGATCAGGCCCCACTCGAACCGGTTGCGCAGCCGGTCCTCCAGCGTGATCAGCTGCTTCGGCGCCCGGTCGCTGGAGATCACGATCTGCTTGTTGGCGTTGTGCAGGGTGTTGAACGTGTGGAAGAACTCCTCCTGCGTCTGCTCCTTGCCCTCCAGGAACTGGATGTCGTCCACGAGCAGGATGTCGATCGCCCGGTAGCGGCCGCGGAAGCCGTCGGCCTTGTGGTCGCGGATGCTGTTGATGAAGTCGTTGGTGAACTCCTCCGAGCTCACGTACCTCACCCGCGCGCCGTCGTACAGGCTCTGGGCGTAATGCCCGATCGCGTGCAGGAGGTGGGTCTTCCCCAGCCCGGAGTCACCGTAAATGAAGAGTGGGTTGTACGCCTTTGCGGGGGATTCGGCTACAGCCACCGCGGCCGCGTGGGCGAATCGGTTGCTGGCCCCGATGACGAATGTCTCGAAGGTGTACTTCTGGTTGAGCCGGGCGGGTTCGCTGGGCTTGTTGCTCTTCGCTTCCCAGCGGTTCTGCGTCGGCTCCGGCAGTTTCTCCACAGGGGACTGTGCCTGTTCAAAAGAGAACGTGGGCTGTGGATATTCGGTGGATATCTGGGCCGCGTCCGGCTGTGGAGAATAGAACTGCGGAGGCTCGGAAGCCTGGTAGTGCTGCACCGATGGGGGCTGTGCATAACGTGGCTGGTGGTCCGGGCCCTGGGGATAATTTTGAGCCACAGGCTGTGGATGAAGGTCCGGCAT
Source organism: Nonomuraea sp. NPDC049269 (assembly GCF_043197155.1). Taxonomy (NCBI): domain Bacteria; kingdom Bacillati; phylum Actinomycetota; class Actinomycetes; order Streptosporangiales; family Streptosporangiaceae; genus Nonomuraea; species Nonomuraea sp. NPDC049269. The sequence continues at coordinate 90,839 of NZ_JBICSO010000002.1, forward strand.
CGGCTGCTCTGGGGCCGTCGTGTCGATCATCACGGCCAGGCGCATGGCCCGGCCGAGCTCCTGGGAGAGCGCGTGGGCCACGAGATCGCGCAGCTTGCCCTCGATGAGGTCCTTCAGGAAGTCGTTGGGGACGCCCAGCACGATCGTGTCGTTGGCCAGGGCGATCGGGCGCACCATGGACAGCCAGGTGCGCTGCTGTATGGGGACGTTCTCGTTGAGGAAGTTGCTCAGGGCCCTCGCCCATACCGTGCCAAGGTCGACACTGTTCATGTGCGGTACCCCTCCTTCCTCTCGCGGCCCCCCGCGATCGATCGTCTACCGCTTGTCCGCTCCGGCCATCGGTCCGCCGCGGTCTGTTGCTGATCGAGCTGCTGGTTGATTCGCGCACGTACGTCTTGGTTGTCGGTGCGCCGTCGCCGGTTGTCCACCGCAGTCGGTTATCCACATGGAGCTCCCGCCCCGCGGGGCCGCCGGCGCCTTCGTCCACAGCCTGGTGCCCGTGCTGGACACCCAGATCATCCACAGGAGATCCACAGGTTGTGCACAGGCCTTGAGCGGCTCTGGAAGGGCCGACACTAGCCCTGTGCACAGCTGTGTTCAAGCGTTGTCCACAGCCTAGTGGTACCTGGACCCACATACTGTGGACGTGGCCGTGGCGGTGGAAAACCCGCATGTGGATAAGTGGATAACTCGTTGGGGCCGGTCGCCAGTTTGACCTGAGGCCTGCTTGCCCCGTAACGTGCCATGGTCGGCTTGTCACGCGACGGCTATTTCGCGTGCCCTCGCTCTCTTGGCAAGCCAGCCATGTGTGTATCAGCGCCCTTGCGGCGCACCTTCAAGCCTGGAGCCCACCCGTGAGCAAGCGTACTTTCCAGCCGAACAACCGTCGCCGCGCGAAGACCCACGGCTTCCGGCTGCGGATGCGCACCCGGGCCGGTCGCGCCATCCTGGCCGCTCGCCGCCGTAAGGGCCGCGAAACGCTGTCGGCCTGATCGACTCGCGTCCGATAGTCCGCCCGCCGGTGAAGTCCGCCGGCGGGCGATAGGCGTATATGGTGCTTTCCCGTCATTCCCGCATGCGACGCGGGGAGGAGTTCGAGGCGGCCGTCAAGCGTGGCAAGCGCGCGGGCCGTCCTACTCTTGTAGTGCATCTCGGCATTTCTGGGGATTCGACGCCTCTGGTTGGTTTCGTGGTGAGCCGAGCCGTCGGCGGCGCCACCGTCAGGAACAAGGTCAAGCGACGGCTCCGACACCTGATGCGGGACCGTCTCGACCGGCTCCCGCGAGGTAGCCTGCTGGTGGTACGCGCCAATCCACCGGCCGCGTCAGCGCGATACGAGCACCTAGCCGCCGAGCTCGATCTCGCGTTGGATCGTTTGCTCAGGCGGCGAGAGTCCGCGATGGATGGACACAGATGACCGAGCAGCCGCAAGGGATGCCGAGCCTCGCCGCTCGGGCGTTGATCATCCCGATCCGGTTCTACCGGGCCTTCATCGGTCCGATGCTCGGTCCGCGCTGTCGTTTCTATCCGTCGTGCAGTGCTTACGGGCTCGAAGCGATAGCCGTACATGGTGCATTGCGCGGCACATGGCTGACTGTCCGGCGCATCGGGCGGTGCCACCCATTCCATCCCGGAGGTATAGACCCGGTGCCCCCACGCCCGGTTCGGTCCCACGAAACGCAAGGGAGATAGCTCGGTGGAGCTGTCCTGGCTGAGCTGGCTCTATGAAGCCGTAGCCCATGTCATCATCTGGATCCATCAGGGATACAGCACATTCCTCAACCCGGACAGCGGGCTGACATGGGCCCTGACCATCATCACGCTGACCGTGTTCATGCGGGTCCTGATCTTCCCGCTCTTCCTGAAGCAGATGCGCTCGTCGCGCAAGATGCAGGAACTCGCCCCCAAGGTGGCGGAGCTCCGCAAGCGCTATAAGAACGACAAACAGCGCATGAACCAGGAAGTCATGGCGGTCTACCAGGGAGCGGGCGCCAATCCGCTCGGTGGCTGTCTGCCGGTGGTCGCGCAGTTCCCCATCTTCATCTCGATGTTCACCGTGCTGCGGGCCATGGCCGACGGCCGCCCGGTCTACGGCATGACGCAGCAGCTCGTCGACAGCGCCCGATCCGCGCACATCTTCGGCGCGCCGCTCCCGGCCAGCTTCTGGATGTCGCAGGCCCAGGTCGAAGGCTTCGGGGCCACCGTCGTCACGACGAAGATCGTGCTGGGTGTGTTCGTGGCGATCAGCTCGCTGACCACGTTCCTCACCGTCCGGCAGAGCGTCACGCGCTCCATGGCCCAGATGCCGGACAACCCCATGGCGCAGCAGCAGAAGATCCTGATGTACATCTCTCCGCTGTTCGCCTTCTTCAGCCTCAACTTCCCGCTGGGCCTGATCATGTACTGGGTCACCACGAACTTGTGGACGCTCGGCCAGCAGCACTGGTTCTACAGCCGGCACCCGATGCCGCAGTTCGACGCCAAGGGCAACCCGGTGCCGATTGAGCCGAAGGCCGGCCTGCTCGCCAAATTCCGCAAGACGACCGCCACTCCGGAAGAGGACGTGCCTCCCGCGCCGCCGGAGCCTAAGATCATTCGGCAGCAGCCCAGTCGCCAGTCCCGCAGCAAGCGCACCGGCAGCAAGAAGTCGTGAACACGAAGGAGAGGCCGGCCATGACCGAGGCCGAGCAGGAGAAGACTCCTGATCTCAACGCGCTCGAGCAGGAAGGCGAGATCGCGGCAGATTACGTCGAAGGCCTCCTGGATATCGCCGACATCGACGGCGACATCGACATGGACGTCGAAGGCGACCGCGCGATGGTCTCGGTCGTCGGCGTCAAGGGCAGCGGCCTTGTCGGGCCCGAGGGCGAGGTTCTGGAGGCGCTCCAGGAGCTGACCCGCCTGGCCGTCCACCGGCAGACGGGGGAGCGGTCCCGGCTGATGCTCGACGTCGCCGGCTACCGGGAGCGGCGGCGCACCGAGCTCACCAAGCTCGGCACCGAGATCGCCAACGAGGTCAAGGAGAAGGGGGAGCCCAAGGCGCTGCACGCCATGACCCCCTTCGAGCGCAAGATCGTCCACGACGCGGTGGCGGCCGCCGGGCTCCGGAGCGAGTCCGAGGGGGAGGAACCGCACCGGTACGTGGTGGTACTTCCGGCCTGACCCGCCTTCTTTCGCGCGTACGCTCGCTGACCGGCCGCCGTCCCCGCACTCGGGGGATGGCGGCCGGTCCGTGTATGGGGGTGCTGCTTTGGAGCGCTCCCATCACGTGCGGTCTTTTGGCGGGTCGGGCACCCCCGTACAAGTTGGAACTCGAGCCGCAGAGTGTGCTGAGTGTGGCGCGCGAACCTCATTCAGGCTGCCCCGCTAGTCTTCCAAAGTGATCGCACGCCTAGCCTTGGGTAGAGACCACCGCCCGGCGCGCCGCCCGCCCACAACCCCCAAGGAAGGGCCACCAACCAGTGACCGATGAGCTGCCGCCTCCGCCCGACGAAGCGCGTGAGCTGCCGTCTCCGCCCGCTGTGGCGCGAGACGTCTTCACGGGCGATGCCTGGGACCGCGCACAGGCGTTCGCCGAGCTCCTGGCCGGCCCCGGGGTGGTACGCGGGCTGCTGGGCCCGCGCGAGGTCTCACGGATCTGGGATCGCCACCTGCTCAACTGCGCCGTCGTGGCCGAGGCCGTCCCGCAGGAGGTGCGACTGGTCGACATCGGCTCGGGCGCCGGCTTGCCGGGCCTCGTGCTGGCGATCGTCCGGCCGGACATCACGGTGACCCTGCTGGAGCCGCTGCTTCGCCGTACCGTCTTCCTGGAGGAGTGCGTCAACGTGCTCAAACTGGACAACGTCGAGGTGTTGCGCGGCCGGGCGGAAGAATTGGCAGGCAAACGTGAGTTCGACGTCGCCAGCGCCCGCGCGGTCGCGCCACTTGACCGGCTGCTGAAGTGGGCCATGCCGCTCCTTCGCGAAGGCGGAGAGCTGATTGCCATGAAGGGGGAGCGCGCCGCAGAAGAACTTGCCGAGGCGGAGCCCCAATTGCGGGCCTGTGGGGCGAGGACGGCCGAGCTTGTAACCGTCGGGCGCGGTAAGGTCGAGCCGCCTGCAACATTGGTTCGGGTGGTAGCGGGTCGTGCGCCGGAGTCCGGTAGGCGGCGACAAAGGAGGTGACGGTCATGCCAATCGCGTCAAGCGGTCTTGGCTGGCCGGACAGCCCTCTGTCCGAGAGTCCCAGCGGGGTTGGCTGGCCCGAAATAGGCGTGTCGCGACAGCCAATTCCTGGCACTGGCCTGCCACTGGTTGAAAGGATGGCCAACGTGACCCAGACCCCCCTAAACCCCGGTGATTCGCCGTTGGTACGAGAGGCGCTCAGCTCAGTGGTTTCACGTGAAACATCTGCCACCCAAACGGCCGCCGCCCAGTCAGGCGAAGCGCCCGGGGGAGGCGACGGCGCCTGGCCCAGGCCGCCCAAGTGCCGGGTGATCGCGGTGGCGAACCAGAAGGGCGGCGTCGGCAAGACCACCACCTCGGTCAACATCGCCGCCGCACTCTCCATGCACGGTCAGCGCGTACTCGTCGTCGACCTCGACCCCCAGGGCAACGCCTCGACGGCGCTGGCCACCGAGCACCGTGGCGATGTTCCGGACGTCTATCAGGTGCTCGTCGACGACCTGCCGATGGCCGACATCGTCAAGGAAGTGCCGGAGATGCCGGGCCTTTACTGCGCGCCCGCCACCATCGACCTCGCCGGCGCCGAGATCGAGCTCGTCTCACTCGTCGCCCGGGAAGCCCGCCTCCGGCGAGCGCTGTCGGCCTTCGACGCGATCGAGCTCGACTACATCATCATCGACTGCCCGCCGTCGCTCGGCCTCCTGACCGTCAACGCCCTGGTCGCCGCCGAGGAGGTCATGATCCCCATCCAGTGCGAGTACTACGCGCTGGAGGGCCTGGGCCAGCTCCTTAGGAACGTCGACCTCATCAAGGCGCACCTGAACCCCACACTCAGCCTGTCGACGATCGTCCTCACCATGTACGACGGCCGCACCCGGCTTGCGTCCCAGGTCGCCGACGAGGTCCGCGCACACTTCGGAGAAACTGTCCTCAGCACGGTCATCCCACGCAGCGTCCGCCTCTCGGAGGCGCCCAGCTACGGTCAGTCGGTCATGACGTACGACCCCGGCTCCAGCGGCGCCATGGCCTACATGGACGCCGCCCGAGAAATAGCCCACCGCGCCATCGCCTGACCTTCCGTCGTGCCGTGCGGCTGATCTTGTACGGTCGGACGAACCTCGTACGACCGGGTGCGGCAGCCGACTCCACAGACCATGTCCACAGCTTGTTTCCGACTGCCGGGGCCTGCTGGCTGCTTCCGTGTACGGACCGCTCCCGAATGGCTCTTGCTCCTTCCCTGGACAGCCGTCACAAACTGTCCCCCGGCTCGTCTCTCACAGTCATGCTCCGAACCCGCCCCATAGCTTGTACTGAAAACGACCCACAGACTGACTGCTTCATCGCCACAGCCCCCTACGGACTGCCGCACAGACGACCCACGGACCGCCTTCCACGGAGCGCCTTCCACGGAGCGAGCGGACCTCGCCACGGAACGGCTTCGAGATCGCCTAACCGTCTAGCACAGGACGGCCTACGGTCCGCCTTCCGCGGATGGACCTCGGAGCGCCTCTACCGGCGGCGGCCCCACCGGCGGTCCTACCGATGTGTCGTCCTCGACGTGTCACCATCGGCGGCAGCTCGTTGCACCCTCGAACACCCATGCCCTCATCACACCTCGACCGCCCCCGCCCCCTACGTCACTTGATCTTCTACGTCGCCTGATCCTCGCCTACCCACGGCACTTCCTTCACCCACGACAATTCGGTGCGTCGAAGACACCCGGGTATCCCGGTCGGTCCTGGTTGCGCCCAGGCAGCCGCGTCCACGCTCTGGCCGACCTCCAGGATGCCCGCGGCACGTTCGTGAAGTGCACGCCATCGGCCTCGAGGTACTCGCGACGCCCTGGGGCGCGCACTGCACGCGTTTCGAGCGTGTGGCCAACTAGCGGGAGCGGTGCGGCACTCTCGTGGCACACGCACCCTCGTGGGGCGCCTCACCCGCTCGCGGCAAGGTGCCGACACGCCCAGGGAACGTATGGCGCTTCATGGAGTACAGCACGCGCACACGCGCGGAATCCCCGTCCCGGACCCGTCCCGTCCCGGACCCGTCCCGTCCCGGATCCGACCCGTCCCGGACCCGACCCGTCCCGGACCCGACCCGCCCGACCCGGACCCGACCCGCCCGACCCGTCCCGGACCCGACCCGCCCGCCCCGGACCGGGACCGACTCATCCTGCCCCGACCCCACATCACTTCAAGGCATGGCCGGGATCCTTTTGAACAGTCGTCTTCGCGGTCACACTTATTGTCGTGGACCTGCAGCGGGCAGGGCATGCCTGGTCGGATGTGTACGCGTGAGCATGTGGCGGTGTAATTCCGGAGGAACCGCGCGTGGCGAGCGGGCACCCCGTTGCGTTGACGACGGTAACCTCTCCTGGAGTGACCGGAATCGGCCCGGTGGATGAGGAGACGCAGTGAGTCAGCAGCGGCGGGGATTGGGCAAGGGGCTCGGGGCACTCATCCCGACCGGTCCCATCGTTGACGGCACGGGGACAACCGCCCCTGCGAATGGAGCGACGGGGGAGACCGGCCCGAGGCCAATCGCCGGAGCCTACTTCAGGGAGATCGCCCTCAGCGCGATCATTCCCAACCCGCGCCAGCCCCGTGACGTCTTCGACGACGACCGCCTCAAGGAATTGTCCGCATCCATCCGCGAAGTCGGCCTGCTCCAACCAATCGTCGTGCGCTCCGTGGGAGGAGGCCAGTACGAACTCATCATGGGAGAGCGCCGCTGGCGCGCCTGCCAACTGGCCGAGCTCGACCCGATCCCCGCGATCGTCCGCAACACCCAGGACGACGAACTCCTCAGAGACGCCCTGATCGAAAACCTCCAGCGCGAGCAACTCAACGCTTTGGAAGAAGCCGCCGCATACCAGCAGCTACTCGACGACTTCCGGGCGACGCACGAACAGCTCGCCCAGAAGGTCGGCCGCTCCCGTTCCCACATCACCAACACCCTGCGCCTGCTCAACCTCCCGCCTGAAGTCCAACTCCGCGTCGCCGCCGGCACCGTCAGCGCCGGCCATGCTCGCGCCCTCCTCAGCCTCGACAGCCCCGAAGAACAGATCCAACTGGCCAAGCGAATCGTCGCCGAACTCCTCTCGGTCAGGGCCGTCGAAGAGATCGTCTCCCTCGGCAGCTCGAAAGCCGCCCCCAAGGCCACCCGCGAACGCCAGCCCAACAAGCCGTCGGCACCCGGCCTCGTTCACCTCGCAGACCGCCTCTCCGACCACTTCGAGACCAAGGTGAAAGTCGACCTCGGCCGTCGGAAGGGACGCATCGTGGTGGAGTTCGCGACAATCGATGACCTGGAGCGCATCATCGGCACCATGGCCCCCGAGGCCGTCCGCGCCATGAAAGACACCGAAGACTGACCCCTGTTTCACGTGAAACCATCGGCCAGCAACTCCGCGCCACCTAGGGCCGTTCGCCAAATAGCCCGTGTTTCACGTGAAACACTCGCAGCATCCCCGCGCTCTCCGCCGACACTGCCGCGTCCCACAAGCACCACCACACCACCGCCACCGCCCACCTCTTTCCGCCGCCGCCCTTCTCTTCACACCACTCCGCGTTTAGGCGTCACGCCGCCTTCTCGGTATCGGACCGAACCACTGTCCGGACCGAACCACCGTCCGGACCGAACCGGCCGCACCGCCTCCCCTTTGTCTCTCCCATCGCTATCGCGCTTCCCGTGCCGCGCTTCCCGTGCCGCGCTTCCCGTGCCGCGCTTCCCGTGCCGCGGGCTAATCAGGACTGGGCGGAGTACTGCCTTCCGTGCGGCCCACCTTGCCCATGCCTCCCCCCTTCCGTCGAGGCTGCATTCCGCACAGGGACCCTGCGTTCTGCGCGGAGCTGGAACTCCTCCGCCGCGTCGCAGCGCACCATCGGTATTGCGCCGCCGGTATTGCGCCTCTGCGCCGCGCCTCTGCGCCGCGCCGTTCGTATTGCATCATTGGCATCGTGTGGCTCCGGCCGCGCCGCTCCTGCCCGTCACCAGTTCCCTGCTGCTTGCGCTGCCTGGCTCATGCTGTGCCTCGCTCCCCCCGTCTCTTCTCGATGTGCCTCGCATGCCAGATGTCCGCTCCGTCTCTAGGCCCACCTGTGTATGCGGCGCCTTCCAGCAGTCGTGCCTCATTCGCGCCAGTAGCCAGTCGCCAATGGGCAGCGCTGCGCGACGAACCACAAGGCCAGCCATGAACGGCGAACGGGGGAGGTTGCGAACATGGACGCTTCATCGCATGGCGGGTATCGCGGAACTCCGGGGAGGAGCGAGTGTGCGGGCCGCCGAGCTCGAAGGGGTGCGGCACGGAGCGGCAGTGGCTGAGTTCGCCGGGCTCGAGGCGTTACGTTTCCGAACGGGGTCGGCTTGGGTTGGCGAGGCAGGGCGCAGCGGGGCGGAACGGGATACGGCGGTCCGCGACGAGGCGAGACGAGGCGAGGCGAGGGTACGCCGGGACGCGACGAGGCCAGCAGGCGCGGAGGTGCGGAGGTGGAGGTGGAGGTGTGGGGCTACGGCGCGAGGAGGTGCGGCGCGAGGAGGTGCGGCGGGAGGCGGCGAGGCCAGCAGGCTCAGAGGCTCAGGGGTGCGGAGGCTCAGGGGTGCGGAGGCTCAGGGGTGCGGAGGTGCGGAGGTGCGGAGGTGCGGAGGTGCGGAGGTGCGGAGGTGCGGAGGTGCGGAGGTGCGGGGATGCGGCGGGGTGGGGGTACGGCGGGAGATGACGAGGCCAGCAGGCCCAGAGGCCCAGAGGCCCAGAGGCCCAGAGGCCCAGAGGTGCGGAGGCGCGTAGGTACGGATGTGCAGGGCGAGGAGGTGCGGCGCGCGGAGGTGCGGCGTGGCGTGACAAGGCGAAGGGGGCGTGACGTGACGGGGCGGGGGGCGTTGCGAAGGGAGTTTTGGGCGGAGGCTGCGGAGTGACTGAGTTGTGCGCAGGGCTCGAAGCGTGATTGCCCTGAACATGGCGGAGGTGAGCACGAAGGAGCGGGCGAGTCGTGCGTAGGGCATGAAGCCCTAACTGCCCCCGAACCTAGCGGGCTCAGAGTGGCGGAGCGTGGCTTGGCGGCGTGGGGCACGGGGGCAGGTGCGGGTGGGATGGGTGGCGGCGGGGTGTGGGGTGCTGGTCTGGTGTGGGGCGAGTGCGGTCATGCGGCACGGCTGCTCGCACGCCGCAGCCGCAGTGAGGACGACCGGTTTGTGTGGCCCAACTCCGGGCGGCCACTTGCCGTCAGGCCCTATGCGGGTGGGGACGTGGGGCATGGAAGGTGGCGGGGCAGGGTGTGGCGACGAGGTCGTGGGAGCGGGGGGCTCTGGTGGGCCTGGGCCTGACTCGGTGTCGCGAAAGTGTTGTGGGCTTCGGCGCATTCAGCGGAACCCCCACACTTTTCGGTCGTTCTCTGTGGCACGTAGTGCCGGGGCTCCAGAGAGGGTCGCCGGGTGCGCCCGCTCCCTTTTGGTGGCGTAGTTCGCGTGACGCGCATTGGTGGTGCGGTTCGCCATTACGTGGCTCAGTAAGGCGGATTGATGCTGCGGCTGGGTGGATGCTCTGTCGGGCGAGGAGGCGGCTGCCGCGAGCTTGTCGGGGTGGTGGGTGGTGGGTGGTTTCACGTGAAACAGGGGGTGTTGCGGGTTCGTTGGCTGGGGTCTGCGGCGATGTTTCACGTGAAACAGGGGAGTCAGGCGCCTGGCGGAGCGGATGAGTCGGGAGCTTTGGAGAACGGCCGGGCCGGGGGTCAGGGGATGACGAGGGATTTGCGGATGTCGTCGAGGAAGTCGTCTACGTGGTCCGGGGTGGTGTCGAAGGCGGTCATCCAGCGGACGGTGCCGGCAGCTTCGTCCCAGTGGTGGAACAGGTAGCGGTTAAGGAGGGCAGCGGTGGCTGCCTTGGGGAGGGTGGCGAAGACGGCGTTCGATTGGACGGGGTAGGCGATGGTGATGCCGGGGAGGTCGGTGATGCCGTTGGCGAGGCGGGTGGCCATTTGGTTGGCGTGGGTTGCGTTGTGGTGCCAGAGGTCGTCGGTGAGGAGGGCGGAGAGTTGGGCGGAGATGAAGCGCATCTTGGAAGCCAGTTGGAGGGACTGGCGGCGGAGGAAGGGGATGGCGTGGGCGAGGGAAGGGGAGAGGACTATCACCGCTTCAGCCGCTAGGGCGCCGTTCTTTGTGCCGCCGAAGCTGAAGATGTCTACGCCGACTTCCGTGGTGATCGCGCCGAGGGTGGTGTTCAGATGGGCGGCGGCATTGGCCAGTCTGGCGCCGTCCATGTGGAGGAGTAGGCCGGCGGTGTGTGCTGTGTCGGCGAGGGCGGCGATTTCTTCGGGGGAGTAGCAGGTGCCGAGTTCGGTGACTTGGGAGACGGAGACCACGCGCGGCTGGGGCTCGTGGTGGCTGCCCAAGGTGCTGAGGCGTGCGGTGATGTCCTGGGGGCGGAGCTTGCCGTCGGCTGTAGGAGTTGTCAGGAGCTTCGTGCCCAGTAGTCGCTCTGCCGCGCCTGTTTCGTGGGTGGCGATGTGGGCGGTGTCGGCGCAGACGATGGCGTCGTAGCGGCCGAGCATGGGGGCGAGGCCGACCATGTTGGCGCCGGCGCCGTTCAGGACGGCGAAGCCTTCCGCCTTGGGGCCGAAGAGGTCTTTGATGTGGTGCTCGAAGGTCGATGTCCAGCGATCGCCGCCGTAGGCGGGTGCGTCCCCGTGGTTCGCCGCGGTCATGGCTTCGAGGATGGTGGGGTGGACGCCTGCGTGGTTGTCGCTGGCGAAGCTCTTGGGGTAGGTCGAATCGGTCAGCACATGGTCAGGCTACTTTCAGGCGTTGGAGAGGGGAGGGGAGATCGCGCGGACGGCGCGGCGAGTGACCGAGGTGGCCAGGAGGGATCGGCCCGCTCGACGCTGGCCGCGCGGGGGTAAGGCGAGGTGGGGTTGGTGCGAAGGACGCGGAGCCGAGCAGGAGATCGACCCTGGAGGAGAAGGGGAGGCAGGGTCGCGTCTGGGCTTGAAGGCAGGGCAAGGTCTTCGCTCGGAGTGTAAAGGCGAGGCGGAGCGGGTTGCGCGGGGGAAGCAGGCCAGCGGGCGACCCAGCGCCAGCCGACGTGGAGAAGGCGGGTGAGGACGAATCGGGTACGGCCGCGGGAGCGCCTGAGCATGCGAAGGCGAGGTGAGGTGAGGACGGCGCTGGACGTACGAAAGACGTACGAAAAAGACGCATGAAGGGCAGCCAGGATCGGCGCCCGGCGGATGCGGTTAAGCCTGGAAGCGGGACGCCGCGTTCTGGAGGAGGACCCGGCAGAGGTCGCCAAGGTCCTGGCCCGCTGCCTCCGCAGCCATCGGCAGCAGGGACGTCTCCGTCATCCCGGGAGCCACGTTGACCTCCAGGAAGTGAGCCTCGTCTGAGGCGTCGACGATGAGGTCGGTGCGGGAGATGTCGCGGAGGCCCAGGGCGGTGTGCGCCGTCACGGCGGTTTCGGCGCAGGCGGCCGCTGCCTTGGCGGACAGGCGGGCGGGGGCGAAGAACTCGGTGTGGCCGGCGGTGTAGCGGGCCGCGTAATCGTAGACGCCCTCGTCCGGGACGATTTCGACGGCAGGCAGGGCGATCGGGCCGTTGCCCAGGTCGACCACCGAGACCGCCACTTCGACGCCCCCCACGTAACGCTCGATCAGCGCCGTGTCGCCGTACGCGAAACAGCCGACCATCGCGGCGGGGAGTTCTTCGGCGGTGCGGACGATCGAGGCGCCCAGGGCGGAACCGCCGCGGGCGGGCTTGACGAACAGGGGGAGGCCGAGATGCGACACGATGCGGCCCAGGACGGCCGTGGCACCGAGGTCGTGGAAGGTCTCCTTGGGCAGGGTGACCGACGCGGGGGTGCGCAGGCCGACCGAGCGCACGACGGCTTTGGCGGTGGGCTTGTCGAAGGCGACCCGGCACGCGTCGGGGTCGGCGCCGACGTAAGGGACGTTCAGGAGTTCGAGGATGGAACGGATGGCGCCGTCCTCGCCCGCGCCGCCGTGCAGCGTGACGAAGACCGCGTCCGGAGGATCGGCCAGGATGTACGGCACGAGGGACGCGTCAGTGTCGCGGGCCTCCACGTCGATGCCCACCGCCCGCAGCACCTCGCTCACCCGGCGACCGGAGCGCAGGGACACCTCCCGCTCATAGGAGAGTCCCCCGGCCAGCACGAGCACGTGGCCCAGATCGCTCATTAGTTCTCCTCCGCTGATCGCACACGCTGTCCAACCGTACCGGCGCTGGGGTGGAATGGTGTACAGCAGGTGCTTTCTACCGTGTGAGCAATGGAGGTTCCGGGCACATCGGTACACGCCAAGCCGGCGCCCGCTCCGGACGCCGGCCAAGAGAAGGTCAGGCCAAGTCAGGCCCGGGCGTGTCCACGCCGGCGTGTCCCCGAGTCGACCCCGTCCCGAACGTGTCCCGCAGCTGGATCTCCTGCTCGATCACTCCGGCCAGCCGCCGAACCCCTTCCCGAATCCGATCGGGCTCGGGGAAGCAGTAGGACAGCCGCATCTGCCGAGCCCCACTCCCATCGGAGAAGAACCCGGTCCCGGGCACGAACGCCACCCGCTCCGCCACGGCCCGCGGCAGGATGGCCTTCGAGTCCAGGCCTTCCGGCAGCGTCGCCCACACGAAGAAGCCCCCGGCCGGTCGGGTCCAGCTGACCTCGGGGGGCATGAGCGCCGAGAGCGCGTCGAGCAGCGCGTCGCGTCGCTCACGATAGAGCTCTTTGAACGTTTTGATCTGCTCCCGCCACGGCTGCGTGGCCAGGTACTGGCCCACGGCCAGCTGGGTGAAGGACGAGTGCGAGAGCACGGCCGACTCCATGGCCAGCACGAGCTTGTCGCGGATGGCGTGCGGCGCCAGCGCCCAGCCGACCCGGAACCCGGGGGCGAGCGTCTTGGAGAACGACCCGAGATAGACCACGCCGTCGGGATTGTCGGCCCGCAGCGCGCGCATCGGCTCGCCGTCGAAGCCGAGCAGCCCGTACGGATTGTCCTCGATGATCAGCACCCCGGCCCGCTGGCAGATGTCGAGCACCTGCTGCCGCCGCGCCATGTTCAGGGTGACGCCGGCCGGGTTCTGGAAGGTCGGGATCGTGTAGAGGAACTTGATCGGGGCACCCGCGGTCTCAAGCGCGTAGATGGTCTGCGCGAGAGATTCGGGAATGATGCCCTGATCGTCCATGGCGATATGAACCACTTTGGCCTGGTATGCGGCGAAAGTGCCGAGAGCGCCAACGTACGACGGGCCTTCGGCCAGCACCACATCACCCGGGTCGATGAAGATCCGGGTGATCAGATCAAGCGCTTGCTGCGAACCTACGGTGACGACCACGTCGTTCGCCCCGGCCTGGATCCCCTCCAGCCGCATCACATCGCAGATCTGCTCACGCAGGTGCGGATCGCCCTGCCCGGAGCCGTACTGCAGCGCGACGGTACCGCGCCTGGTGACCAGATCGGACACCAGCTCGCCGACCATGTCGAGAGGGAGGGCCGTGACGTACGGCATGCCGCCCGCGAGCGAGACCACCTCGGGCCGCGACGCGACGGCGAAAAGAGCTCGGATCTCGGAGGCGACCATCCCGGTAGCTCGCGCGGCGTACCGATCGACATAGGCGTCGATGCGCGACCCTTGGGTCGCGGGCGTCTGACCGTGATCAAGCTCTTCCGTCACGGTCCACCTCCTTGGTGTCATTTGTCGCTGAACTACCAGATTACGCCAGCCGGACATGTCGGCTGTGACCGGGCCTGACCGTGGTGCTAGCCGATAGCGGGACCGTCACTGGGCTACGATGCCAGGTGGGGACGCGTTTTTCGCGCGCTTTTCCGGGTCAACGATTGGGGCCGTAGTTGTCGCGTCGGCTGGTCAACATAACCCTGGATAATCTGGACGATCTGCCGCGCCGCTGTCGACGGTGCGTCTTCTGGGAGCTCGACCCGGTCAGCGGGGAGCGCGCGATCGATTCCGGTGATCCAGCGCTGGAGAAAGAGGCATGGCTCTCCGGCACGCTGCTCGAATGGGGCAGCTGCGGCAAGATCGTGTACGTCGACGGGGTGCCCGCCGGATTCGTCGTCTACAGCCCGCCGCTCTACACCCCCCGGTCGGTGGCCTTCCCCACCTCGCCGGTCAGCGCGGACGCGGTGCTGCTGATGACCGCGCACATCATTCCGGAGTTCTCGGGTGGCGGCCTGGGCCGGATGCTGATCCAGGGCGTGGCCAAGGACCTGACGCGCCGCGGGGTGAAGGCCATCGAGGCGTTCGGCGATCTCAAGTGGGAGGAGCCGAGCTGTGTGGTGCCGGCCGACTATCTGCTTTCCGTAGGTTTCAAGACGGTGCGCCCGCATCTGCGGTTCCCCCGGCTCCGGCTGGAGCTGAAGACCGCCGTCTCGTGGCGTGAGGACGTCGAGGTGGCCTTGGAGCGCCTGCTCGGCTCCATGAGCCCGGAAAGAGCCCTTCGCCCCGTCTGACGCCTTCTCAGCCGCTACAACAGACGGAAGCCCCCTGAGCGAATCTCGCCAGGGGGCTTCCGGTTGAAACGGTACGGGCGCGTCAGATGAGGCCCTCGAGCTCGCGCAGCAGCATGGCCTTCGGCTTGGCACCGATGATCTGCTTCACGACCTCTCCACCCTTGTAGACGTTCAGCGTGGGGATTTGGAGCACACCGTAATTGCGCGGGACATCCGGGTTCTCGTCGATGTTGAGCTTGACGATCTCCAGCTTGTCGCCGTGCTCCTTGGCGATCTCCTCGAGGATGGGCGATACCTGACGGCATGGGCCGCACCACTCGGCCCAGAAGTCGACGAGCACGGGCTTGTCGCTCTTGAGGACCTCGGCCTCAAAGGTGGCGTCGGTTACTGCCTTCACGGTGCGCTCCTTAGTTGTCGTTCGTGGCCAGCCAGCGCTCGGAGTCGAGAGACGCCGAGCAGCCGGTGCCGGCTGCGGTGATGGCCTGCCGGTAGATGTGGTCGACCACGTCACCCGCGGCGAAGACGCCGTCGATGTTGGTCTCCGTGGTGGGCGCGGACACCTTGACGTAGCCGTCGTCGTCGAGGTCGATCTGCCCCTTGACCAGCTCGGTGCGCGGGTCGTGGCCGATCGCGATGAACAACGCGTCGGTGGCCAGCTCGGATTCCTCGCCGGTCTTGAGGTTGCGCAGCTTGACGGCCTCGACCCGGTCGGTGCCGAGGACGTCGACGACCTCGCTGTCCCAGACGAAGCGGATCTTGTCATTCGCGAACGCCCGATCCTGCATGATCTTGCTGGCCCGCAGCTCGTCACGGCGGTGCACGACGGTGACCATGCGGCCGAAGCGGGTCAGGAACGTGGCCTCTTCCATCGCGGTGTCGCCGCCGCCGACGACCACGATGTCCTTGTTGCGGAAGAAGAAGCCGTCACACGTGGCACACCAGGAGACACCGCGACCGGACAGCCGCTTCTCGTTGGGCAGGCCGAGCTCGCGGTAGCCGGAGCCCATGGCCAGGATGACCGACTTGGCGTAGTAGGTCTCGCTGTGGGTCTTGATCACCTTGGGATTGGCCGCCAGGTCCACTTCGAGTACGTCGTCCGCGACCAGCTCGGCGCCGAACCGCTCAGCCTGCTTGCGCAGGTTGTCCATCAGGTCGGGGCCCATGATGCCGTCGGGGAAACCGGGGAAGTTCTCGACGTCGGTGGTGTTCATCAGGGCACCGCCCGCCGTGACCGAGCCCTCGAAGACCAGCGGCTTGAGCTCGGCACGCGCGGAGTAAACGGCCGCCGTGTATCCAGCGGGGCCGGATCCAATAATGATCACGTTACGCACGTCGCTCAACGCTCTCACGCCTTCCTCGTCTGCTCTTGCTTGTCGCCTCAACAGATCCTGGGCCGCCGTGATTCCCCGGCTCGTCATCAACGTACGCCCATAACGAAAGAGCCCGCCGAAGCGGGCTCTGACGTGGGAATCAAGTTACCAGCGGCTCATCAAGCTACCAACTGCCCACTGTGGGCTTGCGCAGGTTCTTGCAGTTGAACGGGTCGACGATGTCGATGCGGAGCGTCTTGGCCGACTTGTTCTTCCAGGAGGTCATGATGACGGCCTCCTGCCCGTTGTACTGCCCTTGGTCGACCGCGAAGACCTTGAGCTTCGTACGGTCGGCCACCCGGTTGACGCACTTGTCGACCGCATCGACGTCAGAGGAGCCGCCACCCACTATGGGAGCAGGCCCGAAAAAGTTTTCGAGTGGCTGCTTCAACTCCTGGTCGCTGTAGTTGTGCCCGCTGTCGGTCAGCGCGTACGCCTTGCCCGGCACAGCCACCTTGGTCGGCGACGGTGGGTCAACGGTCGCTCCCTGATGTCCGGCGACGACGGTGGCGCCACCCGAGAACAGGTTGGTCGAGATCACCGCGGTGCCCACCACAGCCGCCGTGGCAGCAGCGGCGACCGCGGGCATCGCCCACCGGCGTCGTCGTGCGGCCTTGCGCCCGGCCGGGACGATGGTGCCGTCGTCGGAGACCACTCCGAGGCGTACCGGCTCCGGCTGAGGGTCGTTTCCCGCCGCATCCCAGGGAGAGTCCCGCATGAGCTCATCCCAGTTGGGTGGTTCCGCCAGGCCGACACCCCCTCGCCCGGATCCCGCTTCGGCGGCCAGCGCCTTGTCGATGCGCAGTGCGACCCCCATCGGCATGGCCGGAGTCGGAGTCGCCGCGAGCACCTCGCGAACCGCTGCCAGGTCGGCCAGTAGCTCCCCACAGGGGTCGCATACCGCGAGATGCTCGCGGACCTGGCGGGCCGTGCCAGCGTCTAGGAGACCCTCGGCCAACTCGGCCAGGATTTCCAGATCGTAGTGCGTATCACCCGTCACGAAGTTCTGCTCCCTTCGCGGATGAGACGCGACTGAGGTCCGATCGGTTCCGCAGATGCGAAAGAATTGGGGCAAGTTTCGCGCGCCCCCGCGCGCACCGGCTCTTCACCGTCCCGCTGGGCACTTCGAGCACCTGAGCTGCGTCTTCGACCGAATAGCCCATCATGTCGACGAGCACCAGCGCGGCCCGCTGGTCTGTGGGAAGCATTTTCAGAGCGGCCGAAACCTCCATCGAAACCTCACGCTCACCCGTCTGATCGGGCATTGGCGTGTCACGCTCGGCGGCCTCGATGAGCTCGTCATCGGCGACCGGTCTGACAGATTTACGGCGCATCCGGTCAAGGCAGGCGTTGACCACGATCCGGTGCAGCCACGTGGTGACCGCGGCCTCGCCGCGGAACGTGCCCGCCTTCCGGTAGGCGGAGACGAAAGCGTCCTGCACGGCGTCGGCCGCCTCGTCGGGATCGCCCAGCGTGCGCAGGGCCACGGCCCACATGCGGTCACGGTGTCTCTTGACGATCTCGCTGAAGGCGTGAGGATCCCCATTGATGTGCGCGGTCAGCAGCTCGGCGTCGGTGACGGCGGGCCGCTCCGCGGATGAAGGTGTATCAGGTGGGGAGTTCACAAGAGGGATTCCTGGGTTATGCCGATCCGGGAGAATGCACCACTACTTCATAGATGGTGCCATGAAACTTGCCCGCATCTGCCGGAAGACGGGTAAACCAGATCAAAACGTACCGACCGCTTGCGGCTTGATCAGGCTTCAAGGTGATCTTCCCGGCCCCGTTCTTCTCCTTGGCGACGGTCTTCAGCGAGCCCAGCTCGGGCGCGTCGCCGACCTTCAGCTCGACGCTCGCACCGGACGCTTCGGCCAGCGTAGCCACCACGTCGCCGATCTGCATGGACTTGCCCATGTCGAGCAGCAGACCCACGCCGTCCTTGAGATTGCCCAGGTCGGCGCTGTTGTAATTTTCCGTCTTCCAGAGCGTGCTGGGCTTGCCGTCGATGGCGAGCGGTGCCATCTCGTTCTTCTCGTCCCGGTCGGCGAGCGGGTCGAAGCCTGTCGCCTTCTCTGGCTTCACGACGACCATCGGCTGCGCGGACGCGGAGGCCGAGGCGGTCGGGGAGGTCTCCGCCTGCGGGGCGTTCGGACTGCCCAGGCTGCGGCCGATCGTCCAGGCGCCGACGCCGACCGCGGCGATGACGAGCAGCACCACGACGGTCATCAGCACCCGGTTGAGCGTGCTGCCGCCACCCTGCGCGCGGGGCGGCATGGGCCGGGGCTGCGTGGGCAGCGGCGGGCGCCGCTCGGTCTCGATGCCTTCGGAGCGCGAGGCCGACTGCACCGCCGGCGTCGGGGGATAGGCGATCGGGATGGGCATGGGCCGGGCCACGTTGGCGAGGGCGTCGGCGATCTCGGACGGGCTGGTCAGCGCGGCGTGGCCCTTGCGGGACTCGGGAAGGCAGGCCCTGATGGTGACCGCGTCGAGGTATCCGGGTACTCCGGCCGTGACCTGGCGCGGCGAGCAGAAGTGCCCGTCGATCATCGGCGCCGTGGGCAGGCCGGTGTCCTCCTCGTCGCCCGGCCAGTGGCCGGACAGACCCGCGTAGAGCAGGCGGCCCAGGCCTTCGGCGTCGTCGAGGGCGGGCTGGTCGGTGGTGAGGCCGGACAGCGCCGCGTCGACCGCGACGCCGAGCACCTTGACCGTGTTGCCGGTCGTCCACACCAGGTGCTCGGGGCGCAGGCACAGGTGGTAGAGGTCGGACTCGTGGGCGTGGGTCAGCGCCTCGGCGGCCTCGGCGACCAGGCCGGCTGCCCGCTCCGGCTCCAGCGGGCCGGCCGCGAGCAGGTCGGACAGGGTGTCGCCGGTCACCCACTCGCTGACCACGTACGAATGGTCGTCGTGCTCGGCCGCGTCGAACACCTGGGTCAGACGCGGATCGGTGAGCCTGCTGGCGGCGCGGGCGGCAGTGACCACCTCGTGGACGCGGGGGAAGTCAGGGGAGAAGGTGTGAACCGCGACGGGTCGCGCGAGGATCTCGTCGATCGCCTTCCACAGGGTGGCTCCATCGGACTCGCTCACCCTGTCCTCAAGCCGGAAGCGTTCGGCGAGACGGGTGCCGGGTTCGACCGACGACGTGCTCACTGACTCACTCCGCTCGGCCGCTCGGGGGTGCACATGACTCGACTCACCTGCGTGGGGGTGTACCACGTAGGCACGCTATGCCGGGTGGATCCGCCCACGCCCCTCCTGCTTCCATTCGCGCGTGTCGGCACCATGCTAGTGCCGCGCTGGTTCCACCCGCGTTCTTTACCGGCCTACCCGCCCGGCAACCATCCCAACGATCGAGTTGATCTCCGGGATGCGCATGCGATGGGCGACGCCCAGGTACAGCAGCATGCCCAGCCCGCCGCCCACGGCCAGCGCGATCAGCGAGTTGAGGAAGGTAAGGCCGCCCAACACGTCCTGAACCGCCCAGACGCAGACCAGCGCCAGCACCGCGGTGGGCAGTGCCGACAGGTACATCCTGGTCAGAGCCATTCCGATCTTCCAGCCACCCAGCCCTCTGACACGACGAGCGGCGAGAATCCAGGCCCCACCCGCCCCGATCGTATAGGCGACGGCATAGGCGAAGGCCAATCCCATCACCGCGTAGCGAGCCGGCAGCAGGACGTTGAACAGTACCATCAGCAGCGCGTTGACCGCGGTCGTCGCCGCGCCGACGTAAACGGGCGTCCGGGTGTCGCCGAAGCTGTAGAAGACCCGCAGCAGCAACTGGAAGATCGAGAACGGCACCAGCGCCAGGCCGTAGACCTGCAGCACGTTGCCGATGTAGACGGCCGAGTCCGCCGAGGTGTTGCCATGGGCGTACAGCGGCACGGTGATCGCCGGGCCGAGCACCATCAGCAGCAGCGACACCGGGACCATCACCGAGCTGATGAGCCGCACGCTCGATCCGAACTCGGAGCGGACCTCGTCGAGCCGCCCCTCTTCCACCGCCCGGCTCATCTTGGGCAGCATGGCCGTGATCACCGAGACGCCGATGACGCCGTAGGGGAGCTGGAAGAGCTGGAAGGCCAGCGTGTACGGGCTGATGCCGTGACCCTGCACCGCGTCGCCCGCCGCGCTGGACAGGTTGGTGGTCAGCATGAAGCCGAGCTGAGTGACCACCACGTAGCCGATGGTCCAGATCCCCGCCCGGCCCATCTCGCCCAGCCGCGCGTTGCGCACGTCGAAACGCGGCACGAAGGAGAACCCGATCCGCTTGAGCGCGACGATCAGCACGGCGGCCTGCGCCACGATGCCCGCCGTGGTGCCCACGCCGAGCAGCGCGATCTGGCCGTTCGTGACCAGCGCGATGTCGCCGCCGGCCTTGCCGGCCACCACGAAGTAGAGCACCAGCACGCAGATGACCACGAGATTGTTGACCACCGGCGCCCACATGGGGGCCGCGTAGCGGTCACGCGTGTTGAGAATGGCCCCGGCGACCGCGCCGACGCCGAAGAAGGCCAGCTGCGGCAGGATGAACCTGGCCAGCAGCACCGCGACCTCGAACTTGCGGCTGCCGGGCTCCCAGTCGGTGGTGTAGAGGTCGATGAGCAGCGGGGCCGCCAGCACGGCCAGCACGGCGACGACCAGCAGCGCGACCGTGGCCAGCGTCATCAGTCGCTGCTCGTACGCCCGGCCGCCGTCGTAGTCGCGCTGCTGCGCCTTGACGATCATCGGCACCACGACGCTGCTGAGCACGCCGAGCAGCAGCAGGTCGAGGATGCTGTACGGGATGGCGTACGCGGCGTTGTAGGCGTCGCCCATCGCCAAGGTGCCGATCGCGGAGGCGAGCACCATCGTCCGCACGAATCCGGTGACCCTGGACACCATCGTGCCCGCCGCCATGATGGCGCTGGCCCGCAACATGCGGCTCATACGGTCTCACTTTCCCGGCTCTTGGCGGCCCGTGCGAGCCGTCGCTGCGATCGGCGCCGTAGCAACCGTGTCACGACGGCGGCGAGCATAACCGCCAGCGCCGCCCCGACGATCACCAGGGCGATCCCCGTGTAGCCGGTGGTGCGGATCGTCAGCTTGACGGGCTTGCCGTACGGCAAGCCGTTCCTGGTCACGAGTTGGACGCTCACCGTGGCGTCACCGCTGGTCGTCGCGCTCATCGGCACCTGGACGCCGCCGGTGTTGTCATTGGGGATCGTCAGCAGCTTCCTCGACGGCGAGGGGTCGATCTGGAGGAGCCCGGGGTTGTTGCTCTTCACGTCGATGTAGAGGGCGATCGTGTCACCGATCGCGTTCTTCACGCTGATGGGCACCTGGCCGTTGCTCCCGGCCAGCGTGCGCGGCCGATCGGGGTCGGCGCCGGTGATGGAGATCTTGTTCATCTCGGTCTGGATGGCCCCGTCAACCAGTCTGGTGGCCGAGCGGCCCGCGCGCGTGCTGTTGCGCCAGGACGCGGAGGTCAGCCTGAGCACCGCGGCGTCGAAGTCGGAGTGCGGCTTGGGCTCCGCGGTGATCTGAGCGGTGAGCTGCGCCTTCGCGGCGACGTCCTTGATCGGGCCGAGGTATTTCGCGCTGAGCTCTTCCTTGCGGTCCTGGTCGGTGTAGGTGAGCGCGCCCCTGGGCGTGGGCGTCTTGCTCGGCTTGATCGAGCTGAGCGGGGTCAGCGCCAGCCACGGCAGCCGGCTCGCGGTCTTGAGCAGGGTGTTGACCAGCGTCGGGCTCGGGTCCCAGCGCCGCGAGGGCGCGATGACCAGCGACCTGGGCTTCGTCTGGCCGGGTTCGGCGGCGATCATCGCGGTCTCGGCGATGAAGTGCTGCTTGTTCAGCACGACCGAGCTCGGCGCGGTGGAATCCGGCTCGAACGTGCGGGTGAGCTCCGCGTCGGCGACCAGCGCGGTGACCGGCCCCTGGACGCTGTCGAGCGTGCCGGCGGCGTCGGGCGTGACCGTGACCGGCGGCTGCGGCGGCAGGTTCGTGGAGTTGAGCAGCACCCGGTCGACCTTGGCGACGGAGAGCAGGTCGAGCGCGTCGGGATCGAGCACGCCCCCGACCGGCCAGTTCGTGGTCAGCGGCACGTCGCGCTTGAGCAACTCGGTGGCGATCTGCCTGCCCATCTCGATCGCCTTGCCGGTCTGGCCGTCCAGGCCCTGGTGGGCGAGCGCGGCGACGTCGGGATCGGCGTACGGGGTGGCCACGACCGGAGAGTCGGCCAGCGCGGTGCGCAGAGAGTCGAGCCACTTGGCGGCGTTGGGGTCGGCGGGCTGGTTCTTGCCCTTGAGCCGGTGCGGCTTGGACAGGGCCTGCGCGTCGTCGAGGAGCGCGGGGTCGAGGAACCAGGTGACGCTCTTGTGCGCGGTCGAGGCGATGCCCGCCAGTTGGGCGAGCCGGCCCTTGCCGGTCAGCTCCGCGCCCAGCTTGTCGTCGACGAAGTTGTCGTTCTCGGCGCGATGCGCCTGGTCGATGATGGGCAGCGCGATGGCCAGCCGGTTGGGCGGCAGCTTCTGCGGGGTCGGCGGCGCGTACGTCACGTACGTGCGCTGTACGGAGAACGGCACGCCGGCCCGGGACACTTCAATGGCAATGGGATAGACGCCGAACGACGTGAAACCGAGCTCCACGGGCGTCCGTGTGATCTCGAAGGTCCTGGACGCGCCCGCCTCCATGGCCGGGAGCAGCACGGCCGAGCTGAGCGCGACTTGCCCTGGCAGAGTCGCCGGGTTCGGGTCGGACTGGTAGGCGGTCATGGTGGCGCGGTCGGTGAACTTCTGCGCCGTGTACAGCAACCGGACGCTCAGCCCGGTCATCGTCTCGCCCATGTCGTTGCGGACCGTGCCAGTGATCTTTATTGGCGTGGTCAGGCTCGGCGGCGCGTCCGGCGTGATGGATGTGATCGAGAGCGCCATCTGCTGCCTGATCGCCTTCGCGGCGGTCGTGCCCGGCGTCTTCACGGCAGCCGTACTCGGCGTCGTCGCGACCGTAGGCGCGAGCAACGCGGCGGAGAGTACGGCGAGGAGCGTGGCCTTACGGATCACGCGTCCGCCCGAGCTGGAGTACGACGCACGCCCGCAATGGTACGGGTTCAGTGCCGCAGCGCGACCGCCTGGCGACTTCCTCTGGGTCGTGGGACACGCAGGTTCACCGTCTTGCCACGCAGGAGTGTCAGCAGGTCAAGGGCCCGGATGGTGAGGGCCGTGTGGCGCTCGCCGGTGGCCGTGAAGATCGCACCGGCGTCGGCGCGGAGACGGTCGTCCACTACCATGGCCAGGTCGTCGGGCAGCAGGAACGGGCTGACGAGCCCGGCCGCGTAGTCAGTGGCGGAGTTGACCAGGAAAGCCGGGGCGAGCCGCACTTTCCGCACACCGAGCGCGCCGCCCACGGCCCCGGGCTGCGGCGGATCGGAGACGGCGGAGACGACGGCGACGACGACCTCGCGGCCGATTCTCGTGGCGACCTCGAACACCGTGACCGCGACGCACCGCTCGGGCGCGGCGGAGACCGCATCAGGCAGCTCGTCCACGCAAGTCATAGGGCGCGGAAGGCGTACGATCTCATGATGGACCTGGTGTGCGAGGAGCCAGCGATGGATCGCGAGGGCGTCCTTCATAGAAGACCTCCTTGCCTGGTTCCATGGCCCCCGACGGTCCCCTGACCGACGGTAACCCCGACTGGATGTGGCTCGGGGGATATGTTCCGGAATCAAAGGACCTACCCAGCTTGTCCGACTCAAATCTGACCGAAAGCCAACAGCGGGCCATGAACGACCTGTTCCGCAAGATCGCTCCGGTGGCCGACGAGCTCGGCCGGTTGTTCGCCGCGAAGGGGCACGAGCTGGCCCTCGTCGGCGGCCCGGTGCGCGACCTCCTGCTCGGCCGCGTGGGCAACGATCTCGACCTCACCACCGACGCCCGGCCCGAACGGGTGCTCGAGCTGGTCAGGGACTGGGCCGACTCGGTCTGGACGATCGGCATCGACTTCGGCACGGTCGGCGTGCGCAAGGGTGGCTTGCTGCTGGAGATCACCACCTACCGCAGCGAGTCGTACGACCCCAAGTCCCGCAAGCCCGACGTCATGTACGGCGAGACGCTGGAGGCCGACCTGGAGCGGCGCGACTTCGCGGTCAACGCGATGGCCGTGCGGCTGCCAGGGCACGAGTTCGTCGACCCCTACGGCGGTCTGACCGACCTGGCGGCCAAGCTGCTGCGCACGCCGGGCACGCCGGAGCAGTCCTTCGACGACGACCCGCTGCGCATGCTGCGCGCCGCCAGGTTCGCCTCGCAGCTCGGTTTCACGGTCGACGCCAAGGCGATCGAGGCGATGACCGACATGGCGGAGCGCATCGAGATCGTCTCGGCCGAACGCATCCGCGACGAGCTCGACAAGCTGATCTGCGGCACCTACCCGCGCGAGGGCCTGCGCCTGCTGGTCGAGACCGGGCTGGCCGCGCACGTGCTGCCTGAGCTGCCCAAGCTGCGCCTGGAGATCGACGAGCACCACCGGCACAAGGATGTCTACGAGCACACGCTGACCGTCCTCGACCAGGCCATCGCCCAGGAGGATGACGGCAAGCCCGACCGGATCCTGCGCTGGGCCGCGCTCCTGCACGACATCGGCAAGCCCAAGACGCGGCGGCACGAGGCGGGCGGGCGGGTCTCCTTCCATCACCACGAGGTGGTCGGGGCGCAGATGACCAAGAAGCGCATGGCCGAGCTCAAGTTCCCCAAGGATGTGGTGGCCGACACCTCGCGGCTGGTGGAGCTGCACCTGCGCTTCCACGGCTACGGCACGGGCGAGTGGACCGACAGCGCGGTGCGCCGCTACGTGCGCGACGCCGGTCCACTGCTCGACCGGCTGCACAAGCTGACCAGGGCCGACTGCACGACCCGCAACAAGCGCAAGGCGAGCGCCCTGTCGCGTACGTACGACCAGTTGGAGGAGCGCATCGCCCGGCTCGCCGACGAGGAGGAGCTGGCCAAGATCCGCCCGGAGCTCGACGGCAACGAGATCCAGCGCATCCTCGGCGTCGGTCCCGGCCCGGTCGTCGGGCAGGCGTACAAGTTCCTGCTGGAGCTCCGGCTGGACAAGGGCATGGTCGGCAAGGAGACCGCCACCGAGGCGCTGCTGGAGTGGGCGCGGGAGACCGGCGCGGCGCCCGCTTGATCAGGCCGCGCGCCCCAGCGGCGCCCGCCTGATCAGCGGGAGGCCGCGGCGTGCGGCGTCGGGGTGATCATCCGGTAGATCAAGGCGCCTACCAGGTAACCGGCCGCGATGATCACCACGGCCGCGTACGACTTGCCGTTGCTGGGCAGGATCCCCGCCGACAGGGCCGCGGCCAGCACGTACATGCCGTTGAAGAGCATGTCGTAGATCGAGAAGGCGCGGCCCAGGTAGGCGTCCTCCACGTCACGCTGGACCGTGACGTCGGCGCAGATCTTGACGCTCTGCCCGGCGATGCCGAGCACGAACCCGGCGACCGGCAGGCTCCACGCCTGGAACGGCGCGACCAGCACCGCCGTGAGCACGCCGGCCGCGGCCAGCGCGATCGACACCCACCGCTCGATCGTGAACCGCTCGGTGGCATACGGCGTGATGATCACCGCGAGGAAGTAGCCGACACCCGAGGTGGCCACGACCAGGCTGATCCCGCGCAGCGCAACCTCGGAGTCGCCGCCGGAGAAGTAGTAGCGATAGAGGATGATGCCGAGCGCGGTCGCCATGCCGTACATGAACCGGTGCGTGGCCATCGCGCCCATCGTGGCGGCGGCCCTGCGATGGCTCACCAGGTGCTTGGCGCCGTCGACGAGGCCGACCAGCACGTTGCGCACGGCCTCGCGGGCCTGCGGACGCTGAGGGTCGAAGGAGGGGCCGAGCAGCGAGCGCTCCATGGTGCGGGCGATCAGCGCGCTGAGCCCGAAGACCGTGCCCGAGACGACCAGGAGCAGCGCCACGCCCAGGTCGCCGCTGCCGAAGATCTCGCGCAGCAGGAACCCCACGCCGGCGCCGACGAACGTCATGACCGTGCCCGAGGTGGGCGTGACCGCGTTGGCGGCCATCAGCCGCTCCTGCGGCACCACGTGCGGCAGCGACGCGCCGAGCGCGGCCAGGAAGAACCGGTTGACCGCGAGCACGCCGAGCGCGGCCCCGTAGAAGACCGGGTCGGGCACGCCGACGGCGACCAGCGCCGCCGCCACGAGCAGCAGCGCGCCGCGCACGAGCGGCGCGATGACGAGGATCTGCCGCCGCGACCACCGGTCGATGAAGACGCCGACGAACGGCCCCAGGATGCTGTACGGCAGCAGCAGCACGGCCAGCCCGGCGGCGACCTGCAGAGCCGTGGTCTGCGACTCCGGGCTGAAGAAGGCGAATCCAGCCACGCCGAACTGGAAGATCCCGTCGGAGAACTGGGACACCAGCCGCGTACCGAACAGCCGTTTGAAGTCCCGGCCCTTCAGGACCACACGAAGATCGGCGACGAAAGACACGCAGTCAGCCTACTTCCGCCCGATTCACAGGTTGGTACAGCAGGCATTCATTCGTATCCAGTGGCCATCATGATCACGTACGCTTCGTAGCGTGACGAAGGAAGAACAGGTGGTGTTGGTCGACAGCGAGGGCAACGCGATCGGCACCGCACCCAAGACCTCGGTGCACGGCCAGGAAACGCCGCTCCATCTGGCGTTCTCCAGCTATGTGTTCGACCAGGACAGTCGCGTGCTGCTCACCCGGCGTGCCACGCACAAGCTCACCTGGCCGGGCGTGTGGACCAACAGCTGCTGCGGCCACCCGCTGCCGGGCGAGCCCCTGGACCACGCGGTCATCCGCAGGCTCTCCTACGAGCTCGGCCTGACGGTCGACCGGGCGGACCTCATGCTGCCGACGTTCACCTATCGCGCGGTCATGCCCAACGGCATCGTCGAACACGAACTCTGCCCCGTCTACCGCGTGGTGGTGGACACCTCGGCCACCCCGAACCCGGAGGAGGTGGACGGAGTCCGCTGGATGCCCTGGAAGGAGTTCGCGGACGGCGTCCTGAGCACCCTGCTGGCGATCAGCCCGTGGTGCCGCGAACAGGTCCCCATGCTGAACGAACTGGGCACCAATCCCCTGGACTGGCGCCCGGCTCCACTGAAGGACCTGCCGCCGGCCGCCCGAAGTGCCGCTCAACCGGCCAACAGACAGTGAGGCGCCGCGCGGCGCCTCACCGGCGACCTATCTGTCCACCTCGCCGCGGATGAACTTCTCGACGTAGTCGCGTGCCTCGTCGTCGGAGTACTGGACCGGCGGCGACTTCATGAAGTACGAGGACGCGCTCAGGATCGGCCCTCCGATCCCACGGTCGAGCGCGATCTTGGCGGCCCGCACCGCGTCGATGATGATGCCCGCCGAGTTGGGCGAGTCCCACACCTCCAGCTTGTACTCCAGGCTGAGCGGCGTGTCACCGAACGAGCGCCCTTCCAGCCGTACATAGGCGAACTTCCGGTCGTCGAGCCACGGCACGTGGTCCGACGGGCCGATGTGCACGTCGGCCCTGGCCATCTCGTGCGGGATCTGCGACGTGACCGACTGCGTCTTGGAGATCTTCTTCGACTGGAGGCGCTTGCGCTCCAGCATGTTCATGAAGTCCATGTTGCCGCCGAAGTTGAGCTGGTACGTGCGCAGCAGCTCGACCCCGCGGTCCTCGAACAGCTTGGCCAGCACGCGGTGCGTGATGGTGGCGCCGACCTGCGACTTGATGTCGTCGCCGACGATCGGCACGCCGGCCTCGGTGAACTTCTCCGCCCATTCCGGGTCGGAGGCGATGAACACCGGCAGCGCGTTGACGAACGCCACCTTGGCGTCGAGCGCGCACTGGGCGTAGAAGCGGTCGGCCGCCTCGGAGCCCACCGGCAGGTAGGACACCAGGACGTCCACCTGGTTCTCGCGGAGCACCTGGACGACGTCGGCCGGCGACTCGTCGGACTCCTCGATGATCTCGCGGTAGTAGTCACCAAGGCCGTCGAAGGTATGGCCACGCTGGACGATGACCCCCGTCGGCGGCACGTCCATGATCTTGATCGTGTTGTTCTCGCTGGCCCCGATCGCCTCGGACAGGTCGCGGCCGACCTTCTTGGCGTCGACGTCGAACGCGGCGACGAACTCGACGTCGCCCACGTGGTAGTCGCCGAACTTCACGTGCATCAGGCCCGGCACCCGCATGTCCGGGTCAGCGTCCTTGTAATAGTGAACGCCCTGAACCAGCGACGACGCGCAGTTGCCAACACCGACAATGGCTACGCGAACCGAACCCATCGCACTCGCTCCCTTACTCATCAGTTGATCTCTCAGGGTTCTCCTCAGAGGAGCCCCGTCTTTCCGTCGCGATCAGCTCGTTCAGCCAGCGCACCTCGCGCTCGACCGATTCGAGACCGTGACGTTGCAGTTCGAGCGTGTAGCTGTCGAGGCGCTCCCTGGTGCGTGCCAGGGCGGTGCGCACGCTGTCGAGCCGTTCCTCCAGGCGGCTGCGGCGGCCTTCGAGGATCCTCAGCCGCACCTCCGCCTCCGTGTGCCTGAAGAACGCGAAGTGGACGCCGAAGCTCTCGTCCTCCCACGCGGACGGCCCCGCCTGCGTCAGCAGGTCCTGGAGCCGTTCCTTGCCCTCCGCGGTCAGCTTGTAGACGATCTTCGAACGGCCTCCGACGATCGTGGTGGGCGCCGGCTGCTCCTCCACGATGAAGCCCTGCTCCAACAGTGATCGCAGACAGGGGTAGAGCGACCCGTAGGAGAACGCGCGGAACATGCCCAGCAAGGCGTTGAGCCGTTTGCGCAGCTCATAGCCGTGGAGCGGCGTCTCGTGCAGCGACCCGAGCACGGCCAGCTCCAGCACTCTGCCCTGTCCGCTGGCCACTGGAACCGCCCCCTCTCACGTCGATGTATCGAGCCGATACATCCCGATGATACGTCGCGCCGCTATATCGCCGCAATTAACGACTTTGCCAAGCCGTTGGGATGATTCAGCAAAACGCCGTAGTCTGGCGCTCATGTGGTCACAGCGAAAGGTGGTGGATTGCGGCTTTCTGAAGCGAGCCGTGGTCGAACCCCAGCGCTCCGGGCGTACGTCTCCCGGAGCGGTCTGTGACGCACAGCCATACCTCCTTCGCGCGGCACGCCACCTCTGCCCGAGGTGCGAGAAGGAGAACGTCACCAACGAGACTTATGTCTACGGGGATTCGCTCAAGAGTCAGTCCGGTGCGGCAAAGATCGCGTCGCAACCCGTCGAGATGGCTCATGATTACGACGAGTTCCGGGTGTACGTCGTCGAGGTCTGCCAAGGTTGTTCCTGGAACCACCTGACGGCGTCGTTCGTCCTCGGCAACGGACCGCCGGATCTCGTCGGGCGACCGTAGAAGACCGAGGACGGCGAGGCACCCCACGCCCATCCGCCGTGCTATCCGACGACGTTGTGAGGACGTGTGAGTAACAGCAGCAATGAGGGGACGGGCCGGCCGGGAAGGCGCCGTCGCTCCAACTCATCCCGTTCTATGCCCCAAGAGACCTCGCCACAAACCGGCGAGGCGGGCTGGGGCGGACCGCCGCAGCGTCGTCCGGAAGCCGCCTACGAGCAGACCGGCGCGATGGCCGCCCAGCCATACCCCGGCCCGCAACAGCCGGGTCCACAGCAGCCGGGTCCACAGCAGCCGGGCCCACAGCAACCGGCCCCGCGCGCTCCCGAGCCCCGCGAGCCGGGACGGCGCCAGGCCGCACCACGTGAGCCGGGACGGCGCCAGAGCGGGCGTGACGGCGCGCCCCGTATGGGCGGCGACAACGACACCCGCGCCCGCAGCAACCAGGAGACCATGATCAGCGACGGCCCCAGGCGGGCCCGCGGTCGAGGTTCCGGCGGCCCTCAGGGGCCTGGCGGCCCCGGTGGTCCCGAGGGCCCGGAGCGGCCCGGGGACGAGCGGCCGAAGTGGCGCCGCTTCATCCCCAGCTGGAAGATCGTCATGGCCTCGATGACCGTCCTCGCGGCCGGCATCTTCGGCATGATCGCGGTGGCCTACGTCAACACCCCGGTGCCCGACGACAGCGACACGCAGGCCGACGCGACCGCACAGGGCAGCGCCGTCTACTACGCCGACGGCAAGACGCTCATCGCCAAGCTCGGCACACCCCGGAAGATCATCCGGTACGACCAGATGTCCGAGAAGCTCAGGGACGCCACGGTGGCCATCGAGAACGACACGTTCTACGAGGACTCCGGCATCTCCATCTCCGGCATGGCCCGCTCGCTGTGGATGACCGCGACGGGCCAGCAGTTGCAGGGCGCCTCGACGATCACCCAGCAGATGGCCCGCGGTTACTACGGCGGCCTCAGCTCGGAAGTCTCGATCAAGCGCAAGGTCAGCGAGATCTTCATCGCGGTCAAGCTCAACCAGACGAAGCGCAAAGAAGACATCCTCAAGACCTACCTCAACACCGTCAACTTCGGCCGGGCCTACGGCGTCGAGGCGGCAGCCGAGGCGTACTTCGGCAAGGGCAAGACGGCCAAGAACCTCACCCTGTCGCAGGCGGCCTACCTGGCCGCGCACATCCAGACGCCGAGCTGGGGCTCCGAGGACCCCGCGCTCAAATACCGCTGGCAGACCGTCCTGGACTACATGGCCAAGCAGTGGCCGGACAAGTACGCCGCGGAGGCGAAGACGGCGAAGTGGCCCAAGATCAGGAAGGCCAACGCCGACGACTCCATGGCGGGCATCAACGGCTACATGATCGAGGCGGTGAAGCGGGAGCTCGCGGCACGCGGCATCACCGAGGACGCCATCGAGAGCAGCGGCTACAAGATCGTCACCACCTTCGACAAGAAGCTCATGACGGCCGCCCAGACCGCGGTGCGCGACTCGACGAGGGGTATGTCGAAGGAGTTCCACACGAGCCTCGCCGCCGTGGACCCCAAGTACGGCCGCGTGGTGGCCTTCTACGGGGGCACCGACTATCTCAAGGACCCGTGGAACGAGCCGTTCGACTCCGCGAAGCAGGCCGCCTCCGCGTTCAAGCCCTACGTCCTGGCCGCCTGGCTGAAGGCCGGGAAATCGATCAACAGCTACGTGCCGGGCAACGTGACGGTGCCGAAGGAGCTACCTGGGCAGCAGCCCGGCGGATTCAAGAACAGCCACAGCGTGGGCGCCTCGATCGACGTGGTCAAGGCGACCGCGCAGTCGGTCAACACCGCCTACGTGTCGATGGCGTACGCGCTGCCCGACCAGCTCAAAGACGTCAAGAACCTCGTCGAGGCGGCCGGGTTCAGCAAGGCGCGCATGGAGAAGGACGTCGATGACCACGGCTACGGGTTCGCCATCGGCAGCGCACCGGTGACCGCCGTGGAGCAGGCGGCCGGCTACTCGATCTTCGCCAACGCCGGCAAGTACACCAAATATCACGTGGTGAAGCAGATCGAGCTGAACGGGCGGGTCGCCTACCCCGAGCAGAAGACCCCCAAGAACGTGATCAGTCCCGAGGCCGCCGCCGACGCGACGGTCGCCATGCAGGAGGTGCTGCGGAGCGGCACCGCTCGGGGCAAGGGCCTGGGCAACCGCCCGGCGGCGGGCAAGACCGGTACGAACAACGAGGAGAAGGAAGCCTGGTTCGTCGGTTACACCCCGCAGCTCTCTACGGCGGTCGGTATGTACCGTGAGGTGTGCAAGACGAAGAAGGGCAGGGTCGTCCAACCCATCAACTCGAACTGCCCCATCACCCCGAAGGGCCAGCCGCCATCCAAGAAGTACAACGAGAACAAGCCCTACACCAGTGCGTATGAGACGACGCTGCAATTCGAGGGTGCGGACACGCCCACGACGATCTGGCGCGCGTTCATGACCGCCGCGCTCGAGAACAAGCCGGTCGAGCAGTTCCCCACCAGGGCCGACATCGGGCAGCCGGACAACATCGTGCCCAGTCCCACGCCCACGCCCACACCCACCGACGACCCGCTTGAGGAAGAGGACCCCAACGCCAACTGCGGCGTCGTCCCGCCGTGCACCGACGACGACCAGATCATCACGGTCGACCCCAACGAGAACGGCACGCAGCAGCAGGACGACGGCGGCGGTTTCGACGGACGGGGCAGCCAGGGATCGAACCCGGTCGTGGTTCCCGGGCCGACGCCGACCAGACGCGAGGACTGGTGAAGTCGAGCACCGAGGTCCGCCCGCCGCTTGAGACGCGGGCCGTGCCGTACCTTCCCCTGGGGCTGTTCGCGGCCCTGGGGGCCACACTCGCCTACATCGTGCGGCTGCCGTGCCGCACGGGCGGGTGGAACGACCAGGTGTCCACGTACACCAACTTCTGCTACACCGACATCTACCCGCTCTACTTCGACCGGCAGCTGGCCACCCAGAACCCCTACTTCGCCGACGTGCCGTTCGACAAGCACGTCGAGTATCCGGTGGTCCTCGGCGAGGTCATGCAGGTGATCAGCTGGATCGCCCGCTGGCTGGAGCGCGACGTGGTCGCCCAGGCGGTCAAGTTCTACGACATCACCGTCGTCCTGCTCGGCGTCTGCCTGGTGGCCGGCGTCCTGCTGATGGCGGCGGTGGCCGGGCCGACGAGGCGGTGGGACGCGCTCTGGTACGCGCTCGCCCCCTCGGTCATCCTGGCCGCCTACATCAACTGGGACCTGGTCGCCGGCGCGCTGTCGATGGGCATGCTGCTGGCCTGGGCCCGGCAACGGCAGGTGCTGGCGGGCGTGCTGCTCGGCCTGGCGATCGCGACGAAGTTCTACCCGCTCATGTTCGTCGGCGCGCTCCTGCTGCTCACCATGCGCACCGGGCGCTGGCGGCCGTTCCTCGTCACGATGGCCGCGACCGCCGGGGCGTGGCTGGCGGTCAACCTGCCGTTCATGGTGCTGGCCTGGGACGGCTGGCGCCGGTTCTACGTCTTCTCCGAGGAACGCGGCGTCGACTGGGGCTCGCCCTGGCTGTTCTTCCAGAACAAGGGCTGGCCGATCCTGGGCGACACCGACGTCAGCAGGCTGGGCATGGTCTCGCTGGGCCTGCTCTGCCTGGGTATCGCGGTCCTCACGCTGGCCGCGCCGCGCCGGCCGCGGCTGGCGCAGATCTGCTTCCTCGCGCTGGCCGCGTTCATGATGACGAACAAGGTCTGGTCTCCGCAGTTCGTCCTGTGGCTGGTGCCCTTCGCGGTGCTGGCCAGGCCCAACTGGAAGCCGATCGGGCTCTGGCAGGTCGCCGAGATCTGGTATTTCTGCGCGATCTGGCTCTACTTGCTCTCCCAGTCTCCGGTCAGCCGTGCCGATCTGGGCATCGGCGACAACACCTACTTCACCGCCGTCTGGGGACGGATCATCGCCATCGCCATCATGATGGCGTTCGTGGTGCGTGACATTCTGCGTCCGGACAAGGACGTCGTACGGCAGGCAGGCATCGACGACCAGGCCGGCGGGGTTTTCAACGACGCGCCGGACCGGTTCACCCTGCGCTCCGCCTAGCCATGATCACCCGCTCGGTCGATCGCGACGCGGCGTTGCTCTGGCTCTCCTCGCGGGCCGGGCTGCTGGTCGCGACGTTATTCGGCGTCGCGCTGCACGACTACGTGGGCACGTGGAAGAAGTGGGACGCCGGGCTGTTCATCACGATCGCCGAGCATGGTTACGACGGCGAACCCGGCAAACCGCCCGACGCCGGGCTGCCCGCCTTCTTCCCCGGCATGCCGCTGGCGATGCGCGTGGTCCACCTGGTGGTGCCGGACTGGACCGCCTGCGGGTTGATCGTCTCACTGGCCGCCGGGTTGGTGGCCATGACGGCGCTGGCCAGGCTGACCGAGCTGGAGGGCGGCTCGGGATGGGCCGCCGTGGCCGGGCTGCTGCTGTTCCCGACGGCCGTCTTCCTGGCCGCCGGCTACAGCGAGGCGCTGTTCCTGGCGTTCGCGATCCCCGCCTGGCTGGCCGCCCGGCAGCGCCGCTGGCCGCTGGCCGTCGCGCTGGCCGCGGGCGCCTCCTGCGTACGCATCACGGGGCTGTTCCTGGCGCTCGCGTTGATCGTGGAGTTCGTCACCGGCAGGCAGCCCGTGCGGCAGGCGCCGTGGCTACTGGTCCCCTTCCTGCCCCTGGTGGCGTACTCGTTCTTCCACTACAGCCGCTCGGGCGACTGGCTCGCCTGGAAGCACGCCCAGGAGGCCGGCTGGGGACGGCAACTGGTGTGGCCGTGGGAGTCGTGGATCACCACGTGGGGCTCGGCCATGGGCGCGGGCGACTTCGCCGTCGCCTTCCGCATGGAGCTGGCAGGCGCGGTGGTGGCCGTGGCCGTGCTGGTCTGGCTGCTGGTGATGCGCAGGTGGAGCGAGCTGGTCTACACAGGCTTACAGGCGGGCGCGCTCATGACCTCGGCCTATTACCTGTCGATCCCGCGCTCGCTGCTGCTGTGGTTTCCCCTGTGGGTGGCGTTCGGCCGGCTGGTGGCCAAGCATCAGTGGGTGATCGTGGTGTACGCCCTGGTGTCGGGGCCGCTCATGCTGCTCGACGCGGTCCGCTTCCTGAGCGGCGCCTGGGCGGGCTGATCTTTCTACCCACTCTCTGGACTTGGTAATCCAGGGAAGTTATCCACAGGCTGTGTGTATTCGCTAGAGATTCTTCCTCAGGAAGGCGATGTCCTCGGCCTGCCCCTCGTCGGGCGTCTCCACGACGATGGGCGCCTGGGCCGCGCGGCAGACCGCCAGGATGAGCTCGGGGTCGATCTTCCCGTTGCCCAGGTTGGCGTGCCGGTCGGCACCGGAGTCGAACTCGTCGCGCGAGTCGTTGCAGTGCACCAGATCGATCCGGCCGGTGATCGCCTTGACCCGGTCGACCAGGTCGAGGAGCTCCTCGCCGCCCGCGTGCGCGTGGCAGGTGTCGAGGCAGAAGCCCACGTCGAAACCGTCGAGCGCGTCCCAGAGCCGGGCGATGCGGTCGAGCTTGCGGGCCATCGCGTTGTCGCCGCCCGCGGTGTTCTCGATCAGCACCGGGATCGGGCACTCCATGCGCTCGAACACCTTGCGCCAGTTGTCGAACCCGATCTGCGGGTCGTCGTTCTTGTTCAGGTGGCCGCCATGCACGATCAGGCCCTTGGCGCCGAGCCCGGCGGCCGCCTCCAGATGCTGCGCGAGCAGCTTGCGGCTCGGGATCCTGATGCGGTTGTTGGTGGTGGCCACATTGATCAGGTAGGGGGCGTGGATGTAGATGTCGACGCCCTCGACCGGCTCGGCGGGCAGCACGGGCTTCTTGTAGCCCTGCGGATCGCCCAGGAAGAACTGCACCACCTCGGCGCCGATCTCGGCGGCGTGGGCGGCGGGGTCGTCCTGACCTACGTGAGCTCCGATGCGCACCATGTCACGAGCCTATCCGTTTGGAGAAGGAGGCTCAGGGAAGTCGCCAGACGCCCCCTACGCGAGGAGAACGACATGACGCGCTGGCGCTGGCGCTCACTGATCTTCTTAATTTACGTGCTGATAGGCATCTACGTGGCCTGGGTCTACCACTACATCACCCCGGGCATCCTCAGGGACATCGCCGAGGCGCTGCTCGCGGTCTTCCTCTGGTTCCTGGTGCTGCTCGGCGTGGATCTGCATATCGGCAAGTGACCCGAGGCGCACGGTCCCGGCCCCGGCCGGGACCGTTTGTCATGGTGGGAGGCCATGGCAGGAGGACCGGTTACGGCAGGAACCCGCCGTGGGCGATGCCGAGCGCGACCCCGACGAACGACGCCACCAGCCCCATGATGTTGAGCGAGCGCTGCGGCGTGGTGACGGAGACGTACTGGGAGTAGAGCCCCATCCCAAAGCCGAGCGTGCCGAACCACGACGAGATCGGGTGCGCGGTGACGAAGAACGTCGAGACGAAAGCCACCAAACCGCAGAGGAAGGTGGCGATGGCCAGGATGTTCTCGGTCGGGTGCGGGACCCCGTCAGTGTTGAGTGTGAGTCTGAACCGCTGGCTCTCCGGAGGTTGAAGGATGTGCGGCACTGGTGTCACCCCCATGGTGTTCCTACAGGTCCTTCCCATCCATGCGCGGCTGGTAACCTGGTCAAGCTGCGTTGTGATGGGTGATCCATCAGCCCGAGCCGCCGAAAGGGGCGTCCGGGTCATGACGTCAGCGTCCTCCTGTCACGGCAGAGTGTCGTGACCGCAAAAGTCCAGAGGAGGTTGGAGTCCCGCATGCGTCGTTACGAAGTAATGGTCATTCTGGACCCTTCGCTCGATGAGCGCACTGTGGCGCCGTCCCTCGACCAGTTCCTCACCGTGGTCCGCAATGACGGCGGCACCGTGGAGAAGGTCGACGTCTGGGGCCGTCGTCGTCTTGCCTACGACATCGACAAGAAGTCGGAAGGCATCTACGCCGTCATCGACCTGTCCGCGGAGCCCGCGACGGTCAAGGAGCTCGACCGGCAGATGAACCTCAACGAGGGCATCCTGCGCACCAAGGTTCTCCGCCCCGACGTGCACTAAGCAGCCGTTGCCCGGCTTTTTGTCGGGCGGCAGCCGTACTCTGAGCCGTAACCCAAAGCGAAGGCGTGCAGGAAGGCGAGCGCTAGCCATGGCAGCAGGCGACACCGTAATCACCATCGTCGGCAATCTTGTCGATGACCCGGAGCTGCGCTTCACCCCCACGGGTCAAGCCGTGGCTCGATTCCGCATCGCTTCCACTCCGCGGTTCATGGACCGTCAGACCAACGAGTGGAAGGACGGCGAAAGCCTCTTTCTGACCTGCAACGTGTGGCGACAGGCGGCGGAGAACGCCGCCGAGAGCCTGCAGCGCGGCATGCGGGTCATCGTGCAGGGGCGGCTCAAGCAGCGGTCTTACGAGACCAAGGAAGGCGAGAAGCGCACGGTCTACGAGGTCGAGGTCGACGAGGTCGGCCCGTCTCTGCGCAACGCCACCGCCAAGGTCAACCGCACCACCCGTCAGGGTGGCGGCGGAGGCGGCGGCTTCGGCGGCGGCCCCGCTGACGACCCGTGGGCCTCCGCGTCGCCCGCTCCGCCCCAGGGCGGCGGCGGCTTCAGCGGTGGCGGCGGTGGTGGCGGCGGCTACCAGGGCGGCGGCCAGCAAGGCGGCGGCTCCGGCGGCTCCGGCGGCTTCGGCGGCGGCAACGACTTCAGCGACGAACCGCCTTTCTAAGTCTCAAGAAGACCGCAAGGTCCGTAAGTTCACCAGCCCGAGTCCATTCCCGCTTGACGGCGGGGCTCTGAAAGGAGCACCACGATGGCAAAGCCGGCACTGCGCAAGCCCAAGAAGAAGGTTTGCCTGTTCTGCCACGACAAGATCTCCTACGTCGACTACAAGGACACGGCGCTGCTGCGGAAGTTCATCTCCGACCGCGGCAAGATCCGTGCGCGCCGGGTGACGGGCAACTGCACCCAGCACCAGCGTGACGTGGCGACCGCGATCAAGAACGCCCGTGAGGTGGCACTGCTGCCCTACACGAGCACCGCGCGCTAGGGAGGACTGTCGATATGAAGCTCATCCTCACCAACGAGGTCTCCGGCCTCGGCACCCCTGGCGACGTCGTCGAGGTCAAGGACGGCTACGGCCGTAACTTCCTCATCCCGCGCGGCTACGCGATGCGCTGGACGCGTGGCGCCGAGAAGCAGATCGAGTCCATCAAGAAGGCTCGTGACGCTCGCGAGATCCGCGACCAGGGCACGGCCAAGGAGGTCGCCGGCCAGCTCGGCGCCCTTCGCGTCCGCCTGGTCACCCGCGCGGGCGACTCCGGCCGCCTGTTCGGGTCGATCACCACGGGTGACATCGCCGAGGCCGTCAAGGCCGCCGGCGGTCCCATCCTCGACCGCCGCCGCATCGAGATCGTCAACCCGATCAAGAGCGTCGGCTCGCACAAGGTCAGCGTCAAGCTGCACCCCGAGGTCTCGGCGTCGGTCGACGTCGAGGTCGTCGCCGGCTGACGACTCTCAGCTCCGCCGCTGCCCCCTCTCGCTTCCGAGAGGGGGCAGCGCTGTTATAAGCGCATGGTTCCCACCAGCGTAGGATTTGCTCGTTCTTCCCGCGTTCCTCACCCGGAGGCCCTCACCCATGGCCCGACCCTCGATGCTGCTGGCCTTCGGCGCGCTCGCGGCGGCGGCCGTCGCCTGCGCCCCCGTCGACACCCCGTCGAGCACCGCCTCGCTCAGCCCCACGGCGTCCGCAGCGTCCACCGCGTGTACCAAGGACCAGCTCAAGCTCGTCAACGCGGGCAAGCTGACGATCGGCACCGACAAGCCCGCCTTCGAGCCGTGGTTCAAGGACGACGACCCGAGCAACGGCCAGGGCTTCGAGAGCGCGGTGGCCTTCGCCGTCGCGGGTGAGCTCGGTTTCGACCGCAGCGAGGTGCAGTGGAGCACGGTCAAGTTCGACTCGGCCTTCGCACCGGGCGCCAAGCAGTTCGACTTCGACATCAACGAGGTCTCGATCACGCCCGACCGGGCCCAGGCGGTCGACTTCAGCCACGGCTACTACACGGTCAAGCAGGCCGTCGTGGCCATCGAGGACGGCAAGTTCGCCGCCGCGAAGAGCCTGGCCGAGCTCAAGGACGCCAAGATCGGCGTGCAGGTCGGCACCACCTCTCTCAACGCGGTCAAAGAGGTCATCAAGCCGGCCAATGACCCGAATGTCTACAACGACCAGATTGACGCCATCAACGCACTGAAGAACCAGCAGGTCGACGCGATCGTCGTGGACCTGCCCACGGCCTTCTACGTGACGGCCGCCCAGGTCGAGAAGTCGAAGATCGTCGGCCAGTTCAGCTCGACCGGCGGCACGCCCGAGGAGTTCGGCCTGGTCATGGAGAAGGGCAGCGCGCTCAAGCCGTGCGTTGACAAGGCCGTCGACGCGCTGAAGTCGAAGGGCGAGCTGGCCAAGATCGAGCAGCAGTGGCTCAGCGCGGCCGCGGGCGCGCCCGAGCTGAAGTGAGCGAGACCTCCGCGGGCTGGGCCAAGAGCGAGCGGCAGCGGGAACGGGAGCGGGTCCGCGGGTCGCGGGCCCGGCGCTCGGCCTCCATCGCCGGCGTCTCCACGGTCGTCTTCATCGTCCTGGTTGTGTCGGTGGTCACCAACTCGCCCGGCTGGCCACGGGTGCAGGCGTCGTTCTTCGATCCGGCGTGGTTCGTCAAGGCGCTGCCGAACGTCCTGTCCGGGTTCCTGCTCAACATCAAGATCTTCCTGATCGCCGAGCCGCTGATCCTGGTCGTCGGGGTGTTGGTGGCCCTGGCCAGGTCCGTCACAGCGCCCGCCTTCTTCCCGGTGCGGGCACTGGCCACGCTCTACACCGACATCTTCCGCGGTGTGCCGACGCTCCTGGTCATCTACCTGGTCGGCTACGGGCTGCCGGCGCTCAAGCTGCAGGGCGTGCCGACGGACCTGGCCACACTCGGCATCATCGGCCTGACGCTCTCGTACGGCGCTTACGTGGCCGAGGTGTTCCGCGCGGGCATCGAGTCGGTCCATCCCAGCCAGGTGGCGGCGGCCCGCTCGCTCGGCCTGAGCCACGGCAAGACCATGCGGTTCGTCGTGCTCCCGCAGGCCACGCGCAGGGTCGTCCCGCCGCTGCTCAACGACTTCATCTCGCTGCAGAAGGACACGGCGCTGGTGGCCACCATCGGGCCGCTGGAGGCGCTCAGGCAGGCGCAGATCATCGCGACCAGCAAGTTCAACTACACGCCTTACCTGGTGGCGTCGCTGCTGTTCATCCTGCTCACCATCCCGATGGCCCGGTTCACCGACCACCTGGCCGCGCGTACCCGAAGGAGGCGCGGATGAGCCTGCTGACCATCGACGGGGTGTGGAAGGAGTTCCGCGGCCACAGCGTGCTGCGCGGCATCGACCTGGAGGTGCGCCCGCACGAGGTGGTCAGCCTGATCGGCGCGTCAGGGTCGGGCAAGTCCACGCTGCTGCGCTGCGTCAACCTGCTGGAGACCGTCGACGACGGCGCCATCTACCTCGACGGGGAGGAGATCACCGATCCTCGGGTGGACGTCGACGACGTACGCAGGCGGCTGGGCATCGTGTTCCAGGCGTTCAACCTGTTCCCGCACATGACGGTGCTCGACAACATCACGCTCGCGCCCCGGCGGGTGCACGGTGTGGCGAAGGCCGAGGCGGAGGAGCAGGCCGGTGACCTGCTGGCCAGGTTCGGGCTGGCGGACAAGGCCCGCTCCTACCCCGACCAGCTCTCCGGCGGGCAGCAGCAGCGGGTGGCCATCGTCCGCGCGCTGGCCACCAAGCCCCGGCTGATGCTGCTCGACGAGGTCACTTCGGCGCTCGACCCGGTGCTGGTCGTGGAGGTGCTCCAGGTCATCAGGGAGCTCAAGGAGTCGGGCATGACGATGATCCTGGCGACCCATGAAATGGGCTTCTGTCGCGATATTTCCGACACGGTGTGCTTCTTGGAGGGCGGGGTCATGCTGGAGAAGGGACCGCCGGAGAAGATCTTCACCGCTCCTGAGCACGCTCACACCAGGGAGTTCCTGCGCGCGGTGCTCGACTCGGGGCGGCTCTAGGCTCTAACGCCGGTGGCGTCCCCGGGCGTGGTTCGCCAGCGTCTCGGGCGCGGCCAGCAGGCTGTGGCGCCGGCCGTACAAGAGATAGACGAGCAGGCCGAAGGCCATCCACAGGGCGAACCACACCCAGGTGAGCACCTGTAGGTTCACCAGCAGCCAGAGCGTCGCGAGCAGGGAGAGGGCGGGCAGGAGCGGCGAGAGCGGGACGCTGAAGCCGCGATCGAGGTGCGGCATCCTGCGCCGCATCACGATCACGCCCGCCGCGACGAACATGAACGCGAACAGCGTCCCGATCACCACGAGCTGCTGCAGCGTGAGCACCGGCACGAACTCGGCCAGCAGGATCGCCACCACCCCGATGAGCAGCGTCACCCGCGTGGGGGAGTGGTACCTGCGGCTGATCGTGGCCAGGCGGCGCGGGATCAGGCCGTCGCGGGCGATCGAGAACAGCACCCGCGTCTGCCCCACGATCAGCACCAGGATGACCGTCGTCAGCCCGAGCACCGCGCCGATGTCGATGATGTGCGCCATCCAGTCCACACCCACCCCGCGGAACGCGCTGGACAGCGGTGAGTCGCGGGAGATGCTGGTGTAGGGGATCATGCCGACCATGACCACGGCCACCGCGAGGTAGATGATCGTGGCGATCACCAGGCTGCGGATCATGCCCTTGGGTACGGCCCTGGACGCGTTCACGGTCTCCTCGGCGGCGGTGGCGAGGACGTCGAAGCCGATGTACGCGAACGCGATGGCCGACGCCGCCGCGAACACCCCGAACCAGCCGAACGCGTGGCTCTGCCCCACGACCAGGTCGAGCACGGTCGCCGCCGGAGTCGTCAGCGGCTTCGGCTCGGCGTAGAAGTCACCGAAGTTGGCCACTTTGACGTATCGCGCCCCGACGACGATGACCGCCCCGATGGCCAGCAGCTTGGCCGCCACCATCACCCACAACGCCCGCAGCCCGACCCGCGCGTTGACCGCCACGACTCCCGTGAGCACCACCAGGATGAGCAGCACGAACACGTCCTCGACCACGTTCTGGTACGGCAGGCGCACCCCGAACCCGGTGATCGCCCGGACCGAGATGATGGCCCAGGCCCTGGCCACCACGGCGGCGGCCAGCTCCAGCTCCAGGATCAGCGCCCAGCCGATGATCCACGCCCATACCTCGCCGAAGATGACGTAGGTGAAGGTGTAGGCGCTGCCCGAGGTAGGCATCGTGGACGACAACTCGGCGTAGCACAGGCAGGCCAGCAGGCAGGCGATCCCGGCGATCATGAACGACAGGATCACGCCGGGCCCCGCCATGGTGGCGGCCTGCTGGCCGGCGATGCTGAAGATGCCCGCGCCGATCATCACGCCGAGTCCGAGCACGACCAGGTCGGCCGGCCGGTAGAGCTCGGCGAGGCTGTGGCGCGCGCCGGTGCGTAACCCGGTTGCCGCGTCGGGCGGCAGGCGTCGGAGAATCGTGGACAAAGGCACACCCCGCTCGTGCGACTCGCCCACAGTGCCTCACCACACCCGCAACAGCAAGCACGGGACGATTACGCCCCGGTCACCAGCCATGCCGTGCCGACCGCGCGCCGCACCAGCGTGATCGAACGTGCGATCATCCACGCTCCGAGCGCGCACCAAAGTGCGACGATGCCGAATCCCGAGGCGAGGAAGGCACAGGGCAGGTACGCCAGCGTCGTCCACACGCCCGCCCACGCGAGGTAGCGCTGGTCACCCGCGCCGATCAGCACACCGTCGAGCACGAACACCACACCGCAGATCGGCTGGAACAGCGCCACCGGCCAGAGCACCGCCAGCAACTGCTCAGTGACCTGTGGATCGGCGTCGAACAGGCCGGGCAGCAGCGGCCTGGCCGCGACGACGAGCACGCCGAGCGCGAGCCCCGACCAGAGGCCCCATTGCACCATGCGCCTGGTCGCGGCCCTGGTGGCGGATACGTCGCCGGCGCCGAGCGTACGGCCCGTGATGGCCTGGCCGGCGATGGCGATGGCGTCCAGGGCGAAGGCCAGCAGTGTCCAGACCTGGGCGGCGATGGCGTACGCGGCCAGCGGGGCCTGGCCCAGCCTGGTGGCCGCCACGGTCGCCACGACCAGGACGACGCGCAGGCAGGCGGTCCTGATGAGCAGCGCGAAGCCGGCCGTACCCGCCTGCCTGACGCCCGCCAGGCCGGGGGTGAGGGGCGTGCCGAGCCGCAGCGCGCCTCTGGCCACCACGGCGAGGTAGACGGCGGCACCCAGCGTCTGGGCCAGCACGGTGCCCCAGGCCGAGCCCGCGATGCCCCAGTGCAGTCCGAGCACGAACCACGCGTTCAGCCCCGCGTTGAGTGCGAACGAGCCCACCGCGACGGCCAGCGGCGTGACCGTGTCCTGCAGGCCGCGCAGCACGCCCGTCCCGGCCAGCACGACGAGCATGCCGGGCGCGCCGAGCAGTGAGATGCGCAGGTACGTCACAGCCTGCCCGGCCTGCTCCGGGCTCGCCCCGAACAGGCCGACGATCCACGGGCTGAGCGGCCAGCAGACCGCGATGAGCGCGGCGCCGATGGCCAGCGCGAGCCAGATGCCGTCCACGCCGCTGCGCATCGCCCTCTTGTGGTTGCCCGCGCCGGTCTGACGGGCCACAGAAGCCGTCGTGCCGTACGCGAGGAAGACGCAGAGGTTCACCACCGTGGCCAGAACCGTGCCCGCGACGCCCAGAGCGCCCAGAGCGGTGGTGCCCAGCCCATGGCCGACGATGGCATAGTCGGCGAGCAGGAAGAGCGGCTCGGCGACCAGCGCGCCGAACGCGGGCACCGCCAGGCGCAGGATCTCCCGGTCCCGGGACGTAATGGGCATTTACCTATTATGGCCATTACACGGCGTGTCGAGCCAACTTTCTTTCCTCCACAGCCGGTGGACAATGTTTCACCAGGTCAGAGTGGGTGGTGTGGATTATGGACAGAGTTATCCACAGCTCCGTCCACAGTCCTTTAACACCCTGGGCGGGATAGTGCACAGCTTGACCACAGGGTTATCCACAGGCCGCGTTGCCGTCTCACCGAGAACCCGCGAAACTGTCAGACCGGTCGACTACAAGTGGGGGTGGTGCGACCGCCTGCAAGGTGTTGAGGGGGCGCGGTGAGCATTGACGAGGATGGCGGCGGAGGCCCGGGTTTCGAGCGCACGCCGCCCAGCAACATCGAGGCGGAGCAGTCGGTTCTGGGCGGCATGCTGCTGTCCAAGGATGCGATCGCCGACGTCGTGGAGCTCATCCGGTCCGACGACTTCTACCGGCCCGCGCATCAGATGATCTATGACGTCATCACCGACCTCTACGGTCGCGGTGAGCCGGCCGACGCGGTCACGGTCTTCGACGACCTGCAGAAGCGCGGCGAGATGGCCCGGGTGGGCGGCGCCGCCTACCTTCACACGCTGACGGCCGTCGTCCCCACCGCGGCCAACGCCGGCTACTACGCGAAGATCGTCCGCGAGCAGGCCATCCTCCGCCGCCTCATCGAGGCCGGCACCCGCATCGTCTCCTTCGGCTACGGCGGCCAGAACGAAGAGGTCGACGACCTGGTCGACCGCGCGCAGGCGGAGATCTACAAGGTCACCGAGCGGCGCACCTCCGAGGACTACGCGCCGCTGGCCGACATCATGCCGGGCGCCCTCGACGAGCTGGAGGCCATCGGCAGCCGCGGCGGCCAGATGGTCGGCGTGCCCACCGGCTTCCAGGACCTCGACCAGCTCACCAACGGCCTGCACCCGGGCCAGATGATCGTCGTCGCGGCCCGCCCGGCCATCGGCAAGGCGCTGGCGCTCGACACGCCGCTGCCCACGCCGACGGGCTGGACGACCATGGGCGAGATCGCGGTCGGCGAGCAGCTCATCGGGGCCGACGGCCGGCCGACCCTGGTGGTCGCGGCCACCGAGGTCATGCACGGCAGGCCGTGCTACGAGGTGGAGTTCAGCGACGGTACGGTGATCATCGCGGACGCCGGGC
Source organism: Nonomuraea sp. NPDC049269 (assembly GCF_043197155.1). Taxonomy (NCBI): domain Bacteria; kingdom Bacillati; phylum Actinomycetota; class Actinomycetes; order Streptosporangiales; family Streptosporangiaceae; genus Nonomuraea; species Nonomuraea sp. NPDC049269. Next base: position 135,335 of record NZ_JBICSO010000002.1, read on the forward strand.
ACCAGTGGTGGACGACGCGCGGTGTGACGACCACGGAGGAGATCTTCCGGGCCGACCGAGGGGCGGACCACGCGGTCGCGGTGTCGGCGGCATTCGCGCTCGATGAGCGGGATCTTCCTCTTCCGCCGTACGCGCTCGGTGTCCGACTCGGCGACGGCGACGGACACGGTCTGGGCGTCCTCGGAGAGAGCTCGGGTGTCCGCGAAGAGAGGCACATTCCCACTCCCTACCTGCGCGCGTCGGAGAGCCAGCGGCGTGACCTGCTGGCGGGCCTGCTCGACGCCGACGGGCGCGCCGGCGGAGACGGGCAGATCCAGTTCGCCGTGGCGGATCGACGGCTCGCTCATGACGTTCACGAGCTCATCCTGAGCCTCGGCTACAACGCCATCCTGCGCACCAAGCCGGATTCCGGCCACGTGATCGACTTCACCACGGGGGTTCGCTCCATCGTGGACGTGCGCCCGGTCCCCTCTCAGCCGGTCCGCTGCGTCGAGGTGGACAACGCCGATCACCTGTACCTCGCGGGCAACACGTGCATCCCCACCCACAACAGCACCTTGGGGCTGGACTTCGCCCGTTCCGCAGCGATCAAGCATGGGATGACCACCGTCATCTTCTCCCTGGAAATGTCGCGCAACGAGATCACGATGCGACTGCTGTCGGCCGAGGCCCGGGTCGCCCTGCACGCGATGCGCTCCGGCATGATGGGCGACGACGACTGGACCCGGCTGGCCCGGCGGATGAGCGAGGTGGCCGAGGCGCCGCTGTTCATCGACGACTCGCCCAACATGTCGATGATGGAGATCCGGGCCAAGTGCCGGCGCCTGAAACAGCGTAACGACCTGCGGTTCGTGGTCATCGACTACCTCCAGCTGATGAGCTCGCCGAAGAAGACCGAGAGCCGCCAGAACGAGGTCTCGGAGATCTCCCGTGCGATCAAGCTGCTGGCCAAGGAGCTAGAGGTGCCGGTCATCGCGATCTCCCAGCTCAACCGAGGCCCCGAGCAGCGTACGGACAAGCGGCCCGCGGTCAGCGACCTGCGCGAATCGGGATGCCTGACGGCTGACACCCGAGTCCTGCGAGCCGACACGGGGGCGGAGGCGCCATTGGGCGAGCTTCTGGAGTCCGGCGCACGCGACATCCCCGTGTGGTCCCTGGACGAGAACATGCGGCTCGTGCAGTGCACCATGACGCATGTCTTTCCCAGTGGCACGAAGGAGGTCTTCAAACTACGGCTGACGTCGGGTCGGGAGATCAAGGCGACGGCCAATCACCCCTTCATGACCTACGACGGCTGGCGCCCCTTGGGGGAGGTCGGCCCGGGTGCTCGCCTCGCCGTCCCGCGCCACGTCCCGCCCCCTCGGGACCTTCAGGAGTGGCCAGAAGAGGAAGTCATCCTGCTGGGGCACATGATCGGAGACGGTTCGTTCGTCAGGAGGCAGCCGATCCGGTACGCGAGCAAGGACGAGGCTTGCCTGGAAGCGGTCACGAAAGCGGCCACGCATTTCGGAGTCAGTGCGGTCCGGGACGAATACCCCGCCGCGCGGGTCACCACGCTCCGGCTCCCCGCCCCCTACCGGCTCACCCACGGCAAGCGCAACCCCATCGCCGCCTGGCTTGACGGTCTGGGGCTGTTCGGTCTCCGCAGCCACGAGAAGTTCATTCCGCAGGGGGTCTTCTCCCTGCCGAAGAAGCAGATCGCCCTGTTCCTCCGGCACCTGTGGGCGACCGACGGATGCGTCTGGTGGGACGAAAAGCGCGGCCAGTCGCGGGTCTACTACGCCTCGACGAGCCGCCGCCTGATCGATGACGTTGCGCGGCTGCTCCTTCGGTTCAATGTGATGACTCGCATCAAGACGACACAGAAGGGCGACCACCGGCCGGGGTTCCAGCTCCACGTCTACGGCTCGGACAACCAGCTCCGCTTCCTGGACGAGGTGGGCGTGCATGGCGAACGGGCGAAACAAGCCGCTCGCTGCATACCGGAACTTCGGGCGGCCAAGGGCAACACGAACCTCGACACGGTTCCGCGCGAAGTCTGGGACCGTGTCCGTGGCGCGCTGACAGAGAAGGGCATGACCCATCGGGCGTTCTCTGCCGAACTGGGCACCCAATTCTGCGGCAGCACCCTGTGGAAGCACGCACCCAGCCGGGAGCGCCTTGGCCGGGTGGCGGCGATTCTGGACGACGCTCAGATGGACATGCTGGCGACGAACGACGTCTTTTGGGACGAGGTCGCCTCGATCGAGAGCCTGGGCGAGCAGTCGGTCTATGACGCCACGGTGCTGGGCGCCCACAACTTCGTTGCCAACGGCATATCCGTTCACAACAGCATCGAGCAGGATGCGGACATGGTCATTTTGCTCCATCGCGAGGACGCGTACGAGCGTGAGTCGCCCAGGGCGGGTGAGGCGGACCTGATAGTTGCCAAGCATCGAAATGGTCCAACTGCCACCGTCACTGTCGCCTTCCAGGGACATTATTCGCGCTTTGTCGACATGGCTCAGCATTAGGGGTCGCTCCGCGATGTCGAACTTACGGCACATTTGTTCGCCATCTGCTCGGCGGTCATCCGCGGGAGGTCGACGGTGATGTCGAGGCCGCCCCCGATGCGGGCGGTAACCGCGATCCGTCCCCGGTGGGCGTGTGTGACCGCGCGCACGATCGACAGTCCCAGCCCCAGGCCGTCAGTACGGACGCGGGTCCCCTGCCCGTGCACGAACGGTTCCAGCAGCGTCTCGGCCTCCTCGGGCGGGATCTGTCGGCCGGTGTTGGAGATGCGCAGGATGGCGCGCCCGCCCGCCGTACTCGTCTCGACGACCAGGTGCCCACCCGCCCGGTTGTAGCGGACCGCGTTGTCGACCAGGTTGCCGATCATCCGTTCCAGCAGGACGGGTGCGCCGGTGACCGGTGCCGGCCGGAGTTCGGATCGTACGGTGACGCCGGCGGCTGCCGCCCGCGTTCCGGCGGCGTCGAGGGCGGCGGTCGCTACGGCGGCCAGGTCGACCGGTTCCCGCGCGCCGAGCCCGGCCTGGCTCCGAGCCAGCAGCAGCAGCCCGTCCAGGACGCGTTGCATGTGCTCGACGGCGCCGCGTACGTCGCCGGCCATCGTGAGCAGCTCGGCACGGCTGGGGTCTCCGTCCAGGGTGACGTCGATCGCCGTACGCGCGGTGGTCAGCGGTGTCCGCAGCTCGTGGGCGGCGTTGGCGGTGAACAGCCGCTGGCTGTCCAGGATCCGATCCCGCTCGGCCACGTCGCGCTGGATGCGGTCCAGCATCCCGTTGACCGTGCCCGCCAACGCTGACAGCTCGTCAGCGGGGGTGGTGACCGGGACCCGTTCGGTGAGGTTCTCGGCTGACAGCCGCCGGGCGGTGGAGGAGATCACGCGGATCGGCCGTAGCACCCGACCGGCCACCAGCCAGCTCAGTACGGCGGCCAGCCCGGTCACCACCACGAGCGCCAGAGCGGCCTGGGGCAGCAGCGCGGACAGGGTGTCGGCCTGCACCCGGTTGGCGAGGGCGGACAACCCGTCCTGCGGCGGCGTGTCCGGCGAGGGAGTGCCGATCGGGTCCAGATGCGTGAAGATCACGCGGCGCCGCATCAGCAGGTAGGTCAACCCGGTCAGCGCGGCACCGGCGGCCAGCACCAGGGCGGTCTGCAGCGACGCGAGCCGAGCCCGGGCGGTCAGTTTCACGGTCCGATCCGGTAGCCGGCGCCGGTGACGGTCTCGATCAGCGGCGGGTCGCCGAGCTTGCGGCGCAGCGTGCCGACGGTGATCCGGATCGCGTTGGTGAACGGGTCCGCGTACTCGTCCCACACCTTGTCCAGCAGGGTTTCCGCGCTGACCACGTCACCGTCGGCGGCCAGCAACTGCTGGAGCACACCGAACTCCTTGGGTGTCAGGCTCAGCAGCCGCCCGTCCCGCTCGGCGCTACGCCGGGCCGGATCCAGAGCCACACCGGCGGCGCGCAGCACCGGCGGGCGGGCCGGCGCGCTCCGCCGTACCAGGGCGTGGACCCGCGCGACCAGCTCGGAGAACGCGAACGGCTTGCCCAGGTAGTCGTCCGCGCCCAGCATCAGTCCGCCGACCCGGTCCTCGATGGCATCGGACGCGGTCAGCATCAGCACCCGCGACCTGCCCCGCTGGGCGAGCCGGCGGCACACCGCATCGCCGTGCACGACGGGCAGATCCCTGTCCAGGACCACCACGTCGTACGGCGTGATCTCGCACTTGTCCAGAGCCGTCTGCCCGTCGAGGGCGACGTCGACGGTGAAGCCGTGCTTGCGCAGCCCGGCTTCGATGTACCCGGCGAGGGGTTGCTCGTCTTCCACCAAGAGCACGCGCATCAGGGCAGTATCGCAACGCCCGCATATGGCACGGATATGGTCCGCCGATCGGCCACCGATCGGTGCCGGCCGGTAGATCTGGTCGCCCTTGAAGTCCCGTCAGGAAAGGGTGATCGACCATGAGGCGTGGCAGAGCAACCGGCATGGCCGGGCTGGCCTGCGCGGTGCTGGCGTTGAGCGTCCCAGCACCCGCGGCCGCCGCCGACCAGGTCAAGCTGGGAGATGTCCAGCAGGCGATAGAGACCGTGGCGAAGACCGACGGCGTGGTGGGGGCCATCGGACAGGTGTACGTCGACGGCAGGCGGGTGGGCCAGGGGACGGCGGGCTCACGCCTGCTCGGCGGCAAGGGTGGGCGCATCCCGGCGGATTCCCGTTACCGCATCGCGTCCCAGACCAAGCTCATGGAGGCCACGATCGTCCTGCAACTGGTCAAGGAGGGCAAGCTCGGCCTGGAAGACAAGCTCAGCGACGTCCTGCCCGACATGGCCAAGCACGACTATGTGGATCGGGCCGACGAGATCACCGTGCAGCAGCTGATCCGTCACACCTCCGGCATCCCCGACTTCATGGAGAGTGGGAAGTTCGACGTGTTCGACTTCACCACCGCCTACAAGCCGATCGACCTGGTGAAGGCCGCGCGTACCGTGCCTCGCAAGGGCGAGCCCGGGGAATACCTCTACTCCACCACCAACTACGTCCTCCTCGGCATGATCATCGAGAAGCTGACCGGCAACGATCGGGCCACCGAGTTCAAGCGGCGCCTGTTCACCCCGCTCGGCATGAAGGACACCTATCTGGCCACCAAGGTCTCCGACCAGATCAAGGGTCCGCACGGACACGGCTACTACCCCGATGCCAAGGGCAGGCCGCGCGACGTCGACCGGCTCAACGCCACCATCGGCGCCGAAGGAGCGATCTCCACCGCGCACGACGTCAGCGCCTTCTACAGCGCGCTCAACCAGGGCAAGCTGCTGCCGCCGGACATGCAACCGCCGCGGCCACGGCCCAGCCTGTGCGGCGGAACGGTCGCGGCGGCCGCGGGCGGCATGCCCGGGATCAACTCCATCACCTTCTCCACGACCGACGGCCGGGTTCAGTTCGCGGTGGCCGCCACATTGAAGATCGATAACGAGCAGGCCATGGCCGTCGGTGACGCCATCAACGAGGCCGCGGAAGCCGTCCTCTGCCCCGGCCAATAACCGGAGCCATCCGTGGACCGCGAGACCCGCCCAGCTGAGTGAAGGAGATCCATCAGCGTGAAACGTTCCCTCCTACCCGCGCTGGCCTGCACCGGCGTCCTGACGTTGGCGACGTCCGGCGCCGTGGCGGCCGTGCGGACTGAGCCGGTCGTACGGGCTGAGCCGGCCGTACGGACCATGGCCTCCACCTGCGACTCCAAGCCGGATCAGCCCGTCGCCACCGGCCTGAGCACCATCAAACAGGCGTACGACTGCATCTTCACCGCCTTCTACGGGCGCGAGCGACTCGACCACTGGGCGGTGCTCGCGACCGGGTTCGCCGGGCTCACCGAGGAGCTGAACCGCCGCGGCACCGACCGGCCCAACGCCACCATGCCGCCGTTGACCGGGAACCGCACGACCGACCTGAACGCATTCGCGGCCGGGTACGAGCGATTGGTGGCCACTCTGCCGGACGACGCCACACTGCGACAGGCCGTGGCCGGGGCGACGATCAAGGGCATGGTGGGCAGCCTGCACGACAATCACTCGCAGTGGCGCCGCCGAGCGCAACCGCCCGGTAAGCCGGGCGACGCCTATGGCCTCGGCTTCACCACCTCGCCCGGCTATTCGATCACGTACCGGGCGCCGCAGAAGGCGGTGGCTCCGCTGTTTGTCAACGCCGTGCAGGGCGGCCCGGCCGCCGCCGCCCGTATCCGTCCGGGCGAGATCGTGCAATCCGTCAACGGCGCGCCCGTCTTCGTGGACGGTGTCCTGTCCAGCGGTGCCATGAACCTGCTCAACCCCGAATACTCCGGTTCCCACCCGGACCCGGTACGGCTGGCGCTGCTCGACCCGTCCACCGGCCGAGTCAGGAAGACGACGCTGCGGCCGAAGCTGTTCACGCCCACGACGCGGCCCGTGACGGCCCGCCGGCTCGACGGCGACGTGGCCGCGATCAAGCTCACCAACTTCCAGCCCGGGACCGCCGACCAGGTCCTGGCCGCCATCGCCGGGCTGCGTGAGGGCAAGAAGCTACGTGGCCTCGTCCTCGATCTGCGCGGCACCAACGGCGGCTCGCCCGCCGAGGTCGTCAAGCTGCTCAGCGGCTTCGTACACGGCAAGGTGCACAGTTACGACTGCGCCCCGGACGACACGTGCACGCCCAACCGCACCGACGACACGGTCCCGCTGCTCGGCCTGCCCGTGGCCGTGCTCACCGACGGCATCTGCGCCTCGGCCTGCGACGCCTTCTCGGCCGCCGTCAAGGACCTCAAGGTCGGGCCGCTGATCGGGTCGCGTACGTCGGGCATGGTGTCGGGATCCGCCGGGATGTTCACGCTGGACGACGGGAGCCTCCTGACCCTGCCCGCGGCCTACCAGGTGGGCGCCAACCACGAACTGATCAACGGCATCGGCGTGGCGCCCGACCACTACCTGCCACTGACCGCGAAGGACCTGCGCAAGGGCCGCGACCCAGCGATGGCCAAGGCCCTGTCCCTGCTTCCGGCCGCCCGGTAGGAGCACTCCAGGCCAGGGCGGACGACGTCAGCCGCTGTTGGTGGTCGGGCCGGGCCCCTCGCCCGCCTTCTCGTCGGTGGACGGGCCGTCGTCGGTGGAGCCGGAGGTCGGGGGGAGGTTCAGCGGGGTCGCCTCGCAGGGCGCCACCGTCCCCTTGACCACCTCCAGCGAGGTCGCGATGGGCGGCTTGTCCGCCTGGTCGACGGAGACCGCCAGGACCAGCGTCTGATCGCCCACCACCTGCCCCTTGTCGATCCGGAACACGATCCCCGTCCCGTCCCTCCCGACTTTGATGCCGTTCTCGACCCGCCCGTAGCCGGCCCCGTGCTCGCCTCGGGGCTGCTTACAGGTCTGGCCCGCCGGCAGGTAGTCGACCACCGCCGCCACTCCCGCCGCAGCGAGCTTGGCCGCCAACTCGTCCGAGTCGCGGAACTCGTTGATCCGCACCTCGACCGACCCGTCCGCGCTCTTGGTCACAGCGAAGGCCGGTGCTCCGCCGTACACGTTCATGGCCACCACCGTGGCCGCCGCGACCCCCGCCACCGCGGCGGCCAGTCCCACGACACGGCGGCGTCGTGCCGGGGTCTCGACGACCATGTCCGCCTTCCTGGCGGCGATGTCGTCCTTGAGCGCACTGAGCAGGCGCTCCTCGAAGTTGCTCATGCCTGTCCCTCCACGTACACAGCCGATGGCGAAGCGATGTCTTCAAGGGCGCGTCTGGCCCGATGCAACCGGACTCGTGCGGTCACCCCGTTGATGCCCAAGGCCGCGGCGGCCTCCTTGACGGTGAGCTGATCGATCGCCACGAGCTCCAGTACGGCCCGTTCGCCCTCGGGCAGCTTGCCCATGGCCTCCAGGGCACGGCGCATCTGGCGCTCGGCGTCGATCCGTTCCTCCATCCGGTCGAGATCGTGGTCGTCCATCATTCGCCTGCCCGCGATGCGGCTGGTCGCCTTCGTCTCGCGGGCGTTGCGTCGATACTGGGCGGAGACGACGTTGCGTGCCACGCCGTACAACCAAGCGGTCTCGCTGCCCCGGCCGGGGCGGTAGGTGTGCCCGGAGTCCAGGACCGCCAGGAAGATGTCGGCAGTCAGATCGGCGGCCAGATGAGGATCGCTCACTCGGCGTACGACGAACCGCATGAGGCCATCGACATGGCGGCGATAAAAGGCTTCAAAGGCCTCGGGGTCTTCGTTGAGGCGCACAGGCCTCGCTCCCTTCGTCGTTCGCCCTTACATCTCTACTTGGACCGAAGGCCGCGAAGCGTTTCCGATCAGGTCGGCCGAAGGAGTTCGGCGACGTCGAGCCAGATGGTGACCTCGGCGGCGGTGAAGTGCCGGATCGCCCAGTCGACCATCCGCAGGCTCATGTGGGCCCAGCAGGCCGGCGCCACCTTCTCACTCACCAACCCATCGAGCAGGCGAGCCAGCTCCGGTGCCCGGTGCGTGAGGTCGAAGCGCAGCGTGACGAGGTCGAAGTCGGCGTCACCCCGCGTGGCGCCGTCCCAGTCGATCACCCCCGTGACCGCGCCCGATTCGTCGACCAGCACGTTCTCGGGGTGGAAGTCGGTGTGGACGAGGTCGTCGCCGTCCAGCTGCTCCGGGAGGGCGGCGCCGACCTCCTCCACCTGGTCGAGCAGGCGGCGCGTCCGGCTGTCGTACGTCCGCAGCGGCTCGTGCAGGCAGAAACCCGGCCCGTCGCCGCGCAGGAAGAGCGCCATCCCGGGCAGGTCCGTACGGCCGGCCAGCAGGCCACGGCAGCGCCGGTTGACGTCGAGCATCGACTCGATCGTGCGCGGGGAGGGCTGGTTCGGGGAAGAGCCGGGCAGCAGCTCCTGCACCACGATCGGCGGGCGTACCAGCTCGTAGCGCGGCGCCGGGACACCCGCCGCGCGGGCCACCTCCAGCAGCGCGCCCACGTCGGGCCCGTGAGTGAGCACCGACCGGTGGCCGTCGGGCCAGCGCACGTACGCGGCACCGACCTGGCCGCCGGGGCACGGGCCTTCATAGGTGAGCGGGACATCGAGCCGGCGCAGGACGCCGTCGATGTCGAGACGAGGCACGCGGGGAAATGGCACAAGAACCGATCCTCGCCAGTCCTCCAGGTGTGACACAACAGACAACGGCGCACGGAATCACGGCTGATCGTCCCGATGCTGCAACAAGGGAGTGAGCTTCAAGCGAAGGGAAGCACGCCATGACCATCCTCGTCGCCTACGACGGCTCGGCCGACTCGCGCGCCGCGATCGAGTTCGCGGCCAAGCACCTGGCCGCCGAGCCCACGCTCATCGTGACCGTGTGGGAGCCCCTGCTCGTGCAGATCAAGAGGTATCCACTGGCCGGTGCCGGGGTCGTCTCCGACTCCGGTGAGGAGTGGCGGATCCAGGCCGAGCAGTACGCCAAGGAAGGGGCCGAGCTGGCGACCGCCTCAGGGCTCGCGGACGTGACCTATCGGGCGGTGGCCGACAACGAGTCGATCTGGCGGACGATCGTGGACGTCGCGGACGAGGTCGACGCGTCGCTGGTCGTCACTGGATCACGAGGACTGGCCGGCGTGCGCTCCGTGCTGCTGGGCAGCGTCTCCAACCACGTGCTGCACCACGCCCACCGGCCGACCCTGATCGTCCCCCCGGCCAAGAAGTGATCTAGCAGACCTGCGAGGACTCCGTCTCGGCGGGGGCCGGGCAGCATTGCTGGGGCGGGGCGAGCCGCGTGTCGATGCGCCTGGCGCCCGGTCCCTCGCTGCCCAGCCGGTCGTGCGGGTTGGCCAGCGCGCACCGGTCGAGTGACAGGCACCCGCAGCCGATGCAGTCCGTGAGGTCGTCGCGGAGCCGCTGGAGCTGCTCGATCCGGTCGTCGAGCTCGCCGCGCCAGGTCGCCGACAGCCGCGCCCAGTCGTCACGGGTGGGCGTACGCTCCTCCGGCAGCTCGGCCAACGCGTCCTTGATGGTCCGCAGGGGGATGCCCAGCCGCTGCGACAGCCGGACGAACGCGACCCGGCGCAGCGTGTCACGCGTGTAGCGCCGCTGGTTGCCCGCGGTGCGGCGGCTCCCGATGAGCCCCTTGGCCTCGTAGAAGTGCAGCGCCGACACGGCCACGCCGCTGCGCTCGGCGAGCTGGCCGACCGTCAGCTCCTTGGAGTTCCATGCCACCTTGGTCATAACCTCAAGAATAGTTGAGGATTACCGGGCGGAAGTGGGTGACCAGCCGTTCGCCGTCGAAGATGTGCAGCGCGTAGGCGGGCGGCAGGTCGTACGAGACGGGGAACTCCGCGTCCGTCTCCACGCTGGTCAGGGCGGTCGAGATGACGCCGGGTGCGACGACCAGCGGCAGCCCGGCGAAGCGGGCCGACACGGCGGTGTGCGCGTGGCCGGTCAGCACCGCGGCCACGTTCGGGTGCCGTGACAGCAGGTCCGCCAGCCGTTCCGGCTCGCGCAACCGGATCTTGTCGACGTACGGGATGCCGAGCTCGATCGGCGGATGGTGCATCCCCACGAACGCCGGGACGTCAGGGCGCTCCGACAGCACCTCGTCGAGCCAGGCCAGCGTCTCGTCGGCCAGGTAGCCATGGGCGTGGCCGGGCACGCTCGAATCGGCCAGGGCGATCGTCACGTCGTCGAGCCTGAGCGCCTGGTTGGCGGGGCCGAGCAGCTTCTCGAACTCCGGCACCGCGTCATGGTTGCCCGGGCAGACGGCCAGCGGCAGCTCGCCGCGGAACAACTCGTCCGCGATCGCGTACTCCTCCGGCAGCGCGTGGTCCGCGATGTCGCCCGTGACCAGGACGGCGTCGAGCCGCAGCGTACGCAGGTGCCGCATGACCTGCCGTGCGCGCTCGACACTCTCGTCGGAGCCCCCGATGTGCACGTCGCTGATCTGCGCAAAAATCGCCATCTGAGCACTTTATTCCACATGCATGGGCCGTTCGAAGAACGTCTCCAGCACGACGACCGTCTGGGTCCCGGTCACGCCGTCGACCTCGAACACCTGCCGCAGGACCTGCTGTAATTCCCGGGTGTCGGCCGTACGGACCTTGAGCAGGACCGAGGCGGGCCCGGCGATGACGTGCGCCTCCTCGACCGGCGCGATCGCCGCCAGCCGCGCGGCGGCGTCGCCCATCCAGGCGCCCCCGTCGACCAGCACGTACGCCACCACGTCCCGGCCGAGCGCCACCGGATCCACCTCGATCGTGGTGCGCTTGATCACGCCACGCTCCCGCAGCTTGCGCACCCGCTCGTGCGCCGCCCCGCCCGACAGGCCCACGGCCGTGCCGAGAGCCGCGTACGACCGTGTGGCGTCCTCCTGAAGCAGGCCGATCAGCATCTTGTCGATCTCGTCCATGACAGTATGCTATTCGACTATGGAGCAAATTTACCGAACCCCATCCAGCACGATCCCCACGGAGTTCGAGGTGCTGGACGAGCGCTTCGCCGCGATCGGCGGCGACGACCTGGTCGAGCGGATCTACACGGGCACCCGCTGGGCCGAGGGGCCGGTCTACTTCCCGGCGGGCCGCTTCCTGGTGTGGAGCGACATCCCCAACGACCGGATGCTGCGCTGGGACGAGATGACCGGCGTCGTGGGCCCGTTCCGGCAGCCCGCCGGCTACGTCAACGGCAACACGCTCGACGGCCAGGGCCGCCTGATCTCGTGCGAGCACGGCGCGCGCCGGGTCACCCGCACCGAGGCCGACGGCTCGATCACCGTGATCGCCGACCGCTGGCAGGGCAAGCGCCTCAACAGCCCGAACGACGCGGTGGTCCGCTCCGACGGCTCCATCTGGTTCACCGACCCCGCTTACGGCATCGACAGCGACTACGAGGGCCACCGGGCCGATCCCGAGATCGACGGTTGTCACGTCTACCGCGTCGATCCGGTGACGGGCGAGGTGGCCCGGGTGGCCGACGACTTCGACCGGCCCAACGGCCTGGCCTTCTCGCTGGACGAGTCCCGCCTCTACATCGCCGACACCCGCCGCAGGCACGTACGCCTGTTCGATGTGCACGACAACGGCACGCTCTCGGGCGGGAAGGTCTTCGCGCAGGGGACAGACGGCGACACCTTCGACGGGATGCGACTGGACGACACTGGCCGCGTGTGGGCGGCGGCGGGCAAGGCGGTGCTCTGCTACGACCCCGACGGGACGCTGATCGGCCGGCTCCACTTGCCCGACTCCGTCGCCAACCTGGTGTTCGGCGGGCTCAAGCGCAACCGGCTGTTCATCGCGGCCTCGACCTCGCTCTACTCGGTGATGCTGAACGTCACCGGCGCCCGCCCCGTCTGGTCCTAGTACTACTCCCAGCGGAACAACCGAATCGCGACCCCGCCGAAGACCAGCAGCCCGGCGGCCATGACGATGAGGTGCAGCGGCTGCGGCGCGTGGCCCGCCCAGGTGTCGCGCAGCGCCTGGGCGAACGGCCCGGCCACCGAATAGTCGCTCACCGCGCGCAGCGCGTCCGGCATGGCCTCGCGCGGGATCCACATGCCCGCCACGAACATCAGCGGGAACATCACCACCGACCCGATCCCCGGCGCCGACCTGCCCGTAGGCGCGATCGAGGAGATCACCAGTCCCAGGGCCAGCAGCGCGGCCGAGCCGAGCAGGAAGACCAGCACGAAACCGGGGAGCTGCTTGGGCATCGCGGCGCCGAGCACCACGTACCCGAGCACCACCAGCAGGAAGACCGACACGGTACCGACGACCAGGTTGATGAGGAGCTGTGCGGCCAGCAGCCGCCCCGGTGCCACGGGCGTCGTCGACATCCGCCGGAGCACCCCCTGCTCGCGATAGGTGACGAGGACGGCGGGCAGCACCGAACAGGCGAGCGTCAGCATCGCCAGCAAGGTCATCTGCGCCGGCAGCTGGGTGTCGATGTACCGCTGCCCGCCCATCGCCGGATCGGGCTTGCCCAGGTCGGGGAGGCTGCCGAGCCCCAGCAGCAGGGCGAGCGGCAGGCCGATGGTGAAGATCATGTTGGGCCACTGCCGCAGGTGCAGCTTGGTCTCGACGAGGAGGATCTTCCTCATGACAGCTTCCTTCCGGTCAGTGCGAGGAACGCGTCGTCGAGGGTGGCCTGTTCGATGCGCAGGTCACCGGGGACGATCTGGTGGTTGGCGAGCGTCAGCATGACGGCGGAGGCGAGCTCGCCGGTGCCGGTCACCACGACCTGCTGTCCGCTCCTGGCGACCTCGGTCACCTCGGGCAGAGCCAGCAGGAGGTCGTCGGAGAAGGGTCCGGTCGGCCGGAATCGCAGCCGCTGCGCGCCTCCGACCTGGGCGATCAGCCCCGCCGGTGAGTCGGTGGCGACGACCCGGCCCGCGTCGATGAGCGCGACGCGGTCGCAGAGCCGCTCGGCCTCCTCCATGAAGTGGGTGACGAGCACGATCGTCACGCCGGAGTCGCGTACCTGCTCGACCAGCTCCCAGGTGTCCCTGCGGGCCTGCGGGTCGAGCCCGGTGGTGAGCTCGTCGAGCACCGCGACGCGCGGCCTGCCCACCAGCGCCAGCGCGACGGACAGGCGCTGCCGCTGGCCGCCGGAGAGTTTGCCGAAGTGCGTGCCCCGCTTGTCGCCGAGCCCGACGCGGTCGAGCAGCTCGGACCAGTCAGCCGGATCCGGGTAGAAGGAGGCGTAGAGGTCCATGGCCTCCCACACCTTGATCTTTTCCGGCAGCGCGGCGCTCTGCAACTGCGCGCCCAGCACCCGGCGCAGCGCGTCCCTGTCCTGCTGGGGGTCGATCCCGGTCACGCGTACGGTGCCACGATCGGGAGTGCGTAACCCCGCGACGCACTCGACGGTCGTGGTCTTGCCGGCGCCGTTCGGGCCGAGGATGCCGAAGATCTCGCCATCCGACACCTCGAACGACACGTCGTCCACCGCCACATGGTCGGGATACCGCTTGTGGAGGTTCCTGACCTCGATGATTTTCATGCCTTCGACGCTAGGAATCCCGGCTCGCGCGGGGAATCGGGCTGGGTACCCGGTGAAGGTGTACCTAGGTGCAATGTGCGGGAAGCTCCGGCTCGCGCACACTGGAGGCATGTTGAGAAGGTACGGCCAGGCCGCGGTGCTGCTGGCGCTGATCCTCGTCGAGGTGCCCGCCGCCGTCGCCTCCTTCACCATGCTCGTCCTGGCCTTCGGTCTCGGCGTGGTCCCTCTTCTCCCGCTGCAGGTCCGGCTCGTCAGACGGCTGGCGGAGCACACGAGAGGGCTGCTCGGGGAGTGGACGGGGACCCGGATCGACTCGCCGTACCTGCCCAAGCCGCCGCCTCCGCAGCGGCAGGCCGACGGGATGTACCGGTCGAACCGCACGCTGTACAAGTCGCCGCGGGTGCCGGCCTGGAACGACCGGTGGAAATGGATGGTCACCGATCCGGCGACCTGGCGCGACTGCGTCTGGCTGCTGCTGGACCCGGTGATCAAGCTGACTCTGCTGCCGATGTTCCTGCTGCTGCCCGACCGCGGGCTGCGCCTCTACGCCCTGTGGAGCGAGCTGGTCCTGTCCGCGACCGCCGCGAGCCGCCTGGCCGGACAGGTCAACCACCTGCAGCGCGTACGCAACCTCGCCGCCGACACGCAGGCCGCCGAGATGCGCAGGATCGAACGCGACCTGCACGACGGCACGCAGGCCAGGCTGGTGGCGATCGGCATGACGCTCGGGGCCGTCGAGCAGCTCGTCGACACCGACCCGGCCGCGGCCAAGGCGCTGCTGAGCAAGGCCAAGGAGGCGTCCTCGGAGACGCTGACCGAGCTGCGCACGGTCATCCGCGGCATCCACCCGCCGGTCCTGGCCGAACGCGGGCTGGGCGACGCCGTCCGAGCCCTGGCCATCGACAGCCCGTTACGGGTGAGCGTGGACGTCGACCTGGCGCACCGGCCGGAGCCGCCGGTGGAGGCCGCCGCCTACTTCGCGGTCAGCGAGCTGCTCTCCAACGCCGCCAGGCACGGCGGCGCCGCCACGGCCACGATCGACATCAGCAGTAACGGCCCCGACCTGCGGATCTCCGTGACCGACGACGGCATGGGCGGCGCCGACCCGAGCAAGGGCACCGGCCTGATGGGCATCGAGCGGCGGCTCGCTGCCTTCGACGGGGTGCTGGCCCTGAGCAGCCCGCCCGGCGGGCCGACCACGGTGACCATGCACATGCCCAGGGTTCTGCCGCAGCACTGGGCGGGCAGCCTGCCCAAGCTGCCGCGCTGGAAGGCCGCCGTGGTGGCCACGCTCTGGCTGACGTCCTGGTGCCCGCTGTTCCCGCAAGGCATCGTGGCGGGCATCTTCAAGGTCTTCGGCATCGAGGAGAAGTCGTGGTTCCTCGCGCTGTACCTGCCCGAGCCGTGGCAGTGGCCGGCCATCCTGTTCATGATCACACTGGGCGCCGCCATGTACCTGACGGCCGCACTGCTTCCGGCCTGCCACAACAAGGAGCGCTGGCTGGCCGAGGCGACACCCCGCCGTCTATGGTTCAGCCGATGAACCGCGTTCTCATCGCCGAAGACCTCTACCTGCTCAGGGACGGCCTGGTTCACCTGCTCCAGGCGCACGGCTTCACGGTCGTGGCCGCCGTGGAGAGCGGGCCCGAGCTGCTCAAGGGCCTGATCGAGCTGCGCCCCGACGTCTCGATCGTGGACGTACGGCTGCCGCCCACCTTCACCGACGAGGGCCTGCAGGCCGCGCTGGCGGCCCGCAAGCAGGTGCCCGGGCTGCCGATCCTGGTGCTGTCGCAGCACGTCGAGCAGCTGTACGCGCGCGAACTGCTGGCCGACGGATCGGGCGCGATCGGTTATCTGCTCAAGGACCGGGTGTTCAACGCCGAGCAGTTCATCGACGCCGTTCGCCGGGTCGCCGAAGGCGGCACCGCGATGGACCCCGAGGTGATCGCCAAGCTGCTGGCCAGCAACGCACGCAACGAACCGCTGGCCGCCCTCACGCCACGCGAGCGGGAGGTGCTGGAGGCGATGGCCGAAGGGCGGTCCAACGCCGCCATCTCCCAGCGGCTCTACCTCAGCGAGAGCGCGGTGGCCAAGCACACGGCCGGCATCTTCGCCAAGCTGGGTCTGGGGCCCTCCGATGACGACAACCGCCGCGTCCTGGCGGTGCTCGCCTACCTCAACAGCAGATAGTCCGCATTGTCGGTGACACCGGCTACCTTTCATAGGAGGCAGCGACACGAAAGGGTGGGTCAGGTGAAGATCCGGGTAAACCGCGATGTTCTGGCGGACGCGGTGGCATGGGCCGCCAGGGTCCTGCCAAGTCGCCCTGTGGTGCCCGTGCTCTCCGGCTTGCTGCTGGGGGCCGATGAGGAGTTGAGCCTGTCCGCGTTCGACTACGACGTCTCGGCGCAGGCCAGGATCGAGGCCGACGTGGCCGAGGAAGGCCAGGTGCTCATTCCCGGCCGCCTGCTGGCGGAGATCAGCCGCAGCCTGCCCGCCGAGGACGTCGAGATCGTCACCGAAGGGCAAGAGGCGGTCCTGACCTGCGGCAGCGCCGAGTTCGGCCTGATCACGATGCCCGTCGAAGACTTCCCGACCATGCCCACGATGCCGCCGAGCATCGGCGCCATCGGCGGTGGCGTCTTCGCCTCGGCCGTGAGCCAGGTCGCGCCCGCGGCCAGCCGCGACGACACGCTGCCGATGCTCACCGGCATCAGGGTCGACATCGAGGGCGAGTCGCTGACGATGGCGGCCACCGACCGCTACCGCATCGCGGCCCGCGACCTCACCTGGCGCCCGGTGGCGCCCGACGTCGCCATGTCCGCCATGGTGCCCGCTCGCGTGCTGGTCGACGTGGCCAAGACGCTGCGCGGGGGCGAGGTGGCGATGGCGCTGGGCGACGGCGTCGCGGGCTTCGAGAGCGTCGGCCGCAGCACCACGGTCCGCCTGCTCGACGAGCAGTTCATCGACTACCGCACCAGGCTGACCGCCGACTGGTCGATCAGGGCCGATGTGCCGGTGACGGCGTTCGTCAACGCCATCAAGCGGGTGGCGCTGGTGGCCGAGCGCAACACCGCGATCCGGCTGTCGTTCAGCCAGGGCCACGTCCGCATCCAGGCCGGCGGCGGCGACATCGGCCGCGGCTCCGAGGTGGTCGAGTGCGAGCTGCGCGGCGACGACATCCAGATCGCCTTCCAGTCGCAGTTCCTCCTCGACGGCCTGACCGGCATCGACACCGACCTGGCCCGCATCAACATGGAGTCACCGACCAGGGCCGCGCTCATCCAGGACGTTCCGGGTGACGCGCAGCCCAGCTTCCGCTATTTGGTGATGTCGCTGCGGCTCGGCTGAGCCGCTGGATCATTCACCTTCGGTGAGCGCGATGAGAATGTGCTCCATGCAGGCGTGGCCGGCGCGCTCGGCGGCGGTGGCGTCGCCCGAGGAGATGGCCCGCGCGATGGCGTCGTGGGGAATGTAGCTCTTGTTCAGCGACGTGCCCGCGGCCGTGATGCTGGCCCGCAGCGCCGCCGAGAAGTCCTCATAGAGGTCGATCAGCACGAGGTTGTGCGTGGCGTGCGCCACCGACATGTGGAACGCCAGGTCGGCCTCGACGAAGGCGTCCGGGTCGTCCAGCTCCCAGGCGCGGTCTCGCTCGGCGAGCGCGGCCTCGATGCGCACGATGTCCTCGTCGGTGCGCCTGGTGGCGGCCAGGCGGGCCGACTCGACCTCCAGCGCGCGCCGCACTTCAAGGATCTCCAGCTGCTCCGCCTGGCGCAGGCGCCTGAGCATCGCGCCGGAGAGCTCGCTCGTGGCTCGGACATAGGTCCCGTCGCCCTGGCGGCACTCCAGCAGCCCGGCGTGGGTGAGCGCGCGTACGGCCTCGCGTACGGTGTTGCGCCCCACCCCGAGCTGCTCAGCGAGCACCGTCTCGGTAGGAATCTTGCCGTTCATCTGCCACAACCCTGAGGTGATCTGCTCCTTGAGTTGATCAATCACCTGGTCGACGAGCGAAGCTCGCTGAGCCGTACGCAGACTCACAGTCCGCCTCCTCCGGGGTGCCAGTCATCCCATGAGTCAATGACTGGTAGACCCTAATTATTCCAGACTCAAAAACCAAATCTGGAGCTCCCGGAGGCTAACGGGACACAGAAGCGTCGATCTTCACCCCTGCCAGTGCGGAATGGACGCCGGCTGCTTCCAGCGCCTTGCGATAGGCGCGGGTCTGCTGTGCCTTGTCTCCTGATTTGCCGTAAAGGTCGCCCAGCTCTCGCCAGCAGCGTGCGGCCTGCCTGTCAGAGCCGAACACTGGATGGTTGAGCGTGTCGAGCAATCGCTGGGCTTCGCCCAGGTGCCTCGCCGTGTCGGCGTTGAGCGCGAGCGCGACGGTGGCGAGCACCAGGTGGGCCTCGGCCGGTGCCGTGCCCGGGGCGTCGTGCACCAGGTCGAGCGCCGACGTGGCCAGCTCTCCTGCCCGCACGGCGTCCTGCGCACGCAGCTTGACCCTGGCGTGCGCGATGAGGCTCTCGCCGTGCTCCTGCGTGCTGCCCGCGGTGCTCGCGAACGCGCGAGTCGCCGCCTCGGCCCACAGGTCGGCCTCGGCGAGCGGCGACGAGTCGAGACTGGCCCAGTGCATGGCCGCCCGGGCCAACTGGAGCGCCAGCCTGGCGGGCCGGCCTGCCATGATCGCGTCGTCGGCCAGCCGTACGGCCAGCGCGGAGTCCTCGCCACCGGCCGCGGCGACGCTCGCCTGCCAGAGGGTGTGGATCTCAGCGGAACGGTCCACAATGTCAGGCACGCCGCCGGCGTCGAGCACCCGCCGGACATAGTCGAGCTCGGGGGAGTCGCCCTCGCGTCCGGTGCGCGCCTCAACCAGTGCGGCAGCCAGATCGATGGCGATCTCGCCTTGCGTGATCGCCAGCCGCTCCGCCTGCTCCAGCGCGTGCGCGGCCAGGTCTCGAGCCCGCAGACGGTCGCCCGCCCGCTGGTAGCAGCGGCTCAGCGCCACGGCGAGCGGCAGGTCGGCCAGGCGCTCGGGATGCGCCGCCGCCTCCCTGCGCAGTCGCTCGAACGCCTCGACCGCCTGGCCGAGCCGTCCCTGTGCCTCGAGGGCGCGCGCCCTGCCGAAGCGGGCGTGCGCGGTCAGCAGCGCGTTTTCCTCGTCGGATGCCTTCACGATCTCAGTGAAGCGGTCGGCCGCGACGATGGGGTCGCCGTGCTGTAGCTCCAGCTCCGCGTGGCGGAGGCCGAGCTCGGTATCGATGCGCTGCCGAGGCTCGATCCCATGCAGGAGGAACTCGGTGGTGCACCCCAGGCGCTCGGCCAGGAGTCTTGCTACAACCGGAGTCGGTGTCCGCTTGCCCGACTCGATGAGCGAGACATAACTGTCAGATAGGTCGGGTCCGGCCAGTTGGGCCTGAGACATCCGCCTGTTTAGCCGCAGTCCTCGGACGCGGTCACCGATGGTTCCCTGACTCGGCATCTCATCTCTCAAGGCGGGGAAGGGTCAACACTCCGCAATGATTGCATGAAGTCCCGCAATCGGGTATCCCCACGTGAAGAATTCCCCGAGCCAAGGATTAATCGTCGCTGTCGTCCTTGCTGGGGAAAAGCATCTGGCAGACCTCGAGGTACAAGGTCTCCGGATACGGAATGTACTCGACTGTTGACAGTGCCTGATCCTGACCAGCGGATTCGAGGATGAACTCACCGTAGCCGAGCATGCGCCCAAGCAGAGATCGCTGGAAGCTCATGTCGGTGACCTTGCCCAAAGGCATCATCGCGACTTTGCGGGTGATGAGGCCTGTGGTGAGCAACATCCGCTTTGAGGTAACCACAAAGTAGTCAACCGACCACTCCGCGACTTTCCATACAAAACGGATCAACAGCAGCAGCCAGAGCCACCACACGACAACGAGGGCCGTGCTGCTCCCCTCGCCGCCGAAAATCTTGCTGAGCAGCCCGGCGACGATCAGGCCGCCGAAGACCTCGGCGACCGGGCGAAGCAGCACGGCTGGGTGACGCCGTACCATGATGACCTGTTGTTCGTGGGGGAGAAGGTAACGGTTGACCGACGCCGGAGCAGAGTCCCCGTGGGTCACAAGTCTCATGAGAGAACGTTCACGAATTGAGCCAGTGAGTCGGCTCCGTTGATCATGGTGTCGAACGCCCCTCTGACCGCCTCAGCGGCGTCGGTTGGTCGCGCGAACAGGTAGTACGCCACAAAAGCGATACCCCCGTATGTGAAGACCTTTTTGACCTGCACTGTCGCCTCCGTACCACTACCTTCTACACCCGCCGTATACATTACCCACCCCAATGCCGGGGTAAAGGTAACTTTGCGGGTTAGTTTTGATCTTGCTTAGCCACGTTCGCTGGCCACCAGAGCCAGGACGTGAAGGTGCTTGCGCGCGATCCGCTCGACGAGACTCGGATGGGCATAGCCCGTGACCTCCAGCGCGCCGTAGTGCGCCGCCTCGACGCAGCGCGTTACGGTGACCGCGGAGTGGATGCCGGCGAACTCCTCGCGGAGTGCCGTCTCCACGTCCGCGTACGGACTTGACTCCGACTCGGTGTGCTCACTCACGAGAACACCTCGGTAATCGGAAAATCGCTCATCGTGCTCCCCCCACGCGCGTGCGGAAGTTGCCTTCCTCTCACTCCATACCCACGTGACAACAGTATGTAACGAAGCGAGTACGCAACGTGGCAGGTCAGACAACTCCGTAGAGTCGATCTCCCGCGTCGCCCAGCCCTGGAACGATGTAACCGTTCTCGTTCAGCCGCTCGTCGAGGGCGGCGGTCACGACGCGGATCGGCTTGCCGGAGTTGGCGAACACCTTGTCCATGTACGCCAGCCCCTCGGGCGCCGCGAGCAGGCAGATCGCCGTGACGTCGACGGCCCCACGGTCGAACAGGAACCGCACGGCCGCGGCGAGCGTGCCGCCGGTGGCCAGCATGGGGTCGACCACGTAGCACTGGCGCCCGGAAAGGTCGTCGGGCAGCCGGGTGGCGTAGGTCTCGGCCTGCAGCGTCGACTCGTTGCGGATCATGCCGAGGAAGCCGACCTCGGCCGTGGGCAGCAGCCTGGTCATGCCGTCGAGCATGCCGAGACCCGCCCGCAGGATCGGCACGACCAGCGGGGACGGCTTGGCCATCCGTACCCCGTGAGCATCGGCGACCGGGGTCTGCACGGTCACGTCGATGACCCGGACATCGCGGGTCGCCTCATACGCCAGCAGGGTCACCAGCTCGTCCGCCAGCCGGCGGAACGTCGGCGAGTCCGTCCGGACATCACGTAGCGTGGTGAGCTTGTGTGCTACGAGAGGATGGTCGACGACGAGGGTTTCCATAAGGGACAACGCTATCTTGTGTGCAACGAACCGGCACGTCGCGTCATCGGTTTTGATCACAATTTGGTCGGAGCGGCACACGGGGGGTGGTCGGGTCTGGAACGATTGGAGGCCGAAGTGGCCACGTCGTGGGGTGGACGATGACAGAAGAAGATGCGCTCGACTTCGCCATCGTGGTCTATCGCGAGGATGAATGCTGGGACGCCGGGCTGCTGCCGGTCGCGCTGACGTCCGATCTGCACGGTCTGATCAAGGCTCTGCGCCAGCAGCCGAGCGAGAGTGGCACGATTGGCCTGGTCGCCGTGGGGGACGAGTTCTTCGTGGCGCTGCGGGTTCTCGGTGATCGCGTCGATGTCTTCCTCTCCGACATCGCCGCGTCCTGGGACTTCCCGCTGGCCGAGCAGGTTCTCGACTACCTCGACGTGCCGATCCCCGACGAGGAGGAACTCGACGAGATCCTCCAGGACGAGGAGACGGTGCTCCCCGCAGGCGATCTGTCGATCTTCGCGGACCTGGGACTCGACGAGATGGAGCTGGGCATACTCTCCGGCGACATCGAACTCCTCCCGGAGGACGTGCTGTCCAGCATCGCCGCGCGGCTCGGTTTCTCCGAGCCGTTCGAGCGGGCCATCGAATCGGTCTTCGGCTGACCCCTGGAGCATGGACATGGCGTCCAACACCTTTTCCGCGGCCTTCGTCAAGATCCCCGGCGGCTGGAGCGGCGCCGAGGTCGATCTCGGCGACGCCGAGATCGTCGACGACTTCGGCGACGCGGTGACCGAGGCCCTCGGCCTGTCCGGTGACGAGCTCGCCCTGCTCTGCGTCGAGGTGGAGGACGAGTGGTTCGCCATCGTCCGCTACCGCGGTGACGAGGAGCCGCGGGTGTTCCTCTCCGACGCGCACGCGATCCTTTCTGACACGCTCGGCGAGCTGTTCGCGGAGTTCGCCGGGGTGGCCCCCGACAAGGAGAGCAACGGGCTGGGCGTCAAGCCGGCCGGCGACTTCGAACTCCTGAGCGACCTGGGCGTGAGCTCGGAGGAGCTGCTGGAGCTGAGCATGGAAGAGGGCGTGCTGCCCGCCGACATCCTCTCCGTGATCGCCGAGCGGCTGTCCTTCGCCGACGAGCTCGACCGGTTGCGGTGAACCACGCCGACGCGATGCGCCTGGCCTTGGCCGAGGCCGTCGCGGCCGGCGCCCGCGGCGAGGTCCCCGTCGGCGCGGTCGTCCTCGGCCCGCTGGGCGAGGTGCTCGCCTCCGCCGGCAACTCCCGCGAGGCTTCCTCCGATCCGACCGCCCACGCGGAGGTCGTGGCCCTGCGGCAGGCCGCCCGGGCGCTCGGACGGTGGCGGCTGGAGGGCTGCACGCTGGTGGTCACGCTGGAGCCGTGCACGATGTGCGCGGGCGCCGCGGTGCTGGCCCGGGTCGATCGCGTCGTGTACGGGGCCGTCGACGAGAAGGGCGGGGCCGTGGGGTCACTGTGGGACGTGGTCCGGGACCGCAGGCTCAACCACCGGCCCGAGGTCGTCATGGGGGTGCTGGGTGAGGAGTGCGCTGCCGTACTAAAGGGGTTCTTCGGCACTCGGCGGATCCGGTAAGCTCGTCGACGGTGGTGTCGCCTAGTGGCCGAGGGCGCACGCCTCGAAAGCGTGTGATGGGGCAACTCATCCGTGGGTTCAAATCCCACCACCACCGCCACATATTTGGGCCTCTGACCTGTTTGATCGGGTCAGAGGCCTTTTGTTATGGCTGGACCTTCGGTGTCCCACCTGATGAGGGCCACCCGGTGTCCGACTTGAGCTCCGGTGCGGGGATCCACCTTGAAGGCCCCGAACAGGGTGGTGGTCTCCAACGACGTGGCGGCGGACCAGAGCGCCTCACGTGCCGTACTGCCGGCTTGGCGGGCGCAATGTGTCGCGATGGCCGCGGCGGCGACGGCTTGCGCGGCCGGATAGTCCGGGAGCGAACCGGCGCGCTCCCGGTACGCGGTCAGGAAGTCGTCCTCGGTCATGGACAGCTCGACGCGGTCGCCTCCGCCGGGGAACCACTGCCCGACGCCGTAGACGCCCACAGGGTCGCCGATGGCCGCGCCGAAGTCGCGGACGCCCGCGGCTACTGCGCAGACGGTCTGCGGAGGCGTCGGTAGTGATCTGGCCGACGTGACCGTTTCCACGTCTTCCTCGAAGGAGCCGGCGCAGAACAGGCTCCACGCCTCCGGCGACGGCAACGTGCGGATGTCGGTCGGCCCGAGGCGGGCGGTGCGGATGTTGAGGGAATGCGCCATGTGCTCGGCTCCGTCGGCCACCTGTCGGCCGAAGCTGCCCTTGCCCTGAAGGATCCGGAGCGGGTGTGGGTCACGCCGGGCGGCGAGGTGCCGGATGAAGGGGTCCGCGTAGCGGCTCGCGGGCGTGAGCACGGAGACCACGTGACCGGGGTGAGCTGTCTCGACGTCGTCGCCTGCTCCGCCGTGGTTCCAGATCAGGCGGTCCATGGCCGCGGCGATGGTGCCCGCTCTTCGCGTGAGCAGCGTGGAGTAGGGGCCGAGCAGGAGGTCGCACTCCGCCGCCAACCTGGGGAGGAGGGTCTCCACCCGCTCGGGGTCGCTGCCGTCGTCCTCGATGAGGAGGTCGACCGCGTCGGCCGTGGATCGCCAGATGTCCAGGGCGAGCCGGGCCTGGCCGCCGAAGCGCGCGTACTCGCCGGACAGCGACAGGCAGGCGCCGAGACGAAGCCGGTTCCCGTATGGCGCTGCCACGCTGTCCCCTCGCTTACTCGTTGTGGGCCCAGCCGCTCCACCGCTCGACGGTGATCACCACCACCGGGCCCTCAGGTCGCCGCTCCGCGTACTGTTCGTAGCGTTCGGCCAGCCGGTCGAGCCAGTGCCGGCGGGTGGTGTCGTCTTGGGCGATCGCCGCGGTGCCATCGGCTCGGGCCCACCACAGGTGCCGCCAGTCGTCGGAGTAGTGGTCGGCCAGGACGCACACGTGGTCGTTGGCCGCGATGTTGCGGAGCCTGCGGAGGTCGGTGGCGCGCTTCGGTTTGTGATCCACGGCGAACACGATCACGTCGTCCTCGACGGCGAAGACGATGGGCACCAGGTGCGGCACCCCTTGCCCGTCCACGGTGGCCAGCGTGGCGCTGCGTGCCGCCAGGAACTTCGATCGGGCCGTGGCCTCGTCCATCGAACCAACTCTCAGACGACGTCGAACTCGTTGCCCTCCGGATCCGTCATGGCCACCGCGTAATGGTCCATCCCGGGCTCCGAGAGCACGCGCACGACGGAGGCGCCCGCGCGGACCAGCCGCTCCACTTCGGCGTCGACGCGGGCTCTGCGGGTCGCCAGCGGAACCTCCTCCCGCTTGCCGCCCACCTTGATGTCGAGGTGAAAGCGGTTTTTCACCACCTTGCCCTCTGGGACCTGCTGGAACCAGATCCGCGGGCCCGCGCCCTCCGGGTCGACGATGCTGTCGGCACAGTCTCCGTCGCCGAGCTCCTCTTCGGGCACGCCGATGCTCTGCCAGTAGTCTCGCCAGGTGTCGAAGTGGCCCGGCGGCTCCTCCAGCTCGTAACCCAAGCCGTCGGCCCAGAAGCGCGCCAGCCGATCAGGGTCGGCGCAGTCGATCACCAGCTGAAAAAAGACCATGGAGGCATCCTGCCCGAGAAGGCTGACATTTCTTTCTCAGCTGGGCATCTCCAGGACCCTGGCGTGCAGGATCGATCTCTGGTGCAGGGCCGCCCGGAGAGCCCGGTGCAACCCGTCCTCCAGATAGAGCTCGCCCTGCCACTGCACCACGTGCGGGAAGAGGTCGCCGTAGAACGTGGAGTCGGCGGCGAGCAGGGAATGCAGGTCCAGCATGGCCTTCGTGGTGATCAACGAGTCGAGCCGGACCTGCCGTGGGGGGATCTGCGCCCATTCTCTGGGGGTCAGACCATGGTCGGGATAAGGGCGTCCGTCACCGACGAGCTTAAAGATCACCCCAACGATTTTAGGAGAGAATCCGATTACTCGTGTTGTTCGGGGCTGTTATAGAAGATCAGATTGCGCGCATTGGGCTGGGTCGCCGGTCTTGTAACCGCGATTCAGCGCGTTGACGCGTTGCTCCGAGCTGCCGTGCGTGAACGACTCCGGGTCGATCCTGCCCTGGGTGCGCTGCTGGATCCGGTCGTCGCCGACCGCCGCCGCCGCGTCGAGCGCCTCGGCGAACTCCGACGTGGTGAACGGCTTGTCGTAGAAGCCGGTGTCGACCGCGTGCTTGGCCCACACCCCCGCGTAGCAGTCGGCCTGCAGTTCCGTCGCCACCGAGTTGCCTTCGGAGAGCGCGCCCAGCAGGTCCTGGACGTGGTGGCCGTACTCGTGGGCGATCACATACGCCTGCGCAAAGGGCCCGCCTTTGGCGCCGAACTGGCTCTGCAACTGGTTGAAGAAGCTCAGGTCGAGGTAGACGCGCTGGTCGCCGGGGCAATAGAAGGGACCGACCGCTGAGCTGGCCGCGCCGCAGGGGGTACGCAGGCTGCCGGAGTAAAGGACCGTCTTCGAGGGGCGATAGTCGGAAATCTGCGTCTTCCAGTAGTCCTGGATGCTGTTGACCACACCCACGACCCGGCACTTCTCCGACTGGTCGGCGTCCTTGCCGGTCCGGCACTGTTGCGACAGATTCGAGGACGGCTGCCGCTGGGCGGGCTGGCTGTTGTCACCGCCGCCTAGGTTGTTCAGGACGAAGACCAGGACGAGCACGATCAGGCTGACGATCCCGCCCCCGCCGATGACCACGCCGCCCGGGAACCCGCCGCCACCACCACCGCCGCCACTGCCGCCAACGTCCTCCACCTGTGAGGCATCGAGGTTGGCATCGTCCCTGAAGTCCATCGCTGAGGTCCCTTCTCGGGTGCTGCTCGGATGACAGCTTCCCGAATGGGGCCCTTAGATGCCACCGGTGAGCCCGTCGCGCCGCCTGCCGTACGAAGACCGCGGAGAGAATGTCCGCTAATGTGCCCATATGACGGGCGGAATGCTGGGAATCGCACTGGTGTCGCTGGGTATGGTCCTCACCCCGGGGCCGAACATGATCTACCTGGTGTCACGCTCCATCACCCAGGGCCGCCGGGCCGGCCTGATCTCCCTCATCGGGGTGGCGCTCGGCTTCACCGTCTATCTGACGGCCACCTGCCTGGGCCTGACGGCGATCTTCGCGTACGTGCCGGCCGCCTACACCGTGCTCAAGCTGGCCGGCGCCGCCTACCTGCTCTGGCTGGCCTGGAACGCCGTCAAGCCCGGCGGCACCTCCGCCTTCGAGCCGCGCGAGCTCGAGATCGAGCCGCCGCGCAAGCTCTTCGCCATGGGCCTGCTCACCTGCCTGCTGAACCCGAAGATCGCGATCCTGTACCTCTCGCTGCTGCCGCAGTTCATCGACCCCGCCATGGGACACGTGCTGCTGCAGAGCCTCGCGCTCGGGTCGGTCCAGATCTTCATCGGAACCCTGGTCAACGCCCTGATCGCCGTGTCGGCGGGCACGCTGGCGGCCTTCCTGGCCCGCCGCCCGCTCTGGCTGCGGATCCAGCGCTACTTCATGGGCACCGTGCTCGCCGGCATCGCCGTCCACCTGGTCGCCGATCGCTCCAAGGCCCTCGTACCGGCATAGGCACGACGCCTCTGATCGGGTCGGGGCGAAATTTCGGGAACCGCGCGGCCTCTCGGCGGTAATTACTCGTGTCATGACAGACACCCGAGAGGCACGAGATGCGACACGAGAGCCGGACGGACGCACCGCCCTGGCCCGCGGCCGTGGAGACGGCCGACGATGCCGCGGTGATCGCCCGATCCCGGCATGAGCCCGAACACTTCACCACGTTGTTCACCCGCCACGCCCCGGCGCTCAAGCGCTATGTCATCAGGCGATTGGGCCCGGATCCGGCCGAGGACATCGTCGCGGAGACGTTCGCGCGGGCCTTCCAGCACCGGGAGACGTACGACCTGGCCCGCGACGACGCGCGGCCATGGCTGTACGGCATCGCCACGAACCTCATCGGGCGGCACCGGCGTCACGAGATCAGCCAGTATCGGGCTCTGAGCCGCACGGGGGCGGACTCGGTGACCGAATCGTTCACCGACGAGGTCGACCAGCGGGTGGCCGCGGACGGTGCGCGACGCCGTCTGGCCGGCGCTCTGGCCGGGCTTCCTCGGGGGCACCGTGACGCGTTGCTGCTGGTGACGTGGGCGGAGCTCACGTACGAGCAGGCTGCTCACGCGCTGGGCGTTCCGGTGGGGACGGTGCGTTCGCGGGTCAATCGGGCTCGAAGCAAGCTACGGCGGGTGCTCGGTGGCATCGACCCAACCGACGCGGACGAAGGAATGAACCGTTGAACGAGCTCGAACTCCTCAACAGGCTGCGCGACGAGGTCCCGGCGCGGCCCGACGTGCGGGCGGAGGAACGCCGGCTGCTCGCCGAGATCCGGGGCGGCTCCCCGGTACCGCGAAAGCGGCCGGCGCTCCGCCCGCGCTGGGGCCTGGCCCTGGTCGCGTGTGGCGTGGCCGCCGCCGCGGTGGTCGTGAGCCAACTCGGCGGAGCCGAGCGGCCGGTCAAGGTACGGCCGGCCGACCCGGTCGGCCTGCTGGAGAACGCGGCCCTCGTCGCCGCGCGTACCAAGGCCGTCGAGATCCGCTCCGACCAGTGGTTCTACATCAAAGAGTCCCAGCACATGCCTGGTGGTGGTGGCCTCCCTGGCTTCGAGCACTGGAGCCGGATGGACGGGCAGAAGGACGCCGTACGGACGAGGGGCAAGCTGAGGCTCGGGAACGGAGAGAAGGGGCCGACGAACCCGGGCAAGACCGCACAGGAAGTGGAGGCTCTGCCGACCGATCCCGACCAGCTGCTCGCGCACTTCCGCGGGCTCAAGGAGGAGCGGACTCCCCTGTCCATCTGCCAGCCCAACTGTCCGGAAGGCACGCTCCCGGACGTCAACGCCTTCGGGGCGATCGGGTGGTATCTGAAGTTCGGGCCCGTGATCCCGCCGGAGAAGGCGGCGGCGATGTACCGGGCCCTGGCGAAGATCCCGAACGTCACCGTCCAGGAGAACGTCTCGGACGGTGACGGTCGCCAGGGCATCGGCGTCGTCCTGGATCTGGGCGCGGCAGGCAAAGGCACGTACATCCTCGACCCGGAGGACTATCACTACATGGGGATAAAGGTCGAGCAGGACGGCGAGACCGCCTCCATGTCCGTACTGGGCTCCGGGATCGTCGACCAGCCCGGCCAGACGCCCTGATCAGGTGAGCGCGACGCGGACGGCCGAGGGGTCGACTCCGGACAGGGGGATGGCGAAGACGGCCGTCCGCTCGCGCGCCCCGTACACCACGAACCGCAGGCCGTCCTCGTCCCACACGTCCTGGACGTCCGAGGTGAGCTGCGCGGACGCCGAGCAGTAGGCGGGGCTGAGGTAGAGCAGGTGCAGCGAGACCTCCAGCGGGATCTCCTCCGGCGAACGTACGGCGAGCGGCCGGCGGAGCTGGACGAGCAGTTGGCGCAGCGGGCGCAGCCAGTAGCGGTCCAGCTCAGCCGACAGGCCGAGCAGGGCGATGATCTCCGCCAGGCCCAGCGTCATGAGCGGGGGATCCAGCGGGTACGGCCGTGCCCAGATCGCCGCGACGCCCGCGACGCACAGGAGCCCCGCGCGGGCGAAGGCGCGCCAGTTCACGGGATGGGAGTGCGCGCCCAGGCAGCCGCAGGACGCGGTGGGCGCGGTCGCGTACGAATAGGTGAGATAGGCGAGGAATCCTGTGGAGAGCACGGCGGCGGCCGCGCCCTCCTCAGGGGAGACCGGAGGCAGCAGCAGTGCGGCCGCCACCGCGAGCTCCACCACGCCGACGAGCCGGAGCGTGGGGACCGCGCGCGCCGAGCCGACCAGCCGGGCCAGTGCGGTCCGCCCGGCTTCCGCCCGCATTCGACGGCTGAACAGTTTCATCAGGGCCGCCCAGACGAGGAAGAGGGCGATCACGTACGGCTGAAGCGCGGCGATCCCGTGCATCTGTCGCTCCTAGTGAGGGGAGAAGACGGTGGCGATGTCGACCTCGTTCGTGTCCGGCCGCCACGCGCCCAGGATCTGTACGTGCTGGCTCACCCGCAGCATCGAGAGGTCCGAGGACGCCGGTGACTCGGAATGGATGGCGACCGACTTGCCGGGTACGACGTGGCAGAGGACCTCTTGGCCGTTGTGGTCGAGGTGGAGCTTGTCGCTGGTGATGTTCTTGATGTGGCCTTTGATGTTGACGATGTTGAGCCACACCGCCTCGGCGGCGAGCACTCCGTCGGGCATCCGCACGCCCCGGGCGTACAGGCCGTCACCCGGCTTGGCCTGGTCGAAGGGGACCGGCCCCAGCTTCCAGAGGCTCGTGCCGTCCACGACCCTGATGTTGTGGAACACCATGTTCGAGCCCAGGACGAGGAGCGTGTTGTCCTTGATGGAGCGGATCCGGCCCTCGGCGAAGTTGGGGTCGGGGGCGCCGGGCTCGACCTCCTGCACCTTGGCCGAGGCGAACGCCGCCTCAGGGCCGAGCGAACCCAGCGCGGTCGCGGCGACCACGCTGGCACCGCCACCGAGCAGGGCGGACTTGAGCATTTGCCGTCTGCTGGTCATCGTCAGCTCCCTAGGGCGTCGAGATCTCGCACGGTCGCAGGCCGGTGGAGAGGCTGGCGATCTTGCTGTAGGCGGCCGGGGTGAGGTCGATGATGCGGTCGCCGGCGCAGGTCGCGCCGCAACAGCTCTTCTCACCGCAGAACAGGTCCGTCTGCGGACCGCAGTCGGCGATGGCGGTGACGACGCTGGAACCGCTGCACAGTCCCGTGATCTTGTGCTGGAACCCGCAGGTCCGCCGGGAGAGGTTGAAGCCGCAGGTGTCGGGGTGGGTGATCGCCCAGCAGGCGTCGGAGGTGTTGGGCCAGGCGTGCTGGAGGCTTCCCGAGTTGCAGGTGCCACAGGCTCCCTTGCCGGTGGTGCTGCATGGTCCCCAGGCTGTGCCGCAGCAGAACCAGGAGACCTCTCCTCGGACGGCGGCGAGTAAGTCGATGGGTGGGGGGTCAGTGGGCTGGCTGCGCGCCATGCGCGTCCTCCTTGGGGTTGGCTCCGGACGGTCCCCCGATGAGGTCGTGAAACTTTCCAACTTGATCCATCAAAACATGTAAGAATTTTTCGTCAATGCCCAAATGCCTCCACCGGTACGGCGGGCAGGCATCGGCGAGCAGCCGAGGCGGGCTGTTTGCCCCTGCTACCGCCTCAGTCGCTCCAGGGCGAACGAGCGGATCTCTTCGGTCTCCGTGTCGGCGGCGCGCTCCAGAAGCGTCGAGTCCTCGCCGCCCCTTCCGGACAGGCGGGCCGCCGCCGCTGCCGCGAACAGGCGCGTGGTCAGGTCGTCGGCTTCGAGCCGCTCGATGATCTCGCGGGGGGCCGCCTGCTCGGATTCCTGGCTGATCAGCCATTCCGTCAGAGTTCTGATGTGGCCCGGCGGTAGATGTGGCACTCCTGCCGCCAGTTGATCGACCGTCGCGACGGCCAGGAAACGGAGTACTTTCCAGCGCACGGCAGGTTCAGGGTCCTGGCTCAGGTTCAGGGTTCGCGCGATCACCGGTCCGTCGGTGGCGTTCGTCACCACGACCTCGACGGCGAAGAATCTTACATAGAGGAGTGGGTGGCCGAGGAGTGCCGGAATTTCCGTCATCATGGGGGCGGCGCGCTCGCCCAGCTCCGAGAGCAGCCAGGCTCCCGTCCTCACGGACGCGTTGTCGTCGCTGTGTAGGAGTCTGCCGAGGTTCTCGACGGGATAGCCCGCGTACAGCTCGTCCAGCAGGTCATTGGCCGCGGGGCCGACGACGGCGTCGTTGCCGGGGTGCGTACGAATGCGTTCTATCAGGTCGTCCCCTGGCTGCCTGTCCATGGATCTCTCACCAATCATTCAGATCGTCTTTGAGCTTTTCCAGGGCTTCCCGTTCTCGGCGCATTCTTTCCTGGTGACCGGCGTCGGAGAAGCCGAGCCAGGCTTCTTCTTCCTCTCTTGCCTTGACGCTGTCCTCCAGGTCTTTTTCACCCTCCGCTTCTCGCTTTCCGTCATCCCGGCTGTGCTGTCGGGCACGTTGCCGTGAAATTTGCCGGTGCTGTCCTTCTTGCCCCAACTTATATTCGTGCGTAAGGCGGTCCCGTTCTCGTACGGGCTCAACCGGCCGCCCGGCCCGGCCAGCGCGGGGCTGCCGAGGCCGCCTCGTGGGCTGACCGCCCTTCCGCCGAGTTCCTCGATGCAGCCCGCCGCCGTTGCGCTGCCAGTTCTCCGCCAGCGCCGTCGCTGATCGTCCTTCGTAGCCGTAGGTCGCCCGCCCCATGGTGGAGTCGGCGTTCTCGGACAGTGTGGTCAGGTTCGGGACGGTGTCGCTCACGGCTCTCGCGTCCGTCACCACCTTGTCGGGATCGACGTCGAGGACGTTGACGCCGATCAACTGGGCCAGTTCCTCGATGAGGGGCGGCGTGTCCATACCTATGCCGTGATCCCTGCCGCCGGGATGACGCTCGCGGCGTCGGCGTCTCTCATCGTGGCGGCCGTGTCCCCCAAGCCGCTTCCGTGGTGTCGAGCACGGCGCCATGGGCGGACAGCGTGCGCACCCCGGCCTGAACGCATTCCGCGAACGCGCAGTGACTGTCAGCCTGGCGGACATTTCGAGGAAATTGTAAATGCTCGCTCCCGCCAGGCCACGGCTGGAAGGCTTTCCGCACCAGACGTGATTGTGGGGGCCGCGTGCGAGCGTCGTCCATGCAGGAAGACCGTGAATACCTGGACCACCTGCTGCCGCGGGCGGAGGACGCTATCCGCGGTCTACGTGACGCTCATGCCCGGCTCGGGCGGATCACCGGTGCGGGTGAGGGGGCCGAAGGGCTGGTCCGTGCGGTGGCCGATGGGCGAGGAAGAGCACGGGAACTCGTTCTCGCGCCGCGTAGCAAGCGACTGGACGCCGAGGCTCTCGCCCGGGAAGTCGGCGAGGCGATCCTGAGCGCTCAGCGGGACGCCGAACGCCAGGCCCAGGCGATCACGGACGAGGTCGACGCGAAGCTCGCGGCACTGCCCAAGGCGCTCGACGCGGAGTTCGTGCAGGAACGGATCGAGCAGGTGTCCCGCGAGATCGACGCCGCGACCGACGTCGCGATGTGAAATCCGGCGGGGGCGCCGGTGCGCCACCCCGCCGGATGCCTTCGCTCAGCCGCAGACGGACGAGGTCCAGACGCTGTAGCGGGTGACGATGCCCCAGGTCGAGACCTCACCGTCGCAGAATTCTGTCTTGGCTCCAACCACGTTGTTGTGAGTGGCGTCGGAGTAGTACGCGGTGTTGCACATGTAGCCTGCCGGGCACCTGAAACCCTGCGTGCCGGCTTGCGCGGTGGCCGGTACGACAGCGAGCGCGGCGGCGGCCAGGACTGTGGCGGCCAGTGCGCGACGGATCATGAACGGTCCTTTCTGAGCACGAAGACGACGTGGAGCTTCAGCAGATCGGTGGGGAAGAACTGCCCGGGTTCCGCTCAGCAGGGGCTCCAGTAGAGGTCCACATAGATGCTGCGCGTGCCCCAGACGTACAACGTGCCGTCGCAGGCTTCGTCCCTCAGGCCGATCTCGGTGGTGTGGGCGGAGTCGGAGTAGTACGTGGTGATGCAGTGGTAGTTGATCGGGCAGGCTTGGGCCTGCGCGGGGGCGGTGGGGAGGGCGACGAGGGCAGTGGCGGCCACGGCTGTGGCGACCAGTGCGCGACGGATCATGACTCGTCCTTCCTGAGCACGAAACGGTGTGGGACTCCCCTCCTGGCAGGAGGCGACCCAACCCATGATCAAAATGATCTGTCCCGTCCGCATGAAACGCAATACTTACTAACATGTATGACGATCTGTAGAAAGACTGGTGCATTCGCGGAACGCGTTATGGCGTGTTGTTATTATCGGACCATTGATGATGCGTATCGGCGTGCTCGCCTGGCGTTATGTCCGCTGTTCGGGCCAGCCGTACCTGCGCTGTCCCGATAATTCGGACGCACCTCAAGCCGGTTTTTGATCTACGGATCGGGTAAGGTCGCCAGCCGGTCATCGCGCGCAGAAAATTTTCCGGAGATATACGGCAGGGATACAGGGGTTGCATAGATATTCATGCCGAAATTCGCGGCGGAATGCGGGGCGGAAATCTCGCTCGTTGAGCTGTGCGCGGCCGGACCAAGGCTCGGCACCTGTGTCAGGCTCTGGCCCGCGGCCGGGGTCGCGCGGATCAGGCGGGGAGGTCTGGCGGCCCTGCGCGAGGCTCGGCGTGCCCAGACGGGCGTCAACTGAGGTCCGAACGCCAGAAGGGGTGTGCCGTGATCACGGCACACCCCTTCTGGACTGGCGGAGGATAGGAGATTTGAACTCCTGAAGGGTTGCCCCTTACACGCTTTCCAAGCGTGCGCCCTCGGCCACTAGGCGAATCCTCCGCCGAGTAGCTTACCGGACTCCGGTACGTGCCGAGACCACGATTTACGTGTGGCGAGGCCTCGGTTCAGCTGCAGCGAGCACTGCCGGATGTGGCTAGACTGTCCAAGGACCCCTCGCGCGGCGTCATCCTGTGAACCTCCCCAGGGCCGGAAGGCAGCAAGGATAAGCGGGCTCTGGCGGGTGTGCGGGGGGTCTCTTCGTTGGGAGCCCCCTCGCAGGCGGGATGGTCGCATGAGCCTTGCGCTTTATCGCAGGTACCGACCTGGGACCTTCGCTGAGGTCAAGGGTCAGGAGCACGTCACAGATCCGCTCCGGCAGGCACTGCGTACGGGCCGTATCAACCACGCATACCTCTTCAGCGGGCCGCGCGGCTGCGGCAAGACCTCCAGCGCCCGCATCCTGGCGCGTTCGCTCAACTGCGAGAAGGGGCCCACCCCTGATCCGTGCGGTGTCTGCGAGTCGTGTGTCGCGCTCGCCCCCACCGGGCCGGGCCACCTCGACGTCATCGAGATCGACGCCGCCTCCCACGGTGGTGTGGACGACGCGCGTGACCTGCGCGAACGAGCCTTCTTCGCGCCCGTCTCCGCGCGCTACAAGATCTACATCATCGACGAGGCGCACATGGTGACCCGAGAGGGTTTCAACGCGCTGCTCAAGCTCGTCGAGGAGCCTCCGCCGCACCTGAAGTTCATTTTCGCGACTACCGAGCCGGAAAAGGTCATCGGCACCATCAAGTCGCGTACCCACCACTATCCATTCCGGCTGATGCCGCCCGCGACGCTGCGTGCGCTGCTCGAAGAGATTCTCCTCGCGGAGGACGTGCCGTTCGAGCCGACCGCCCTGCCGCTCGTCGTACGCGCCGGCGCCGGATCCGCGCGTGACTCGCTGTCCATCCTCGATCAGCTGCTCGCGGGGGCCGAGGAAGACGGCATCACCTACGCCAAGGCCGTCTCGCTGCTCGGCTACACCGACGGTGACCTGCTCGACGAGGTCGTCGGCGCGTTCGCCACCCGTGACGGGGCGCAGGTCTTCCACACCGTCAACCGGGTGATCGAGGGTGGCCACGATCCCCGGCGGTTCGCCGCCGACCTGCTCGAACGCTTCCGCGACCTGGTGATCCTGGCGAACGTCCCCGAGGCGGTCACGAGCGGCCTGCTCGACCGCCCGGCCGACGAGCTGGATCGCCTCGTCCAGCAGGCGGCCTCGATGGGGCCGGCCGAGCTCACGCGGGCCGCCGAGATCTTCAACACCGGCCTCACCGAGATGCGCGGCGCGACCTCGCCGCGGCTCCTGCTCGAGTTGATGTGCGCTCGCGTCCTGCTGCCCGGTGCTTCGCAGGGCGAGGACGCCCTGCTCGCCCGCCTCGAACGCCTCGAACGTGGCGGCGCCGTCGCCCAGATGGCCGCCCGGGCCGCGGGCACGGTCCGCACGGCGGCGGACTCCGGTCCGCCGTCCATGCCGCAACCGGGGGCTGCGTCCGCGCAGGGTGGCGCTTCTCACGTGGCCGGGGGCTCCTACGCGGCCGGCGCCGCGCAGGTTGGTGGTGCCGGGCATCCTGGTAGTGGCGGTCCGCAGGCGGGCAACGCCGCGTACGCCGGTGATGCCGCACACGCGGGGAGTGCCGCGTACGTCGGCGGTGCCCCGCAGGCGGGGAGTGGACCGCAGGCTGGGGCAGGCGTGCAGGCCGACGGTCCGGGAGCGGGTGGTTCGGCCGGGAGTGCTTCCACGAGCGCGGGTTCCCAGGCGGGCAGTGCCGACGACTGGCCGGAGCCGGCACGTCCCGGTCGGCCCGCGCAGTCAGCCGACGGGGCTCAGGGTGCGGCGTCGCATGGCGTTGGGTCGCAGGCGCCGTCGTCGCAAGCCGCCGCGTCTCAGGGGCAGTCGGCTCCAGGGCAATCGTCCTACGGTCAGGGGTCCCAGGCTCAAGGCTCGTCGGCTCAGGGCGGAGCGGCTCATGGCGGCGGCGGGGCCGCGGCGGGTGGTGCTGGGGCGGTTCAGCAGCAGTGGCCCGCCGTGCTGGCCGCGCTCAAGCAGCGCAGCATCGTCGTCTGGGCCAACGTGAGCACCAACGCCCAGGTGGTCGGCATCGAGGGCAACCTGGTCACGCTCGGCTTCGGCCAGGTCGGCGCGATGAAGAACTTCACCGGTGGCGGCAAGGACGCCGTGGTGGCCAGCGCGCTGGGCGACGTGTTCGGCGGCACCTGGCGGGTCGAGGCGGTCGTGGGCGGTTCCCCGGTCCCTCAGGGCTTCGGCGGCCCGCGGCCGGGCTCTCCCTCAAGTCCTCAGCCGGGCTCGCACTCAGGTCCCCAGCCGGGTTCTCATTCGGGTCCTCAGCCGGGCTCGCACCCAGGCCAGCAGGATTCGTCGGGCGCTTCCCGGTACAACCAGCCAGGCTCCGGTGCGGCCCCGCAGACCACCGCCCAGGGCGGGCAGCCTTCGTCGGGGCACGGCCGTACTCGTTCGCATGGCTCGTCGGACGACGATTCCGGCTCCCAGGAGGCGAGCCAACCCCCCGGACCCGCCGACCAGGCGGCCCAGGGCGGTGGCCGCCAGACGACGGACGAGTCCTGGCCGGACGCCCCTGACGACCCGAGCCCCGGCTCTCCGCCCACCCCGGACCCCACTCAAGCGACTTCCGGGGCCCGGCCTCCTCAGGGACGCGTCGGCTCGGGCGCTCCTGGAGGAACCCCTCCGGCCGGGGGTGGCTCGCCCGGGGCCGGTCTGGCTGCCGCACGGTCGGCCGCGATGGCAGCCGCCCAAGCGGGGCCCAGAGCCCCCGCGCCCCGTCAGGGAGGCTCCGCTGCCTGGCCGGACGCGGTCCCGGAACGCCGGAAAGGCCCGGAGGCCGACGAGGTCGACCCGCTGAACGACGCCGACGCGGACGTGAACGAGCTGTCCGGCATGGCACTCCTCCAGAGCCAGCTCGGCGCCCAGGTGATCGGCGAAATCTGACCACACCTGATAGGCGGCACCGATGCAGGGGGCCGTCTTCCGCGCTGGCCGGGCGAAGAGCTGACGGGCGAAGAGCTGACGGGCGAACGTCTTCCCATGCTGGGCTGTGCGAGGGCCTGACGGCAGGAGCGTCCCCGCGCCGCGCCGGGCCGGGTGAAGAGCTGGTGGGCGAGGGTCTTCCCGCGCGGGGCCGTACGAGGAGCTGACGGCAGGAGCGTCCCTGGCCGTGCGAGGAGCTGACAAGGGAGCGTCCGGTACTTGGTCGTGCGAGGAGTCGATCTGGGAGGCGGGTGGGCAGGGTCAGGCGCGGAGGCGGGCGCGGGCGGCGGCGGCGCGGTGGTCGGTGGCGGGGAGGGCGGTGGCGAGGCGTTGCAGGACTTCGAAGTCCTCTCGGCCTTCGGACGTCTGCGCGTACGCCCACAGGTCGTCGGGTGAGCCGCGCAGTAGCAGGCAGGTACGTACCTGGACCTCGAGTTCGTCACGTTCGCGGCGGATCTCGGGGGATTCTGAGCGGGGCAGCAGGGGGCCGGTGTAGGCGCGTGCCAGTGACGTTTGGTCCGAGCTGGCCAGGAGGTGTCTGAGCTCCAGGAAGTCGGCTTCGATGGGCGCGGTCAGGCGGTACGGGCGGGCGCCGATCGTGTCGCCGAGTTCGGCGCGGAGGCGGTGGATCTCGACCCGGATCGTCCCCGGGTTGCCGTCGTCGCCGTACAGGTGGAAAGAGAGTTGTTCGGCGGTGAGGCCGCTGGGGTGGAGTGCCAGGAGGGCGAGGATCTCCGTGTGCCGGAGGGAGAGGGGCAGGTGGCGCTCGCCCACCAGGGCCGTCGGCGAGTCTTCGCCGAGGAAGCCGTGGAGACGGAGGCGGGTGGGGGCGGGGGTGGATGGCGGGGGCGCGGTGCGCAGGAGGTAGCCGTCGGAGAAGGGTTCTAGGAGGACGAACCGGCCGTCTCGGAGGATCATGCGCTCGCCGGGGGCGGGTAGCGGGACTCGTTCGCCGAGTGTGCCCAGGGGGTCTCCGGAGATGACGCGGCCCGTCGGTGAGAGCAGGATGCCGGGGCGGCCGCCCAGCGCCTCGTAGCGGCGGCGCAGGCGCTCGTCGCGTTCGTGCATGCGCAGGGCGAGTTGGGTCTCGGCGAGCTTGGCGGTGGCGCAGACCAGCGCGACCGCGGCCGGGTGGGGAGAGCGCGCCGGATCGGTGATGTCGACGCAGCCGAGTACCTGGTCGGTGTCGGGGTCGATGATCGGGGCGGCGCTGCATGACTGGACGTGCAGCATGCGCATGAGTTGTTCGTCCGGGTAGACCCGCACCGGTGGGCGGGTGGCCGGTGCGGTGGCCATACTCCCGGTGCTCCCAGTGGTGCCGGTGGTGCCGGTCTGGTCGGGGGCGTGGGTCGCGTCTGGCTTGCCGTCACGTCCCAGGACCCTGCCGTTGGTGTCGGTCACGACCACGATATGGGCGGATTCATCGGCTATGTGGGCGAGTAAGGGGAGCAGGGGCTGCAACGGGTGTGACTCGGGTGCTTCGTGGTTGTCGGAGATCTCGCGAGGGAGGGCGCTCCCCGCGTCCGGGGACCGCTGCCAGGAGGCAGGGGGTAGTCCGCGCGCTTCCTCGGGCGCGGCCTTCCGCGTAACCGCCGCTTCGTGCGCCCCGCGAGACCGGCGGGAGTACGCGTCTGGATGGGTGCGACGCATCAGACACTCCAAGTAGTCAATCACTTACGGTGAGCATCCGCTTCGAGGTTGGCGGGCGCAACCGGTTCGGTGGGATTGTAAAGGGGGATTGCAAAGGGTGATTGAATCAACGCAACGTGTGTGCAACGTTGTCGCGGCTAGCGTGCGGCAACGCGTCGGCGTGGTGCGGCCGCTCCGGCCGGCGTGTTGGCCGGGTCTCGGACACTGGAGGGGGGCCGGGATCCGGCCAAGGCGAAACACAGGCATCCCTCCAGTACATGACGAGGCCCAAACACCGTAGGCTCGTGGCAGTCAAGAACGCGGAGCCACGAGGAGCGCACGACGGTGAACCCAGGGGATGTCAACCTGCAGCAGCTGCTGGAGCAGGCACAGCTCATGCAGCAGCAGCTTGTGAGCGCCCAGCAGGAGCTCAACGACGCGCAGATCGAGGGCTCGGCCGGCGGCGGCATGGTCACGGCCGTTGTCAACGGCTCGGGAGAGCTGCTCGAACTGAAGATCGACCCAAGCGTGATCGACGCCGACGACCCGCAGGACACGGCCGACACGATCGCCGATCTGGTGATCGCCGCGGTCCGTGACGCGGTGCGCGCGGCGGCCGACCTGCAGCAGGAGAAACTGGGCCCGCTGGCCCAGGGACTCGGCGGCGGCGGTCTCGGACAGTTGCCAGGGTTCTAGGCCATGTACGAGGGGGTCGTCCAGAACCTGATCGACGAGCTCGGCATGCTGCCCGGCGTCGGTCCCAAGAGCGCGCAGCGGATCGCGTTCCACCTGCTGGCGGCCGACCCGGCCGATGTGAAGCGGCTGGCCCACGCGCTGCTTGAGGTCAAGGAGAAGGTCAGGTTCTGCCGGGTGTGCGGCAACGTGGCCGCCGAGGAGGAGTGCCGCATCTGCCGCGACTCGCGCCGGGACACTCATGTGATCTGCGTGGTCGAGGAGTCGAAGGACGTCGTCGCGATCGAGAAGACGCGCGAGTTCCGCGGGACCTATCACGTGCTCGGCGGCGCGATCAGCCCGATCGACGGCATCGGCCCCGACGATCTGCGCATCCGTGAGCTCATGACGCGCCTGGCCGACGGCCGGGTCACGGAGCTCATCCTCGCCACGGACCCCAATCTCGAGGGGGAGGCGACGGCTACCTACCTTGCCCGTCTGGTCAAGCCGATGGGTCTGAAAGTGACACGACTGGCCAGCGGTCTGCCTGTGGGCGGTGACCTCGAGTACGCCGACGAGGTGACCTTGGGCCGCGCATTCGAAGGACGGAGGCTGCTGGATGTCTGACCAGTGGAGCGCGCTGGCGGAGGAGATAGCCGGCCACGCGCAGAACTATGTGGATGGCCTGACCAGGGTCGCCAGCGGCGAGGGCGGTGACGCCATCTGGTCGCTGTTGCTGGTCGAAGTGGCGCAGGTGAGCCTGGCGGGCGCCAAGCTCGGCGCCAACGAGGATGTGATCCTCTCGGGCAACTACGAACCGCCGCTGAGCGCGGATCCCGACATCGACGGCGTGCGTACCGCGTTGTCGGAGTTGCTGGAGGCGGTCGACGACTATGCCGAGGTGTTCGACCCTTACAAGGACACGGGTGTCACGCCGTACCGGCTCTCCGATGATCTGACGGCGGTCGCGGCCGACCTCATCCACGGTCTGCGCCACTTCCAGGCGGGGCGGCCGCATGAGGCGTTGTGGTGGTGGCAATACTCCTACTTCAACACTTGGGGCAACCACGCGGGCGCGGCCATGCGCGCACTTCAGGCGCTGGCGGCCCACTCGCGGCTCGACGTGGCGGAGGAAACCACGACGGTGTGATCATCCACATAGTGGTATGAACCATTCGGCCCATGAGAGGCCCCCAGTAGACTGGCAGCTCACAGTCCGAACCGGGAGACTCTCGTGGCGCTCGTTGTGCAAAAGTACGGTGGTTCATCCGTCGCCGACGCGTCCTGCATCAAGCGGGTCGCGCAGCGGATCGTGGCGACGAAAAAAGCCGGCAACGACGTTGTTGTGATCGTTTCCGCGATGGGCGACACGACGGACGAGCTGCTCGACCTGGCGGAGCAGGTGTCGCCGCTGCCTCCGGGCCGCGAGCTCGACATGCTGCTGACCTCCGGCGAGCGCATCTCGATGGCTCTGCTGGCGATGGCGATCGCCAACCTGGGGCACGAGGCCCGCTCGTTCACCGGCTCGCAGGCGGGTGTGATCACCGACTCCACGCACGGCAAGGCGCGCATCATCGACGTGACGCCGAGCCGCATCCGTGAGGCGCTGGACCGAGGGCACATCGCGATCGTGGCCGGGTTCCAGGGCGTCTCGCAGGACACCAAGGACATCACCACACTGGGCCGCGGCGGGTCCGACACGACCGCCGTGGCGCTGGCCGCCGCGCTGGCCGCGGATGTCTGCGAGATCTACACCGACGTCGACGGCATCTTCACCGCCGACCCCCGCATCGTGCGCGCGGCACAGCAGATCCCCAAGATCTCCTATGACGAGATGATGGAGATGGCCGCCTGCGGTGCGAAGATCCTGCATCTGCGCTGCGTCGAGTACGCTCGGCGCTTCCATGTGCCGATCCACGTACGCAGTTCGTTCAGCACCAAAGAAGGCACCTGGGTCGTTTCCGATCCTTACACCGAAGGAACCGAGATGGAGCAGCCGATCATCTCCGGCGTCGCGCACGACCGGAGCGAGGCCAAGATCACCGTTGTCGGGGTGCCCGACAAGGTCGGCGAGGCTGCCGCGATCTTCAAAACTCTGGCGGACGCCGGGATCAACATTGACATGATCGTGCAGAACGTCTCGGCCGCGGCCACGGGTCGCACCGACATCTCCTTCACGCTGCCCACGACCGACAGCTCGACGGCGCTGACGGCGTTGAAGAGGATCCAGGGCGACATCGCCTACGAGTCGCTGCTCTTCGACGACCAGATCGGGAAGGTGTCGCTGATCGGGGCGGGCATGCGCTCGCACCCGGGCGTCACGGCGACGTTCTTCGCGGCCCTCGCCGACGCGGGGGTCAACATCGAGATGATCTCCACCTCGGAGATCCGCATCTCGGTGATCGTCGAGCAGGACGGTGTCG
Organism: Nonomuraea sp. NPDC049269; assembly: GCF_043197155.1. NCBI lineage: Bacteria > Bacillati > Actinomycetota > Actinomycetes > Streptosporangiales > Streptosporangiaceae > Nonomuraea > Nonomuraea sp. NPDC049269. The sequence goes on from NZ_JBICSO010000002.1 coordinate 176,850, forward strand.
ACACGGCCGTGGCGGCCGCCCACCGGGCCTTCGATCTCGACGCGGACCAGGTCTCAGCAGTGGTGTACGGAGGTTCAGGACGATGAGCAGGCCCAATCTGGCGTTGATCGGCGCGACCGGGGCCGTCGGCACCGTCATGCGCGACCTGGTCACCAACCGCGCCGACATCTGGGGCGAAGTACGCCTCGTCGCCTCCCCGCGCTCGGCGGGCAAGCTGCTCAAGGTGCGCGGCGAGGATGTCGTCGTGCAGGCGCTGGCGCCTGAGGTGTTCGACGGCATCGACATCGCCATCTTCGACGTGCCCGACGAGGTGTCGGCCGTGTGGGTGCCGATCGCGGCCGAGCGTGGCGCCATCGCGATCGACAAGTCGGGCACGTTCCGCATGGAGCCCGACGTCCCGCTGGTCGTGCCGGAGGTCAACCCGCTCGACGCCCGCGTGCGGCCGCGCAACATCATCTCGACGCCCAACTGCACCACGCTGTCGATGATGGCGGCCATGGGCGCGCTGCACGCCGAATACACGCTCACGGAGCTCGTCGTCGCCTCCTACCAGGCCGTCTCCGGCGCGGGCGTGGCGGGTTCGGCGCGGCTGTACGACGAGGTCGAGGCGCTCGCCGGTGACCGGTCGATCGGCCAGGTCGCGGGTGACGTGCGCAAGGTGCTGGCCAACAGGCTGCCCGAGGAGTCGCCGTTCCCTGCGCCGATCGCGTTCAACGTGGTGCCGTGGGCGGGCTCGTACAAGGAGGGTGGCTGGGCGTCCGAGGAGCTCAAGCTGCGCAACGAGTCGCGCAAGATCCTCGGCATCCCCGACCTGAAGGTCTCGGCGACCTGCGTCCGGGTGCCGGTGATCACCACGCATTCGCTGGCGGTGCACGCGCGGTTCGAGCGTGAGATCACGGTGGCGGACGCGCACCGGGTGCTGGAGGCGGCGCCGACGGTGGTGCTGATGGACGACCCGGCCAACGGGGTGTACCCGACGCCGGTGGATGTCGTGGGCACCGACCCGACGTACGTCGGGCGGGTCCGTCAGGCGGTGGACTTCCCGAACACGCTGGATCTGTTCGTCTGCGGCGACAACCTGCGCAAGGGGGCGGCCCTGAACGCCGCCGAGATCGCCGAGCTGGTGGCTTCCGAGCTGTAGCCGAGCTGTAGCTGTCCAGAGCTCTGTATGCGGCGCGTCGCACGTTCCCGTGCGACGCGTCGCTGCTTTTCCCGCTACGGGCGGGTTTGTGCGGGCTCTGTTCTTGAGAACCAGTCTTTTTTACGGCACGGCACGGTGGGCCGCCATCCGCCGACGTGGGCGGACGTCTGTCCAGGGGGACGCTTGCCAGGTGGGCGGACGCGCCGCCGTTACGCCGCGGACGCCGGCCGGTGTCGTGGCCGGTTCGTTGGCCACCTGGTAAGCGGCTGAGGCCGTCGGCCCTGTCACCGGAACAGGATGTCCCAGTGGTCTATCTCGTCGGCGAAGACCGTGCCCGAGGGCGAGCGGTAGAGGGCGGCGCCGTCGCCGCGGGTGCCAGATTTTTCGTTCTTTTTGGTGATGTATCGGTCGATGCATGAGTTGTGCGTGATGTCGAGCTTGTAGCCCTTGCTGTGGCTGTAGCGGCCCGGGGCGTGGCCCGTTTCCGTACCACCGGTGACCATGATGGGGCAGCCGCTCTGGCGCTTGAGCTCGATCATCCGTGTGATGGTCGAGGTGCGGACCTCTTCCAGGGAGGTGCAGTGGAACAGGTTCCGGTTCGTGCAGTGGCCCGAGGACTTCGTCCGCAGGCCCTCGTCCCGGAGCCAGTCGGCGGCGAGCGCGTGAGACAGGTGCACGGTCGCGGCCCTCGGCTTGACGCGGGTGAGGTCCACCCCGGCGGTCTTCTGGGCGGTCCGCAGAGGCTTGCCGACGGTGCCGAGCTTCCGCGTGGTGGCCGTGACCGGCTTTCGCTGGGTGGCCGTGTCGGTCTTTCGAGGGGTAGTCGTATCGGTCTTTCGCGTGGTTTTTCCGGGTTTTCGCATGGTTTCTGGGTCGAGTTTTAGCCTGGCGGCGATGCCGGCGTAGCGCACGGAGGGCTTCGCCGCGGCTGTGAGCGGCTCGGCCGGTGCGTCGGGTCGCTGGGCGACGAGTGCGAGGCTCTGTGACTCCGTCGGCGGGTTCGTCATGTCCCGGTGGCGAACGGCCGCCTCCGGGCCGCGTACGAGCGTCTCCGGCGTGCTCACAGCCGTCTCCGGTGCGTTCACGACCGTCTTCGGGCCGTCCTTGTCCGTGACGGGGCCGAACGCGATCGGCACCGGGTCGCTCACGGTCGGCTCCGACTCGCGGCCGACCGTCGCCCGGCCGACCGTCGCCCGGCCGGGCGCGGACCTGTCAGGGTCGCGTCCGATGGGCTTCTGGCCGTGGGCGGAGAGGCCCCCGTCGTTCCGGGCGGGATTCGGGCCGAAATCGGCCGGATCCCCCGAAGGGTGCCAGCGGCGCGCCTCGATCGTCCCCCCGATGTGGTAGGACCGAGTGATCGGTGATGGTGTCTGCCGCTGCCCCCGGTCGGGAGCTTGCGATGCGGCGGAAGCGGCCGACGCCAGCGCGATTATGGAGATCTCAATGTTGAGGAATACGACCGCTAGTAGCCGTACTGTTCCACGTATCCACATGTCGATGCCTTTTCGCGGAATAGCCCTTCCGCCAGAAACATCAATCCCATGGTTCGCACGAGCTAACCCCTGTCGCACCGGCATTTTTGCCGTGAGGTGGGGATCACCGTGATCCTTCCTGACCTAACGCACTACTACCACGTAAAGTGACGAACGTGTCCGAAGCCCGAAACCGAGGATCGGAGAGCACCCGGGAAGTCATCGTCGAGACGGCTTTGCGGCTGTTCCGGGAGCGCGGCTTCGATGCGACGACGATGCGGGCCATCGCGGCCGAGGCCGGTGTATCCGTCGGTAACGCCTACTACTACTTCGAGAGCAAGGAGGCGTTGATACAGGCGTACTACGACCGCGCCCAGGCCGAGCACGAGGCGGCCTGCCGTGACCTGCTGGCCACGGAGTCGTCGTTCGCCGCCAGGCTGAGTGGGGTGTTGCGGGAGTGGGTGCGGGTCTCGGAGCCGTATCACGAGTTCGCGGTGAAGTTCTTCAAGCACGCCGCCGAGCCCACGAACCCGCTGAGCCCGTTCAGCGCCCAGTCCTCGCCGGCCCGTGAGGCGGGGATCGCGATCTACCGGCAGGTGGTCGAGGGGGCGCGTGACCGCATGAACTCCGAGCTGCGCGAAGAGCTGCCGGAGCTGCTGTGGCTGCTGTCGATGGGCATGGTGCTGTTCTGGGTGCACGACACCTCTCCCGGCTGTGTCCGTACCCATCGCCTGATCGACGTGACGGTGCCGCTGGTGGACCGGCTCGTCGGCCTGTCGCACCTGCCGGGGCTGCGGGGGATCACGAAGGACTTCATCGCGGCGGTCCACGAGCTGCGCGCCTGACGGGGGCGCAGTCCGGAACGGCAGGGCAGAGACGACATACCGCCCGGTTGGTATGGTCGCCCTGTTGAAGCCTGAACCGCCCGGCAAGCTGGAGGCCGCGATGACTCAGAACTGGGGCATGACGATCCCGTTCAACGACCGTTCACTGGCGGACTCGCAGGAGCTGATCGCGGAGCTGCCCGGCTTGGGCTACACCGACGCGTGGTCGGCCGAGGTCAACGGTGTCGACGGGTTCGTGCCGCTGGCCATGGCCGCGCAGTGGGCGCCGGGGATCCGGCTCGGCAGCGCGATCGTGCCGGTGTTCACGCGCGGCCCGGCGCTGCTCGCGATGCAGGCCGCCACGCTGGCCGACCTGGCGCCCGGCCGGTTCGTGCTCGGCATCGGCTCCTCCTCCCCGGCGATCGTGGAGCGGTGGAACGCGGTCGAGTTCGCCAAGCCGTACGCGCGTACCCGCGACACCCTGCGCTTCCTCAAGGCGGCGCTGACGGGCGAGAAGGTGTCGGAGCGGTACGAGACGTTCGAGATCAAGGGGTTCAAGCTGGAGCGGGCGCCGAAGATCCCGCCGAAGGTCGTGCTGGCGGCGCTGCGGCCCCGGATGCTGCGCCTGGCCGCCGAGGAGGCGGACGGCGCGATCACCAACTGGCTCTCGCCCGACGACGTGCGGAAGGTACGGGCCGAGATCGGCGACACCGAGCTGATCGCCCGCCTGTTCGTCTGCGTGAGCGAGGACACCGACAAGGTACGCGCGCTGGCCCGCTGGATGCTCGCCGCCTACCTCACCGTGCCGGCCTACGCCGCCTTCCACGACTGGCTCGGCCGGGGCGAGGTGCTGCGGCCGATGCACGAGGCGTGGGCGGCCGGCGACCGGCAGGCCGCGCTGAAGTCGATCCCGGACGAGGTGGTCGACGCGCTGGTCATCCACGGCGACGCGGCGACCTGCCGGGCCAGGATCCAGGAGTACGTGGACAACGGCCTCGACACACCCGTGCTCGCGCCCATCCCGGGCGGCGAGGTGACCATCACGCAGGCTGTCCGCGACCTGGCCCCCACGGCCTGACCCAGGAGGATGCGGTGGACGACGTACTGAGGTGGGACGCGACGGAGCAGGCCAGGGCCGTCCGCGACGGGCGGGTGTCCCCGCGCGAGCTGGTCGAGGCGGCGATCGCCAAGATCGAGGCGCACGACGGCGAACTCAACGCGGTGGTCAGCCGGCGGTTCGAGCGGGCACTGGCCGAGCTCGACGCCATCCCCGCCGGCGCGCCGTTCCGCGGCGTGCCGATCCTGCTGAAGGACCTGGGCTGGCCCCAGGCGGGCGAGCCGTACAGCGCGGGTTCGCGGACGCTCGACGGCGTCGTGGTCAAGGAGGACGGGCACGGCACGGCCAGGTTGCGGGCCGCGGGGTTCGTGGTGCTGGGGCGTACCAACACTCCCGAGTTCGGCAGCACGATCACCACCGAGCCCGTCGCGTTCGGGCCCACGCGGAACCCGTACGACCCGGACTACTCCGCGGGCGGATCGAGCGGCGGGTCGGCGGCGGCGGTCGCGGCCGGGATGGTCGCGCTCGCCACGGCCAGCGACGGCGGCGGCTCGATCCGCATCCCCGCGTCCCTGTGCGGGCTGGTGGGGCTCAAACCGACGCGCGGGCGCTCCAGTGTGGGACCGGCAGCCGGAGAGGGCTGGAGCGGCTTCTCGTGCCAGGGATTCGTCAGCAGGAGCGTGCGCGACACCGCGGCGGCGCTCGACCTCGTGTCCGGCTACGTGCAGGGTGACCCCTACGACGCCCCCCGCCTGCCGAGGCCGCTCGCCGAGGAGGTGGGCGAGGATCCGGGACGGCTGCGCGTCGGCTTCGTCTCCACGCACCCCAGAGGCGACGTGCCGGCGGCGCCCGAGCTGACCGAGGCGGTCGACGTGGCCGCCGCCCTGCTGGAGGCGCTCGGCCACGACGTGGCCCCCGGCTGGCCCGAGGCGCTCGGTGACCACGGCTTCCCCGCCCGCTTCGGCGCGATCGTGTCGGACAACCTGGCCGCGGAGATCGAGAACGTCGGCGTCTGGCGCGGCAAGCCGGTCGAGCTGGACGAGCTGGAGCCGCGCAACGCCGCCATGGTCGGCGCCGGGCGCGGGCACAGCGCCGCCGACCACATCCTGGCCACCCAGTGGATCGACGGCTTCCGCCGGCGGATGGCCGCGTGGTGGAGTTCGGGGTACGACCTGCTGCTGATGCCGTCTCTCGGCGTCGAGCCGTTCCCGCTCGGGTGGATCCCGCCGGACGACCTCAGCACCGCGTTCGGCAGGACCGCGCACGCCGTCGCCTACACCGCGCCGGTCAACGCCACGGGCCAGCCCTCGATCTCGCTGCCGCTGCACAGGACCGCTTCGGGCCTGCCGGTGGGCGTCCAGCTGGTGGCCGCGGCCGGACGGGAGGACCTGTTGGTCAGGGTCGCGGCGCAGATCGAGGCCGCCCGGCCGTTCGAGCACGCCGCCGTACGCTGATCTCCGGGAACTCGGCCCCCACGATGACGCGTTATGTCGTGAGAGGCCAGGGTATGGAGAGCGACATGATGGCTAAGGCAGGACGGGCTGCAGCGGCCTGGCGTACGTATCGCGAAGTGAGCAAGCCCGGCACGCCGGGCTTGATAGTCAGGTTACGAGCGATCCCGCGGATGATCGGCGCCGTGATGCGCGGCCAGTACGCGGGCATGGGCAAGAGCAAGCTGGCCCTGATGGGGTTCGGCGTGGTCTACATGATCTCGCCGATCGACCTGGTGCCGGACTTCCTCGTGCTCGTCGGAGTCGTGGACGACTTCGGGGTCTTCCTCTGGCTGCTCTCCTCGCTGCTCGGCGAGAGCGGGCGCTACGTGGACTGGGAGCGCGAGGTCATCCAGGGAAGGGTCCAGGGCAAGCTCGACGGTTAGATCTCCTCCATCCGGAGCCAGGCACGTGACGGCAGCGGGTGGCCGAACAGCCGGGCCGCGTTGCCGTAGGCGACCCTGGCGATGTCGGCGGGCGGGAGCGTGCCGAGGTTCTGGGCCACCGCCTGCTGGGTGTCGGGCCAGGTCGAGTCGGAGTGCGGGTAGCCGCTCTCCTGCAGCACGTGGTCGAGCCCGACCGCCAGGCGCACTCCCGACAGGGCCTGGTCGTTGAGGGTGCCGAAGTAGAAGTTGCGGCGCAGCACCTCGCTGGGCTTGAGGCCGCCGTCCCACTGCGCCTCGCCCGCCACGGGGTGGTCGAGCGCGTAGTCGGCCCGCGCGGCCAGCATCGGCAGCCAGGCCACGCCGCCCTCGACGATGAGGATGCGCAGGTTGGGGAAGCGCAGCGGGAGCCCCGACCAGAGCCAGTCGGCGCAGGCGAACATCGCGCTGGTCGGCATCAGCGTGGTGATCGCCTCGATGGGCGTGTCGGGCGAGGGCACCGGCGACCAGCTGGAGCCCCCGGTGTGCAGGCAGACGACGGTCCCGGTCTCCTCGCACGCGGCGAAGAACGGGTCCCAGTGGCCGCTGTGGATCGACGGCAGCCGCAGGCGGGTCGGGAACTCGGGGAAGATCACGGCCTTGAAGCCACGGGCCGCGTTGGCCCTGATCTCCTTGGCGGCGAGGTCGGGGTCGGGCAGCCAGGGCAGTTGCAGGCCGATCATGCGCTCGGGGTAGGTGCCCGCCCAGACGTCGATGTGCCAGTCGTTCCACGCCTTGACCAGGGCCAGGCCGAGCTCCTGGTCGCGGGTCCTGGCGAACGGCATGCCCGCCTGGCCGGCCAGCATGCCGGGGAAGCAGAGCGCCGCCCAGATGCCGGCCAGGTCCATGTCGTCGATGCGGGCCTCGATGTCGTGGCAACCGGGACGCATGTGCTCGAACCTGACCGGATCGAGCGTCCACTGCTCGCGTGGCAGGCCGGCGCCCACATCCAGGCCGGCGCACGGGTATGTGGCGCCCGCGTACCGCCAGACTTGGTGACCGCCCTCCGTCTCCACGACCTTGGGCGCGACCTCGGCGTATTTCTCCGCGAGCCGGCCCTCGAAGAGGTCTGGCGGCTCGATCAGGTGATCGTCGGCGGAGATGATCACATAGTCGCGCCGCCTCGGATCCGGGTCGGGTAGCAGCGGCGTAGTCACGCAGGTAACCGTACGACGGCCGCATAACGTCGAACAAGCTGCGACGTCTCCGTTGGGTATCCACTCGGCCCGAGGACCCGGGATCGCCGGGAGGGGGATGTGGCGACCCCGGGCCATGAGGTCCGCTTTGCGAGGCTGCTGCCCTGCGAACCCCGATGCCGCCTACCCTGCGGAGATCGGATCAGTCCCGGAGAGAAGACTCTTCTGGAGTTCTACGATGGTCCCCGCTCCGACCTGCAGGACGTCGGTGCAGTACTTCCCGACCGAGCCGTGCCGGGCGGCCAGATCGGCGAGGAACAACCGCATCGCCTCGGCCGGCGCCACTCCGAAACCGGGCCACCGGGCGACGTTCGGATTCCTGCGCTGCCAGCTCGCGATGAAACGCTCGGTGGCCAGGCCCGTCAGCGCGTAGTCGTCGATGATGTCCTCGTCGGCCACGCCAACGAGACTCAGGATGAGCGCGGTGAGCAGGCCGGTGCGGTCCTTGCCCGCCGCGCAGTGCACGACGACGGGCGCGCTGCCGGACCGGGAGATCGTCTCGATGGCCGTGCGGAGGTTGCGCACGCCGTCCTCGGTCACTTCGAGGTAGCGGTCGGCGAGGTAGCGCGCGACGTCCAGCCGGTCGTCGTAGGCGGTGAGGTCCCAGCGGCGGCCCTCGATGGGCAGGTTGCGGTAGTCGAGCCCGTCGGACTCGGGCACCCGGCCGTTCTTCTCCACCTCGAAGGGGTGACGCAGGTCGATGACGGTCCGCACATTGAGGGTCTGGAACGTGACGAGATCGTCTCCTGCCAGCCAGCCAAGAGAGTCGGCCCGATAAAGCCGCTGCCACCGGACGGTCCGCCCGTCCCTCGCGGGATACCCACCTACGTCACGGAAATTGTGGATATTGGCGAACTCAATGTGGCGGATCACCCGATCTACCTTAAGTGCTGGGCGCGCCGACTTCCTGGACCGGCGCGTCCTCCTCGGCCTTCCTGTCAGCCACTTCGCGCCGGATGAGCAGGAACCAGCCGCCGACGGCCACGCCGATGAACAGCCACCACTGCACGCCGTACGCGAGGTTGAGGCCGCCTCCGGCGCCCACGTCGGGTGCGGGCACCGGCACGGGCGCGGCCGCCGACTCCGGCTGCTGCTTCATCAGGTCCACATAACCGCCCACGAGCTGGTACGGGAGCGCCTTGCCTATTTTTCCGGTGTCGATCAGCAACACCTGGCCGGCCGGCAGACCGGCGCGGTCCTTGATCCCGGCCGTCTCCTCGGTCTCGCTGAGACGTAGCCTTCCGGTGACAGTTACCTGACCTGTCGGCGGCGGAGGCACCTCGGGGGGCGCGTCGGCGGTGGCCCCGGCCTTCACCCATCCCCGGTTGACGAGCACGGCCTTGCCAGGACCGGTGACCAGCGGGGTCAGCACGTAGAAGCCCAGCTGGCCCTCCTGGGGCCGTCTGCGCACCACCAGCGCGTGAGCCGCGTCATAGCTCCCCGACGCCGTGACCGCTCTGAACCGGTCCGACTCCTTCAGCCCCTGGCTCACCAGGCTCTCGACGGGCACGGGATCGGCCGCCAGGTTCGCGGTGACCTGTGTGCTGTTGGCGGAGCGCTCCTCGAACCGTCCGAACTGCCACCGGCCCAGAAACACGAAGGCCGGGATCACCAGCAGCACCACGATGTGGAGCGCGATCCAGCGGGGCGTGAGCAGGAACCGGTACACCCCTCAAGCCTAGGCACCCAGGCCGATGCTCCTTCACCTGGCTCGGTCCGCCGGAAAGTGACCTAATCGCAATCTGGTCGAAACTCTTACCGAAAGCCACTTCATCGCGTACGGTCGGGATTCGTCCCCTGAGCTCCCCTCTCCAGAGAGCGCCTCAAAAGCTATATGACCGTGCTTGCCGCGCCGTCCGATGCGCCCGCGTTCGAGCTGCCCCGGTTCGGCCGTATGGTGCGCCATGCCGTGCCCCGCGTGCTCGAGGGCATGATCCTGCCCGTCGCCGTCTTCTACGTCGGGATGATCCTTTCCGGGATCACCGGCGGGATCGTGGTGGCCGTGGCCTGGGTGTACGCGGGGGTGGTCTGGCGGCTGGCCAGGCGCCGGGCGGTGCCGGGGGCGGTGCTGCTGGCCGCGGGCACGGTCACCGTCAGGGCGGTGCTGGCCCTGCTGTCCGGGAGCGCGGTGATCTTCTTCCTGCAGCCGACCCTGGGCGTCTTCTGCGCCAGTGCCGGGTTCCTGGCGACGGCCCGGGTACGCAGGCCGCTGGCGCAGCGGGTGGCGGAGGATCTCGTGCCGCTGCCGGAGCACGTGATCGAGCGGCCGGTGATGCGGCGCTTCTTCGCCAGGCAGTCGCTCGTGTGGGGATGCGCGCAGCTCGGCAACGCCTCGCTCAGCCTCTGGCTGCTGCTCAGCCAGACGATCCAGACGTACCTGATCGTGCGCACCACGGCCGTCGCGGTGCTGCTGTCGGGGGCGGCGCTTCTGACGCTGATCGACTTCCGGCTCTGCCTGCGCGCCCTCCAGCGCGACGCCTGAGGGGCTACGCGGTCTTCAGTTCGGCGCCCGAGCCGGGCAGGGCCGTCACCTCGCGGGGCCCCGCGACCTCGTGGCCCTCGGCGCAGCGGAAGTGCTGCTCGATGAGTCCCCCGCAGTCGCGGTGGGTCAGCACCACGGGTGGGCCGTCGTCGGCCAGGTATTTGTCGCCCCACTGCATGAGCGCCACGAGCAGGGGATAGAGGTCGAGCCCCTTCTCGGTGAGCCGGTATTCGTCGCGCTGGCGCTGGCCGGGCTCGCGATAGGGCTCCTTGCGCAGCAAGCCCTCGTCGACCAGCCGCGTCAGCCGCGCGCTGAGCACCTGCCGCGGCGCGCCGGTGGCCACCTGCATGTCGGCGAACCTGCGTACGCCGCGGAACGCCTCGCGCAGCACGAGGAAGGTCCACTTCTCGCCAACGATGTCCAGGGTGCGCTCGATGGAGCAGTTGTTCACCTGGAAAGCCAACTTCATGCGTCACATCATACCTGAGTTCAATTGACAGACCCAGGCGAAGAAGAGGAAGCTGAGTCCATGTTCGGAACTCAGATCCGGCCCGCCCGGCCCGACGACGACGAGCGGATCCGGCGCTTCCTCACCCGGTTGTCGCTGCACACCCAGAGCCTGCGGTTCTTCACCGGGCTCAGTACCCCGGCCGCCAGCCTGGTGCGTGTGCTCATCGCCGTGGACGAGCGCAGGGACGCCCTGGTCGCCACCCTGGAGGGCGAGATCATCGGCCACGCCATGAGCTACCGGGGCGGTGCAACGGACATCGAGATCGCCGTCGTGGTCGCCGACGAGTGGCAGGGCAAGGGGCTCGGGCCGCACCTGATCAACACGCTGCTGTTCAGGGCCGCGGTGCGGGGGGCGAAGACGGTCGGCATGGACGTGCTGGGCGAGAACAGGCGGGTGCTCCGGATGATCCGCAGGCTCTGGCCCGACGCCCAGATGAAGGTGACTTCCGGGTCGGTCGCGGTGACCGCTATGATCCAACAGGCGGGGGTATTTGCGGAACAAGGTTCTGGTGCTACACCATTGACAGTGTGAAGAGTGCCAAGAACGGACGCGACGGGCGCACCCGCATCATCGAAGGTGCCCTGCGCCGATTCAGCCAGGACGGGGTGTCGGCCACCACGCTGGCCAGCCTCCGCGAGGAGAGCGGTGTAAGCGTCGGCAGCTTCTACCACCACTTCGCCAGCAAGGAACACGTATTCGGCGTCCTGTACGCCGAGATCCTCGCCGCCTACCAGGCGGCCTTCCTCACCGAACTGGTCAACCACCAGGAGGCCCGCGACGGCATCGAGGCCGTCGTCGCCCTCCACATGCGCTGGGCCGGCGAGCACCCGGAGCGGGCGAGGCTGCTGGTCAGCGAGCGCCCGCCGCGGAAGACCGAGCCGGGCGGCGCCGAGGTGGCGGAGGCCAGGCGGGCCTTCTTCCGTCAGGTGTCCGACTGGTGGCGGCCGCACATGAAGAACGGCCAGCTCCAGGTCGTGCACCCCACCATGTGCTACGTGCTGTGGCTCGGACCGGCGCAGGAGATGTGCCGACTGTGGTTCGCCGGTGCCCACACGCCGACGGAGGAAGAGATCAAAGGCCTCGGTGAGGCCGCCTGGCAGAGCCTGCGCCAGCGCTAGAGACCGCCCTGATCCGGGACGGCACCCGCCAGCAGGCAGCGTCGAGCGAGATGTCGAGCCGCAGGTCGCCACGCTGCCTGCGCAGTCCCGGCACGCGCACCCGGGCGTGCACGTCGAACCGGCCCCGGCAGGGGTAGCCGAATCCCAGCTCTCCTGGCAGCACGCGCAGGTCGTCGCGGTTGCCGCAGTTGGGGCAGGTCCACGAGACGAGGTCGAGCCCGCGGTTGTAGTCGGAGCAGGCGCGGAAGTAGTCGTCGGGCCAGAAACGGGACTCGCAGGCCAGGCAAGGGATCTGCATGGATCCGCTCCTCTTCGAACGTGGGTCTCCTTAGAGGTATCGTTCGCCGCTTGCAAACGGCTTGGATGTTTCGGTAACAGTATGATTACTGTAGGTATCGGATCATGCGCGGGATTCTGCGGTGAAAGGATGGCCTCGTGGAACGACTGCGCGATCACCTCCTCGAGACCGGCTACACGATTGACGGCGTCCGCGACCGGCTGGGGGCCATGGCGGCCTCGGCCCTGTCCCGCGAGGAGCTGGTCCCGGCTCTGCGCGCCACGGCCGGCGACGACCCGCTGGCCGCCCTGATCCGGCTCTGGTGGCTCGGTGCCGACGTCCCGGCCGCGCGGTTCCCGGCCACGGTTCTCGAAGACGCCTGCGAATCGGGCCTGGTCGCCGCCGACGGTGACCGCGTACGGGCCACCGTGCATCTCCAGCCCTGGGAGACCGGCGGCTACGTCGTCTCCGACCGCAAGGTGCGGCCCGGAGATCCGGCCCTGCGCCCCGACCACGTGGTGGGGGCGGGCGGCGCCTCGGCCAACCTGGCCCAGCTCGTCACCCGCCGCCCGGTCCATCGGGCCCTCGACCTCGGTACGGGCTGCGGCGTGCAGGTGCTGCACCTGGCGGACCGCGTCGATGAGATCGTGGCCACCGACCTCAACCCGCGCGCGTTGGAGCTGGCCCGGCTGAGCTGGCGGCTGTCCGGGATCGACGGCGTGGACGCCCGCACCGGCTCTCTGTTCGAGCCGGTCGAGGGGGAGCTGTTCGACCTCGTCGTCTCCAACCCGCCGTTCGTCATCTCACCCGGCGGCGAGCTGACCTATCGCGAAACGGGCGCCGACGGCGACGCGTTCTGCCGCGACCTCGTACGGCAGACGCCCCGCTTCCTCAATCCGGGCGGCCAGGCCCACTTCCTGGCCAACTGGCTGCACGTCGAGGACGAGGACTGGCGCGACCGCGTCGGCGGCTGGCTCGGCGAGACCGGCTGCGACGCCTGGGTGGTCCAGCGGGACGTGCAGGACCCGGCCGAATACGTCGAGCTGTGGCTGAGGGACGCCGCCGTGCAGGGCACCCCCGGCTACACCGCGCACTACGACCGCTGGCTGGCCTGGTTCGAGGAGCACAAGGTGCGGGGCATCGGCTTCGGCTGGATCACCATGCGCAACGCGGGCACCCTGGACCCGGTGGTCCGCGTGGAGCAGCTCACCCATCAGGTCACGCTGCCCGTCGGCGACTACGTCGACGGCGTGCTCGACTCCATCGCGACCGCCCACCGGGTGCGCTTCCTCGACTCGGCGCACCTGCGGACCGTGGCGGGCCTGCTGGACGAGCGCGTCGGCCTGCCCGGCGCGGAAGACCCCATGCGCATCGTGCTGCGCCAGACGGACGGCCTGCGCCGCAGCAGGGAGGTCGGCACCGTCGAGGCGGCCCTGGCGGGCGTCTGCGACGGCGACCTCGCGCTCGGCCCGCTGCTCAACGTCATCGCCGAGCTGGTCGGCGACGGCGAGATCCTGCACCCCGACGCCATCCGGCCGCTGATCGCCGAGGGTTATTTCCTGCTTTGATCGCCCGTTGATCGGATGTTGACCGCCCGGGTGGAGGCTTCTCACCAAGACACGAGCCCGGGGGGTTCGAGGCTCGTGTCGGGTCCGGCCGGTCGTCGATGTGAGGCGGCTAGCCGTTACGCGGAGCATCCGGAAAACCGGGCCCCCTAGCGACGCGTGACGGTCAGATGACCGGCCGGGCTAGCAATCGCGGCACTGTATGGATCACGGGGGCTCCGTGACTCCCAAAGGGACAGCCTTGATCAACCATGTGTGGATGACACGTCTGGACGACGAGCTGTACTCAGAGCTCGACGACGGGCTCGACAACGGGATCAGCATCACCGACAGCGGGATCGACGACCGGGGTGTCGCCGAGGCGGGCCCTGAGGTCCTCCGCCTCAGGAGCGCCGAGCATCGAGAAGATCTCGAAGGCCTGCCGTAGGCAGTCCAGGCTCCTCGTGGCGCTGCCCATGCCCTTGAGCGCCTCTCCGAGCACCATCAGTGAGAGTGCCTCGCCATAGGGATGGCCGATCTCCCTCGACACCACCAGGGCCTGCTCGGCATGCCGTACGGCATCGGGGTAGCGCCCCGCGGCGATGAACGTCTCGGCGAGCCGCGAGCAGACCCGCTGCTCCCACACGCGCTGCTTGCTGGCGCGGAAGAAGGCCAGGCACTCGGCGTGGTGGTGGACGGCCTCGGCGATGCGGCCCACCCGCGACAGGACGATGCCCAGGTGGTAGCGGGCGCGGGCGGTGCCGGCGCCGCTGCCGATCTCGGTGAAGATGGCCAGGCCCTTCTCCGCCGCGGCGATCGCGTCCTCAGGGCGGCCGAGGCCGAGGTGGTCGCGGGCCGAGTAGCTGAGCACGAGCGCCTCGCCGGCCGGTACGCCGTTCTCGCGGTACCAGCGCATGGCCGAGTCGAACCAGGTCAGCGCCTCGGCGTGGCGGCGCTGCCGGCCCACGACGACGGCCAGCGCGTTCATCACCTCACCGGTGACGACCTTCTCCCCGCGCTCGACCGACAGCTCGTGCACGATCCTGAACTGCTCCTCGGCCTGCCTGAGCCGGTTGCTGGCGAACAGCACGCGGCCGAGCACGTAGCGGGCGCGCAGCTCGCTGCCGGTGTCGCCGATGCGCTTGGCGGTGGCCAGCACGGCCCGCGTGCCCTGGTCGAACTCGCGGGTGTGGGTGCCGGACTCCAGCAGCGGCTCCATGGCCACCAGCAGGTCGCCGGCGGGCAGCAGCGGCTCCGGGGCGCGGGCGGTGGCGGCGGCCTGGTTGATCGCGGCGAACAGCGAGTCGCCCTCGGCGACCAGCCAGGCGACGGCCTCGCCGACGGAGTTGAACGACAGCCCGCTGCCGTCCACCTGGAGGTTGTCCGCGATCATGCTGCCCTCGTAGGCCAGCCGGTGCGCCGACTGGGCGGAGGCCAGGTAGAACCCGAGCAGCCGGCGCAGCGCCATAGTGCGGGCCTGCGGCCGTTCGGTCTTCTCCAGCGTCCGGCGGGCGAACAGCTTGAGCAGGTCGTGGAAGCGGTAGCGGCCCGGCGCGGGCGCCTCCAGCAGGCTGGCGTCGACCAGCGACTCCAGCAGGTCCTCGGTGTCGAACACGCTCGCCGACAGCACGGCCGCCGCCGCTCCGACCGAGATGTCGGGCCCATTGGGCAGCGACAGCAGCCGGAACGCGCGGGACTGGGCGGTGTCCAGATGCCCGTAGCCGAGCGCGAACGTGGCCTCGACCGCGAGGTTGCCCACGCGCATCTCATCCAGGCGGCGCTGCTCGTCGGCCAGCCGGGGCACCAGCGACGCGACCGTCCACGAGGGCCGCGCGGCCAGCCTGGCCGCCACGATCCGTACGGCCAGCGGCAGGAACCCGCAGGCGGCGACCACGTCCATGGCGGCGTCACGCTCGGCCGCCACCCGCGCGGCCCCGGCCACCGAGGCGAACAGCGTCAGCGCCTCGTCCGGCTCCATCACATCCAGGTCGAACAGCCGGGCAGAGGGCAGGTCGGCCAGCTTGTGGCGGCTGGTGACGATGGCCGCGCAGCCCGGCGAGCCCGGCAGCAGCGGGCTGACCTGCTCGGCGTCGTGGGCGTTGTCGAGCAGCACGAGGATGCGCCGCTCGGCGAGCAGCGACCGGAAGAGCGCCGACCGCTCGGCCAGGCGCTCGGGGATGACGTCGGACGGGACGCCCAGCGCGCGCAGGAAGGCGCCCAGGGCCGATTCGGGGCCGGTCGCCTCGTCGGTGTAGCCGCGCAGGTCGGCGTAGAGCTGGCCGTCGGGGAACAGGTCGCCGGCGGCGTGCGCCACGTGCACGGCCAGGGTGGTCTTGCCCACCCCGCCGATCCCGCAGATCGCGGCCACCGGCACGCCCTCGGCGGCCGACTGCGAGGCCAGCAGCGTACGCAGCCGCCCGGCGATCTCCATACGCCCGGTGAAGTCGTTCACGGCGGCGGGCAGCTGTGCGGGACGCGGCAGGTGGAGCGTCGGCTCCTCCTCTTCCCGCGGCCCCTCCTCCTCGGCCACCTCGGCGACGGTCAGCGTGGGGTCGGCGGCCAGGATGCGCTGGTGCAGCGTGGTCAGCTCGGGGCCGGGCTCGATGCCCAGCTCCTCGATCAGCGCCTCGCGCGTCTCGGTGAAGACGGCCAGCGCGTCGCCCTGCCGGCCGCATCGGTAGTAGGCCAGCATGAGCTGGGCGCGCAGGCGCTCACGCAGCGGGTGCTCGGCGGTCAGCGCGATCAGCTCGGAGACGACCGCGGCGTGCTCGCCCAGCTCCAGGTCCAGGTCCATGAGCGTCTCGACCACGCTGATCCGGCGCTCGACCAGCCGGTCGCGCTGATGCTCGGCGTACGGCCCGACGGCTCCGGCCAGCGGCTCGCCCTCGAACAGCGACAGCGCGGCCCGCAGAGCCTGGGCGGCCTCACGTGGCTTGCCGGCCCGGCGCGCGACCTCGGCCTCGTGGGTGACGCGCTCGAACCGGGTCAGGTCAAGGGATCCTTCGGGCAGTCGCAGCGCGTACCCGCGGCCGACGGAGGTCAGCAGCTCGGGTCGCGAGCGGGCGGCCCTGCCGGGCTCCAGGACAGTGCGCAGCCGGGAGACGTACGTACGCAGGGCGCCGAGGGCGCGCGGCGGCGCTTCCTCGCCCCAGACCGCGTCGATCATCTCGGTCGGAGTCACCGCACGACCCTCCCGCAGGAGCAGCATGGCGAGAATGGAACGCTGCAGTGGAGTGCCCAGGTCGACTTCCTTGCCATCGCGCCACGCGCGGACGGGACCGAGCACGGCGAACCTCAGCTCGCCTTCGAAGCTCTGACCAGCCATGTCGCCTGTCTCCAACGCAATGGAAAGATTTGTTACCAAATGATAGGTCCATCCTTGCCCAACACATAGGCATCCGCCCATTCGTTAACCGAAGCGTTGATCGGTCGTTAATCGAGCGTTGAGTCGGGCGATGGATCCTGAGAGTCAGCAGCGACATGGCCCCAATTACACGGGGGCGGCCATGACCCTGGCATATATACGCAAGACACAGGCCCCGCCGTACGGCGGGGCCTTGGCGGACGGTGCTTATGCTGCTTCGGCGAGGCCGAGCCTCTGGGCCAGACGTTCTCGAATCCCGGGCCATTCAGAGTTCAGGATCGAGTAGAACGCCGTATCTCGGACGGTGTCATCGGCGCCCCTGCATTCCGCCCGGCGTATCCCGTCGAAATGCGCGCCCAAGGCGGCTATGGCGGCCAGCGACCTGTTGTTGCGGACGTCTGACTTGAGCGTGATGCGGTGGACGTTCCACGTCTCGAAGGCGTGCGAGAGCATCAGGAACTTGCTCTCCCGGTTCGCACCCGTGCCCTGGGCGGACGCGCCCAGCCAGGTGTATCCGATGTCGGCCACGGACGGGACCTCGCCCACCGCGCCCCGCGTACCCGGCGGCCAGGGCATGGGGCCCTGCCAGTACTCCAGGTGCATAAGACGGGTGGCACCGACGACTCGGTCGGTGTGTAGCCACCGGACGGCGAAGGGCAGCGTGCGGCCCTCCGCCTGCTCAGCCAGCGCGGCCTCCACATAGGAGACCATCTCGTCCCGGCTGGCCGGGACACGGGTGAAGGCATACGTGGAGCGGTCTTCACTCGCCGTGGCGACGAGGTCGTCGATCACCGCGAGGCTGAGAGGTTCCAGGCGCACGAGGCGCCCGGACAGGGTGACAAGAGCGGGCATGAGCACATGATGGAGGCTGCTTGGTATGCCGGAGAACAGCTCTCGTCCAGCATTCTTTGCAGCTTGTTGCAACCCGGGTGTTTATGCAGCTCAGCGGGCCGATTGCGGGGTCACCGCACCGGCCCGTGGACAAAGTTTCGCCTAACTGTGACATGGCGTCGGCACGAGCGCCGGGTGCAGTTCACGCACCGGGCTCAGCCGTCGCAGCGAGAGCTCCGTCAAGCCCATCGACAGCAGGTCGAGATTGGCCGCGATCCACGGGAGTTGGAGTGGATCTTGGCTGTTCAGCGCGGCCAGGCGCTCCTCCGACGTGTCGCCGTAGAGCAGGCTCACCGCGACCCGCACCCGCGCGGCGCTGGGATCGTCGCCGAACGCGTGGCCGGGCAGCACGCCGATGCCGTGGTCGTCGAGCAGGACGCGGGTGATCTCGGCCGAACCGCCGAGCCGCAGGTGGCTCAGGTCCGGATAGAGATAGAACCCGCCCTGGGGAGTGGGCACCGAGGCGCCGATCCCCACGAACCTGTCCCGCACCGCGTGGGCGAGCGTTCCGTGCAGCCTCCGGCTCCGCACGATGCGCTCGACCAGCTCGGGCGGGTCGGTGAAGGCGTAGGCGGCGGCCTCCTGCACGGGGGCGGCCGGGGCGGACCAGATCTCGCTCGCCACCGCGAGCAGCCGGGCGCGCATGCCGTACGCCTCGTCGGGCAGCCTGGCCACGCCGATCCGCCAGCCACCCAGCGCCAGGCTCTTGCTGAGCCCGGTGGTGACGACCGTGCGCTCGGGCGCCAGGTCGGCGGGCGAGGTGAACGGGAGCAGCGGGTCGTGCAGCAGGTCCCGGTAGATCTCGTCGGAGATGATGTACAGGTCGAGCTCGCGGGCGACCTCCACCAGCCGCTGGATGGTCTCCGACGAGGCGAGGCGCCCGGTCGGGTTGTCGGGCAGCGTCACGAGCACCGAGCTGACGGTCCTGCCCTGGGCGCGAGCGTGCAGCACGGCCGAGGTCACCAGCTCCGGATCAGGTACGCCGCCCTGTCCCGCCGGGGGCGGAACCAGGATCGGGCGGGCGCCGACCAGGTCGGCCTGCGCGGCGTAGCTGACCCAGCTGGGCATGGGCAGGACGATGTCGCCGCCGATGGCCAGCAGCACGCCGTACAGCAGGGACTTGCTGCCGGGTCCGCAGACGATCAGTTCGGGGTCGGTGGGAAGTCCCCGTCGTGTCCAGTAGCCCGCCGCCGCGCTCCGCAGGTCGGCCGCTCCCGCGACCGGCCCGTAGCCGTTGCGTTCGGATGCGGCGACCAGCTTGTCGCGCAGCGCCGGGTGGACGGGCAGGCCGGCCTCACCGAAGGCGAGGTGCAGCACCCGTTGCCCGGCGCGTCGTCTTCGGTCGATCTCTTCGTTGGCCGCCAGCGTGGCGGAGAGGGTAACCGTCATGGTTGTCACGTTCCCAGCGTGGTTTGATGAAGGCATCAGCACAAGCGAGGCTTTTTGTGGGTAGGCGTAAGGAAGTCCGATGCTCGAATTACGGCGTTTGGTGTTGATCTGCGAGTTTGCCCGTCGGGGCAGCATCGCGGCGACCGCCGAGTCGCTCGGGTACAGTCCCTCGGCCGTGTCCCAGCAGTTGGTCGCCCTCGAACGTGAGACCGGAACCGCGCTGATCGACCGGACCGCGCGCAGCGCCGAGCTGACCGACGCGGGCCGCCGCCTGGTGACCCACGCCGAGCGCATCCTGTCCATGGTCGAGGAGGCCGAATCCGACCTTTCGGCCCACGCGGCCTCGCCGTCCGGCCGGGTGGTGCTGACCGCCTTCCCCACGGCCGCGGTCGCGTTCGCGCCCGCGCTCGCCCGCTCGCTGCGTCGTTACACCGAGCTGACGCTCAGGCTCGGGCAGAGCCGTTCGGGTCGGGGCATGCGGGAGGTGCAGTCGGGCGAGGTCGACATCGCGCTCGTGGACGACTGGTACGGGCGGGTCGGCGACAACGACAGCCTGCGGGTGTTCCCGCTGCTGTACGACCCGCTGGTGCTGGTGGTGCCGCGCAAGCACCGGTTGGCCGACCCCGAGGTGCCCCTGGACCTGCGCGAGCTGCGTGACGAGCCGTGGATGGCCACCCCGGACGGTGAGCCGTCGCGCCTCGCGGTCGACCGGCTCTTCGTGGACGTGGGCGGCACCAGGCCGACGCCGTGGGAGTTCGAGGGGCTGG
This sequence comes from Nonomuraea sp. NPDC049269, assembly GCF_043197155.1. Lineage (NCBI taxonomy): Bacteria > Bacillati > Actinomycetota > Actinomycetes > Streptosporangiales > Streptosporangiaceae > Nonomuraea > Nonomuraea sp. NPDC049269. Next base: position 196,795 of record NZ_JBICSO010000002.1, read on the forward strand.
GCACGATCCTGTCCCTGGTCGCCAAGGGCATCGGGATCGCCGCCGTGCCCGCGCTCGCGCTGGCCGCCGGCGTCCGCGGCATCGCGGTCCGCCAGTTCGCCGGCAACCCGGTGGGCCGCGAGGTGCTGGCCGTCGCGCGTGGCTCCAGCGTCCATCGCCCTTCGGTGTCGGTGACCCTGCGGGCCATCCACGTCGCGGCGCGCTATCTCGCCGCCGATCTGGATCCGGTACGCCTCGCGGAGCGATAACGTCTGGTGCCCATGGCGCCCTCGTACGACATCGAGCACCTGCTGCTCGCCCAGCGCAGCACGACCACGGTCGCGGGCCTCGACGAAGTGGGCCGGGGCGCCTGGGCCGGCCCCGTGACGGTGTGCGCCGTCATCACCGACCTGTCGGATCCGCCGGCCGGCCTGACGGACTCCAAGCAGCTGTCGGCCGTCAAGCGCGGGACGGTGGCCGCCGCGCTGGAGTCGTGGGCGGTCGGCATCGGCTTCGGCGACGCCACCCACACCGAGGTCGACGAGCTCGGCATGACGGAGGCCCTGCGCCGCGCCGCCCGCCGCGCCCTGGCCGCCCTCCCGCTGCGGCCCGACGCGCTGATCCTCGACGGCTCGCACGACTACATCGGCGCTCCGTGGCCGGTACGCCTTGAGGTCAAGGGCGACTCGGCCAGCATCTCGGTGGCGGCCGCCTCGGTCCTGGCCAAGGTACGGCGCGACGCCTACATGGGGACGATCGGCTGCGCGGAGTACGGCTTCGCGGACAACGCCGGCTATCCGTCACCGGTCCACCAGGAGGCGCTGGCCCGCCTGGGGCCCACGGAGCACCATCGGTTGTCGTGGTCCTACCTGGACGACCTGCCGCGCTGGCGGCACCTCAAACGGCACCGGGATCCGGCGGTGGGTGAGGGCCAGGCGACCCTCTTCGGTTAGCCGGCGATCGGCCGGGACGCTCAGCCGTTGGCGTCGTTGGCGTCGTTGGTGGAGCGGTAGGTGGCGGCGGCGCTGCCGAGGCGCTCCTCCTCACGCTGGGCGGCCTGGGTGAGGAGCTTGAGGGCGGTGCCGATCGCTTCCAGCCGCTGCCCGTTCGCCTGCCAGTACGCGCGCGCGTAGTCGTCGTCGCCGAGCGCCTTGCGGGCCGCCTCCTTGTGCGTCTCGTACCGGTCTTCCACGCCCCGCAGTCTGTCCGCGAGATCGCTCATCGCCCCCGCCAGCCCTTTGATCCGGCTAGCGCTGTAGCTGGCGCCGTCGAGTTCCATCCGGCCGCACCCTCCCTGACTCACCGACTTGATCGATAGTATGCGAGCGTCCTGATGGCTTCGTGGGGTTGATGCGACGATGAGTGATTCATGGGATTTGCTCCGACAACTCGTCCAGGAAGTCGATCGGCAGACCGAACAGGTCAAGGAGATGCACCGCAAGGTGCGCGACCTGACGGGCTCCGCGCAGTCCGACGACGGGATGGTCACCGTCACCGTCGGACCCCGGGGTGAGCTGCGGGCCGTCGACCTCGATCCCCGCGTGTACCGCGAGCGGACGCCCACCGAGCTGGCAGCGTGCGTCGTCGAGCAGGCCGCCATCGCCACTCACAAGGTCTCCGCGGAGCTCAGGACCCTGGCCGGGCCGATGGTCGCCGAGGACGTCCCGTTCGAGGATCTGTTCGGCGAGGGCACGAGCTTCGAGTCGTTCCTACCAGGCGCCGACCGGCGCGGGCCGGGCGCGTGACGGTCCGGGAAGCCGGCTGATGGGGTTGGATCTGGGGTTGGTCCCCGAGCTGGTCAGGCATCTGGCGTTGCCGCTGACGGCCGGCGCGTTCCCGGAGGCCGTTCCGGACGCGCTGGTGCGGGAGGCCGAGGCGCTGGAGGCGCTGGCCGACGAGCTGGCCGCCATCCGCGTCGAGGACGCCGAGCCGGTGCTGCGCTACCTGAAGGGCTCGGAGTGGGACGGCGCCGCCAAGGACGCGTTCCAGCGGGTCCTGAAGCTGCTCGCCGGTGACGGGCAGACGGCGCCTCAGCTGGCGAACCTGGAGGGTGACGCGCTGCTGAAGTGGGTGGAAGAGGCCATCCGCCAGGAGGCCCGGCGGCTGCGCGACCACGCGGAGGACATGGAGCACACCCAATGGATGCAGTACGCGGCGCTGGCGCTGCTCGCGCTGGCCATCGCCCGGCTGCTGGTGTGGGTGTACCTGTACGGGCCGTCGGTGCTGAAGCTGATCCAGGTGCGCACGCTGATGACCCGGATGTCGATCCAGGCGCTCAAGTGGCGGCTGCTGATGAACATGCTGGGCTTCGCCGCGGTGATGGGCGGCCTGGACCTGGCCGTGCAGACGGCGCAGCTCCTCTTCGGCAACCGGGACAAGCTCGACCTCGACTCGTTGCTGCTGTCCCTGGGCAACGGGGCGCTGACCGGCCTGGTGTTCACCGGGGTCGACTTCGGGCTGTCGCGCCTGGCCACCCGGGAGCTGGTGTTCATCGTGTCGCGGGCCGAGCTGGGGGTGCGCGACCAGATCGCGGCCATGGCGCAGAGCGTCTACGGGCGGGCGCTGGTCGGCGGCGTGTCGGGCACCGTGGGATCGATACCCGGGCTGGCCCTCAGCGACCAGCTCGACCCGGCGCACCTGTTCTACTCCTTCGTGGCGGGCGCGGCCGGAGGCCTCGACATCCCGCAGAGCGCCCGGACCCACTACATGCCCATGCCGGCCGGCGAGCTCACGGCCGGGCCGGTCCCGTCGGGCCATTCCCCGTCTGCTCCTTCCCTGTCCGGTCATCCCCCGCCCGCCCCTCCTCCGTCGGGCCACATCGCATTACTGGGGGCCGGCGACACGCCGGACCTGGTGCACGGCGCCGAGCCGGTCGCGGGCGGGCGGTCCACCGGCACGGACCTGTCCTCCGCCCGGCACCCCGCCGGTCCGGACCCGCTCCCCGGCGGGCACCCCGCCGGCCCGGAGCACGATCTGACGCACAGTCAGGGGCGCGGCCCGGGCGGAGAGGCCGCAGGGGTCAGAACCGCGGACGGCTCCGAGCCGCGGCGGGTCGTCGAGCCGACCCAGGTGGTGCTGAGCGGTGAGAGACCCCAGGCTCCGGGCGGGCCGGAGCAGCGGATCGGCCCGAGGGACGCGCGTCCGGCCGGGGACGCCCAGGCGATCGGCCGGGTCGCTCGCCCGGCGCTCGGTCCAGCAGACGGACTGGCGGTCCACCAGGTGTCCGGTGCGGCAACGGGCCAGACGGCACACCCGGCGCCTGGCCAGGCGGTCCACCAGGTGTCCGGTGTGGCGGACGGGGCGGGTCACCTGCTCCCCGGTCCGGTGAGCGGCCACATAGTCCATGCGGGGGACGGCTCGGCCGAGGGCGCGGTCGTGAACGGCGGCCGTGCGGCGCCCGCGGCGGTGACGCACGGCCAGGCGGGCGTGCTGGGCCATGTATCCGGCGCGTCGAACGCCACGCCAGGGCACCCGCAGCCCCTCTACGACCTCCCGCTCCGCACGCCGTACGTGCCGCCCACCCCGCCACCGCCTGACCCGGACGCGCAGGACGGCCTCCCCTATCAGGCGGACTCACAGCAGGACGCCGACCACAGGGCGCAATCCCCGGACGCCCACCACAGGACGCAGCCCCAGGACGCCGGCCACAGGGCGCAGCCCGAAAACGCCGACCGCGCCGCCGGACGGGTGGGCGACGGGCAGGAGGGCGTCCCCGGACGTACCGGTGACAGGCACGGCGCGGTCGGCCCCCGGACCGGCCAGGCCCAGGACGGGCCTGTCGTCCCCATCGGCACGGCACCGCCCGCTCCCCGCCCCGGTGCCAGCGGGGAGACCGCTCCCGGAGGCGGCGCCCGCGACACCCCGCCCGGAGGCGTCCGCGAGGCCCCACCCGCCCGCACCGGCGACCAGCGCACCACGCCGCCAGCCGGTGACCGGCACACCGAGCCCCACTCCGCTGCGGGCGGCCAGCGCACCACGCCTCCGGCCCGCGCCTCCGACGCCCATGACGGGGCCCCCGCACCGCGCGAGGGCGCGCCCGCCGGAGCTCACCACGCAGACGGCGACGGCACGGGCAGGGGCCGCATCGACCAGCTCATCAACCGGGACGGCACACCCCCGCCGCCCCTGGATCCCGACGTGACCTCCTTGGGCCGCCGCGTCGCGGGCAGGCTGCGGATCGAGGTGCCGGACGAGGCGTTCGCCCATACCTTGGGGACGATGGCCCGCACCGTGACCGCCACCATGCAAGACCCCACCATGAGAGACATGATCACCAGCGTCCACAAGCTGTCGCGTACCGTGGGCCTGCCTGGCGCCTTCGACGGGCTGGTACGCGTCTTCGACGAGGCGCAGCGGCAAGGGTTCGATCCCGCAGGGGCGACGGACAGGTCGGACCTGGTCGATCGGCTGGAGCTGTACCGGCAGACGGACCCCATGCTTTTTCCCGGCCTGTGGCTCGCCAACGGGGAGCTCGCGCGCCCCTCTCTCCCGATCGCGCGGGCGTTCGGCCGGATGGACCTGGCGATCGGCACCACCAACGGCACCACCCGCGAGATCAGGGTCAACCAGCTTCGCAGCCTCACGTTCGAGCTGGACCTCGGGCTCCACTCGCTTGATCACGTAGGGCGCCTGTTCCTGGACGCCGAGGCGAGGGGCGTGGACGTCCAGGGCGTGGCAGGGCGGCACGACCTGGTGCGCGAGTTGGAGCGGGCCCGGGAGATCGACTCCGAGCTGTGGGACGGGCTGCGGATCGCGGACGAGTACGCCATCGCCGGGCTCGGCGACCCGGCCGCGCGGGCGATGAGCCGTACCGACCGGGCGCTCCGCTCGGTCGGGCCCGATGGTCGGCTGCGTAACCTGGCGGCCGAGGCGGGATTCTCGCACGCGCTCCGGACGTTCTCCGAGATGCTCGTGGAGGTGGACACGCACGGTGCCCTCCCGGAACGGCCGGCGACCCACGCGGAGCTCGTGGAGAGCCTCACGCGGCACCGCGAACGCGACATGGACGGCTGGGACGTGCGTGTCATGGACGAGCGATTCCCCGCCGCGTGCCTGGACCCGGCGAAGGCCGCGCTCCTGGGCCGGATGGACCGCGTCATCGTCGGCGACGGTGCGCCGCGTCCCCCGTTGGACCCTCTGCTCGGACTGTCGCGCGAACTGGGCCTCGGTGACCGGATCGGTCGTCTCGTTCACGTGGCCGAGCGCGCGCAGCGACTCGGCTTCGACCCGGTAGGCGCTCCTGACCGGGCGGCGCTGGTGGAGGCGCTACGGGGATACATGGACACCACTCCGGACACCTGGGCAAGGCTGCGGGTGTCCGACCGGTACGGGACCAGGCTCGGCGAGCCCGCAACGAATGCACTGGCGTGCATGGACCGGATCGTGGGCTCGCAGGGCGACGCCCCGGCGTGGGTCCTCGATCCCCTGCGGAAGCTGGCGGGCGACCTCGGCCTGGAGCACTCGGTCGAGCGGCTGGCCCACGTGTTCAGGGGGGCAGAGGAGCGCGGGCTGGACCCGGCCGGCGCCGCCGACCGGGCCGACCTCGCCCACCGGCTGAACTCCTATTACCGGGCGCCGGCGGCGGAGCCGTACCGCTGCACGCCGACCTTGATGCGCCTGGCGGAGGAGGCGCTCACAGACCAGCTCCGCCAGGCGGCCGCCCGTGACGCTGCCGCATCCGGCGCGTCGACGGTGAGGGCCCGCGACCTCGTCTCCGACCTGGAGGCGGAGCACGCTCGTGCGCTGGAGGCCCGCGCCCGCGCCTGGGACGGCCGGCCCCGCGAGCCGGAGGTCTCCTATCGGTGGAACCCCGAGGCGTTCGACCGCGACCTCGCGGAGGCGTTCGCGCGGGCGGAGCGCGGCGAGCCGGTCGTGCCCTACCTGACCGAGGACGCCACCGGCGGACTGGCCGCGCCCGGGACCGGGCTCAAGTTCGGCCGGGAGATCGAGTACGACCTGCCCGAGTCGCTCAAGCCGCACCAGGACGCGATCAACCAGGCCATCGCCCGCGACCTGTACGACGCGGGGCTGACTCGGGATCCGTGGACACACCCGTACCACACCGGCCACGACGGCGGCTACTACGAGGGCGACAACGGCTGGCGGCTGGAACAGGACGTATCGGTCGCCGGAGAGCTCGTCTCACCACCGCTGTACGACACGCCGCGCACGTGGGAAGGCATCCAGCTCGTGTGCGAGATCATCAAGTCGCACGGCGGCGTGGCGACGGGGAGCACGGGGGGCCACATCCACGTGGACACTTCCGTGTTCGACCATATCCCCGCCTTCTACCAGCGGCTGCTGAGGCTGGTGAACAGAAACTACTTCGACACGTTCCTACGGCTGATGACGAACCCAGAGCAGGGCCACCACCGGGGGCTCGTCTACTGTAAGCCCAACATGTTGGACTCCGCCGGGTACGTCACACTGGACGAGCTGGTGAGCTCGCAATTCGAGCGCGAATCCGTGATCAACGTGCAATCGGTCGAGGGCGGCCGGACGGACCACACGGAGGTCCGCCTCCCCGACGGCTCGTTGGACCCCGGCGTCATCCAGACGCAGATCAAACTGGCGCTGGGAACGGTGGGGCTGGCGCTGCGGCTCGGCGACGACCAGTTCCCGCTCAACCACGACGTCAAGGATGTCGCCGGCAACCATACTGAGCACCGCAGGCGCCTGGACTACTCGTCCTATCTGGAGCTGGCCGACCACCTCTACCACCGGGCGGCCGACAAGGCGCAGCTCACGGCCCTGTTCGCGATCACCCGATGGAACGAGAAGCCGAAAGATCCCTGGTGGCGATGAGTGAAGCGAACCGCGCGGCGGTCGTCATCCGCAACACCTCGGCGGCGGACCGGCCGCCCGCCATGCCTGTCAAGGGCGACGGCTCGTTGTACCGGTACGAGATGATTTTCTCCGGCGGCGGCTCGCGGGCGTACGCGGACGAGCCGGACGCGCTGGTCGGCGCGCTCAGGCCCGGCTACGACGCGCTCGGCACTCCGGAGGAGCGACGCGAGGCGCGCGCGCGGATCGCGCTGGACGCCCAGGTCAGGGCGCAGGCGGAGCTGGCCGCGGCCGGGCCGCTGGAGGAGTGCACGCCCGAGGAGCGGGCCGTGCTGCTGAGCGGCAGGCACGTGCCGCCGGCTCCCGAGGAGTGGGCCGCGCCCGTGCCGCTGGTGCTGGTCACGTCGTTCTACGAGCCGGCCGGGTCGCTGCCCCGGCCGCGCGGCCCCGAGGAGCTTCAGGTATGGCTGGACCCGGCGGACGACTGGACGCTCCTGACCAGCCTGCACGCCGCCGGGACGATCCGGGTCGCGATGCTCCAGGACTCCCCCTAGCGCCTGTCCGGAGTTGAGATCAGAGGGATTCGCCTGCGCTCTGGGCTTGCTGGCGGCACCTCAAACGGCACCGGGATCCGGCGGTGGGCGAGGGTCAGGCGAGCCTCTTCGATTAGTCCCGCTTGGTGAGCCATCATCGGTGGGGTGCGAATCGGGATATTTCTTATCGTGGCCCGATTTCCGGACCAGAGATCAGAGCAGGTGCTGGAGAACGCCCTCGACCTCATCGTGGCGGCCGAGGCGGCCGGGTTCGCCGATGCCTGGATCGCCGAGCACCATTTCATGACCTACGGCGTCTGCCCTTCGGCCACCACACTGGCCGCCGTGGCGATCGGCCGGACCACTCGCATCGGTCTCGGCACCGCTGTCAGCGTCCTGTCCACCCAGCATCCGGTCGCGCTGGCCGAGCAGACGGCCATGCTGCACCACCTGTCGGGCGGCCGGTTCACGCTGGGCGTTGGCAGGGGCGGTCCGTGGGTGGACCTGGAGGTGTTCGGCACCGGGCTGGAGCGCTTCGAGCGAGGCTTCGAGGAGTCGCTGGACGTGCTGCTGGCCGCGCTCTCGGGGGAGCGGGTGTCGGCGGCGGGGGAGTTCTTCAGCTTCCGTGAAGTCCCGCTGGTCCCACCGGCCCGGCTGCGCCCGGTCCTGGCCTGCACCTCACCGCCGACCGTGGCACTGGCCGCGAAACGTGACCTGCCGATGCTGCTCGGGATGCACATCGACGACGAGCAGAAGAAGTCGATGATCGCCATGTACGAGTCTTACGGGGGCGCCACCCAAACTCACATGGCGGCGGCCGTCGCCCATGTGGCGAACTCCACCGCCCAAGCCAGAAGCGATTTAACGGAGTCCCTGCCTCGCTGGCTGCGGCCCGGCCTCGCCGGCTATGTACCGATAGACAACAGAGAACCGCCATCACGGGATATTTCGGCATACGTAGATTTCCTGACACGCGTCCACCCGGTCGGCTCGCCGGATCGATGCGTGGAGTCCATCATGCGCACCTCTGAAGCGACGGGAATTCAGCACCTCATCCTGATGGTCGAGGGGATGGGCGACCACCGGCGCACCTTGGAGAACATCCATCGCCTGGGGGCAGAGGTGTTGCCGCAGATCACCGGCTGAGCGGAAGATGGCCGGGGCCGGTCAAAGGCGAGCCGATGGCCGTTCTGGGTGGATGGCGGCAGGCCGCTGTCGCGTCCGTCATAAACGCAGCAGGTCATGGCACGTCATCCCAGGCCATCGAGCTCATCCTCCAGCCGGAGGGCGTCCGTACGAACTGGGTGGTCTTGCGGCCGAAGCCCTCGAACCACTCTCCGTTGAGGAAACCGGACTTGCCGTACTCGCTGAACCGGTGCGCGATCGCCCCGAAGATCTCGGTCCGCTCGGCCACCTCCCATTCGGAGAACTCGGTCAACGTCCCGTCGGTCAGCATCTTCTCCCGAGGCTCGATGAACGCCTCGAGGTCGTAGATCACGGGCTCGGCCCCGACGTTCTTGATGATCGTTCCTTCTGGAATGAACACCTCACGGATGACGTCGAGGTTCGGCCGACGCCCGCCGGTGTTGGTGAACGCGCTGAGGAAGGCGCGCATCAGCTGGTCGAGCTCGGGCTCGACGTTGGTGCCCCTTCTATCCGGTTGGACGGATTGCGGCCATTCGGCGGCGAGCACGGACCAGACCTGCTTGTCGTGCCGGAGCCCGTCGGCGCCCGGGACGGATTGCCGCAACGTGCCGTCGAGGCTCATACCCAGTCGCTTGGCCACGTTGATGCTGCGCACGTTGCCGGACAAGGTGCGCCACTCGGCGCGGCTCAACCCACGTACCCCGAAAGCCCAGTCGATCATCGTACGGACCGCCTGGGTGATCAGACCGTGCCCCTCCGCTGCGGGCTCGAGCCAGCAGCCGATCTCGCATACCCCGAGGGCGGGGTCGAAGGTGACGAACATGGTGCCGCCGACGAGGGTGCCGTCGAGCCAGATGCCGTACAGGCGCTGCCGGTCGGCGGCCTGGCCGTCGGCGTAGCGCTGGAGCACCACCCGCGCGGCGTCGAGATCGCCCGCGACGAAGCTCGTGCCCACCCAGGGGGCGATGTGCGTGCGGGCACGGTCCAGGTGGGCGAAGAACTCTTGGGCATGATGCGGCTCGAGCGCACGCAGCTCGGCTTTGCCACGCAGCGGGGTGGCGAACATGGAACCCCCATTCACATAACGGATGTTTTGCGAACGTATCCTGTCGGCATGCCACGCCACAAGGGAGATCACGACGCCCGCCGCCGCGACGTGTCAGCGGCCGTGTGGCATGTGCTGGCCACGTACGGGTTCGGCGGCCTGACCCTGCGCGCGGTCGCCGCCGAGATGGGCGCGACGACCGGACTGCTCACGCACTACTTTCCGAGCAAGAAGGACCTGGTCGCGCATGCGTTGACGTTGCTGGACGAGCACCGTGCGGCACGGCCGAGACGTACCGCGCCCGAAGGGCTCGCCGCCCTGCGCGCGGTGCTGATGGATATCCTTCCGCTGACGAGGCAGACAGCCGCGGACAATCGGATCTGGGTCGGCTCGTGGGACGCCGCGATGGCGGACCCGGACCTCGCGGCTGGGCACGCGGCCCGCTATGCGCGATCACGCGAACGGATCCGCCACCATGTGGAGGCGGCGCAGCGCCTGGGGGAGCTGCCGCCGTCGGATCCGGACGATCTCGCGGTGGCGATCCAGTCCTTCGCGCTCGGCCTCATCGTGCAGGCGCTGTTCGACGCGGAGGAATTCCCGCCTCAGCGGCAGATCCGCCTCCTCGACGGCTACCTGGCCACGCTCGCCACCACAGCGGGGGATCTGTAAGCCGCCTGTGTCGCGGATCACTTCGGCCTCATGTTCACGGACAGATGGGCAACTTGCGACCAGGACCTGTACGTAGCCGGCCTCGACCGCGCACAACGGGCCGGCACGGGCAGAGCAGCAGCCGGCAGGGAGAAGCCAGCGTCGATTTTGATCGTGCCCCGGACACGGCGCGGCGTCCGCCGTGCCGTCGCTCCATCAGATGCGCGCTTGCGTTCGACTCTGGGCCGGGTCGCGCGGTAGCGGGCCAGCCAATCGGGAGCGGAAGATGAGAGGCGCGCTACCGGGGGCAGTCAGCCCAGCTGGTCGAATTCGCCGTCTTTGACGCCGCCCAAGAAGGCTCTCCATTCACCGGGTGTGAAGGTGAGTGCGGGGCCACCACGGTCCTTGCTGTCGCGGACAGCGACGATTCCGGGGATGTTGCTTGCGACCTCGACGCACTGGCCGCCGTTTGAGCCGGACCGGGAACTCTTCCGCCAGACGGCCCCGGACAAGTCAATGTCGCTCAGGTCTGCTGCTTCCATTGGTGCCGCGCTTTCTTGATTATTTTTAGAGACGGACCGGGGCGGAGCGCCTCTGTGCGTAGTTTGTCATGGATGTCCCAGGTCAGAGTAACGAGTTTATGATCTGCAGAGACTTCCGCCTTTGCCGCGGAGTCTACTGAGACAGCGGTCGGGGTGTCGGAAAGCTCGGCAATCATGAATGCGGACATCAGGCCTGTCGTGCAAGTGGTGTCATAGGGGACGATCTGTATCGTGACGTTGGGGAGTTCCGCAGCGGTGAGCAGGTAATCAAGCTGCTCCTCCATAACCCTGGCGCCATCGATGGGGCGACGAAGCACCCACTCGTCCAGGAGCACGAGCAAGGTGGGCGACTTGTCTCGTAGGAGGATGCCCCTACGCCGCATACGGGCATCAACCTTGTCTTGTATGTCTTGCTCAGAAACGAATAGGCCACCGCGAAAGACGGCTCGCGCGTATGCCTCCGTCTGGAGGATGCCGGGAATCTGGAGAGGGTCCCAACTTCGGAGCACACGTGCGTAGGGCTCGATTTCCTCTGTCCAACGGATGTACCAGTCGGGGCCGGTGGGAGGGGTGATATTGCGGCATAGGCGTTTGCCCAGCCGGACTTGTGTCATGTCAACCTCTTTGCGAACGCGGGCGAGCTCCTTGCCGAAGCGCTGAACTGCTGTTAGGCGCGGGTCAAGATCGTTGACCGCCACCGTGGACCTGATGGGATGATGCCGAAGTGGCGCGCTTTGAGCCGTTCGTGGAGGAACTGCTAGATTTTCTGCTGAAGCGGCTGGATGAGGCGGGGTTTGAGCGACTCGTCGTCCATGAGCCCCGGCGAATGTGCGCCCCATATATCTTCTCGGGCGGCGGCCGTGTGGAGCAGCGAGGACTGTGGTTCACGGGGTGCTGCGCCTGCTCGCAGATGCCCCAAGGAGGGTTCGGCAGCGATATCAACGTCGAAGCATGGCCGTGCCTGCATGTTCGGTCCCTGACGCTGCAGTTCGTCGACGACCCGAACTACTGCCAGGGATGGAGGCCAGAAAATGCGCTGTTCGCTTCGGGGAGGCTCATCCACTCGGACGACGTCTAGCCAGTGGGTGTTCCTCCTCCCGTCCACGACGCGAAGGTTGTCCTGGTAAGCCTGATGTCGGCTCGGCGAGCCGGACTTCCAGGTCTCGGGTTTCCACGTGCCGTCTTCCTGCTGCCACGTGTGCCACGCAGCGGAGTCGTAGCCGAGATAGAAGGCCTCCAGGCGGCTGACTCGTTGTCTTCATTGGCGGCAGCGGGCTAGCCTTTGCAAAGATCGAGACCAGAGAAAATAAAGAAGGAAAGCCGTGAAAGTGTATTACCCGGAATTGATCGCACCGCAGCGGATGGTCGGCAGGCGGGAGTTTGATTTTTCCAAGCATGTAGTGGTCATGGCGATCGTGAATCGTACGCCCAATTCAGGCTTGGATCCGCGGACATCGATCGAACTTGGCGATGCGGTGGCGACGGCGGAGCGTGCTTTAGGAGAGGGAGCGGAGTGGATTGACATCGGAGGTAGGTCTTTCCGCGCTGATCAACCGCCTCTTACGGCACAAGAGGAGATGGAGCGGATCACGCCTGTGATCAGCAGTATTCGTGAGATCACGGATGCGGTGATCTCGGTAGACACGCACCTGGTCGAGGTCGCACGTGCGGCACGGACAGCGGGGGCGGATGTACTGAATGACACCAACGGGTTGCGGAGTCCGGGAATAGCGGAGTTCGTGGCTGAGTCGGGCATGAGTGTGGTGATCTCGCATAGCTTGGCGGGGCCGCATAGTGCGGTGTCCCGTCCTAGCTATGAGGATGTGACGGCGGAAGTGGCGGCGTTTCTGCGTGAGCGCGTGGCGTACGCGTTGGACTGCGGCGTGCAGCCGGAAAAGATTTTCATCGACCCTGGTCACGACTTGAACAAGAACACCAGCGACTCGCTGGAGCTGACCAGGAAACTCGCAGAAATAACGGCAATAGGGTTTCCCACCGTGGTGGCGGTGAGCAACAAGCATTTCATCAGAGAGTCGCTGAACGTTGAGCGGGGAGCAGCGGAGCTAAAAGAGGGAACAATCGCGGCTAACACGATGTGCATATATCAGGGTGCGCGCATTGTGCGCGTACATGACGTGGAAGCAAACGTTGCCGCGATGAGAAACGTAGAAGCGCTGCTAAGCCTGGAGGATGCCGGCGCATAACAGAGCGCCAATCCAAACTGCGGCGGGCACAGATGGGCGTGGCGGGCCGGGAGGAACCGGCCCGCCACAAGGGGAATCAGCAGTCCACCAGCTCGGGTTTCTGGTTGAGGATCTGTGCGCGTGGAGTGACGAACTCGCGCAACGCGGCGGAGGCCGTCGGAGCGAACACCGCCACCCGATGGCAGTTCTGGAAGGCCAGGCGGACGCCGAAGTGGCGCTCCAAGGCGCCCCGCATCGAGTCGCTGGCCAGGCAGCGCAGGAGCTGGCCGCGGGCCTCCTCGTCCGGTGGGGGCACCTGGTTGTCGGCGAAGTCGGCGCCGGTCCTGTCGCGGTGCTGGACCAGCTCGCTGATCACCGACCAGGCGTACGGCAGAGAGTCGCGGACGCAGGCGATGAACGCCGCGTCGTCGACCTCGCCCGTTCTGGCCTGATCGAGTAGATCGTTCGGAACGGTCAGCGACATGCTGTCTCCTCTCAACGGGGATTGATTCGAACGCTAGGTGGGCTCGGCGGAGGCTTCCAGACGACCGGAGGGGACAGTCATGTGGTCGGGCAGCCGCCATAGACGAACTCCGGGTCGATCTGGTCCGCCAGGTCGAGGCCGGTCTTGGCGTTGGCCCAGGAGCGGGCGTTGCGCAGGTGGAACTCCTCGGCCTGGCGGCCGAAGCGGGCCCAGTCCTTGGTCTGCGCGTCCAGGTGCTTGAGCAGCATGGCCAGCGCGTCGGTGTTGGCGGGCTCCAGGTCGTCGAGGGCGAAGCGCTGGCCCTGCTCCATGGCGCGGACGGCGGAGGAGTGGTCCATCCAGGTGAGCAGGTCGTCGCCCACCTGGTCGTGCAGGAAGTCGACGTCGGACTGGCCGTGCACCTTGTTGCCGATCACGGCGAGCGGCACGTCGTGGTCGGCGGCGTAGTCGCGGTATTGCCGGTAGACGCTGACGCCCTGCCTGGTCGGCTCCGCGACGAGGAACGTCAGGTCGAAGCGGGTGAACAGGCCCGAGGCGAACGAGTCGGCCCCGGCCGTCATGTCGACCACCACGTATTCGCCCGGACCGTCCACCAGGTGGTTGAGCAGCAGCTCGACGGCTCCGACCTTGGAGTGGTAGCAGGCCACGCCCAGGTCGTCCGCGCTGAAGGGGCCGGTCGCCATCAGCCGCATGCCCTCGCTCGTGGTGACCGCGAACTCGCTGGTCGCCAGATCCTTGAAGCTCAGCAGTCGGGAGCCGCGGCCCGGCGGGGTCGTCTTGACCATGGCCTGGGCCGACGGGATGCGCGGGTTGTCGCCGCGCAGCAGCTCCTTGATCTCGGTGAGCCGGGAGCCCAGCGGCTCCGGCGGCTCCTCGACGCCGAGCACCAGGGCCAGGTGCTGGTTGATGTCGGCGTCCACGGCCACCACCGGACCGCCCTGGCTCGCCACGTATCTCGCGAACAGCGCCGACATCGTCGTCTTGCCGCTGCCGCCTTTCCCGACGAACGCCACCCTCACGAGCACCCTCCCGATGATTATGAAAACCGTTACCGTTTCAGGTCACGCTCATCATGGCACACTGAGCGCGTGCGTGACGAGGAATTGGCGCCGGCCGTGGGGCTGCGCGAGGAATTGGCGCTGGCAGTGGGGCTGCGCGAGGAGTTGGCACGGGCCGTGGGGCTGCGTGAGGCGGGGGAGCGGGACGAGGCCCGCGAGCTTCTGGTCGCGCTGGCGGCGCGGCATCCCGAGGACGCCGAGGTGGCCTATCAGGCCGCGTGGGTGCACGACGCGCTTGGCCTGGAGGCGGAGGCGGTGCCGTTCTACGTACGCGCGCTGGCGGGTGACGGGCTGAGCGCCGAGGACCGGCTGGGCGCCTTCCTCGGGCTGGGCAGCACCTACCGGGTGCTGGGGCGGGTCGCGGAGTCGCTGAAGACGTTCGAGCGCGGGCTGGCGGAGTTCCCCGGCGACGCGGGGCTGCGGACGTTCAACGCCATGGCGCTCTACAACGCGGGCCGGGCGCGCGAGGCCGTCAGCTCGTTGCTCGCGGTCGTCGCCGAGTCAGACCGGGCGGGTGGCTATGCCAGGGCCATCTCCTACTACGCCGAGAACTTGGACGAGACGATCTGAGCGAAGGTGACTTCGGTCAGCAGCCGCTCCTCGTGCTCGCGCAGTGCGCTCCAGACGTCGGCCAAGGGCCCCGCGACACCGGGATAGCCACCGTGCGCGGGATATTCGGGTTTACCCTCGATGACCGCGATCACGTCGGCGAGCGTGATGTCCTCCGCCGGGCGCGCCAGCCAGTAGCCGCCGTCGGGGCCGCGCAGGCTGTGGATGAGCCCGGCCCGTCTGAGCTGCAGCAGGATGTTGTCGAGGAAGCGGCGCGGGATGTTCTGGGCCACGGCGATGCGTTCGGCCGGCACCGGCCCCGGCGGTGCCGCCGCTAATTCGCTGACCGCCCGCAGCGCGTAATCGGTTCGCGCGGAGACCCGCATCACACCGGATTGAGACCCCAGCGCCGCCGCAAGGCGCTGTCGGCCGCCTCGAACAACATGTCGATCACTATACCGATCACCAGGATCACGATCATCGTGCCGATCAGTCCCGGCGAGTCGGACAGTTCCCGCGAGATCGCCAGTTGCTCCCCGAGTGACGACTGATAGGCGATGATCACCAGCAGCTCACCGGCCATCAGCGAGCGCCAGGCGAACGCCCAGCCCTGCTTCAACCCCGCCAGGAACGACGGCAGCGACGCGGGCAGGATCACATGCCGGTAGAGCTGCAACCGCCGGAACCCGAGCACGTGCCCGGCCCGCAGGAGCAGCGGCGGCGTGTAGTCGACGCCGGTGATCAGGCCGTTGGCGATCGACGGCGCGGCGCCCAGGATCACCACGAACGTGATGGCGCTCTCGGTCAGCCCGAACAGCAGGATCGCGAACGGGAACCAGGCGATCGACGGCATGGTCTGCAGGCCGGTGATCAGCGCGCCGAAGGCGGCCCGCAGCACCTTCACCCGCGACACGGCCGCACCGACGACCAGTCCGACGAGCACGGCCAGCGCGAAGCCGGTGACGGCCCGGCGCATGGTGGTCCCCACGGCCTGGTAGAACTCGGGGTCGCCGAGGCGGTGCCCGAGGTCCTGGAACGTGGTGATCGGCCCGGCGAAGACGTACTCGGGCCAGCGACCGCTCAGCACGACCAGCTGCCAGGCGACCAGCACCAGCGCGATCGCGGTCAGCATCGGCCAGACCCGCGCCCAGACCCGGGACGCTATCCCGGCCCGCTGGTCACTGGCCAGCTCCAGCGCGTCCAGCCCGGCGATCTGCCGCGCGTGCGTGTCAACGGCCATCGTTCGCCTCTCTGCGTCGAAAAGCTGAGCTTTCAGTGGCCATGGCGCATGACCTCTTCCTTCAGCCGGTCGGTGATCTTCGCGGCCAGCCCGGCGACCTCGGCGGAGTCGGTGCGGCGGGGCCGGGCGAGCTCGACGGGGAACTCCTCGACCACCTTGCCGGGTCGGCTGCTGAGCAGCACGACCTTGTCGCCGAGCCGTACGGCCTCACGGACGTTGTGCGTGACGAACAGGACGGACAGCGCCCGCTCCCGCCAGATGCGTTCGAGCTCGTCGTGCAGCAGGTCACGGGTCATCGCGTCGAGCGCCCCGAACGGCTCGTCCATCAGCAGCACCGCGCCGTCCTCCAAAGAGGACGAGGACGCGGAGGACTGGGCGAGCGCGCGGGCCAGGGCGACGCGCTGGCGCATGCCGCCGGACAGCTCGTGCGGGCGCTTCTTCCCGAATCCGCCCAGGTGCACGAGGTCGAGGAACTCCGCCGCCCTGCTCCGACGGTCGTGCTTGGACAGGCCCTCAGCGCGGAAGGCCATCTCGACGTTGGCCGAGACCGTGAGCCACGGGAACAGCGCCGGCTCCTGGAACATCATCGCGACCTGCCGCCCGACCGTGGAGATCTCCCCCTGCGTCGGCTTGTCGAGCCCGGCGACCAGCGAGAGCAGCGTGCTCTTGCCGCAGCCGGAGGCACCCAGGAGGCAGACGAACTCGCCGGGCCGTACCGACAGCGAGACCTTGTCGAGGGCGAGCAGCCCGTTGCCGCCGTGACCGTAGACCTTGGAGACGGCCTCCAGCCGGACCGCCGTCGTGCGATCGACCACCTGCGTCGTCATGTGCGTCACCTGTCCGAAATCGACTGCTGGCCCTGCGCGGCCAGCACCTCGTTGAGGGGCTTCAGGTTGTAGATGCCGTTCAGGTCCACCGGCTTGAGCAGTCCGACCTTGACGGCATGGTCCGCGCTGCCGGTGAGTGAGGAGGCGATGGGGTCGTTCGTGAACGTGATGTTCTTGAACGCGCTCGCCAGCACCTCGGGCTTGAGCGGCTTCTGGGTGAGCTTCTGGATCGCGGTGTTGACGGTCTGCGCGGCCGCGGCGGGGTCGTCGTTGAGGTACTTGGTGGCCTCGACGTGCCCTTCGAGCAGCTTCTTGAGCAGGTCGGGGTTGGCCTTGGCCCAGTCCTGCCGGACGATCAGGTGGGTGATCACGAACTGCTTGTTCGGCCACAGGTCACGCTCGTCCTGCAGGATCTTGCCCTTGCTCTCGATGACCAGGCGGCTGGCGAACGGCTCGGGCACCCAGGCGCCGTCGATGTCGCCGGTCGCGAAGGTCTGCAGCGTCTGCGCGTTCTCCTGGGGCACGATGTGAACGTCGCCGCCGCCCTTGGTGTCGGTCTTGAGCCCCTTGCTCTCCAGCCAGTAGCGCAGTGCCACGTCCTGGGTGTTGCCGAGCTGCGGCGTGGCGATCTTCTTGCCCTTGAGGTCGGCGGGGGAGTTGATCCCGGGCTTGACGACCAGGTAGACGCCGCCGGACGCGGCGCCCGCGACGATGTTGATGGCCTTGCCCTTGGACTTCTCCCAGGCGTTGATCGCTGGGTTCGGGCCGATATAGGTGGCGTCGATGGCGCCGGAGAAGACCGCCTCGATCGCGGCTGGGCCGGCGTTGAACGTGCTGGTCTTCACCGGTACGCCGAGGTGCTTGGCGAAGAAGCCCTTCTCGACGCCGACGAGGGCGGTGGCGTGGGTGATGTTCGGGAAGTAGCCGAGGCGCAGTTCCTTCGCCGCGCCAGTGGGAGACGCGCTGCTCCCGCAGGCCGCCGCGAGCGCGGTGAGTGCGGTTGCGGCCAGAGCGGCTAGCACCCTGCGAGCGTTCATGCTCTACTCCCTATTTCCTACTTAATAAGTCGGCTATGTGCATATGAAACCCTCCGAATCCCTACACGTCAAGTTGGTATAGGGGGATAACTAGGATCTGTCCATATGGAGAGACAGCTGATCAGCCACCTCGCGCACGCCGACCACCCGATCGCCTCCCCGATCAGCGAGGCGAACCTGACCCGGCTGCTGCGCCGGGCCAAGCTGCCGAGCGGCGCGCGGATCCTGGACCTGGGCTGCGGTGAGGCGTTCTGGAGCGTCCGGCTTCTGGAGCTGTACGGCGACGCCACGGCCGACGGTGTGGACCTGTCCGACGCGGGCTTTGCCAACGCCCGCCGGACGGCGGCCGAGGCCGGGGTGGCGGACCGGCTGACCCTGCATCACGGCTCCGCGA
The DNA here is from genome assembly GCF_043197155.1 of Nonomuraea sp. NPDC049269. Lineage (NCBI taxonomy): Bacteria > Bacillati > Actinomycetota > Actinomycetes > Streptosporangiales > Streptosporangiaceae > Nonomuraea > Nonomuraea sp. NPDC049269. The sequence goes on from NZ_JBICSO010000002.1 coordinate 215,243, forward strand.
CGGGCTTCACCTCGGCCGAGCCGTACGATCTGGTGCTCTGCGTCGGTGCCACGCACGCGTTCGGCGGGCTTACGCCGTCGATGGAGGCGATCGGCGGACTGCTCGCTCCCGGTGGGCTGGCTCTGGTGGGCGAGGGGTTCTGGGAGCGGCCGCCGAGCAGGGAGGTCGAGGCGGAGATCGGCGAGTACGCGGACCTGCCGGGCACCGTGGCACAGGCCGAGTCGGGCGGCTACCGCACCGTGTACGCCCACGTCAGCGAGCGGGGGGAGTGGTACGACTACGAGTGGTCGTGGACCGGGTCGCTCATCGATTGGGCGCTGCGGCACCCCGGCGACGACGGCGACGCCGCGATGGCCGCAGCGCTGGAGCACCGGAAGATGTGGCTCGACGGGTACCGTGACCTGCTCGGGTTCGTGACGCTGCTGCTCAGGCGCGGTTAACGGCAGGCGGAGTCGAGGGCGATCGGGGTCTCGGGGCTCGGCGTCCCCGGGGTGGCCTGCGGGGGCGTGGTGCTCGGGCCGTGGTCGGCCAGGGCCTTGGTGACCTCGCGCCGGATCAGGCTCCAGTCGGGATAGACCGTGTTGATCAACGGCGGTACGAAGCTCAGGCTCTTGATCTTGTTGGCCTTCACCCGCTGCGCCAGCTCGACCAGGTCGGGCAGCACGTTCTGCGGGATGTCGGTGGAGATGGCGCGCTTCGTCGCCACGGCCAGCTTCTCGAAGCTGTTCAGCACGGTGACCGGGTCGGCCTGCTTGGCGACGGCGTTGAGCAGGCACTTCTGGCGGCCCATGCGTACGTAGTCGTCGCTGTCGGTACGCGAGCGGCCGAACCAGAGGGCGTCCGCGCCGGAGAGCTTGCGGGTGCCGGGGCGCAACAGGCCCTCGCGGTACTTGCCGTAGACGATCGGCTGCTTGATGGTGACCGTCACGCCGCCCATCGCATCGATGATCTGCGCGAAGCCCTTCATGTCGACCATGGTGTAGTAGGTGATCGGGATGCCGAGGATGCCGCTGATCGTCTTCTTGAGCAGGGTCGGGCCGCGCTGCCCCTTGCGTATGCCTGGCTCCATCTCGGGATAGTCCTCGGCGTACTGGAACACCTCGTTGAGCAGGCCGGGAGTCTCCGGGCCCGCGCCGGTGAAGCCGTCCGGGAAGCGCTCTCTGGGCGGACCTTCCGGCAGGCGCACCCGCTGCAGGTTGCGCGGCAGGCCGAGCAGGATCGTCGCGCCGGTGGCGACGTCGACGCTGGCCACGGTCATGCTGTCGGTACGCACCCCGGGCCGGCCGGGGGCGGCGTCGGCGCCGAGGAGCAGGAGGTTGATCCGCTTCGCGCCGTCCCATGGATCCTGGGACACGACAGGGGAGACGTTCGCGGTGAACAAGCTGTTGACCACATCACGCGACACGTAGGTCACGCGGGCCGCGTAGACGGCCGGGGTCAGGATGAGCGCGCACAGGGCGATGGTCAGCGCGCTGGTCACCGCGCGGCCCACGCGGTTCACGGGCGCGGGCCGGACCAGCATGTACGACCAGATGACCACCCCAGTCCAGATGATCGCGATCGTGGCGATCATGATCGAGAAGGCGGTGAGCCAGGCGGGCTGGACGGCCAGCGGGAGCAGCTTGCTGCCGAACACGGTGATCACGGTGAGGATCATGGCGAGCATCAGCACGTGCGCCGCCATGAGGGCGAGGCCGGTCTTCCGGCGGTCGGCGGCCAGGTGGGCCACCCCCCACAGCAGGGTCGACGCGAGGGTGAGGATGATGCTGAAGCCAAGCCCAAAACCCCGTGTTCTCACTGTCATCCCTGGTAAGCCCCCCCTGTTCTACGAATTGCTCTCAAGGCTAGTAACGAGTTGCACGCGGGGTATTTGCGGAAAAGGCAGTGTCACGGCAAGTTTCGGTGAAGTCCATCTTGCGATATAACGTGAGTGTGAAGCGCGGTAGCTATGGATTCGACGCGCCATGGGCCCTTGCCGGACTCTTCTTCGGGGCAGTGGTGCTGCTGGTGCTGGCAGCGGTCTCGTTCGTCTCCGATGTTCCGGCGGCGGCGATCGCGTTCCTGCTCGGCGCGGTCTACACGCTGGCCAGCGCGGCCAGCTACCTCTACACGACCCGCCGGGGGAAGTTCGCCGTCTGGGGCGAGGAGCTCGGCCGGATCGAGGGCGACGAGCAGGTTCTCGACCTCGGCTGCGGGCGCGGGATGGTGCTGCTGCTCGCGGCCCAGCGGCTGCGCGAGGGCCGGGCCACCGGCATCGACCTGTGGCGCGGCGTAGATCAGTCGGGCAACGCCGAGGGCGTCACCAGGGCCAACGCCGAGGCCGAAGGGGTGTCGGATCGGGTCGAGCTGGTCACGGGTGACATGCGTGAGCTGCCGTTCGACGACGGCCGGTTCGACGTGATCGTGTCCAGCCTGGCCATCCACAACATCCCGACCGTGGAAGGACGTGAGCAGGCCGTCAAGGAGGCGCATCGGGTGCTGCGTCCGGGCGGGCTGATGCTGATCGCCGATTTCCAGCACACGCCCCAGTACGAGACCGTGCTGCGTGAGCTCGGCGTGGTCGACGTGCGCAGACGTGACCTGGGGTGGCGGTTCTGGTACGGCGGGCCGTGGTTCAAGTCGGAGATGGTGGAGGCGCGCAAGCCGAGCCCGAACGGCGGCGAGGCACGCACGGTCGGCGCCAAGGCGGTCGCCGCCGGCGAGGCGCCTCCGGCCGGTGACGAGGCGCTCCCAGATGGCGGGCGGCCTCGTGGGCCTCACCAGGACGCGGCGCCTGCGAAAGATGTCGGCGAGGGCGCGTAACCGAGTCGGTCGCGGGCCGCGCTGATGTCCAGGGTGCGCTCGACAGCCAGGTGGCCGACGGCGTAGCGGGTCAGGCGCGGCTGGCGGGTGAGCGTCTCGGAGATCGCCGCCAGGCCGTGGGCGAGCCGTCGGGGCAGATAGAGCGGGGTCGCGTCGATGCCTTTCTCCTGCAGTACGGCACGGAGCGCGTCGTCCAGGACCACCGGCTCGGCGTCGGTGACGTTGTAGGTGCCGAGAGGGCCCGTGACAGCCAGCAGGCAGGCCTGGGCGAGGTTGGCCACCGAGGTCAGGCTGACGCGCTGCCGCCCGTCGCCGACCGCGACCAGCCTGCGGCCCCTGACCGCCCGCAGCACCCGGGGGAGCAGCGTGGTATCGCCGGGACCGTAGACGGCGTGCGGGCGCAGGATCACCGCACGCCCCTCGACCAGCCGCTCGGCGGCCGCCTTGGACGCGCCGTACGCGTTGACGTACCGGCTCACCGGGGCCTCGTGCTCGCGGGCCATGACCGTCGGCCGTCGCGGGTCGTAAACGCTGGCCGTGCTGACGTGCACGAACCGGGCGCGGGGGAAGGCCGTCAGGGCGTTCTGGGTCCCGTCGAGGTTGGCCCGCCAGATCCCGGCCGGCGGGCCCCAGTCGGTGACGCTCCCCGCGCAGTGGATCAGCGCGTCGAGGTCGAGGTCCGGGCGGTCGCGGCCGGTCAGGTCCCAGATGAGGTACGGCACGCCGGGGATCTCCGTGGGCCGGCGCCCGAAGCCGTACACCTGCCAGCCCCTGGCCACGGCCGCCCGGCAGACCGCGCCACCCACGAAACCGGACGCCCCGGTGACCCCGACTCTCATGCGGCCCTGATCAGCAGCCGCTCGTAGGTCGGGATGAGCACGCCCCTGGCGGCCCGTCGCGTCACCACCCTGACCGGGCGGGCGAGCACGACCCGGGCCACCGCGCGGATCTCGGCCAGCGCCAGCGGGTAGCCGATGCAGAAGTGCGGCCCGGCGCCGAACCACAGGCGGCGCAGCTCGGGCGGATGCGGCCGGGACGGATCGAACGGTCCGTACGCGCGGGCGCAGTTGTGCGTGACGATCACCACGCGGTCGCCGGGCCTGGCCAGGACCCCGCCCAGGCGTACGGGCTCGGCGACGGAACGCAGCATCACCGGGGTCGGCGTGGTGACCCGCATCGCCTCCTCGATCGCCAGATCCAGGTCGGCGCCGAAGGCGTCGTGGTCGTGCAGCAACGCGACCAGCCGGGGCACGAACGTGGCGACCGTCTCCGTGCCGGTGAGGAAGAACGCCCCGGCCGCCCCACGGGCCTCCGCCGCCGACAGCCCGAGCTCGCGCATCCGGCCCATCACTGTGGCGGGATCCCCCGCGTCGTAGGCGGCCTGCGCGATGTCGCCGATCCCGTCGAGCACCTCGCGGGCCACCCTGAGCTGGCGGGCGTTCAGGCCCCTGGTGCGCAGCGAGACCATCGACACCACCCGCTCCCCGTCGGCGAACAGCCGCCTGGCCCTGGCCGCCGGCACGTCGCCGAGGCCGACGACCCGGCAGATCACCGCTCCGGCCAGCAGGCGCATCTCGTCCACCAGGTCTACCGTGTCGCCGTTCGCCAGTCGTACGCGGAGGTCGTCCAGTGGGCCGGCGAGCACGTCGGCGACCAGCGTGGCGACGGACGACGGCGTGAACAGCGGGGCCAGCTTGGCGCGGAGTGCCGTGTGCGGGTCGCCCTCCATGTTGAGCAGCACCGACGGGCCGAGCACGGGCGTCCACAGGTCACCAGGCGAGCCGGGGCCGTCCTTCCGGAAGCGGCCGTCCATGAGCACGCGCCGGGCCAGTGCCGCGTCGTTGACCACCACACCAAGGCCCGGCACCCGCACCACCGCGCCCAGCCGGGCCAGCAGGCGCATCAGCGGGTAGGCGAAGGGGTGGGCGGCGAGGTAGAGGCGGGTGTCGTTCACAGGTCCGCCAGCATGACACCAAGGCTGATGCCGCCGCCGAGGCCAAGCAGTGCCACGCGGTCGCCCGCGCGGGCGTGCGCGAGTTGGAGCGGGAGTGTGGCCGATGCGCAGTTGCCGTGGTCGGGCAGCGTGATCACCAGCCGGTCCTCGGGGAGGTCCAGCGCCTGCGACAGGACCTTCAGGTACGGCAACGCCACCTGGTGCACCGCGATCACGGCGAAGTCGTCCCAGGTCAGGCCGGTGCGTTTCAGGGCGTTGAGGAAGAGGTCGGGGCCGATGAGCTCGAACGCCTCCTTCAGCCTGCGGCCGTCGCCACGGAAGTAGGAGTATTCGGGGTCGCGCGGATGCATGGAGCCGCCGCCAGGAAGGGTGCCGATAGCCCACGCCCTACTATCAGCCGAAAAATCGCGATAAAAGATGCCGCGCGTGGGGTCGGCCTCCACGAGCACCGCCGCGCCCGCGTCCGACAGCGTGTACCCCGCGAACGCGTCCACGAACTGCGCCCGATCCCTGACCCGCCAGCGGATCGCCCGCGAGGGCGTCTCGCCCGAGCACACCAGCACCCTGCGGTACGACCCGGAGACGATCAGTCCCTCGGCCACCTGGATCCCGTTGAGCAGGCTGTTACAGGCGTTCTTGACGTCGAACACCGGGCACGACAGGCCGAGCTTGGCGGCCACGATGTGCGCGGTCGCGGGCTCGACCAGGTCCTGCGAGGCCGAGGCGAAGATCAGCAGATCGACGTCGGTCGCCAGCTCCTTGGCGGCCTCGACGGCCAGGTCCGAGGCCTGCTGATCGTCGGAGGCCACATGGCGGCGCCTGATGCCGGTCATCCGCTCGACGATGCCGCGCGGGGGGCGGTAGCCCTGGATGCGTCGCTCGACCTCGTCGCTGGTCAGCGTGCCTGCGGGGAGGTACATGGAAATCCTGGTGATGCGGGCCTTCATCTGCCGAAACCTAGCGGGTCGCCCTTGCAGAACGTTTGCCAGCCGCTCACCGAGGTGCCTATAGGTGATGTGGAGCGGGCCGCATGACGCGCAGCACCTGCGTGCTGTCGGCGAGATAAAGGTGCGGCACGTCCACGAACACCCGCATCGGACCGGTGCCCAGCCCCAGCCGTCCCGCCATCCCGGCCTGGACGTCCGCGAGCGGCAGGTAGTTCAGGTAGCTGGTGAAGGCGTTCTGTGACCGGAACGTCGCGGTCATGACCAGCGCGTCCTCCCTGATCCTGAAGGCCAGCCCGATCAGGCAGGGGACCGAGTCGTAGGGTTCGCCCGGGGTGGTCAGCGAGATCCAGGCGCTCTTGCTGTACGGCTTGGCCCGCAGCAGGTCGGCCGCCCATTGGAGCTGGCCCTTGATCCTGGCGCCGTAGCTGTACTTGAACGGCGGCACGATCGTGTCCTGGCTGAACTTCCTGCGGTACAGCGCCAGCCGGTCCGTGTCGCCGTACCTCTCGATGATGGGGTCGTTCCCACTCGTGACCGCGATCTCGAACAGTACGGACGGCGCCTCGATGACGGGACCTCGGTCATCGTCGGCGAGCGCCCCCGCCGTCCAGACATGGCGCATCAGCCATATCCACGCCTCCCCACACGACGCCCAAAGTGTCGGGCCGGGCATTCAGGTCTCCTGATTCGGGAATTCGTAGGGATTGTGCGGGAGCCGGCGCCGCCTGCTGACGTTGCAGCGCACGTAGTAAACGGAGTAATGGACGAGAGCCACCAGCGTGATACTGCTCAGCAGCATGAGCAGGTTCGGATCCTGCCCGCCGAGGCCGCTGACACCCACGGTCAGGTACGTCGAATTGACGATCGCCAGCATCATCACGTTGATCCCCGGCCAGGCCAGAGGCGCGTACGTCTCGGGAAAGCGCGGATCGACCGGCAGGTTCGGCGACCAGTTGAGCTCGTCCTTGAGCCGGCCCGCGTACAGGAGCCGGAAGTTGTTGATCGCTCTGGCCGTCCTGGCGTGCGCGTTGACCGCCTCGATGAGCCGCAGGAACGGCAGCACGCTGAGCAGGCCGAACGCCGCCACCAGGGCGAACAGGTACCACGGCACCCGGTGCCACTCCGTCAGGTCCTGCGGGTCGACGACCTTCGCGCTGGTGAGCGCGATCGCGGCCAGGAACGGTCCGGACAAGAGGCTCATCGCGAGCCTCGTCATCTTCAGACGTTCTTCCTTGGCGGCCAGGTGGACCGCGTATACGCCGCTGAAGTCGATCGCGGCGAGTTGGAGGAAGTGGTTTGACTCCAGCCTTGACTCCGGAGCCATGCGTGGGGGTGTCTTCCGCATGATCGTGCTCCTGTGGGACCAGCTTCCCCAAGTATGAGCACACCGTTCCCGGATTTGACAGGATTTCTACCAATCATTCCAACAAATCGGTATGGGCAGTCTGCTGATCTTTAAGCGAACTAGATCATTTGGGGAGGCAGCTGATCCAAAGGGCCGGGTAAGCCAGCGGGCGAAACAACGGTGTCATCACCTCTGGGGGATAGACCTTGTACAAGCACGCCATCACCGCTCTAGCGCTGACCGCCTCCGGCCTGCTGCTGGGCGCAGGGCCCGCGGTTGCCGACGACGAGTTCGACAGCAGCGGCTTCACCTTCTTCCCGATCAGTGCGGTCGGGACGGAAGACTTCAAGGCAACGGGCCACTTCTTCTTCGCCGACGCGAACAGCGTCCGCTCCGGCAGTTTCAGCATCAGCCGCTCCAGTGTGAGCAGCATCAGCCGATCCAGCGTGAGCAGCGTCCGCTCGGCCGGCACCCTCGCCGCGCCCTCTGCCTGCCAGGCGGCGACGGCCGTCCGTCCGGCCACCGTCTGTCCTGACGCCTGGACCGCTGCCCGCCCGGAGGCCCTGACGGCCGTCCGCCCAGAGGCCCCGGCTTCTCCCTGCTCCGCCGCCGCCCCGACGATCGTCCGCCCGATCGCCCAGGTCTCCGCCTGCCCGGCGGCCACGGCCGCTGTCCGTCCCTCGGCCACGGCGGTTGTCCGTCCCTCGGCCACAGTGCTTGTCCGTCCTGCGACCACGGTGATGGTCCACTCGACGATTTCGGCGTTTGTCCATCCGACGCTCACGGCGGTCATCAGCCCCACGGTGACAGCGGCTGTCCGTCCCTCGGCAATGGTGGATGTCCGTCCGACGGTGACGGCGGCTGTCCGTCCGACGGTGACGGCGGCTGTCCGTCCGACGGTGACGGCGGCTGTCCGTCCGACGGTGACGGCGGCTGTCAATCCGACGGCCACGGTGGCCGTCCGTCCGACAGCCACGGTCGCTGTCCACCCGACAACCACGGTGGCTGTCCGTCCGAGGGTGACGGCTGTCCGCCCGGCGGTCGCGACCGCTGCCTGCCCGTCCGCTTCGATGGCGTCGGCCCCGACCGCGGCTTGCCCGGCTCTGGCCGCATCGACCGCCGTCCGGCCGGTGGCCCCGGCCGCTGCCTGCCCGTCCGCTTCGATGGCGGCGGCTCCGGTGGCGGCGGCTCCGGCTGCGGCCTGTCCGGTCGAGTCGACCGTTGTCCGCCCGGCCGAGCCGAAGATTGACTGCATCGACCCCACGACCGCCAAGGTCGGCAGCCTCGAACAGCGCACGCCGTCTCAGACCTACACCTGGGGCAGCGGCCGACGAGGGTCCGTCCACGCGCGCGGCGCCTGGAACGTCTGGTGGCAGCGCGGATCCGTCCCCGCCTACGCACACGGATGACGTACGGGAGGTAACAACGGGTTCGGCCCCGTCATCCGCCTGAAGCCTGAAGCCGTCCGCTCGCCGCCATGCGGGCGGACGGCTCGACGGCGTTCGACCCGGCCATCCGGCTATCCTGCTATCCGGTGCACTGCTCCGAATGCCAGCCTGGAGGCGAGCCGAATGGCGGACACGATGCGCGCGGACGGCCGCCGCAACTACGACCGGCTGCTCGACGAGGCCCGCGCCGCGTTCGCCGAGCACGGCACCGACGTCTCCCTGCGCGACGTCGCCCGCCGCGCGGGGGTCGGCATCGGCACGCTGTACCGCCACTTCCCCACCCGCGAGGCGCTCATCGAGGCCGCCATGCGTCACGGCCTCGACGCTCTCTGCGCGCGGGCCGACGAGCTCATCGACACCGAGCCGGCCGGCGAGGCGCTGGCCGCGTGGCTGCTCGCCTTCGCCACCGGCTCGACCCGTTATCAGGGCCTGCCCGCGTCGATCCTGGACGCTCTCGGCGACGAGACCTCCGAGCTGTACCGCTCCTGCCACGCCATGCGCGCCGCCGCCACCCGGCTGCTCCAGCGGGCCCAGCAGGCCGGCCAGGTACGGTCCGACCTCGCCGTCGACGATCTGCTGGCGCTGGTGGTCGGGGTCGCCTGGGCGGGCCAGCACGCCCGTGACGGAGCGGGCCTGACCAGCCGCCTGCTCGGCCTGATCAGAACCGGCATCGAGACCTCCGGCGGTCAGTGAGAACGCCAGGCGGCCAGTAGTTCCTCAGGCCCCCACGACTGGTCTAGCGGAAGGCCGGGCTCGAACCCGGCTCTGGAGACGGCGATGGTCGGCGTGTCGATCGAGACGCCCGGTACGAAGGCGGCGCCGCGGACCAGTTCCTCATGATCGCGCTGATCGAACAGCCGGTTGTCGTACCACTTGATCGATCCGACAAAGTGCACGTCTCTCGCGACCGGACCTCTGTCGCTGCCCACCAGGTCGATCTCCGGATTGTTCTGGCGATTCCACCAGCCGCCGATCTCCTCGGTGTCCGGCCACCGGTCATCCGGCAGCGTTCTGGCCAGGGTCTCGCGGATGATCGGCTCCACGGCGCGTCCTCGCCAGGCCGTCCAGGATCGTTCGATGCGCCGCAAGGCCAGATCCGGGCGACCTCGCTCGCTGTCGGCGATGGCGCGCTGCAGGAACGCCAGCCAGAAGCGCAGATAGTGATCGGATATCCGATATCGCTTGTTCTTGGTGTCCGGCTTGGTGGACAGGGGCAGGTCGGTGGCGATCACTCGCTTGGCCGCCAGACTCGTCAGGATCGGCGCGAGTGTGCCGGGCAGGAGCGGGGTTCCGCCGCCCGTCTTGGTGGCGATGTTGGAAAACGTACGCTCGCCCGTACCTACCGCTTCCAGGACGGCGCGAACGTGCGAGCCCGCGGGAAACTCGCCCAGCATCGAAAGCTCTCCGGCGGCGAGCAGCGGAGACAACGGCGAGTCGAGGCTCGCGCGCAGGAAGTCGACACGTGACAGCCCCGGCTCCCAGGAGCGGACTATTTCCGGGAATCCGCCCGTGATCAGGAGCGCGTCGATGGCGTCGGCCGCCGGCAGTCGCGTCATCTCCGCGACGTCGGCGAGATTCAACGGCTGAACGGTCATCCGGGCGGCTCGTCCGAAGAAAGGCCGGCCGTATTGCTGGAGCGCCTCCATCATCGTCAGATCGCTGCCCACGAGGAGAAGCAGGATGGGTTGGGCGGAGAGGAACCTGTCCCAGACTGTTTGCAGCGCCCCCTCGAACTCGCCGTCCTGCTCGACCAGCCACGGCACTTCGTCGAGCACCACGATGCACGGGGCATCGGCTGCGGCTGTCACCAGCGACTTCAGCGCCTGGTTCCAGTCCTGCGGCTGAGTGTCCTGGACCAACTCCGACATCGGGAGCCCCGCGGACGCCACCTCTCCGATGAAGTCGCTTCGCTCCGCGCCGGGGGCTCGCCCACGAGATGCTTGGAAGACGACGTACGGCAGCCCGGAACGATCGCAGAACTCTTGCGCGAGGCGTGACTTGCCGACCCTGCGGCGCCCGGTCATGATCACCGCTCGACCGCGGGTGGTCAGTTTGCCGTCCAGGACCAGGCGCAACTGTTCGTCGAGCGTCCTGAGGTCGTGGGACCGTCCCGAGAATTCGGCGACCATCCTCGCTCCAAACTATGATCCAATCATACTATGAACGATACATAGCTTACCTTGGAAGCGCATGATGGCGTGGTGATCGGACACATCGGGATCAGCGTCCCCGACCTGACGCGAGCCAAGGCCTACTACGACCAGTTGATGCCGCTCCTGGCCTTCGACGAGTTTCTGAATGGCGCCGACCAGTTCGCCTACCGGCCCGCCGGGGGCAAGCCCGGCACCTTCCTGTTCTTCTATCCGGCGGCCGACGGAACGGCCGGCTACTCCCGCGACCACCCGGGCCTGCAGCACCTGGCGTTCATGGTCGGGAGCCGGTCCGCGGTCCGTGCGGTTCACGAGCGGGTGGTCTCGCTGGGGGATGTGGTCGTGGAGGAGCCGCGCAATTTTCCCGAATATCCGCCGCCCTACTACGCCACTTTCTGGCGGGATCCGTTTGGATTCCTCCTGGAGGCCGTCTGCCACCGTGAGCGCGATTGACTCTCACACGGTGTCAGGTCGTAGACCGGGAAGTCCCAGCGAAGAGGAGATCGTCATGACGTTGGCGGATCGGGTGGACAGTGTCCTGCGGGCGGGTAAGGCGCCGAACCTGCACGGGCTCGTGGTCGTCGAGAACGGGCAGGTCACCCTCGAACGGTACGGCGCGGGCGAGGACTTCAAGCTCAACGAGCCTCTCGGGTACGTCACGTTCGAGCCGGACACGCTGCACGACGTCCGGTCCGTCACCAAGAGCGTCGTCTCGCTCCTGTACGGCATCGCGCTGGCCGAGAAGCTGGTGGCGCCGCCGGAGGAGGGCTTGCTTGCTCAATTCCCGGAATATCCGGACCTGGCCGGAGACCCCCAGCGGGCCCGACTCACCGTCGAGCATGCCCTGACGATGACACTCGGGCTGGAGTGGGACGAGAGCGTGCCGTACACCAGCACCGCCAACAGCGAGATCGCGATGGAGTACGCGCCCGACCGCTGCCGCTTCGTGCTGGAGCGGCCCGTCGTCGAGGAGCCGGGGCTCCGGCGGACGTACTGCGGCGGCGCGACGGCCCTGATCGGGCGGCTCATCACCAAGGGGACCGGCCGGACACTGACCGAGTTCGCCAGGAGCGCGCTGTTCGAGCCGCTGGGCATCGGTGAGTTCGAGTGGGGGCGGGGCGGCGACGGAGCCGAGATGGCGGCGTCGGGGCTGCGGCTGACGCCGCGCGACCTGGCCGCCATCGGCACGCTCCTGCTCGACGGCGGGCGCGGGATCGTGCCGCGGAGCTGGATCGAGGAGCTGTCGCGGCCCCGCGTGCGGATCGACGACAGGTCCGCGTACAGCTACCACTGGTACGTCGGCACCGGTGAGCAGTCCGGGCTCTCCGCGCACGGCAACGGCGGCCAGGTGCTGCACTTGGCACCCGAGCGCGGGCTGGTCGTGGCCATGACCGCAGGAAACTACGACAACTTCGCACAATCCACCTCCGCGGCCGTGCTCGACGCGGTCCTTCAGGAGGCTTGACAGCCTCCAGCTAAAGGCATTAGCTTTCTGGCTATAGACATTAGCCAAGGAGGGCGACATGACCGAGTTCCTGAAGCACGAGGGCGGACAACTCGCGTACGACGTGACGGGCGAGGGCCCGCTGGTCGTGCTGGCGCACGGCATGGGCGACGGCAGGAAGGCGTACCGCTTCCTGATCCCGAAGCTCGTGGCGGCCGGATACCAGGTGGCGAGCCTGGACATCCGCGGCCACGGCGAGTCGAGCATCGGCTGGGACTCCTACACCCGCGTGGACGTCGCGGGTGACATCCTGGCGCTCATCCGCCACCTGGGTGCGGGTCCCGCCGTCGTCGTGGGCCACTCGTTCTCCGGCGGGGCCGCCACTGTCGCGGCGGCCCAGGATCGCAGCCTGGTCAGCGCGGTCGTCGAGGTCGGCCCGTTCACCCGGGCGCAGCAGATCGACCTGAAGGGCATGCGGATCGCCCGCCACCGCAAGGGCATGATGCGGCTCCTCGGCACCGCCGTCCTGCGCAGCGTGGGGCTGTGGAAGAGCTACCTCGACGTCGCCTTCCCCGGCACCAGGCCGGCCGACCACGCCGAGTACATCGCCGCGCTCGAAGCCGACCTGCGCCGGCCGGGCCGGATGGCGGTCGTCGGCAAGATGGGCGGATCCGCGCCCACCGACGCCGGCTCCATGCTCCCGGACCTCCAGGTTCCCGCCCTGGTCGTCATGGGCACCCTCGACCCCGACTGGGCGAGCCCCGAGGCTGAGGCTCAGGGCATCGTCGCGGCCATGCCGGAGGGGCGCGGCAGGATCGCGATGATCGAGGGCGCCGGGCACTACCCGCACGCGCAGTTCCCCGACGAGGTCGCCGGGGCCATGCTGTCCTTCCTCAAGGAGAAGGTCCGTGGCTAGGGCGGCGCTGTCCCCTGACGCGGTCGTCTCGCTCGCGGTGGCCATCGTCGATGAGGAGGGCCCCGCCGCGCTGACCCTGTCGGCGGTGGCGGCGCGGGCGGGTGTGGCCACCCCATCCCTGTACAAGCACGTGCGCAACCTCGCCGAGCTGCGCGAACTCCTGTCCGTGCGGATACTGAACGAGATGGCGGAGCACGTGGGCGCGGCCGTGCTCGGCCGGTCCGGCGACGACGCGCTGCGGGCGCTGATGGAGGCCTGGCGCTCATACGTCACGCGGCATCCCGGACGCTACGCCGCGGTGATCCAGGTCCCGGACCCGGCGACGGCCGAGGCGGGGGCGCGGCTGATCGACATCCTGTTCGCGGCCCTCAGGGCGTACGGACTGGAGGGCTCGGACGCGATCCACGCGGCGCGCTCCCTGCGCGCGGCCGCCCACGGCTTCTCGGTGCTGGAGGCGGCAGGCGCGTTCGGGCTTCCCGAGAAGCTCGACGAAAGCTACGACCTGCTGACCCACATGATCATCTCAGGCCTCCACACCCCCCGTTAGGGGATCAGCACGATCCTGCCCAGCGCGGTGCGGTCTTCGAGGCTGCGATGGGCCTCGGCGGCCGACTCCAGCGGCAGCGTGGCCGCGACGTGCGCCTGGCTGCGCCCGTCGGCCACCCTGGCCAGCATCTCCGGGTAGTGGACGCCGAACACCTCGGCTCCCCACGCGGGCCCGCCGCACCCGACGATGGTCACGCCGCGAGCCCACAGATCGGCGGCGCCCACCGCGGCGGGTTCGCCGCTCAGCGAGCCGTAGCAGAGCATGCGCCCGGAGCCGGGCGTGAGGTGATCGAGCACCGCCTTGGCCGACGCCCCGCCGATCGACTCGAAGACCACGTCCACGTCGGGCAACTCGCCGGGCCAGCCGGGTTCGCGGTGATCGATGACCTCGTCGGCCCCCATCTGCCGGGCTCGCTCCCGCTTCGCCGGGGCGCCCGCGGTGGCGATCACCCGTTCCGCGCCGAACTCCTTGGCATGCCGCAACAGGTACGTCCCGATGGAGCTCGCCCCGGCCTCCACCAGCACGGTCTCCCCGCCCTTGAGCCCGGCCCGGTGCAGCAGCGCCAGCGCGATGGCGCCCGGCGCGGCGGCGGCGACGGCGTCGACCGGCGACACGCCCTCGGGCACCGGGCAGATCATCGACGCGGGCACCGCCGCGTACTCGGCGTAGGAGCCGACCCCGCCCGTCACGCAGGCGATCGTGGTGCCCAGCAGGGCCTCGTCGACTCCGGCCCCGACCTCGGTCACCACGCCGGCCGCCTCGGCGCCGAACACCACGGGCAGCGGCACCGGCAGCGGGAAGGCGCCCGTCCGCATCTGGGTCTCCGCGTAGCTGACCCCGATGGCCTGCGTACGGATGACCAACTGCCCTTCTCCCGCCTTCGGCTCCGGCCAGTCCTCGACCTTGAGCACCTCGGGACCGCCCAGTTCGTGGACAACGATCGCGCGCATGCGACACTCCTTCTAAATGAACCGTTGGTCCAGTTAATATATGGACCGTCGGTCAACTTGTCTATGGGGAACAATGATCTGATGGAACGGCGGGAGCGGGCCGACGCGGCACGCAACAGGCGGGCGATCCTGGAGGCCGCCGAGGCGCTGCTACGCGAGCATCCGCCGGGAGAGGTCTCCGTCGAGCGGGTCGCCGCCGCGGCGGGCGTGGGCAAGGGGACGGTGTTCCACCGGTTCGGCAGCCGGGTCGGGCTCATGCAGGAGCTCATGGCGGAGCGGGCGCGCGCGCTGGAGCAGGACGTCGCGGACGGGCCGCCGCCGCTGGGGCCGGGCGCTCCGGCGGGGGAACGGCTGGTCGCCTTCCTCGACGCGGTGGTCGCGATGGCGGCCGGGAACGCGGGGTTGATGGCCGCGCACGAGCACGCGAGGCTGACCCAGAAGGCCGGGGGCGGGTCGCGGCTGGCCAACCCGATCTACGTGGCGTGGCATGAGCACGTCTCGGCGCTGATCGCCGAGGCGCGGCCGGATCTCGACGCCGAGCTGGCCGGGCACGTCCTGCTCGGCACGCTGCACACGGAGCCGATCAGCGGCCTGCTGCTCGGCGGCGAGTCGGCAAGGGTGGCGGCCACCCTCGGCGACCTGGCCAGGGGCCTGCTCAACGAGGGCGGGCGCCCGCCCAGCGAGGGGGTCGGCCTGCGCGGCGAGGAAGGAGACCCGCTCAGAGAGGGAGGTGGGTGATCGCGGTGTGGAAGGCCGCGACGGCCGCCTTGATCGCGGGATGCTCGCCGTACCCCCTGCGGAAGGCGGCCAGGGTGCGGCGGCTGAGTGGCAGCCCGGTCAGCGTCACCCCGTGCGGCGGCGTGAGCGCGGCCAGGCGTGGCACGAGCGCCACGCCCTGACCGGCGGCGGCGAAGGCGAGCACGGTGTCGAAGTCCTCGATCCGGTGACGGACCTGCGGCTCGAAACCGGCCGCCTGGCAGGCCCGGATCGCCATCGCGTGGCACAGGGTGCCCGGCTTGCCGACGATCCAGGCGTCGTCACGGGCGTCGGCGATCGTGGCGCGATTCGTCAGGTACATCTGCTCCCCGAACAGCGGCTCCGTCTCCAGCGACGCGTCGGTGACCGGTGGCACGAAGTCGTACTCGTGCACGAGCGCGACGTCCACCTCACCCGCCCGCAGCGCGGCCGAGACGTCGGCGGGGTCGATCTCGGAGACCATCGGCCGCAGGCCCGGATGCGCGCGGGACAGCTCGGCGAGCGCGGGCGGCAGCAGCACGCGCGCCGCCGTGGGGAACGCGCCGACCCGCAGCGGCCCCGACGGGCCGCTCCGCACCGCGGCGAGCGCCGCGGACGCCCTTTCCAACTGTTCGAGTACGTCCTGCGCGTGCTCGACGAGCAGGTGGCCGGCGGGCGTCAGCGTCACCGTACGGCCCGTGCGCCGCAGCAGCGCCACGCCCGCCTCCCGCTCCAGGGCGCTGAGCTGCTGGGAGATCGCCGAGGGGGTGAAGCTGAGCGCCTCGGCGACCGCGGCGATGGTGCCGCGCTGGGCGAGTTCGCGCAGGAGGCGGAGCTTGCGAGGGTCGAGCATCAGACAAGCTTAAGCTCAACAGCAGAAATCCGCGCTGGACCTAACGTATCGTTCCGGGTCAGGCTGAAGCATGCTGACAGGACTTCATGTGCCACTGGTCACGCCGTTCACCGAGACGGGCGAGGTGGCCGTCGAGGCGATCGACAAGCTCGCCCGCCACGTTCTCGACCAGGGCGCCGCCGGACTGGTCGCGCTGGGCACGACCGGAGAGGTCGCGGCGCTGACGCCCGCCGAGCGGGCGCGGGTAATCGAGGTCTGCGTCCGGGTCTGCGCGGAACGCGAGGTGCCGCTGACCGTCGGCATCTCCGGCAACGACACGCGCTCGACGGCCGTGGCGCTGAAGGAGCTGCCCGAAGGGGTCTCCGCCGCCCTGGTGACCGTGCCGTACTTCCTGCGGCCCTCGGAGCGCGGTGTCGTCGCGCACTTCGAGGCGCTGGCGGAGGAGACGCCGGTACCGCTGGTGATCTATCACATTCCCTACCGGACCGGGCAGGCCGTGAGTGCGGCGACCCTGCGTCACCTGGGCGGGCACCCGATGATCGCCGGGGTGAAGTACGCGGCCGGCGGGATCGACCAGGACGCCGTGGACCTGCTCGGGGACCTGCCTGAGGGGTTCGAGGTGCTGGGCGGCGACGACCTGTTCATCTCGCCGCTGCTGGCGCTGGGCGCCGCGGGCGGCATCCTGGCCTCGGCGCATCTGGCCACCGACCGGTTCGCCGAGCTGGTCGCGGCGTGGCGCGCGGGTGACGTGGTCAGGGGCCGGGCGCTGGGTCACCGGCTCGCCCGGCTGTCGGCCGCGCTGTTCGCCGAGCCGAACCCGACCGTCATCAAGGGGGTCCTGCACGCCCGGGGCCTCATCCCGACCCCGGACGTGCGCCTGCCGCTGCTCCCCGCGAGCCCGGGGGCCGTCTCACAGGCTGACGTGGTGGCGGTACATCCAGGACAGTGACTCCTGGCTGGCCGTCTTCTTGAGGAAGAACGGCATCATCAGGTCGCGGAACACCCGGCCGACGGGTCCCGCGGCCTTGCTGTTGCTGATCGTCCGCGAGTAGGCCACGACCCGTTCGGCGCGCTCGCGCCGCTCGGCCTCGAACCGCTCGAACGCCTCCCGGTGGTCCGCCGCGTCCCGCAGGCATCTGGCCAGTACGATGGCGTCCTCGATGGCCTGCGAGGCGCCCTGCCCCGCGCTCGGAGAGGTGGCGTGCGCGGCGTCGCCGGTGAGCACCACCCGCCCCTTGTGCCAGGTCCGCAGCGGCGGCAGGTCGTAGACCGGCAGCGCCAGGTCCACCTTGGAGCGGCTGACCAGCTCGGCGGAGAAGTTCGCGTCGTCCTTGAACGCCTCGACCAGCAGCGGCTTCCAGTCCGGCGGTACGTCCCCGAGTTCGCGCGGCAGGTTGGCGAACCACCAGGTCTCCCCGGAGACGGTCACGGTGTAGCCGAAGAACGCGCGCTTGCCGAACACCATGTTGTAGACCCCCGGCTCGCCCGTGAAGTCGCCGTCGCGGACGATCCCGCCGAAGCTGTACAGGCCGCTGTAGCGGGGCGCGGGCGCGCCGGGGTCGAGCAGGGCGCGGGTACGCGAGTGCACGCCGTCGGCGGCGATCAGCACGTCGCCCGTCTCCTCCGTCCCATCCTCGAAGCGGGCGGTCACCTGGTCGCCCGTGTCGTCGAAGGAGACCAGGCGCTTGCCGTACGAGATCGGGATGCCGCGGGAGACGGCCTCGTCGCGGACGATGCGGTAGAGGTCGGAGCGCAGGATCGTGTGGCTCACCGTGCCGTCGTCGAGCGGCAGGCCGTTGGCCACCTCGCCGAGGCGCTTGCCGGAGCCGCTCCACATGACCATGTGCGGGGTGGGGATGCCGGCGGCCATCACCCCGCGGTGCGCGCCCAGCACCCGCAGGGCGTCCAAGCCGTTCGAGGCGACGTTGAGGAACGAGCCGACGCCTTCCGCCTTGTCCTGGTACGCCTCGAAGATCGCGGCGTCGATGCCGGCCGCGCGCAGGGCCATCGCGGTTGCCGGACCACCGATGCCGCAACCTATGATCAGAGCCTTCATGGTGATAACCTTTCGTTCGGTCGAACGAAATATATGCCGGGAAGGAGGACCGTGTCCAGAGATATTTCGGAACACCGAAAGAAATTGCTCGAAGCCCTGTTCGTGGCCGGTCGGGACAACAGCAACGCCGCGGTGATGTTCCACACCGCCATCGGCGAGCGGCTGGGCGTGGGGATGACCGAGGAGAAGGCCCTTGACCTGCTACAACGGCTGGGTCCGCTGACCGCGGGAGAGCTCTCGAAGCACACCGGTCTCGCGCCCGCCTCGGTGAGCGGGCTCATCGACCGGCTGGAGGGCAAGTGGCTGGTGCGCCGCACCCGCGACCCCAAGGACCGGCGGCGGGTGATCGTCGAGGTCAACCACGAGCAGCTGGCCGGGGGCGCCGAGCTCTTCGCTCCGTTCGTGGCCGGGCTGACCGAGCTGTACTCCAGCTACTCGGACGAGCAGCTGGAGTTGATCCTCGACTTCCTCGACCGGGCCACGGCCATCCAGCGCACCTGCACGGCGGAGCTGACCTCGTCGCAGTGACGCGTCAGTCCGCCGCGTTCTGCCTGATGGCCGTGCCGACCTCGCCGACCCGGTCCGCGAGCAGGCCGATGGCGCCCACGGCCCTGGTCATCGGGTCGTCCTCGGCGCCGCCGAGCGCTTCGGCGCGCAGGAAGGCCGCCTTGATGTCGCGCCAGCGGGCCGCCTGCTCGGGGGTGAGGCGGCCGCGGAGCTCGGCGAGCTTGAGCAGGTTGGCCTCCGCGTCGCTGGTCAGGGTCTGGGCCTCGCCGAGGTAGTGGTCGTCGATGACCGCCTCCAGCTCGGCGTCGTTCATGGCGGGCACGATCCGCTCGGCCAGCTTGTTCATGTTCCGGTACGAGCCCTGCAGGCGGAACGGCGGCTCGGTGCGGGCGGCGTCGGACTGCCCGGCCGAGGCGATGTAGGCCTGGTTGTTGGCCAGCACGACCTCCTGCACCCGCACCAGCTTCCGCAGCACGCTGAGGATCTGGTCCAGCTCGGTCTTGGCGTACGGGTGCCGGAGCTGGTCCGGCCGCGCGGTCTGGTCGCCGCGGGCCAGGCGTACCAGCAGCTCGACGTCGGCCCGGTCACGGGCGGAGAGCGGCGCCAGCACCGGGTTGGAGGTGAGCGCGTTGTCGATGTAGCTCAGCGCGAACAGCTCTTCCCTGCCCGACAGCACGTCGCCGAGGTTCCACACGTCGGCGCGGTTGGCCAGCATGTCGGGGATGCGGAAGCGCCGGCCCGACTCGGTGTACGGGTTGCCCGCCATGCACACCGCGAACCGCTTGCCACGTAGGTCGTACGTGCGGGTCCGGCCGTTCCAGACGCCCTCGATGCGGCGCTGGGCGTCACACAGCGAGATGAACTTCTGCAGCAGCTCGGGCGAGGTGTGCTGGATGTCGTCCAGGTACAGCAGCGTGTTGTTGCCGGTCTCCAGGGCGAAGGAGATCTTCTCGACCTCCTGCCTGGCCGTCGCGTCGGGCGCCTCCGCCGGGTCGAGCGAGGTGACGGCGTGGCCGAGCGCCGGGCCGTTCACCTTGACGAAGACCAGGCCGAGGCGGCTGGCGACGTACTCCATCAGCGTCGTCTTGCCGTAGCCGGGCGGCGAGATGAGCAGCAGCAGGCCCATCTGGTCGGTCCGCTTGTCCGCTCCGGCGGCGCCGAGCTGCTTGGCCAGGTTGTCGCCGATCAGCGGCAGGTACACCTCGTCGAGCAGCCTGTTGCGGACGAACGCGCTCATGACCTTGGGCCGGTACTCCTCCAGCCGCAGCCGGGTCCGCTCGGTGGCCACCAGCTCGGTGCGCCGCCTCTGGTAGGCGCGGTAGGCGGGGACGCGTTCGGTGCGGAAGCGGCGGGTCCTGGCCAGGGTCTCGTCCAGCCGCAGTTCCAGCTTGCGGTCGGCGATGCGCGGGTGGGTGCCGAGCAGACCCTCCACAGTGGCGGTCAGCGCGGCGCTGGAGTCGTGCCGGGGCAGGTCGCAGAGCTGTACGGCGATGGACTCGGGCACCTCGGGGCCCGTGCCGAAGGCGCCGATCCAGGCCCGGGCCAGCTCCAGCCGATCGGGCGGCGCCACGGCCTTGATCTCCTCCTCGAACTCGCGTGACCTGGCCGGGCCGAGCGCCTGGTGGAAGCCCTGGAGGAGGCTACGGGCCGCCGCGCTGGTCACGAAGCCGGCGGGCTGGGTGGCGAGCTCCTCGACGAGGTACTCCCCGGCCAGCGCGGCCGTCTCGCCGGGCCCCGGGTGGAACGCGGCGATGTGCGAGCCCAGTTCCGTTGCCAGAGCGGTCAGCTCCGGAGTCGGGCCGAAGACCGTGCGGGCGCGCACCAGCGACACGGCCCTTGTGGCGAATGTTTTACGTGAAACCTCGTCCGTCCCGAACGCCCAGTACAGCTGCGCCGCTGCCCGCGCATCCGGCGGATACCGCAGCAGCCCCGCTCCCTCCCGGAGCCGGAGCAGCGTGTCGAGGATGGCGGTCGCGTCGTGGTCGTGGACGCCGCGCTCGTACCCCTCGTCGTAGCGCTCTTCGGCCGTCTGCCGTACGAGGTCCTGGAGCGGCCCGCCCGGCACCGCCACGTCGAGCAGCGAGGCGGCCAGGTGCTCGGCGCGGTAGACCTCCGGCGTCTCGGAGGCGAGCAGTTGGTCCCAGAACGGCTGGGTATCGGCGAACGAGGCGGGGGCCGGGGACCGGTAGTCGGTGCCGGTGATGGCGAAGTGCATGGCGCCGTCGTGCGGCACCAGCGTGAGGTCGATGGGCTGGGTGTTGACCGCGAACCGGTGCCGGCCCAGGCGCAGCGTCTCGCCGCCGTCCGAGAACAGGTCGAGGCGGTCGCGCAGGGCCCGGCCCGCCTCCTGCTGCGCGGCCTTGACCCTGCCCTCCAGCTCCTCGGCCCGTACGGCGTCGCCGAGCCCGCGCAGCTCGACGGAGACCGAGCGGAGCTTGGCCACCATCGGGTCGGTGGCGAAGAAGGTGTTGACCTCGTCGAGCGAGCCCAGCGACGGCAGCCGTCGGGTGACGCTGCCCAGGATGCGCTCTGCCGAGGCGAAGATCCGGTCGGCCCGGCGGGCCAGCTCGTCCAGCTGCGTCTGCTTGCGGGCCGAGAACGCCTCGTAGACGTCGTCCCGCTTGCCCGCGAGCCGGGCGGCGAAGTCGTCGAACTCGCCGAAACGCGTCTCCAGCGCCTCCAGCCGCAGCATCAGCCTGCCGAGCTGCTCGTCGCACCGCTCCGGCGTGTCCGCCACGGCCAGCGCGCCGGTGATGGCCTGCCCGAGCAGCGCGAACTCGGCCGCGAACGCCGCCCGCCCCTCGGCCCCCAGCAGCTCGCGCCGGCGACCTTCCAGGACGGCCCGCGCCCGATTCACGCCGCCGAGCACTTCGGCGATGCGTTCCAGGATGGAGGTGCGTACGGTGGCGTCGGCGATCTCGAGCGAGCCCACGACCTCGGTGACGACCTCCAGCCCCTCCGACTGGGTGGCCAGGCGTTCCGTGACGGGCTCGGCCTCGGCCACCGTGGTGATCGCGGCGGCCTCGGCGGCCAGCCCCTCCACCGCCTGGTGGTAGCCGGTGAACGCGTCGGCTCCCTGGAGGAACGCCACCGCCCGCTGTCCTGCGGAGACCAGCTCCTCGGCCAGTGATCCGGCCAGCGTGTCGAGCCGGGCGAGGTCCAGGTAGCGGACCTCGCGCAGCGTCACCAGGCGGCCCTGGGCCCGGCGCAACGTGGCCAGCAGCGTCACCCAGGCGTCGGCGGTGGCGGGGGTGTCGCCGCGTGCCTGCCGTACGAGCCGGGTGGTCTCCTCCGCGGCCTCGGCGAGGGTGCGGGCGGCCTGGCGGGTGAGCGCCTCCACGTGCTCGTACTCGTCGAGCACCTGCTCGGCGGTGGCCCGTACGTCGGCGAGCGGGCCGCGCAGGCCCTGCTCGCCGAGCCAGTGGTAGTGGTCGAAGGCCCGCGTGCAGGCGGCGATCAGCGCCTCGAACGTGGCCGCCGACGGCGCCATCTCGCCGATCATGCGGGCCACCGACAGGCAGTCGGAGATGCCGCGCACCAGCTCGGCGTTGCCGATGCGCTCCAGCGGGCCGGTGCCGGTGGGCTGGGCGGCGGCGTAGGTGTCGGAGACGTACGGCGTCTGCCAGACCTGCATGGGGTGGACCCGCGTCGGCTCCTCGGAGGTGGCGCGGAAGACCACCATCGTGCCGTCGTCGAACAGGGAGTAGCCGTGGCAGACGATGGGGTTCGCCACCTCCTTCCTGATGACGTTGTACGGCAGGAGCAGTGAGCGGCCGTCGCCCCTGGCGTGGAAGACGTACAGGACGTCCTCGCCGTTGGGGGAGCGGACCACGCGGTCGAACTCCAGGTCCGTGACATCGGTGTCGAACGTCTTGCTGACCCCGGTGGCCAGGTAGTAGCCACCGGGGAAGATCAGCCCCTGGTCCTCCGGGAGGCGCTGGCACGCCTGGCCGATGCCGTCGAGCCTGGTCACGGCCTTGGTGCGGATGTTGAAGACCAGGTGGCGCCAGCCGGTCTCCTTGTACGGGCGGATCCTGATCAGGATGAGCGGGCCGATGACGGTGTGCTCGACGTCGGCGTCGGCGAGACTCTGGAGGGGTTCGGTGACGGGCTCGGCGTAGATGCCCTCGCCGGTCTCGGTGTTGTTCTCGATCTTGATGGTCAGGTCGCCGCCGACCGTTTCGACGAACACCTCGTCGCGGATGGAGATGTGCGGGTGACGGCCGAGCACGTGGTCGTCCCGGGTGGCCGGGGTCCACACGAAGTCGTGCGAGGGCGGGAAGGCATGGTCCCGCTCCCCCCTGTTGTCCTGATATTTCGTGATTCCTTGGGGGTCGACCGTCCATCTGAAGACCCGGGTGTCGGCCGGGCCGGTCTGGAAGACGGCCAGCAGCTTGCCCTCGACGCGCCTCAGATGGTGGAGCCTGGACTCCTTGTAGTAGCGGTACAGCTCGGCGAAGTCCTTCTGGAACGCCGGATCGTCGAGGGCCGCGAGCCGGTCGGGGTCGAACCTGAAGGCGTCGCCGTCCCTGGTGAAGCGGTGCACGGAGAAGACGTCGGCGACCGTGGTCTCGGGCTTCAGCCCGATGAACACGTTGTAGCCGAACAGCATGACCCCGCCCAGCGAGACGATGTCCCGGGGGACGCAGTTGTTGTCCGTACGGATGCGTTCGGTGCCGAGCAGGCGGAGCTCCGTGCCGCCGAAGACGGTCAGGCGCTCGGCGTTGACCGCCTCGGCCGCTCTGGCCAGGGCCTTGGCCTGCGCTTCCAGCCGGGACTTGAGCACCTCGTAGGTCCCGGCCGCCAGGCCGGTCGCGCCGGGCTCCGCCGTACGGGAGCCCTGGCGCTGTGCGTCGTCGGTCACGCGCGATCAGACCTTCGCGGCGGCGAGCGCGGCCACCGGGGAGTCGGCCACGCCCAGGCGGCGGGCCGTCTCCAGGAGCTCGCCCAGCGGGGCCGAGTCGGGCCCGCCGTTCTGGATGAGCCGCATCAGCAGCGCCGACACGGTCAGGTTCTTCAGGTCCTCGGTGCTCACCCCGCCGACCAGCGCGCTGAGGTCACCCGCGAGACTGGCCGACCCGTTGAGGTACGGCGCGGCCAGCGAGCCCGCGACCTGCGAGTGCTCCACGAACCCGTCCACCACCTTGCCCGCGGTGATCGAGCCCACCACCTTGTCGAAGAACATCGTGTCGCCGCCGACGATGTCGATGTTCGCCTTGGCCAGGCCGGCGGCCAGGACGCTGGCCTGCGACTCCGCCACCTGCCGGGTGACGTCGATCTGCTTGAGGCGTACCTCCGTGTCGGCCTCCAGCCGCAGGCGGTACTCCTCGTGCGCCCGGCTCGCGTCGTCGAGCGCGGCCATCGCGGCCGCCTTCTCGGTCAGACCCTCGGCCTCGGCCTTGAGCTTCTCGCCCACCGCGGTCGCGGCGGCCAGGGCCATCGCCTGCTCGCCTTCGGCCCGTGCCTTGAGCCGGTCGCCCTCGATCGTGGCCATGGACCTGGCGCCCTCCGCCTCGGCCCGCAGCTTCTCGGCCAGGGCCACCGCCTCCGCGCGGCCGACCTTCTCGATCGCCTCCGCGTCGCGCTCCCTGACCTGGACCTGAGCCAGCCCGGCAGCCGCCGACTCGGCCTGTACGCCCTCGGCCAGCCTGATCTTGGCCCGAGTGTCCAGCTCGGCGGCCTGCTGCCTGGACTCGGCGAGCGTCAGCTCCTCGCGGGCCTTGAACTTCGACGCGGTCTCGGCGGCCTCGGCCGCCTTGATGTCCTTGACCAGGTTCTCCTGCGCCTCGGCCTCGGCGGCGATGATCACGACCTGGCGGGTGCGCTCGGCCTCCTCGACCACGCGCAGCCGCTTGATGCTCTCCTCCTGCTCGGCCACCGTCTTGTCGACGGCGATCCGCTCGCGTACCACCTCGGCGATCGACCGCTTCTCGGTCTCGACCTCTTTGTCCTTGGCGATCCGCGACAGCTCGGTCTCCCGCTCGCGGGCGATGACCTCCAGCATGCGGTCCTTCTCGATCCGCTCGGTCTCGATCGCGATCACCCGCTCGCGGTTCTTCTCCGCGACGGCGACCTCGCGGGCCCGGTTCTCGTGCTGGACGCCGAGCTGCTCGTCGGTCTTGATGTTGGCGGACTGCGACTTCAGCCGCTCCTCGGCCGCCACCCGGGCGATCTCCGCCTCCTCACGGGCCTTCATGGTCTCGATCTCCCGATGCTGCTTGATCTCGGCGTCGGCCTGCCGGCGCTGCAGCTCCAGGATCGCCTCGCGGGCGTCCACGTTCTGGCGGGTGATCTCCTTCTCTTCGCTGCGCTGGAACTCGTTGGTCCGTACGTGCTCGATCGCGGTCAGTTCGGTGATCTTGCGGATGCCCTGGGCGTCGAGGATGTTGCTCTTGTCCAGCGCGTTCAGCGAGGTCTGCTCCAGGTAGTCGATGGCCGCGTCCTCCAGGCTGTAGCCGTTGAGGTCGGTGCCGATGAGCCGGACGATCTGGTCGCGGAACTCGTCACGCTTGGTGTACAGATCCACGAAGTCGAGCTGCTTGCCGGCGGTCTTGAGCGCCTCGGAGAACTTCGCGCTGAACAGCTCCTGCAACGTCGACTCGTCGCTGGCCCGTACGGTGCCGATGGCCTGGGCGACCTTGATGACGTCCTCGGCTGTCTTGTTGACGCGTACGAAGAATGTGATCTTGATATCGGCCCTGATGTTGTCCTGGCAGATCAGCCCCTCGCGGCCGGTCCGCTCGATCTCGATGGTCTTCACCGAGATGTCCATGACCTCGGCCTTGTGAAAGACGGGGAGCACGGTGGCTCCGGTGAACGTCACGTCGACCTTGTTGACCTTCGAGATGATCAGCGCCTTGCCCTGCTCGACCTTCCGGAAAAGGCGGCTGATGGCGGCAAGCAGGCCGATCACGATGACCAGCACGACGGCGAGGAATATGCCGAATCCGGTGGAGATGACGTCCATCAGTGCTCGCTTTCGTAAGGCATGACCCAGAAGAATTCGCCGTTGGCGTCGTATTCGAAGATGAGCGCGTTGTCGCCGCGCGCAAGGCGGTCCTGGCCGGTCGTCCTGACCTGGACGACCGCCGAGGAGCCGTCGGGCGCGGTGACTTCGGCCTGGCCGAAGTCGGCGCCCGCGTGGCCGGTCCGGATCACGCACATCCGGCCGACGAAGTCACCGCGTGACGGCCGCCGCGCGTCGGGGAACAGCCGGCGCAGCGGGATGAGCAGGCCCCGCATGCCCAACCAGGCCCCGAGCAGGGCAAGGATGGGTACGGCCAGCAGTGCGACCCCCTGCGCCACCTGGCTGCCGATCAAGGTGAGCAGCCAGGCCAGTGCGATCAGCAGCGACAGCGCGATCCCGGCAGGCACTCCGCCCAGCCCCAGCCAGGGCGCTTCGCCGTCTTCGAAGTCGAAAAGGCCGGATATGACAATGAACCAGTAGCCGGCCACCACGACGAGAAGGAAGGTGAATACGACCGTCGGGAAGCTCAGCGCGACATGTAAGAACTCGGTCATCAGACCCTGGTTACCCCGTCCCCTGCTGTGCCCCCGTCGGACTATATACAGATAAAGCCGGACTAAAGCTGAAAGTTCCCGAACTGCGATATGGCTTGACCTCAAGTGTGGTTGGGGATGCAGGGTCGGCTCTATGACCAACGGAAATTTCATGAAAGCTGCGGCGTTTGCCGAGTTCGGGGGACCTGAGGTGCTTCGCCTGATGTCCCGGCCCATGCCGGAGGCGGGGCCGGGACAGGTCCGGGTGCGGATCAAGGCCGCCGGGGTTCAGCCCTTCGACGCCGCGGTACGTGCCGGGTGGACGCCGCCCGGCTTGACGGACCCGTTGCCGCGGGTCCCCGGCAACGAGTTCGCGGGCGTGGTCGACCAGGTGGGTCCGGATGTGACGCTGGGTGTGGGGGAGGAGGTGCTCGGATTCTCGCTACTGAACAGCTACGCCGAGTACATCGTGGTCCCCGCCACCGACGTGACGCCCAAGCCGCCGGGTGTGCCCTGGGAGGTGGCGGGTGCGCTGACCGCCGCGGTGCAGACCGCCGAGATCGCCATCGACCAGCTGAACCCGGTCGCCGGTGACACGCTCCTCATCCACGGCGCCGCCGGAGCGGTCGGCACGGCCACAGTCCAGATCGCTGTCGGCAGGGGCGCCACCGTCATCGGGACCGCTCGCGAGGAGAACCACGCCTACCTGCGCGACCTCGGCGCGATCCCGGTCGTGTACGGGGAGGGCCTCGCCTCCCGCGTACGGGCGCTCGCGCCGGGCGGGGTGGACCTGGCCCTCGACGGAGCGGGTGGCGCGGCGCTGGACGTCTCGCTGGAGCTGGTTCAGGACCCTGGTCGCGTGCTCACGCTGGTCGAGCATGGCAAGGCGGCCGGGTTGGGGGTCATGACCACACGGGGTGTCCGTACGGCTGAGCGTCTCGGCCGGTATGCCGCGCTTTATGCGAAGGGGGAGCTGAAGTTCCTGATCCGGCGGACGTACCGGCTGGAGGATGCGGCGGACGCGCACCGCGAGATCGAGACGGGCCATGGTCGCGGCAAGCTTGCCCTCCTCATCTGACCGCACACCGGTGTTGATCGGCAGCCTGTTGTCCTAGAGGCGTTGACGGACCGCTTCGGCCACGGCGAGCTGGATCTCGTGGAGCTCCCGCTCGCCGCGCGCCACGTCCCAGAGCGAGTTCTGCAGCACCCGGCCGAGCGTCCACCCCGCAGCCCGCTGCCGGTCCAGCCCGAGCCCGTCCACCATGAAGTCGAACCGCCGCAGAACCGCCCGCCGTACATCCCCCGTCGCCACGGCCTCCGCCCACCGGTTGTGCAGCGCGGGCAACAGGTCGAACCCGGGGTCCCCGGCGAGCGGCTTGGGATCGATGGCCAGCCACGGCTCCCGTTCCCCGGCCAGTACGTTGTCGTAGTGCAGGTCCCAATGCAGCAACCGATCGCCCGGCTCACCCACGAGCTCGCGCACCGCCCCCGCGCAGACCCGTAACCAGTCCCGATCCCGCTCCCTGCGCAACCCCGCCACCGCCTCGGGGACACGGCCGAGCATGTCACCCGCGATATCCCCCAACCGCCGCATCCCCTCGGGGGCGGGCAGCGCCACCAGCCGCCGGAGCAACTCGGTGAGGATCCCGAGCGCCTTCATGACATCGGGTTCGGCCGACAGCGGATGCTCGGCGTCGAGCCGTTCGAGCAGCAGGGTGCCGGTGGCGGGGTCCTCGTCGAGCAGCAGCACCGACCCGTCACCCGCCCAGGCCCGCAGGCCCGGCCCCTCGCCGACGTTCTCGTGGCTCACGGGTTGCAGCTTGAGCGCCGCCCGCGTGCCATCGGCCCGCACCACGGGCAGCACCAGCGACACCATCCCGTGCGCGGGCTCGCCATCGAGACGCAGCTCCCATCGCTCGAGATACCGCTCCGCCAGCGCGGGCAACCCGGCCGACCAGGCCCGCCCGGCCTCTCCATCATGCTTCACGTGAAACTCGGTCAAAGCAGCAGGCACCACGATCTCCACCCACCCAGTCTGCCGCAGGCGAAACGTATGCAGTGTTATCCTCAATCGTATGCAGACGAAGGACAAGCGGACCAGCTTCTCCCACACCGAGGACGTCGGCAGGCAACTCAAGCAAGCCGCCGCCGCCCACGGCGTCACCGTCTCCACCTACATAGACGAAGCCGTCGCCGAGAAGCTCGACCGAGATCGCAGAATGGCAGCCTGGCGCGAGCTCGTCGGCTATGACCTCAACGACGCCCCCGCCGACACGCTCGCCCGCGTCCGCGCCATGTTCGACCGCATCGAGGAGAGCCACCGATAGCCGTGCGCTTCCTGGACACCGGCCTGGTCCTCGACCACGCCGCCCTCACCGACTGGCTCGCCAAGGACATCGAGATCGAAGTGATCATCGGCGAAGCCGTCCGCCGCGGCTACCCCATCGTCATCCCCACGATCGTCGCCGCCGAGGCCGCCCGCCAGGTCCGCACCGAACCCGCCCGCGAACGCCTGCAGGGCCTGCTGTACATGATCGCCCACCACGTCGACACCCTCGACAGGGATGACGCCGTCACCGTCGGCTCCCTGGCGGCGGAACACGACGTCGCCTCGCTACCGGCCGCTCACACCGCACTCGCCGCATCACACCGCCGCACCGACGTGGGCAACGCCACCGACTGGCGCATCATCACTCGCGACGCCAGCCCCTACCAGCGACTCTGCCCGGACGTCCCGGTCAACTGGCTCTGACCCCGAGTGCTTGGCCAGGAGCAGCAGCCTGCCGTCCAGTACGTGGCGGCCCACCATCCGATCCGCGTGCCCTGCCGGCCGCCGACGTTCCCAGGCTCCCGGGCGTCTATCAGCAGCAGACGGGGGTCGATCGTCCCGGTGAGGCGGCCGCGGCGCCTGAAGGCGTGCCGGCGTTCGCCTCTTGGTCTTGGACGATGCGGCCGCGCAGCATGATCTCCATGACCTTCATGAAGCGCTGCGTCCTGGAACGGCCGATGACGAACGGATTCCCCGCTCCCGACGACCCGGCGCGCAACTCCTCGATGCGCGCCAGGCCGTTGTCGACGCCCCCGTGATTGTTCAGCTCGATGTCCACCCCTGCCTGCCTCATCCTGGAGGCGAAGGCGAGCGCGGAGGAGAGAGTGGTGCGCTTGTCCGCGGTCGCGGCGGGCGGGGCGGTCCCGCCCCACAGCATCGCGGTGTGCCGTAGCCCCTTCCAGCGCACCGGGAAGATCGGCGAGACGGTGCCCGGCGTGTGCCCGGGCGTGTGGTGGAACGCGACTGTGGTTTCGCCAAGGGTGAGCCGCTGTCCGTCGGAGATCTCCAGATCTCGCTTGGGCGCATTGGCCGGGCGTTCGGCGGCGACGAGGTTCCAGTCGGCTCGGCTCATCATGACTCGGGCGCCGTACTGGTCGGCGAGGAACTGGGCGCCGCCGAAATGATCGCTGTGGCCGTGGGCGACCACCACGTACTTGATCTTCGCTGGATCCGCTCCCACAGAACGCAGCCCAGGAACGATGATCTTTTCGGCGTCATCCGGTGATCCCAGCGCGTCGATGAGGATGATGCCCTGGGAGGTGAGCAGGGCCGTGGCCTGGACGAAGCTGGTGCCCAGCACCGCGACGTCGTCGAAGGTCCTCAGTGGCAGGAGGGGCTTCACGGTCGGCATCGAGAGGCCCGGCGTGAGCGCTTTGACAAGGGCCCGCAGGACCGGGTCGTCGCCGGCCAGCCTGGCCGCGCGGTCGTAGTAGGACTGGGCGCTCTTGGGGGCGGCGGCCGATGCTTCGGCCTCGCCTCCCGCCAGCGGCAGGAGGGCCGCGGCGGCCAGCAACGCACGGCGGGACGGGCTGAACTGCCCTAAGGACATGGTCTAACACCTGCTTTCACGGGCCAGAGACCTGAACGCGATCACGACCTCGATGGACGTCAATGACCGCTTAGCAGACCAGAACCGATCTCCTTTCGTCCAATATTGATATACATAGTCCACTGATTAGGAAGTAGATATTGAAGCTGATCAGGCATCGCGGGGCGGTGGAGATCATGTACTACGGCGGGAGCCTCTCTGACCGGCTCCTGGCCCTGGCGCCCGAGATGGCCGGACCGCCTGTTAGTCACTGATCTCCCAGATGTACCAGGGTCCGTCGAAATGGCGGTAGTAGCCAGGCCCGTCGATATCCGGCTCACTGTTCGGACTCCAGGCGAAGCCGTAGCTGGTGAGGAAGCCCGTGTCGTCGATCATGAAACCAAAGGCGTTGCGGGATCCGTCAAGGTACTCGACGGGATACAGGCCGATCCAGTTTCGCTTCCCGGGCGGTGTCCCCTCTGACACCGTCTTCGCGAAGTTGTCGAGGGCGGGGCGCGACAACTCGAACCGCATCCTGACCGGCGCACCGACGTAGACGAGTGAGCCGACCAGTGCCACGATCAGGGGCGGTACAGCCCAGAACGGCCAGTGACGGCGTAATGTGACGAGTCTCCCCCGCCTGACAAGGACGCCACCAAGCACGACCAGCCAGCCGAGGCCGAAGAGCAGCCAGCAGACGCCGGCGAGCATGAGCCACGTGAAGTGCCCCCCGGGAGCGCTCGTCGCATAAAGCATCACGAGTCCCAGCAAAACGGCGACCGTCCCCCATGCCCTGTCGCTGACATCCATGGGAGCGCGCCGACGACGCGCGTCAGGAAGATCGCTCGTTGTGTCCACCGCGTGATCGTAACTATCGCTTGTGGTGATTCCGCTGGGCTTGTGCGTATCTTCCGTGCAGAAATCCACGAGAGGTATCGGGAGCTGCGATTTCAGAGGCTGTTCGCCGCCGGGATTCGGCTCGTGGCTGATCCTCTCACCCGTCGCGCCGATTCTCTGACCAGGAGAGCTGTTGCGGTGGGGTCGGTTGGGAACCCTAGCCCAGTCCGCCATCGGCCAGAAGCGAAGCGGCCGCGTGCGGATCCATGAGGTTGGACCAGATCACCTCACCTGCATCGATTTCGCGGTGCGGCATGACGTCGGGATACCAGCTGTCACGTTCGCACCCGGGTACGGCGTCCAGGACAGCTGCCTGCTCGGCGATGGTGACGCTACCGATGATGCGGATGCCTACATAAGTCTCGTGGTCTTCCCGAGCACGTACGAGAACGGCGAGTGTGTAGCCGCTGAGCTCCTCGCGCTCCTCGCGCCCGTTGAGCAGCGAGTTGACGACCAGCCTGCGAACGCAGCTCTCCATTCGAAGCATTTGGCGCTCGACGTCTTCGAGTCGTAGGCGCGCCTCGTCGAGGGGACTGGGCAGCAAGCCGTCGGTGTGAGTGTCGGTCGTCAGCGCAGGAGAGTTGCCGCTGTTATAGAGCTTGCGAGCGTGTCGTCCTCGCTCGGCGAGGGCCGCATAGAAGTCGTCCGGGCTGCCGTCTTCCCGCCTGCCTGCCCCTACCAGCCAAGGACAGCGGCTGTCGGCCCACACTGCTCCTCGCCATCGTTGAATCTTGACCTTGAACAGGACGTTGTCGTCGACCGAAGCGATCCGTTCCCTCGGCCCCTCTCCGGAGAACTGTGCGGAGGCCTTACGGAGCAAGGGATGCTCCAGTTCGTTCAGTGCCACCCGTGCGGGCGGGAGTTTGGTGAAGCCGAGGTCTTCGCGCAGGCAGCGGATGGTCGGACGAGTCGGCTTCATCCCTCGGACACCCCTCCTAGCTCCTCGATCTGCTCCTCGGTCAGCCCGGCGACGAGTGCGACCCGCGCCGCGTGTGTCCCGTCCAGTTGAGCCATCGCCTCCTGCATGGCCGCGTGCAACTCCGCCTGGCGGACCTGGAGGTAGACCCGTACAGCCTGCGCGACGAACTCCTTCTTGGTCACGTGAAGGAAATGCGCTCCATGCGAGATCAGTTGGTCGGTCTCAGAATCGACTTTGAGCGGTGCGACATTCGATGCAGCCATGATATTCCTCCGGTACCCAATGGTACTTGTACCCGCATGAGAAACGAGACACCGACCCCAAACGTCGTACGGCTTGAGATCCTCAGCCACTGCGCGGCGTCCGGACCGGCCTTGCCGCCTGCGCCCGTTCGGCTCCTGCCTTCGGAGATTTGGAGGTTTTGGAGGAGGTCTTGATCGAGGCGTGGGGCTCGGCGACGGCACGGACGACCTCAGGGTCGGATCTGGCGGGTGATGGATGGGTCGGTGACGGTGGTGTCGGCAGCCAGGAGGAAGGCCTTGGACAGGATGATCGACAGCATGCCGCCATCTTCCTCGAAGGGCAGGAAGACCTGGTCACCGGAGCCGCGGGGGACGATGCACAGATAGGCGCCGTTGGGTTCCATGAGGATGTTGCCCGAGCCGAGGTGGATCCGGTATGTGCGCAGGTCGCCGCGGACACGCAGGAACCGCTCGTCCAGCGTGCAGCGGTCGGCGATGGTCAGGCGGGGCAGCAGCCGGGTCAGGGCGTCCCGGCGGACTTGGGCGGACTCGGTCAGATCGCCGAAGCTGTAGGACTGCCAGTAGTCGCCGGTTCCGTTGGGGTCCAGCCCGGTGGAGGTGACGCCGACGGCCAGGTCGGCGTCGCGCAGCGCTTCCGACAGAATGAGCGGGGGCACCTCGGCCAGCAGGACCGTCTCGCCCTCGGACGTGAAGCGGAGATCGCCGCTGACGCAGATGGAGGCGGTGCCGTAGCCGTCTCGTTCGTAGGAGTGCTCGTCCAGGTGGAAGTCCCAGGCGGCGGTCAGGCCGCCGGGCAGCTCCTTGGTGGCGGTGCACCATCCGGATCCTCCCGCGCCGTCCCAGTGGCCCAGGGTCATGCCGGTCCAGCCGCGGCTGGTGAGCAGCGCCTTGGCCTGGCCGTACCGGAGCAGGTGGTTGGAGAAACGGCGCGAGTGGTCGCGCGTCTCCTCCTCGGCGGGCGTGAGCAGGTAGAGCTCGCGGAATGCCTGCTTGTACGGCTGGCGCAGACCGATCGCCATCAGGTGGTCACGCCAAGCCCGAACCTCGTCTGCCGTGTGGGCGGGAGGCCGTCGAGAACGCCCACGTCAGCCGCCGACCAGCGGGACGAGTTTGACGAAGGAGACGACGGGGTCGGCGATCAGGTCGATCTCGGTGTCCAGGTCCTCGATCTGGCGGTCGCCGACCAGCAACAGGAAGCCGTTGCGGGCGAAGGCGGCCTCGGCGGCGTCGGCCTGACGCTCCCAGTTCAGCTTGCGCGCGGTTGGCATCCGGTAGCCGTTCAGCTCGGCCTCGGCATCGCTGGGCTTGACCAGGCCGCGAAACTGGCGGGAGGGGGCAGCGTTGTAGCGGGCCACCTCCTCGCGTACACGCAGCCGTACCAGCTCCCGGGCCGAGATCCGCTCAGGCAGGTCCGGCAAGGAGAACTCCTCTAACGCCCGTCCTGTCGCCGTCTCATCGCGAAACGTCACCAACGCCATTGAAACCCTGCCTCCGGACGAAGATCAGATAATGGCGTCATTCATAACAGCGGTGGCCGACAGAATCGCGATCACGGTCCCTGGCTCAGGGCTTGACCACAGAGCGGCGGCGCATGAGCAGGCCGCCGATGCCGGCCGCTGCGATCAGGGCGGTGCCCGTCAGCACGAACATGCGGCCGTCCGGGCCGGCGTCGCCGCCCGCGCCCGTGTCGGCTCCTGCCTTCGGGGTTTTCGAGGTCTTGGAGGAGGGCTTGGCCGATGACTTGGGAGTTGTGGTCGGGGTCTCTTCGGGATCGGGCGTGGAGGAAGTTTTGCTGCCGGTGCCGATGGTGAGGGGGTACGTCTTCAGGGCGGAGGCGTTCTGGACCTCGCACTCGATGACGGAGACGCTCGGTGAGGTGCCGATCTTGATGGCCGCCGGCTTCACCGTCGCCGAGCCGGAATTCTTGGACTTCGTCTTCATATCGACGCTGGTGGGCAGCGTGATGGGGTCGCTCGCGGTGGCGGTTCCCAGCTCGCCGACTCCGTCTGCGGAGGTCAGTTGGGAAAGGCCGGAGATCGAGGCGTACGCGTACAGCTTGCTGCCGGGAGGAAGCCCGGTCGACGGGGCCTCGAGTTCGGAACCTGTCTCATAAGTGCCCGACCAGCCGATGGAGAACTGTTCGCCGGCCTTGGGGGTGCTCGTCGGCATCGTGAGCGTGACGCGGATCTTGACGGTCTGGGGGCTGGCTTCCGTGCCGGTCCTGCACGAGTAGGTGACCACGTCGCCGGTCCCGGACCCGGTGGCTTGCCCGACCGTGACCACCACGCTGGTCGTGCTGGTCGTGGTGCACGTGGTCACGTCCGACGGCGCGCTGGCCAGGCTCAGCTTCAGGCTGCCCTGATCGGTGGCTCCCTTGACCGTCACCTCGTCACCCGTGGTGGCGGTTACCGACACCGTGCTCGTCACCTGTCCGGCCAGTACGGACGTGGATCCGGAGGTGACGCTCGCCCCGGTCTTCTCGAGATCCGTGTGCGTCCCGCCAGTCACCGTGAGTTTCCCGGCGACGTGGACCTGAGTGGTGGTGGTCGGCGGCGTGCGCAGAGTAAGGGCGGGAATCCGCCACTTGACGTCGAACGTGCCAGTCGCCGTATCGGGCATGGTGAGCGGCACGCTGAGCGATGTGTCGGTGAACGGGCCGCCTGTACACGTGTAGGCCAGGGTGAGGGTCTTGTCGGCCAGGGCTTGGGCGGGAGCCGGCAGGGCTAACGCGATCACCGCGCCGACGAGCCAGAGAGCGGACGCGTGCCTGACGAAGCGGCGCCACACCCTCGATGCCGGCAACTGTCTCATCCCCATCCCAAGGCCGAGTCAAAGGACGTATCAGAATTGCAGTCCTTGGTCACGATTGGGTTGAGACGGGCGGTAAAGGAGGTGAACGACTCCGCCTGGGGGTCGCACGGTCTCGTAGCGGTGGCCGACCGCGGGCGAGCTCAAGGCCGCGTGCGGGCGGCGGCGGTGAGGCCACGGAGACGGGCGAGGAATGCCTGCCCGTCCGAGCCGGAGTCCAGAGGCAGCAGGTACGAGCTGGCCTCGCCGTGCCCCAGCCAACGCGCGTGCACGAACATGCCTGCCACCTGGGGTTTCGGACCGTCCAGGACAGCATCGGCCAAGCGCGCGCCGAGCCGTACCGACTCGCCGTCCATCCGGACCAGCGCGATCACCACGAACGTGTCCGTGACCACCGCGGCGGCTCGGTTCTCCACCGTCTTCGGCGCAGGTGCCAGCCTGCGGAAAAGCCCGCGCCGCGACTGCTGAAGCGGAACGCTGTGGGTCTCGCAGCAGATCCGCGCCGACTCACGCAGATCCCCGAGGTGGTGCTGCTCCGCGTAGCCGTCGAGGAGCACCCGCAGCCGTACGTCAAGGTCGTCGACCGCGCACAGCCGCGTCGACCTGCTGTAAGAAGGCGTGATCACGGAAGCACCATAGGGGGGAACCCTTGACGGCTACTTTAATCAGGGCGGTCCCTCAAACGACCAGCGCTCTGTACGAGGCTCACCACCGCCAGAACCAGAAGCGGTGCTGGTGCCGGACGAGCAGCCGACCGGCCCGCTGTTTGCCGTGGACCACGAAATGTCGCCCGTCCCCGGGGAACGGCGAGCTCGTCACACCCCGCACCTTGGAGGGGCTCGCGATCAGCTCGACGTTGTCGATGTCCACGGAGGCGCCGGGCGGGAGTATGAGCGTGGTGGAGCCCGCCCACACGTCCAGCTCGATCTCCACGACCTGATGGGCCATGACGGCATCGGTGAAATCCAGCTTCACCGCCCCGGCCTTGGCCGACACCCGCAGCAGCCGGGGCACGACCCACTGGCCGCGCCGTTTGAGAGCAGCCGCTGTGGAGCGCAGTTCGCCGCTCTCCGGTGCCGGTGCCGCCACCCGGCTCCCCGGCAGGTCGGCGACGAACGGCTCAGCCTCGCCGAACGTCCGGGCGCCGAGCACCCCGCTCAACCGCTGCTCGAACTCCTCCATCGTCAGCCGCCCCTCGCTGACCGCCGTACGCAGCCTGATCGCGACTCGTTCGCGATCCGCGTCGGACATCCGCGACTCTGGCGGCTGCGGGACTAAATCTCCGCTCACGCCGCAACTCTAAATAACGGAGGACGGAATTCGGCGCCATCGGCCGGTGAATAACGACAAGGTTTCACGTTGCGGGTGGTGTGCCGCCGTCCTCAGGGCGGCGGCAAGCGGATCAGTAGTGCCAGGGGAACGGCGACCAGTCGGGAGAGCGCTTTTCCAGGAACGAGTCGCGCCCCTCTGCGGCCTCGTCCGTCATGTACGCCAACCGCGTCGCCTCGCCCGCGAACACCTGCTGCCCAACCAGCCCGTCATCGATCATGTTGAAGGCATATTTCAACATCCGCTGAGCCGTAGGCGACTTGCCATTGATCTTGCGGCCCCACTCCAGCGCCGTCTCCTCCAGCGCGGCATGGGGGACGATGGCGTTCACCATTCCCATCCGATGCGCGTCGGCGGCGGAGTAGGTGTCGCCGAGGAAGAAGATCTCGCGGGCGAACTTCTGCCCGACCTGCCGGGCCAGGTACGCCGACCCGAAGCCGCCGTCGAAGCTGGCCACGTCGGCGTCCGTCTGCTTGAAGCGGGCGTGCTCCTCGCTGGCCAGCGTGAGGTCCGACACGACGTGCAGGCTGTGCCCACCGCCTGCGGCCCAGCCCGGCACCACGCAGATGACGATCTTGGGCATGAAGCGGATCAGCCGCTGCACCTCCAGGATGTGCAGCCGGCCGGTGGACGCCGAGCCGTCGGCGTACTGGTAGCCGTCCTTGCCCCTGATCCGCTGGTCGCCGCCCGAGCAGAAGGCCCAGCCGCCGTCCTTGGGCGAGGGGCCGTTGCCGGTGAGCAGCACGCACCCCACGTCCGTGGTCTGCCTGGCGTGGTCGAGCGCTCGATAGAGCTCGTCGACCGTCTGCGGCCGGAACGCGTTGCGCACCTCTGGGCGGTTGAAGGCGATCCGCACGGTGCCCTGGTCGACCGCCCGGTGATAAGTGATGTCGGTGAAGTCGAATCCCTCGACCACCTGCCACGCCTTCGGGTCGAACAGTTCGGAGACCATGGGGCGAGCTTAACGGATCTGCTCTTCCGCCCATTCGGCCCACTGGCGCTGCGTGGTGGCCAGGCGCAGCCCGTACTCCAGCGCGATCCTCCCGTACACCGACAAGTTGTCCTTCCCGCTCTCCACGAAGCCCCGGATGCTCTCGATATGTTCCAGTTGCTTGGTCATGATTTCGGCCTGCTGTCGCAGGTACTCCTTGGCCTGCTGCGGATCCACCTGGGCCAGGAAGAACACCCGCAGGAGCATGTCGCTGCGCGCGGCCCTGACCGGCTCCACCTCGGTGATCCAATGACGTAGCTCGGCCAGGCCCGCGTCGGTGATCGCATACTCCTTGCGGCCACGCGGTCCCTCGGCTGACACGCTCACCAAACCGGCGTCGGCCAGCTTGCCGAGCTCGGCGTAGAGCTGACTCTGCGTGGCCGGCCAGACGTTCGCGAGGGAGACGTCAAATATCTTCATCAGGTCATAGCCGCTCGCCGGTCCCTCGGAGAGCAGGCCGAGCACGGCGTGTCGAAGACTCATGTTCCTATATTGACATATCGACGTCGCAGGTTCTACTTTCGACATGTCTACATAGGAATGTCACGAGGAGCTCTAGATGCGCGGCTTGCTGGGATTCTCCCCCTGGATCCTCTATGCGATCATCGCCACCAGCGACGAGTGGCGCTGGGGCGCCATCACCGGTCTCGTCATCGCGCTGGTCCTCGTCCTCGTGGATCGCCGGTCGGGGCGGGCCTGGGACGAGATGGTGATCGAGTCGAGCGCCGCGGTGTTCTTCGCCTGCCTCACGGTCCTGTCGCTGGTCGATCCGCATTCGGTCCTTACTCCGTATGGCCCGGCGCTGGTCAATGTCTGGCTCGCGGGCACCGCCTGGGGCTCGCTGGCCATCCGCAAGCCGTTCACGCTCGGCATCGCGCGGACCATGGCGCCCAAGGAGGTCTGGGAGACCCCGGTCTTCTACCGGGTCAACGTGGTGATCACCACCGCCTGGGCGATCGCGTTCACCGTCGCCGCCGTCTCGCTGACCTTCGTGCTGGCCGCCGCGCCGCACGCGACCTCCGTGGTCATCGCCATCAAGGCGCTCTCGTTCGTCGTCCCGGCCGTCTTCACCGCCCGCTACCCCAAGGTCGTCAGGGCTCGCGCCCACCGCGAGGCCGGCGCCGCCTCCGACAAGTAGCCGCTGGCGGGCGATGGCCTCAACGCGGTTCCTAGGGGTTCTGGAAAAGGACTTCGGGGTTGGTGGTGGACGGGCCGTCCAGCAGCTGCTGGTGTTCGCCACGGAGGTGCTGGTCGAAGAAGGCGCCGACGTACGCCGTGGTGATCTCGCCCGACCGCTTTCCGGAGAGCGGTGCGGTGGGGTCGGTGATCCCTGCCTGCCCGCCCAGAATGGGCAGGTCGATGAAGGTGAAGTGGCCGGAGTCGGCCACTGTCAGCCACCGCTTCCAGCCGTCCAGACGTCGCCAGTCTCGCGGCCAGCTCGTGTCGGTGGAGTCGGGCGAGTGCTGGGCCTTGGTGCCGAGCATGAGGAATGGCCGTTTGCCGAGGCCGGCGTCCGGAACCGGCGCGAAGAACGTACCGTCCATGTTCACCCCGGCGCGCACCCGGCGGTCCGTTGCCATGACGCTCGCCGCGGCATTGCCGCCGAGCGAGTGACCGGCGGCGCCGATCCGCTGCGGATCGATCATCTTCCAGCGCTTCCAGACGGGCGCGTGTCCGCCGGTGCGGGTCAGTTGGTCGATGACGAAGGAGATATCGGCTGCCCGGCCGACGGCGGCCTTGCCCAGCAGCTCCTTCTCCTCCCCATCGGAGGGAGCCTTCTCCACCGTCTCGCATGCGACGCAGGTCAGGGTGCGGCCACCTGGGAAAGTGGTGCCGTACGACTCGTAGGCATGATCGACGAGTGCGACGACGTAGCCCTGGGAGGCGAGCTCCTCGGCGAGCGTGGTCAGGGTGGCGCGGTTGAGGGTGAAGCCCGGGGAGAGCACCACCAAGGGGTGCCTGCCGCCGACGGGGCGGGCGCCGACGCGTGCGTTCGTGCGCGTGCCGGCGAGCAGTTCGGCTTTGACGAGGGTGTCGAGCTTCTGCCCCTTGAGAAGGAGCCGGGCCTCGTCCATGGTCATGTACGGAGCAGCACCCCCGCTGGTGCCGGCCGGGTAGTACACGGACACCATCAGCTCACGCGCGCCCGCTGCCGGCACCCACGGGTCTCGGCGCTCGCCGTCGACGAGATGCAGGGTGTCGCGCCCGACGCCGTACTGACCGGTGGGGCGAGGGATCGCGAGGCGCACCTCGGAACGGCCCGCAGAGGAGGCCGCGACGGCCGGGAACGACATCGAGGCGGCCGTCGCGGCCGACAGGGGCAGGGTCAGAGTGAGGAGGACGGCCGCGGCGCTGCGGCGAGTGCGGATCATGAGCAGCAGCGTAGGAAGGGTCCTGAGGCGCCCGACACTGCCGAAAGACCAGCTCGTGCTCTTACTTTCGTCGGATTGACGGCATCGTCGGAGCTCCCAGACGCCTGGTCGGCCGCCCCTCGGTCAGGGGACCTCGGCGCGTAGTTCCGCGAGGAGTTCGCCCTGGTCGGCGAGCATGTCGGTGAGGATGCGGCGCGCGGCCCCGAGCAGGTCGGCAAGCTCGGGAGTGGCCAGCGTGTAGACGACGGTGCTTCCCTCGCGGATCGCGCTCACGATCCCGGCTCTTCGCAGCACCGCCAGCTGCTGTGAGAGGCTGGACGGCTCGATGTCGATCTGGGCCAGGAGTTCCCGGACGGGAAGCGGGCCCTCCTGAAGTAGCTCCAACACTCTGATGCGAGCGGGGTGGCCGAGTGTTCGGAAGAAATCGGCCTTGGCCTGGTTGACCTCCACGTGCATACTGCCAGACTAATCCAGCGCACTTGCATAATTCTTCAAGTCGTAACGTTGTTGGCTAGGATGACAGCGGGGACTAGGGAGTAGCCATGGGCCGAGGAAGAGCCAAGGCGAAGCAGACGAAGGTCGCTCGCCAGCTTAAGTACACCAATCACAACATCGACTACGACCGGCTCCGCGAGGAGCTGGGCGCCGACTCGCCGCATGACGAGATGCACCCGACTACGGCGTCCGAGCAGGAGTCCGAGCACGCGCGCTGACGCGTGTCAGCTTCGCAGGGGCAAGGGTGACGAGCTTGAGCCGCCTGGCCTCCGGCGCCGGATCTGGTGCGGAGAGCTCCAGGCGGTTCAGCACCTCTCGGAGGATGACACGCATCTCCAGGAGGGCTAGCTGGGCCCCGACGCAGAAGCGTCGGCCGCCGCCGAAGGGCATCCACGCCTTGCCGTGGGCGTCCGCGCCGTCCAGGAAGCGTTCAGGCCTGAACTCCTCTGGTGAGGGCCAGACCGACGGGTCCTGGTGGATGAGCGCGATGAGCGGTGCCGCGTACCATCCGGCGGGCACCTCATAGTCGCCCAGCCGGAGCGGGGCGTCGACCAGCCGGGGCGCCTCGAAGACGACCGGCCTGACGCGCAGTGCCTCCTTGACCACGGCGTCGAGATACTCCTCGTCGTGCGGCAGCCGGTCGAGGATGTCCGGGGTGCGGAGCAGTCGTTCGAACGCCCACGCCAGCCCGGTGGCCGTCGTCTCGTGGCCGGCGATGAGCAGGGTGATCAGCTCGTCGCGCACCTCCTGGTCGCCGAGCTCGGTCTCCAGCAGCCTGCCCAGCACGTCGGTGCCGCCCGGTTCGGCGCGTCGCCGGCCGATCTCGTCGAACAGGATCTCGTCGACCGCCGCGCGTAACCGCAGGAACCGCCCGTACGGCGCGAACGGCAGGCGCCGCGTGGCCTCGCGCAGCCGTGGCGGCAGCAGCATCAGGGACGCCGAGCCGCCGACCTCGATCAGCTTCGGGAGCAGCACGCGCAGCCGGTCGAGCCGCTGGGCGTCGCGGATGCCGAAGATCAGCCGGATGATGACCTCCAGCGTGATCTCCTGCATGCGGTCGCGCAGCCCGAACGGCGTGCCGAGCGGCCAGGTCGCGATCTTCTCGGCGGCGATGGCGGCGATCTCGCCCTCGTACCCGGCGATCTGCTTGGCGCGCAGCGGCGGGGTGAGCAGCCGCCGGTGCCGCCACCACGGATCGTCGTCCAGGGTGAGCAGCGAGTGCGCGCCGACCATCGGCTCGAGGAAGTCGCGCCGGACCCGGCCGGCCCGGCCGCCGCCCTGGTCGAGCTGGTAGACCTTTTCGGCCAGCTCGGGGGTGGTGACGTAGACCTCGGGCGGGAAGCCGAAGAAGCGCAGTGTGAAGATCGGCCCGTACCTGCGGCGGCACTTCTCGAACGCGCCTACCGGGTCGGTCAGAAGCCAGGCGGTCTGGAGCAGCGCGGGGAGTTTCGGTCCAGGGGGGAGCATCTCTCTACCTCCGTATATATACGTACGTCATATACGCTCGTATATATCAGTAGCATAAGACGCGTGTCGAGAACAGAGCTCAGTGGATACCGGGAGAGACTCCTGGCGGCGGCCGTCGCCTGCCTGCAGGAGAAGGGCTACGCCCGGACGACCGCCCGCGACCTGGTCGCCGCGTCGGGCACCAACCTGGCCTCCATCGGCTACCACTTCGGCGGCAAGGACGCGCTGCTCAACGAGGCGATCGTGAGCGCCTACGACGCCTGGATCGTGCACGTGGAGGAGGCGGTCTTCGGCGGCCCGCTGGCCGGCCCGAGGGAGATGCTCGAACGCGCCATGGTGGCCCTGGTCGACGTTTTCGCCGAAATGCGCCCGCAACTGGTCCTGGCCGTGGAGGCCTACCCGCCCGCCCTGCGCGAGGACCTGCTGAGAGAGAAACTGGCCGCCGTCTACGCCAGGGCCAGGCAGGCCGGCATCGACATGATCAACAGGGCGGCGGCGGAGCTGGGGGTGCAGCTGCCGTTCGCCCCGGAGGCCCTGATCTCGGTGCTGATCGCGATCTCGGACGGCCTGATGATCCAATGGCTGCTGGACCCGGAGAGCACCCCGGACGCCCACCAGGTGGTGGAGGCGCTGGCCGCGCTGTCGGCCTTCATCGCCTGATCAGGAGATCGCCTGATCAGGAGGCCGCGCACGTGTCGTGGGTCGCGTCGAAGCCCTTCAGCGACTCGGTGTCGTTGGTGGCGAGGGGCTTGGTGCCCTTCCAGTCGTTGCCGAGCACCAGCACCAACCGGCTGGTCTGCGCCGCCGCGACCAGCTTCGTCTTGGAGACGAGCAGGTCTTTCGTCAGGGTCGGGACGCCCGTCTCGCCGTTCGGTCCGTAGAAGACGGTCGTGTTCGCCTGCGGCTTGCGGGGCGTGTCGCCGATCTTGGTGATGTGATAGCCACGCTGCTCCAGCGCGGCGGCCACCTGCGTGCCGAGACCGGTGCGATAGGTGCCGTTGCGCAGCTCGATCTGCATCTTGGACCTGGACACCTTGGTCTGCCCGCCCTTGACGCCCTGCACGCTCTCGTCCTTGGACACGATCTGGAACAGCTTCCCGGCCTGCGGCTGGACCCACTCCACCCGCCCCGGCTGGGTGAGGGAGTAGTGCCACGGCGTGGTGATGAAGCGGATCTGTCCCGCGTTGAGGCCCTGCAGGCTGACCGCCAGGTCCTTCATGACGCCGGTCGTCAGGCCGGGGTCGGTGGTGACGGCCTTGGTGCCGGCGTCGAGGAATCCGTAGAGCTTGGCTGGGTTGGTGAGCGTCTCTCCGCTCATGACCTTCTTCACCATCGACGCGATGAACATCTGCTGACGCTGGATACGCCCGATGTCGGAGCCGTCGCCCAGGCTGTAACGGGCACGTACGTAGCCGAGCGCCTGCTCGCCGTTGACCGTCTGCCGCCCGGCGGCCAGCTTGAGCAGCGCCTTCTTGTCGTCGACCGCCTCGGGCAGGCAGATCTCCACGCCGCCCACCGCGTCGACCATGCTCTTGAAGCCGGTGAAGTCGACCTTGACGAAGTGGTCGATATGGATGCCGGTGAGCGTCTCGATCGTCTTCCAGGTGCAGGCGATGCCGCCGGAGTTGAACGACTCGTTGATCATGCCCAGATGCGGCTGCTGGCCGGTCAGGCCCGCCTTGGCGCGGCAGGCGGGGAGCTGCACCAGCGAGTCGCGCGGGAAGCTGACGACCATCGCGTTGTCCCGCTTCGACGAGACGTGCGCGAGCATGATCGTGTCGGTGCGCTCGCCCGCGACGTGGTGGCCGTACTTGGCGTTCTTGCCGTCGCGCTGGTCGGAGCCGACGATCAGCACGTTCATCGCGGTGCCCGCGACCTTGGGCGGGCGGGTCGCGCCGAGGTCCTCGGCCGTCACGTCGTCGTGCTTCAGGTTGCCGGTCAGCTTGACGATGACGCCTACCGTGACGCCCGCGATCAGCAGCACGACCGTCACCCCGATCGCGATCACCCACAGCAGCCAGCGCTTGCGGCCGCGGGGTGGCGCATGGGGGGATGGCGGCGCGTCCAGCAGCCCGTTGCTCACGTGACTCCCATGGGACAGGGCCGCGGGCCGCTGCCCACGGCCAAGACCTCCGCCGTACAGATCTCGGCCGGTTGGCGTGCCGAGTGTACTAAGCCGGATCGGGTGGGATTCGTTATTCGGGCAGTCCCAATCGCAGCGACACGGCGCCCCGCAGGTCGAGCCAGGCCGCGCCGGGCCCGCGGACCAGGCGCAGCACGACCTCGTCGCAGCCGGGACAGCGCGCGACCAGCCCGGGTTCGGGGCCATAGACGCGGAGCGTGGCGATGGGACCGGTCAGCCCGCAGCTCGCGCACCGGCCGACGGCCGCGGTGATGTCCACGGCGAAGATCTCGGCGAGCGGGCCGGCCAGGGCGTTGCCGTCCAGGTGTTCGGTGGTCATGTCAGCCTCCGGTCGGGCCGAAGCGTTCGGTCCTGATGTGTTCGGGCGCGTGCCCGAGTGCGAGCAGCAGG
Source organism: Nonomuraea sp. NPDC049269 (assembly GCF_043197155.1). Classification (NCBI taxonomy): domain Bacteria; kingdom Bacillati; phylum Actinomycetota; class Actinomycetes; order Streptosporangiales; family Streptosporangiaceae; genus Nonomuraea; species Nonomuraea sp. NPDC049269. The sequence goes on from NZ_JBICSO010000002.1 coordinate 259,328, forward strand.
TCGGCCGCCGCCTCCACGAACCCCGTCGGCCCGCAGACGTAGCACTCCGGCTCGAAACTGGCGGGCCAGCCGCCTTCGGCCAGGTCGTCCAGCATGATGCGACCGGCCGGACGCGGCCAGCCGTCCGGGACGGCCCGCGTGTAGAGGTAGCCGACGTCGAGCCCGTTGTCGGGGCGGCGCAGCTCCTCGGCGTAGTAGCGGCGGCCGGGATCGCGCAGCGAGTACAGCAGCCGGAACGGCACCCGGCTACCCGCCTGGCGGCGCGCGCGGATCATGGCCATCAGCGGGACGATGCCGGAGCCGCCGCCGACCAGCAGCACCGGCGACTTGCTCTCGGGCCGCCAGACGAACCAGCCGCCGACCGGCCCGCGGACCTCCACCTGGTCACCGGGTTCGATGATCTCGGTGAGGTACGGCGAGACCTCCCCGTCGGGCACCCGTTCGACGGTGAGCTCGATCGTGTCGCCGTCGGCCGGCGCGGCCACCGAGTAGCTGCGCTGGGTGCTGTAGCCGTCCTCGGCGGTCAGTCGCACGTCCACGTGCTGGCCGGCCAGATGTCCCGGCCAGCCCGGCACCTGGAAGACCAGCGTGCGGGCACTGTCGGTCTCCTCGCGCAGCCCGGTCAGCCTGGCGGCTCGCCAGGCCAGGCGGCCGCGCACCTAGTCGCCCTCGTAGCGCTGCTCGCGCCACGGGTCGCCGTAGTTGTGGTAGCCGGCGGTCTCCCAGAATCCCGGCCAGTCCTCTTCGAGCAGCCGGATGCCGCGTACCCATTTGGCCGACTTCCAGAGGTACAGGTGCGGGACCAGCAGCCGGGCCGGACCGCCGTGGCGGGGTTCGAGCTCCTCGCCGTCGAATTGGTGGACGATCCAGGCCTTGCCGTCGAGCAGGTCTTCCAGGGGCAGGTTCGTGGTGTAGCCGCCGTAGGAGTAGACCAGCGCGTACTCGACGGAGGTCTCGACGTTCTCGAACAGCGTGTCGAGCGAGACGCCCTGCCAGCCGGTGCCCAGTTTGGACCACTTGGTGACGCAGTGGAGGTCGACCGTCGGTGTCTCCTGCGGCAGCGCCATCAGCTCCGCCCAGGACCATCGGTGGGTCTGTTCGGCCTCGGTGTCGATGGCGAACTCCCACCGGTCCAGCGGGACCCGCGGCGTCGGTCCCGCCGACAGCACCGGGAAGTCGTCGACCAGGTACTGGCCGGGCGGCAACCGGTCGTCGTCCTCCCTGCGCCGGCCTCGGAAGCCGCGCGAAATGATACTCACCGGCACTCCCTTCAGGGATGCGCCAGATCACGTTCACACTTGCCTGGCGCTGCTTATGCCCAGTATGTCGCGTAGGGCGTCATCCCCTTGGCAGGACCAGGCCCGATTCGTAGGCGAAGACGACGAGCTGGGCCCGATCCCGAGCGTGCAGCTTGGTCATGGCCCGGCTGACGTGGGTCTTGGCGGTGGTCGGGCTGATCACCATCTGGGTGGCGATCTCGTCGTTCGACAGCCCCTTGGCCACCAGCGCCGTCACCTCACGCTCCCGGTTGGTGAGGATCTCCAGCCTGGTGGGCGCGGGATTCGGGCGGCGGCCGACGTACTCGCCGATCAGGCGGCGGGTGATCGCGGGCGAGAGCAGCGCGTCGCCCCGTGCCGCCACCCGCACGCCCTGGAGCAGGTCGGTCGGCTCGGTGTCCTTCACCAGGAAGCCGCCCGCGCCCGCCCGCAGCGCGTTGTAGACGTACTCGTCCAGCCCGTAGTTGGTAAGGATCACCACGTGTACGCCGTGGAGCCGCTCGTCGGCGGCGATCCGCCGGGTGGCCTCGATGCCGTCCATCACCGGCATCTGCACGTCCATGAGCGCGACGTCCGGCCGGTGCTCCAGCGCCAGGGCGACGGCCTGCTCGCCGTTGGCGGCCTCGGCCACCACCTCGATGTCGTCCTCGGCGCTCAGCAGCGCACGGAAGCCCGCCCGGATGAGCGCCTGGTCGTCGGCGAGTAGTACGCGGATCACGACCGTCCTCCCGAAGGGAGTCCGACAGGGACGCTCGTGGGGTGTGTGGTGGAGAGGTTCACAGGGAGCTCGGCGCGGACGGTGAATCCGCCTTCCGGCCTGGCCTCGGCCCGTAACCGGCCGCCCAGGGCCGCGACTCGCTCGCGCATGCCCAGCAGCCCCACACCGGGCACGTGGGTCGTGTCCGCGCCGGCCCGGCCGTCGTCGTCGATCTGCACGACGAGCTCGTCCAGGCCGTAGTCGATGCGTACCGCCGCCGACGCCCCGCCCGCGTGCCGCGCGACGTTGGTCAGCGCCTCCTGCACGATCCGGTACGCGGCCCTGTCGACCTCGGCGGGCAGCGACCCGCGCGTACCGGTGATCAGCACCGTGGCGGGCAGGCCCGCGGACCGCGCCCGGTCCAGCAGGTCGTCGAGCCGGTCCAAGCCGCTACCCGACGCCTCACCGGCATCGGCATCGGAGTCACGCAGCACCTCCAGCGTCGCCCGCAGCTCGCGCATGGCGTCACCGCTCGCCTCCTGGATGGCCAGCAGCGCCGGGGGCACCTCCTCGCCGCGCTTGCGCGCGAGATGCACGGCCACGCCCGCCTGCACCTTGATGATCGAGATGCTGTGGGTGAGCGAATCGTGCAGCTCCCTGGCGATGCGCAGCCGCTCTTCTCCCGCCCGCCGCAGGGCGACCTCCTCGCGGGTGCGCTCGGCCTCGGCGGCTCGTTCCTCGACCTGGTGGAGGTACGCCTGCCGGTGCCTGCTCACCGTGGCGGCCACGCCCGCGGCGACGAACCAGCCGATCAGCAGGCTCGTGTTCTGGAGGCTGCTCAGGGCGGGCTGGTCGGTGGCGGTGGCCAGGCTCGCCACCAGGCTGCCGCCGAGGAACACGGCCCCCGCGCCCGCGGCCACCAGCCGATGTCCGGCATGGACGGCCGCGAACACACTCAGAATGACGGGAAACGCCGCCGGTGGGCCCGGATGCGCCTCGACCGAGAAGACGAGCATGCAGACGGTACAAATCACCAGCGCCACCACCGGCGCCCGGCGAAGGAGGAGGATCGACAGCGAACCGGCTACAACGACGACATATTCCAGCACGCCCGTGCCCGGCGTCGACAGCGCGACCACCAGCAGCATGACGCCCAGCGCCACTGAGACGGCCACATCGGCCGCGAGCGGCCGCCACCGAGTGCTCATTCCTGCACAGTACGGCGTTTCCCGATCGTCCTCCTCCGCACCAGGTCGGAACCGGCGCTACTCCCTGTGTGGTAGTCGCGTCCGGCCCGCGCCCCACGTGGTAGTCACAGGTGTCTTCCCAGGCACGACGCCCCGGGCGAGGACAATCGACACCATCTCGGTCATGACACCGAAGTTCTTTCCCCTGCTACGCGTCATGGCCATCGTGCAGGCCGCCGCGTTCCTGACACAGGCGATCACGGCCGGGCAGTTGCTGTCCTCGCCCGGCGGCCGCGCCGTGCACGCCGCCACGGCGATCGCCGCGCTGGCCGCCGGCGTGCTCAACCTGATCGCGGCGATCCTGGTGTGGCGTCCGGGTGGCGGTTCGGCGCGCTTCGTGGGGTCGGCCGCGTTCACTCTCGCGATCACGGTCGCCCAGGCGGCCCTGGGCATGGCGCACGTGAAGGCGCTGCACGTGCCGCTCGGCGTGCTGCTGTTCGGCGGCAGCGTCATGCACATCAGCCGGGTGATGCCGCGCCGTGCGCCGGCCACGGCATGACGGTCACCAGGCGCCAGGCGTTGCGGTTGCTCGGGCTGGGCGCGGCGGCGGTGGCGGCGGCGCCCGGGTGTTCGCTGCTGTCCCGCACGCCCCAGCCTCAGTTGCTGACCAGCGGCGCGCCGCTGCCCCAGCCGTTCGCGGTGCCGCTGCCGGTGCCCGCGCCGGCCAAGCCGTCGAGTCCCGGCCACTACGACCTGGTCGAACAGGCCGCCGAGGTGGAGATCCTGCCCGGCCTGCGTACTCCCATCTGGGGGTATGGCGGGCAGTTCCCCGGCCCGACCATCGAGGCCCGCAGCGGGGAGACGACCGTGGTGCGCCTGTCGAACGGCCTCACCCAGCCGACCGTGCTGCACCTGCACGGCGGGCACACTCCGCCGGAGTCCGACGGTTACCCCACCGACCTGGTACAGCCCGGCGCGCGGCGCGACTACACCTTCCCGTTGCGGCAGCGGGCGGCCACGCTCTGGTACCACGACCACCGGATGGACTACACCGGGCCGCAGGTGTGGCGGGGACTGGCCGGGTTCTTCCTGGTACGGGACCCGGCGGAGGAGGCTCTGGGGTTGCCCGCCGGTGACCGCGACCTCCCGCTGATGATCTGCGACAGGTCGTTCGCCGAGGATGGCTCGATGCCGTACCCGGGCCTGCCGGGCAAGCCGGGCGTGCGCGAGGCGTACATGGGCGGGGTGCTGGGCGATGTCATCCTGGTCAACGGCGCCCCCTGGCCGCAGCTCCGGGTGGCCAGGGCCCGCTACCGGCTGCGGCTGCTCAACGCCTCCAACGCGCGGACGTACGAGCTGGCGCTGTCGTCGGGCGGCCCGATGGTACGCATCGCGAGCGACGGCGGCCTGCTCGCCGCCCCCAGAGCCGCCAAGCAGGTACGGCTGGCACCGGCCGAACGCGCCGACGTGGTCGTCGACTTCGGCGCCTACCGGATCGGCGACCAGATCGAGCTGCGGAACCTGGATGGACAGGGCCCGCAGTCCAAGGTGATGCGGTTCGTCGTGGACCGCGACGAGGCCGACGAGTCGACGATCCCGCAAGTGCTGTCGAACGTGGACCGCCTCGACCCGTCGAAAGCCGCCGTGACCAGGGACTTCGACTTCAACAGCGGCACCATGCACGGCGGCGGTGCATGGCTGATCAACGGAAAGCCCTTCGACCCCGAGAGGATCGAGGCCAGGCCCAAGCTCGGTGACATCGAGATCTGGCGGCTGACCAGCGACGTCGCCCACCCCGTACACCTGCACCTGGCGCAGTTCCAGGTGCTGTCGGTCAACGGTGAGCGCCCCGCCGGGCCGCCGGAGTGGAAGGACACGATTGAGCTGCGCGACGCCCAGACCGTCGAGATCATCACCCGGTTCACCGGTTATCGCGGCCGCTATGTCTTTCACTGCCACAACCTCGAACACGAGGACATGGCCATGATGGCCACCTTCGAAGTCGTCTGAGCATGTGGTGTTGTGACGGCCTTCACCCGTCCGGAACCGTTGGACATGGCGTTTCCCGGGCAGAGGGGAGGGCGACGCTAGGGGAAGTGAGTGGAACGATGAGCGCGCGTGCAGTGCGAATCGACACCATCCGCCACGTTCATTGCACAGTCCTTCGGGCGAGCGGCGAGCTGGATCACTCCGGTCGGGCGCGTCTGAGCGCGCGTATTCAGGAGGTGTGGGACTGGTCCGAGGGGCCCATTCTCGTGTTCGACCTGGCTGATCTGGTGTTCTACGACTCCTCCCTGGTCGGGGCGCTGGCGGTGGCGTTGCAGCGCGTACAGGCCACGCGCAGTGGCCGCATCATCCTGGCGAACCCTCCAGACCGGCTGGTGACCGTTCTGGAACGTACCGGTCTGCTGCGGTACGTGGAGCTCAGCGGTGGCGTCCAGGAGACGGTGGCGGAGATCGTGCTCGCGGCGGAGCGAAGGCGCCGGGAAGGCGCCGGTGGCGCGCCCATGGGAGGCCGGGCGGGTGCCGGTGGCGTGCCCGAAGCCCGGCCGGCTGCCGACGACGCATCCGTGAAAGGCCGCTCGGGTGCCGACGGGGCGTCCGTGAAAGGCCGGGCGGGCTCCGGCAGCGCGTCCCAAGCAGGCTCCGGCAGCGTGTCCCAGGCGGACTCCGGCGGTGCGCCCGAGGACGAGGGTCACGGCGCGCGGAGCTCTCGGATCGTCCTGCCGTATCTGCCGTATCCGCGGTAGGTGTTCGGCAGACGCCCTTCCCGAGTTATCCACAGCTGGCTGAGCTCGGGCCTGACCGTCGTGGCGAGTGTGCTGGAATTTGCGGGTGACTTCGGAGACGCGGCGCGGAAAGGCGCCAGGCCGGCTCGCGCAGCCGGCCACGGCGGCGATCGGCGCCTCGATCCTGCTGACGATCGCCATCGGCCTGCTGGGCCCGTCCGTCATGGTCCCCGCGCTGAGCGGCCCCGCCTGGCAACCGCCCTTCTCCCTGCACCTGGATCCCGGCCCCCACCTCGTGGTGGCACTCGCCGCAGCGGCGATCGTGCTCGGTGCACTCGGCTCACTGGGTCTGCTGCTCGCGCTCACTCGCGCGTCCCCGAGCGGCTTGCTCGCCACCGGCCCACCGGGCGCCGGTCAGTGGTTGCCGGACCCCCGGCTGCTGGTGCGCCTCGGCTGCCTGGCCGCCGCCCTGCTGGCCTTCCTGCCGCCCTCGGGCTCCGGCGACCACCTCAACTACGCCGCGTACGGACGCATGGTGACGTTGGGCGTCAACCCCTACACCCACGGCGCCGTCGACCTGCCGGCCGACCCCATCGCCGGCGCCGTCGAAGCCCCCTGGCGTGAGGAGCCGAGCGTCTACGGCCCGGTGGCGACGGCCGTGCAGGCCCTGGCGAGCTGGATCGGCGGCGACTCGCTCCGGCTGACCATCTTCGTCCTGGCCCTGGTCAACGCGGCCGCGTTCATCGCGACGGGCCTGCTGATCGACCGTTTCACCCAACACGATCCCGAACGGCGGCTGCGCGCGGCCCTGCTGTGGACGGCCAACCCGCTGCTGCTCTACCAGTTGGTCGCCGGCATGCACGTCGACACCCTGGCCGTCGCCTGCATGGTCGCCGCCCTTTTGGCCCGGGGCCGCCCGGTCGGCTCCGGGCTCCTGCTCGGCCTCGGCGTCGCGGTGAAGATCAACGCGGGCCTGGTGGCGCTGGGCCCGGCCTGGGAGCTCCGACGGCGGCCCGGTCGCCTGGCCCTGATGGCGGGCACCGCCCTGGCCGTGGTGGTCGTCGGCTACGTGATCGTCGGTTCCGAGGCGATCAGCCCGATGACCCGCACCAGCAAGTCGATCTCACTGGCCTCGTTCTGGAAACTCGTCCAGGGGCGGCTGCAGTCGATCATCGGCGAGGGCAGCGCCTACCGGGGCGAGATCCAGATCGGCTCGCTGCTCGTGCTCGCCCTTGTGGCCTGGTCGCTGTTCCGCCTGATGTCCAGACTCCACGCCTCGGGCTCACCGCACCCGCTCGCCTCTCCCGGGTCGGCCGGGCTGAGCGCCCCTGTGGTCGCCGTCGTGATCGTCATCGCCTACCTGTTCGCGACGCCGTACATCCTGCCCTGGTACGACGGGCTGGCTTTCGGGGTGCTCGCCCTGGTCGGGGCGTCGGCGCTCGACGGGCTGCTGATCACGCACCTGCTCATACTCTCCCTCGCCTACCTGCCCGCCCGCGTCCTCGACCACGTCATGCCTCAGGACCTCGACTGGCTCCGTACGGTCGTCAGGTCGCGGATCGCCCCGTGGGCACTGATCGCGCTGACCGCTGCTCTGGTGTGGTGGGCGTGGCGAGCTGCAGGGCGCGTACCGAAGCCGCGAGCGTCAACGGCACCGCCACCGTGAGTGCCATGGCCGGGATGGCGATGCCCGAGTCGTTGATGAGAAACCCGATGAAAGCGCACGTGAGCGCCCCGAACAGCCCCGCCCGGAGCGTCGGCGCGAGCGCGTACGCCTGACCGAGCGCGGGAGCACCCCAGCGCGACGGCCGATTGAGCACCCAGAAGAGGAACGCGAGCGCGACCAGCGAGAGCAGCGTGAGAGACCAGTTCCCGACGGTGACGCCGATCATCGCGCTGAACTTGCGCCAGACCACGGTCCACGCCTGACCGTCGATGATCTGCTGCACGAAATTGCCCAGGTGAGTGCGCTGCGCCGCCGGCCGCAGCCAGTCGAAGAGGGAGATGCCCCCGATGAGGACGGCTCCCGCCACCCCGACCAGCAGTAGCTTCGTGATCGAGACCCGCCGCCCGGCCAGCAGGATGAGGAAGACCGCCAAACCGATCACAAAGGCCGGCACCCCACCGAAGTCCGCCCCCCACGACGGCCACCCATCCGCGAACACCGCCAACGCCCCATACGCGCCACACACCAGCACCGTGACAAACCTCGACACCCCCCGCTTGAGCAGCCACTGGGCGACCCCCGCCAGCCCGAGCACGGTCCCCGTCGAGTAGACGGCGAAGGCGATGTTGGAAAACCCGTAGAACCGCCCCCCGGTGACGGGCTCATACCCGGTCACCGCATTGACCTGCAACGTCGACCCGGTCATGACGTCGACAAGCAGAGCGACGGAGGTGATGCCGGCGACCACGGCAAGAGGCCCGAGCACGTGCGCCCGCCACGGCCCGGCGAACGCCAGCCCGGTGATCAACCCGGCGATGGCGAGGATGGTCACGATGACGCCGAACATCGGCGAAGGCAGGGCCCACCACGGCACCAACTGCGCGAGGAACGTGGAGACGGCAATGGCCCCACTGACCACGGCCACCACCTGCACAACCGCCAGCAGCCGAGAAGCACTCGCCGGCACCGGCCCCGACGCTGACGGCCCACCGGCACCATGGGCACCAACGGCACCGGCATCATCGACATCACCGGCACCGGCGCCGGCACCGGCACCATCGATGTCACCGCGACTCTCCGCAGAGATGTGCATCGCAGACGCGGCTCCTACAGCAGCCGTCTCGCCGGACGAGCTACCTGCGGAACCGGTTCCTGCGGGTGCGGCTTCTCCGGTCGAGGCGCCCGTTGGTGTGGATCCGGCAGGCGCAGGCCGGGCGGGAGCGGCACTTTCGATCCCGTCAGCGCCCTCCCCGCCCTCAGGGCCGTTAGAGCCTTCAGGACGGTCGGTGGTCGGGGTGGGGGTCTGTCCAGCCCCGGCGGAGCGGCGACGGCGGCGGAGGGCCAGGGCGGAGAAGGCGTAGAAGACCAGCTGGACCGTCACGAACACGGCGAAGAACGGGCCGCGAACCTCCCGAAGCACCTGGCTGGCCAGATCACTGTCCGACAGCTCGTTGACCGTGTCGGCGGGTGTGGCCGGGGCCTCCGTGACGTCGCTCTGCCAGGCGCGCCCGACCACCTCGCGGGGCGCCTCCAGGTCCAGCAGTTGGATCACGGTGGCGGTGAGGTCGGTGATCGTGACCAGGGCGTCCTGGCGGGTGGAGGTCGCCGTCAGGTAGCCGTGCAGGTACGGCCGGCCGCTCGGGGAGGGGCCGGTGGCGATGGCGACGTGGAGGTGGGGGTTCGTGGTGATGTCGGAGACGCCCGCCACCAGGACGGTCGTATCGTTCGGCAGGTTGCCGAGCAGGGCGCCGATGCGGCGATCCGCCTGCGCGACGGCGGCCTGTCTCGTCGCGGTGGGGAGAGGGGTCGGCACGCCGTACTCGTCGAGCGGCTGACGGGCCCAGGCGGCGGCGAGGTCGGGGGCGTCCATGACGATCAGGTTGTACGGAGTGGGGTCGCCGAGAGCCTCCGGAGTATCGGCATATTTGGCGATTTTTCCGGTCGTATCGGCAGCGCCCAACGCGGCGCCGGGGCCGATGGCGGCGACCTTGCCGCCCGAGGACGTCACCAGCCCGCCCAGCGTGCCGAGCCGCGCGTCGTACCCGGTGTCGGCCTGATACGCGACCAGCGCCGACCAGCCCGGAACCGTGGCGCCCTCACCGGCACCCCGGGGCACCGGAATCGCCGCACAGCCACGCCCTGCCGTGCCGGACCGCTGGCCCGCCGACACGGTCAGCCACCCGGCCATCGGGCAGGTGACGCCACGGTCGGGCGGTGGCACAGCCCGCGTGGAAAGCGACGCGGAGCCGCCCTGGGAGACCAGCTTCCACAGGTTGGGGGTACGGGTTTCGTCCAGGTCACTCCACTGGAGCCCCGGCACCCCGATGAGGGCCACCCGACCACGCACGGAGGTCGCCGCCTCCACACGACCGGTGGGCGTTGCCGCAGCGGCCGGGCTCGCACCGAAGAGGGCTGCCAGAACGGTGGTGAGGAGCAGCGCGGCAAGGATGTGTGTGGCCGAACGGCGACGGAGCAGCGCGGCAAGGACGTGTGAGGGCGCGCTGAAGGTGGCGTGCTGCATGTGCGGGACCCCCAGTACGACGCGCTCGATCAACAACAGCCACGGTAACGTGCCTCACCGTGACAGGTGGCAGGGCGACGACGATCCGGCGGCAGTGGTGGGCGTGGGCGGTTGCCGTCCTGGTCATCGCGGTGGCCGTCGCACCGCTGGTGCAGCAGTGGCTGACGAATCCCGACGATCAGCGGCTGGTCGATCTGGATGTGTACCGGACCGGCGGGCAGATGCTCCTCGAAGGCCGGCCCGTCTACGAGTTCGCCACGCCCGCGCCTCAACTGCTGCCGTTCACCTACCCGCCGATCGCGGCGATGCTGGCCGTCCTGCTGGCCAAGATGTCCTGGGACACCGCCCAGTGGGTGTGGACCGCCGGGGTCTTCGTGTCGCTCGCCATCGTGGTGGCGTACTCCTTCAGAGGGGTGCTCGGAGGGGTGAAGCGGTACGCGCCGTGGGTCTTTGCCTTCCTCATGGTGGCCTGCGCCTATCTGATGCCCATTCGGGACCAGGTCCGGTTCGGGCAGGTGGACATTCTGCTGGTCGCGTTGTGCCTGGTCGACTGTGTGGCCAGGCGGCCGTGGTGGCCGCGGGGGTTCCTGATCGGGCTGGCCACGGCGGTGAAGCTCACGCCGGGCGTCTTCCTGATCTACCTGCTGGTGACGCGGCAGTGGCGGACGTTCTTCATGGCGGCGTTCGCCGCGGCGCTGCTCACGCTGCTGCCGTTCCTGGTGATCCCGCACGACGCGGCCGGCTTCTGGTTCTCCGCGCTGTTCGATCCCGAACGGCTCGGCGCGAACGCCGCCACCACCAACCAGTCGATCCGCGGCATGCTGATCCGCCTTTACATGAACGACACGGTGACGTCCGTGCTCTGGATCGGCCTGGTGGCGGTCGTGGGCTGGTACGGCTTCCGCGGCGCGCGTGACGCGTACCAGGCCAAGGATCCGATGACCGCCGTCGCGCTGGTCGGGCTCATGGCCGTGCTGCTGTCGCCGGTCGCCTGGATCCACCATCTCGCCTGGGTGGTCGTGGTGCTGGGGGCCATCGTGGGTGACGGGCGGGATCCGGTCAGGGTGCGGGTGGCCGTGGGGGTGTGGTTGTACTACGTGCTGCCCATCCCCTGGTGGGGCGTGGCGTTGAAGGTGGCGGGCGTGCCGGTGCTCGACAAGATCGTGCAGGACGGGTTCGGGCTGGGGGCGCTGGGGCTGGTCTGGTTGTTGGTCGCCTGGTTGCCGAGGCGGCGCGACCTGGCTTGACGATCCATTACTCTCTGTTACGTGCTGATTACCGTATGGGTTATGGTGGGTCTCGTTGCCGGGGTGAGCGGCGTCTGCATCGGCTTTCGGGCGCTCAAGGAGGCCAGGACCGCGCTCGACGAATGCCGGCAGCAACTGGTCAGGCGGACGAGCGAGGGCAAGGGCGATCTCAAGGCCATCCGCGACGTGGCCGTGTGCCGTTACGACGCGCTTGAGGAGATGACCGGGAGGTTGTCGTTCTCGATCGCGATGATCAACGGACTGGGCGACGGCATCGTGCTGACCTCGATCAACGGCCGGTCCGAGACCCGCACCTATGTGCGGCCGGTGGTGAGCGGCAAGGGGGAGGAGCCGCTGTCGCCGGAGGAGGAGCAGGCGGTGCGAGCCGCCCGGCTGGGCCACGGCCCGCTGATAGACGCTCAGGCCGGCAGATGGTGAAGAGGGCTCGACTGCGAGATTTCCGTGTGAGTAAAGGTTCATACGCCACGCGGTAACCTGCGGATACTTTGTACGCATGCCCAGACTCGCCTATCTCGGACCGGAGGGCACCTTCACCGAAGAGGCCCTGCGACTCCTGGAGCCCGAAGCCGACCGCCTGCCCTGTGCCAACGTCGGCGCCGCCCTGTCCGCCGCCCGCAATGGCGAGGCCGACGGCGCGGTCGTCCCGCTGGAGAACTCGATCGAAGGCGCGATCACGACGACCCTCGACGAGTTCGCCTGGGGCGAGCCGCTGCTGATCACGGCGGAGCTGCTGCTTCCGGTACGCTTCTCGCTGCTGGCCAGGCCCGACACCGAGATCGTGCACATCAAGCGGATCTACACGCATCCGGCGGCCATCACGCAGTGCCGCGCGTTCTGCGCTCGGGAGCTGCCCGACGCGGTCGTGGTGGCGGCGCCTTCGACGGCCGCCGCGGCCCAGGAGGTCTCGCTGCCCGGCTCGCCGTACGACGCGGCCATCGCCGCGCGCATCGCGGGCGAGCACTACGGGCTGGTGGAGCTCGCCGACGACATCGGCGACCGCAACGACACCGTGACGAGGTTCGTACGGGTGAGCCGCGCGGGCGCGCTGCCCGAGCCGACCGGCACCGACCGCACCTCGCTCGTGGTGTTCCTGGCAGACGACCACCCGGGCGCGCTGCTGGAGATGCTGACGGAGTTCTCGGTACGCGGGGTCAACCTGACCCGCATCGAGTCGCGGCCGACCGGCAACGGCATCGGCCGCTACTTCTTCCACTTCGACTTCGAGGGTCATGTCGCCGACGCCCGCGTCGGTGAGGCCATTTCCGGGCTGCATCGCATCTGCGACGAGGTGCGCTTCCTGGGCAGCTACCCGCGTGCCGACGGCGTCGCTCCGCAGATCAAGAAGGGCACGGCCGACCCGGAGTTCGCCGAGGCGGGAGACTGGCTGGCCCGAATCCGGGCCGGACGCGTCTAATCCGGAGGCGGGCGGTCACCGGGCGCCGGTAGCCTTTATCCGTGATTGACCTGCGTACCCTTCGTGAGAATCCCGACCGGCTACGGGCCTCGCAGCGTGCCCGCGGCGAGGACGACTCCATCGTCGACACGCTGCTCGACCTCGATGAGCGCCGCCGCGCCGCGCTGACCTCGTTCGAGTCCCTGCGCGCCGAGCAGAAGAGTCTGGGCAAGTCGGTCTCCAGGGCGCAGGGCGAGGAGAAGGCCGAGCTGCTCCAGCGGGCCAAGGACCTGGCCGGCCAGGTCAAGGCCGCCGAGGCGGAGGCCGAGACGCTGGGCGCCGAGCTCGACGAGCTCGTGCAGTCGGTGCCCAACATCGTCGACGAGGACGCGCCACACGGCGGCGAGGACGACTACGTCGTGCTCGAAACCCATGGCACGCCCCGCGTGTTCGACTTTGAGCCGAAGGACCACCTGGAGCTGGGCGAACAGCTCGGCGCCATCGACATGGAGCGCGGCGCCAAGGTGTCCGGCTCGCGGTTCTTCTTCCTCAAGGGCGTCGGCGCGCGCCTGCAGCTCGGCCTGCTCAACATGGCCATGCAGCAGGCGATCGCCAACGGGTTCACCCCGATGATCACTCCGGTGCTGGTCAAGCCGGAGACCATGCAGGGCACCGGCTTCCACGTGGCCCACGACAAGGAGATCTACCGCCTCCCCGAGGACGACCTCTACCTGGTCGGCACCTCGGAGGTGGCGCTGGCGGGCTACCACGCCCAGGAGATCCTCGGCGGCGACGAGCTGCCGCTCCGCTACGCGGGCTGGTCGTCGTGCTTCCGCCGCGAGGCCGGCTCCTACGGCAAGGACACCCGGGGCATCATCCGGGTCCACCAGTTCGACAAGGTGGAGATGTTCTCCTACGTACGGCCCGAGGAGGCGCGCGAGGAGCACCAGCGGCTGCTCGCCTGGGAGCGGGACATGCTCGCCAAGATCGAGGTGCCCTACCGCGTCATCGACACGGCGGCGGGCGACCTCGGGATGTCGGCGGCGCGCAAGTTCGACTGCGAGGCGTGGATCCCCACCCAGGGGCGCTACCGCGAGCTGACCTCCACCTCCAACTGCACCGAGTTCCAGGCCCGCAGGCTTGGCGTCCGTTACCGCGACAAGGACGGCAAGCCCCAGCACCTGGCCACGCTCAACGGCACGCTGGCGACCACCCGCTGGATCGTCGCGATCCTGGAGAACCACCAGCAGGCCGACGGCTCGGTAGTGGTCCCCGAGGCGCTGCGCCCCTTCGTCGGCCTCGACATCCTGGAGCCGTCCAAGTAGTAGACCGCGCCGGCTCAAACCACTAGTGGTTTGAGCCGGTCATGGTCGTGTCGGCCGTCCGGGAGTGGGTGGCGTGTCTGATGAGCGCGCCGCTCGCCGTCACCACACACGCGGTCAGCACGACGGCGAGCCCTACCGCGACGCCGTACGAGTCCGGCGCCCCCTGCGCCCAGCCGTAGAAGGGCACGTACACGGTCGCGTACACCAGCGGCGCCGCCCCGAAGCCGACGGCCACCGCCGCGCCCCTGGCCTGCCCGGCGATGGCGAGGCCGAGGCACACCAGCGCCCCGATCAGCGTCATGGCCAAGCCCATGACCAGGCTGATCGGATCGATGCCCCACAACAACGACGTATCGCTGCCCGAGTCGAACATGGCGTACAGACCCGTACACACCACCAACGCGGAGACGGTGTAGACGCCGCTGAGCCGCCGCAACCCCGCCCCGGCGGCGGAGAGCAGCATCAGGGCGGCGAGAATCAGCGCCACATGCTGCTCAGGATCGGTGTTCACCGCGTCGTTCATAGGGGCCGAGAGCGGCTCCGGCCATCTCTGCCATCGCCACGTCCCGGAGACGTCCCGTACGAGCACGCCGTCGAGCCCGTTGGCGACGACCACGACATGCCCCTCGGGCCGAGCCTGTACGGCCAGCGCACTCAGCGCGGCCATGGAGCCCGCGTCGCGCCGCCTGACCGACCTGGCGTCCTCCGGCCGGGTCCAGGAGTCCCGCCATGTCTTGCCTCCGTCATCGGACTGGGCGACCGCCGGCCGCTCGGGAAGTGGAAGCACCCGGTAGCACCGCTGCGGCTGCCGGGGCACGCAGGCGGCGGTCTGGGGCAGCCGCGCCGGCCTCCCGTAGTAGGCGGACCAGGTGGCGCCCCCGTCCACGGAGGACATCCCGGTCAGGCCTCCCGGGCCGCCGCCGCGCACCAGCACGACGATCCGCTCCCCGTCCACCTGCACGGAATCCCGATCCCCGTCGACCTGTACGGAGGTAGACCGTGTATCGGCAGCCGTCGCCGCCACCGCGAACACCGCCAGCGGCACGACGACCAACACCCGCCACCGCTCCCCGAACCCCGTCAGACGCCGGGGGAATCCAGTGAGACGCTCCGAGAACGCGGTCAGACGCCCTGAAAGCCCGGGAAGCCGCCAGAGTCCCGCCGGGGGCCGCAGAGACGCTCTTGGACCCTCTGAGAGCCCTGCCGGACACATGGAGAGACTTCTCCGGCGAGCCCACCAGGCCAATCCGAGCGCGGGCAACGCGAGCAGATCCGTAGGATCGGCCAGGACTCGCGACGGCCCGGCCACCAGACTCCACACCTGGGAAGCCCCCTCAGCCCCCGCGTCCGTCGTCTTCACGAACGCGAACAGCACCCCGGTGACCAGCACGGCCCCGAGATCGGCCCGCCGGGCGAGGACCAGCGCCACCAGTGGCGGCGCCACGACGAGCCCGGCCACGTCACTGAGCTTGCCGGTGACGAATCCGGGCCAGACCTGCTTGAGCAGGTGGTCGTTGAGCAGCAGCACGAACACCGCGACCAACGTCGCAGGGTGACACAACCACGCGTACCTCATATATCGGTCGATGGTCGTGGAAGATCGATGGTTCAGGGGCTATGTGAGTTGAGTCACACCCGTGACCGATCTGTCACCACTGTTCGGAACGCGGCGGGCGGGCTTTTGACGGACGTTGTACGGAGAGTGACAGCCGAACGTCCGGAGACGCGAAAGACCGAGGCCCGCTGGAAGCGAACCCCGGTCTGTCTCGCTGCTACAGGTCAGATGGCACGGACCTGGGAGGCCTGCGGCCCCTTCTGTCCCTGCGTGATCTCGAACTCGACCCGCTGGCCGTCTTCAAGGCTGCGGTAGCCGTTGCCGACGATCTCGGAGAAGTGCACGAACACGTCCGGCGCACCGCCGTCCGGGGCGATGAAGCCGAAGCCCTTCTCGGCGTTGAACCACTTGACGGTTCCCTGAGCCATAAAAGCTCTCCCTCAGGATGTGAATCTATGGGACCCGCACCTCGCGAGTCCCGGTGTGTCGTACAGCAAGCACCCGGGGTGGCTCAGACAAAGTCATGCTGGTTTTCACTACGGGATCAGCTAATACAACGCCATCACATCTAACACCATTCTGGCGCGTTGGTGTTCCCGTCCCTAGGAAGATTTCTGGCCGGCGGCATCACCGGGCAAACTGGAACGTGTTATGCGAACCCTTGCCGCGCCGCGCCTAGTGGCCACCGACCTCGACGGAACCGCTCTGCGCACCGACGGAACCGTCTCTCCCCGCACCGCCGCGGCGTTCGCGAGAGTCGAAGAAACTGGTGCCGTCCTCGTGTTCGTCACGGGCCGTCCACCTAGATGGATGAGCAGCGTGGCGGGTGCGGTGCGTCACCGAGGGTTGGCAATCTGTGCAAACGGTGCGTTGATCTACGATCTGCATACCGAACGGATAGTGGAATCTCACCTCATCGAGGTGGAGGTACTGGAGCAAGTCGTCGCTCAGCTAAGAGCGAACGTGCCCGAACTCGCTTTTTCGGTCGAGTATGAAGGTGGTTTTGCGCATGAGTCCGATTTCCCACTCGGCGGATGGGACAGCAAGGCCATCGGCGGCCTTCGCGTGGGCGCGGCGACACTGACCTCGCGGCCCTGCGCCAAGCTGCTGGCCATGCACCCGCGCATGGCTCCGGACCCCCTGCACGAGGCCGTGCACGGGCTCGTGGGACACCTGGTGACCGCCACGCACTCCAGCGGCAGGGGGCTGATCGAGATGAGTGCGCACGGCGTCACGAAGGCCACCGCCCTGGCCGCGCTCGCCGAACAGCACGAGATCAAACCATCACAGGTGGTGGCGTTCGGTGACATGCCAAACGACTTGCCCATGCTCGGCTGGGCAGGCACGTCCTACGCGGTCGCCAACGCGCACCCCGCCGTGCTGGCCGCCGTGGACCATGTGACGGCGGCCAACAACGAGGACGGGGTCGCGCGCGTACTCGAGCGGCTCTACAGGTAAGGGCCCGAGCCGCCGGGCGGCCGCTGCATGTCGTCGTGGGGCACACCGGGCAGCGCCCTGCGCATCTGCTCCAACTGGGCACGGGCCGCCATCTGCTGCGCGAACAGCGTCGTCTGGATGCCGTGGAACAAGCCTTCGAGCCATCCCACGAGCTGGGCGTGCGCGATGCGCAGCTCGGCCTCGCTGGGCGGGGTGCCGTTCTCGTCGGTGAAGGGCAGCGACAGTCGCTCCAGCTCATCGACGAGCTCGGGCGCCAGGCCGTCCTCGAGCTCCTTGATGGACGACTCGTGGATCTCCTTCAACCGCTTACGGCTGGCCTCGTCCAGAGGGGCCGCCCGGACCTCTTCGAGAAGCTGCCGGATCATGCTGCCGATGCGCATCACCTTGGCGGGCTGTTCGACGAGGTTCGTGACCGATCGCTCGTCTTCGCCGCTATCGCCCTGACCTTGGAAGTCCGGGCCCACCACCACGATGTGGGGGGTGTTGTTGTCCTCAGCATTCATAGCACTCACCGTACTAGCAGGATTTTGCCTATGTGCTCTCCCGATTCCAACATTCGGTGGGCCTCCGCGGCCTGCGCCATCGGCACCTCCGCGTACACCACGGGTCGCACCGCCCCGGCGCTGACCAACGGCCAGACGTTGTCGACGACGCCGCGCACGATGACGCCCTTCTCGTCGACCGGGCGGGCGCGCAGCGTGGTGCCGTGGACGGCCGCTCGCTTGGTGAGCAGGGCGCCCAGATCGAGCTCGGCTTTGGCGCCGCCTTGCAGCCCGATGATCACCAACCGGCCGCCCGTACGGAGTGCCCGGATATTTCTGGACAGGTATTTGGCGCCCATGATGTCGAGGATCACATCGGCCGTCACCCGCTCGGCGAAGTCCTCTTCGCGATAGTTGATCGCCTCGTCGGCGCCCAGCTCCTTGAGGCGGGCCAGCTTCGCCTCCGACCCGGCCGTCGTGACGACCCGCGACCCGAACGCCTTGGCCAGCTGGATCGCGAACGTCCCGATCCCGCTCGCCCCGCCGTGCACCAGCAGCGTCTCGCTGCGCCGCAGCCGCCCGGTCATGAACACGTTGGACCAGACCGTGCACGCCACCTCGGGCAGCCCGGCCGCCTCGACCAGCGTCACGCCTTCGGGAACGGGCATGACCTGCTGCCACGGCACGGCCACCCGCTCGGCATAGCCGCCCCCGGCCAGCAGCGCGCACACCTCGTCACCCGGGGTGAAACGCTCCACGTCCTCGCCGATCTCGACCACCACGCCCGAAGCCTCCATCCCCGGGTACGAAGGCGCGCCGGGCGGCGGATCGTAAAATCCCTGACGCTGGTGGACGTCGGCCCGGTTCAGCCCGGCGGCCGTCACCTCGATGAGGACTTCGCCCCGCTCGGGACGCGGATCCGGCACCTCATGCCACTCCAGAACCTCGGGTGGTCCCGGCCTGGTGATCTCGATGGCTCGCATGCCAACCACCGTAGCCGGGCAAGGAAGTTGTAGGTTGACGACCTCTGCCGATACAGATGACGTTAACCTGCAATGTATTTGCTGCCCCTTTACACCCACCAGGGGGAGAAACACGGTGGCAAGACACGATCGAGAGGAATCTCTCGAGGAACAGCTGGCCTGGCTGGACGCGATCAAGGAGACGGAAGAAGCTCCGATCTCGGTCAGCGCCTCTGCCTCGGAGGACTCCGTCGCTTCGCCGTACCCCCAGGACCCTTGGCTCTCGGTGCCGACTCAGCATGAGTCGCCGACGCCACTGTTCAGGGCCGCGGTCGACTCGGTGTACGGCACTCCGCCCGCGGAGGAGCTTACCGAGGAGGCGGCCGGTACGAAGGACGAACCGGCGCCCGTCACTCCGCCGGCGAGCCTGGGCAAGGCCGACGACGGGTTCCTGGCGCCGCTCAAGCCGCTGCCCCGGCCCGACGACACCGACTCCTACTCGCTGCTGTCCTTCCCGAAGCCGGAGAAGAAGCCGGCGGCGGAGGAGCCGGAGCAGGAGGAGGAGACGAAGTCCTCCTGGCCCGCGCCGTTGGAGTGGCCGCGTCCCACGGAGACGTTCGACGAGCCGCGCCCGGTGGAGACTGCCGAGGAGCCCGCTCTGGGCACCTTCGAGCCGCCCGCCGAGGACGCCACGGAGCCACGGCTGGAGGTCCCGCTGACCTTCGACAAGCCGCTGAGCTTCGACAAACTGCCGAGCTTCGACAAGCCGTCGAGCTTCGAGAAGCCGTCGGCTTTGGACAAGCCGTCGGCCTTCGACCAACCGTCGGCCCTGGACAAGCCGCCGAGCTTCGACCTGCCGCTGAGTTTCGACAAGCCACCGGCCGCGGAGAAGCCGCCCGCCTTCGAGGAGTCGCGGACTCTCGACGAGCCGCCGCCCCGCGCCTTCGACTTCGACGAACCGAAGCCGTCGTCCCGTTCGTTCGATGAGCCGAAGCCGCCGTCCCGTTCGTTCGACGAGCCGCCGTCCCGTTCGTTCGATGAGCCGAAGCCGCGGCCCAGGGCCTTCGACGAGCCGCGCTCGTACGACCAGGACCGTGCCTTCGACCAGCCGCGCTCCTACGACCAGGACCGCGCCTACGAGCAGCCGCTCACCTTCGACGAGCCGCCCACCTTCGACGAACCCCCCGCCCCGCGCCGTCGCCCGGCCCCCGTGCCGGTCTTCAACGCCCCGCCCCGCCCCCCGATCACCGGCAAGCCCACGGCGGACAGCCTCGACCCCGAGTCGCTCCTCCGAGGCCGCCGCAACGCCCCCTCCAAGGGCTGGCGCCGCCTGATCTACAAGGCGTCGGGTGGCTGGATCAAGCCGGGTGAGCCGCCAGAGGTCCGTCGCCGCCGCGAACTCCTGACCAGGGCCCGCACCCCGGTCGCCACCGGCCACCACCGCGTGGCCGTACTGAGTCTCAAGGGCGGCGTGGGCAAGACCACGACCACGGTCGGCCTGGGCGCCACCCTCGCCGCGATGCGCGGCGACCGGGTGATCGCGGTCGACGCCAACCCCGACCGCGGGACGCTGTCCGACAAGCTCACCCTGGAGACCTCGGCGACCGTACGCGACCTGCTCAACGAGAGCGACCAGGTCAAGAGGTACGTGGACATCAGGGCGTTCACCTCGCAGGCGCCTTCGCGGCTGGAGGTGCTCGCGTCGGACCGCGACCCATCGGTGTCCGAGGCGTTCAGCGGTTCTGACTACCAGGCCGTCTCGCAGGTGCTGGAGAACTTCTACTCGATCTGCATCACCGACTGCGGCACCGGCCTGCTCCACTCGGCGATGGGCGGCGTGCTCGGCCTCGCCGACCAGATCGTGCTGGTCAGCTCGCCGTCGGTGGACGGCGCCAGGGCAGCGTCGGCGACGCTCGACTGGCTGGAGGCGCACCACTACGGCAACCTGGTCAGGGACGCGACCGTGGTGCTCTGCAGCGTCCGTCCGCGGTCGAAGTCGGCGGTCGACATCTCGAAGCTGGAGGCCCACTTCGCCGCGAGGTGCCGTGCGGTGATCCGCGTGCCGTACGACCCGCATCTGGAGGAGGGCGCTGAGATCGACCTCGAGCGGCTCCAGGAACCGACCAGGGAGGCCTACCTGCAGTTGGCCGCCTGCGTCGGCGACGGATTCGCCGCACGGGGGGAGTGAGCGCGGGCAGCGCGAACGCGGGCGGCGGGTGAGGGCATCGAAGGGGTTCCTGTCTTTCATCTGTTGAGCCGGTGTGTTGCGGCTCACGGAATTTCTCGCATCTTCGAGAGAGCCGGACTTCTCCGGAAACGCAGGACAGCATTTCGGTGTTATAAACAGCGCATCGATGTACGGATTGTCGTTGCCGCACGACGTACCGTGAGGAGATTGGTTCGTGATATCCCACGTCCAGGTGGGATTCCGGGCGACCGAGCGCGGCTTCTTCGTCGGATTGCGCCGAGCCTGGGCGCGCCCAGCGCGCTGTCGTCCGGCGTGGCCTTTTCCCATGAGGCGCGCCATTCGCGTCGCCGCGGCTATTCCTGCGAGAAGGTCGCCGAGGGAGGCGCCGACCGCGTCCCAGCGCCCACGTCGTACTCCTCCAGAATGCGCGGCTTGTAGGCCGCGGTGACGTACCGCCGCTTGGGCCGATCGACGTCGTCGTTCTGGAGGTCATGCATGGTCACTGTAGGTAGTACCCGTTCGCGCCCGTCTAAGTAGAGCTTGGCGTGGGGGTGCGCGCGGAGCGGGCGGTAGACCGAGGCGACGCACGCGGCAATGACGGGACCCTGAAGGGTGGCGGAGGGTGTGGGATTCGAACCCACGAGGCCATCGCTGACCTGGCCGCTTTCAAGGCGGCTGCACTCGTCCACTATGCGAACCCTCCAGTGCGCACACCACGATAGCGGCTGTGGTGACGGCGGTGTACGTTCAGGAGGTGGCGGATCTCAACGTCGAGGTGGAACGGGCCGACGGCACGGCGAGTGTGCGCCTGCGCGGTGATCTCGACAAGCTCACCGCGCCCCAGCTCAAGCAGGTCATGGGTGAGCTCATCGCCGCAGGTCACGTCTCGATCGTCATCGACACGGCCGCCCTGGCGTTCTGCGATTCCAGCGGGTTGTGGGTGCTGGTCGAGCATCAGCGCAAGGCGGGTGAGCGCGGCGGGTCGCTCGAGCTCACGGGCGTGCAGGGTGTGTTGCGTCGGGTCCTCGACGTGACCGGGTTGAAGGCCGCCTTCGACAGCGTCCTGACCGCCCAGCCGTGACTGGCGGTCTAATCGTCCAGCTGTGACAGCAGCCACTTGGGGCCCACGGTCGTGGCTCCCAGCTTGCTGACGCGCTCCTTCAGCCCCCGGTCCGCCGTCACCACGAGCACGCGTTCCCACGGCCGCGCCTGCCGTACGACGTCCACGATCGCGTCGTCGCCGCTGCCCGTCGCGGCCACCACCTGGATACCGGGCACGGCCGGCGCGCTCTTCGCGGCGCCCTCCACGACCGCCACGATCCGCGGGTACCACTGCGCGAGCACGGAATGCGCCAGCCGCAGCCCCGCGACGTCGGTCAGCAGCCGCGTCGCCGCGCCGAGCCGGTCCCTCCACCAGCCGTGCTGGGCGCGGGCGCCGACGATGTTGGCGACGTCGAGCACCAGCGTCTCGGGGGTGAGCTCCGGCTGGATCTTGTCCCACGACTCGGCGAACCCGGGGTGCAGCTTCCTGGCCTTGACCTCGGGCAGCGGCACCCAGCGCAGCTCGGTGCTCTCGTTGTTGGCGGGCGCCGCGGCCAGCAGCTCGGCCGACTCGGCGATCACGGTCTCGAACGCCCACCCGCCGTGATCGTCCAGGTAGACACCCTGCACGCGCAGCTCGTCGCCGCGTACGGACGCCTCTTCGTGCGCCTCGCGCAGCGCGCCCGTCACGGCGTCCTCGTGGCTGTCGCGCGCGCCTCCCGGCAGCCCCCAGGTGCCGCCGTGGTGGCTCCACCAGACCCGCTTCTGCATGAGTACGTACGGCATGCCGCGCTCGTCATGGTGTACGGCCAGGAGCCCCGAGGCCCCGTGCAGCCCCCAGTGCCGGTGACCGCGCTCGCATTGGGTCCAACCGTCGCCGTCCTTCGCCGCCATGATCTGATTCTGTCAGCCCGGAGTCGCTACCGGCCGTTGCGGCTGAAGTGCTGGAAGTCCTTGGTGCCCGACCAGGCACCGCCCCAGCCCCAGCCCACCGAGGCGAAGGCCCTGACGACCCGGTCGCCCGGGTTGATCACGCCCTCGCCCTTCGCGGGGCGCTTGGCGAACTTTTTGGCGTTCTGATGGGCAGTGCTGCCGCTCGCGGTGACGTACGGGTTCTCGCGCGGGTTGATGTCGATCGCCTCGCCGTACGCGTGGTTGGACCAGTTGCTGGACCCAGTGGCGGCGCGGCAGTTGAAGGCCGAGGTGTTGTCGGCGTCGATCGAGTCGTAGTCGTCGCCCTTGTAGACGTCGACGAGCCGCATCTGCTTGATCGGGTAGCGCATGGCGTACAGCTTCCCGAAGACCTTGACGACGTCGTCGGTGACGGTCTTGCGCACGACCAGCTCACCACCGGTGTGCGCCTTGTCGTCGAAGCCCCAGTACGTCATCGTGATCAGGCGCAGGTCCTGGTAGGAGACCGGGCAGCCGGGCTTCCACGAGTAGGGCAGGCGGCTGCGCGAGATCTTGGTGACCTTGGCGGTGAACTTCGGTGGCCCGGTGGTCTTCGCCGTCGGGGTGGGCGTCGCGGGCACCGGCGGCTGGGTCAGCGCCTGGGGCTGGACCTCAGGCGGCGCCTGTGAGGCGACCGGCGCCTGCCCGCCGCACGAAACGGACGCGAACACCACGAACGCAGCGGCAGTACGTTTCATGCGGCCACCCTACGCGACGTCCTACGAGGTCAGGGCGGTATCGGCGAGGCGAGGTCAGGGCACGATCAGCACGGTACGGCGAGCACGCCTGGCCAGCCCCACGGCCACCGAGCCGCCGAACGTGTGCCACAGCGAGCGGGACCGGCCCACCACGATGGCGTCGGCCATGCAGGAGTCCGCGAGTGTTTCCAGCTCACGCGCCGTGTCACCCCGCACCATGACGAACCGCCACGGAACGCCGACCCCGCTCAGCTCGCTCCGCAGATCCTCGGTCAGGTCTCCGGCCGAGTCGGGGATGATCGGTGAGCCTGCGAAGAACCACAACGTGGCGCTGGTGAGCGTCTCCACGAACGCGATGAGCAGCGCGGCGTTGTCCCGCCGGGCGAGCCCGGCCGCGTACGCGAGCGCGTTGCGGCTCGGGCCAGATCCGTCGAAGCCGACCACCAGCAGCCCGGTGCCGTCTTTGCCGATCTCGAACTGCTCGCTGGGGAGCCTGCCTAGGAGGGGCTCCCACCGGTCGTCTGTGCTACCGCCGTACACGGCATGCCTCGCACGTCAGCCGTCGGCGACGTGCTTGCCGCGGCCGGCGAGCTCGCGCAGCGCGTCGGCGGCGTAGATCACGATGGCCACGAAGGAGACGCCGGCCAGCGCGCCGCCGACCCACAGATCGTTGACCGTCGCGTCGGCGTAGGCCGCGCCCCTGGGCTGGTAGCCCACCGCGAACGGCGCCGCGACCAGCCACAGGCCGGCCAGGAACAGCACGACAAGGGCGGAGACGCCCAGCTTGGCCGTCATCGGTTCTCCTCCACTCCCACCAAGGCGGGCTTGCCGTTCTGGCGGTGGTCGCCGCCGCGTCCGGCGTTGTTCAGGTCCTCACGCAGCGCCTCGACGAGCGGGGCGAGCAGGCTGGCCAGCTCCGCGGACGACCCCTGCGGCGCGGGCGCCACCGGCTCGGGCTCCGGCTCGGCCTGCTTCTGCCGTACGGCCACCAGACCGCGGACCACGAGCTCCTCGTGGATGGCCGCGACGAAGGCGGCCACGGCGATGAGCCCGACGACCGCGACGCCCAGGCCGGTGAAGAACTCGGAGGTGGTCGGGTCGGTCCAGTCGGCGTTCTCCGGCTGGGTGCCGAGGGCGAACGGGGCGATCATCAGCCACAGCCCGGCCATGAAGGCCAGGGCGGCCGCGACGGCGCCCACGAACTTGCGAATCATGATGAGACTCCTCCTGTTACGAGGTCTTTCCGCGGCGGCGCGGCCTGCGCGATCAGAGCGCGTGAGGTGGGACGCAGCACGCTCTGCGCGACCGATCTGGCGCGCTCCCGTTCGGTACGGTCATCGGGCGGCGCCATCCTGGCGACCGCGGACACCAGTGCGGACGGCTGGCCGTTGGCCCGCTCGATCCGCTGGGCGATGAGCTCCAGCAGCAGCCCGGCCAGGACCAGGTCGTCCTTGCTGAGCGGCTTGGGCTCCGGCGCGGGCGTCGCGGGGCCTCTGAGCGGCAGCTCCTTGAGGAAGAGCGTCGCCACGAAGCCGAGCAGCGCGATCGGCACGCCGACCATGAAGACGGTCTCCAGGCCGCGGGTGAAGGCTTCCAGCATGATGTGCTTGATCGGCCCGGGCAGCGACTGGATGGCACTGGGGCTGCCCAGCTTGGGCGAGGAGCCGCCGGGCAGCTTGATGTGCGCGGCCCGCAGCATGTCGGTCATCTCGCTGTTGAGGCGGTTGGTGAGGATCGCGCCGAACGCGGCCACACCCACGGCGCCGCCGAGCGACCGGAAGAACGAGACACCCGCCGTGGTGGACGCCATGTCACGCAGCTCGGAGCCGTTCTGCGCGGCGAGGATGAGCATCTGCATCGACAGGCCGAGCCCGGTGCCCAGTACGGCCACGTCGAACCCGATGAGCCACTGGCTCGACTCCACGTGCAGCCGCGACAGCAGGAACAACCCCACGGCCACGATCAGCAGGCCCGCCACCGGGAAGATCTTCCACTTGCCGGTCTGGGTGACGATCTTCCCGGAGATCACACCGCCCAGGAACAGCGCCACCACCATGGGCAGCGTCATCAGCCCCGACTCGGTGGGGCTCAGCCCCTTGACGATCTGCAGGTACTGCGGCAGGTAGATCATCGCACCGAACATCGCCACGCCGACGAACAGCGAGGCGGCCGCGGTGAGCACGAACGTCCGGTTCCTGAACAGCCTGGGCGGCAGGATCGGGTTCCGGGCCGTGCGCTCGGAGAGCACCGCCAGGGCCAGCATGAGCAGGCTGATGGCCCCCAGGGCGTACGTCCAGAAGGAGTTCCACTCGAACTCCGTGCCGCCCAGCGTCAGCAGCAGCATCAACGCGCTCGCGCTGGCCGTGATGGTGGTCGCGCCCCAGATGTCGACGGAGGTGTTGCGCCGGATCCTCGGCAGCTTCAGCACCTTCTGGATCACGATGAACGCGATCAACGCGAACGGCACGACCACGTAGAAGCACCACCGCCAGCCGAGCCAGTCGGTGTCCACGATGAACCCGCCGAGCAGCGGCCCCGCGACCGTGGAGATGCCGAAGACGGCCCCCATGTACCCCGAGTAGCGGCCGCGCTCCCGCGGCGACACGATGTCGCCGAGGATCACCTGAGCGAGGGCCGACAGACCACCCACACCCAGCCCTTGCACGGCACGCGCCGCGATGAGCTGCCCGATGTTCTGCGACAGACCGGCCACGAGCGACGCCGCGACGAACAACCCCAGGGCGCTCTGGAACAGCAGCTTCCTGCCCCACAGGTCGGACAGCTTGCCCCACAACGGCGTGGAGACCGTCATCGTCAACATGGTCGCCGACGCCACCCAGGAGTACTGGTCCTGGCCGCCGAGTTCCCCCACGATCGTCGGCAACGCCGTGCCGACCACCGAGGTCGAGATCATCGAGGTGAGCATGGCGAGCATGAGCCCGGACATGACCTCGAGAATTTCGCGGTGAGTGTAATGCCGCCTCGCGGGGGCCGCGGCCTGTGTCTGGGCTACCAAGACACCACATCCCCTTCTTACCGTTTTCTCCTCGGCGAGTATACGACCGTTTACTAGCCGAGCGGCAAGTGGGGTGTTCTTGAGTAGAGTTCGGGCCATGGAAGCGCAGTTGACGGACGCCCGGCCGCGCGATCGCGCGGCCACCCGCCAGCGGCTGCTGGAGGCAGCGCGCATGCTGTTCGGCGAGTACGGCTACGAGCAGGTGACGGTCCGCATGATCGCCTCGGCGGCGGACGCCAACATCGCCCTGGTGGGCCGCTACTTCGGCTCCAAGGCGGGCCTGTTCGGCGAGGTCCTGGCGGGCGAGCCGACGGTCCGCGCCGTGGTCGAGGGCGACCGGGCGGGCCTGCCCAGACGGCTGGCGGAGTACGCCGCCGAACGCATGTCCCACGACCCGGAGAGCCCCATCCTGCGCTCACTCGAACGTTCGGCGGGCGACCCGGAGATCCAGGCGCTCGTCCGCGATCGCCTGCTGGCGGTCATGATCGAGCCCATCGCGGCCCTCCTCGGCGGCCCGGACGCGCATGCCAGGGCCCGGATGGCGACGGCGGTCTTCCTGGGCCTCGGCTCGGTCCGCCGCCTCGTGGGCCCCGAGACCCCGTCCCCCGCCGACGTCGACCGGCTCACAGCGGTCTTCGAACTCTGCCTGGGCCTGGAGCCCCTGCCCTAGCGGATCGGCAGCTCCCTCAGCGTGCCGTCCGAGGCGAGCTCCAGCACGCTCACCGCGTCGGGCCCGTAGGCGACCTGCGAAAGGCAGACGACCTCCGTGGCACCCACCCGCTCCCTGAACGGGGTGTGCATATGGCCGCAAGCGTGCACCTGAGGCGCGAGCCGGTCGGTCAGCGCCCGGATGGCGTCCCGCCCCACAGGCTCCTTCCCCTGGTGCAGGTACGAGAGCCCGGCGGGCCATTCGTGCGTGAGCAGGAGGTCGATCCTCTTGCCACGAGCCTGATCGAGCAGCAGGTTGACCTGCGGCCTGGTGAAATAGCCGTACTCCTTGAGCCGCTCCGGCGTGACGGCGGGAGGCGTGTCGGGCTCGCTGAAGTGGCGCGAGTAGATGCCGGACAGAAAAGCGACTCGAAGGCCGGCCACCTCCCGCACGCCTGAGCGCCCCAGAAAGTGAAAGCCGGGCGCCCATTCGCCGGGCCCCTGGGCGTCGAGCGACGGCCACGGCTCATGGTTTCCGCCGATGAAGTAGACCGGCGCGCTCATGCTGCGCCACCCCGCGACGAACTCCGGGAAATCGCCGACCTTGCGATATTTGGCCGGGCCGCCTACACCGAGGCTGTCCGCCTCGGTCCTGTTGGGCTCGGCGTCGCCGACGCTGAAGATGGCGTCGACGGGACCGCAGTGCCGCCGGACTATCGCGTCGGCCTTGGCGAAGTTGGCATGGATGTCGCCGATGACCGCGAATCTCATGGGTCGATCATGCTGAGCGGCGGGCTGGGTGGACAACCGGATTTCGGGCGGGACGGGGACCTTGCCTTCCGGTAAGTCGATCTCGTGGGGGCATCCGTGTTGGCTGAGATCCATAGAAAGGACGTGATCGCCCCATGGACCCGGACCGGAACCCGAAATTAAAAGCGAGGGCTGCCGCCGACTCACTCGTCGAATGGCTCAGCAAGACGTTCAAAAAGGCCAGCAATTACACTGTGGCGGTGACGACCGGAGGCGATCTAGTCGTGTCCAAGGTGGGCGGCTTGTCCGTGGGACCGAGGAGTAAGACGAACGGACCCGGGCAAAAGATTCGCAATTATGTCAAGGGCAACTCTGCCTACAAGGATTATAACGTCTATGTGGCCGGACCATTCACCGATGATGTGGCCAGTAATCACGCTGAAATGTGCATACTCGCCGCGTGTGGGAAAGGCGGAGTGGACTACATCAAATGCACTTCGCCCAACTGTGCCTACTGCAAGAAGACGATCGCGGCGTACAAAATCGATAACGGCAATCCCAAGAACGAAGTGGGTAAAAGTCAGATCGGATGGTGCCACCCGTACTTGCCGGTCAACTACGGAACAGCGGTCGGGAATGATGTCAAGGCCCAGCTCAAGGAACTCGCAGAGGTCAGCGCCTTGGATGCTTCCAACGAGTCGGTGGATGCCGGCCTGTACAAGGAGGGCGGCCTTGCGCCGAGTCCATCGAAGGGCGAATTAGCATCGATCAGTGCTGAATCCGAAGCCAGCGAAAAGGACGCCGACGAGGGTGAAGAGAAGAAGCCGAGTCCCCGTAAGCCGCTCAAAGTGCGGAGTCCTGGTAGTGGTAAAGTTTTGTTCGACAGCAAGCGGATGAAGGAGCGGATAATAAACTCGCCTCCGCAGAAGAGCGGCGGCACAAGCAAGGTCAGAGGCGGTGTCGAAAGTAAGGCCGAGGTCGGCAGCGACAGCGAAGATGACAGCACCGAAATCAGCGGCACGAGCCCGGAGAAGGCCGAGGTCGACCCGGCCAAGGAGAAGACCGAGGTCACCACGAGCAAGAAGAAGTCCGTGGGCAAGCAGTCGCCGCGCCGGAGCGCCCGGCTGCTCCGCAAAAGAACTGTCGCCAAAGCCAAGGCTTCAACCAAGCACCGGGGATAGCCGTATTGCAACAGGTTTCAGTTTGGCCTTAGGCTGCGGTCGGAGGTCATGACATGATCCTGGACCGCTTCCACGTCACCGGCCACGCCGCCATCGTCACCGGTGCCGGCCGGGGCATCGGCGCGGCGACCGCGATCGCCCTCGCGCAGGCGGGCGCGGACGTGGCGATCTCCGCCCGTACGGAGGAGCAGCTACGCGCCGTCGCAGCTCAGGTGGAGAAGGCGGGCAGGCGGGCGCTGATCGTCCCCGCCGACCTGAGTGTGCCGGGCGCCATGGAGGCGCTCGCGAAGCAGGCCGTGGACGCCTTCGGCCGGGTGGACGCGGTCGTCAACAATGTGGGCGGAGCGCTGCCCCGCGCCTTTCTCGACACCACGCGGAAGCACCTTGAGAACGCGTTCCAGTTCAATGTCGGGATCGCGCATGAGCTGACGCGGGCGGCCGTACCGTACCTGCTCGAGACCGGCGGCTCGGTGGTGAACATCACCTCCGCCGTGGGCCGGACCGCGGGCCGTGGTTATCTCGCGTACGGCAGCGCCAAGGCGGCGCTCACGCACTACACGCGGCTGGCCGCCCGCGACCTGGCGCCCAGGGTGCGCGTCAACGCGATCGCCGTCGGCGCGGTCGCCACCTCCGCCCTCGACATCGTCATGACCGACGAGAACCTGCGCACCCAGATGGAGCAGGCCACCCCCTTGAAGCGGATCGGCGAGCCGGAGGACGTGGCGGCCGCGGTGCTCTACCTGGTCTCGCCTGCGGGGCGCTACCTGACCGGCAAGGTGCTGGAGGTCGACGGCGGCATCGACCAGCCCAACCTCGACCTCGCGCTGCCCGATCTCTGAGCCACAGGGACGAAATCCACTTGAAGCCTCAAGCGGCGACTTGCGAGACTCGGAGCCGAGCAGCGCCCATCCGTGGAAGAGCCAGGCCGTGACACAACCCTTCGAAATCGCCTGCGACGAGTCCGGCTCAGAAGGGGAGAAGCTCATTGGCGGAAACACGGCGGTGTTCGCCCACGCCAGCATACGGCTGGACATCGAATCAGCGGCTGACTGCATCCGAGAAGTACGGAACCGAGCCCCCTCCCCGACCACGGAATACAAGTCGGGCGTCATCCGCAGGAAGAAACACCTGAACGCCCTCAAGTGGCTGCTCGGTCCTTCGTCCCCACTCCACGGGAACGCGCACGTCTATCTGATCGACAAGACCTTCTTCGCGATAAGCAGATTCATCGACCTGCTCGCCGAGCAGGACCAGGACCCCCGGGCCATGGCCGGCACGCTCTACCGAGAGGGCGGGCACACGTTCGGCCCCGAGCAGTGGAACGCCTTCCTGGACTCCTTCAACGACCTGATGCGTACCAAGAACGGCCGAGGTCCGGGCGCTTCCGTCGACTCGGTCTTCAAGAGGATCGACACCCTTCGCCGCGCCGCCCCACAGAGCCGGGTGGGCGAAATAATGAACCTGCTCTGGGAGTCCAGGCCCAACATGGACTCTTTCCGCGCGCGGCCGCCCACGCTGAACCCGCTGTTCCCGGCCATCATCCAGGCCGCCATTTACTGGGGCGAAACCGGGAAGCCCGTTTCCGTCGTTCACGACCGGCAGACCCTCCTCACGGAAGAACGCATTGACGAGTTGAAGGAGACGGGCCGACTGGCCGACCTGCGACTTGTCGACTCACGCCTGGACGCACGGATCCAGGTGGCCGACCTCCTCGCGGGAGCGGCGCGGAAAATAGCGGAAGACGAACTCACCCACCAGGGCGACGCCGAACTCACCGCATTGCTGCGACCGTATGTGGATGCGTTCTCCGTCTGGGGAGACGACCGAAGCTGGTCCCTGCTCGCACCGAGCGGCCCGCCCTGAAGTCCTATCCGCGGGTGTGCGGGTCCAGCGGTTGGCTGAGCAGCCGGCGGCCCTCGTCCCGGAAGCCGCGCTTGCGGTAGAAGTCGAACAGGTGGCTCACGTCCTGCCCGTTGGGGGCGATCACGATCTCGAGCTGGCCGCAACCCCGGCCGGCGGACCAGCGCAGGCTGTCCTCGATGAGGCGCTGCGCCTCGCCGCGCCGGCGCGCCTCCGGGGCGACGTAGAGGTCTTCGAGCTCGGCGATCAGGCCGGATTCGAGCCCGAACGTGGTCGTGGTGATGGCGAACGCGACCACGCGACCGTCCGCCTCGCTCACCGCGACGCGAGCCGTGGGAGAGGCGATCAGCGTGGCCAGGTTGGTCCTCAGCTCGGCTTCCGAGGTGGCGAAGCCGTCCTCCTTGTAGAAGTCCACGGCGAGGGCGAGCAGAGCCGGCAGATCTTCCGGGGCAGCGGTCTTGATGGACATGCACAACATGATGGCCGAGGTTGGACAGGCGCCGCGATGTAAAATATTCTAGACATGGAGTCAAATTTTGACTACATTGATGATGTCGGAGATCCTATGCATCGAAAGGGGTGGGCCATGACGCACGAGGAGAAACGCGCGTGGATCAGGCTGGTCGTCGCCGTGCTCGGGTACGCCGCCTATGTGGTCATCATCATGAGTCGCGCGAACGGACGCCCACTGCCTGAGGTGCCGTACGTCACCACCCTGCTCTGGACCATCGGCGCCGCCATCGTCGCGTCGATGGTGGCCGAGATCGGCATCGCGATCGTGAACCCGAGGGCGTCCCGCGCCACGGACGAGCGGGACAGGGAGATCGGCCGGCTCGGCGAATACACCGGCCAGTCGTTCGTCGTCATCGGCGCGGTCGCGGCGATGGTCATGGCGATGGCCGAGTGGGACTGGTTCTGGATCGCCAACGTGGTCTACCTCTGCTTCGTGCTGTCGGCGGTTCTCGGCGGGATCACGAAGGTCATCGTGTATCGCAGGAGCCTGCCGCAGTGGTGAAGTCGACGCTCGTCACGAACCGCATCCGCTCGCTGCGCTTCGCGCACGGCGAGATGACCCAGGCCGAGCTCGCCGAGCGCATCGGCGTGACCCGGCAGACCGTCATCGCCATCGAGCAGAGCCGCTATTCGCCGTCCCTGGAGATGGCCTTCCGGATCGCCCAGGTGTTCGGCGTCCCGCTCGACGACGTGTTCCAGTATCCCGGATCCCCGGGAGAGTGACCGTGCGACTACTTCCGCACCTTCGCCGGGCGCACGACCACATCGACCGCCACTACCAGGCGGCGCTGGATCTCGACCGGCTCGCCGCCGTCGCCGGGGTGTCCAAGTTCCACTTCGCCCGCAGCTTCGAGGCGGCGTACGGCGAGACGCCGATCCGCTACCTCACCCGCCGTCGCATCGAGCGCGCCCAGGACCTGCTGCGCGTCGCGAACCTCACGGTGACCGAGGTCTGCATGGCGGTGGGGTTCGCCAGCCTCGGATCGTTCTCGTCCCGCTTCACGCAACTCGTGGGAGAAAGCCCCACCGCCTACCGTGATCGGTGGGCCGCTCGCGGTGGCCCGCACGTCCCCGGGTGCTACCTGTTCATGCGCGGGGTGCTCGACCCGAGTGGTACGGCTGGGCCCAAGGCCGCAATCTGAAAGAAGCGGGCGCCGCTGGTCGCCGCATACCGTACTCACATGATTACCAACATCTCACTGGTCACCGTCTACTGCCTCGACCAGGACAAGGCCCGCGACTTCTATGTCGAGCACCTGGGCTTCGAGTCCCGCACCGACATCACCATGGGAGAGGGCTTCCGCTGGGTCACCATCAGCCACCCCGATCAGCCCGAGCTCGAGGTCACCCTGATGATCCCCGGACCGCCGCTCGACGCCGACGCCGCCGACTTCATCCGGCGGCAACTCGAAAAGGGCCAGATGGGCGGCCTCGGCCTGCAGGTCGATGACTGCCGCAAGACCTATCAGGAACTGAGCGCCAAGGGCGTGACCTTCCTCCAGGAGCCATCCGACCGCCCGTACGGCGTCGAGGCCGTGATGCGCGACAACACGGGCAACTGGCTGGTCCTCGTCGAGCCCAAGGAATTCACCCCCGAGGACTTCGCCTGATCGGTGGCCATATGCGCCGTACATTTTCTCGTCGTCGGACTCTGTATCCGCGGTTCACGCCTCCTGGCCTGTCCGAGCGCGCCAGGGGAGCCCATTGAGGTCGGCACGTCGTGGCCGCCGAGCCGACCGTAGCCGTAGGCGGTGGTCGCTCGTTCCAGGATGCGGGGAAGCGGGCACCGCCTCCCCGCGCATGGCTTCGGTCTGATCATGGATGTGTAGTCCCATCTGTCGAACGATGACCGGCCTGTCTCTCTTGTTCGGACGTTCTCCTGTGAGCAGCCGCTCGATCCTGTCGCGCGGCATGTCACCGCGAGATGCCGATTATAGATAAAAAATACCTTTTGAGATATATGGTGATCTCTGTCGGGTTTTATTGATCATTAGCCATGTGAATCTGGCGTACTGGAAACCGATTCGGCTTTTGTTTCTCGACGAGAAGTCGATATGGAACTTTCTGGTATGTACGGGCGTCATACACTCCGCAAACCGTGACCGAACGCTGGGCAGGAGTGCGATGCCATTCTCTGACGTATATGAGTGGCCCTCGGGAACGTTCATGGCTGGCCTCGCCCCCGCCATCGGCCGTCAGCTCATGGCGCTGAGGCCGGCGACGCTCCGCCAGGCGGGGCAGATCTTGATTCGGCAGGGCGACTCGACGGACAAGCGCATCTTCCTGCTTCGTTCGTTGAATGCCACGCACATCGCCCTGGTAAAGGTGACGGCCGACCTGGAGAACGGGGAACAGGCGTTGCTCGGCATCCGGGTCAGCGGTGACGTGGTCGGGGAGATGGCGCCGCTCCGTGAGCTGCCGCGCGCGGCGACGGTCACCCTCTGTTCCGACTGCCGAGTGCACGCCATTCCCGACGTCGAGTTCGCCGCCTTCCTGGAACGGCATCCAGCGGTCTGGCGTGCGGTTGCCTGTCTGATGGCGGACCGGCTCGACTGGGCGAACCGGCGCAGGGCCGACATGGCGGGATACGACGTGCTGATCCGGCTGGCTCATGTTCTCGCGGAGTTGGCCGATCGGCACGGTCACTCCTGCGAGAGAGGCATCGATCTCGGCGTACCCCTCACCCAGGTGGAGCTGGGCCGGCTCATCGGGGCGAGGGAGGACGCCGTCAACAAGGCCATGCGGAGGCTGCGTGACCAGCGCATCGCGCTGACCGAGTACCGGCGGGTAATCGTCCTGGATCTGCCCAGGTTGCGTGGTCTCTGCAATCAAAGCCGGTAAATCCGTACTAATCCGCCTTCCTTGGAGCTCGGCCGTGAGAGGCTGCCCTCTCCAATCGGTATTGATCTATTGGAAAGTTCATCAAATGCCGACAAGTCATGACATGGACACTCCATCGGCGGCACGCCGCAAGAGATGACAAAAGCGACAAAGTACCGCATGGGGCTGTTTGGTAAGAATTATTCGCAATATCTGGCCAATCCCACAATTCATGGAGGTCCCTATGAGTAGTCTGTCCGAGATCGCCGACGCGATGTGGACGGCCGTTTCGGACGGCAGCCTCGAGCGGGCCGGTGCTTTTGGCGCCGAGGCCGCGGTCAGAGGCATCGGCCGACTACGGACCAAACTGCGCGACCACCGCATACGCAAAGGGCAGAGCGAAAGGCCGGAGAGTCGGGAGGAGCTTTACCTGAGCCTTCTCGAACTACTCACGGCGGACGCTGAGGCCCGATCCCTGGTCGCCTTGATCACGGCCAATCAGTCCGTTGTCAACACCTTCCACGGATCCGTCAGGGTCGACAGAGGGACGATCGGCATCCACAACGGGACCGCAGGACGATGACGGCCCCTGCCGGCCCTGAAGCTCACCGCGCCCCCGGCCTCCTCGCCGGCGCCAGTACCGGTCACGACGATTCCGGCGCCAGACGACGCCGACTTCGCGTGGCGACCACTCAACCATTCTGTTCGAAGTCAGCGGAGCCCTCCATGCACGAAGCACATCGACGCCAGCTCCTTCTCTGCGCCGACATCGTCGGCTATAGCAAGGGCGTTCCCGCACGCCAGGCCGCCGACCAGGCTGTGTTCCGTGAGGTTCTGACCCAGGCTGCAGAGGCCGCGCAACTGAACCACACAGCATGGGAGGTCCAGCCATCGGGCGACGGGGTGCTGGCGGTTCTGCCCACCGCTCCCAGCGTCGATGAGGAGCCTCGCCTGGTCGATGACTTCATCCGGCACCTGAACCTGCTGCTGCGGCTGTCCAACGCAGGCAGGAATGCCGCCGACCGGATGCGCCTCCGCGTCGCCATCCACTTCGGCACGCTCAGCGACGGGGCGAACGGGTACGTCGGCAAGTCCCCTGTCGTGGTAGGACGCCTCGTCGACGCGGCACCGGTCAGGGCGGCGATCGTTGCGGCGCCCGGCGCTCTGCTCGCTCTGATCGTCTCCGACGACGTCTACCAGCACGTGGTGGCGACCGACCATACGACCTGGAAGCCCCAGGAGTTCCGTGAGGTCGACGTCACGGTCAAGACCTACCGGGGGACCGCCTGGCTACTCGTCCCTGGCACTGACGTCCATGCTCTCGACCTGCGCGAACCGGCCCCCGATGACGACCGTACGGCCACGAGGCAGAGCACGACAACGGTGATCAACGGCTCCGTCCGTATGGGTGACCACGGGGTGATCGGAATCGCCAACCGATGAGCGCGGCATCCGAACAGCCGGCACCGGAGACATCGGGTCCCACACCGGCGGACGCCGTCCGGGAGATGAGGTCCAGCCAGCACACGAGCACGACTATCAACGGCCCGGTCCAGATGGGCGCCGGCTCGGTGATCGGAATAGCCAGCGCGATATCCGGGCAGGTCGCGCACCGCCTGGAGGGACGCGTTCCGCCGCGGGTTATCACAGAGACCTGCCAGAGGTACGCGCGGCCGGCGGAGTACGCCGCGGCGCTGGAGGCGCTGCGCACCGACGCGGTCATCGTTCTGCACGGCCCCAGTGGCTACGGTCGGCGGGCCGGCGCGCTCAACCTGCTGTGTGACCTCCACGCCGACCGCCGCATGTTCATGCTGCTGCCCGACCTGAAGGATCTGGCCGGGCGCGACGACTACCTGAAGGGCACGGCCTACCTGGTTTTCGACTGGCCCGGCGAGGACGCGGAGCCGGACAACAGCGACGTCGGCCTTGGCGCTCTGGTCGAGAAGATTCAGGCGACAGAGGGCACCCACCTGGTCATCATCAGCGAGCAACCTGTGTCGTCGCTCGTACCGCAGTTCCGCTGGGAACGGCCCTCCGCTGAGAGCATCCTGGCCGCTTACAACGTGCGGGAGGCGGGGGTCGACCCGGCGATCCTGCATGAGCACAGCCTGGCCGACGTCGTCCAGTTCGCCCGCAACCTGGCGAGCGGGATGGACGCCAACAAGTCACTCGACGGCCTCGATCTTGCTCTGCGGCAGAAGGTCGAGCGGTGGTTCGAGGATGACCCGGGGCCACGAGACCTGCTCGAAGCTGCCGCCCTGGTGTTCCTGGACGGATTACCCGAGGGCGTATTCGAGCCGCTGCGAGATCGGCTGGCCGCCGCCGTCATTCCCCCGCTTCCGCCGGACACGGAGGAGCACGTTCGGCCGGAAGCGCTCGAACCGAACAGGAAACGACACGAACGGTCCCTCATTGCCACCCATAGGCGAGCCGCCGAAAGCGGCGATGCGATCCCCGGCCAGACGCAGCGCTGCGTCGAGTTCAAATCCCAGGGTTACCGCACGCACGTCGTTGCCGGGCTTTGCGATCGCTACCCCCGGCAGTTCTGGCAGCATCTGTTCGACTGGCTCAACGAGATCATCGACGAGCCCGACCCAGAAGTGCGCCTCCGAGTCACATACGGACTGGCGCTGCTGGCCGAGTACGACTTCGACAGCGTACGCACCCATGTCCTCCAGCCGTGGTCGGGCGGACTACGCGGCTGGCGCGCATGGACGGCCGCCAGGGACGTGTTGTCTTTCATGTGCCTGATCGACACGACCGCGCCGCTGGCCAGGCGCACTGCGATCAGGTGGTCGAGGAGCAGAGACGAACTGCGCAGGTGCGCCTCCGCCTTCGCTTTCTCCGGAAGCGTCGGCGTGCTCTACCCGAGCGACGCTCTACGTCATCTGTGGCTTCTGTCGGAGCAGCCGGAGACCGCTGGCAGCGCGGCCACCGCCATCATGCTCCTGTACGTCACGCTCAACGACGCCGGCACTGGCGACGAGCAGGTTGTGCTGAAGGATCTCATCGCTCAGCTGCACCGGTTCCTCAGGGTGAAGATGGAAGCTTTTGAGAGCACCGTCGACGTCGCCTTGGATGTGCTCCAGGTCCGGTCGGGCGAGCGGTACGTCGCGGCCGAGCACCTTGCCGCGCGCCGGGAGGATGTCCCGCTGTTCGCGGAACTGCTGGCGCTGCTGTTGGTGTACAGGCCCAGGCGCACCATCGCCTTCTCGCTGGTATTCGACCTCCTCAACGCGCTGGAGCAGGAGCCCGAGGCAGTGCTCCACGGCGTTGTCACCGCGCTCAAGACGGCGCTTTCCCCCCGTGAGCGGCACCTGTTCGGGAGCCAATTCATCCTGTACACCACCAGACGCGGGGCCGGGCGCGCCCCATTCGTGCCTCTCATCACCTCGATCTTTCAGCTGGAGTGCCTGTGAGCACGTCATATCCGGTCATCAAGCAAGACTCCCTCCCACCGCTCGACAAGCGCGGACTCTTCGGGCTGGGCGGGCGCACCCGGCCGGCGACCGACATCCCTGCGGCGCGTACCCACGAGGCCCTCGTCGTGACCGACGGGGTGACCTACACCAGCGGCAAGCATCGGCGCCTCAGCGGCAGCGACGAATATATGGTCAACGCCAGCAGCTACTGCCTGGTGGACATGACCCGCGACAAGCCGATCACCGTACAGCTGTCGTTGCAGTCGAGCGGTGTGGACCAGTTCACCTTGCGGGCCACATTCGCCTGCACGGTTACGGACGAGATCATCGTGGCCCAAGTCGGCCACCGGGACCTGAACGAGGCCGTGCTCGCCTACCTGAAGGGTTATCACCGCCTCTATCAGCTCGGCTTGGAGCACCCCATCGATGCCGTGCTCAAAGTGCAGGACGACGCGCAGATCGAGGTGGGCGTCTACGCTCAGGCGTCGCCGCCGAAGTTCCTCGGCATGCAGGTGCGGCTGTCCAGCATCGAGGTGCTCACGCCTGCCGCTGTCCTGGAGGAGCAGCGCAAGCTGGAGGAACGGCTCAAGGAGCACGAACGCCAGGAACGCGAGCTGGAGCTGGAACGCGCACTCAAGACCAAGCAACGCTCCTACGAACAGCACGACCAACTCGACTCCCACCGCTTCACCCGCGAAATAGCCCGCGAGCAGGGGGAAACCGAACGAGAGCGGCTGGACCGGCTGGCCTCTGAGCGCCGCATGGCACGCGACTACGAGCGTGAGGAGGGGGACTTCGCCAACGAGCAGCGTCAGCGCGATCTCGCCGCCGAGCTGCGCCGAGGGCGGATGTTCGGGGAGGAGGTCGCCCGCGATCCGTACGCCGCCATCTCGTTGGCACTGGCCCGCGGCGAGCTGAGTCCGTCCGAACTGATGCGCCGTGTCGACGAGGAAACCCGCAAGCTTCGGGAGGACGAACAGGCCGAGCATCTCGCCCAGCGAGAGCGTCTGCACCTCCAGCTCGATCGCGAATGGGAGGAGGAGCGGGAGGCGCGCCGCCAAAAGCGGCAACTCGAGACCGCCAGGCAGGAGCACGACGCCAAGCTGGAGGAACGCAACTCCGACCTCGCTCAGGAACGGATCCGCCTGGACATGGAGCGCGAGTCCCGCGCACAGCAGTGGGAGTTGACGCGAGAGGAGCGCGAAGGGGCGCACGACATGGAGAAGCTCCGCCTTGAGCACGCCGCACTGACTGCCCAGCAGCAGCTGGCGGCCGGCCGCGAGGAATTCGAGCGGGAGTGGGAACGCGAGCGGGTGAGACTCGATCACACCAGGGATATTCGCCGGCAGGACTTTGAGGACCACCGCGAAGAGCGCAAGTGGAAGGACGAGAAGGAGCAGCAGGCGTGGGAGCGTGAGCAGAGGGCGCGTGATCGTGAACTCAAGCTGCAGATCGCACAGAGCCTGATCAACCGCGGACAGGGCGACCACACAGACCTTACCGAAGTGATCTTCAGCGTCCTGCAGGACGTCACCAGCACTCCACACACGGCCGAGATCCTCGTCGAGGACGTTCAGGCCCTCGGAGCCGTGGACAACACCGCGACCGGCCGACCGGACGAAGCTGCCGAAGACACGCCTCAGGTGAAACAGGGCTCCTCCGCCCCTACGTCAGCTGAAATGAGCGAGGAGAACATCGGCTGATGACCAGTTACAAAACGCCCGAGATCAGCGCGCTGGAGGGCGGCGAGTGGCGGCCGCCCCGGCTGAGCCGCGGCTACGGCCCTGGCCGCGCGCTGCGTGCGCTGATCGGCGTCCAAGAGGACGTTGTGGCCTGGGTGCCGGAGGACCGGCCGAAGCTCACCCGTACCGGAGCGGTTGTGTTGTGCGCCCCGCTGATGGCGGCGGTATCCCTATGGATCGCGTTGAGCCAGTTCTTCCAGGTCTCCACAGCACCGGCCATCATGGGGGCGATGCTGTGGGGAGGACTGATCTGCGTCCTGGACAGCTGGCTTATCGCCACCTCGCACGGGGTTGTTGGACGCGGCCGCCTCCTCGTGCTGCTCCCCCGCCTGCTGGTCTCGTTGTTGATCGGCGTGCTGATCTCGGAGCCGATGACCATGAAGATCTTCGAGACGGCGATCGCCGAGCAGATCAAGACCACCCACCAAGCGGCCGAGGACCAGCTGCGTGCTGCCTATGGCAATTGCTATCCCACGCCCGTCGTGGGCGTGGACTGCAAGCCTTACAAGCTCACCATCTCCCCTCCTGACGACCGTCCGCTCACCCTCGTTACCGCGGAGCGCGACGAGCTGGAACGCTCGCTCAGTCCGCTGATCAACGAAGAGACAAGGCTGCGCAGCAAGTGGGCCGAAGAGTGTGCCGGCGGCAAGGTGCCGGGAACCAGTGGCATTGAGGGGAAAGGGGTGCGCTGCGGTATCCGCAGTGAGTCGCTCGCGAAGTTCCGCCGCGACAACGCCATGGACGACAAGCAGGGCAAGCTCGCCGACCTGCGGGACAAGGTCACCGCGCAGACCACGAGCTACAACAAGGCGCGCGACGAGTATGCCAAGCGGGTACCGCAGCTGATTCAAGACAGGATCGCGGCGGAGCGGAACAAACACGCCGCCGTACCCGGCCTGCTCGAACGGTTCCAGGCGCTCAATGCGCTGTCGTCCAAGAGCTGGACCGTCTGGTGGGCTCACCTGCTGGTCGCGGGTCTGCTTATCCTCATCGACTGCTTCCCCGTGCTCACCAAGCTGATCAGCAGGTCCAGCGCGTACGACCGTCGGCTCGCCGCCCAGTTGGAGAGCAAGGAGCGGCTGCATGACAACGACGTACGGCTGAACGAAAGGCTGCGCATGAGCCACTACGAGATGCTGCTGCACCAGGAGGAGGCGCGGATCGTGCAGACGAGGGAAGAGAGCGACGCCGGCGCCCGCCTGCGCACCGCCGAGCGGGAAGCAGAGTTGCAGGAACGCATGGACGAAGTGATCGCCCAGGTCAAGCGCACTCGCGCCCGCCGCGGCCCGGGGCGGTGAGCTCCGGCCGGTCGACGACAGCACATTTACATCAAACATCGATATAGTACGAGCGTGGACCACCCGCTGAACGTCGACGAGCTGACCACCGCGATCGAGGACTTCAACACGATCTTCATCCGGCTCCCGTCGGTCCGGAGGTTCAACTTCTCGACCCTGTCCGTGCTCCACACCCTGTCGCGGAAGGGGCCGCTGCGCCTGACCGATCTGACGGCCACGGAGCAGCTGAAGCAGCCGGCGCTCACGAGCCTGGTCGCGAAGCTTGAGCGAGACGGGCTGGTGTCACGCCGCCCGGACCCAAGCGACGGCCGTGCCGTGCTGCTCTCCCTTACCGAGGAGGGCAGGCGAATTGTCCGGTCTCGTCACGCGGACCGGGTGGCGAACCTGGCACGTCTCGTGGACCGGCTGAACGACCAAGAGCGCGAGGTGCTCGCCGGTTCGGCGCGCGTCCTGGCGCGTCTGACCGAGATCGCTGCGTCCGATGTCGCGGGCGAGTAGGTAAGGAGACAACCATGCCCCTTGAGCCGACGCCGCTCCACGTGTCCGACGAGGTGCTCGATGACCTGCGTCGCAGACTGACCATGACCAAATGGCCGCTGGACGCCGGCAACGACGACGGCTACTACGGGGTGCGCCGCTCGTACCTGCAGGAGCTCGTGGCGTACTGGGCGGACGGTTTCGACTGGCGCGCCGCCGAGCGCGCGATCAACGCCTACGAGCACTACCGCGTCGACGTCGGTGGAGTGCCGGTCCACTTCATGCGCAAGCCCGGCGTCGGGCCGAATCCGGTGCCGCTGATCCTCAGCCACGGCTGGCCGTGGACGTTCTGGCACTGGTCCAAGGTCATCGACCCGCTCGCCGACCCGGCCGCGTTCGGCGCCGATCCGGCGGACGCGTTCGACGTGATCGTGCCGTCGCTGCCCGGCTTCGGGTTCTCGACACCGCTGACGCATCACCCGGACATGAACTTCTGGAAGATCGCCGATGTCTGGCACGAGCTGATGACCGGTGTCCTCGGGTACGAGAAGTACGCGGCCGGCGGCTGCGACGTCGGCGCGCTGGTCACCGGGCAACTCGGGCACAAGTACGCCGACGAGCTCTACGCGATCCACATCGGGTCCGCCCTGAAACTCACGTTCTTCAACGGCGACCGCGCCTGGGACATCAGCGGCGGCAGACCCATCCCGGAGAACCTGCCGCCGGCCGACCACGAGCGGCTCATGGCCTTCGAAAAGCGCTTCGCCGTCCACCTGGCAGCGCACATGCTCGACTCGGCCACGCTCGGTTACGGACTGGCCGACTCCCCGGCCGGCATGCTCGCCTGGATGCTGGAACGTTGGACGAACTGGTCCGACAACCACGGGGACGTGGAAACCGTGTTCACCAGGGACGATCTCCTCACCCACGCGACGATCTACTGGGCGGGCGACGCCATCGACACCTCGATCCGCACGTACGCCAACAACAACCGCTACCCGTGGACGCCGTCGCATGACCGCCGGCCGGTGATCGAGGCGCCCACGGGCATCACCTTCGTCGGCTACGAGAATCCGCCCGGCGTGACGACCGGCGAAGAGCGGGTGAAGAGCTTCCTCGACAGCGACCGCGCCGCTTGGTACAACCACGTCAACATCACCACTCACGACCACGGCGGGCATTTCATCCC
This sequence comes from Nonomuraea sp. NPDC049269, assembly GCF_043197155.1. Taxonomy (NCBI): domain Bacteria; kingdom Bacillati; phylum Actinomycetota; class Actinomycetes; order Streptosporangiales; family Streptosporangiaceae; genus Nonomuraea; species Nonomuraea sp. NPDC049269. The sequence goes on from NZ_JBICSO010000002.1 coordinate 301,642, forward strand.
GTGGGAGATCCCGGACGAGTGGGTCGAAGACCTACGGCGCACGTTCCGCGGACGACGTTAGACCGGCTCCCTCGAAGAGCGCGGAACCATTTCGCGGCAAGGATCACGCGAGGTTGCGGCAAAGGCCGCGACGCCTCGTTCTCAGGTCTGCCAGGGTCGACGCGGCCTTGCTGATCTGGGGAGACATCATGAACCTTGTCGGGGATGACGAGCAGTTCGACCGCCTGCTCATCGCTGCCCGCTCATATTGGGAACATCGCCCTCTTCGGGATGACAGCGGGCCGGTGGTCGTGGCAGAGGCGTTGCACGAGGACATCAGGGTCATCGTGCGCAACCTGCTGGTGGCGAACGCGATCTGTGACCTGAGGTCGGCCCGGCTGGTCGTGCTCACCGGCACGGACCGGGACTGGAACGAGGTGCTTTGGGAGGAGTTCGACATCGAGCGGGTTCGGCGGCTGGCCGAGGCGTTCGGTGCCGACAAGGTATTCGACGTGCATGACCTGGTGAATCGCCACCTCGCCGACCGAGATGACAGCCCGACAGAGGCGAGTGACTCCGAGACGATCGACGCCGTGGAGAAGGCGACGCTGATCCGGCTGGGCCGGGTACCGCGGCTGCCGGACACCGAGGAGCCTTGGCATCGATCGCGGCGTAGCCGTACCCGGGCCTTTGCCGCCGTCTACGACCGGTTGTTCGCCGAGCTGTCGCCGGACGCGCTGGTCACCAGCCATGTCGACTACGACCAGTGGGGGCTGGCGGTCGATACGGCCATCCGCCGGGAGATCCCGGTCGTGCACGTACAGAGCACCGGGACCCTGAAGGCGTACGCGCTCTTCCCGGAGCGGCGCAGAGGGCTCGGCACTTTCCGGGAGGAGCTGACCGGCCAGATCGCCGAGTATTTCGAGGAGTTCGTCTGGCCGCACCGGGACCTCATCAAGCCGAGCGCGGAGCTCCTGGCGTGGCGGGCGAAGGTCAACCTCGGCAGGCCGAGCTGGTGGCGAGCCGGAAACGTGAGCGATTTCGAAGTGCGTACCGAAACGGAGCGGCGCCAGATCCGCCAGCACGCGTGCGAACGTTTCGGGATCAACCCGGACCTGCCCGTGTTCACCGTCTTCCACCATGCCGTCTCCGACGCTCTCGGCACCAACCGGGAGCTGTTCGATGATCTGGCGCAATGGTTCGAGGAGACCGCGGACTTCGCCGCCGCCAACGACAGTGTGAACTGGCTCTTCCTGGATCATCCGAGCCAGTTCCGGTATGACACGACCGGCCATTTCGCCGTGGTCGCGGAACGCCATTCAGCGCGCGCGCACATGGCCTTCATGCCCAGCCTGGCACTGTCGAAGAACGTGCTGTGGAGCATGACCGAGGTCGGGGTGACGGTCCGCGGGAGCGTCTCCAGCGAGCTGCCCGCTTTCGGTATCCCGGTCATCCAGGCCGGTTGGTCCGAGTGGAGCGGATGCGGGCTGTCACACGTCGCCCAGACGCGGGACGACTATTGGCGGCTGCTCGGCGAGGCCGTCGCCAAGCACGCGAAGGGCGAGTCCATCCTGGGGCCCGAGCAGCGGGAGCGGGCCCGACTGTGGCTCTGGCTCTACCGCAGCGGGGCCGACGTGCCCTCGCCGCTGGTGCCGCACTGGGAGGTAGGGGCGGGCAACGAGTACCTGAGTACGCTCGTCGCCGGCCTGCGGCACGTGGAGCGCGACGGCGACCCGCTCTACTGCACGCTACGCAGGATGTGGGAGCGGCGCGACCCGCTGCTGAGCCGGTTCGACTTCCAGGATCCCAGTGGGTTCGCCGCGGCCCTGGCCGCTTCGAGGAGCGCGTCATGAGTACATCGCTGATCGCCGGCACCGCCACCGACTTCGACAGGCTCGTCGTGCCCTGCGAGGTGCCGATCGAGATCGCCGGCGGCCAGACGGCGGCGCTGCAGGTGGCCGACCAGGTGCATCGTGGCGTCCAGATCGTGGGCCGGTTCGAGCGCTCGGGACTGGCCGGCTTCAAGGTGGCCGCCGCGGGCCGCCGGCTGCGGGTCACGGTCACGCTGGCCGTGGACGCCGGTTCGGTGCGCGGCTGGCACGAGGGAGAGCCGGACCCGGCGGAGGCAGGTAAGGGCCTGCCACGGCTCATCCAGGTTCGCTCCCAGGGGCGGTTGCGCCAATGCGTGCTGCTGAAGGCGGGCAGCCGCATCAAGAGGAGTGTGGTCGTCTTCGACCTGCTGCCCGAGGAGATGCCGGACGATGGTCTGATCTGCATCGAGGCGCTGGACATCATGGGGGGCCGCGGCGTTTCCGGCGCGCTCCGCGATGCCGTGACGGGATCCGTCATGGAAGACGGCGTAGCCGGGCTGCGCATCGACAGCGTGGCCTTCGCCGTGAGTCCGGCGGAGAACCAGGCCACGGCCGCCGCCCGCCAGACGTGGAACGGCGCGGGCAGCGAGGACTCCTCCCTGATCAGCTGCGGTGGCCTGACCGGCCGCCGTGACCGTGAGAGCCGCTCTCTCCGCTCCGGCCTGCTCATCGTCAACCCCACTCCTCCGGGCGTCTTCGGCTCGGGGGGCGCTCTGACCATTCGCCTCGGCAGCAGGGCGGAGGCCACATCGGGCAGGCGAGTTCGCGCGCTGATCCGGAAGGCCCGGCCCGGGGCCAACGGCTGGACCTTCAGAGCGGGCGCGCCGGCCGTACAGCAGGTCCTGAGCGTTCAGGACGGCGACCTGGCGCCGCCGATCCAGTCGACGAGCGGCAACATCACCGAGCTCGAGCTCCCGGCGCCCATGGACGCGCCGGTCCTCGTCGTCGTAACGGCCAAGCAAGGCGTCGTGCCCACCCTGCTGTCCACGACCTGGACTCCTTGACGGGCTTGGTCAGGCCACGGGGTGGGGCGCGACGGGGGACTGAGCGGCCATCAGGTGGTCGATGAGCGCGAGCAGTACGTCGCGGCCCGCCGTTCGGTCGCGGGCGTCACAGAGCACCAGCGGCACCTGCGGATCGAGGTCGAGTGCCTTGCGGATCTCCTCCTGCGTCCGGTCCTTGACGCCGTGGAAGCAGTTCACGCCGACGACGAAGGGGATCCGGCGGCTCTCGAAGAAGTCGATCGACGCGAAGCTCACGTCCAGCCGGCGGGTGTCGACCAGGACGATGGCTCCCATCGCTCCGTTGACCAGGTCGTTCCACATGAACCAGAAGCGTTCCTGCCCGGGGGTGCCGAACAGGTAGAGCACGAGCTGGCTGTTGAGGGTGATGCGCCCGAAGTCCAGAGCGACGGTCGTGGTGGACTTGCCGCTCAGCCCTTCCAGATCGTCCACGCCGACGCTGGCATGGGTCAGGTACTCCTCGGTACGCAGAGGAGCGACTTCGCTCACCGCGCCGACCAGGGTCGTCTTCCCGACGCCGAAGCCGCCGGCGATGAGGATCTTCACCGCCAGGGGAGCACCGTCCCCGTGGTCAGAGGTTGCGTAGCCCATCCCTCACCGCCTCAAGGATCGCCATACCGGGAAGGCCGCCCGCCTTGGCGAAGGCCAGGGGTGGCCGGGCCCGCAGTTGACCGGCCTCGATCAGATCGCCGATGAGGATCTTGGTCACCGACACCGGGAGGTTCAGCGCGGAGGCGACCTCGGCCACCGCCAGCGGCCGCGTGCACAGAGCGAGGATGGCGCGGTGCTCCGGCTGCGGTCTCCGGCGGCTGTGTCCGGTCTCCGAAGAGGACTCGGGGATCGCCGTCAGCAGGGTGATCAGCGTGAGGTCGTCCCGTTCGGAGATGGTTCGCCCGCCGGTGATCGTATAGGGGCGGACAAGGGACTCGTCGGCGCCGGCGTCGTCGAATCCCTCCGTCCAGTGTTTCATCCGTGTCTCCCCGCGTCGTCGGTCCGCGGGTTACGCGCGTCAGTCCCCAGCCTCTGGCCCACCTGCTGGACCAGGGTGTGCATCGCGACGGCCATCAGTTCGGCGTCGACCTCCTGGGACGCGACCACGGCCAGATGGGTGCCGCGGCCCGCGGACGTGATGAACAGCCACAGATCGGCCATCTCGATGATGACCTGGTGAACCGGTCCGCCGTTGAAGAGTTGCCCGACGCCGCGAGCCAGGCTCTGCTGGCCCGTGGCGATCGCGGCGAGGCGTTCGGCGTCCGCGCGTTCGATGGTCTTGGACCGGCTGATCACCAGGCCGTCGTCGGACAGCACGATGGCGTGCCGGGTGCCCGCGACCTGATCGACCAGGCCGTCCAGGAGCCAGTCCAGGTCTGTGTCGGTGGCGGTGGTTCGCTGCGTCATCCTCGATCTTCCGTCCTAGGGGAACCGGGTTCGGGCGATTCGTCCTGCCGGGGCTGGAAGGCGTCGTCACCGGTCCGGCTCCTGCGGGACTGCCTCTGGAACGCACCGATTGTGGCACTGGATCGCGTGGGCTGGTCACGTACGGCCCAGCTCTCCTGGTCGGTCTGTTCGTCCCTGTCCGCCGGGACCTTGAGCTCGGTGACCAGGCTCGCCTGGCGTACCCGCTGAGGCAGCGGGTCGAGGGGCGCGTCGCCCCGATCCGGTGATCCGGCGGCGGGTGCTGTCACATGTGCCATCGCGCGTCCCCTGGAGCGAGTCGGCAACTGTGCCTCTTCCTCGGGTGGGGTGCTTTCCGGCCTGGTGGGGGCCTCCTCGGGGACCGCGGCCGGCTTGGGTACCACCCGGGGGCGGCCCACCACCAGCGACGTCGGCAGCAGCACGATGACACGGGTGCCGCCGAAGGCCGACGTCCGCAGCGTCACCTGGAGTCCTAGGCTCGCGGCGAGCCGGGCGACCACGTACAGGCCGAGCCGCACATCGTCGGCGTGGGTCATCACATCGAGCTGCGGCGGCGACTGCATCAGGGCGTTGGCGGCCACGTACTGCTCGGGTTCCATGCCCAGGCCGCGGTCCTCGATCTCCACGGCGATGCCCCGGCTGACCGGTGCGGCCCGCACCTCGACGGGGGTCGGCGGCTTGGAGAAGGCGGTGGCGTTCTCCATCAGCTCCGCCAGGACGTGGACCAGCGGTCCCACCGCGCGCTCGGCTATCCAGGGCTCGCCCCCGACCTCGATCAGGATCCGTCGGTAGTCCTGGACCTCGCCTTGCGCGGCGCGCAGTACGTCGAGCAGGCGTACCGGCTTGCGCCAGCGGCGCTGTGGCTGGCCGCCGCCGAGGATCACCAGGTTCTCCTCGTAGCGGCGCAGCCGGGCGGTGAGGTGGTCCAGGTCGAACAGGCCCTCCAGCACCTCGGGGTCCTCGTGCTTGCGCTCCATCTCGTCGAGCTTCTTCAGTTGAAGACCGATGAGGATCTGGGTACGGCGGGCGATGCGCTGGAGCATGCGCTGGAAGCCACGGTGCTGTTCGGCCTGCCGTACGGCAGTGAGCACCGCGCTGCGGCTGGCCAGATTGAGGGCCTGCCCGAGCTCGCCGAGCTCGTCGGGAGTGGGCTCGACCATGTGTACTTCCGCGTCCACGTCGACGTCCTCGCCGCGCTCCAACCGGGCGACCACGTCGGGCAGCCGCTCCTGGAGTTCCTGGGCCTCCTCGCGCAGGTGGAGGATGCGCCGGCGAAGGATGGCGGTCAGGCGCCAACTGGTGACGATGACCAGGATCAGGGCGAGCAGGCCCACGCTGCTGACGCTCATGAAGACCGCGAAGAGCGTCCTGGCGTGGGCGTAGCCGATCTGGCTGACGTTCTCGAGCCGGAGGCTGAGGACCTGCAGCAGTTGCGGGGAGATCGTGTCCACCGAGGAGCGCCACGCGCCGCTGACCTCGCGCAGTGACACCTGGCCGTTCTCGCCGCCGGTCCCGGAGGTGACCAGCCGCTCCTCCAGAGCGGTCATGGCCTGCCACGCCTTGCTGGCCGTCAGCGTTCCGTACTGGCTCTCGTTCGCCAGGAGGCTGGGGGCCACCCGGGACCGCAGGAGGTGCTCCTTGGTGCCGATGGCGTCGGCGACCAGGTCCCACTCGTCCTTCGTCAGATGCCCGGTGTCCCAGCCGCGGGCCAGAACGGCGTCTTCGCGGCCGAGCATGTCGATGACCCAGAAGAGGTCGACCAGCGTCTGCGCCTTGGTGCCCACCTCGCCGTGCTCGGTGTGGCTGAGGGCGGTCAATACGCTGAGGTCGGACTCGATGACGCCGGTGTAATAGTCGTACGCCTTCTGCTCACTGGACGAACCGCCGTCCACCCCTCGGCGCTGCTGGTCGAGGAGGCCGAGGCCGCGCACGGTCCGGATGACGGCCTCGGAGAGCCCCTCCTGCCCGTTGGGGGCGGCCAGAGTCGCCAGCGGACGGAAGACGCTCACGGCCTTGTCGGTCACCGCGCGCTGCTTGGCGAGCTCGTCCCGGGCGGTGCCACGGGGGTCGGCCTGTGCCTCCGCGGTGAGTCGCCGCTCCTGGTCAAGGGTGAAGAACAGGTTGGCCGCGGGTCTGCCGACGGTGGTGGTGGCCAGATCCATCTGGGCCTTCTCCGACTGCCACTGACTGAACAGTTGGTACATGCCCGAAGCCAACAGCGGGGCGAACGTCACGCTCGGGATGAACACCACAATGATCAGCACTGTACGCAGGGTCAGCCGGCGGCCACCGGCCGGTCGACGCGGCCGGCCGCTGGTCGACTCCGATAACCCGTTCTCGTCGCCCACGGTCCGTGTTCTTCGCCGCCCGGCCCTGCCCAATCCAGCCACGTGCCGGACACTCCTCACCGGTCGCTGCGCCCATGCCTAAAATCGCCAAAGTAGGCGATTAGTGCCCGATGGTAGCGATACGGCAGTTGGGGCCGAAAGCCCCGCCTCACTGACGTGTTGGAGTTCAGTGCGCGTTGCCTGACTGGATGTCGAGCGCTGAGGTGCTGCCCGGCCAGACACCGCTGAGGTCGATCTGACGTACGCCGCCGGCCCATTGGCCCAGCGGGGTGTTCCATTCGAAGCGGTGGTGCTCGTCGGAGAACACGCCCTTGAAGGCGAGATCGAGAACCAGGTTGGTGGCATCGAGGGGAACTGCCCCGATGGTCGCACTGAGCCCGGCGGGAATCAGGGCGGTCCTGGTCACGGACTGGTCCGTGTCGTAGGTGAGCGTCGCGTTCACGACATAGGTACAGCCAGGGACGCTGTTCAGCAGCAGCTCAAAGGAGCCGAGGACGCCCGTCCACTTCTCGATCACTGTCTTGCCGTCGAACGAGGCGAAGGTATAGGCGATGGGCGCGGGACCTGGGGCCAGGGATTCGGGCGTCTCCGGCCAGAGGTGCCGGGAGACGCTCTTGTCGGCCGAGGCGGTCCTGAATGATCCCTGGCCTGACCCCTGCCCGAGCATGTCGTGGACCGCGCCCGCAGATCCGCTCAGGGAGAACGTCGTGTTCTCCGTCTGCGCCGCGATGTTCACGCCGCTCTTCGCCCAGATCACGCTCGTGACAACGCCGAAGCCCTGACTGATTCGGTGGTCGGTGCTCATGTTGTGCGTTTCGGCGGTCGCTGCCAACCATTCCAGCCGGCTGCTGAGCAAACTCAGGTCCAGGAACTCCTCCGAGGTCACCGCGAACTCCGAGAACATCGATCCGGACCGCTCCAGACTCCAGGAAACCGTGACCTCCGCATTCACCTTGGTCCCCGTGTCGGGGTCGATGACCGTCCCGTCGGCGCCGAGGTCGACCTCCTTACGAGACACGTGCTCAGACATGACCGACCACCGTTGTGAGATCGGCCGCGATGTGGTCGTCAGACCGGGGATGGCCACTCCGACCGGCGTGAACGCCCCGGTGCCCGGGTCCAGAACACCGACGGCGCCGGGGGCGATCGCCGGGTTCAGCGACCAGTTGCCCCAGTAGCCCTGCCGTTCTCTGCGGATGAGCTGAGCGAAGACGACATCCCATGTGACAGTCAATCTCCTGGCCTCCTCTTCCGGGCGGATTTCGTTCCGCTCCATCTTCTGAATTCCCGGTAAGGGAAGCGAGGAGAATCGTGAGAAAGGGTTAAACTGTGGCTAGCGGGATGTATCGATAACTCCGTCAACGCAGATATGCCTGACTTGTAGTCGTTGGCGGGAGATGGATGCAAGTAATTATCCGGATTTATGGGTAAATATCCCCACCCAGGCATACCTGAAGATCGAAGCGCATTAGCAGCTCTGACCCGGGCTTGAACGAAGCCGGCTCGCAACTTGCGGGGGCCGCATCACAGGCCGGGCGGCCGTTCCATCGCCGCCGACATGACCGTCCTGCAACCCGGCCAGCCCGTGGAGGCGCGGCTCCAACGAGGAAATTACCGCGTCAGTACTTCCCCAAGGGCGCCGATCCGTCGGTCCACACGCGTGAGCAACTCGACGCGGTCGCCGCTGAACTGAACTCCAGTCCACTTGAGCGGGATGCCCCAGCCGAGCATTTGGCCATGCTGCCGAGGTGTCCACCAGCGATGCTGACCTGTGGGATCGGGGCGAATTCAAAGATCACTTCTCAGATTCGCAAGGGTCTGATCGTCAAGTGGTGCTGCGGTACGTCCACATTTCGGCCATCTGCCCATCCGCCATCCGAACCAGCCAGATCATGCCGGTCCCTGGCGTGCTGAGGTCCTGTCCTTGGCGAACGCTGCCAATGGCTGCGACCCGATCAGCGTCAGCAAGGATGCGTTCGATGTGGAAGTGGAGATCTGGTTGCGCCGCTTTGATCTGCTTGATCGCGCGTTCCACGTCTGCTGGGCCGGCCACCTCGGGGTGGGCGTGGTCGACCCAGTCTTGGCTGAGGATGGCTGAGGCGGCGGAGACATCGCCGGTGTTCCACATGTCGAAATAGCGTTCCACCAGCTGCTTGGATGCGGTGGCGACAGTCTCGTTCATCCCCGTTGTGCTCCCATCCGGCCGCTGCTGTGATGTCGAGCCCACCTTACGGCGGACATGTCCGTGGTGATCGTCTGGTGGCCGACTGAGCTGTCCGCCAGAGTGCAGGGCGCTGCTCGTGGTGCCCTGGGCTGGGTGGCCCTGACCTCGTCGGCAGGAGGAGGCAGCGCCTACTGGTCAGTCCGGTCGATTAGATGGTCATGCGCAGGTCGGTGGCGGTCAACAGCGACGAAAGGCCGATGCCTTCAGCGGCCAGCGCTGCCGCACCTCCCTGTTCTCGGTCGATGACGCACAATGCCTCGCTGATCTGGGCCCCTGAACTCCGCAGCTCGGTGGTGGACAGGACGATCTGGCCGCCGCTGGTGACGACGTCCTCGACTACCAGAACCCGCCGTCCCGCCACATCGGCGCCTTCGGCCAGGCGGCAGGTCCCGTACGTCTTGGCCTGCTTACGGACGAACGCACATGGCAGGCCGGTATGCCGACCCAGGGCGGTGACCACCGGAATCCCACCCATCTCAAGCCCTGCCAACACCTCGATCTCCCCCGGGATCAGGGGAGTCATCGCCCGAGCGATGTCATCTAGCAGAACGGGGTCGCCCTCGAACTTGTACTTGTCGAAGTACTCGGTGGCGGTGCGTCCTGAGCGGAGCACGAAATGGCCAGTGAGGTGGGCGGCGGAATGAATCCTGCGAACTAGGTCAGAGCGCGTCACAGGCACCCAGTCTCCCAGACAGCCGCGATCTCCCCGCAGAACAGACAGCCGACCAGTCATGAGAACTTACCCATGGCCCCGAGCACGGCGGATGGAAACGTGCTCGGGGCCACCCACTCCATCACCGCGCGGTGTGACCGCCGGGGAACTCTGGTCTTCACGGGATGAGGGCCTTTTACCTGCGGAGGATCGGGGATTTGAACCCCGGATGGTGTTGCCACCAAACCGCATTACAGGCGCTCGGGACGCCTCGGCGGTGGGATCATTCAGCCTCGACCACGAGCTTCTTGGGAGGGGCGGTGATGTGCACAGGCGTTCCCCAGCCCTTGTAGAGGACGTTCATCCTCACGGTGTCAGCTCTCTGCTCCGCGCCATAGGGCTCGTACACGATCTCGGCTTGGAAACGCCTGGGCAGGTTATCCGGGCCCAGCCAGAGCTTCCACGTGATGCGGCCTCCGTCCCAATCTCTTTTTCGCTCGCTGTAGTAGATGCCGGCCTGGCGCGAGCCAATGGAACCGACCTCCACCGTGCCGTCGTAGCGGGAGGTGCGGACGCCGTCGTAACGGTCCTTGGTGGGTACCTTCTTGGCGCTAGCGGAGATCAGTTGCAGGAACGTCGGGTTCAGAGCGTCCACCAGGTTTTGTGACCAGAGAAAACTATCCCTGTCTCGCCAGTGGCTCCATTTCTTACCCTTGGGCAGGTCGTCCCAGCCGCTTTGGACGTAGCTATCGCGACCGATGCTGACCACGCGGCTGCGCAGCGGGTCTGAGTCGCCCACGGTGAAAGCCTGCGTGACATCGCTGGCGTAGACACCCGTCTTTGCGGCGAAGCGGTGCTTGCCATGAGCAACCGTCGGGCTGGCGTCCGAGGTCAAGCCTCGGCGGGTGTTCTGAGAGAACAGCACACTGCTCTTCTTTGCGAACTCGCCCTTGAGCGCGGATATCGCCTGAGCTGGTGAACCGCTGGTCTGTGCGTGTGCCACGCCTGCCAGAGGTGACGTGAGCAGCAGGGCCAGGACGCCTAGCAGCGCGCATAAGCTTCTCATGGGATCATCTTCGTCGACTGCTGATCTCGACCTTGTCACCGGGGGATTGCAGGCGCGACACCTGTCTAGGTCTCTCGCCAAATAGCCGCCTCCGCCGTTTGGGCAAGCCCGACCTCTTCGATCAGGACAACGCAATGCTTATAGCGATCATGTTCGTGGGCGGAGATCTGAGGGGTGCGCAGGCTCATCGCCTCAGGGTCGAAGCGGGGGCGTAGCGGATGAGACTGTTCAGGACTCGTAAGTCTTCGTGCCGGTGCCGGCCGCAGTGACCTGCTCTCGTGACGGAGATGAACGGTTATGCCATGCCGTGCTTAGCGGACGAGCACGGTACCCCGTTTATCTCCTTCAGCGACCTGTCAGCCTGGTGCGGCGAGTGTGGCGCGATCTACCCGGGCAACTTCATCATCGAACCAGATACGCCACCACCGTTCGAGTGATGGTCATGCTGGACGGACAGTGGTACCTCGGCTACCCAGGTTCGGATGGACCTCGATGACAGATCACACCTTGTAGAGCCAGGGGAGATGTACGGCCCTCACGTCGCGCTTGCTCGATGGGCGCGCGGTTTGAGGAATAAGGCCCTGGACCGTCCATCGCCTCAGACTTTTGGGCGGTTTCCGAGAGAGCGCGTTCTTGCTATCCGAGACGTTCCACCAAAACAAGGGTGAGCGATATTCACCGTCGTCGCGCTCGCAATGCTGCTCGTTCCGGGACCCGCTGTCGTCCACTCCGCCGCCCTGGACGGCGGCCGGTGCTGCTCGCACCGCGCCGGCCGCCGTCTCGACATTGCTCCAGACCTGAGCCAGGGCCTCCGTGTGGTGGCCGCCTTTGTGGAGACGGCGACTCTCGACAGGAAGGTGATGTTGGCAGGAGGCGCGTGTCAGGCGCGTGTCCACCGCTGGTTGGTGCCGCCGGAGCAGTCCCAGATCTGCAGTCGGGTGCCGTTGGCCGAGCTGGCACCGGTCGCGTCGAGGCACTTGTTGGCCTGGGGATTGACTATCTGGCCGGTGCCGGAGTTGTAGGTCCATCCTTGGGCGCCGCTGCCATTGCAGTCGTAGAGCTGCACCTGTGCGCCGTTGGCCGTGGAGCCGCCACTGACGTCCATGCACTTGCCGAGCGCGCGCACCGAGCCGTCGCTGTTCCACGTCCAGCTCTGGGCGGCGGTGGAGTTGCAGTCGTAGAGCTGGATTGCGGTGCCGTTGGCGGTGCCGGCACTCGCCACGTCGACGCACTTGCCGCCGAGGCCGGTGATCTGGCCACCGGAGCCGCCGGTGGGCGGGGCATAAACGCGGACGTAGTCGACGGTCAGGGTCTGCGGGAAGGTAGTGGAGCCGTCAGGGTAGCCGGGCCAGTACCCGCCGACCGCCACGTTCATGATCATGAAGAACGGATGGTCGAAGACCCAGCGGTTGCCGCTGAGACTGGCCGGCGTCCGGCGCTGGTATTCGACGCCGTCGACGTACCAGATGATCAGGTTCGGGGACCAGTCGACGGCGAAGGTGTGGAACGCGTCGGCGAACGTGCCGGCGATCGAGTACGGGGCGCCGATGCCTGCGGAGCCGGAATAGCCGGGGCCGTGGATGGTGCCGTGAACGGTGCTGGGTTCGCGGCCGATGTTCTCCATGATGTCGACCTCGCCACTGTTGGGCCAGCCGACCGACCCGATGTCGTTGCCGAGCATCCAGAAGGCGGGCCAGATGCCCTGGCCACGGGGCAGTTTCATGCGCGCCTCGAACCGCCCGTAGGCCCGGGTGAAGGTGGCGGAGGTGAGCAGGCGGGCGGAGGTGTACTGGCAGGTGCCGTAGTGGCACTGGTAGTTGGACGGGTTCTCCCGGCGGGCGGTGATCGCCAGGTTGCCGGCGCCGTCCATGGCGGCGTTACGGGTGCTGTTGGTGTAGTACTGCTGCTCGTTGTTGCCCCAGCCGCTGCCGCCGATGTCGAAGCGCCACTTCGACTGGTCGACGGCGCTGCCGGCGGATCCGTTGAACTCATCGGACCAGACCAGCGGACCGGGGGCGGGAGCGGCGTTGGCGGTGCCGGTCATCGGGACGAGCATTCCGATGACGGTGGCGAGAGCGGCACCAATGGCGAGCAACGTTCTGGAACGGGGGGTGCGGTCCATACGAGTTACCTCACCGGATTCACGGATGTGACTTTACCGAAACCTTCCTGCAATATCAGGTATGGTGTCAAGAGAGCGCTCTCTAGAATTGAGTGTGACGATATAGGGCAGCGATTACTGCGGCGCAGGGCGTCGGGTCTCGGTCGCTTGAGGGGCCTTCGTGTTCGGCCACACCAGCGGCATAGGGTCGTCTCCACCGGCAGGGAGATCACCACTCCGGTGCACCGGGCGCACCGGGCGCACGTGCGGAGCTGGCCCTGGAGGGCGAGGTCCTGGAGAGTGAACGGTGGCGGGAGGTGCTCCAACCATACGCAAGGGCACTCTCCTGAAACCGGCTCTCACACGTGATCACTGCAGCTCCAGCCCGTCTCGGAGCAGCCGCATTGGTCGTCTCAAGGGGTCCCAATCCATGGTGACGAGTCCGCCATAACGCTTTGCCAGCCTGCGGCGTAGGCCTTGGCTGAACGCGTTCGTTTCGACGACGATCCGGTTGAGTTCGGGTTCGATGTACATCCCCAAGACCTCGGGTTCGTCGATCGGCCTGCCGTGTTCCCTGTCCTCCGTCAACGTGGTCAGCGCCGCTTGGCTGTTCCGCACCAGTCGAGCCTGGGGCACGATCCGGTACGGAATGGGTTTCCCGTATGACCGGTCCACTCCTGAAATCGGCGGCGAAGCCAGCTCTTGTCCTCGGGGCGTGACGTAAGGGGCGATGAGCCGGTATGGCGCGTACAGGAGGTAGGGCGGGGCGAGATCGTGCGGGTAGGTCTCGGCCCGCCGCTGAGCGGCTTGTACAGCCTGATAGAAAGGCCCGATGCTCACGGCGGACCGGGGCGCTGGCGACCTTAGTTTGTAGTACACCTCCACCGCGTCATCTGCCGCTGGTTGAACGATCACTCGCCATCCGCCCGGCAGGCACACAGGCACCGCCGTTACAGCGTAGACAGCGAACAGCGCCAAGATCGCCTTCAGCCGCATGCGGGAAGAGTCTAAGGCAGGATCCCGTCAGTGATCAGTTGCGACGCCTTCTGTGAGGGGGAGCCGACTCCCCGCTGTTCCTCCTCGCCTCCCGTCCCATCGGGCACGCAACGGGCACAGGGTTCTGTGGCGGTTGTCATGTACCAACGGAGTCCCTACAGGAGGCGGCCGCTTCTGGGACGGGACCGGTTATGCCAAGGTGAGCAGTGTGGATAGGCCGAGGGACGATCAAGACATAGTTGAGATCTTGGGGGCGGTTCAGGCCGGCGACATAGTTTCGGGGACGATCACGAAAGTGGGCCGTCCACACGGGGCTGCGGTGAGGCTCGACGGGCGCCTGGGTCTGGCATCGGCGGGCATCGGGCCTCTCGACGTCTCCTGGTGCCGACGGTTGGATGAGGTCATACAGGTCGGTCAGCGCGTCACCGCCGAAGTGATCGCTCTCGATCGGGAGCAGGAATGGATTGGCCTGTCCCTGGCCGCGACCGAGAATCCCGAACTCTATCTGGGCGGCCAGCCCTGCTGGTCAGCCGACAGGGGGGATGCCCACCTTGGCCGCGAACTCGGCGGTGAAGACGACCATGACATCGTCGGTACCCAGGTAGTAGACGTCGGTTGGCGGCCATTCCGCCGGTCTCCCGGCGGCCAACCACACGGCCTTCTCCCGCGAGCACAACCTGATCGCGTTCGGCGTCCGGAGGTAGCTCTCAGGGTCTTGGGACCAGGCGATGTCGACGCGGGTGAGCTTTCTGCTGACCAGGCTCGACCAGCGAGGGTGATCGGTCACGTCCACCGCCGCCGACCCTCCTGGCTCCCCGATCATCCGAAGGTGAGCGGTCATCGGCTCAGGGAAGACTTCAAGCCCGTAGTGGTCGAAGCTGCTGCCCCACACAGCCGAGAAACGAGCGCCATCGTCGGTGAACAGTTTCACCCCCATGGTGGGCTGGTGCCACGTCCCGACGTCCCACTCCTCGACGTCGCAACCGTCGTCCCCGCCCATCAAGGGGTAGTGGACGACCTTCCGGATACGCCTGCCTCGCAACATGGCAGCCGTACGTTCGTACTCCACCGCGGTCAGCAGCGACGACACCGGTACAGCATCACCCAATAGAGACAACCGGGGCTATCGCATTTCCGTAGTCCATGACTTCAGCCGACCGGCCACAGCACGTGCCGTTGCAACTACGACACCCACAAAGATCAAAAGGCCCTCTCCCCAGGGAACGGGGTGAGGGCCTCTCAACTGCGGAGGATCGGGGATTTGAACCCCGGATGGTGTTGCCACCAAACCGCATTAGCAGCTAGGGGCCCGGCCGTACCGTACCGTCTCATGTGGACCAACACAGTTGAGCGGTCGTGCTGGAACGGTTTGGATTGCGAGTGAACTGCAACCCAAACTGCAACCCAAACTGCAACCTGATTCGGCGTCGGTCCGGCTGTCGCTGACTACGCCCGACTAATTAGACACGAAGCGACGGACAGGTGTCGTCGGGGTCGTCCCGTTCGCCGACGCTTCGGAGGGACGCGGCCTGCAAGCCGCAGGAGGAACAGCATCCGGCGCACAGTGAATAGCAGACTTGCCACGGTCGGCACCCGCTAGGAGCGCGCCATGTCAGGCGACGCCCGCGATCCCGATCGCGCCTCCGGCGCCTGACCAGGTCCGAGGCAGGTGTCCGTGTCGATGGGGGTCATCGACTGTCGCCTCGAGCGAGATCGGGACGCGCGTTCGCGCCGCGCACCCGGCGCAGTAGCGGGTCACTGTCACCTGAGCAGCGCCTCGAGCTCGGGAAGTCGGCCGAACAGCTCGGGGAGGCCGCGCACTCCGTTGCGCACGGACTCGTGCGACAGCGCGAGGTCAGGGCCGGTGCTGGCCTCGACACCGGCGAGGCAGCGGAGGATGTTCCACCGCGTGTGCCCCAGCCAGCCGCTGATCATGAACACGAACCAGCTTGGACCCGACGGCGGCAGCGCTCCGCCTCCTGCGACGTAGCCGTCGAGGACCGAGCGGAAGATGGCGGGCTTGATGTCGTCGAAGCCGGGCCCCTTCGCGAGGCTCAGCGCTGTCGAGCCGAGCTCACTGGATAGGTTGAGCATCCCCGAGAGCTCCCAGTCGAGCACCACCGGCCGACCCTCTCGAGCGAGTAGATTCCACGGTTGGATGTCCTTGTGGGTCAGCACGACGGGGCCTGGTCGCTCGCAGGTGTCGACGAAGCGGGCAATTGCGAGGAGCGTCTCGACCTGGGAGGTGAGTTCGCCGGCCCACGGCTGCCCGGTCGCCGTCGCCCGCTCGGCGAGTTCGGGCCAGTCCCGTGATGTCGGGTCCTCGATCGAGACGTGGGTCCACGCGACGTCGAGCGCGTGGATGCGCGCCAGAATCTCACCGATCTCGAACGCGTACGCCGGCGACACGGGTGCTTCGGGCATCTTCTCGCCCTCGACCCACCGGTGGACGAGCGTGTGGTGGCTGGCCGAGATCGGCTCTGGCATTGGGATGCCGGCGGCGAAGGCCGCCCGCTCGAACCTGAACACGTCCTCGGCGCGGTAGGTCCAGCGGCGATCGAGGAGGTTCAACTCCTTCACCGCGAAGGACCCCTGGTCGGTGTCGAGTCGGTACATCCGGTTGGCGAACCCGCCGTGGACACGGGTCATCGGATCGATCGGCGCGCCGAGATGTGAAAGGTTCACCCCACGCAATCTAGGGCTGACAGTTCGTCGATGCACCCGCTTTACCCGGGATGCGTGCCGTGCATGACCCTGCCGGGGTCGTGCTGCTGGCCATGAGCCTGGCGCTGCCCGGAAGCCTGCACGAGCTTGAGGATGTCTACAAGGTCAGCTAGAGCCGTTTCCCGCACGTGACTGATCTTCAGCGGAGATCTCGAGGGTCCACGTTCAGTAGATCGAGGAGACAGAGATAGAGATGGCGCCCTGGTCGAAATGCCAGGTCAGAGTGGGTTTTTCAGCGATGGGGCCGATTGCGACCTGGGTGTGCAGGTAGGCGTGCACGCGCCGGTCGCGGGCGATGATCGCGACCCTGGCCACGACCTTGTCGGCGGTGGGGTAGTGACGGCCGCCCAGGCCTCGTTCCAGCCGGCGCCACTGGTCGATTGGTAGCTACTCAAGGGCCGAATAGGCTCGGACGCGTCACTCTACGCCGAGTACATCAGGGAGCCCCATAAGTGGTGATCATCGCTCAGGAGACGTCGTTCGACGAGGTCGAGATGTTTGAGCTCTACGACTCGGTCGGCTGGCACCCGTGGTCGCGCGACGTCGCCCGGGTATGCCGGAGCCTGGCCAACTCGCACCTGGTCATCACCGCCAGGGACGAGTCGGGCAAGCTGCTCGGCCTGGCGCGGACGGTGTCCGATGACGAGATCGTCTGCTACGTGCAGGAGTTGCTGGTCAACACCCAACACCACGGCAAGGGCATCGGTCGCCGACTGCTGGAGCACCTCAAAGACCGGTACGCGCATTGCCGCTACTTCGTCCTCACCACCGACCACGAATCCACCGCGGAAGGCCCCGCAAACCACGCCTTCTACCGCCGCCTCGACCTGATCGAGCACCACGAGCAGGGCCTGTCGGCCTTCGGCCTGCGGGTGCGCGACCTGCAGAGCCTCTAGACCCGCCGACTTTTGAGCCGGTCTGGCCTCAGTAGCGGCTCACCGGCCCGGCGTGCGCGAGCCGTATGCCGGGCCGAACACCACGAGCAGTGCCAGGTCCTCGGTCACCTCGTCGAACCGGTGCTCCTCGCCCGCAGGCACGAAGATTACCGAACCGGGGCCCACCTCGGTCGTACCGTCCGGCGTCACGATCTTGGCCCGCCCCGCCGTGACCACGTAGATCTCGTCCTCGGTGTGCGGACTCTGATTGTCGAGCCCGCCGGCCGGGATGCAGTACGTTCCCACCGACAGGGCCGGCACTCTCAGGTGCTCTACCCAGTCGTTGGCCGCGCCGTCGGCGAGCGGCGTCCACGCCCCCGCCCCTTCGATGATCTGCATGGCGGAAGCATAGCTACGGATAGCCAACTCTTACCGTTCCACTCCGGCTCAACCCCTTGTGCGGACGAGTGACCGTCGCGGCGCTCGTAGATGCTCCTTCGGCGGCTACCCCAACCGAGATCGAACCGCTGACCCGAGACGAGGCCCGGCATATCCTCGACGTGGCCAAGGTGAGAAGGAACGGCGCGTGTTGGTCGGTCGCTCTGTCGCTCGGCATCCGCCAGGGCGAGGCTCTCGGGCTGCGCTGGTCGTACATCAACCTGACCACGGGCGAGATCAGGGCATGGTTCCAGGTCCAGCGGTCCGAATGGCTGCACGGCTGCGCCGATCCACACGCCTGTGGAGAACGGTGGCACAAGAAGGCGTGCAAGAAGAACTGCAATGACCACAAGCACACCCGAGACTGCAAGGCGGACGGCAAGAAGCGCGCCCACACCTGCTACAGGCGTCCATGCGCCAAGGACTGCACCGGCCACGCGGACAGGTGCCCGAAGCGGGCCGGCGGCGGCCTGGTGTTCCGGAAGCGCACGGGCAAGAGCAAGCTCACCCCCCAATTCGTGACCGCTCAGGGGCTCGCGGAGGCCTGATGGCTCTGCGGCTACGTCAGTCTCAGATCGATGAAAGGGATGGTGTGGCCGGGTAGCACGTAACGCTCGATCTCGACGAAGCCGTGGGAAAGTGCGAACCGCAGTCCGTCCTGGTTGGATTCCAGGACTACGGTCTCGATGACCTTGCTACCCATCGCCCGGGCATGTTCCAACTCACGCTGGAAGAACTCCCCACCGATCCCCTGCCGACGGTGCTCGGGAAGCACCCGCACGATCACTGTGGCCGTTCCCGCATCGTCCATCGGAGGGCGTACGGTGGAGCAGCCGGCAAGCACGTCGCCGGCATACCCCAACTCCAAGTGAAACCGCTGCCGACGCTCCCGTACGTCCTCCAGCGACAGCGGATCGGTCGGGATGATCGCGTTGTGGACATGCCGCCACTCCTCAAGCGTTGCGTCATCTACCGCTTCAAAATGTAATCTGGACACGCCAGTCACCCAACGCCACCAGCCCAGAGACGTCAAACTGGCCTGTGTAGACGCGGCCACTTCCGAGCGAAGCGGACCGGCAGCCGCGCGTGGTCCTGCGCGGATGGGTAGGTGGAGCGCCCCACGTCTGAACGACCTTGACCCCTGTCTCTGGCCTGCTCGGCTTGTCCTGAGATGACGGTGACGGGTTCGTCCCAGAACCTGAGCGCCCTCGCCGGAGGCTCCTGTTCCGGTCGACACGAGACAAGGGCGATCAACCCACGTTCCTCGGTGAGCCGGGGTGAGGAACGAATTCTGGCTCACCGATCGCCCCTGACCACGGCGGGACATCGGCCACCCCGTGGCGATCGTAGGGCTGCATTGGGGCGGCGGCGCGGCCAGAGGCCGGCGGCTGGTGTGAGGGGAGGGCAGGGGGCAGGTGGACTGATCACGACCTGGTCTTCACGACCCGGACCGGCGGCCCGATCGAGCGCACAGAGGACTGGAAACAGTGGAAGTCCATCCTCAAGCAGGCAGGTGTACGAGACGCCAGAGTCCACGACGCCCGGCACACCGCAGCGACCCTGCTGATCGAGTAAGGCGTACACATCCGGGTGGTTCAGGAGATCCTCGGCCACACCCGCGTGACCACCACAGAGCGCTACACCCACGTAGCAACGATGCAGATGAGAGACGCCAGCCACCGCATGGACGAAGCGCTCTGGGGCCCTGGCTGAGAGCCAACTGCAACCCTGAGTCCCATAGAGATCGAAAAAGGCCCTTCCACAGAATCTGGGAAGGGCCCTCGACGTGCGGAGGATCGGGGATTTGAACCCCGGATGGTGTTGCCACCAAACCGCATTAGCAGTGCGGCGCCATAGACCTGACTAGGCGAATCCTCCTGGTAGCCACGCGGCTCAGGACAGCGTACCGGCCTTCTGCCAAGGCAGCAAAGTCGTTCCCCATCCCAGCCTGTCCAAAGGTTATCCACCGCCTGTGAATAACTCCCTGTGGACAACACGGCAGACAGCAAGCCCGCCCCAAGGCGTGCCGGGACGGGCTCAGCGCGGAGGTCCGGCGCGGGGACCCGACGAGCGGGTCCGGCGCGCGAATCTCGAGGTCGAAGGGGTCGAAGGGGTCGAAGGGGTCAGCGGGGTCGGCGGGGTTACGCGGCCGGGTTGGCCTCGCCCTCGATCTCGACCTTGATCTTCTTGCCGACCAGAACGCCGCCCGTCTCCAGAGCCTGGTTCCAGGTCAGTCCGAAGTCCTCGCGGTCGAACTCGCTGGTGATGGAGAAGCCCCACACCGCCTGGCCCCACGGGTTCGTGCCGGCGCCGCCGTACTCGACCGTGAGCTCGATCTCCTTGGTGACGTCGCGGATCGTCAGGTCACCGACGACGGTGAACTCGTCGCCCGAGTGGCTCACCACGCGGGTGCTCGTGAAGGTGATCGCCGGGTACTTCTCGGTCGACAGGAAGTCGTCGCTGCGCAGGTGGCCGTCACGGTCGGCGACGCCGGTGGTGAGGCTCTCGGTCTTGATCGTGAGCTCGGCGGACGACTCGAGCGGGTTCTCGGCGATCGTCACGGAGCCGGTGAAGTCGCCGAAGCTGCCGCGCACCTTGCTGACCATCATGTGCTTGACGACGAAACCGATGCGGCTGTGCGCGACGTCCAGGTTGTAGGTGCCGGCGGCGGGGACGGTCAGGCCTTCCCAGGTGCGGGTGGTCATGGGGTTCTCCTCAGAAGGGGTTAGGTGCTTGCTGTGCGGATGTCTGCGGCAACAAATGTCTACACGAGGAATATTCCTCGCGTCAACTATCGTCCGCTACAGTATGAACGTGGTCAACATTGACGACCCCCGGTTGACGGCCATGGGCCTGCTGGCGGAGGTTCACGCAGGTCTTACAGCCCGGCTGCAGCCGGTGTTCAACGCTGCCGGGCTGTCCGATATCGATTTTGAGACGCTGCTGCGGCTCGGGCGCTCTCCCCGGCAGAGCCTGCGGATGAGCGATCTGGCCGCTCAGACCGGCCTGTCCACGAGCGGCGTGACTAGGGTGGTCGACCGGCTCGAACGCGACAGCCTGGTCGCCAGGGTAGCTTGCGCCACCGACCGGCGGGCGTCCTACGCCACGCTCACCGACGCCGGGCGGGAGAAGCTCGAAACGGTGCTGCCCCGCCACCTCGAGGACATCGACACGTGCCTGACCGGCCTGCTCAGCGCGGAGGAGCTGGAAGTCTTCCTGGCCACCCTCCGCAGGATCCGGGAGGTCGTACGGCCCTGCGCTACGGTGGGGGCTGTCGAGGAAGAATGCCCAGCTCAGCCCTGAGCTTGGCCATGGCGCGCGACATCGTGCTCTTGACCGTGCCCAGGGTGATGCCCAGCGTTCTGGCGATCTCCGGCTCGGTCATGTCCTCGTAGAAGCGCAGCACGATCGCGGCCCGCATCCGGGTGGGCAGCCGAAAC
This sequence comes from Nonomuraea sp. NPDC049269, assembly GCF_043197155.1. Taxonomy (NCBI): domain Bacteria; kingdom Bacillati; phylum Actinomycetota; class Actinomycetes; order Streptosporangiales; family Streptosporangiaceae; genus Nonomuraea; species Nonomuraea sp. NPDC049269. Next base: position 322,794 of record NZ_JBICSO010000002.1, read on the forward strand.
AATGCCTGCTCCAGGAGTTCGTGTACGTCACCGCAGGCTTCGGGCTCCGGGGCGACCTCCGGCAGGTCCTCTGACGGGTACTCCTCCAGTCGGCGCCGCCGCCACTGCGAGATGTTGATGTTGACCATCGCCCGCCGTACATATCCGTCGAGCGCGGCCCTGTCTTGGATGCGGTCCCATGCGAGGTACGTCTTGGTAAGTGCGTTCTGCAGCAGATCCTCCGCGTCCAGCGGATGTCCGGTGAGCTGGTGGGCGGTGCGCAGCAGGGCGGGCCCGCGCGTAATGACGTACTCGCGGAACTCCTCTTCCCACCTGAAGGTCTGCATCCTGGCCAGAATCGCAGCCAAAGGCCGAGATCGGGCGTAACCGGAATTCAGGATTCGGCCCGCCGACGATAAAGGTAGGTCAAGGTCGGTGGCGGTTTGTATGTCGCCGAGGGTCAACTTCTGTCCCGAGGGGTGCGTATTTTGCTCTCTATGCATGGGTACGGCGAAGCAGCCCTCGGAGTCGTGTGACGCTATAAGCGCGACCAGGGAGGGACTGATGGGGTATCCGAGCGTGGAACGCCGCCGGGTGCTCGCGGCTGCGGCACTGGGCCGGGAAGCCGGCGCCCCAGGTCCCGAGCAAGGGGATCCGCTGCGCGCGGTCATGGGGGACATCCGCGACATCAGCCCGCACCTGGTCATCATCGAGACCCCCGAAGGCGACGAAGAGCGGCTCGTCATCGCGCCGTGGGCCACCGCCTGGCATGGCGGCGACCTGGTGCCGGGCGATCTGCCGGTGGGCTCGACGGTCATCATGCGCACGCTGCGCGACGGCCGGGTGGTCGAGCGATTCTGGGCCGGCATCACCCGGATGACCGGCACCATCCTGTCCGTCGAGGGACGTAAGGACGTGACGGTCAAGCTCGACTGCGGGCCGCACCGGGGCCGCCGGACGATCGTCGTGCCCTACCGGGCGACCGGCCGCATCCTGGTACGCCATGCGCGGTTCGAGCCGGGGTTCCTGTTCGACGCGATCGGCATCAGAAAGGACGGGGTGAGTCTGGCTCTGCTGCCGGCGACCTCGCAGCCCGCCTATCCGGCGCGGGCGGTCCCCGCTCCGCCGCCCGCCTACGCCGGCCTGCAGTCACGCATCTCCGGGACCGCGACCTGGTCCGACGCCTTCGACGAGGAGGATCGGGGGGCCGCCTACCCCATGGTGGAGCGCTCCGATGTGGGCTGCCCGGACGCCGAGGTGTCGTGTGTCGGCCTGCCGTACCTGGCCATCGGGTCGATGCTGCAGGTTCGGAACGCCTGTGCCGATCGATCCGCTAACGTGCCGATCGTGGCGTGTGGTTGCGTGGCCGGGCGCTTCTGCGACCGATGCGTCGAGTGCGACACCTCTCCTCGCGGGCGGATCGTCGAGCTGTCGCCCTTCTCGTACGTGGAGCTGGGCGGCGACCTGGTCAAAGGGTGCTTCAACGCGCAGATCGGATTGGGGTGACGCTCGTGCTGGCATCGCAGCTGCCTGCTCTGATCGTGCTGCTCGTCTTGGGGGCGGTGGCGAAGGTGCTCACCGTGCGTTCGGGCGGGGAGATGGGCTCGCTGGCCCGGCTGGGGCCGGCGGCGCTGATGCCCGCTCGCATCGAGGTGCCGATGCTGGTCGTCTGCGCCATCGGTGAGCTGGTGATCGCGACGGGGCTGCTGGTGAGTACATCCCCGGTCTTCAGGTGGGCGGCGGTCGCGTTCTTCGCCATGTGTACGTACGTGCTGCTGGAGGTACGCAGGCGGCGGCCCGACGCGGGATGCGGATGCTTCGGCGAGGTGAGCGGGGCACCCGTCGGGCTGCGCTCGGTCGCCAGGACCATGGTGCTCACCGGGATGGCCGTGCTGTCGCTATGGGCTGAGGAGCCCGGTTGGCTCGCCTTCGCGCAGCCCTCGTGGTTCGTGGCCGCCGGGGTGGTCGTGCTCCTCGTACTGTCGCCCGAGCTTGAGGAGATGGCGGATCGGCTGCGTTATCGGGCGCCGTGCGAGCAGCGCCGGGGCCCGGCCGTGGAGGTCACGCTGGCCAGGCTCCGGTCGAGCGGCCCCTGGCGCCAGCACCGGGACCAACTCACCGCGGCGGAGCCGTACGACAGCTGGCGCGAGCTGTGCTGGCGTTTCTTCGCCTTCGAGCGGCGGGATGGGGCCGACGTCGTGTTCGCGGTCTATCTCAGCGGGCGGCGCCCGGCCGTACGGGTGGCCGTGGTCAACGCGGAGGACAGCGGCGCTATGCCGGTCTATACGCCTGTATCGGCCTGACGCTAGACAGCGCTATAGAACCCTCGACAGAGGATATGACTCTATTGGGCTATCTAGCTTCCCCACTAGACAGCCCAATAGAGGACTAGGGGTGTCGCCTAGATCGGTTGGGCACGCAGGAACCTCCCGAAATGCGGCACGGTGAACGCGATCAGACCGCGCTCAGCGCTGTAGATGAGCCCCTTCTTGATGAGGCTGTCGCGGGCGGGTGACAGGCTGGACGGCTTGCGCCCCAGCGCGTCGGCCACCTCGGCGGTGGCGACCGGCTCGTCGCCGATCTGCGCCATGGCGTGCATGTAGTCGCGCTCCGCCGGGGTGGCCCGCTCGTAGCGGCTGCCGAAGAAGCCCACCGCGAGCTCCTCCTCGGCCTCGGGCGCGGACACCTTGACGTCGTCGAGGGTGATCGGGCTGCGCGGCGCCAGATCCCAGGCGACCTTCCCGTACGCCTGGACGAAGTAGGGATAACCGTCGGCCGCCTCGTAAAGGGCGTCGAGGGCGTCCTGCGTGAACTCGACCTCTTCCTCCCGCGCCGGCAGCATCAGCGCGAGGTCGGCCGCCTCGCGGTCGAGCTTGTCGATGCGGGCGTAGCGGAAGAGCCGCTCGGAGTAGCTCTTGCTGGCCGACAGCACGCTCGGCAGGTGGGGCAGGCCCGCGCCGACCACGATCAGCGGCCCGCCCGACTGCGACAGCTCGTGGCAGGCGGCGCAGAGCGCCGAGACGTCGGCGGGCTGCACGTCCTGCATCTCGTCGATGAACAGCGCGATGCCGACGCCCAGATCGGTGGCCACGCTCGCGGCGTCGACGAACAGCTCGGTGAGGTCGATCTCAAGGTCGCCGGAGTCGGCGCGGCCACGGCTGGCCGGCACCTCGATCCCGGGCGACCAGTGCGAGGTGCCCTTGGCGGCGGCCGGGTCGCGCATCGCGAACGCCTTGAGCACGCCCAGGAACTGCTCGATGCGCTCCGGCGCGCGATGCCGGGGAGCCAGCTCGCGGATCGCCATGTGCAGCGCGGCCGAGACGGGACGGCGGATCGACTGGTCGGGCCGGGCCTCGATCTTGCCCGTGCCCCACAGCCGCTGCATCGCCATGGACTTGAACGTGTTGAGGAGCACGGTCTTGCCGACGCCGCGCAGGCCGGTGACGACCATGCTGCGCTCGGGACGGCCGCGGGCCACCCGCTCCAGCACGACCTCGAACTGCTGCAGCTCGCGGTCGCGCCCGGCGAGCTCCGGCGGACGCTGTCCGGCTCCGGGGGCGTAAGGATTGCGCACGGGGTCCACGCTCTCGGACTTTATTGCGGGATATAGCGGCCGTCTTAGATTTGGGAAGAAAGCGCTACGGCGTGTCCGAGCAGGGGCCGTCGCCAGTATCGTCATCGGACACACCCCCTCCCACCAGGCCGAACCCTTGTTCGAGTCGGTACCGAGAACTGTAGCGCGCACTCGAACACGTGCGCGATGGTTTCGAGTAAAGATCTTTGCAACAGAGCGGGCGGCTCATGCGTCCCGGTGATGTGGAGTTCGAGGAATTCGTCCGGGCCAGGGGTTCGGCTCTGATCAGGTACGGCTACGTGCTCACCGGCAACGCCGAGGACGCCGCTGATCTGGTCCAGGAGGCGCTGCTCAAGCTGAGCGACACCTGGAACCGGGTCCGCAACAAGGACAGCCCCGAGGCGTACGTACGCACGACCATGGCCCGTCAGCACATCAGCTGGTGGCGCCGGCGGCGCAGGGAGCACCTGACCGACGACGTCCCCGAAGGCATCTATCACGACAGACATTCCTTCGGCGAGCTCTGGAAGGAGCTCGCGACGCTGCCCAGGAAGCAGCGGACCGTGCTGGTCCTGCGCTACTACGAGGACCTGCCGGATGAGGAGATCGCCGCGATCCTCGGCATCTCACGGGGAACTGTGCGCAGCCAGGCATACCGGGCGCTCGCCACGCTCCGGATCCGGCCCGCTGTGCTGGAAAGGGGACGGGCATGAGGACAGAGGACGAACTGGGCGGGACGCTGCGCGATGCGGCGGATCGGGCGCCCGAGCTCGACCTGATCGCCGGAGTCAACAAACGCAGGCGCCGGCGGACCAGACGACGTGCGCAACTGCTCGCGGCGGCCGCGGTGGTCGCGGTGGTGGGCACGAGTACGGTCGTCGCCCGAGGGGCCTTCTCCAGCGGGGGCGGAGAAGAGGCGGCTGCCCGGCCGGCCACGACGGTGACGACCGAGGCTCGGCCGCGTCCCAGTAAGAAAGTGACTCCGACTCCCGGTCCGGAGGTCACGGTGACAACGACCATGACTGCTAAGCCGCAGGCGCAGGGGATACCGGTCGCGAAGCTCTGGCCGCAGGCGCTCATCCAGATGCCCGCGAAGAACGCCGACGGCTGGCGTTACCGGCCGATCACCGGCATCGGCGCCACCGAGGTGCTGCTCAAGGCGGAGCCCTCGGTCGGTAAGGCCGGCAGGATCGAGGTGTACGACACCAAGACCGGTAAGTTCCGGGTGGTGACAGAGGTCCCGAGGACCCCGGGACTGAAGGGATACTTCCAGGCAGCCGCCTCGACCGATGGCAGGAACGTCGTCTGGTCCACCACCGCGAAGAAGAACGGGACCTGGATCGCCGAGCTCTGGTGGGCCCCGCTGTCCGGCGGCAAGGCCAAGCTGGCCGTCACGTTGACCGGCGCCGCCGCGGACGTCGAGACCGTCGGGACGGACGGCGAGAGCATCGTCTGGTCGACGCGGAAGGGCGGCGTATACCGGAAGCCGTTCGCCGACGGTGCCCCCAATCGCGTGCCTAAAACTGATGGGTTGCACCTGATCAGCTGGCCGTGGGCGGGCGATGCTGGCAACGTGTTCATTGAGCCTGACCGCAACCAGTCCAAGATCGTCAACCTGGCCGATGGGACCGTGACCAAGGTTGTGATCAAGGACAAGATGAAGGGCGTGCGATGCGGGCCGGTCTGGTGTAGCGGCCGCCAGGGCGGCGCTGCCTTCTTCCAGCGCCTCGACGGGACCAGAATCGGGAAGGTGCCTGGATTCGGATTCATCGGGGGGCCCAGGCCGTATCCCGTCCTCGACCGCTTCCTGCGAGCAGGCGATTCCGTGTACGACCTGAACACCGGCAACGTGGCACGCATCGAGAAGCCCGGTAGCTGGATCGGCAGCAACTCGTTGGAGCCCAGTACGGTCCTCTATTGGGGCACCACGAAGGGGAACAACCCCGACAAGTACTGGGTGCTCAACTTGGCAGCCGTCCCGCCCGCGCAATAGCGTTCGGAGCCATGCGGACCTTCGCGAACGTACAAGAACTCAAGGCGGCCGTCGGCGAGAAGTTCGGCCCGACCGAGTGGCGCACGATCACTCAGGAGCAGGTCAACCTCTTCGCCGACGCCACCGACGACCACCAGTGGATCCACGTCGACGTGGAGCGGGCCAAGGAAGGGCCGTTCGGCGGCCCGATCGCGCACGGCTATCTGAGCCTGTCGCTGCTGCCGTCGTTCATGTTCGAGCTGGTGCGGGTCGAGGGCATCCAGATGGGCGTCAACTACGGCCTGAACAAGGTGCGTTTCCCCAGACCGGTGCCGGTCGGCGCGCGGGTCAGGGCGCTGGGCGAGCTGAGCGACGTCAAGGGCACGCCCGCCGGCTACCTGTCCAACCTGAAGATGACGATCGAGATCGAGGGCGAGAGGCGCCCCGCCTGCATCGCCGAGACGCTCAGCCTGTACATCCCCGATGGGTTCACCGCAGGGAATTGATGATCGCCGCCGCCGCGACGAGCGCCAGCAGCCCGAGATAGGCCAGTACGAGCCGGGTGTCCTTGAGCACGCACTTGCTCTGGGTCAGCCCGGCCCGGCGCGCCTTCCAGTACCCGGCGAACCCGAGGACCGCGAACCCCAGCACTGCCCACGGCCCCAGCAGCCAGGCCAGCAGCGCGACGGTCGCGTACACGCACAACCGGAGCGGATCCTTCACGTGACCACCTTGAGCTGAGGCCTGGAGGCCACCGCCGACAGCCGTTGCTCCGACAACTGCGGCCAGGCCTGCACGGCGCAGAACGGCGCGCACTGGTCCTGCTCGGCCCGGGTGCCGACGTGCACGCAACACTGCGTGAGCCGCTCCTCGATCATGGTTGAGATGTCCATGAACGGCTTGACCGTCACCCGCACCACCCGCTCGCCGAGCAGTTTGCGGAGCTTCTTCCGCCTGCCCGGCAGCGCCGAAGAGGCCAGCGTGAGCAGCGTGGACACGCCGAGGTCGCAGTTCTCGCAGATGTCTCGCCACAGGTCGCCGATCTGCGGGTGCGACAGTGACGACTGCTCCGACAGCAGTCCGAGCAGCGATTCCTGTACGGCCAGCCGCAGCTCGTGGGGGATCTCGGTGTCGGCGATGCGGTTGGAGACCAGGCCCAGGTTCGCCTTGAGCCGGTCGGGGCCGATCAGCGCGACCAGCGAACGCCACTGCTGCGCGTCGTCGCGGATCAGGTAGCCGACCGAGCAGCAGTGCGGATGCGAGCAGGGCAGCGCGGTGAGGTCGCGCCAGGTCACCAGGTCGTCGGTCTGCGGGCCGAGCCGCTTGAGCACGCCGGTGTGAGTGAGGCGGTCCATCGGGTCGATCGGTCCCGACCTGCCCGAGCCGAACTGCGGCTGCAGCGACACACCGCCGACGAACGGCGTGTCGAGCGCCAGCCGTACGACGTCGCCGATCTCCCCGTCGTTGACGCCGAGCGCGGCGGTCATCACCAGCGTGGTGAAGATCTCCCGCTCCGACAGCCGTTGTACGGCCTGCGCCTTGAGGTGCCGCAGGTCGCCGCCCCGATGGTGTCTGGACGCCTCGGCCGAGCTGCCGTCGTACTGGAGGTAGACCTCCACCCGCTCGCGGTGCTCGGTGAGGAGGTCGAGCAGGGCGTCGTCCCTGGCGATGAGGACGCCGTTGGTGTTGATCAGGATGCGGGTGACGGGGCGCTGGTGGAGCTCGGCGAGCAGTTGGGCGAGCTCGGGGTGGAGGGTGGGCTCGCCGCCGCTGAGCATGAGAACGTCGAGCCGGCCGTTCTCGCGGGCCAGGCGCTGGTCGACGTTCGCCAGGATGTCGGTGATGGGGACGATGCCGGTCAGGTCGGGGGAGCTGTCGGCGAAGCAGGTGGGGCAGCGCAGGTTGCAGGCTTCGGCGATGTCTTCGAGCAGGATGCAGGTGTGCTGGGTCTGCATCTCGGGCAGCCCTTGGAGGTAGGCGGCGGGGACCGGCTTAAAGTTGCCGGTCAAATCCGGCATGTGGTGCTTTGTGGGTGCGGTCCATTCCTCGAGATATGCCAGGATTTCTGGGTCTTCGTCGTAGAGAGTCCTGACCAGGCCGTGTTCGCGGCAGCCGCGCTCCAGCCACACCCGCTCGTCGCGGACGGTCAGGTAGCCGCTCAGCCGTTCGACCCGCTCCAGGTCCTGGCCGTGGCAGTGGGGACAGAAGGCGTTGACGTACCTGAGGATGCGGTCACCCCGCAGGCCCATTCCGGTGCTCATGTCATGACTTTCCGCTTGAAGAGGGGATCGTAGTGGCCGCGCCGCCAGCCGTACCGCAGCCTCAGGGCGAGCAGCAGCAGGCCGGGGATCAGGAACCACTGCGGCCTGGTGAGATCGAGCCAGACGGTCTCGTTGGCGCGGGTGAACTCGACGAGGAAGCGGAAGCCGGCGTACGCGGCCAGGTACAGCGTGAACAGCTCACCCGGCTCAGTGAGCCGCCTCCGCGCCCAGAGCAAGGCGGCGAACACGGCGAGCTGAAAGATGATCTCGTAGATGAACGACGGGTGCATGGCCTGGCCGGTCAGGCAGCCGGGGCACTCGGGCGTCGTCGGGGGAGCGTGTACGCCCCAGGGCAGCTCGGTCGGACGGCCCGGCGCCTCGGTCAGATGGCAGCCGATCCGGCCCACCGCCATGCCCAGCGCCACCGCCGGGGCGAACAGGTCGCCGGTGCGCTGCTTGTAGCCGATGATCCTTTTGGCGATCAGTACGCCTATGTAGGCGCCGGTCAAGCCGCCGAGGATGCTCCGCGAACCGTACAGCCAGAGGTCGGACAGGTTCAGCGTCTCCAGCCAGCCCGCCAGCCGCATCCCGATCGCGCCGCCGACCAGGGCACCGGTCACGGCCACCAGCGACTGCTCGTTCAGCGCGCCGCGTCGGCGGGCTTCGTGCACGAAGACCACGGACGCGACCAGCACCCCCAGGCCGACGAAGATCTCGTGGAGGGGCATGTCAGGTGTACAGGTCCGGGCTGACGCCGGTGACGATCCCGGCGGACAGGATCGTCCACAGCACCCAGCCGATCAGGAACCCCAGGCCCAGGCCGGTGGCCCATGGTTTGTGCAGGAACTGCAGTCCCGCTCCGGCGCCCAGGCCGAGGAGGGCGAGGAAGATCGTGCAGGAGATGATGATGGGGTGGTTCGGACCGTTCTGGTCCAGGGTGCTGATGAAGATCAGGATGCCTAGGATGGCGTTGACGATGCTGTAGGCGACCAGGCCGGCGAACGCCAGCCCGATGATCAGAGCGATGGACTTGCCGGTGGGTGGCCGCTTCGGTTTCTCCCCGGGCGGCGGTCCGTCGGCTTGCTGGGGCGCAGGTCCGCTGGTTTGTCCGGGTGGCGGGTCGTCGGCTTGCCGAGGCTGAGGCCCGCCGGTTTGCTCGGGCGGCCCTCCGTCGCTTTTGTCCTCCAAGGTCGGGGCGCTTCCTCCGAGTGGTGGCGCCCCATCGTCGTGGCCGTCCGGTGCCGGTGCCGGTGCGGTCATGCGTACATGCCCGGATTCAGCCCCGTGCAGTAGCCGGCCGTGACGATCGAGGCGAGCGCCCATCCGATCATCAACCCCAGCCCCACCCCCAGCGTCCACGGCTTACGCAGCACCACGAGCACGATCCCCGCACCGAGCCCGACCACAGCCAGGAACCCCGCGCCCACCCCGATCGCGACCGCCGACCCCGCGCTCAAGGCGATAATGCCGACGACCACATTGAGGACCCAGTACCCAAAAGCTCCGGCGAACGCCAAGCCGACGATCAAGCCCGTCGGCCGCGGCGGCTGAGGAGGCGGTGGCATGGTCACGACCTTCAGACTAGCGGGGGCCTTCCGAGTAATAAATCGCCGCTTGCACCCGGCTTTTGAGTCCTAGCTTGTTCAACACCCGGCTCACATGCGTCTTGGTGGTCGCCTCGGCCATGTCGAGCTCCCTGGCGATCTCGGCATTGGACAGCCCGCGCCCGACGCAGGCCAGCACCTCCTGCTCGCGCGGCGTCAACCCCTCCACCTGCTGATCCTTGCGTACCGGCTGCTCGGCGAAGGCCGCGATCAACCGTCGCGTGACCGTGGGCGAGATCAGCCCATCACCCCTGGCCACCAGCCGCACTGCCGCGATCAGCGAATCCGCGTCGGTGTTCTTCACCAGGAACCCCGCCGCCCCCGCCCGCAACGCCCCGAACACATACTCATCCACATCGAACGTCGTCAAAATCAACACATCGGCCACCCCGGCGAGCTCCCTGGTCGCCGAGATGCCGTCGAGCTTCGGCATCCGCACATCCATCAACACCACGTCGGGCCGGGTCTCGCGAGCCAACTCCACCGCCTGCTCACCATCGGCCGCCTCCCCGACGACTTCGATGTCCGGCGCCCCACCGAGAATCAGCACCAGCCCCGCCCTGACGGCCGCATGATCGTCCGCGACCAGCACCTTGATCGTCATCCCACCACTCGTTCCCTACTCACCGCGCACGCGTTCATGGACCCTTTCCCGGTGTGGGCAGCGTGGCCCTGACCCGCCACGAACCCCCGTCCGCCCCAACCTCGAACGACCCCCCGACCAACGCGGCCCGCTCTCTCATCCCGACGATCCCCGCTCCAGCGCCGGGCAGCCGAGCGGTACGTCCATCCACAGGGTTATCCACAGCCACCGTCACCTGCTCCGGCTCATAGACGACCTCGACGGCAACCGGCCGCCCGCCGTGCTTGAGCGCATTGGTCAGCGCCTCCTGCAAGATCCGATAGCCGGCCAGATCGACCGCCGGAGACAGCTCCCGCGCCTCTCCCTCAACACGTAGATCAGCCGTCATCCCCGCCCGCCGCGACCGCTCGACCAGACTCTCGGCGTCGGCCAGCCGCGGCCGGGTGGCGTCAGGCTCGTCCCCTTCCTGCCGCAACAGCCCGATCATGGTCCGCATCTCGGCCAGCCCTTTCAGGCTGTTCTCCCGAACGGACTCCATGATCTTCCGTACGGCCGCCGCATCCAGATCCCTACGCGACAGCGCGCCCGTCGACTGGATGGCGATCGCGCTGAAGTGGTTGGCGATCATGTCATGCAGCTCCCGGGCCATCCGCGTACGCTCCGTCGCGATCGCCGCCTGCCGGTCGAGCTCGGCAAGCCGCGCCACCTGCTCAGCCCTGGCGCGTTCGGCCGCGGCCTGGTCACGATGCTGGCGTAACACCATGGCCGTGGTCACCGGCGTGATCAGCACGAGCCCCGCCTGAATCCCGATCACCGCCAGCGCCCGCCAGTCACGTGCCACGACCCCCGCCGCGGCCCCGGCCAACACCGCCAGCACAGAGGCGATCCCCAGCAACCACCGCGAGAACCGCGCCGGCCCATACAACGCCGCCGCATACACGTTGTCCGTAAATATCAGGACAGTCGGCAACGACGGCCCTAAAAACAGATCAACCCCGATCCCCACAGTCCCCAAGCCCAGCCCCACCAGCGGAGCCCGCTGCCGGACCACAACCGCCGAACACACGAATGCCAGCGGCACCACCAGCCACCCCGCGGGCACCCCGCGATGACTGTAGGCCCCACCCACGATCAGGAGCAGGCCCACGACGAAGGCCAGCCCGGCCCACGACGCCTCCCGTTTCATGTCCCCCATCCCACCACCGTCCGGCCCCGGTTCACTCCTTCGTGGGTCCGCCTGTGGATAAACACTTCGATGTATCCACAGGCTCGTCTTCACTGACGATGTGCCGCGCAGAAGAGTAGAAAAGGATGGGATGCGTGATTGTCGCCATCCTGATCGGCTGCGAAGTCGGCTTCTGGCTCCTGCTCGGACTCGGCCTCGCGAGCCGCTACCTCTGGAACCGCCGCCGACTCAGCACCGCCCTCCTCATCTGCGTACCGCTCCTGGACGTGATCCTCCTGGCGGCAGCCGTCATAGACATGCGCGGCGGCGCCACGGCCGACCTGAGGCACGGCCTGGCGGCCGCGTACCTGGCGTACTCCATCGTCTTCGGCCACCGAACGATCCGCTGGGCCGACGCCAAGTTCCGCCACCGCTTCGCCGACGGCCCCCCTCCCTGGAAACCACCCGAGGGCGGCACGGCCCGCACCCGCTACGAGTGGGGCTTATGGCTCCGCATCGTCCTCGCGTACGCCATAGCCTGCGTTCTTGTGCTCGGTCTGGTCTGGCTCGTCAACGAACCGTCCCGCACGGGCGCACTGATCGATTTCATGTACGGCATGCTGAAGGTGCCACTGATCGCCCTGCTCTGGCCACTGAGCTACACCCTTTGGCCAAAGAAGGTGGGGTCTACTGGAACGTGATGGCGGTTTCTGGTTCGAGGCACGGCTCTGGACCCGCTATGCTGGTTCACGCAGCGAGCGGCCGTAGCTCAATGGATAGAGCATCTGACTACGGATCAGAAGGTTGGGGTTTCGAGTACCTCCGGCCGCACAGCACGTCAAAGGCCCTTCGGGATCATCCCGGAGGGCCTTTTTCGTGGTCGTACAGCAGCGTTGTACAGCAACGTCTGCGGCTAAGCGTTCTGATCCGTAGTCAGACGCTTATTCAACTGGTCGAGCGCCTTGCGGGTCTCTGGGCTTGGGATCTGCGTGTAGACGTCCATGGTCATCGAGATCTGCGAGTGACGCAGGATGCGCATGGCCACGCGCGGGTGGACGTCGAGGGCGGCCAGGAGTGAGGCGCAGGTGTGGCGGGTGTCGTGCACGCGGATGCGCGGGACTGCCGCGTTGCGGCAGTGGTTCTCGAAGGCCCGGTTGAAGTTTCGCGGTTCGATCGGTGTCCCGGTCCGAGTGGTGAACGTCAGGCCCGAGGGCTTCCACTTCTTACCGGCGGCCTTGCGTGCTTCCTCCTGGACGCGTTGACGGTGCCGCAGCGCCGAGACGCACAGGCCGAACAGGGGGAGGGATGCCGTCGAGTCGTCGGTCTTGGTCGTTTCGCGGTGGAGTAGCCGGCCACCGACCCTGGTGAGCTGGCGGGAGATCCAGAGCTGTTCGCCGCCCAGGTCCACGCAGTCCCAAGCCAGGCCGAGGACCTCCCCGCGGCGCAGGCCCAGGACGAGGATGAGCACGTAGGCCGCGTACAGCGGGTCGTCGATCGCTCGTAGGTGTTCGAGGAACCTGCGGGCCTCGTCGACGGTCCACACCGTGTGCTGACGCTTCTTCTTGGTCTTGCTGGCGCTCGGCAGCGTGGTCAGCGATGCGACGTTCTTGGAGATCAGTTCCTCCCGCAGGGCATGGCCGAGGGCAGAGCGCAGGACGCGACGAATGCCCGCGATGGTGCCGCGGGACGGGTAGCCCTTGCAGCACTTGCCGAGCGAGCAGCACCGCCGCTTGTGTTCGGGCCGTTTGTGGTCCTTCTTCTGATCGCAGCAGGTGCAGAGGGTGGGCAGGGTGTTCAGCCAGGTCTGTACGTCGCGGACGGTCAGCTTGTCCAGGCGCTTCGTGCCCAGGCCGGGGATGATGTAGAGCCGGACGAGTGGCTCGTAGGCGACGTAGGTTGTCGGTTCCCGGTTGGGTTTGATCACTTCTTCCAGCCAGCGGGACAGGAAGGCGGCCAAGGTGGGGTTCTTCGTCGGCACTGGCCCCTTGCGGGACTGCTCGTGCAGTTGGAGCCACTTCTCGTGGGTCTCCTCGCGGGTCTTGCCGTACGCCCACTTGCGGGTCTTCTGGCCCTCGGGCGTGGTGACCCAGACGTAGCCTGCCCAGCCGTTCTTGTAGGGGAAGATCGAGCCCTCGTTGTTGGCGCGGGTACGACGGCCTTGGCGAGGGCGCTTGGGCTCCTCTGGGGTGGCGAGTGCGGTCTTGGCGGGCATCAGGCGGCCTCCTCGCAGAGCCAGGTCACGTAGTCGTTGAGGGCGGTTGCGGGGATGCGGCGGCAGCGGACGCCGACGACGACGGAGCCGAGTTCGCCGGAGCGGATGAGGTTGTAGAGGGTCCAGCGGCTGACCTTCAGGGCGGCCATGGCCTGCGGGACGGTGAGCAGCTCACAGGTCATGTAGCCCGCCTGACTGCGTTCCGGAGAGCGCGGCGGCGAGGAGTTGGTCTCCGGCTGAGTGGCCCTTGCCTGCGTACTCCCATTCGCTGATCACGAGGACGGTGTCTTCGGCGAAGAGGGGGAGGCGTCCGTGGGTGACCTCTTCGGTGTGAACGAAGCGCTCTCTCGCTGCTCGGAGTTCGCCGAGGGTGGTGGAGTAGCGGCGGGAGCGGGTGGAGAAGTGGCCGCGGAAGCCGAGCATGTGGGCCCAGTCCATGAGCCGGAGTTCGGCCAGTTCATCGAGTGCGCCGAGGTGCATGCAGGTGGTGATGAGGCGTCGGGCGTGGTCGCGCAGGTTGAAGGCTTGCAGGTTGTCGAGGGGGTTGATGCGGCGGTCGAGGGTGCCGACGCATTCGGCGGCTTTGGTGGCGTACTTGGAGATGTAGCCGGCCACGGCTTGTTCGGTGAGGTCGCCGTCGAGGGTGATGGGGCGGATGTCGAGCTGATTGCCCCAGCGCAGCACTCGTGCGGGTTGATCGTCGTGGGCTGGGACGGTGGCGGAGACGGCTCTTGCCGCGTGTTGGATGGCTTGGGTTAGGGCGTCGGTGGTGGCCCAGGCAGGGGGCGGGAATGCCGGGCCGGTGGGGCCGTCGAGGCGGATGACGGCGTGGAAGTGGACGACGCCGCGTCGCTGGTATTCGGCGACCTTGGCGAAGGAGAGCGTGAGGTGGTGGCGGAGGTCTTTGAGGGCTAGGTCGCCGAGTTTGGCCAGGTGGCGGCGTACGGAGTCGGCGAAGCGCTTCCACAGCAGCGGGGCCAGGGCGTTGAACAAGACGGAGCCGGTGTAGTTGTAGCAGTCGGGGCAGAGCGGTTCGCCGAGACGGGGATCGTCTGTGCTGTGTCGTTCTGTGCAGGCCATGACGTGCCCATGGGGGCAGGTCTCGGCGTTGCGGCGGGCGTGGCAGGGCAGGGCCTTGCCGTTCTTGTCCTTGTGGGCGTGGACCGGGCCGAAGGACGGGGCGGTCAGGGTGACGAAGAGCGTCGGGTGGGTGGTGACGGTCTCGGGGACGCCTTTGCCGCCGATCAGGCCCGCGCGGATGAGGTGGTAAGTGTCGGAGCGGTAGGTCTCGGCGCAGGCCGGGCAGCGGGAGGCGCGGCGGGTCTTGCACGGCACCCGCAGGACGCCGTCGGGCTCGGTGCGAGTGGTGTAGCGGTGCAAGAGTCCGCCGGTGGCGCGGTCCCAATGTTCGACCTTGCCGCGTAGGTGGATGGGCTGTCGGCAGCCTCCGGTGCGGTGGATTTGAGCGGCCCAGCGGTCGTAGTCGGGGTGGTTGAGTCGGGCGATCATGCCCGCTTTTGCGTGCGCGGTGGTGTGGGTTGTGGGCAAGATGGAGACCTCCTTTTGCTCGTTTGGGTGGAGGGATGGCCCCCGACCTGGCGTGTGTCTTGGCGGATGTACAGCCAGGCCGGGGGCGCTGCGCCTTTAGGCGCCGTGGTTGTCGATGCCGGTGCCGTCGCAGTCGCGGCAGCGGTCGCGGTCGTTGTCGAGGCCGCTCCCGTTGCAGGTGCAGCAGTGGTAACGGACCACTTCGATCAAGGCCGGTCACCCCCTTTCGCGCGGCGCGGTGGTGAGGTAGATGCGCCAGTAGCAGGGATTGGCGCGGTTGGGGTAGAGCCGTGAAGCGGCGATGACGGTGAAGTACAGGCGCAGGTGGAGCAGAGCGTCGATAACTTCGGTGCGGGTTCCTTCGAGGCGAATGCGCATGATCGTCTCTCCTGGTCAGGCGGCGGGTGTCGGGTCGGGCTGAATGCAGCCGTGGTAGCTGGTTTCGGCGGCGTGGCGGGCGCGGGCGGCGGCGGAGATGGCTACGGCTCGGTATTCGACGGGGCCGAAGAAGACGGAGGTGGCGTAGTGGCCGTAGGGGGAGTCTTCGTAGTCGATGGGGGAGCCGACGCGGGCGGCGATCTGGTCGATCTCGGCGCACTGGTCGGCGTCGCTGTCCTGGCGTGAGAAGTGGTGCAGGGTGAGGCTCGGGGACACGGGCAGGTCGGGGTGGTCTTCCAGGAAGGCGGCCAGGTCGAGCAGGCCGTTGATGAGGGCCCTGTGGTGGTCGTTGGTCATGGGATGAGGTCTCCCTTCTGGTCAGGCGGTTCGTAGGGTGCGCAGCAGATCGGAGGCGAGCTGGTTGGACACGCCCAGGTGGGCGCGCAGGGCGTCGCGGGTGATCGGCCTGCCGTGTTTGGCGTGGTGTTCGTCGGCGACGCGGCGGGCGTAGTCGACGAGCGCGGGGGCGAGGTCGCCGTCCTGGTCGTCCTGACTGTCGTCCTCGGCCGAGTCGTTGTTCGGGACGAGTTCGGGGACCGGATACGAAGCGAGGACGGGCGAGGACGAAGCCGCGGACGGTTCGGGACGAGGACGAGCAGCGCGACGTTCAAGCATCGAGATGGCGATGAGGAACGCGCCTGCCGGAGTGGCGGCGGTGATCCAGCCCCAGGCCGTCGGGGCAGCCTGCTGCAGGTTGGCGGCCAGAGACAGGATGATGCCGCCGGTCAGGACGAGGACGGGCCAGGAGATGAGGCCGCGCCGGTCCTTGCCGTGCTTCTTGTCGCGTTGGCGTTCGCGGGCGGCCATGACGCAGGTCAGGTCGATGCAGACGGCTACGGCCCAGGACATCCAGCCGCTTTGGCCGTGCTCGGTGGCGGTGTCGCGAATGTGGGTGAACGATCCAGCACCCGCGATGACGGCCAGGACGAGGACCGGTCCGGTGTCGAGCATCCAGCAGGCCAAGCGCCGCATCGTCGCACCCTCCTTTGCTGTGGTCAGGCGTTAGCGGGTTCGGGTAGGTGGGCGGTGATCTCGTCCCAGGACGGGGCGAGGTCGGCGTGGGTGCGGGCGGCGTGTTCGGCGGTGGCCTCGGTGACGTAGAAGGAGCGGGCGCGGTACCACTGGCCGTCTTGGCCGGCGACGATGGCGACGCCGGGTGTTTCGGCGGCGATAGCGCGGGCCGACGCGAGGGCGGCCGGGTCGAGGTCGCCGAGCGTCATGGTCGCGGTCTCCGGATCGTTGACCCGGTGACAGATCCGTCCGGAGCACTGCGCGCGCAGTGCGGTGACGCCGGGGCCGAGGTCCGAGCCGATCCTTTGGCCGCAGCAGAACAGGTAGATGCCGAACGCCCGGCCGAGCTGGGCGACCCGCAGCAGGGCGGTCGAGGTCTTGGCGATCTCGTCTTTCTCGGACTTGTCGGCCATCAGGTAGAGCTCGGCCAGCTCGTCGACCAGGACCACGACTGGCACTGGGCGGAGGGCGGGCGGGAGTTGCCAGATGTTGCGGGCGGCTGTCTGACGGCACAGGCCCATCCGGTCGATCATCAGGCCGACGAGGTCGCACAGCAGCGTGACCGACTCGGCGCGGTTGGTGGCCAGCGCCGACAGGCGGGGCGCGTAGGGGGTGAACTCGACTCCGCCCTTGAGGTCGAAGCCGACCAGGGCCACGGGTTGCGGGGCCAGGGCGACGATGAGGGCGTTGGCGAGGTTGGACTTGCCGGACTGGGTGGCGCCCGCGTTGAGCCAGTGCGGCACTGTCCGGAAGTCGATCACCCAGGGGCGGCCGGTCTCCAGACGCCCCACGGTCACCTTGAGCAGGTCCGGCGACGGTGGGAGCTCGTCGACCTTGACCAGCGGGTCACGCATGGTCGCCATCAGCACGACCCGGCCGGGCCGGGGTGATGAGACCCGTACGGCGTGCACGCCCCAGGAGTGCGCGAGGCGCTCGGCGGCGTCGGCGTAGTCGCCGGGTGTCTGGCCTTCCAGGGTGTGCAGGGTGACGCGCCAGCCGTAGCGGGTAGGCAACGGCAGCCAGATGAAGGGTTTGGTGTCGACGGCGACCCGCTGGAAGCGACGGCGCACCTTGACCAGGCCGGTGGAGGCGATCGTGCCGGGCACGGTGGTGAACCACCAGCGTTGCCGCTTCTTGGTCAGGCCGCAGCCGAGCGCGA
The DNA here is from genome assembly GCF_043197155.1 of Nonomuraea sp. NPDC049269. Lineage (NCBI taxonomy): Bacteria > Bacillati > Actinomycetota > Actinomycetes > Streptosporangiales > Streptosporangiaceae > Nonomuraea > Nonomuraea sp. NPDC049269. The sequence continues at coordinate 340,300 of NZ_JBICSO010000002.1, forward strand.
CCCGCCGCCAGGACGTGCGCACCGATAGAGCGGTGAGTGGGAAGCCGAGTGCGAGCCAGAAGGACGGGTAGTGCCAGCGGCGCCAGGCCCACAGCCCGGCCGCCGTGGCGGCCAGGACTGCGAGCAGGACGGGCGCGTCAGACATCGGCTGCCTCCCGCACGGGCAGCAGGGCGGATGCGCGGTAGGCGATGCCCCACCGGCCGGCGATCTCCCACACGTAGCCGAGCAGGCCGACGGCGGTGACCTGGTCGCCGGTGGTGATGGGCGGCTCTCCGGTGGTGCCGATCTTGACGAGTTCGATCCGGCCGAACTCGTCTTCGACCGAGACGGTGACCTCGTAGACGGTGTTGCCGTTCTTGTCGGTCTTGATCTCGCCGGTATCGCGGTTGAGGACGCGCGGGCGCGGGGCCTTGACGCAGGTGATGGCGAGCTTGCTGACATCCACGGGGATCGGGACGGAACGCATGGGCGGTGACCTCCTTATTCGCCTTAGCCAACATAGTTAACCTAGTTGGCTCAGTTGTCAATGTTGGCGTGGCCGACTTGGTGTGGTGAGATGGACGGTGATGGTCAAGCACACCGGGCGGGCCGGCTATCTCCAGATCGCCGATGATCTCCGAGCGCAGATCCGCGGCGGCTCTCTCGCGCCCGGAACTCCGCTGCCGTCCACGGCCCAGCTCGCCGAGCAGTACGACGCGTCGCTGTCGGTGGTGAAGATGGCCGTCGGCATCCTGCGTAACGAGGGCCTGGTGATCGGGCAGCAGGGCAAGGGCGTCTTCGTCAGCGACCCCGACGAGGCGCCCGCCGCCGAGGGGGACGTGGCGGGTGAGGTGGCCGAGCTGCGCTCCGCCGTACAAGATCTGTCGGTACGGCTCGCGCGTGTCGAGGAGCAGTTGGCTACGTCCACGACACCCCGTTCCGGACGTAGCAGCCGGTAACCTTCCGGGCCAGCGACGCCGACACCCCGTCAGGGCGCTGCCGCAGGCTCAGTGCCTTGTCCTCGCGGCGGATGCCGACCAGGACCGTGATGTAGCCCACCAGCAGCGTGACGCCGAGTAGTCCGGCGATGATCAGCGGAATCACGTCCAGGTCACCCCCGCCGCGACGAGGCCGCGAGGGGTGCGCGGGGGACGGCGGGTCTCGCCGCGCTGTCGGTTGTTCTTTCGCTTGCCCGCCCGCCTCTTGACCCAGCGCTCACGAGCCAGGCACTTGCGGCACCGGGTCTGGCCGTCTTCCAGGCATGCGCCGCACTCGCAGGCGGGGTCGGGGTAGATCTCGTCGGTCATGTGATCACCTCTCCTTCCGGTCGCTGTTCTTGCTTGCGAACCGAGAATGCGACGGAGAGTCAGGACGAGATCACTACACGACGGGACATGTTCAAGACGTCCGGCCTACGATGGCCAGGTCCCCGGACGTCCCTCGGAGCGGGTGAGATGGCGAACGAACGGCTACGTGCGGCCCTTCTTCAGAAGGGCGTGAGCATCGGTGATCTGGCCGAGGCGATCGAGGTCGACCCCAAGACCGTCGAGCGGTGGGTCACCAAGGGCCGTGAGCCGTACCGAAAGCACCGGTTTGCTGCGGCTTCGTACCTGGGCGTAGACGAGGCGTACCTGTGGCCGGACGCGCTGACGCGTGAGCAGGTCGCCGCGGCGTCGGGCAGTGAGGTCATCGCGATCTATCCGCACCGCTGGGCCGTTCCCCGGGACATCTGGGGACGACTGTTCTCGGCAGCGTCCGAAGAGATCGGGGTTCTGGTCTACAGCGGCTTGTTCCTCGCCGATGACGGGGGCATGGTGCGGCTGTTCGCCGACAAGGCGCGCGCCGGGGTGAAGGTGCGCGTTCTGCTCGGTGATCCCGACAGCGCCGAGGTGGCGCAGCGGGGGAGCGACGAGGGCGTGGGGGAGAGCATGGCCGCGCAGATCCGCAGCGCTCTGGTCTTCTACCGGCCGATCACCGGCCTGAACAACGTCGAGATCAGGTTGCACCACACGGTGCTGTACAACTCGATCTACCGCGCCGACGACGAGTATCTGATCAACACGCACGTGTACGGCACCCGCGCCGGCAACGCGCCGGTCCTGCATCTGCGCCGGGTGGCCGGAGGGGACATGGTGGCGACCTACGCCGAAAGCTACGACAAGGTGTGGGCGCAGGCCAGGCCGGTAGAGTCCTGAAACATGGCCCGGCGGATCGACTTCCACCACGACCCCGACGCGCCCGCGGCCAACAGCCTGGTCCCGTCGGTGAACGTCATCGTCACCAACGAGCGCGGCGAGGTGTTGATGATCCAGCGGTCGGACAACGACAACTGGGCCGTGCCGGGTGGGGCGATCGACCTGGGCGAGTCGCTGCCTCAGGCCGCGGTACGCGAGACGCTGGAGGAGACCGGCATCAGGTGTGAGATCACCGGCCTGGTCGGCACCTACACCGATCCCGGACACGTGATCCTCTACACCTCCAACGGCGAGGCCCGCCAGGAGTTCTCCATCGTCCTGACCGGCCGCGCGATCTCCGGCTCCCCGACCCCAAGCACGGAATCTCGTGAGGTGCGGTGGGTGCCCCGCGATGAGGTCGCATCGTTGCCGATGGCAGCCTCGATGCGCATGCGGATCGAGCACTACCTATCCGGCACCGGCCTGCCCCACATCGGATAGCGCAGCCTCCACCGCGCGGACCGACGACACGATGCACGGGGTGGCGGCGGTGATCGACCGGCTCACCACATGGTCGGCCCCATAGCGGGCGTGGATCTCCGCCAGCCGGTCGCGTACATCCAGGTGCCGGCCGTCCGGGTCAGTGGTCATGTCGCAGTAGGTCAGCGCCCTGACCAGGTCAGGCCGTTCCTGGTCGAACTCCTTGGCCAGGACATCGAACAGGTCACGTTGCCGCGCCTCGTTGTCCGCGCATGAGTGGTAGGCCACCAGGCGGCTCAGCCGGTCGTCGGCCCCGGCCACATCACGCAGGTAGCGGGCGCCGTCGAGCTGATGCATGCCGGTGTCGACCAGGTCCGGGGCGTAGCCGATGTCATGCAGCAGACAGGCGGCGATCAGGGTGTCGGTGTCCGCGCCGAGAATCGGCGTCAGGGTCTCGGCCTGCTCGGCGACTGCCTGGGTATGCGCCCAGCGCCGGGGCAACGCCGTCTGCAGTAGGTCTTTGGCCAGGCCGTACGCCCACTCGATATGTCCCACGTCGTTCACGATAGGCATCAAGCACGTGCGGGAATCCAGAGGGCGAGCCTAGACGTCCCGGGACGTCTTCCCACTCTCGCGTTTCGGAGCCGGACGAATCAGAGCCGGACGAAGCGCCCACGCCCGTGCTCGGCCACGATCAGCCCTTCGCGTTCCAGGACGGACAGCGCCTGCCGCACCGTGTTGCGCGAGGCCGCGAAGCGTCGCCGTAGCTCGGCCTCGCTGGGCAGCGCGGCACCGGGGGCGAGGTCACCGCGTTCGATCTGCTCGCGCAACTCTCCGGCGATCACCTGATAGCGGTACGGGACCGCCGTACTCTCCCCAGGCACCACGCGGCCCTTGGACGGGACGGTGACCAACAGCCCTTCGTCCTCCAGGATCGCCAAGGCACGCCGTGCCGTGTTACGCGCCACCCCGAACGTCCGGCACAACTCCGCCTCTGACGGCAGCACACTGCCCGGCCCGAACTCGCCCGACCGGATCCGCTCCCGCAACCGGTCGGCGATCTGCGGGTAGACCCGACCACCGGTCAGCCATCGCCCCCTGGACATCGTGTCAGCCGCGGTAGGCATCGAGGATCTTGTTCAGATCGACGCTCAGGTCACCCTGCTCTCCCTCACGCCACCCCTCCCGAACAGCCCTCTCGATCCGGTCCACGGCGCCAGCCATCTGCAGGAACGACACCCGCTCGTCGTCCTGGTCGCCCCAGTAGAACCAGCAGAACGGCAGGTGCACGAACACCCGCCGCATCCGGCACCGGCCGTCGGTCACATCCAAGGCCGGCCGCCCGTCCTCCGCGAGGATGAGCACGGTCGTGACACCCCGGCTGGTGAGCTGTTCGCCCAGCGCGGTCAGGAGCCGCTCCGCGTAGGCCCGCTGCTGCTCCTTGATGGTCTTGCTCGTCTGCACCCTCGTCCTCCCTGACGTCCGTACGGAGTTCGTCGTGTGCGTCGAGATTCGCCCCGCAGCCGGGGGCGGGAACACCGCAACTCGGGGACGTCTAGGGACGTCTGATGTTAACGTCGCAGAGCAGGGTCATCTTGCGAGAGGAGCAAGCCGGTCCCATGAACGAAAACCTCCGCTACGCACTGGCCACCGCCCGGCTCAACACCACCGACGTCGCCGCCGCACTGGCCGTCGACCCCAAGACCGTCAGCCGATGGCTCCAAGGCCGCATCCCCTACCCACGCCACCGCTGGGCCGTCGCCGACCTCCTCCACGTCGACGAAGCTGACCTCTGGCCCGAGATCGCACCACGTCACCAAGCACTCGCCAACGGCGTTCAAGCGATCTACCCCCACCGCTGGGCCATCCCTCAGACCGTCTGGCGGAACCTCTTCAACGGAGCCAACGAGGAGATCGGCATCCTTGCCTACAGCGCGCTCTTCCTCGCCGAAGACCGCGGACTCCTCGACATTCTCACCGTCCGCGCCCAAGTCGGCGTCAAGGTCCGCATCCTCCTGGGCGACCCCGAAGGACCAGAAGTGGCCACACGTGGAGCCGACGAAGGAATCGGGGCCGTGGTGATGGCAGCCAGGGTCAAGAATGCGCTCACGCTGTACCGGGTGCTGCATGGTGTTCAAGGTGTCGAGATTCGGCTTCACCGCACAGTGCTCTACAACTCCATCTACCGCGCGGACGATCAGCTTCTCATCAACGCCCACGCCTATGGCACAGCAGCCGCCAACGCACCCGTCATGCACCTTCGCCACACCGACGACCGAGGACCGGCAGCCACCTACCTCACCAGCTTTGAACACATCTGGACCACCGCCGAGACCTACTGCCATTTGCCCTAAGCCACCTGTGGACAGCACAGAAAGCAACTTATCTACACGTCATTAAAGGCGGTCCGCTACGCGGCCCGCCGGGCGCGCCGGTCGGCAAGCGTGCCCGGCTGCGGCTCTTCGGCCGGTCCGGGCACGCACCGCCCGCACGCCCGGAAGGCTGGCACAAGTCCCCAGTCAACGCCGTGACGATCGCTCACTTCGGTACTCAATAGACGTGGTCGAGGCGATCGACTGCCGCGCGGCTTACGGTGCTCGGGCCTGGCGGCCCTGCGCTTCGGGTCCGCTTGCCAACGGTTGACGAGGTTGCTGTCTCCGCTAAGCGCACTATGGCTCCTCGGCCAGCCACCACTAGCGCCGCCCGCGCGCTCGCTACCGCAAGCCACAAAGTTGCTCCGAGAACAGGACACCGAGGCTGCTCAGGGACTCGGCCAAGGCTGAACGGTAGCGGTCGGGGCGGCGTTCGGCCAACTCCCGACGAAAGGCGACAGCTTCGTCAGTCAGGGAAGCGGCGTGGCTGGTGCCGGCCGGGACGACTCCTCACGGCCAGTACGTGCCGCGCCGCCGCGGGCCGCTGATGGGTGCAAACCGTTGCTGTCGTTTAACACCTCTTGTCGCTGTTTGTGGCTCTGCCATTTCCGTGGATCTGTCGTAGGCGATCTTCGTCAGGTATACCGAGCGGTCAAGCCATCCCGGGTCGCCTCTGATCAAGGCGGAAAGAGACAACGTCGATTATTCAAGGCCGGGAACTCCACACACACGGAATTCTGTAACTTTATAACCGTCTATCCTAACATCTGAATCGTTGGAGCCGAGAACTGTAGTGTCAGATCTGCAGTAGTGCAGGCCCTCTTGATGGCGATAGAGCTTGGTCACCCAGAGTGGCGTATTGATGCCAATATGCTCGTGTGATCGAGCCACTGATGCCGACATGCTGTTACGCGCAACAACGGCGTCAAGCCCTCGTCGTACATCGCCTACCACCAGTTCATCACCATCAATTACGCAATACCAATCTCCGTCGCGGCCTATCAAATACGAATTCCTCTTGTGAACTTCAGTGAGCCACACCTGCGCTGGAATGTAGGTGACTCTATAGAGTCTTCCCAGGCGCTCGATCAGCTCCATCGTTCCGTCGGTAGAGCTTAGAGACCAGGAAAAACAATGCCGCAAGAAGCACGAACGTTTTTGCGCGATCTCAGGCACTAGACCGTCGACGATAACAACATGATCGACAAACGGGCCGATCGAATTAACGGACTTCTCCAGCGACCGAGCCGAATTCCACACCGAATAGCATGCGTAAACAGTCATTTCTTGCTGGATTTCCTAACTCGCGTCCAGTACAGGTGGGCGCGGTGCGGAATGTCAAACTTGAGCACTCCGGGAAGCCAACTTCCTATGATCTTAGTCACTTCCAATAGAACGGAAGCCCGCACCTGTTCATTCAACTCTGAAATGAAGCTGGTTTAGGCAACACGGCCCAATAGGCCATCCAGATACTCACGTTGCACATGGCGAAACTGTTCATGGCGCAATGGCTCGAATGGTGCCCGTCGAAAGGCGGAAGGCCATGTGCTATTAGCATACCTTGGAGCGTTACCCGCATGTCGGTCAATTAGGCTATTCAGTTCTCGAATCCATTCCGCCAAGTCGTCCCTGACATTCCATACTAGAGCAAGCGACCCCTGAGGGCGAAGTGTGCTGTGGATCTCTGCTTGTGCTTGTCGGCCCCGAAACCAGTGCAACGACTGTCCCGCAGTCACGGCATAGACCGAGCTCGTAGGAAGAGGGACTGCCTCTGCAGCCGCCGCCAAGATATAAACTTGTCGTCGCGATGGGCGCTGTATTAAGCAGCGCAAGCATTCCCGCCACTGGTTCGACCGCGATTACTCTTCCTGCGAATGGAGTGAGTAGGGTGGTCAGCTTCCCCGGTGCCGGCTCCAAGATCAACTAGTACGGGCTGGGCACCTAAGCGAAGGATCTCGACCAGACGCAGTACTAGGTCGGCCGGATACTCTGGCCTTCCTCTGTCGTAAACGGATGCTGCCTGCGTGAATCCACGGCCAGCGGTCTTGTGAATGCATAGGCCTGACTTCTGACGGCTACTCACAAACCGGTTCCTCTGCGGCGATGGGTAGGCTTATCGGGAACACAGACAACCGTTCGTGAAAAGGTAGGGTACAGTAGGTTGAATTAGAGATCAAAAAAGCTTTTCCGCATTTACGGCCATCTTCAACCCAGAGAACACTGCCTACGCGAGATCGGTTTGAGGCCTGAATACACGCGCATAGGAACCCGATGGCATACAGGTTTCGATCAAAACCAGCGAGTTCGCTTGAAAGTTCCCCCGGGTCGATTCTCACATTGTTCGACTCCGCTCGGATAACCCTCAAGTACCTAGGCTGGAAACGCGATCGCGGCCGTCTGAACAACCAGTGTGTCCATCGGTCGAGACGCAGGTTGCTAAACATTGCAAAGCTGAATTCGGTTTTTAGACCGAAATATGGCGCTAGTCCGTTCATCGCGAACAGTGCGGTAAAGATGGCAAGGCCGCTTATCGGAGCGGCACCGTTAACAAGAAATGGATTGCTAGCATTGGCCGCGATGATCATCCAGAAGAGAACCAACCAGACTCCAGAGAAGCTCATGTGGTTGGCAATTGCAAGGGCACGCCAGCGATAAGGAACATGGTTCCCTAGTACCCACCCCATTACCATCCCAAGGAGCAGAAGTAGATAATGAGATCGCAGGCAGAGCCATAGGTCCATCGAAGACAGCTCCGGACGGAATGAGACGAGAGCAGCGATCATCATCATTGAAAAGTGCACGTGCGCCAGAATGCCAAAGGCATAATGGAGAAGCATGGCAGCTACGATCGCAACACGTTGGGTATCGGAATTCGTGAGCAGAATGGGGATGCCTATTTCAGCCACTACTATAGCATAGGGGGCTTTTCGGAGGGATTTGGGAATTCGCTCGAGTTCGGCTCCCTTCTGCAAAAGATAATGCACGGGCAGCCCGACGCCGCAACTAAGCATGGGGTCAAAGAAGTCACGGTTGAGCTTGTGCACCCCTGCAAAACAGTACACCAGAACAACGGCGACGCGGCACACTGTTGCGACGAAAGCAATCCGACTTTCGGCGTTAGAAATGCATGCCGAGCTCGCATATGCCCCTAGGATGAAGCACGCAAGCACGATATGGTTTGGAAGTCTCCTCGGAAAACTAGCGCTGTGTACAGACAGCACAGCAAATGCGATAGCGGCACTTGCTGTCGAAGGCGCAGCAATCAGTGCAACAGAAGCGCTAGCAAGTAGGGCGTGTACGAGCGCGTGACAGATTCCTGAGAGTCGCAAACCGAGGACAGGCGCCAATCCATCTGTGATGTAGGCAAACCCACGCGCGGAAAGATACACAGCCTCGTGCAGTAGGAGTCCCGACCCGATGAGCTGAAGTGTTAATGTGGCAGTCAAGATGGTCGCTCTGAGAGATCCTCAAGGAAATCGATTCCAAATAGCTGCGTCAAACGGCCAGAAGCTGTTGAGGTGCCAAATCCAGGGGAGGCGGCGTGAAAGTGACGAGCATCAAACAAGGCAACGCGATTGAACTGCATTGGCACATAGCCGATCTCTTCCCACTTCGATGGATCTGCCCCCTGGCTACGAAGCATCGAAATAGTGTTTGAATCAGCACCTACAAACGACTCAAGCTGCGTCTCTCGGTGCCGATAGAAGATTACTCCCTTTCGTCCGTTGCAAATCTCGGGCGTTGAGAGGTAGCATACTCCGGCCCACCGACCTGTGCGTCGATGGAAGTGCACCGTGTCACGATCGCCTTCAAGCGAAAGAGCATATGCACCCGAGGACGGAATACCCCAGAAACGAAAGGAGGACTCGACACTATCCCAGTCGGGTTGCTTTTGGCTCGAGATGATGTGGGCGAGCCGAAAGTACGTCGTTTTGGCATCGGGATGACGCTGCAGTGAATTGCTTGCTACTCCACTGCCGCTTAGATGACGCTCGAATTGGCAGCGAAGCCCGAACTCGCGTACGGAGGCAGCGTCCACGTAGAACTCGTCAATCACACGAAGGCGGCGAGCGACCGACGGCGTCCAGTCATAATTTGTGGTCAGTTCGAGCATGGATTGACTCGGCTTAGTCGTGAATTGCGGCAGGCAGGCGCGCTCTGATCCAAGCCGGGACCCCTTGCTCCTCAAGGTACCTGTCCGTCACGGACTTGAAGGCGTCCCGGAGTTCGTGCGTTTGCAAGTCGTAGCCATTTTCCTTTGCGTATTGCTGCAACTCCGTAAACGAGCCAATACTCGCCGTTCGCTCATCGGCCTGACTGATAATGCGCTCGACGAGCTCTATAGCCGCCGGCGTGCCTGCCTTGTGGGTGTGTGGCATTTCTTGATTTTCCTTTGTTTTGGGCAACGTTGAGTGATTTACGTTGCACGTGAACGATGGCTTGAGAGCTTGAGGAGAATACCAAAGTCATCCGCCCAACAGTGGCGCTTCAAAGCCCACCTTTCCCCGCTACTAGAAAAGTCAAAATAGACCGATTGCTTGGCCTCTCGTTGCTTCGACGTTGAATCGTGAGTGCATGAGATCCAAACGAAGCCTGATACTCCCCTCAACTTGAAGAAGGCGCAGGACCCCATCCTGACCCTTCGTGTTTCGTTACTTACCCATCGTGACGATACTCCATGCCGGCGAGCCTCGGCGACGAGCCGGGCAAGCGTGTCGGAGCTCGGCAGAACCGCGTGGTTGTCGAAGAAGAAGACACACTCACCGCAGCCCGGCAGGTGCCAGATGATGGTGAGGATGGAGCGGCCGACCGCGACGATGGCGCGTTTCTCGCCGCGGCGCCGGGCGATGCGCCCGTAGCGTTCGCCGAGGAAGGTGTTGGTCCTGCCCGCTATCACCGCTGTTTCGCCCAGGATGCGGGCCAGGTAGGGGTTGCCGTGGCCGGTCGCGCTGTGGCCCTTCTTGCGTCCGGCGGATTGCTTGACCCCTGGCGCGAACCGTGCCCAGGAGGCCAGATGCTCGGCCTTCCACGCCGCAATAGCCTCCTCATCCCGCTCCATCGCCCGCCGAACCGGCACCGGCACCGACCAGCCATGGCCGTGTAACAGCTTGCCCACGCCCTCGGTGGTGTAGCCGATGTGAAACAGCCGCCCGATCAGCGTCTTGACCCGGCCCAGCGTCCAGCACTGATCCTCGACGTATCCCCAGGCCAGCGGTCCGCGTCGCAGCTCGGCCTCCAGCCGCGCCCATTGCCGGGCCGACAGTTTCTCCTTCGACACCGGCCCTTTGGAGCGCAACGCCTGCGTCCCACCCTCCAACCAGGCCTTACGCCAGCGCGTCACCGACCGCTCGTGCACCCGTAATCGCGCGGCGACCGTCTTGGTCGACTCCCTGGCCTCGAACCACTCGGCCGCCTGCAGCCGTACACGCTCGCGCCGTTCCTGCTAGGCAGGCGTGTACCCACCCCTCTGCCCACACCGCATACCACGGTCGTACCACACCGAGCGCTATCCGTCGCGACCCGAATACACTACGCATTCGACCTGTGTAGCCGTGCCGTTGCGGCCCATCAAGTCAGCTACCCCGGCTGAGGTCTGCGACCTCAACAACGAACTCCTGGCTCGTGGCCGCGCTGACGCTGCGTATCGTTATCAGAACCTCTTAAGGGACTGGGCAAGAGCTGATTTCGTCGCAGACGAGCAGTTACGGCGACCCCCGTCCGTCGTGTCCAAGACCAGCCTCTCGCCGACGTCTGCCAATCTATGCTGCGCCAGGCGCACAGCCCCCACGCCATTTTGCTTTTCAGCCCAGCATCAGGCATCGTCGAGATCCTCCGCCAGCCAGATCTTCAAACAGCGATGCTCCGATAAGGCTCTGAGCAATAGTCGGGTCCTATGGATCACGCTTTCAAGCGGCTGGACAACTCAACGTATAGGGCTACCAGTGAGCGGTGGCCTGTGCCGATGGCGCTTGAACGGGGTGCGAATGGTGCCCCTGCGCCTGGTATCCCTTGTCGGCGAAGGCCTTAACGCCGGCAGCGGTCAGGGACGCGATCAGGCCTGCGGTGCGTACAGCGGTGGTCATATTAGTATATCAATAACGATATATGCATTTATTGGCCGCGGGAGGGTTTATCCAGCCGCCCATTAGTCTAGGTGTATCTAAATTAACAGTGAGCTAAATGCGAGGTATTCGCTAGACGCCTATGGCCACCGCCTCCGTTAGGCGATATATAGAAATGACCCTCGGCGACCCAAAGGCTATCAATGTTAGTCATGGTAAGCGTTGGCGCCATTGAGTCCGAATCCTCTAGGTGTTACAGTTGCAAGGAGTTTCTACTTCAAGATCCATGGAGCTCATCTATGGCAAAGGTTTATTGAAGCCCGAACGCCAATACATTTAATGATGGAGGCAGGTATGGCTTTCGTGCCCCAAAAAATCTCACTCGAAGAAATAGTGCGCATGCTCCAGGCTGACAAGGAAGAATACTCCAAGCCTCCCCTTACAGTGCTCTTTGGTGCCGGTTGTTCATCCTCCGCCGGAGTACTCTCCTCTGCAGAAATAGTGCGTCTAATACGCGCGAACTACGCTCCTTATATTGACAAATGGACGCCAGACCCTTCGTCAAATGCTCCAAGCACGTACGAACAGTATATGGATAGACTTGATCGAGATAGGCGTGCCATCATAGTCCGTGAGGCCGTCGCTGCGGGCATGAACAATGGGCGGAGCAAGCTAAATTGGGCACATTTGGCCCTTGCATGGCTTCAACAGGCCGGATATATCCGCCTTAGTCTCACCACTAACTTCGACCATCTGATCGCTGACGCCTACGCGCTAGTTGGCGAGCCAGTACGCACCTTCGATCTTGCCACCGCAAGCACCTACCCGCCAATCGACCATACAGCGAATCGCGCCTTTGCCTATGGCACGATTGTGCACCTCCATGGTCAAGAACCATTGCTTCATCTGGTCAACACGCGACGCGAAGGCGCGGGATTGGACAGGCGCTACAAAGAACTGTGGAACGATGCCTTGTCTGGATCCAATCTCCTAGTTGTTGGTTATAGCGGAAAGAGTGATCGAGTCATCCGAGCCCTCACTGCGCTGGATAAGGCCAAGGGTTCTACGATCTTTTGGGTCACCCATGAATACGCTCCGATAACGGGAAACGCTCTACAGTTGGCCAGGAAGTGTGAAAAGTTTAAACTTGTTGAAGGATACGAAGCCGACAGCTTTATGGCTCTTCTAGTAACGGAAGGACTCCGGCTGCCAACTATCGAACCACTAAAATTGCCGCCCCAGCAATTTCTGCGCACACAGCTTGAGCGTGTCATAACAGAACCCTATCCTGCCTGGAGTCGTCCCATGGCTGATGATGATCCAGCTAGATTTAACGATCCCGTTGTCGAGATTATTGGCCTTCTGTCAAAGCAGATAGATAAGTGGTATCGAGATCAAGAACGATCTGCGGGTATGGATTTGCTGATGGCCGGTTTCGGTAGGGATCGGCCTGAGATCGACGCGGCATTTGAATCATGGGCTGAAGATAGAGAAGATCCAGGGATTCTTCGATCAGCATTGCGAAACGCCATTCGCGCTACCGTTTCAACGGGTAAGCTGAACGATGCCCAGCATTTCAGAGAGCTATTGCGCCAACTGATTGCATCCCCAAGCTCGGCATACGATTTGGTGGACTGTATGGATCTGGCTGAGTCTAGCCTTGCTATCTTCGGGCTCCAGCGCGCGAAGAATAGAGAGCAAGCTGAACGTGAACTCGAGGACGCCGAGAATTACCTCTTGCGGGCGCTCACCCTCGATCCGGATCACAGAGATGCCCTACTCAAGCTCGGGGTGGCCATCGGTGAGCGTGCTAGATTGGTTTCCCGCAGGGATGCAAGCGCTGCCGAAGCCCTGTACGTAGACGCAGAGCGGCGCCTCCGTCATGCGCTCGATCTAAATCCGGAAGACCCTGTGATACTTCACAACCTGGGGCTAGTCAGCGGAGAACGCGCGTTGATGATTTCGGAGAGGGATCCAGAAGCTGCCGATGCCCTGTATCGGGACGCTGAGCGGTCCCTTGCGGATTCCCTCTCTAGGCGTCCGAATCATCCCGGCACCTTGTTCGATCTTGCGTGCCTCTCTGCGCTAAAGGATCCTATTAACAGAGCAGTCGAAAGAGTAATTGACTGGTGGATGCATGACCCGCGAGACGCAGAGGCAAAAAAATCCGCCATCGAAGCTGATGTCACCTTTGACAGAATACGTGACGAACCAGAGTTCGTAGAAATGCTAGAGCAGCTCAGTGTGGCATAATCATACTGCTGTGCTGCCTCCGGTGCTTGGGTCGGGCGCCTCTACGCTCTGGTCGCGCACCAAGGTATGAACGCGACGAGCATCTCGCAGTAAGCGTACGGAGGAATTCGCCCCCCTTCGAAGGCGCGGTTGAAGTTCCTCGGTTCGATCGGCGTGCCGGTTCGAGTGGTGAACGCCAGGTCCGAAGGCTTCCACCTGTCGCCGGCTGCCTTGCATGCCTCTTCCTGGACGCGCTGACGGTGCCGGAGCGCCGAGACGCAGAGGCCGGACAGGGGGAGGGATGCCGTCGAGTCGTCGGTCTTGGTCGTCTTGCGGTGGAGAAGCCGGCCGCCGACTCTGGTGAGCTGACGGGAGATCCAGAGCTGTTCGCCGCCAAGGTCTACGCAGTCCCAGGCCAGGCCGAGGACTTCCCCGCGGCGCAGGCCCAGAACGAGGATGAGTACGTAGGCCGCATAGAGGGGGTCGTCGACCTCTCGTAGGTGTTCGAGGAACTTGCGAGCCTCGTCGACCGTCCACACCGCGTGCTGGCGCTCGGCAGTGTGGTCAGCGACGCTACGTTCTTGGAGATCAGTTCCTCCCGTAGGGCATGGCCGAGGGCGGAGCGCAGGACGCGACGGATGCCCGCGATGGTGCTGCGGGACGGGTAGCCCTTGCAGCACTCGCTGAGCGAGCAGTTGCGGCATGAAGGCCCGGGCGTCTAAAAGGAGGGCGGGATCGTCTGCGTAGAGTTACGGTCGGGGTATGAGCCCCGTGGCGCCCGAGGTCGTGCTGGCCGCCAAGCTTCAGGAGCTGTTCGCGAAGATATGCGAGCAGAGTGATCGACTGAGCGATTTGCCCGACCGGCAGGCGACGGGCCAGGTGGCTGCGTGGTCGGTCGTTCAGGAGGTTAATGCGGTCGCCGCGGACGTCGCCGAGCGGAACAGGTACCTTCGTCGGTCTCTGACTGGACGACAACGAAGGCCTGTGAGCGTTCACTGGGGGAGGGCGCTGGATGGGGACGCGCTGCATTACCTTGGCGTAGTGGGGGTGCTTCGTAGCCGGCGATCGGTGCCCGATGATCTATGCGGCCAGGTCATGGCGTTCTTGGCGGGGCCTTCGATTCCTATCCAGCGGCATGTGGTGATCAACGCCAATCTTGATCTCGCCGAGCCTGTGGAGGTGGCCGGGTGGCAGCTTTGGCGTCCGACGCGGGAAGAGCTCGATTCGGTGCGTCCGGTTCAGGCGGCTATGGCATATGCGCCGTCCTCGGGATGGGATCCCCTGTTGTTCGAGGGCACTTGCAGCATGCTTTCTCGCATCGACGCGGAGGCGAACCCGAGAAGTCATGTCACCCGTCTACTCCCAGCTTTTATCATGGACGAGATATTTGGGCCGGAATTGAGCATCGCCGCCTGGCCGCCGCTGCTTCTGCTTAATCTCTTCTGCGATGATCCGGTCTCCGTGGTGTCGGAGTACGAGGTGGAGCCGGGGCGTTTTATGGAGATGGTCAGAGGGGAAAGGCTGACCACCACCATTATCGGCGGCCCAGGCGATGAACACGAGATTGTGGCGTTCGGCCCCTTTTGGGCATCGGGCGCCAAGTTGGCTAGCTTGCTCAGATTCCTAGCGCTTCTGTCCGACCATTTGGACGGGTGGTTGCCCCGAAGGAGAATGGCGCATCAGAAAGGGCATCCCTTTCACCGTCTTCAGCGGAGTGCACAGCGATTGCTGTCGCTCAATCCATGCATCGGCTACGACGGCACTGTCGTCTTCCGCAGGCGGTCTGGGGAAGTGGTGCTTTGGTGCGTGGCCGCCCTCGAGCACCTGCTGACCTCAGCCGGGGAGAGGGACGGCGATCTCACCCGCCGTGTCGCCCAGCGGGCGGCCGTCTTGGTGGGCCACGATGACGAGCACCGGCTTCAAATCGAAGAGTTCGTCAAGAGCGGGTATCGAGTGCGGTCCCTGCTCGCGCACGGAGACGCGCCCAGTGATAGCGGCACCACTGAGGCGCTAGCTGAGAGCATGCGCAGGTTGCTTCGTGAGGCGATCACCCGCCGGATCGTCCTCGGGCCGGAGATCGACATAGCCATGTCATGCGACCGCGCGTTGCTCTCGGCGAGCGAACGGGGGTCCGTCATCGCGGCTCCGTATGAGCAATTTCGAGCCGCTCTATGAACCGGGGGCCTCACTCCTTGAACATGACGAGCAGGCCGTATCCGAGCGGCGCCCCGATAGTGATCGTCGCCGTAATCCGGGGGGCGATTGGCTGACGCCGTGACGATCGCGTACTTCGGTGCACGCCGTTCGTGGTCGGGGCGATCGCCGTCAGGCCCCTCCTTCGTCGGGTCCCGCCATCGGGTGACCATGGCTGAGGTGACTGCCGTGCCAGCGGAAACATTTGGCGCTGGCCGATCTCGCTAACGCTGTCGCTAACAACGACCTTGGACGATCACGGACGTAGGTGCACTGGGATCGCGCGATAGAGGCCTGTGACCTGCATGTCGAGGCACAAGAGGACGGCTGTGGACGATCACGTTCTCACTCGTAATAATGTGTTCGGCTGCGGCCGGGGACGATCGATGGGCTCGGTCTTGTCTGATTAGGGTGGCGGGTTGCCGCGGTCCTCCTTCCTTGGCCGCTGAGAGGTTCGGGGTTATGGCTCGAATGTCGTCGGAAATGCGTTTCCGACGAGTTTGTAGCCTATCTATGCAAGTGCCGTATGATCTACTCATGTCACGAGGGCAACATCGACAGCCCGCTCGCGGAGGTCTTCACCTTACGAAAGAACAGCATGCCCTGCTAGCTCTTGTGACCTGGGCCGTCGCTGTGGTTTCGATGACTACCGATGTAGTCGGATCTTTCAAAGATGATCCAGCTCCAGTTGGCGTCGCTGTTACCCCTACGAGCGGCACGGCGGAATCCACTTCCAGCGGGGCTGAAAGTGATATGCGTGATTGGGTGGAAACGGCGCGAAAGGTATGCACCGACACCTATTCCGACAACTTTGATGCTTGGCGCATGTGCTACGACCAAATCGTCAGCCGCGCTGAACTGTCTGTGGTTGACAGGCCCGTTCGCTTAGTCAAGATATCCCAGTAGGATGCCTCGGTGATCTACGATGGCGACCTCGTGAGCCGGTTCACCCGGCACAGCGCTGTGCGCCGAGGTTGTTGTCGTTGAAGTTTGCCGAGCGATGAAGTTCTGGGTACAGCAGCGCTGTACAGCAACACCACCTCGCACGATCACACGCCACCGAGCCGCATCTACCGCCTGAGCACGCAGAAGTGTCGCTGACGAGACGCTCGCCCTTTCCTACGGATCAGAAGGTTGGGGTTTCGAGTACCTCCGGCCGCACACACGCTGGAAGGCCCTCCGGGATCATCCTGGGGGGCCTTTCTCGTACCCACCCGTAACCCGATTCGGTGGTTGGCCGTCTGATGCCCGCCCCGCCACAGAGGGCCTCCGCTTCGCTCCGGGCGTCCTTCTGGGGGCGCCTGCGGCGCACAACGGGCTTCGCTTTCTGGGCGCTACGCGCTTTCAGGGCTCAGGCGTTGCCTCCAGCCGGGCCGAAGCCCCGGCCCCTGGAGGACCTCGCTCCGCTCGGACGCCCTCCCCAAGCAGGCTCCGCCTGCGAAGACCTTGCTTGACCCTAGACCCGCCAATGAATGGACGGCAGGTGCGAAGTCACATTTTTTTCTACGCGCCCACCCGATCGGCCAGCCCACGCAGGTCAGGCGAGGCAGGATCCTGCATGGACAGCAGGTCAGACGCCAACTGGCGGACCACGCGATGGTTGCGGATCTGCTCCGGCGTAATGGACTCGGCCTCCAGGAGTACGGCCACCGCCTCGTCGACCTGGCGTCGCTGTGCATGCGCGCGAGCGAGGTCGACGTACAGCCGAGCCTTGCGCTCACTCGACAGCGTCGAGGTGTCCACTGCGGTTCCTACCCGCAGCGCGTGTCCGGCGTCGCCCAGCTCGACCGCGACGGCCACCTCGTGGAGGGCGACGTTGGCCGGTCCGAACTCGGTGTTGTAGTCGTTGTGCCCGTCACCGACCCGCTCGGCCATCTCGCGAGCTCGCGCGAGGTGCCCGTACGCGGTGTCGGCCTGGTTCAGCCGGGAGGCGGCCACGGCGCGTTGCAGGGTCAGGCTGCCCCACAGCGACATCGCTTCGGGCTTACCCTGATCGGTGAGGAACCACAGGGCGTCGGCGGCGGTGCGGGCGGTCTCCTCCACCTGGTCGAAGTGGCGCGCTCCGAGGAAGACGAAGCCGAGCCGGAAAGCGCCGGCCGCCATCATCAACGGATCACCCGCACGCTCGGCCGCGCTGATGGCCCGGTCGGCGGCGATCCATGCCGCTTCAGGCTCACCCAGCTTCGCCAACGACGCCGAGCACGCCTGATACGTGACCGCCAACAGCTCGAACAACTCGGCCTGGCGCTCGGGCGGGGCCGAGCGGACGGCGTTCTCCAGGATGGGCACCAGGCCGCGAAGCAGGTCGGCCAGTTCGTCGTAGCGGGCTTCGTGGGTCAGCTCCCACGCGTGATCCACCCGCGGCTTGAGCTGCTTGGTGGCAGGCACAGGGGTGGCGTGCAACATGGCCTGGAGCGAGTGAGCGCCCGACAGCACGAGGCGCAGCCCGGCCGTACCGGGTACCTCGTCGTTGGTGGCGGCGACCACGGGAGCTTCGGCGGCCAGCTCTGAGAGCGGCACATCGAGCGTCTCGGCGACCTTCTCCAGGACTGACATCCGATCGACTTTGCGTACGCCGCGCTCCACCTGGGAGATCCATGCCACCGATCGGTCCACCAGCCGGGCCAGTTCCACCTGAGACAGGCCTCGTCGCTTGCGCTCCTGGGCGATGCGTCTGCCCAACGCTCGCTGGTACTCGGTGCTCACGACGCCGTGCCCTTCCCGCTCTGTAGTTCCAGCCAGTCGACCTCGACCGAGGCCAGCAGCGCTTCGCGAGCCCCCAGGAACCGCTTGGTGTGCTCGGTCTGCTCGTGGGCGTCGAAGGCTGAACGGTCTCGGTACAGCTCGTAGAAGATCCGCTGGAGCGGCTGGCCGTCCACCCGGTGTGAGGCGTACACGAGCGTTCCCGGCTCGTGCTTGCGGATCGCCTCGATTGTCTCACCGACGAGCTCGTCGAACGCCGCGGCGCTCGTCTCGTCCTTGCAGGTGAATCGCACCATGAGTCCGAACATGTGCACCCTCCTCGGGCCGCCGCCTCTAACTGGATCTCTGCTCTTTACCTGACCAGTACTTATTGTGCGGCGCAAGTACATCAAGTCGCTTGTACTAGAAGTATAGCACCAGTACTTTAAGTACTGATAGCAGTTGGCAGGGCTTTGACCTGCACGAACGTGAGGTAAGCCGACGTGACAACAGCCTTGAAAAGCCACAAAGAGATCCACCGGTGGTGCCGCAACTTCCCAGGCACCAGGAGCCAGATACGCGAAGCCCGCCGCTTCGTCACCAGCTACCTGGCCGACCGCCCCGAAGCCGACACAGCCGCACTCATCGTCTCCGAACTGGCCACCAACGCCATCCGCCACACGCGCAGCGGCCAGGTCGGCGGCAATTTCGGGGTGACCATCCACGCGGGCGGTGAACTGCTGATCCTCGCCGTCCTGGACGATGGCGGCCCGACGGGCCCGCACATCCGGCAAGCTGCCGAATCCGAGCAAACCGGTCGTGGCCTTCACCTCGTCGAGGAACTGACGACACGCTGGGGCGTCTACGGCGACGAATACGGTCGGACGGTCTGGGCGCTCCTGGCCTTCGCACCAGCCCCGCCTGTCAGGTGACATCGCGCCTGGCTCCCCATGTGCCGCCGCCGGAGCCGAACTGCACCCCATTGATCTGGATGAAGCCACGCAACGACCCGCGGTGCCGGGTGATCGCCTGGACCTGCGACTGCGACGAGGTCGTATATGAGCTGTGCGCCGCCGGCGGCCAGACCTTCATCAAGCGCACACACCTCAACAGCCCCACCACCCATGAAACCCACCGCATGAATACACGCGAGGGAAGAGACATCTGGCGGGCGCTACTGTCCGGGCGCGTGCGATAGGCCAGGTAGTCCGCTCAGCCAGCCAGGAACTGTCTAGGACACTAGGCACAATCAAGATCATCCAAGACGCGCTCGACTCTGGATGAGAACTTTCTCTACGGTTTTCAAGGGCAGCCCGCCTGCGGCGACCTGCCGTGCGTCGGGCGGTCGCTGGCCGCGCTGCGGCTCTTCGGCCGGTCGCGACCAGCGCCGCCCACGCTCCACGTACCTACGCAACCATGTACCGGGTTCTCAACTTCCGGGAGCGCAAGGCTAACTCTGCGTTCATATATTTCTCGAGCTGGCGTGGACGTTTTTGCCCGATTCGGGCATAACGGCCAGGTCTGCATCCTTCATCCCACCTCAGAAGGTATAGCGCGAAGGCTCGATGATCTGATTAGGTTCTGGGATGTCGGTCCCCTGCCAGTGGAGCGTGCCATGTCGTCAATGTTGATGCGTATGTCGTTGGATGACGGATCGGGTCAGTTCATCGTTGCTGACGTAGATGCGGTTGACCTGGATGATGTCGAGCTGGTCTCGGGCGAGGGCCGCATTGCTAAGGTCTCAACGAGCCTTTCTCAGGCGTTCGACAATGTCGAGCCTGCCTTGAAGATGATCGTAACCCGTCTACGGGACGCTGCTCAGGCTCCAGAGGAGATCACAGTAGGATTCGGGTTGAAATTCGGTGGAGAGACGGGACTAATCTTCGCCAAAGGGAAAACCGAAGCGTCGCTGACGGTATCAGTAACGTGGTCAAAGCGCCCGAAGGAGGAGAACTCCCAACAGGGAGAAGCTGAAGATGACTCAGACGACCAGCCCTGAGACCTCCATCGTGCAGGTTCTGGGACCTGCGGACGCGCCGATAGGCATGGGCTTTATCGCGGGTAGCCGACATCTAGTCACGTGTGCGCATGTCGTTAACGCCGCTTTAAAGCGTGAGGCACGGGATAGGTCATCGCCAGGCCAGCCTTGGCTACAAGTCGAATTTCCGTTTGCTGGTGAGGTGGGTGATCGGATTGTGCGGCGTGCCCGAGTTGAGTCATGGCTGCCGCGCGAGGACGTTCCGTTCGAGATCCTAGATGTTGCGGGACTACGGCTTGATGAGCAATTGCCTTCAGGTGCAGAACCAGCAACCCTCGCCTCTAGGCAGCAAGCCGGAGAGACGCTCCGAAGAGTGCAGTTCTGGGGGCCCGGAATCAAGACTGTGCGGGGAGGTCAACGGGAAGGTCACGTTACTGGCGAGTCGCTGGGGAGGACTGATCGGGCTCGTCTTCAGGTTAATCAAGAGCTCGACGGAGTATTCCGTGCAGGGCCTGGTTTTAGTGGCGGCCCTGTCTGGGAAAAGACCACGGGGCAGGTCGTCGGAATTATTCAGGCGGTGCCAACTAATTCCGACGCAATTGATATTTATGTAATCGACGGCGACCTGCTTGTTGAGGCATGGCCCGATGTACTGTACCGCCCACCTCCCTGCCCATATAAAGGGCTGGCGGCGTTCACCGCGGACGATACGGAGCATTTCTTTGGACGCGAAGAGTTCACCGAGCAACTTATTGGGGCCGCACAAAGCGAACCCGTTATTACTGTGTTCGGCCCATCAGGCTCAGGGAAGTCCTCAGTAATCGCCGCAGGTCTTGTCCCTGCCCTTCAATCGCACGACGGCCTCGCAGTGGCAACATTCAAGCCGGGAAGTCACCCGATATTAAATCTTGCCGGCTCATTGGCAGGCCTAACTAGACATAATGCAACGGCCTCTCTGTCTGAGCTCGACAGATGGACGGAGGTTCTGCATCACGGCGGCATGGCAGGCGCTTACGAGATAATTACAGCAGCAACCGGCGCGCCGAGGCTCCTGATCGTTGCGGATCAGTTTGAGCAGCTATTTACTGATTGTGTCGCACTTGATCGTCAGGCATCCTTGCTGAACCTCCTTCAAGCGCTTGTTCACGACTGTCCCGATGGTTTGCAGGTTGCCATCACTATCCGAACGGATTTCTTCGGTGAACTGTGTGCAGCTGACGACCCACTGGGTTCTTACATACAGGCAACCGCTCACGCTCTACGCCCGATGACTGATTATCAGCTCAAACGAGCCATTATCCGCCCAGCCGAGGTAGTTGGAGGGAATAAGCCGACTCAATTTGACGATGGCCTCGTCGATTTGATTTGTGATCATTTCCGCGGGCAGCCAGCAGAGCTCCCATTGCTAGAATTCACACTCACTCGTCTGTGGGAGTTGCAGCATAGCCGTGTATTGAGTCTGAAGGCGTATCGCGACCTTGGCGGTGTTGCGGCAACTTTGGCTAGCTATGCAGACGATGTAGTCGGCAATCTTAACCCAGCTCAGTATGATGCTGCGCGGCGTATTTTTACAGAGCTCGTTCAGCCTACTCGAAAGGACATTGCACGGCAGGCTCGGCAGGGTGACCTTCGCCCTGCCGACTGGTCTACGGTCGAGCTTCTTCGAGACCAGCGTCTCCTTGCCATCAGCAGACCCACCGATGGTTCTGGGAATCACATAGTTGAAGTCGCGCATGAGGCCCTGCTCCGCACGTGGCAGCGTTTGCATGATTGGCTGAGCGCCAGCGAGGTATTCAGTGAATGGAAAGCGCGTACAATAGTCGCAAGGGATGTTTGGGAGCGATACGACAGAGATTCCGAACTTCTCTTGCGTGGTCCGTTATTGACGCAAGCGATGCAGATGGCGCGCAAATATCCGGAAGATGTTTTGGGGTTGCATGATTTCATAAACGCGAGCAGGATTGAAGCCAGGGCAGGGCAGCGACGCCCAAATCTAACCGTGCGACATGCGATTTCACTCCGCTTAGCTCACCGCAGCGAGATAATGCTGCGAGAACAGCGTAACGATCCTACAATAGCGATCGTGCTCGCCATTCATTCAGTTCTGCAGCTCCCCACCTGGCAAGGACACCAGGCTCTACGCCAGGCGACGAGAGGGCTCGGAACCCATGAGGGTGGTGCAGCATGGCAGGGGCTAATCCGCGAAATAGTATTCAGTCCCCATGGGACACATCTTATCAAGATCAGTACCGACCCGGGCAAGCCACAGTGGGAGATCGTCGTAGGAACAGGTCCTTCTCGCCTCATGCACGATGACGCTGTATATGCTGTAGCTTTCAGCCCAGATGGCTATCATCTTGCTTCATTCACCAGTAGGGCTGCAAATATTTGGGACCTAAATACAGGTAACCTAACTATCTGCCTAGGCCAGGATGGAAGTGATGGATGGAATGATTTTTCCTTCAGCCCTGATGGGACAAAGCTAGCCATTGCAGGAGCTGATCGCACTGCGCGCATATGGGCCGTCAGTGCAGGTATTGAGATAAGCCAGTTCGTCCACGAAGATGAAGTAAAAGACGTCGCATTTAGTCCTGACGGAACTAGTCTGGCCACCGCCAGCGGCCATACCGCACGAGTTTGGGATACTGGCACTGGAAGTGTTACTGCCGTCTACGATCATGGCAGCGATATACATGGTGTGGCGTTTAGTCAGGATGGCGAGCACATCGCGACCATAGCAAATCATATATTGCATATATGGAGCGCGCTCACTGGTCAAGGCATTGTGCGGATCAGTAATGGTGAAGAGATCTTCCGCGCCTACTTCAGCCCCGATGGGAGTTGTATTGCTACTCTTAGCGAACATGTCGTTCGCGTTTGGCAGGTCGGCACCGGCGTGGAACTGGTCAATTTCTTGCATGAGGAGAAAGTGTTTGATGTAGATTTCAGCCCCAATGGCACCTATCTCGCAACGGTAAGTGGGTCGATTGTACATATTTGGGATTTCGCTACAGGGCTCGAAACTACGCGCATCGCACTTGATGGTGCTGCACTTGGCGTCACCTTTAGTCCTGATGGATCGTATTTAGCTACCGCTGGTGCTGACCACACCGCACGTCTCTGGAATCTGGATAGCTGCTCAGATTCTACTCGCCTCAAGCATACGGGCCTAGTATGGGGCGTCGCCTTCAGTCCTGATGGTAACCACCTGGCCACCGCCTGCAGTGACGGCACTGCCCGAATCTGGGAATCCAATACGGGTACTGCCATAGCCGATTTGATCCATGGCGATGAAGTAAACAGTGTGGCCTTCAGCCCAGACGGAAGCCAGCTCCTTACTGCATGTGATGATGCCACTGCGCGCATTTGGAACGTAGTTACAGGTATAGAAGATGCTCGGCTTGATCACTACGGGGCAGTTTGGCAAGCTTGTTTTAGTCCAGATGGCCTGCGTGTCGCAACGGTAAGCAATGATGACACTGTCCGGCTATGGGAGACCGGAACGGGTTTGGAAATAAGCTGTCTAATCCCCGGCGGACAAGTAAATGCAGTTGCCTTCAGCTCCGATGGTGCTCGTCTCGCGACAGGAGGCAGTGACCACGCTGTGCGTATATGGGACCTAAGTACGGGTCTGGTTATTAGCGACCTTGCGTACGAGCATGCAGTGAATGGGCTCACATTCAGTACCGACGGCAACATGCTCGCCATTATTTGTAATCAGGTTGTGCATGTTTGGGACGCGAATGCCGAGGTTGAAATCGTTCAGCTGGAGCATCCGAGCGAAGTATGGGGGGTCGCATTCAGCTCTGACAGCACCCATCTTGCTACTGGGAGTAGCGACCGGGCGGCGCGGATCTGGGATCTTAGCACGGGTGCCGACATCATCTATACAATTCATGACGATCAGGTTAATTGCGTCGCTTTCAGTCCCGACGGTGCTCATCTTGCTACAGCAAGCCTCGACGGCACTGCATGTATCTGGTGGGTTATGCCACAGGCGGCGGCCCATGAGGCACTTGCGCTGCTTCCTAGAAACCTTACGGCCGAAGAGTGGAGCCAGTACCTTCCAAGTGCTGATTTCCGAAAGCTGCGACCTGACGTTGGATAGAGATCTTGGTGAAGATCTATTCAGATGTTTGGAATGGTGGCCGTGTCGATCGCCCACTTCTATCCTCACCGTAGGATGCGGGGGCGATCGGTTGCCTGGCACTCCCTTCATTGGGATTTGCCATCGAGCGCCATGAGCGACAGCACTGACGACAAACGTCAGTCACCTCCAGCGCGTGCTTGCGCACCCGTGACCGCTGACCTCGCGGAGTGTGAGCAGCAGGCGAGTCCGACCGCCTGAGATGCGGAAGGCGAGGCTGCCGCGGGGCTTCCGTTCCTCAGGCCTGGCGGCCCTGCGGTACGGGTCCCCTTGCCACTGGATAAGTCGGCTGGTCGTCTGCCGAACTGCTGTAAAGCAGCCGAGTACAGCAACGCCAACACACCTGAGCGCGTGGCATCACCCGCCATCTACCGCTTGTCCAACAAGAAGACCACTCGGCCATGTGTCTGGCTCCCGTTTGCAGGCGGGAGGTCCAGGGTTCGGTTCTCCCAAGCCTCTAGATCAGTTGGGCCAGGATCGTCGCGAACAACGGTCTACTTCCTGACGGCTGGCCGGCTTTCCTGGATGAACTAAAGCTGTTGGACCTACGATGACGGCCGTGGATGTGGACTGGGTCGCTGTTGCCGTCGCTGGAGTTACCGGCACGATCGCCATTGTGATCGCTTACGCCTCGTACCGGGCGTCAGCACGATCAGCCGACGCCTCAGAGACATCGGCTGTCGCTTCGAAGGACTCCGCCAAGGAGGCCGCCAAACTCACTCAGATCGAAAGCCAACGGCGCCAAGATGAACGCGAGGACCGCCACGAGCTGCTCGCCCCCGCCCTGCCGCGGGAGATCGAGACGACGTTGGAGCAGGGCTCGATCAGTGGCCACAAGAGCCTTTTCGCCAATGTCGTCGTTACGTCCCCCCGTAACTATCGCGCGCATGTAGTGGGCTGGACCGGGACCTCGATGGTGCCTGTCAGCGGGCTCGACCTGCAGGTGCTGGGGCAACGGATGTACAAACTCCACATTGAGCACTGGGCGGCTGACCAGGAAGCGCCTCACGTTAAAGAACTACGGTTCAAGTTCTGGCCCCCGATGGGTGTTGACGAGAGCAACCCGTGGTCATGTGCTTGCGGTCGGCCCACAAGTGAGGACACAGAGCGGCTGGGCCATTGGGAGATTCGCCTTCCAGTTGAACGACCGAGGCGCCCGCGGATCCGCATCCTGTCCCCATAAACAGCTACTCGACGACTTTGTCCATCGAACCCGGAGGGGTCCGCCGAAGCCGCAAAGCCGAGTCCCCGCGGCGAACGGGGTGACGACAGCAGTCAGCCCGCTATGCAGCCTGCTGTACAGCAACACCGCCTTACGCGATCACACGACACCGACCCGCATCTACCGCCAGAGCAGGGGAGAAGCTCGTCGACGTGGGCCTGCCCTTCTCTACGGATCAGATGGTAGGGCGCATGGATCAAGGAGCGAGAGTTCGTCTGCTGGGCGGACTGAACGTCTCTGCAATCAAGGCAAGTCAGGCCGCCGCGAGCGCCGATGTCGGCTGACGATCTGTCGTGTCCAGCGCATATACCAGTCCAGGAACGGCACCGGTTCGCTCCAGCCTCCATGCAGACGGCCCGACGGCTCGACATCCCTCCAGGGAGCCGATGGCCACCAATACATATCCTTCGCCCAGCCCATCTCGGTGAGCCAGACAGTGCCGGCGTATTCACCGTTCATGGCAAGCATGCTGATCCACGAGCACCCGTGGCTGCACAGGAACATGGTTCCAGGCGAGGGCTTGTCCATCCAAAGGGTGGGATCTGCCCCGTCGACGGCGAGGCGCCGCAGTTGCCGCACACCATCCCGAGTCACCGGGAAGGGCTCCCAGGGGTAGGCGGCGACCTCGGTTTCCTCCTGAAAGTACTCACGCTCCAGTTGGGTCTCTTCCACGATCCAACACAGGTCGAGCAAGTGGCTGGGCGAGACTCCCCGGCCGAAACGCAGCAGGAACGACCGGAACTCGTCAGGAAGCGGCGCGCCGATCACTTCCTCAAGGTCCACGACCTCGGATTCGGGCAGAGGAACAGCCGTCGAGAGATCAGCGAGCCGGGATAGTTCAGTAGCCATTTCATCCAGGCTGAGGTCTGATCGCAATGGCTTCTCCGGGTTGGAGGTCAAGACGCACAGGCTAACGGAGTCGAAGGCGGCTGCGTTCTGCCTGGGGCGGCGAGCCTGAGCATCCGGCCACAGGCAGGGTGATGCGATATTCGCCGAATGCCGCTCTACATCCCTCGCGAGGACGCCGGTTACCTCAGTGGCGCCGTACCGATGCTGGTTCTCGTCTCGACTGAACTAATCGAGCGGATTCCCGTTTTCCAGCTCGATGCAGGCAGGCCGTTGCCCTGTGAGGGCTGGCAGATCCTCGCGGCCTGACAGCCTCGGTGGTCGACGGCCCTGGTGATTCTGGGATCTTCGTCGAAGGCGTCGTCCGTCCCGAGGAGACCGAGGAGCGCTTGGCGTGGCTGAAGGCCATGGACCAGGCCGGTGGTGCGGTCGTGCTGGTCGTCGACTCGCACGTTTCGGTGGACAACTGGACGGCCCTAGCAGATGGTGGGAAGGCCCAAGGCGGGTTCGTGCCCACGGTGCACCGGACCAATTGATCGCCGAGAGGCGGGCGGCACCTGCATGCCGTCTCGGTACGGCCATCGGCCCGATCGATCTTGCTAACGCCGCTGCTAACAACTTCCCCGGACACCGGTGTACGCCCGTGGAACCAGATCAAGTCGGGGAGGTCGTTGAGCAGGTGCTTCTGACGGCGGTGGACACTTTTGGACGATCGCGAACTGACTACGGATCAGAAGGTTGGGGTTTCGAGTACCTCCGGCCGCACACAGCATCACCAGGGAGTTCCTTGATCTCAAGGGACTCCCTGAGTCGTTTCTGGGGGCCGACTGTAGCGACGCCGGTTCGTTCACTGAGGTTCGCCTCCGTTCGTAGTCGTCTTTTCACTTCGTTGATGTCGGGCGATGTACTCGTCCACAGCCTTCGAGATGAGCCACGATCGGCTCCGGTCCTCTCGCTCGCCGATGGCGTCGAGCCCCGCCTTCTGCTCGTCCGTCAGCCGGACGGTGGTCGGCTTGTTCGACACGACTACATTGTAATACGGATGACTACATTCGACTACACCTGTTTCAGATAGGCCGCGAGTGCTGGAATTGACCGCAGCCGTGTAGGGCTTCTCTTCGTGTTCCTGCACTTCAGCGGGTGTTTGTAGAGCTGTGTAGGGTCTATCTGTTCCACCTACGCGCCTATACATACAGAACCAATACCTGGATCCCTACACACCCCTACACTTCCGCAGGTCAGCAGCGTGCGGGTTCATTGAGCGAGGCGGCCGAAAAATCCGAGCCTGGCCAGCATCTACCGGGCCCTGGGCTGAGCACGACAAGCGGCAGGCCTACCCCGAGGCCGTCGAGGCGGCGTGGGTCGGCCATGACGAACAATGTGGGCGTGAACGTTTGGGTGGTACGTCCGTGAACTGGTGGCAGGGACTGCTGGGGTTTGTCGCTGGCTTGCTGATCTCGGTGGTGACCACGCCTGTCGGGGTGTCTGGAGCGGTGTTCCTGCTTCCGGTCCAGCTCAGCGTGTTGAATGTGCCCAACCCAGCGGTGACGCCGACCAACCTGTTGTTCAACGTCGTGGCCACTCCGGGGGCGTTGTTGCGCTACCGCAAGCGCGGCGATCTCGGTGGGCCGTTGACCCGTCTGCTGGTGCTGGGTACCTTGCCCGGCGTCGTCATCGGTGCGCTGGTGCGGGTCTTCCTCCTGCCCGGCTCTGGGGTGTTTCGCCTCCTGGTGGCCTGTCTGCTGTTTCCGCTGGGCTTATGGCTGTGCGTGCGCACGCTGCGCCCGGCGCGCGGCCACGGTGCGCCGGACGGCCCGTCGCCGCCTATGATCACCGCGCTTGCGGTGGCCGTGGGGACGGTGGGCGGGATGTACGGCATCGGCGGTGGGTCGCTGCTCGGGCC
Organism: Nonomuraea sp. NPDC049269; assembly: GCF_043197155.1. Lineage (NCBI taxonomy): Bacteria > Bacillati > Actinomycetota > Actinomycetes > Streptosporangiales > Streptosporangiaceae > Nonomuraea > Nonomuraea sp. NPDC049269. The sequence goes on from NZ_JBICSO010000002.1 coordinate 368,571, forward strand.
GATCCTGGTGGGGCGTGGACTGCCGGTCACGAAGGTCGCCCCCGCCGCGCTGGCCACGACGTTCGTTACCTCGATCGCCGGGGCGCTCACTTACGCCGTGCTGGCGCTGAGCACTCCTGGCGATATCGCGCCTGAGTGGGGGTTGGGCTTGCTGTGTGGGCTGGGTGGGCTGATCGGCGGCTACGTCGGCGCTCATCTGCAGCCCCGGCTGCCGGAGACCGCGCTACGGCTGCTTCTGGGTGTTTTGGCCACTGCTTTGGCTTGCCTGTACGCCGTCCAGTCCCTGATCTGACCCCCGCGCCAGGCGGCGCTCCCAATCCACCGGCTGGCCGTCCGGTCGGGACCGCTGCTGCCGGTTGGGCGCGTCCTACGGTCGGCGAGATTTTGACGGGGCCGGGATCTGGCTGCCCGCAAGATGGCGGCTAGGTCCTCGGGGACGGGCCCCTCCAGGCGCTGCCGCCGCAGGGGCGGGTCGGCGCCTGGTTTGGCGGAGTGCTCTGTATCAGGGTTCGGTGAGGTGGTGGTAGGCGTCTCGACTCGGGCAATCGATCGAGTGAACCGTCTGGGCCGGTCATCGGCTCGCTGCGGTGTGGGTGCCGGTGCGGGGCACCCACGCTTCTACCTGGGGCCGGCGTGGGTGCCGGACGGTGCGGGCAGAAGTTCGGAGGCGTTGTCGCGGCCTGCCGGCCAGAACAGGGGCTGGTCGAGGCCGGGGTAGCGGTGGTTTTGGATGAGCGCTTGGGTGGCGGGCTGGAGCAGGTGGTCCTGCAGGGCCAGCGCGCCGGCCACGTTCGCGCGGGGGAACTTGGCCAGGTTGACCACGACCGACACCATGATGCGGTGGAACATCTCATCGCCGTACAGCACAGGGCGTAAGGGGAGCGGGTTGTCCTGCTGCCAGACGAGGAACGGGGTGAGGCCCCAGAGGCTGTAGCCCCGCTGCTGGGCGGCCGCTCGCATGGCCGCTTGCGGTTGGAGTCCCGTGTCTTGGTACCAGCCGGTCTTGTCCGGTCGGCCGGCGGCGTTCCACAGGATGTCGGCGATGTAGGTCAGCCCCGGCGTTGCGGTGGCGATGAAGGGCGCACGCGCGGCGGCGATGCGGCTGAACGCCGCGACGGGATCGGTGAGCCCGGCCACGCCGGCCGGGTCGCTCGTGTGCATGATCAACGCGGTGGCGTTGAACAACACCGTCCGTGGCCATTGGCCGAGGCCGTCGGTGATGAACGCTTGGGTGTCGGTGTGCCCGAAGTGGGAGAAGATGAGGTCGGCCTCGCCTGCGCGGGCCTTGGCGTAGACGTCTTCTCCGATGTAGACCTGCACGCGCCGGCCGGTTCGCGCTTCGAACGGGGCGAGCAGGCGCGGCAGCAGGCCTCCGTCCTGGATGGTGGTGACGCTGGCCAGGCGGATGGTGGTTCTGGTCGCGGCCGCCTGGCCCGGTGTCGTGCTGGTCGCCGACGCGCTCGTCGTCCACCCCGTCACGCCTGCCGTTGCCAGTGCGAGCAGGCCGCCGGCCGTCACCGCGTCCCGGCGCGATAACTGCGGTGCGCGATCTTGTTGGTGCGCTTCATCTTGAGCGTGCATGTCTGTCTCCTTGTCCGGTCTTGGTTACCGGCCGTTTGCGTCGTTGGGTGTCGTGCCTGGGCGCGCTGGATGGCGAGGCGGCGTTGACGTGGTCTGCCCTGCGGGAAACAGGTGGCGGTAGCGGTCGAGGAACACCTCGATGCGCTCGGCCTGTCGCTGCAGATCGGTCGCGCGTTCGTGCAGGTAGGCCTCACCCGCTGGGGTCAGGCGGTAGGTGCGGCGCGGTGGTGCGTCATCACCCAGCATCCATTCCGCCGTCACCAGGTCCTCCTCCGCCAGTTGGCGCAACACCCGGTAGACCACCGACGCATCTTGCGCGGCCCGCCGGAAACCGAGATCGGCCAGGTAGCCGGCCAGCACATAGCCGTGCCTCGGAGCATCGGCCAGCGCGAGCAGGACAAACGGCACCATCCCCTGTCCCGTCCCGCTCCGATCGGCACCGCCGCGGCGTGCAGCCATGGCTCAGGCTCTTCCGTCCTTGGTGACAAAACGACCCTATTGACATATTGACCCCCACGGGCGCAAAGGCAACCCCGGCCTGGCCAGCATCTACCGGGCCCTGGCCGAGTGCGACAAGCGGCAGACCTATCCCGAGGCCTTCGCGGCGGCGCGGGCCGACTTCGCCGCTCTGCACGCCACCGGTCAGACTGGCTGATCACGTTGGCACCGGCACCGGCCAGTTAGACCGATGCCGGGCGTAGCCGGTGTTGCCCTCATCGGTCGTGTGACCGATGCCGAGCCGGGGCGCCCCAAGTTCACTTGGCCGTGGGTGCGTTGCTGCTTGTGCTGGTCTGCTCCGTTCCAGCTGGGGCGAATGCGCCGTCAACGGCGTGGGCGAGCGGCGCTTCGGCGGGCACCCAGGGGCGGGCCTCCGCGCGGACCAGCACGTCGTGGATGAGGGTGACCACTTCCTCAGGGGTGAACTCCATCGCGTTCTCGCCGACGGTGATCTCGAAGCTGCAGCGGGAGGGGTCGGGTCCGGACCGTACCCGTCCCCAGAGCTGGATGCCGTGCTCGGCGAGGATGGCCGCCCCGGCCTGTTCGACGGCCCGCCTGGGGGCGGGCAAGTGGATGTGGAAGATCGGCGTCTGGGGAGGGTCGGGGTAGGCGCGGGCGGTGCCGTCGGCGTTGATCGCGGCGGCGATGGCGATCGCGTGGTCTCGGTAGGCGGACATGTGCGGCGCCAGGGTGTCGAGGCCGACCAGGGCGGCCAGGGCCAGCGGCCACGCGTCGCGGATGCCGCCGCCGAGTCGCTGCCGCCACACCTGAGCGGCGCGTATCGTATCGGCGTCGGCGGCGAGCACGGCGCCGCGCACGCCCTGCAGGCTCTTGTAAAGCGAGACGTACACCGAGTCGAACAGGGCGGCGATCTGGTCGAAGGGCCGCCGGTAATAGGTCTGCGCCTCCCACAGCCGTGCGCCGTCTAGATGCGCGGCGGCGCCGGAGGCCCGTACGAGCGCAACCTGCTCGCACAAGTCATCCCATTCGGGAAGCAGGCCGCCGAGGTCGCGCTGCGGTAACTCCCACACGGCCGCCGCCAGCGGCTCGCCGATCGCCGCCAGATCCTGTGCCGTCATCAGCTCGAACAGATCCCCGGTACGGCGCATCCGCAGACCGTGGACGGCGTTGTAGCCCTGTTCCTCCCACACGTCCAGATGCGACTGGGGGTGAGCGGCGAAGGTGCGCCGTCCGCGCCGGTCGGCATGGATGCGCAGCGCGACCTGCTGCGCCATTGTCCCGCTCGGGAAGAACAGCGCGGCCTCCTTGCCGAGGAGAGTGGCCATGCGCTGTTCGAGCACTGCGACGGGGCCGTCGGGGCCGTCTGGCGGGGTGTCGTCGTCCACGAGGGCGAGCATGCGCTCCAGCACGGCGCGCGGCCTGCGCCGGATGGGCGCGTGCAGGAACAGGGACCGCCGTACGGGCGGAGTGGGGTCGGTCATGGTTACGCTCCATTCTGATGCGAATAAAGTGCAGTAGCGCAATATCCGCTACTGCTCTCCCTGCTGGCCTGCGCCTCTTCACTCGCGCCAGAGGCGAGTGGAGGGGGCGCGCAATTCCCTCGTCCGTGCATCGTCGTGCCGATGCTGGGATTGAGCCAGGCCGCCAGGCGGTGGCGGGCCCACCCGGCGGAGTGCTTGGCGCTGCCCGTGCAAAGCCGAGGGCCCGCGCCGGGGCGTGTAGTCGAGGGCGTAGCGCACATCCGGGGAGGCACCGCTTCAACTATCTCGGTTGCCAGCGGCCGATCTTCTTGGCGAGGAGGGTGGCGCCGATGCGCGCGTAGAAGCGTTGCGCGGCCACGTTGGCCTCGGCGACCTCCCAGTGGATCAGCTTGCCGTTGGCGGCTTCGGCGACGGCCCGCATCAACTGCTCTCCTACGCCGTGGCCGCGTTCCGCGCCGGTCACGTACAGGTCGTCCAGAGCGAGGTAGTCCTCGCCGGACCAGAAATGGATCCGCTGCAGCCAGGACACGTAGCCGATGGCCCGGCCGTCCCGTTGGGCGATCAGGTAGGTGATCTCCGGGCGAGCGAGCATCCGCTTCAGGTCGTCGACGCTCACCGTGATGGCCGAGGGCTGGCCTTGGTGCTCGGCCAGCGCACGGATGAGGCTGTACACGGTGGAGGCGTCATCGGGCGTGGCGCGACGGATGACTATCACGATGGTCCTCCCAGATGGGGGGCAAGGGGCAGCGGATTGGGGGGCTGTGTGCTCTTCCAGGCCGGTTGCCGCCGCCTGCCGGGCGGGCGAGCCGGCTGCGTCCGGCGGTCATTGGCCGGGGGTGCTGCCGGTGAGCGGGATGTGGCTCAGCCGGCGCATCGCCAGCACCGCCGCGCCGGCGGCGATGATCGCGGCGATGACGGCCGCCGTGTTGAGCCCGCCGGCGAACGCCGCCCGGGCGGGAGCGAGCACGGCCGCGGCCAGCTCGCCCGGCAGCGTCTGCGCCGCGGTGACCGCGCCGTCGAGGCTGTCGCGGCTGGCCGCGGCGGCCTCCTGCGGCAGGCCGCCGGGCAGTTCGGCGCTGACCTGGCCGCGGTAGATGGCGGCGGCGATGCTGCCGAGGATCGCAATGCCGAGTGAGATGCCCAGGTCGCTGCAGGTGGTGGCCAGTCCGGAAGCCGCGCCGGCCTTCTGCGGCGGTACCGAGCCGACGACCAGGTTGGTGGTCAGCGCCATCGAGGGGGCGACGGCCGGGTAGAGAACGATGAATCCCGCGACCAGGAGCGGAAGCCCGCCGGTGGCTCCGACCTGGGTGAGCATCAGATAGCCGATCACCTGCACGGCGAGCCCGGCCGCGATCAGGTGGCCGGGGCGGATACGGCGGACCAGGACGGGCGAGAGGGTGGAGACGACCACCAGCAGCGCCGCGCCGGGCAGCACCCACAGCCCCGCCTGCAGCGGTGAGAGTCCCTCGACGAGCTGCAGGTACTGGGTGAACAGCAGGTAGATGCCGCCGAGCGCGGTCGCGGCGAGCAGGAACACGCCCAGCGCGCCGCTGACCGTGCGGTTGGCGAACAGCCGCACGTCCAGCAGCGGCTCGGCCAGCCGGAGCTGGCGGAGTACGAACCAGGTGCCGAACGCCAGCCCGGCCGCAATGCTCACCAGCGCCGGCACGAGGCCGTCGTCCTTGGCCAGTTCCTTGACGCCGTAGACGATCGGCAGCAGGGTCGCCAGCGTCAGCGCCACGCTGACCAGGTCGAGGCGGCTCGCGGCGGGGTTGCGGTTGTCCGGCAGCAGCAGCAGCGCCGCGCCGATCGCCACCACCACCATGACGGGCACCGCGACCAGGAAGGCCGCCCGCCAGGAGAAGGCCTCCAGCAGCGCCCCGCCGAGCACCGGGCCCAGGCCGGTCCCGACGGAGATACCGGCCGACCACACCCCGACGGCGATGCCGCGCTGGCGGGCGTCGGCGAACGTGGCGAAGATCAGCCCCAGCGTGGCGGGCATCTGAGTGGCCGCCGCGACGCCCAGCACAGCCCGCCAGAGGATCATCAGAGCGGGGTCGGAGGTGTTGGCCGCGAACAGCGAGACGACGGCGAAGACGACCGCGCCGCCGATCAGCAGCCGCCGGTGACCGATCCGGTCGCCCAGGGTGCCCATGGTGACCAGCAGCCCGGCCATCAAGAAGCCGTAGATGTCGATGATCCATAACGTTTGGGCGCTGCTCGGCTTCAGCTCCGCCGCCAGCTGCGGGATGGCCAGGAACAAGATGGTGAGCATCATGAACAGCAACATGGCGGGCAGGACCAGCACGACCAGCCCGAGCCACTGCCTCAAGCCGGCGCGCTGAGTGGAGCCGATATCCGCAGATGACAACGGAACATCCCTTCAAGATCGAGTTTTAGGTGCTTGGCGACCCGTGCCGCCGAGGGATTCTCCGTAGGGATGGCCTCGTGCGCCAGATGCCTCCGGCGCACGAAGCCTTGAACCGTACCCTGGTTAGGTACATTCGAGACAGGACCTTACCCTGGAGGGGTATGAGGGCCGCGTATGTGTCCGATGAAAACAGCGAGTCTGAACGGGGCGCCTGAACCGGAAGGATCTATCCGCGTTCGGCGTGCTGCCCGTGGTCGGAGACCTGGGCGTCGAACCAGGCGTGCAGCGCCTTGATCAGGGACGCATCGGAGGTGGTGTAGGTGATCTGGGCTCCGGTGGAGGTGGGGGCGTAGCGGATGTCGATGCGGCTGTGGCCTTGTTCGAGGTCGCGCAGGCCCGGCATGTCGCCGCCGTGGATGGAGGCGGGGTCGCCGAAGTCGCCTTGCCTGAAGTTCGCGGCTTCCTTGGTGAGGTGCTCATGGATGAGCTTGACCTGCTGGGCGTCGGCCGGGTCATCCGCGGTGACGGTCTGCAGGCCGCCGGTGGCGGACTTGGTGAAGCGGTGGGTGGTGCGCTCAAGGTCGAACGGCATCACCTGCTGGCCTTTGGCCGCGATCTCCGCCTGGCGATCGGCCAAGGCGGGTTGTCCGTTCTGGCCGATGAGCACATAGACGGCCGAGGCGACGGCGATGGCCGCGAGCGCGGTGATGAGCAGCAGGACGCGTCGATTCTTACGTTTCATCTATTGCCTCCGTGAGGATTTCGAGGGCGCGCAGCACGCTGGCGTGTTCGCTGGCAGGGACACGGTTCAGGATCGCCGCGAAGCGTGCCGCTCTGGCCTTGGCCAGTTGCGCCGCGGCGTTGGTCCCGGCGGGGGTGAGCTGGACCAGCACGCCGCGCCCGTCATCTGGGGCCGGTGTGCGCTCGGCCCAGCCGCGGTTGATGAGCTGGGTGACCAGGCGGCTGGTGGTGCTCTTTTCCAGGCGGAGTCGCTGAGCCAGGTCACTTTGCCGTAGGGCGCCGTCCCTGGCCAGTTCGCCCAGCGCGTGGGCCTCCGATACCGGGATGGGTCGCCCGCAGGGGGTCTGGTCAGGCCGATGGAGACCGAAGGCCCGGACAAAGCTTCCCACCGCTTCCTGGAGTTCACGCTCATCCGCCATGGTTCGACCTTACAACTATCTTGTTGTAAGGCACAACCAAATCCGATGTGATCACACTCGGCCCCGCAGAAGACAGTGCAACTCAGCGCGCCGACCGGAGAATCCGTCTAGTCGTCCTCGGCGGGCAGTCGGCCTCACCATCCTGGACGGGGGTAGCACTGGTCGTTCTCATGGCGATGGGACCCGCCCTCAGTTGGCCGATCGCGGCAGCCTCGACCGCGAGTCTGATCCGCGTCCTGGCCATGACCCCCCGGGGACTCTCCGCGACTCTCACCCGTTGGCGTCGCCGCTAGTCTCCAGCGGCAGAGCTGCGGCGTTCGATGAAGATGACGTCGCGCCAGACGCCGTGGTGGCGGCCGATGCGCTCGCGGGTGCCGACCACGCGGAAGCCTAGTCCCTGGTGCAGCGACAGGCTGGCGGCGTTCTCCGGGAAGATCCCCGACTGGATGGTCCATACCCCGGCGTCCTCGCTGGCCGCGATGAACGCCGACAGCAGCGCCCGGCCGATACCGTGCGCCTGGCAGCCCGGGTGAACGTACACGCTGTGCTCCACGACGCCCGCGTACACGGGCCTGGCCGAGACCACCGAGGCCGCCACCCAGCCAACGATCTCGCCCGTCTCGGTGTCGGCGGCCACAAAACGCAGGTGCGGCAGCTTGGCCGCGGTGAACCCTTCCCAGCTCGGCGCGACGGTCTCGAAGCTGGCCTGGCCGGTGTCCAGCCCGGCCTGATAGATGGCCAGTACCTGCTCGGTGTCACTCCCGCGCATCGGCCGGATCTCTACCCCCGGCACAGAGGCGGGCTTGACGGCCTGGACGATCGCCGAGTGCACACCGTCGCCGTGATCGGCGCTCAGTGTGATCCGTACACCGGCGAACCCGGCGGCCGCCAGCAACCGCCGGTACTCCGCCACCGGCAGCGCCCCGGCCACGCATCCGATGCGCTGCTCGGCCGCCACGCGAGCGGCCGGATCGATCGAGCCGTCGACGACGACGTCGCTGACGCCGAACCGGCCGCCCGGCCGCAGCACCCGGAACGACTCGGCCAGTACGGCGGCCTTGTCACCGGACAGGTTGATCACGCAGTTGGAGATGACCACGTCCACCGACCGGTCCGGCAGCGGCACGCGCTCGATCGTGCCGTGCAGGAACTCCACGTTGGTCGCGCCGGCCTGCTCGGCGTTGCGCCGGGCTAGCGCCAGCATGTCGGAGCTGGCGTCCAGCCCGTAGACCTTGCCCTGCTCGCCGACTCGGCGGGCTGACAGCAGCACGTCGATGCCGCCGCCCGAGCCGAGGTCGAGCACGGTCTCACCACGCTGCAACGCGGCGACGGCGCCGACGAGGGATACGGTGGATGATCTTGCCCCGCCGCATCGCTCCTGGCGGCAGTCTCGCATAAGGGGAGAGGAGGTCAAGCGTTAGAGGCCGAATCACGGGCCGGCCGCCAGAACTCGTCCACGCAGAGCCTCCAACTCCCGTCTCAGGGCACATGGCCCGGCGAGCATCAGGGCATGTACGGTGCTTACCTCTCGGGCGGATGCCCAGATGTCCGAGGCGGGGGTCTGGAACGGTAGGACCTCGATCGAGTGGACTCGGAACGCAGGCGGGGTCCAGGTATCGCATGCCTCCGGTCCCGCATAGGTAGGTGGTAGCGCCGGTCAGCCAGGCGAGGTCGGCCAGCCGCTGCGAACGTTCGCCGCGTGCGAGCAGATCGCTGCTGTGCAGGATTAGCCCCGGCCACCCGATCTCCTCCAGCAGCATGCGCGTGGACAACTCCGTCACGTCCGCCAGCCGGTCCGTGCTCTCGAACGTGGCCAGCACGGGTTCGAGCCGCCTCTTGAACGGCGGCCAGTAGGCGCTGCGCCGGTAGTGATCATCGAGGAGCTGGACGACGCGGCGCCGTCAGCGGGCGGGATCAGCCAGGCGTACTCCGCGAATGGTGGTGGAGCGGCCGTGTGGCAGATGGGTAGAGATGGAGAGCCATCGCAGCGGCCGCGAGCCGTCGAGCGAGGCGAGGCACGCGCGGTGCTGGTCGTCCGTGCGGGCGAACTGCACGTCGTCCAGGACGATCCAGTAGTCGGCGGTGAAAAGTTTGGCCAGGGTCGCGAGCCGGGGGAAGAGGTTGGAGTTGATCCCACTTCGCCACGCTGCGGGGAGCCACGCCGAGGTGCTGGGCGAATGTCCGCACGCTCATCCGCAAGGCAAGGCGAAGTGCATGCGCTTCGAGGCCGGTCCACTCATGCACGGTCGTCACGTCGCTGCTCCCCTCCACGGCCATGGAAGCACCCAGAGGTACCGAGGACCTACGGAAGCGCAACGGAAGTGCGACAGCGGGTCGTATCCAGCCGGGCTGGGGCTGGTCATGCTCGAAGTGCGGGTCATCAGCCCCGGCCACGGTAAGGACGGCTACCTTGTGGACACTCACCGAACAACACGATGTGGACGGCCCGATCGTCTATGGGTACCTGCGGCTGCACCGCTCGACACCCGAGCGGCAAGCAGCGCTGACGGTGGCCCTCACCCAGTACTGCGAGCAGCACGAATTCCAGCTCTGCGGCATCTTCACCGATCGAGGGACCGAATCGGCGGCCGCCCCCGCATTCGCCGGGTTGTTGGACATTCTCCTGTCCAACGTCTACGGGGTAGTCCTGCCCACTGCGCGCCACCTGGGCGGGAAGCACATCGCCGCTCGGCGGCGAGAACAACTCAACGCGATCGGGACGCGGCTGCTGCTCGTGCGTGGAGCTCTTCGTACGGCCGCCTCCTCCGCCAACTGGAACATCCACAACCCGGACGCCATCCGGACCATTGACTACCGCGCTGAGGAGACGACACGGCGTCCCGACCCGGACACGCCGCGTTTCCTCGTCGACCTGGCGGACATCCCGCAGAGCGGCTGAGCGGGGCATAGCAGCCACGAAAGACAGGCGTGCGGCACGCTGTGCTGCCACGCCGAGCGCGGGCGACCCGGTGTAGTCGCCCCCGTCGTACCGCGCTCTCCGGCGCAGGCCGAGCTCCACCACCAATCGCTCGGCCTGCGCCATCACATCGTCCCTGCTCCCGAGGAGGAATCCATGCGGGCCAGTGAGGCCAAGGCCGCCGCCGGTGCGGCAGCGAGGAGGCAGGTAGCCGACCTTCAGGGTCGTGCTCGCGGCATGACGGTCGACAACGTCACCGAGGTCCTGAGCGACGAGACAGCCCAGCGCCTGGCCGCGCAGTTGCAGGCATCGTGGGACGGCCATTGGCAGGTGATGTGGGAGCCCTGGGGCCGCACGTTCCGGGCGTTCCCGGCGTACGACATGGATGTCAACACCCCAGTAGTGGGCGGCAGCCTCCGCGAGCTGTGGCGCAACGTCCTCAACGTCGATCAGGAGCTGCTGCTGGCGGTGGCTGAGGCCATTCCGGCGCACCGGCCCACGGTCGTCTACATTCCCCCCGGCTTCTTCGAGGAGATGGCCGAGTGAGCAAGCAAGACGCGGTCAGGCATGCGGCCCCGCGCGCAGACGGGGGCGCTGCTTCGCGTCTTGGCGCGGGCCTGCGCTCAACCTCCGCCACTGTCGCGCGGGCCCGCGCCGCCCAAGCTCATCGCCCACGGCAGGATTGTGCGCAGCCGTGGGCGATGATCCAACTCCCAGCCGCCCTCTTCCCCACTGCGCGAGCCACCCCTGCTCGCCATGGACGGGCCGCTGGGCCGAGGAAGGCGGACATCGGGGTGCGCCCGTCCGCCTTCCTCGGGTCACCTGAGGGGCTACAACCCCCCGGCCCAGCCAGCAAAGGCCACATCATGAACGGTGCCATGGCGGGCCCACAACGTCTCCACCTGCTGAGGGCTACGCGCAATCTCCCGGCCCGCAGCGGTTCCGCCCCGGCGGGCCAGGACGGGGCGATGACCGGCCCCTGCCCCCTGACCGGAGGAGTCCGGAGAGTCTCCCATGGATCTGATCGTGCTCGTGTACGGAGACCCCTGGACGCCCGACCTACCAGCGGATGCCACCCTCCGCCCTGGGCTCGCACGGCCATTCATCGTTGTCGGCCTGGCCCTGCTACTGGTGCTCAGCAGCAAGAGACCCAGCGCGGATGCCGCCCACGCGCAGACCGTGCACGTTTCGACTTCCCGGCCGAGCCCGGGGTGCCCGTGCCCGGCCGGGAGACGCTGGCAGGCGCCTTTACCCGCGGGGGATGGCGCCTGCCAGCCCCCGGCGTGTGCAGTGGACAGGGGTGACCGACCTCGCCACGGTGAACCCGCGCCGTACCAAGCCCCTCCGCAAAACCGGTGACCGGAAGACACACCACAGGGAGATCATTCAGTGAATGACGAGACCATCGACCAGGCGCAGGCCGGCGAGCTGAGGGACAAGCTCGCGGACGAACTCGCCGCGGCGGGGCACATCAAGTCGGCTCAGGTCGACCGGGCGTTCCGGACGGTCGACCGGCACGCGTTCGTGCCGACCGGCACCCCGCTGGAGGTCACCTACCAGGCCGACAGCGCGGTGGTCACCAAGCGGGATGAGCACGGCACGGCTATCTCCTCCGTCAGCGCCGCGTATGTCCAGGTGGCGATGATCGAGCAGGCCGAGCTGGCGCCGGGCAAGAGCGTGCTGGAGATCGGCTCAGGCGGCGTGAACGCGGCGATGCTGGCCGAAATCGTCGGGCCGGATGGCGAGGTGATCAGCGTGGACATCGACCCGGAGGTGACCGACCGCGCCACCGAACTGCTGGACGCCGCCGGGTACGGCGACCGGGTGAAGGTGATCACGGCCGATGCCGAGCACGAGATTGCCGGGTTCGGGCCGTTCAAGGCGACCATCGTGACGGTCGGCGCGTGGGACCTGGCCCCAGCGTGGCTGCGCCAGTTGGCCCCTGACGGCACGCTGGTGGTGCCGTTGCGGATGAACGGCGTCAGCCGCTCGATCGCGTTCCGCCGCACGAACGATCACCTGACCAGTACGTCCGCTGTGGTGTGCGGGTTCGTCCCCATGCAGGGGGCCGGTCAGCACGTCGACAGGGAATTCCGGCTGCCCGACCCCCACGGGCACGCCGTCACGCTCCGGTTCGACGACGGGGCGCCCGACGACCCCGCACTGCTGGACGGCGTTCTGGCAAGCGACCGCGCCGAGGTGTGGTCCGGCGTCACGATCGAGAACGGCGTGTCGTTCGCCGACCTGCACCTGTGGTTCGCGAGCTTCCTGCCCGGTTTCTGCAGGCTGGCCGTCGAGGAGGGAACCGACCTCGCCCAGGAACGCAAGACGTGGTTCCCGTTCGCCGGAGTGCGCGGCGACTCCTTCGCCTACCTGTCGGTGCGGCCCGCACTGGAAGGCGCGGGCGCGGAGTTCGGGGCTCGCGCCTACGGACCGCATGGCCAGGAGGCGGCGACCGCAATGGTCGAACAGATCCAGGCGTGGGACGAGCAGGCCAGGAACCGGCCGGAGCCCACCTTCGCCTACTGGCCGACCGGCAACACCCCCGCCGACCTGCCCGCGGGTACGGCAGCCCTCCACAAGACCCACGGTCTTGTCACGATCTCCTGGCCCACCGGCTGATCGGCCGTTCAGACGGGCCAGGATGCCTGAGACTGTGAGCGATAGATGGCGGTTCCCAGGTTTTGTTGGCGGCCGGATGCTGGGCGTCCGGGTTTGAGTCAGGGGTGGAACAGGTCTCGGCCCGGTTGACGGAGGATCCAGCTGTCGAAGTCCTCCCGCCTGTAGATCGGCTCGGCAGGGACCAGCCGGATCTGGGGGCGGTCGTCCATCCACCAGATCTTGAAGTCGGTGACCGTTCCCTCGGTTGGCCATCGGCTGGACTCGAAGGGCAGTAGAAGGACGTCGACGAATCCGCCGATGGGCAGTGCGAGGTCGACTCCGATCCCGATTGCCCCAAGGCGGGGAACCCAGACGACTGTGCCGCTAACGAAACCTGGGAAACCCCGCAATCCCGCAGACGGGTTGGCTCGCAGCCGCCATCTATAGCTGGGCGTCGCATCGTCAATCTCCCCGGCAAGTCGCGCGCTCGCCGCGTCTCACCGGTCCATGAGCGCGAGGCAGCCGTCCTCGAGCGTCGGCTCGGCCGGCGGGTCCGGCAGCGCGGCCGCCACCGGCTCAGGTGACCCGGCAGCCCGGTCCTCCCGGGCTCATCCCAGGAAAAAGCGCGCCAGAGCGCCGGTGACCGCGGGCGCGTCATTCTCCATCGGAATGTGACCGGCGCCCGGAATGCGAACCAGGGTGGTGTTCGGGATCTCGGCGGCGAACCGCTCGGCGTACCCCACCTCCTGAAATGTGTCGTCCTCCCCCCACACCAGCAGCTTCGGCGTGCGATCGGCCTTCAGCGCGGGCACCAGGTCGAGCGTGTAGCGGCTGTCGGCCGCCCCCGCCAGTGCCATCCATGACCGGCGCACCCTCGCGTCGTTCCAGGGATCCAGGTAGTCGGCCAGCTCCCCCTCCGTCGCCGGACGGGCGAGCGCCGTGGTGATCGCCGTCCGGCGGGCGCCCAGCAGTTCCTCCGCCGTCACGGCGGCCACCACCGCCGGATCGCGGAAGCGGGCCACGCCCGGCACCGGCCATGAGTCGTACGTGACCGAGTTGACCAGCGTCAGCCGCCGCACCTCGCCGCCCACCAGCAGGTGCTGCGCCACCGCGCCCCCGATGTCGTGCCCCGCAACGTTCAGCGGCCCGCTGGCGCCCACAGCGGCGGCGAACCGCCTCACCCACCCTGCCAGCGCCGGAACCGCCGCCGTCTCGATCGTGAGCTCCCCCTCCGAGCGCCCCAATCCGGGCAGATCCACCGCCACGGGCCGCAGTCCCGCCGCCGCCAGCCCATCCATCACCGGCTGCCAGACCCGGCTCCAGTACGTCCCGTGCAGCAGCAACACCACCGGACCCCGCTCGCCCGCCGCCAGATAACCGGCCCGCAGCCCGTCGACCTCGATCGTCATTCGTTCAGCCATGGCATAACCATCGTGTTCTGATCCACCGGCGGTCAAATACCAGTTAAGGTATGCCGGTATGACATTGGCGCAGCTCCGGGCACTGCTGGCGGTGGCCGAACACGGCGGCTTCACCACCGCCGCCGACCACACCGGCATGTCGCAGCCCGCCGTCAGCCGTGCCATCGCCGCCCTGGAGCGCGAGCTCGGCGCGGCCCTGTTCGTCCGCCACCACGACCGCATCGCCCTCACCGAGGCCGGCCGCCGCGCGGTCGAGCGCGCCCGCGAGGCGCTGCGCCACTTCGACCTCATCCGCGCCGATGTGGCGGCCGCCGCCGGCGAGATCACCGGCGAGCTGCGCCTGGCCAGCCTCCCCAGCGCCACGGGCACGCTCATCGCCCGGCTGCTGCGCGCCTTCACCGACCGCTACCCGCAGGTCAAGGTGCGCCTGTTCGAGGGGGTCGACGACGACATCCGCGAATGGCTGCGCCGCGGCGCCGCCGAGGTCGGCGTCGTCACGCTGCCCGCCCCCGGCCTGGACACCGTCCCGCTCAGCACCCACGACATGGTGGCCGCGCTCCCCTCCGAGCACCCGCTGGCCGAGCGACGGGTCGTGCGGGTCGCCGACCTCGCCGGACAGCCGTTCATCCTGACCACCGCCGGCTGCCGACCGCTGATCATGTCCGCGGCGCGGGAGTCGAAGGCGCGGCTCGACATCGCCTTCGAGGCCGGCGGGCCCGCCGCGATCCTGGAGATGGTCGCCGCGGGGCTCGGCGTCAGCATCGTGCCCACGCTGGGCCTGCCCGCCGAGCTCGGCGCGGTCGTCACCCGTCCGCTGGAGCCGAAGACGACCCGCTCGCTGGCCCTGGCCGTCCCGTCGTTGCGCGACTGCTCCCCCGCCGCGCGGGCGTTCCTCGACCAACTGGCCGCCTCACCCCGACCACCCGATAACTAATCAAGATCGAGATACGCCGTTGGTTGACTGAACACGCCCGAAGCTTGCGGATTGTGACCTTAGCGGCCGCGCAGATAGGCGCGATGGAGTACCCAGGGAGTAGAGCGGGCGCAGATCATCGAGGCCGGCTGGCCTGGATCGGTGATTTCTCGCCTTTGTGCGCGATGCGGCCGTGGAGGCCGCGGTCACGTCCACCAAGGTGGTGTACAGCAGCGCCATACAGCAACACCGCCATACGCGACCGCGTGCTGCCGATCGGCATCCACTGCTTGACCAGGGCGGGACGCCACTGACAGGGCATCCGCCTTTCCCTACGGATCAGAAGGTTGGGGTTTCGAGTACCTCCGGCCGCACACATGCAAGAAGGCCCCTGAACAGGCATTACGCCATCAGGGGCCTTCATGATTTCTTGATCGTTCGGGGTTCTTGCTAACAGGGTGGCCCCCGGTTGCTCTCCTGCTTGCCGATGGCGTTGGCGAAGACACCGGCTGTCGAGGCTTCCGTCGCTGGGATTACGTGGGCACGGAGCGTGATGGATGAGCCGGCCACCTTTGCAAGGCCATCGTGGTTCTGCAGAACTACCAGATCGCTCGAGGATGAAAGGGTTCAGTGCGTGGTGCCGGGAGACTCCAGTCCGGGCATCGAATCACTGCGTGGCAACGTCGGCAGGGATTCCACGACGAGAACTACTACTTGGGTTGGGTGAACGTCCTCCGTACTCGCGTAGACGCCAGGACATACCACACGCCGACGACTGCTGGCGCGGAGTCGATCACCGTCCCGAGGGCGGACTTCATACCGACGATGTGCCAGGACACCAGGAAGACGACCGATAGCACGTGGAAGATGACGTTGTTAATGATCGCTGACTTCCGCCTTCTGAACATCAGGACGTAGAGCACAACGGTGTACAGAACAAGAAAAAGGTTGCCGATCACGTACAGCAGGAGCGAAGGCAGCGGCACGAATGAGTCCATTCCCGCCAGTGATGGATCGGCATTGATGATCAGGGTGGCAACGGTCAGGCCCAGTCCGTGGAGGGCCAGCACGCCCAACATGATGACGTAGATGAGCAACCACCCGCGGATGCCCTCCGGCGCGACTGTCGAGCCTCGTACCGTGACGTCGCTCACGACTCGCTCCCTATCGATACAACAATCGCTTTCCGCCAGTCTGGCGGCGTAGGACATGGCGTGTCAGTAGGCCTAACCCGTGGGCTTTAGGGGGGTAGCACTACCGGGCGGTGTGGGGGCTCCTCACGGCAACAGCGTCGAAGCACGTTGGGCAGAGTGCTGTACAGCGGCGCCGTACAGCAACACCGCCATACGCGACCGCGTGCTGCCGATCGGCATCCACTGCTTGACCAGGGCGGGACGCCACTGACAGGGCATCCGCCTTTCCCTACGGATCAAGTGGTCATCGCGTAGAGGCATGACGATCGCTGACTTCCGTACAGACGTACGGGGTCGGGGCGATGCGCTGCCGCGACCCTCCTTCGTCGGGTCTTGCCACTGGACAAGGTGGTGCTGACGACGACACCGCTGACGACAACCGACAACGTCGGCTTCCGTCAGCGCACGGTGGCACCCGTCCACCACGCTCTGACCTCGTGTGGGGCAAGACGATCAGTGGCTGATGTCCGTGACGCTCCGGGGTGCTGCTTGGTGAACGCCACGGTCCACCAGCTGGAGCCACGCTGTCGAACGTCAGCCAATTGAGCCAGCCCGTGCGCAGGTAATCGAGCCACTCGAAGTGGGGTGCTCACGAAGGACAGTAGAGCCGTTTGGGTGGTAGGTGCTTAATTGGGCGCTTTAGCGTGGTCTTGTGGTCGATGTGACCGTTAGATGACCGTCCTAGCAGCACGCAATGCGGCTGGAGGTCATTTCCGGCGTCGGCGCCAGTTCAGGCACCGGCCTCGAGCACGGCGAGGTCGCGCACCGCATAACGGTGATGCTCGGCCTCTTCCTTCAGCACCACCTTGAGGCAGCGGCGCACGACGTACTCCTGGTCGGGATACGGGTCCGCCGGCCTGCGACCGCATACCCGATCGAGTTCGGCCTCGGTGAGCCCGTCGACGACACGTCGCATCGTGGCCATGCGGGCGAGCCGCGGCGCGAGTACCTCGTCGAGCGTCGGGGTGGCTTCGAGGGTGAGCCCGAGCTTCGCCGCTGCGTCGGGCGGCATCCCGCCGTAAGGGAAGCCCAACGGGTGGTACGGCGCTTCCTCCTCCAGCACGGCATTGCCGAGCCAGGCATCGCCGGCGAGTAGCAGGTGCCGTTGGGTCTCGACCAACGACCACTCGCCGTTGACCTGCTCGTGCAGCTTGGCCTCGGGCAACAGCCTGGCGCGGTCGAGTGTCGCCGCCCACATCGTCTCGATGGCATCCCAAGCAGCGCGATAGTCGTCGGGGGACGCGGCGTCACGCGCCAGCACCCGCGTGGGGTGCCGCCGGTCGAGCTCGGCCTCGACGTAGGCGGTCACGTCGACGTCGTTGACGACGAGACGCTCGAAGTCGCCACCGAGGTAGACGTCGCTCCCATAGCAGTCGACGATCTTCAGACCGCTGACCTCGCAATCGCGGATCTCGAGACCGGCAAGGTCGCACAGGTGGATGCGGGCGCCACGGAACTGGTCACTCTGGGCGTACTCAGCAGCCATCGAGGCAGTCTTCCGCACCCGCCCCGCCCGCGCCACCTTTGGCAACTAAGTTTCGGGGCCAACCGTGTGGAACGTGCTCACGCCCGCGTCCCGCTTCGCTTGGGCAACATAGGCCAGCCGCGGGGCGCCGATCGCCCGCAACCAAGGGGGCGCCCGCCGAAGTCAGGCGATCGACGGCCGGTCTACTTGTCGTCCTTCGTGCGTCCCGACGTGCCGTTCTTTCCGGGTCGCTTGTTCGGCCGGTAGCTGGGTCCATCCATGAAGACCCGGTAGCTGGAGTTGATCAGTCGCATGACGATCGCCGAGCGGCTCGGCATCGCGAATCAGGGCGCGCACAAGCTCTACACGACGACGCTCGCCGCGATCCCAGCGTTGGAGGTCGCCGAGTATCGAGCCGAGCAGGCCGAGCGCCTGGACGCGCTGCTCGCCAAGGCGAACGAGGTCCTGGCCGCCGGACACGTCGTGATCCAGCATGGCCGCGTGGTCATGCAGGACGGCAAGCCGGTCCGCGACCATGGGCCGGTGCTCGACGCCATCAAGACCGTGCTCGCCATCGAGAAGCAGCGGGCAGAGCTCTTCGAATTCAAAGTCCCGGTGAAACAGCAGATTCAGACGGCCCAGACGGTCACGTCCTTCAAGGACGGCGACCTCGACGACCTGCGGCAACGGCGGATCACGCGCCCCATACCTGGGCAATGGCATCCGAATGGTTAGCTCCGGTGCTGGGCTCCGCGACTGCTTCGCACGGCACCGTCTTCACCTGATTCACCGGACATCAGGGGCGGCGGCACCCGGAGACGGTGGCCAAGCAGGCCGCCGCCAGTCCGCTCGCGCGGGAAGCGAGGCGAGCCGAGGCATACACGGACCTGGACTTCGGCGCAGTTCTCAGCCGCCGCCCTTGGAGAAGTGCTGGTAGTCCCATACCGTTCGGAAGGACACGGGAGATGTCGCTGGCATCCGATTGGATGAGGCTCGTGACTACTCATGATGTGGCCCGGCTGTTGCCTGATATTCCGGTGCTTCGCGATCTGTGCCGGTCCATGGCGGTGCTGGAGGCCATCTTGAGCCCGGAATGGTTCAGTCGCTACCACTCCTTCGACGCGGGCTGGAGTCCTGGGGAGGAGATGGCCTCGATGCGTAACGGCTCGGGAGACGAATACTCCATCGTCTTCTCCGCGGCGGGTGCGTACATTCGCGGCTTCGACCACGAGGCGGCGATGAGCCCGCACGGCGACGACGGACCGTGGCCGGGGGTGCTCGACTCCGTCCCCGAGGTCTTCCGCCATTGTGTGGAGGAGCCGGCGTTCTGCGACGAGGACGGGATGCCGGTCGTGACTGCCTGCCTGTGGCGTGAGGTCGGCGACAGTCGTTGGCGAGTGGGGGAGATCGACTACCCGGACGGCGTGAGCGATCCCGATGGGGCGGCGGGACTGTTTGCACGGCTCGTCGATCCGTCTCCGGAGGCGTTCCGGCGGTTCGCGGAGGACTACTACGAGGTGCCCGTGGATCTCGATGCGGTGCGCCACGTCTATGCCCTCCGTCCGCTGACGCAGGCGGTGGTCACCGCGCTGAACGCTGATCTTGCCGTCAAGGACCTCGCCGACGACCTTGCGGCAGCCCGGTATCCGTCCGTTGTCAGCTGACAAGCTGGAAGACCAGCGCCCATTCCCCAGCGGTAAGTCGGGTGGCAACAGCGCCGAAGCGCGTTGGGCAGAGTGCCATACAGCAACACCGTCGGCGCATTCGAGGGGTCGTCGCAACACACGTGATCAATTGCTGTCAGCGGTCAGCATAGCCGCGAGAAAGTCCGCGCTGACCCCGAGCGTTGCGGCGATGGCCGCCCGCTCCCTCGATAGCGGGGAGTGGGCGGCCGTTCGTCTTGCCTGCTCATGCGATGCGGACGGCGGCGAGATTCTTCGGGAACCGACGCATGTGGTGGGCGCCTGGCCAAGGTCGGTCACTCTGTCCAGCGTATCGGCGTGAATACGCTGACAATGGGGATCAGGGGGTCACGCTGAGGGGTGTCAGCCAGTGGATCTCCAGGTCTTCTCGTAGGTAGTCCATGCGGTGCTGCTGGAAGTGTGCGAGTTCGGGACGCGCGAGATGCGCGCGCAGGTCGTCGGCCGACCGCCACAGTTCGTAGAACACGAACGTGCTGGGATCAGCCACGTCGCGGTGGACCTGGTACTGCATCGAGCCAGGCTCGGCCCTGGTCGGCTCCACGAATGACAGCAGCAGCCGCTCCAGCTCATCGGCGCGCTCGGGCTTCGGCCGGGCGAAGCCGTAGATGCCGACCGCCCCGCCTCCTTCAGGTACGACAATTTTCATACCTGCCGACGCTAGCCATCGGCCAGGTATGATGCAAATCGTACCTAGGAGTGAGCCATGGATCTGGGCAAGGTGTTCCGCGCGCTGGCCGACGACTCCCGCCGCCAGGTAGTGGCCGAACTCGCGGCCGATCCCGAAGACCGGGAGCGTGCCTGCGGCTCGTTCGACCTGCCGGTGAAGAAGGCCGCGCGCACGCATCACTTCCGGGTGCTGCGCGAGGCGGGGCTGATCATGCAGCGTGACCACGGCAACGGCAGCGCCGTCTCACTGCCCAGGCAGGACATCGAGCGTCATCTGCCCGGCCTGTTGCAGCTCCTGTCCGAGGAACTGGGGTCCGGCAACGCGACGGGCAGAACCGGGAACACTGCGGCTCATTAGCCCACCGGGAGCACTGGCCGTCCTGCTGCTCTCACTGGTCAGAGGCGGGCCGTCATGAGCTCGGTGAGGCGCTGTGCAGGAGTCTCCCAGCCGAGCGTCTTGCGAGGTCTGGAGTTCAGCTCGGCGGCGACGGCGTCGAGCTGGTGGCGAGTGTGAACGCCCGGTGAGCGCCCATCTCGCTGCCCTGATCCCAGGTCAAGGAGCGCTTGAGATGAGCCGGCAGCGTGGCCATGGTCTCCACCAGAGCGTCGCGCATGCGCTCGGCGCTGCGGTCGATCGGCAGGTGGACGAGGCGGCGACCTGCCAGGACAGGCCACCGACGATGATCTGCGGCAGGGTGGCGATCCAGGCTCCCGCATCCGACTTGGGCCGGCCGGTGACCAGTTTCCCCGTCCTCATCTCCGAGACCGACGCCTCGATCTTCGCCGTCCGGGCCGTGAGGTCGAGGTTGTAACGCCGGAAGGCGGCGAGTTCGCCGCATCGCGTACTGCCGAAAGTCGCCAGGAGCACAAGGGCGCAGAACCGGCGAGGCACAACATCGGCCAGCGCGTAAAACTTCGAGACGGTCAGCACGGGGCGTTCTTCGGGACGCTCCACCCCGGCGTTCTTGATCTCGAACCGCTCACCCGCGTTCTGCGGGTGTGTCGGCCCGATCTAAGAGTTGGTCGGTGGGGCGACGACCAACTCGGTGTCCGGGTCGTGGTCGGTCTGCGGAGGGCCAGCGACGATCATGGTGGCTCGGGCCCACGGCTGTTCTCGCAGCAAGAACGGCAGTTCCTCCAGCAGCCAGTTCGCCACGTGCTCCAGCTGCTCGGGGGAGTCACCGTCGCGGACGATCAACAAGCGCTCTTGCTCATCCAGGTCACCCTGTATCCACACCGAGGCGTCCAACCACGGGGCAAGCTCTTCGCGGATGATGCCGGTGCCCTCGACCCAGATGACGTCGGCACCGGCGGGGATGGTGATCGATCCGGGCCGGTCGTGGGTGATCCAGGCATCAGGGCGGAAGTCCACCGCCTCACCCTGGTGCAGGGGTTGCAGGATGTTCTCGACGAGTACGGCGCCCCAGTCGAAGTAGGCGTGGTTCCAGGCGATGTCGTCGGTGTGCACGATGGCGGAGTTGAGCACCACCTTGCGTAGCCGCTCGGCCAGGGTCGTCTTGCCGGCGCCGCCCCGGCCGTCGATCGCGATCACCCGCGGACGTCCGGTGACGTCGGGTGACGCATCGCGCAGCTGCCGGACGGCGTCGAATACGGTCACCACCCGCCAGCCGGCGGCCTCGGTCTCGCCTGGATGTAGATGCATCGACAACCTGTCTCCCGAGATGAGGACAAAGATCAGCATATGAGCAGCTGCCGTCGACCAGGCCGCGAGCTCGCCGACCTGGGCAGCGTCGTTCCCTACGGATCAGAAGGTTGCGGTTTCGAGTACCTCCGGCCGCACACAGCATAAAGGCCCGTTACCAGGGAAAACCTGGAACGGGCCTTTGCGTTTGTCCTGACAATCTCGGGATCTTGCTAACGCCGCTGCTAACAAGGGGCGCTCACTCGCTGATCGCCTGGGCGAAGATGTCCGCTGCCGAGCGGCTAGACACGGCTGACTCCAGATAATTCATGGATCTTGATCGATGGGCCTACACCCCGATACGCGTGCCATCCCGTTCCATCTGTCCTGTTCCGTCTGTGAGACGCCTAGCAGATTCCTGACAGTCGGCAGTTCGGCCCTGCTCCGTGCCGTCCTCCCTGCCTCGATCAATGACGGAACAGGACGTCGAGTTCGCTGAAGTCAAGCGAGCCGTCCAGCGCCGTGAGACCGCCCGTGCCGAGCAGTTCCGCAGCGGCTCTGCGGGCCGCGGTGTAGGCGGCCTGGGCCAGCCCGGTGCCCAGGCTGATCCTGCGCACTCCGACCTGCGTGAGCTCGATGACACTCGGTCCACCGGCAACGGCCATCGCGTTGACCGGCAGCGGCGACTCGGCACAGAGGGTTTTCAGCATGTCCAGATCAAGCAGGCCGGGAACGAAGATGCCGTCGGCTCCCGCCTTGGCGTATGCCGCCGCGCGCGCCAGCACCTCGCCCAGTCGGTCCTCGGATGCGCCTATCGCGAACAGGAAGACGTCGGTGCGCGCATTGATGAACAGTTCCGGCAGGCCCGCCGCGGCCGCCTCGTCTCTGGCGGCGCGCAACCTGGCGCTCTGTTCGGCGACGTCGAACAGAGGCCCGCCGACGGCCGTGGAGTCCTCCAGATTGACGCCTACGGCACCGGCCTCGACCACCGCCCGCACGGTCGTGGCGACATCCGCCGGGGTCGGTCCGTACCCTCTCTCCACGTCGACCGTCACCGGCAAGTCGACAGAGTCCACGATGCGCCGCGCGGCCTCCACCATCTCGCCCCGGCTCAGCCGTTGCCCGTCACCGCGGCCCAGTGACCACGAGACTCCACCGCTGGTCGTGGCAATTGCCGTGGCGCCGACAGCGGCGATCACAGCCGCGCTGGCGGCGTCCCAGGCGTTGGGGAGCACCAGCACGGAATCGGTGCTCAGGCTGCGGAACAGCCGGGCCTTCCTCTTGGCTACGGCATCGGGGGAGGGGGAAATGTCAACAGACATGTGCATGACCGCCTTGGCGTTGTTCTGCTTCTCGGCACCCTGCCGTGGGCACCTGCTCCGGGGATGCTGCCGGGCAGGGGACCGAGCGTCCACTGATTAAGCTCGGACCGAATAGTGGAGGCGGGATGAAGGCGCGGCTGACCTTTTCGGTGAACGATCTGGCCGAGACCCGGTGCGCTGTCTCGCCCATGTGGGAAGTCGTCACCAGCTTCAGAGCGCTGGCCGCTGCCGCGGTGCCGGGCCCGCACCGCGGCTGGGCCGACCAGGTACGCCTGCGGCTCGCAGCCGCGAGTCTCGATCGCGGTTGGCTGGCCGACATGATTCCGCCTGTCGGCCACCTCCCCGACTTTCTCAACCCGACACCGGCGACCGCATCCCCCGACCTCTCCGACGAGTTGGCCGCCATCGCGGCCACCGACCCTGAGCAGGTACGGCGGGATCTCGACTGCTTGGCCGCCGAGCGTGAAGGCCGGTTGTCCCCTCGGCTGCGGGGCCTTCACCGGACCCCTTGGACCTACCTACCTCGGATCGTCGCGGAGATCGAGGTCTACTGGCGGCTTGCGCTAGCGCCCTACTGGGCCAGGATCCGATCAGTGCTGGAGGCGGACGTCTTTCACCGGGGCCGCCAGGTGGCCGAGCAGGGTACGGCCCAGGCTCTCAACGAGCTGCACCACACGGTGCGTTGGGCCAACGGCAGCCTCCACCTGGTACAGCGGCACTGCGCCATCACCAGGATCGAGACCGGAGCGGGGCTGCTCCTGGTGCCGTCGGTCTTCGCTTGGCCGCGGGTGCTGACCCGGTTCGTCGGGTCGGAACCACCTCAGCTGGCCTACCCGGCACGCGGGATCGGCACGTTGTGGGAGCGCCGGACACATGCGCACATGGAAGCCCTCGCCGCCGTGATCGGCCGATCCCGGGCGCTGATCCTGGCCGAACTGGACTCACCCGCCTCGACCACCGAACTCGCCCAACGGTCGGGCCTTTCCGCGGCGGGCGTGTCCCAGCACCTCACCGCACTGCGGGCCGCCGGCCTGACCAGCACGCACCGCGCGGGCCGCTCGGTGCTCTACGCCCGCACCGGCCTCGCCGATGCTCTGCTCACCGCACAGAAGTGAAAGCCTGCTCGAAGCGACGTTGATCGAGTGCGCGGCCTGTATGCCGGCCATGTACAGCAACAGGGCGGACAGCACCGCATCACGGCGTACACTCGCCCAGCGCCGCCAGCCGTCTATGTTGCGGCTGGCTCCCGTGAAGACAAGCGTCGGGGTTGTACTCCCAGGTCCAGGCGTCACTCACCGACGACCTCTCGGCGCGCGGATGTCGTGATCTCGTTGATTTCGGCCAAGGCTGAGTCCAACTTGACTCTGTCGGTCGTGGTGGTGACCTCCGTCTCCAATGCGTGCTGGCGGGCCGCTCGGGCGGGATAGCGCTGAATCGCCACAAACTCCCCCCATTGCTGCAAGAAATTCTGCAGAGGTGCCACGGTGCTCTGCCGCGCCGCCTGCTCTGTCGCCTGGTCGAGGTGGTCGACAAACTGGCTGAGGTTCCGGAACGCCTATGTGATCGGACTGTCGGGCAGGCTATGCGCTGTGTTCGTTGCTGGTGGGGGCGGGCGGGTTCGTTTCGTTGTGATCGAGGGTGGCGTACCAGGAAGCCAGGACTTTGAGGGCGTCGTGGTCGGGGGTGCCGGGTTCGGCGCTGAGGGCGGTGAGGGTGAGGCCGGGATCGTTGGGTACGGGCAGGGCTTCGAAGGCGAGGGTGAGGTCGCCGATGGCGGGGTGGTGGAAGCGTTTGATGCCGGTGTGGTGCAGGCGCACGTTGTGTGCGGCCCACAGCGTGCGGAATGGTTCGCTTCGGGTAGACAGCTCGCCGATCAGGTCGCTGAGGTTGCGGTTGTAGGGGTCCTGTCCGGCTTCGGTGCGCAGCAGTGCCGCGGCTGCGGCGCGCTGGGCGTCCAGTTCGGTCATGTACTCGGCGGCGCCGGGGTTGAGGAACTGGTAGCGGGCGAGGTTCACCGGCCGGGCGGGGGCCTCGAAGAGGGGCCAGTACAGGGCCTTGCCGAGGCGGTTGGTGGCCAAGATGTCGAGGCGGCCGTTGCGGATGAAGGCGGGTGCGTCGGTCATCGCGTCCAGCAGCTGTTGTAGGGCGGCCCGGATGGGTTGGGCGGCGCGACGGCGTGTGGGCCGTCGCGTGGTGCTGGCGGTGTGCGCCAGGTCCAGGAGATGGGCGCGCTCGGATTCGTCAAGCTGCAGGGCGCGGGTGAGAGAGTCCAGGACAGCCTCCGAGGCGCCGGAGAGGTTGCCACGCTCCATGCGCGCGTAGTACTCGGCGCTGACCCCGGCGAGCATCGCGACCTCCTCGCGCCGCAGTCCGTTGACACGCCGGTGCCCCGAGGCGGGCAGGCCGGCCTGCTGCGGCGTGATCTTGGCGCGGCGGCTGGTGAGGAACTCGCGGACCTCGCTGCGGTTGTCCATGTGTTCGAGGCTACGACGATCCCGCCGAACAAGGGGTGTACTGCCAGTACACGTATCAGCGGGTCCTTCCGCACGCGCCTGACCTGCCGTTTGATCGATATCAGGCCAGCACTGGGCCGCCCGTCCGCTCCAGCGGCGCACACCGCGGTTCGGGACGGAATGGAAGCCGATGCCCGTTTCCCGTCGCTGCGGGGACGTGCCGGGCATCGGCGCGGAAAGGAGCCGTCGATGTCGGAGAACAAGAAGCCCGAGGGCCCTCGGCAGCAGTTCGGTGATATCGCGCCGGCGCTGGCCGGTTACAGCGAGGACGTGCTGTTCGGGCAAGTGTGGGAGAACCGGGACCTGTCTCCACGAGACCGCAGCCTGATCACAGTGGCCAGCCTCATCACCAGCGGCAGCACCGAACAGCTCGCCTTCCACCTCGGCAGGGCGCGCGAGAACGGGGTCAGCGACAAGGAGCTGATCGAGACGGTCACACACCTGGCGTTCTACGCCGGATGGCCCAAGGCCATGTCCGCACTCACCGTTGCCAGGAGCGTTCTGACCGATTCTTGAACTGCCCCGTGCCCCGAGGAGGTGCCGCCGCCACCGTGTGGCTGTGCAGTCCCGGTGCCAGCTTCGTCATCGGCGTCGCCCTGCCCGTCGACGGTGGCTTTATCGCCCACTGAGTCCCCAAGGCTCCGAGGCGTGCGCAGCCCCGGTTCCGCATAGACCGAGCGACGCCAACATGCCGGGAACCATCTGCGGGCGACTCGTCACGTCCCCGAATGCCCATCGCAGCGCAGCCCGCCCATGAACCTGTAAGGAGCGTCATCATGGAGTACGTCCGTCTCGGTACCACTGGCCTGAGGGTGAGCCGGCTGGCTCTCGGCTGCATGAGCTACGGCGACCCCACCATCCCGAGAGCCCATCCCTGGGCGCTGACCGAGGACAAGGCCGCGCCGTTCTTCCGCCAAGCCGTCGAGCTGGGCATCACCTTCTGGGACACCGCCAACGTCTATCAGGCCGGCACCTCCGAGGAGATCGTCGGTCGCGCCATCACCGAGTACTCCCGGCGCCAGGACATCGTGCTCGCCACCAAGGTTCGCGGCAAGATGCACGACGGCCCCGGCGGTGAGGGCTTGTCGCGCAAGGCCATCCTCGAACAGGTCGACGCGTCCCTGGCCCGGCTGGGCACCGACTACATCGACCTGTACCAGATCCACCGCTTCGACGACGAGACGCCGGTCGAGGAGACGATGGAGGCGCTGCACGACGTCGTCAAGGCCGGCAAGGTCCGCTACATCGGCGCCTCCTCGATGTACGCCTGGCAGTTCGCGAAGCTCCAGCACGCCGCCGACCTCGGCGGATGGACCCGCTTCGTGTCCATGCAGAACCAGTACAACCTCCTGCGCCGGCAGGATGAGCCGGAACTGATGGCCATGTGCGGCGACATGGGCGTAGGCCTGGTGCCCTACTCGCCGAACGGGAAGGGCCGCCTCGCCCGCCCCACCGGCGAGCAGAGCACCCGCTCCCGTACCGACCACGTCGTGCAGTCCTTCGACAGTCCGTACGACGAGCCTGTCATCAACGCCGTGCAGCAGGTCGCGGAAACCCGCGGCGTGACCATGGCCCAGGTCGCTCTCGCCTGGGTGCTGCGTAACCCGCTGGTCTCCGCGCCCATCGTCGGAGCCACCCAACACCATCACCTTAAGCAAGCCGTGGACGCGCTCAACCTTCACCTCTCGGACGAGGAAGCGGCCACCGTGGAGGAGCCCTACACCAACATCGGGCCGTCTTGGTTCTAACACCGCCCAGGGCTGGACTCTCACGCTCAAGCTGGTGAACAAGCTGGGCAGGCTGTTCACTCCGCCGGCCGAGCCCGTCCCTGCCGGATCCGGTCGTGGAGCGCCATGCAGATGAACCGAGTCGCCATCGTCGGGTCATGTGGGAGCGGCAAGTCTCATGTGGCCCGCGAACTCGGCCGGCTGCTGGATGCACCGGTCACCCATCTGGACGCGGTCTACTTCGACGACGAGTGGAACCCGCTCCCCCCGGAGAAGTTCGAGGCCGCCCAGCAAGAGCTGGTCGCGGCCCCGCGCTGGGTCATCGACGGCAACTACAACTCCTCGCTGCACGTCCGGCTCCAGGCGTGCGACACCGTGGTGATGATGGATGTGCCCACCTGGGCCGCCCTGTGGGGGATCTTCTCCCGCCAGCTCCGGCATGGAGCCGGCCAGCACACCTCCGGCGTCTACAACCGCATCCACTGGGGCGTGCTCACCTATGTGGCCACCTACCGGAGACGCATGCGGCCCAAAGTGCTGGCAAAGATCAACGAGCTGGCCGCAGGCAAGCGCGTGGTCTTCCTCACCGGCCGCGCCAAAACGCGCCGCTGGCTGGAGCAGGTAGCCGTCAACCGCTGACCTGCGCGGACGTGTCCACGGCGCATCGGCTGCTCGGGTGGTCTCCGGCCACGGACCTGCTCACCGATATGACCGCGCAACTCGAATGGCTCACCGCCAATCGCAGCCGTTCACCCATTGCGGTAAAGACGGTCTGAGCAATGCTCGTCTGCCGCCGCCTCACGCCGTAGACGACGCGAAAAGAAAGGTCCATTGTTGTCACCGGGCAGGGCGGGCCCAGGCCAGTTTGATCGGAGCCAGCAGCGCCAGCGCGGCCAGCGCGAAGGTGGGGAGCAGGGCCCAGCGCAGCACCTGGTAGCCCACCTCCTGCTGTTTGGTCATGGTGCCGAGCGAGGAGCCGATGCTTTCGTACACCTCATCCAGCGAGTTGGCCGTCCGGGCGTTGTAGGCGCGTCCGGCGGTGCCTTCGGCCAGGGTGCGCAATGTTTCCTCGTTGGGTGGGACGTCAAGGCGGTGGCCGTCGATCTCGACGGTGCCGTCGGGCGTGCCGAAGGCGATGGTGGAGACCGGCACTCTGGCCGCGGCGGCGGCCTTGGTCGCATCGGGCACGACGCGGCCGGAGGTGTTGTCGCCGTCGGACAGCAGCACGATGGCCGCCGGCGGTGGATCGCTCGCGGCGTGCTGGTCGAAGGAGCGGATCGCGTCCAGACCGGAGAAGACCGCTTCGCTGATGGCGGTTCCGGGAGCGGGCTTCAGCGCGTCGATCGCCCGGATGACCGCCGTGTGGTCGAGGGTCGGCGCCACCACCACCGCCGCGGATCGGGCGAAGGAGATCAGGGCGACGTTGAACCGCTCGGGCAGGCTCGTGATGAACATCTTGGCCGAGCTCTTGGCGGCCTCCAACCGGGACGGCGGAATGTCGGTGGCGATCATCGACAGGGACACGTCGATGGCCACGATGATCGTGGCCCGCTCGCGGGGAACCTGAACGGAGGCGGCCGGGCGCGCCGCGGCCAGGATGAGCAGAGCCATCAGCACGACGAACACGGCCGCCGCGATATGCCGTGACCAGCCAGGACGGCAGGGCGCGATCAGATCGAGCAACCTCGGGTCGGTGAAGCGCGCCATCTGCCGGGGCCGCCTGAACTGGACGGCGATGTAGCCCGCCACGACGACAGCCAGGATCGCGAACGACCACAGCCAGCCAGCGGCCAGAAAGGCCATGCGCCCTCCCCATAACCCATCGGCAGGGGGGACAGGGCCAAGTCTAGTTCTCCTCCTTCTCCCACTTTCGTACGCCCTGATTCGGCTCGCAGGCAGGACTGTCAAGCATCAAGCGAGGCAGGACACGGCATCGTAGGGGGTACCGGGTCTCAGGACCAGCGCCCTCAGGTGCGCCGGACCAACGTACGCAAAGAACTGCACGCGACCGCCGCCTGCCTATCTTCCTATGGTCATGCCTCTTTATCCGACCAAGACAGGCTTTGGCCATCGATCACAAGGGATTGGACAATATATCGCATCCTCTTTGACGTGAGAGTCAGCTCCGCAGCCAATCTTCGACCGGCATCGGTTAGCACGAACGTATGGTCGCCATTCAGGTCGTTCATGGATTTTTTTAAGATGCGACCATCGACCTCAAGACTGTCCGACCAGCCCCACCGAGCCACAATGATGTGTGACTCGCTCGTCAACGCTACGTTGATGATCGTAGCCCATACCATGGAGCTTCGCTTCTCTGTGGATACGGTGGCACGCCAAAGGCTCTCTGCCGATGGTGCTTTGCGAGGTGGGACATCAGGTATCCGCGTTGGAGTGGAAGATACGTCGAACACCTGACCGTCGGCTGCGCGAAGATACAAAACAGGCGTTGCCCATTCCACGGGATTTGGAATTGCGTAGATAGCTCTTCGAGCATGGGCGATGCATGTATCAATGGGATCGCCAACGGCGAGCATCTCATAGAAAACCTTGGAGAAGGCAATCGCGGCGCGGTCGCTGATCTCGAACTGCATGGCCACTACCGCTGGAATACGTTGTTGTACGAGCGTCTGGGCCACTCCTGCCAGAGGGTCGACATGACCTGTGCGAGCGCCTTCACATGCGTTGAGGATGGCAAGGCGGAGAGAGCCGTGGTCATGGAGGAGGGCGGCTAGCTGAGCTGCTCCTACCGGCAGGCCACGGTGATTGTCATCTTCGAAGAGAAGCTCACCGTAGCCGACCTGCGGGCTGAACCGGCCATGTCCAATGAAATGGAGAATATGGTAGTCGCGGTGGCGTAGCTGAGCATCCAAGCGGCTAAGGGTTGGCGGCTCAAGACGATCA
Source organism: Nonomuraea sp. NPDC049269 (assembly GCF_043197155.1). Lineage (NCBI taxonomy): Bacteria > Bacillati > Actinomycetota > Actinomycetes > Streptosporangiales > Streptosporangiaceae > Nonomuraea > Nonomuraea sp. NPDC049269. Next base: position 398,610 of record NZ_JBICSO010000002.1, read on the forward strand.
ATTTCGACGTAGCCTGACTCCACTACACCGCTCAATGCCTCCTCAAGATTTGTCCACTCTCGTTCTACATCGAGTTCGTCGAAGTCGGGTTCGTTCGGATTGGAGATGACCACGAGCATCCTGAGTGGCCCGGTGACCGAAAGAACACGACTAGGATCGGGAAGCTCCAAAAATCGCACCATGGGGGTTCTGGTTGACAAGCAGATGAAGCGGCGTCGCTCGGGGTCGTACAGATACTCCCAAGGGAGATCGGCAAGTTCCGGACAACCTGACAAGCGTATTCTGATTCGCAACCCGGACTGCTCTTCTTCGGTGCTCTGCAGGCTCATGAGGAGGTGCGCTTGGACCTGCTCTTGGAAAACTGCAGAGTAGAGGCTGCCGCCAAATTCGATTGCGGCTGCGTTTGATGAAGGCGGAGCCCCGCGCATTCCGCGGCGACGTCCTATTTTGAGTAACAGTATCTCTAGCTGTTCATCGGTGAAGGGAAGTTGAAAAATACGTGTGGCGCCCTGGCCGCTGGGTGAGTCCAACACTCTGGCGCGGTAGGAGCTGCCATGTCGTTCGATGAGGATGTCGAAATTCTTGTAAGTATTCTTATTCATTGCCCTGTTTGGATCGATGCCAAGTCAACGAGATCTTGAAATTGGCCGAACCGCTCGTCTTCGCGATGAAGGCGCCGGCCTCCGCGCTCAGTCCTAGTCCGAACTCGACGTTGATCTCATCAGGCGCGTCCGAGAGGAGTCGGAGTCGATTGATCACGGCTTGGGCGGCTGGGCGTATACGTTCGACGGCTTGCTCGAAACTGCGGTCAGCCTCTTGGGCTGTGGGGCGTGAGCCCCATCCGCGTCTTGCCGCACCATCGGATGCGGGCAGGTCATGGACTTCCACCAGTAGCGTCTCTCCACCGTCTGACTGAAACTCGACGAGTCGCTCCATCATTGGCCTCCAAGGATCCTTGATAGCACTTGGAGTCGGCATCCGATAGTGAATAGGTCACAGAAGTGCGACGATTGCCGTGGTTCGAATAAAGATCACGGGCGGGGGATGAATCCTGCGCAATTATGCTCGCGCCGTAATCCATTGAGCGTCAATGCCCTATCTCCAGCAGAGGCGATATATGTGCCGCCGACGCCCCCTCTATCTGCCGAACAGCCAGGCGAGTATTTGTCGTTATTGCGTACTATAAATCGATATGCGAGATTGTTCGCTAACATCGCCGTCGAATCGGGATAGCGATGATGTCTGAGAGGCCCCAGCGCATGGTTCTTGCGGGCAGCCAGGGACGCGTATTGTCCGGTGACGCCGACCAACTGGCGGATCACGTGCGGGTTGCCGGCCGCGTTGACCCCGAAGATCTTGGCACGGCCGCGTCGATCCGCCGGCGTCCGTAGCGTGGTGGTCTTGCCGGCGCCGTTCGGGCCGATGGCGTCGAAGATTATACCGGGTCGTACCTCCAGATCGATCCCGTCGACGGCGCGGTGCTCGCCGAACGTTGCGCGCGTACGGCCAGATCGAGCCTTAAGAGGCCATCGGCGTATCGGACGGGCGCCAGTACGGTGAGCAGGCGACCATGGAGCCCCGCGCCCATCGCGCAGCCCCGAAACCGCCTGACCTGCACAGGCTCCGCGCGCTGCCGTACGGAACAGGATGCACTGTGCGACATCGGCAGGCCGGCGCACAACCTCAGCCCGCTGGTCGTGATCGTCCTGAAACCTTGCGATAACACCTTCATAACGTCCCATCTACTCGTGTTGCTACTGCGGAATCCCTAGCCGAATACTGCTGCAACACGAGTAGATGGGATTTGCGTAGTGGTCACACGCCGCGATGTGGCGCGGCTGGCCGGCACCTCAGACGCCGTCGTCAGCTACGTGCTCAACAACGGGCCGAGAAATGTCGCGCCGCACACCCGCGAACGGGTGCTGCGCGCGATCGACGAGCTCGGCTATCGGCCGAACGCCGTCGCACGCTCGTTGCGCACCAGCCGTACGCACACGATCGGGCTTGTCGTCCCCGACAACGCCAACCCCTTCTTCGCCGAGCTGGCCCGCGAGATCGAGGACGTCGCCTTCGAGCACGGCCTGACGCTGTTGCTCGGCAACGCGATGGACGACGACGATCGTGAGGCCGCCTACGTGCGGACCCTGATCGACCGCCAGGTGGACGGGTTGATCCTGATTCCTGCCCACGGCCCGCACGCCTGGCGGTCCCAGCTCGCCGCTTCCAAGGTGCCGTGCATCGTGCTCGACCGCGAGCTCGACGACACCCCGGCAAGCCACCTGCTTCTCGACAACGAGGGCGGCGCGTACGAGGCGACCGGCCACCTGCTCGCGCACGGGCAGCGGCGTATCGGTTGCGTGGCGGGGCCGAAGAACATCCATCCGACCGTCGACCGTGTCGCCGGCTGGTCGCGGGCGCTGACCGAAGCCGGTCTCGACCCGGCCTCGATGCCGCTGGTCAACGGTCCGTTCGGGCGGCGGCAGGGCTACCTCGGCGGCCACGAGCTCCTGTCACAGGAGGACCGGCCCACCGCGCTCTTCGTGACCAGCGACGAGCAGGCGATCGGCGTCGTGCGCGCCGCGGCCGAGCTGGGGCTGAGTGTGCCGGGCGACGTCGCGCTGTGCTCGTTCGACGGCATCGCCGCCTCCTCTTACACCGTGCCCGCGCTCACCACCATGCGCCAGCCGATCGAGGTACTGGGCAGGCGCGCAGTGGAGCTGCTGGTGGCACAGATCGGTGACTCATCAGGCGGCGAGCGTGTCGTCCTGTCCGCCACGCTGATCAGGCGCGGCTCGTGTGGCTGCCCTGACCCGGTCGGCGGGGTCGACGATGCGTGAGCTGGAGCTGGTCGTCGTCGGCAGTCTCAACATGGATCTCACGGTCCCGGTGACGCGCCTGCCCGGCCGGGGCGAGACGGTCGCGGGCGCCGCCGCGGTGCGGGCCGCCGGAGGCAAGGGCGCCAACCAGGCGGTGGCCGCCGCCCGGCTGGGCGCGCGGGTTCGCCTGGTGGGCCAGGTCGGCGACGACGCACTGGGCGGCGAGCTGCTCGCCGCCGTGGCGCGTGAGGGCGTGGACGTCTCAGGCGTACGGCAGGTGCCCGCCGCCACTGGGCTGGCGATGATCGTCGTCGAGGACGGCGGCGAGAACATGATCACTGTCGCCAGCGGCGCCAACGGTCTGCTCCGCCTCACCGACCTCGACCTCACCGGCGCCGACGCGCTCCTGCTACAGCTGGAGATCCCGGTGGCCGCCTGCCTCGCCGCCGCCCGGCAGGCCAGAGCCCACGGCGTGCCGGTGATCCTCAACGCCGCGCCGTACACGCAGGGTCTTGAAGAGCTGCTCACCCAGGTGGACCTACTGATCGTCAACGAGGGAGAGGCCGCCGCCCTGTGCGGCGGCACCGACCCCGCGGCGCTGCTCGCGCTCGGGCCGTGCGCCGCGGTGGTGACGCTGGGCGAGCACGGGGCGCGCGGCCAGGACGCCTCCGGCGTCTGCCAGGTGCCCGCATTCCCGGTGCATGCGGTGGACGCGGTCGGCGCGGGGGACACCTTCTGCGCGCAACTCGCGCTCGCCCACGCGGCCGGCTTGCCTCTCGCCCAGGCTGTACGGCTGGCCTGCGCGGCCGGCGCGCTGGCCACCACCGGCCACGGGGCACAGACCGCCATGCCCACCGGCGACCAAGTGGAAAGGCTGCTCGCCCGTGCGTCATGACGGCCTCTGGCATCCCCGCCTGCTGCACATCCTGTCTGCGGCGGGACACACCGACCTCATCGTGGTGGCCGACCCCGGCCTGCCCGTTCCGCCCGGCGTCGAGACGGTCGACCTCGTCTGGCGCAGGGGCGAGCCTGCCTTCCTGCCCGTACTGGAAGCGGTGCTCGGCGAGCTCGTCGTCGAGACCGCCTACGTCGCCGAGGAGTCGCCGCCCGGCTTCCTCGACGGCGTACTGACAAGAACCGAACGCATTCCTCACACCCGTCTCAAAGAGCTCACCGGCCGGGCCCGCGCAGTCGTGCGGACCGGCGAGGCGACGCCGTACGCGAACGTCGTCCTCCAAGCGGGCGTTCCCTTCTGAAGGAGAAACACCACATGAACAAGAAGATCGTCGTCGTGGCCGGTCTGGCACTCGCGCTGACCGCCTGCGGCAAGGAGGGCGGCACCACCGCCGCCGCGCCCGCCGCCGCCCCCAAGCCTGGTGAGAAGCCGAGCGTCTGCCTGGTGATGAAGTCGCTGGCCAACGAGTTCTTCCAGCAGATGCAGAAGGGCGCCGAGGAGCACGCCGCCAAGCGCGGCGACCTCACGCTCAGCGTGGTCGGCATCCAGAACGAGACCGACATCGACAACCAGGTCGCCGCCGTCGAGAAGTGCGTCACCCAGCAGGCCAAGGCGGTCGTGATCGCCCCCGCCGACTCGCGCGCGCTGATCGCGCCGATCAAGCGCGCCGTCGACGCGGGCGTGAAGGTCGTCAACATCGACGTTCAGCTCGACGAGGGCGCGATGAAGGCCGCCGGCATCGGCGACAAGGTGCCCTTCGTCGGCCCCGACAACCGCGAGGGTGCCAAGCAGTCGGGCATGGAGCTGGCCAAGGCCCTCGGCAAGGGCGCCGAGGTCGTCATCCTGGAGGGCAACCCAGGCGCGGCCAACGCCGCCCAGCGCAAGGCCGGGTTCGAGGACGCGATCAAGGCGGGCGGGCTCAAGCTCGTCGACTCCAAGACCGCGCACTGGGAGACCGACGAGGCGCACACCGTCTTCGGCAACATGCTCACCGGGCACCCGAACATCAAGGGCGTGCTGGCCGGCAACGACAACATGGCGCTCGGTGCGCTGAAGGCGATCGAGGAGCAGGGCAAGAAGGATCAGATCAAGGTCGCCGCGTTCGACAACATCCCGGCCATCGCCCAGTACGTCAAGGACGGCACCGTCGTGTCCACCCTGGACCAGTACGGGGCGCAGCAGGCCTCCAACGGCATCGACTACGCCATGAAGATGATCGCCGGCGAGAACTTCAGCGGCTGGCAGAAGACCGAGATCAAGCTCATCACCAAGGACAACGTCGGATGATGACCGTCACCGGCCTCATCAAGCGCTTTCCCGGTGTGATGGCGCTCGACGGGGTCGACCTTGACATCCGCGCGGGCGAGATCCACGCCCTCGTGGGAGAGAACGGCGCGGGCAAGTCCACGCTGGTCAAGGCTCTGGCCGGGATCCACGCGCCGGACGGCGGCACGATGACCTTCGACGGCGCGCCGTACACTCCCGCCAGCGCGGCCGACGGTCTGGCCGCCGGGATCTCGGTGGTCCACCAGGAGCTGGCGCTGCTGCCGTACCTCACCGTGGCGGAGAACCTGTTCCTGCGCGCGCTGCCGCGCACGGCGGGCGTCGTCGACAGGAAGCGGCTGCGCGCGGACGCCACGCGGCTGTTGACGGAGATCGGTCTGGAGGTCTCGCCCGACACCCTGGTCGAGCGGCTCGGCATCGCACAGATGCAGCTGGTGGAGATCGCGAAGGCGATCTCCACCAGCTGCAAACTGCTGATCATGGATGAGCCGACCGCCACACTCACCTCGCGCGAGGCGGGACGCCTGTTCGGCATCCTGCGGGCGTTGCGCGAGCGCGGCGTGGCCATCGTCTACATCTCCCACCACCTGCAGGAGGTGCTGGAGCTGGCCGACCGGGTCACCGTGCTGCGCAACGGGCGCAGCATCGAGACCCGCGAGATGGCCGGCGTGACCGCGCCCGACCTGGTCAGGTTGATGGTGGGGCGCGACCTGGCGCAGGAGTTCCCGGCCAAGCCACCGACGGAGCTGGGCGAGGTGGCGCTGAAGGTGCACGATCTCAAGGTCGCGGGCTTCGAAGGGCCGCTCTCCTTCTCGGTACGGCGCGGCGAGGTCGTGGGCCTCGCCGGGCTGGTCGGCTCCGGTCGTACCGAGGCGATGCGCGCGATCTTCGGCGCCGACCCCGCCTTGTCCGAAAATATCGAGCTTTACGGCAAGAAAGTGCACATCAGGCACCCCCAGGACGCGGTACGGCACGGCATCAGCCTGCTCACCGAGGACCGCAAGTCGCAGGGCCTGGTCCTCGACCTGCCGATCAGCGCCAACGTCACGCTCGCCAAGCTGCGCGGATTCCTGGTGCGCTTCGGCCAGGAACGCTCGCTCGCCGAGGACCTCGGGCGGCGCCTGCACCTGCGTTCCGCGGGCGTCGACCAGCATGTGCGCACCCTGTCGGGCGGTAACCAGCAGAAGGTCGTGCTGGCCAAGTGGCTCAACGCCGGATCCGACATCCTGATCGTGGACGAGCCCACCCGCGGCATCGACGTCGGCGCCAAGTACGAGATCCACGAGCTGCTGCTCGGCCTGGCCGCAGAAGGCAAGGCCCTGCTCGTCGTCTCCTCGGACCTGCCGGAGCTGATGGGCATCTGCGACCGCGTCCTGGTCTTCTCCCGCGGCAAGATCGTCGGCGAGGTCGCCCGGGCGGACTTCGACGCCGAGCACATCCTCACGATGGCCTACTCGGGCTACCTCAAGAACGGTGAAACACAGTGATCAAAAGGCTCGTGCTCGGCGAGGCCGGCATCGGCGTCGCCCTGGTGCTGCTCGCGGGCTTCTTCGTCATCGCCGCGCCGAACTTCGCGACCGAGCAGAACCTACGCAACATCATGACCCAGATCACGCTGAACACCGTGCTCGCCGTGGGCATGACGTTCGTGATCCTGGTCGGCGGCATCGACCTGTCGGTCGGCTCGGCGATGGCGCTGTGCGCGGTCGTGTCGGGCACCATGATGGCCGGATCCGGCTCCGCCATGACGCTGGTCGGCGCGATCTTGGTGAGCGTGCTCGTCGGCGGCGTGGTCGGCTGGGTCAACGGGTTCGTGTCAGAACAGTGGCGGGTGCCGTCATTCATCGTCACCCTGGCCATGCTCAACATCGCGCGCGGCGGCGCCGAACGGTATACCGACGCGGCCACCATCTACAACCTGCCCGCCGCGCTCAACGAGTTCGGGACCCTAACGCTCATGGGCATCCCCGCGGTGTTCTGGGTGGCGCTGCTGCTGGCAGGGGCCGGCTGGTTCGTGCTGTCGCGCACCGTCTTCGGGCGGCTGATCTACGCCACCGGCAACAACGAGGAAGCCGTCCGCCTGTCCGGCCACAAGACCTCCCGCATCAAGATCGCCGCCTTCATGATCGCCGGATTCGCTGTGGGCATCGCGGCCATCCTGTACATGGCCAGGCTCAACATCGCCAGCCCTATCCTGGGCCAGGGCTACGAGCTCAACGCGATCGCCGCCGTGGTCATCGGCGGAGCCAGCCTGCTGGGCGGGCGCGGCTCCATGGTCGGTACGTTCCTCGGGGCATGTCTGCTCGGCGTGCTCACCAACGGGCTGCTGCTCATGGGCGTCTCCGACTTCGAACGGCAGATCATCACCGGGCTGGTGATCCTGGTCGCCGTGGTGCTGGACGCGTACCGGCTGCGGCTGGCCCGCAAGCTGGCCGTCACCCAGCCCGCGCAGGCACTCACACCGGCGACGGTCCCCTCCTGACCATCGACCAACTCGGCGGACGGGTAGTGAGGGACTCGGAAAGGCGAAGGCCAGGTCGAAGGCCGCCTGAACAGGGCAGAGGGTGCAGCTCTCTTGCAGGTTGACGCGGATGCTGCACAGCAACGCCGCCTAACGGATCAGGAAGGTTGGGGTTTCGAGTACCTCCGGCCGCACACAGCATCAAGGCCCGTTACCAGGGAAAACCTGGAACGGGCCTTTGTGTTTGTCGGGACAATCTCGGGATCTTGCTAACGCTGCTGCAAACAAGGGGCGCTCACTCGGCGATCGCCTGGGTGAAGATGTCCGCCGCCGAGGCTTCCGCTGCGCGGATCACGTGGGCATAGACCCGCAGAGTGGCGGGACAGTCAGGCCTGTACTGCACGTTCAGCCATGTTTCCGTATACCGCGACGCCTCCTTGGCTGGAAGGTTGTCTTCGTGAGACGGCTATGGAGCATCGTCGCCACGCTCAGTACGGCATTGAGTGCAGTCGCCTGCACCGACCGGCCTGCTCCGTCCGTCGAGGTTGCTCAGACTTCATCGTGCTCCTCTGGCAACGTGTGCTACGCGGCTGTCGGCAAGGACCCGGCCATCGTCGTCTATCGAGGAGAGTTCTACTCCACGCTGATGCCGTTGACGGCGCGCCTGGAGTGGGTGGAAGGCGATTCGTGCCTGGTCGTCAAGAGAAATGGCAACACGGAGAACCTGTTCTCGACAGAGTACTCGCGGCTCCGCATAGCTTGCCTACTTTACCAACCGGAAGGTAAAGTAACGGCATGGCAAGAGCTGGAAAGCAACGCATCATCGACGGCGCGCTAGAGCTGCTCCGGGCGCAGGGGGGCGGCTCGATCACCCTGGATGGGGCCGCCAAGCAGGTCGGGCTGACCAAGCCGGGGTTGATGTACCACTTCCCGACCAAGGAGGCGCTGATGCTGGCGGTGGTCGACCATGTCGCCGCCCGCTGGGAGCATTTGCTGCTCGACCGCCTGGACAAGCCGCTGGCGGCCGCGTCGGCCACCGAGCGCATCCGTGCCTACGCGCAGGTCTCGCTGACCGAACGCCACGACCAGGCCGAGTTCGCGATCTACTTCGATGCGATGTACCGCGACGCGTTTACCGACGCCTGGGTGCGGCGGCTGCAACCCTGGCTGATCCTGCCCGACGACCTTTCGCCGGCCACCCGTGCCCGGCTCACCATGGTTCGGCTGGCGGCCGACGGCTACTGGATCGCCGCCGCCACCGGCGTGTTCGCCCCGGCCGAGCCAGACCGGGTGCTGCTGGCGACTGCTATCGACAAGCTTCTGGAAGACGAGACCGACTGATGAACAAGTGGCTGCTGCTCGCCGCGGCGATCCTCCTGGAAGTCACCGCCACCCTGTCGCTGCGCGCGGCCGTTGACCATCCCGGCTGGTACGCGCTCGTCGCGGCCGGTTATATCAGCGCTTTCGTCGCCCTGACCTACGTGCTACGGCTCGGCGTCGGTGTCGGCGTCGCCTACGGCATCTGGGCCGCCGCCGGCGTCGCCCTGACCGCCATCCTCGCCACCATCATCTTCGGCGACCCGTTGACCGGGGTCATGGCTCTCGGCATCGGCCTGGTCATCGGCGGCGTGCTCTGCGTCGAGATCGGGTCCCAGGCCGCCCACGCCAAGCAGGCCGCTCACACACAGGAAGGGCACATCTGATGGTCTGGCTCGCTCTCGTCGGCGCCATCCTGTCCGAGACGGCCGGCACCCTGGCGCTGCGCATGGCCTCGCAGCCCGGCGGCTCCAGGAAGTGGTTCATCGGTGTCGGCGCCGGCTACCTCACCGCGTTCACCATGCTCACCATCACCCTCAACGGCGGAATCGCCCTCGGCGTCGCCTATGGCATCTGGGCCGCCGCCGGCGTCGCCCTGACCGCCATCTGCTCCCGTATCCTGTTCGGCGAACCGCTCACCAAGGTCATGATGCTGGGCATCGCCTTGATCATCGGTGGCGTGATGGCCGTCGAACTCGGCGCTCAGCACTAACAGGGCTGACTCGATCCGCTCACCATGACACCCCATAGCCCGCGGTCCGGCGGCAGATCCGGACGCTTGTCGGTCTATCGATGATGTCGCCAGGCTGCGGCGCACACCTCTATCCAGGCCGCGAGGTCAGGCACGTCATCGATCGTGAGTAACGAGTACGGCGGGGAGCCGGCCAATGGCGCGACAGCTGTGAACGCGTGGTCCGGTGCGAAGAGAAGTAGCCGACCGTCGTGCCGATGTGCCAGCGTCAGATTCCCGTTGGCCTCTATGGCGACGGCGTAGTACTCATCGGGGCTGATGGAAACTTCCAGGCCGACGTCTTCCCAGAGCCACGCATAGTCGGTGAGTACATTTGCGATGCCTACGCGCGTCGCATCAACTGTGAGCACCTCGTTCTGGTTGTTCCACCAGGTGGCGGGCTCACGGAACCTTTCGACGATCCCGCCGCAGAGCTTCCAGAAGCTCTTGTGGGTCTGGGGGACGGAATCACCGTCCACATCGTGAGGCGGGTGGCAGAGCCATCCCCGTCGATCGTCCGGTGATCCCCATGCCAGCAACTCATAGGCATTGCTTCCGACGGAGACAGGCGTGAGGGTCGTCGATTGGAGCAGAGCAGACAGTTCAGGCAAGTCGTCGATCGATCCGCGGGTCCACGGCTGTGCCTCGCCCACTACAGCGCTATCTCCGGGTTGGAGGAACCATGAAACCTCGTGGAGGAACTGCTCCCAGTCGCTCATTGCACTGATGGTGGCAGAGTCGCCTTCGTCCATCGGTCAGGGGGCCGAGCGTCCGCTCATCGGTAGAGGCGGCTGTCCTCCCCGGTAGGAACGACGCCACTCGGCCGGCTTGGCGCGCTGCATGATGCACCAACCGTGCACACACCATGATCGACAGGTGCTGCGAAAGTGGCCGACGACGCGGTTCGGGCGGCACACATCGCGGCAGATGAGCGCGTTGGCGGCCCGCCTGGTTGGCCGGCGGAAAATGATTGGGCGGGACGACGTTCGGGCTGATAGCGTCCGCTACACCGTGACAGGCCGCGAGGAGGTGAGACCCATGAACGCTGTATCGATGTGGGTGCTCCCCCTCGTCATCACGGTCGGGCGATTGACGTAGGCGTCGCCGGGAGCGCCTCGACAAGGCACTCCCGAAAGGCAACAACCTATGGACTCTGGGCATTTCACTCCGGGCACGGGCGAGCATGCCGTAGCCATCACGCGGGTCGCGGAGAGGCAGTGGCACGCTGTGGCGGACGACCGGGTGGTCGGCCGCGGCGATTCTTCGCGCAGACCCGACGGGCGGATCTTCCTCAGCATCGACGCGTGGCACTGCGCGGCCTTCGACCAACTCGCCGATGCCATGCTGGCAGATCTGCCGAAGCCACTGCACACGCTGGTCGACGAGGCCGACCTCGACTTGACGTCCCACTGGGAGCGAGTCGGCTTCACGACCCGACGCCGCGAGTGGGAGTACCTCGTGCCCACCGACCCGCGGGTCACGGGACTCGGCTCAGTGCTGCCGCCGCCGGGCGTGACGATAGTCGCCGTCGGCGAGGCGGAGGAGGGTCCTCTGCGCAAGCTGGACCGCGTGATTCGCGACGAGGTCGAGGCCACCGTCGGATGGCAGGAGATGCCGGCTGAGGTGCTGCCTCGCCCGGACGGCGTCACCCTGCTGGACCCGTCGAAGTACGCGGTGGCGGCACAGTGCGGGGAATATGTGGGACTGGTCCGGTTGGCGCCGGTGACCCGGCAGCCACGGATCGGGCTGATCGCAGTCCGGTCCGACCACCACCGCCGCGGTATCGCTCAGGCGCTGCTCGCCCACGTGCTGGGTTCGCTGCACCGCTGCGGGATCGAAACGGCGTCCGCCGAGGTGAACGAATCCAACGGGGCGGCCACGGCGTTGTTCGAGGGCGTCGGCGCCCGGCGTACGAGCAGCAACCTGGAGTTGGTGCTCCGCTGACGCCCCACCGCCTCACCGCGCGAGGGGGCCGGCCTGATGCAGCGCGTCGATCACGGTTGCGTCAACGGAATCCGTCTCCTCATCGACCTCACAAGTCACCGACCGGAGAAGTGCGAGAATTATGACCAGAACAGCAGACGGCATCGAAGTCGAGGGCACCGTCGTCGAGTGCCTGCGCAACGCCACCTTCAGGGTGGAGCTTGCGAACGGGCACAAGGTGCTGGCGCACATCAGCGGGAAGATACGGAAGCACTACATCAAGATCTTGCCGTATGACCGGGTGCTCGTGGAGCTCAGCCCGTACGACCTCACCCGCGGCCGGATCATCTTCCGATACAGGACGTAGCGGCAGGCTGGGACGCGCCCTGAAGGCTCTCCCATCTGGACCGGAAATGCCCTCCAGGATGACGACTCGGCTCGGTTCTTCGTCCGGGTAGGCACGTCACCGGCCTGACGCGCCAGCGGGATCGAGCGTCCGGCTTCCAGCCGGTCGCCGATCCCGCTGGCGCATCGCGTCTTTGGTCACCTGCCCAGGCTCGCCGCCGTGCACCCGGCCAGGCAGGCATCCGACGGCTTCAGGGGTCGCCGGGCCTCAGGAGTGAGCACAGGTCGCGGGGCAGAACTTGGCCTCGGGGTAGCGCGATGACGGCTTGTCCAGGAGGGGCTGCCGCTGCGACTTCAGGTGCTGGTCGAGGAAGGCCGCCACGTAGGTGCGGGTGAGCTCGGCGCCGCGCGCCGCGCCCAGGACGCCGGGGAGGGGTTTGATGCCGAGGGCGTCCGAAAGCAGCGGGGTGTCGGTGAAGGACTGGTGTTCCGCTCCTGTCAGCACGATCCAGCGCTTCCATCCGGTGAGCAGCTTCCAGTCGCGGTCCCACGTAGGCATGGGGCCTCCGGAGACGTGCTCCGCCGAACCCAGGAACATGAACGGCCGAGAGAACCCGCTCTTGGGGATCCGGGCGTAGGCGGTGCCGTCCATGTCGATCCCGGCCCGCACTCGGGGGTCTTCGAGCATGGTCGCCATAGCGCTGGATCCGCCGATCGACTGGCCGACCATCGCGATGCGGGAGCGGTCGATCCGGTCGGAACCGGCCCACTTCGCCGGCAGCTGGTCGAGCACGAACGAGACGTCGGCCGCCCGGCCCTGGACGAGCCCGGCGCCGAAGCCGGGATCGGAGTTGCTGTCACAGGCGAGGCATTCGGCGACCCGCCCATCGGGGAAGGTCGTGGCGTAGCTCTCGTAGGTGTGGTCGATCCCGGCCACGACGTACCCTCGGCTGGCCAGGTCCTCGGCCAAGGACGTGAGGGTGCTCATCGGCTTGGTGAAGCCGGGGGAGAGCACCACCAGCGGCAACGTCTTCCCTGCGGGTTTGGCGTCTTTGATGGCGTTCGTGCGGGTCTTGCTCAGCGTGTCGGACGGCGCGCTCGCAATCCCGGAGCCTTTCAGGAGGAGTTCCGATTCCTTGGGTGTCATGTACGGCGCCTGCTGCCCGTCCCGTTGCTCGGTCGGATACCAGAGGGTGACCTTGAGCTCCCTGGCGTCGACGTCGAGGTTCCAGGGATCGGGGCGGGAGGTGTCCTTCAGATACAGGGCGGTGGTGCCGACCGGGTGGGCGCCGGAGGGGGCGGGCAGGGTGGCAGGCCCGGCGGGCGCGGCGGACACGGCGTCGGATCGGGGCGGCGCGGGTGTGGAGCAGGCGGACGCGGCGAGGACGGCCAGTCCCGCGGCGACGGCCAGGAGCAGTCTCATGGAGAGGTCCGTTCACTTGTGCAGCAAGGTCAGGGCCTTGGCCAGGGCGGGGTCGCGTCCGGCGGCCGCGTCCTTGGGGGTCAGGGGTACGTAGTGGTCGGGCGGCACGCCGATCCGGTCGATCACCTCGCGGTTGGGCCCCAGGTGATGCCTGGCCGGGAAGCCCAGCGCGGTGTTGTTACGCAGCAGGTACGACTGCGCGGGCCCGGAGATGACGCCGGCGGTTCTGGTGCCGACCAGCTGGCCCAGGCGCAGGTCCTTGACCGCGGAGCTGAAGTGCTCGCAGGCCGAGGCGCAGCTGCGGTCGGTGAGCACCATCAGGGGCAGGCCGAGCAGCTCGACGGTGTCGTCGGTCCGTGAAGTCTCGCACTTGCCGTCCACGGTGCACTGGTAGGCGGTGACCTTGCCGTGGCCGAACGCGCTCAGCAGCCGGATCGCCTCCGTGGGGCTGCCGCCGCCGTTGCCGCGCAGGTCCAGCACGACGCCGGACAACGTCCGGCCTTTCCGCAGCCTGGAGATCGCCCGCAGGGCCCGGTCCGCGGAGTCGGGCACGAATCCGGTCAGCCGTACGTAGGCGACATCGTCGTCCAGCAGCTTCGACTGCACCACTTGCAGGGCGGCCAGATCCCGCTGAAAGAGGCCGGGCTTGAGCGTCACGCTCCAGCGGCGGCCGGCGCTCTGCCGCAGGAGCCGCAGCCGGACCGGACGCGCTTCCGGATATTGCGGGTAGAGGGCGGCGATCGCGGGAGTGGCCTTCCCATCGATGAAGGGCGCCGATCCGTTGATCGATTCGATGATGTCACCCGCGCGCAGTCCGGCGGCCTGCGCCGCGCCACCCAGCACGGCGGTGACGAACAGCGGAGCGAGTGCGACGCCGAGGTTGCCGTCCGCCTGCGAAGCGTCCACGTTCGCCTGCAGACCCAGGCCGTAGCCGTCACCGTCGTAGTAGTCGGGCGGCCGCTTGGCGTCGTGCGTCCAGCCGGCATGGTTGTCGCCGAGGCCGGCCACCATCGCCTCAAGGGTGACGACGGCCAGCTTGTCACGCAGGTCCGGCACCTGATCGGTGACCTTCCGATAGACCCCCTCGAAGGCGGCCCAGTCGGCTTTGCGGTCGCCGGTCAGCGCGGGCATGCCGGCCCCCGGCAGGTCGCGTCCGTTGCGGTTGACCTCCTGGGTCAGGGCGACGAATCCGGCGGTCAGCAGTGAGCGGGCGTCCAGGGTGGCGCCGCTGTAGTAGTTGCCGAGGATGCAGAAGTACGCCTGCTCGATCACGTCGATCGTGGTGGGAGTCTCCGCCCCGGGCGCTCCCTGGGGCGGCGCGCAGACCGTACTGCCCGCCGTGCTCGCCTCGCCGCGCGGTGGCGCCGGTGCCGTGCAGGCCGCCGCCAGGAGCAGGGCGAGCCCGGCGGCCGCGATCCTGACGACGGTCATGACAAGCCTCTCCGTACCCGCCAGAAGCAGAGCCAGATGAGGCCGAGGGTGAGCAGGGCGTAGATCCCGGTCTCGATCCACTGGAAGGGCCAGAAGCTCTCGATGGGCTGGTACGTCGCCTGCTGCCGATAGCCGAGCCGGTTGATCTCCGCTGTGCACGCGTCCGTGCCCTGTCCCCTTGATGGTGCGCAGGGTCCCGACGTCGTGGAGATCGGGATGGACCGCGCGATCGTCGACGACGGCCCCGAGGCTCCATCGCCGCCGGCGACGGTACGTCCGGACGGATCGACCAGGACGCTGGACAGGACCCAGGCGCCCGCGTGGCCGGGAACGGCCGACGTGCTCAGGAAGACCTGCATGGCTCCGCCTTGCTGCCCTTGCGGCACGATGCCGTTCACGTTCGTCCGGCCGAGCTCGAAGGTCGACGTGACCGGGGGCATCAGGTGGGGACGGACCAGCAGCGGCATGGCGAGCTGGATCGCGGTGAAAGCGACCAGGGTGAGTGCCATGGCGGGCAGTGTGCGGCGCACCAGCACGCCCATGGTCACGCCCAGGACGAAGGCGAAGGCCGCGTACCCCATCGGGGCGATGCCGCGCGCGCTGAACACCAGGGGAGCCATCCGGGCCATTTCCGGAACCGCTGACTTGTCCAGGGGGTCGGACCACCAGGTCACCGCAAGGCCGCACAGACCGGCGGCGGCCGTGGCGGCCAGGCCGGTGAGCCCGAGCTTGACCGCCAGCCAGCGGCCGCGGGTGATGCTCTGGTTCCACACCAGCAGATGCGTGCCCGACTCCAGCTCGCGGGTGATCAGCGGAGCTCCCCAGAAGAGCCCGACCAGCGCCGGCAGGATCAGTACGACGAGGGTGAGGGCGAGGAAGGGGAGCTGGTACTCGTCGAAGAAGCGGTCGAAGAAGTCGTCGCAGGTGTTGTCCGGGGTGCAGCCGGCGATCCCCGCAGCGTAGCGGGAGGCCAGATCCGGGCCGGTCAGGGCCAGCACGGCGGTGAGAACCACGAGTACGGCGGCCGTCATCGCGGCCGAGCCGCGGAACTGCCGCCAGGTCAGCCAGGTCATCGCCGCACCTCCAGGGCGACTCGCCGGTTCTCGGCGGTGCGCCTGTCCATGTAGGCCAGGACGAGGTCCTCCAGGCTGAGCCGGCTGACCGTCCAGGCGGGGTCGTGGATCGGGGCGTCGGTACGGACCACGTACGTGCTCTGCCGGTCGGTGTGGCTGGCGGAGACCACATGCTGGTCGTCGGGGAGCCGGTCGGGATCGCGGCGCGGGCCGGTGAGCCGGTGATGGGTGGCCAGCAGCTGGTCGGTCTTCCCGGCGATCTGGACGCGGGAGTCGACGAGCACGATCAGGTAGTCGCAGACCCGTTCCAGGTCGGAGACCAGGTGGGAGGAGAGCACCACGCTCAGCTTGTGCTCGACGGCGGCCTCCATCAGCCCCTGCACGAACTCGTGACGGGCCAGCGGGTCGAGTGCGGCCGCGGGTTCGTCCAGGATCAGCAGCTCGGGCCGCTTGGCCAGGCCGAGGGTGAGGGCGAGCTGGGCGCGCTGGCCGCCCGACAGCTTGCCCGCCCGATGCGCGGGGACGAGGCCGAGCCGCGCGATGCGTTCCCGCGCCATGCCGTCGTCCCAGCGGGGGTTGAGCCGAGCTCCCAGCCGCAGGTGTTCGGCAACGGTCAGGCCCGCGTAGACGGGGGTCTCCTGGGCGACGAACCCGACCTTGGCCAACTGCGCGGACGTGCCGCCTGGCCGGCCGCCGAGCACGGTGATGCCGCCCGCGGTCGGTTCGAGCTGGCCGCTGGCCAGCTTCAGCAGCGTGGACTTGCCGGCTCCGTTGGGACCCACCAACCCCACGACGTGGCCCGCCGGGATGTCGATGGTGCACTCGCGCAGCGCCCAGCGTCTGCCGTACTTCTTGCCCAGTGCCTGGGCCTGCAGGACAGAAGTCACGCTATGTCCTCCTGAAAAGGTGGTCATGAACAGTGCCGGGAACGAAACTAGGTACTGCTCATGTGGGTGCGCTTCGGCCGTCAAACCGAGATCACGTACCGCCTGAGAACGAGGGGCCGCCGGCTCATCCCTGCGATCTAGTCCCGAAGAGCGGGAACTCCCGTCATGGCGACCGATGTGGGACGAACGGGGCAGGCGTGACAATGTGCCGGTGGAAATCGGTGAACGACGGTCGTGGTGGCGGCAGGTGCTCGACCTGTACAGCCGGCTGAACGAGGACTACTCAGATCAGCGCGGCGTCCGGGACACGCCGGGGCGGAGCAGCGGCGGACCCCCAAGGCTGTCTCGCGGAGCACTCGCCGTCGACGTGGTGATCGCGATCGTCCTGACGGTCATCGCGGTGACTCTATGGGCGAAAGATCCAGCGATCGGCTCTACCGCGCATCAGCCCGAAGCGATCGAGTACTTGCGGCTGCGACCTGGTCCTCCGGCCGGCCACGCACTACCTCCCGGCGCATCCCTACCGCTTGCCCGGCTTCCGTCCCACGACCCGCCCGTGTTCCTCGTGGCGCTGACGGCGTTGCCGCTGGCGGCGCGGCGCCGGTACCCGCTCATCGCCTTCTGGGTGGTGCTGGCAGCGGCCCGGGCCACCCAAGCGGATGCGACCTGGATCACCGTACTGACCTGCGCTGTCGCCGCGTACGGCGCCGCCGCCCACAGCCGTCACCGAATCCCGGCGATGGGTGGCCTCGTGCTCGCCGCCGGGCTCGCCGGTAGTGCCGGGTTCGGGGACATCACGCCTGCCTTGCCGGGCTGGATGGGGCCGTTCGTCGTCCTGCTGAGCGTCGGCGTCATCGGGAGTTTCGTCCGTTTCTGGCGGCGGCAGCTTGGAGCCAGCCGGCACCGGCTCACCGAGCTGCAGCAGGCGCAGGCGGACGCCATGCGCAGGGCTGTCACCGAGGAGCGGTCCCGGATCGCCGCCGAGCTCCACGATGTGGTGACCCACAATGTCAATGTGATGGTGATCCAGGCCGGTGCGGCCCGCAGCGTGATGGACGTGGAGCCGGAACAGTCGAAGCAGGCTCTGCTCGCGATCGAGTCCGGCGGCCGGGCCGCCATGGCCGAATTGCGCCATGTCATGGGCCTGCTCGCCGGCCCGGGCGGCGAACGCCTCGACGGGCCATCCGACGGGCTCGAACCCCAACCCGGGCTCGAACAGCTCGACGGCCTGGTGGAACGAGTCCGCGCCGCCGGAGTGCCGGTGCGCGTCGCGGTGTCGCCGCCCGGGCCTTTGCCCCCCGGGATCGACCTCGCCGCCTACCGGGTCGTACAGGAAGCCCTCACCAATACGATCAAGCACGCGCCCGGAGCCGCCGCGTCCGTGACGATCGGCCATCACGGCGACTGGCTGGAGATCGAGGTGAGCGACACCGGCGGGACACGAAGCGCCGGGCCGCGTACCGGTGACGGCAGGGGGTTGATCGGGTTGCGCGAGCGGCTCGCGGTCTACGGCGGGACCCTGGACGCCGGACGGACGCCCGGGGGCGGATTCCGGATCAAGGCCCGCGTCCCGTGGCGGACCGTATGACCGAGCGGTTGCGCGCCGTCATCGCCGACGACCAGGCACTGGTACGCACGGGATTCCGCATGATCCTCACCGCCAACGGCATCGAAGTGGCGGCCGAGGCCGTCGACGGGGCCGAAGCGGTCGCCGCGGTCCGCCGTACCAGGCCCGACGTCGTGCTCATGGACATCCGGATGCCGCAGATGGACGGCCTCGAAGCCACCCGGCGGATCCTCGCGGGCGGTGCCGAGGACACCCGCGTGCTGATCCTGACCACCTACGACCTCGACCACTACGTGTACGCCGCGCTCGCCGCGGGGGCGAGCGGGTTCCTGCTCAAGGACGTCTCACCCGAACACCTGGTGGCCGCGGTACGTCTGGTGCGCTCCGGCGACGCCCTGCTCGCGCCCACCATCACCCGCCGCCTGGTCGAGCGTTTCGCCCGCCGCGACGACGCGAAGCCCACCCTCCACCGCGATCTGCACCAGCTGACGCCCCGGGAACTGGATGTGCTGCGCCTGCTCGCCACCGGCCTGAGCAACGCCGAACTCGCCAACCAGCTGACCCTCAGCGTGGCCACGGTGAAGACCCACGTCGCCAGCATCCTGTCCAAGCTCGACCTGCGCGACCGTGTCCAAGCCGTGGTGGTCGCCTACGAGACCGGCCTGATCTCGCCCGGCGGCCCCGGCCCCGCCGACAGCTGAGGCGCTGTCGAGGACCTTCGTGAAAGGACCGGATGGCCTCCGCCCGCCATCCGGTCATGGGTTCAGGTGCTTCTATGGGCGCGAACCGTGAGTCGCGTCCGCACCGTTCTTGGGCTTACCGGCCAGCACCCCGACCCGATAGATGGCGGCCAGCTGGAGGCAGCCGACACGCGCGGCCTTCGAGTACGCGGGGCAGGTCTTCTTGACGAGCGTGGTGAAGAACAGGTTGTCCACCTTGGACTTCTTGTTCCGGTCGATGTACCACTTGTAGCCCTTGTAGGTGTTGCCGATCAGGCCGTAGCCGTAGTCGTGCATGTCACAGGGCACCCGGAAGTCGAACTTCCAGAACAGGTACCGGGGCTTGTCCGGCGAGTTCGTGCAGTGGTCGTGGTTGATGCCGACGACCTGGAATCCGGTGGGGGTGTTCTTGAACTGCGGGTTGTGCCAGCCGTAGTGCGCGGCCCAGGCCGAACAGCCCTTCTTCGTGTACCACAACCAGTTCTCGACGGTTGCGCACTTGGTGGGGGAGGACAGCGTCCCGTCGATGCTGGCAGGGTCGGTGAAGTCGGACGCGGGCGGTTCGACGGCGTTGGGGTCGCCGACTCCCGTAGCGCCGGCCAGGGGGTCGATGGCGGACGGACGGTCGAGCTCGGTCGAGGCCACAGTGGGGGAGGCACTGTTCGCGGGGAAGGACAGGTCCCAGTTGCCGAGCTCGAGCGAGTTCAGGTGGTCAAGGCGTCCAGCCGTGTCGTAGGTGTACGTCTCCGCCGCAGTGCCGCTGCTGGGGTCACTCGCGGCACTGAGCCAGCCTGACAGGCTGTAGTCGAATCTGGCCACGGTCTTCGGCGCCTCGGTGCCGGAGACGACGGTGATCTCCTTGACCTGGCCGGCGTAGTCGCCGAACGAGCCGGAGGTGGCCGTGGTGGTGGTCGCGTAGCGGAGCGTCACCGTCTCTTCCGGCTTCTCGTCGACGGCCGGGTCCTTGATGGTGCTGATCCGTCCGGCGGAGTCGTAGGTCAGCAGGCTCGTGCCGTACGCGCTGGTCCCGAACCCGGTGACACGCCAGTTGTCGCCCTGGAGTGTGCCCAGTTTGTTCCAGGTGTAGGTGGGGCTGAGCTCGGCCTCGGTGAACGGGGTGCCGCCGGCGTTGACGAAGACGTCGTCGCCCTCGTCCGCCGTGGCCAGGTTCGACGCGATGGTCTCCACGACCGTGGTGTGCAGCTCTCCGGCCGCCGCGTCCCACTTGGTGGTCTCCGTGATCTTGGAGCCGTTCGGGTCCTCGTACTTCTGGATGCCGCCGCCCGAGGGGAAGGAGATGCTGCTGGTCAGCGCGTAGCGGGTCGAGGTGCCGCCGTCCAGCTCGGTGACGACGACGGCGCCGTTCTGGATCTCCAGTTTCCGGGCGATCGTGCCGCCGAGGAACTCGGCCTGCCAGCCGGGTCCGAAGACGCCCAGCTCGGGACGTGACGCGGGGGCGGTCTGCGGCTTGGCCAGGCCATCGTCCACGACGGTCACGTTGTGACGCCGGCCGATCGCGCCCGCCGCCACGTCAGATTCATGCAGCTCGTAGGTGTGGGATGCGGGGAAGTAGAGGCCGGGGCCGATCCCCTGGACGGGGACCGTCGGCGCGTCCCCGACGGTGTCGGCGGCGGCGGGTGACGCGGCGAGCAGGGGAAGCAATACCGCCGCGACCGCGGTGGCTAAGGTGAACCTGCGCAAGCTGAGCTCCTCACAGACGCTACTCGTTGGTAACGAGATCGTCGCGACGCCGCCTGGCAGGCGGATGGCAGCTCGATGGCACCGGTTGTCAGGAATTCATTACACTGATCGACCAGCCCCGTTGACGTGTCCGGTTTGGCTGATCATTGTGTGATTGATCCACAAAAAAGCAGCATTATGCCATGCGTTCCTGGCAGCTGGCTGGCAACTCGATGACACCAGAAAGGTGGGGCAGTCGGTGAAGATCAAACTGCTGGGCCCACTGGAGATCCGTGACGACCAGG
Source organism: Nonomuraea sp. NPDC049269 (assembly GCF_043197155.1). Taxonomy (NCBI): domain Bacteria; kingdom Bacillati; phylum Actinomycetota; class Actinomycetes; order Streptosporangiales; family Streptosporangiaceae; genus Nonomuraea; species Nonomuraea sp. NPDC049269. The sequence goes on from NZ_JBICSO010000002.1 coordinate 419,526, forward strand.
ACGTGCTGATACCGGTCACGTCCGCCAAACAACGCATCATCCTCGCGGCGCTCACGCTCCGCCTCGGCGAGGTCGTCCCGGTCGAGCATCTGGTGGACTGCCTATGGGACCGCGAGCCGCCCCCGACGGCACGCGAGACCGTGCACAGCCATGTCATGCGCCTGCGCAAGCTCCTCGCGACCTCGCAGGTCCTGCTCACCAAACCGGGTGGTTACCTGCTGAACGTGGACAAGTGCGAGGTGGACACGGCACAGGTCCAGCGCCTGCGGGCGCGAGCCGCCCAGGCCGCCGCGAGCATGAACCAGCAAGGGCAGTCCGCGTTGCTCCGGGACGCGCTCGCGCTGTGGCGGGGCGAGCCGATGACCGGCATCGACTCCGAGGTGCTGCGGGCGCACTACGTCCGGGTGTGGGAGGACATCTGGTGCCAGATGATGGAGGAATGCATCGACGCCGAGCTCGCGCTGGGCCGGCACGCCTCGCTCGTCGGCGAGCTGCGCTTCCTCGTTGCCAGCCACCTGTTGCGTGAACGGTTCCACGGCCAGCTCATGCTGGCGCTGAACGCCTCCGGCCAGCGGGCCGAGGCCTTGCGGGTCTACCAGGAAGTCCGGCACGTGCTGATCGAGGAGCTGGGCATCGAGCCGGGCGAATACCTCCGCGAGGTTCACCGGCAGGTTCTGCACGCCTCGCCCGAGCCCGCTCCGATGTCGCCTGCCCTGCTGCCGCTGGACGTTTACGGATTCGTCGGACGCGCCCCCGAGCTGGAGCGGCTCGACGCGCTCCTGGGCGCCGCCGACGAACAGCCCACCGCGGTCGTCGTCACCGTGTTGTCGGGAGCGGCCGGAGTGGGGAAAACCGCCTTGGCGGTGCACTGGGCGCACCATGTCAGTAAACGTTTCCCGGACGGCCAGCTGTACCTCAACCTGCGGGGATTCGACCCGACCGGATCGCCGATGAGCCCCGCCGAGGCGATGCGCAGCCTCCTGGAGGCGCTGGGCGTGCCACCCCAACGGGTGCCGGCCGGCCTGGCCGCCCAGACCGGCCTCTACCGGAGCATGCTCGCCGGGCGCCGGGTTCTGATCGTGCTCGACAATGCCCGTGACTCCGAGCAGGTACGTCCGCTCCTGCCGGATTCGCCGGGCTGCCTGGTCCTGGTGACCAGCCGCAGCCAGTTGTCCGGGCTCATGGCGATGGAAGGCGCCCACCCGCTGCCGCTCAAGCTGCTGCCCGTCTCGGACGCCCGCAAGCTGATGGCCAAGCGCCTGGGCGCGAACCGGGTGGTCGACGAGGCAGACGCGGCGGAGGAGATCATCAGACGGTGCGCGCGGCTTCCCCTGGCCATCGCGATCGTGGCGTCACGGGCGGCGAGCAACCCCGACGTCTCGCTGTCCGTTCTGGTCGCCGAACTCGACGACGCCTACCTGGACGTCTTCGACGGCGGCGAACCGATGACGCAGATCCGTACCGTGTTCTCGTGGTCCTACCACGCGCTCACCGCCGACACCGCGCGGTTGTTCCGGCTGCTCGGCTCCCACCCCGGCCCAGAGATCACCGCGCCGGCCGCGGCCAGCCTCGTGGGCATGTCCCTGGCCCAGACGCGTCCCTTGCTGGCCGAGCTGACGCGTACGCACCTGATCACCCAGCACGCTCACGGCCGCTACGCCTTCCACGACCTGCTGCGTGCCTACGCCGCCGAGCTCGCGAGCGCCCACGAGGTCGAGTCCGAACGGCAGGCCGCGCTCCACCGGCTGCTCGACCACTACGTGCACACCGCGGACCACTCGGCCCGGCTGCTCAACGTCCATCAGAGCCCGCTGCTCCTGACGCCGCCCCAGCCCGGAGTCGTCCTGTCGGCGGCGAACGACCACGAGCAGGCCATGGAATGGTTCAAGACCGAGCATCCGGTCCTGATGGCGGCCGTCTCCCTCGCTGCGCAGTCAGGGTTCGACACGCATTTATGGCAGCTCACATGGCTGTTGAATGATTTCCTGGATCGACAGGGCCGATGGCGTGAACAGGCCGGGCTCCAGGAGCTGGGCCTGGAGGCCGCCTGCCGTACCGGCGACATGATCGGACAGGCGCACGCCTACCGGAACCTCGGGTGGGCCCTCACCAAGCTGAGCCGCTATGACGACGCCCTCGGGCATTTCCAGTCGGCGCTCCGGCTCTACGGCGACCTGGGCGACCTCACCGGAGCCGCGCACACGCACGGGAACATGTCAGGAGTGCTCGAACGGCAGGAACGCTACCGGGAGGCGCTCAGCCACGCCAAGCAGGCGCTCGAGCTCTACCAGCGGACCAACCATCAGGCCGGGCAGGCGCGGGCGCTCAACGCGGTCGGCTGGCACTACACGCTGCTCGGCGAGCATTCCAAGGCCCTCGCCTACTGCTGGCAGGCGCTCGACCTGCAGTTCCTGACGGGTGACCTCCACGGCCAGGCGGCGACCTGGGACAGCCTGGGCCACATCCATCATCATCTCCAGCAGCACGAGCAGGCCATCGACTGCTACCGGCAGAGCCTGGTGCTGTTCCGGAACGCGGGCGATCTGTGCAGCGTGGCGGGAACGCTCACCCGGCTGGGCGACAGCCACCAGAAGCTGGGCGAAGGCGAGACCGCCCGGCTCATCTGGGGCGACGCGCTGCACATTTTCGAGGAACTCGACCACGCCGACGCCCAGCGGGTCAGGGCCAGGCTCACGGGGCTGTCGGACTGGGATTCCATGGCCCATGAGCACATCACCCGATCGGCCGGCCTGCCTTTGTGAGCCGGCTGAGCGCCCGCACCTCCTGCAGCCGCCGCCCCGGCTGGTATTTGTCCGGTACCCGCACGCAGCAGATCAGGAAGGCTTGCCGATGTCCAGCGCCGTGGACGGGCTGCGGTCGTGCTCGGCGGCGATCGATCACAGTGAGGGTGAGCGCTCTACACTCGCTCGCTATGACCCGATTAACTGATCGTCTCGGTCCCGTCTCCCTGATTCTCGCGGTGCTCGCCATCTTCGTCGGCATCCGGCTGACGCAGGACTGGTTGAGGCCGGGGCTCGGGGTCATCGCGGCGGCGCTGGCATGGCCTGGGGTACGGAAGCAAGCCACGATCGCCACGGTGTACAACCGCAGCACATCGGTGGCGGGGATGGCGGTGGCGGCGGTGGCGATCGCCCTTAGTGCGGCGAAGTTGGCGTCCACCGCTCTCTTTTAGCGCTGATGGCAAGGGTGTTCAGCAGGCCGTGCCGTCTCCGTGGTGCTGTCCTATCTGTCGGAGACAGTTGTGGTGTAGCCGTCGACGATCTGGATGTCGGTGGCCGCGTCCGCCGAGGCGGGGATGGTCGGGGTGAGCAGGGCGGCGGCGGCCAGGGCGCCGAGAGTGGCGAGCATGGGTTCCTCCTGAGTGTCGTCCGGGAAGGGGCCTGGCGCTCCAGGCGGCCCGAGTCGCGAGTCGAAACGGTGATCTGGAGTTGCGCACCGACTCGCGCGCGGTTTGGTGGCGGAGCCCGGACGGCGTCGGTGTTGCCCGGCGCCGTCCCGGCTGGTTCTCGTGGTGTCTGTTGGCGCTGGTTCGAGCGCGTCAGGAGGTGACGGACTTGGCGGTGGGGAGGACCTCGGTGACGGTGGGGAACGGGCGGGGGTAGGGGGCGCCGATCTTGAACTGGCCGGCCAGGGTGTCGGCGAAGGCGGCGGCGATCCGTAGTTCGCCTTGGGCGTTGGGATGGGTGCCGTCCCAGGTGTGGGCGGAGGCGACGAACTCGGCGTGGGTGGCGGCGATGACGATGGGGGACTGCTGGGTGTGCAGGTCGTTGGCGACCAAGATCAGTTGCCGGTTGAAGTCGGAGACCCGGGCGTTGAAGAGGGGGTCGTGCGTGGCCTTGTGAGTGTCCAGCAGGGTGCCCAGCACCAGGCGCAGCGCCGGGTTGCCGGCGCGGGCGTTGCCGATGAAGGTACGCAGGTTCGCCTCGTTCTGCTCCGTCCCATGGTCGTACCAGAACAGGTCGTTGATACCGAGCAGCACCAGCAGATAGTCCGGGTGGTGCTCGGCGACCTTGGCGGTGATCTCGTTCATCTCCGCGCAGTAGGGACGTCCCCACTGCGCGTCGTGGTCGGAGTCGAAGTCGGGATCGGCATAGCTCTGGTCACCGTCGCCGGTCCGGGCCGTGGTGATGGCCTCCAGATCGTTTTTCGGCCCGACCAGGTCCAGGTTGACCCCGTGGTGGCGGAGGTGCTTGTAGAGCCGGTAGCGCCATGTCCAGTCCCCGCTGCTCCCGTGACTGATCGAATCTCCCACGATCATCACCTTGATGACGTCGGTCGCCGCTGGTTGCCTCATGCCCCGGCTCCTTCCGGTTCCGGCCGTGTGGCGGCCGGCGGTGGCCCGGCGATCGTGGCGTGCGTCTTTTCGGCGTGGGAGGTGCCGTTGGCAGTGGCGGGGCTTGGACGGCCGGCGATGACGATGATGGTGGCGGCGAGTGGTGCATGCCGTGGGGGGAGACGCATGATCCTCCGACCTCGAAACGATCGCTACATTAAGTAGTTGATTACGTTCGATAAGTAATCATGCGAGGTGGTGGTGGTGGCATTGCCGCCACGGTGATACCCGTATGCCCTGTTGTGGCGCCCCTCCGGGAAAGCGGTGGCGCAAGGTGGAGCGGGCAACATGTACTGAGGGTAGTTGATCTTTGACTGTGGGTTGCGGGAGGCTTCTCGGGTCGAAGTGATCTTCCTTTCAGGAGGCACCATGCTGCTCGCCCGCCGTCTGCTGGCCGGCGCCGCCGTCGTCACCGCCGTGAGCGCGCTCACCGCTCTGCCCGCTGCGGCCTCTGCCCAGCACCATGCCGCTCGCTCCGGCCTGGCTCCGTTCCCGGTCTGCATCGACGCCACCAACGACCGCGCCGACGGCACCGAGATCCGGCTGTGGCGCTGCCTGGATCACACCAACCAGCGGTTCGTCATCGAAGACGGCGCTATCAAGGTCGAAGACACCGTCGGCACCGCCCGGGAGGTATGCCTGGACGCCGGCAACACCCGCGCCAACGACGCCCGGGTCCGCCTGTGGCAGTGCCTGGACCACGCCAACCAGAAGTGGGTCGTCAGGCGAGGAAAGATCATCCTCCAGGACACCCTCGCCGCCGGTGAACCCGTGTGCCTGGACGTCGGCAACACCCGCTACAACGGCGACAAGGTCCGCTTGTGGCGCTGCATGGACCACGCCAACCAGCGGTTCGTCATTGACAACGGCCAGATCAGGGTCAAGGACGCCATGTAGAACACGGGGCTCCCAGGCGCGCACCTCGCCATCGCCACTTCACCGAACAAGACGCTCGGCACGTAGTCATCACCCGGCGGGAGGGTTCCGCTCGGGCACCAGAGAGGAACACCAGCGTGAAGGCAATCAAAAGAGCTCTCACCGCGAGCCTGGGCGCCGCCGCCGTCAGTGGCGCGCTCCTGGCCGGAGCCCTTCCGGCCCACGCCTCATCGTGGCACCGCGTCCACACCTCCAGCGATTTCGTGACCTGTCACGCATACATTCTGGTCACCTATGGCGGCTGGCTTGCGGACCACGTGAAATGCGAGCTCGACGGCACCTGGCACCCGTTCCAGACTTACGGCGTCTACATCTGGTACTGAGTCACTCCGGTCCGCACAGAGCGTCCGCGTGCTGAAACAGCACGCGGACCCTTACGACAGGGGGGCACACGAACGGCTGGTGACGGAGCGTTTCAGCCGCGCGGCGCGTACATGATCACGGCGACACCGGCCAGGATGCGCCCGAAGTTCGCATCAGGCTGAAGGGTGGCGACGAACCCGTACAGGCCCAGCGCGAGGACGCCGGCGCCGATCCAGATGACGCCGCGCTGCTCGCGTACGCCCTACCAGACCAGCCATGCTCCGCCGATCTCGGCGAGGGCGGCAAGGGCGAACAACGCGCAGCACGCCTTCTCCCGATCGGCCAGGTCCCGTACCCACGCCGCCACGCCGGGCTCGGCGCGCAGGCGGAAGCGGATGCCCTGGCTGGTCTTCTCCTGACCGAAGAGCCGCTGATATTCGTCCAAGCGCTGCTGGGCGGTATCGGGGGCGGTGCTCATGTCGCAAACCGCGCGCCGACCGTAGGCGGCACGGCGCCCCCGCTGCCGCGCCGCTCGGGGCGGGAGGTCGTCCGATGCCCGTACGCTGTGCGAACCCGCCGGGGAGCACGTCGCGGTCTCGGACAGCGAGCTCCCGGAGTGTGTTCGCCCAGGTCATGGGCGATTAGGTGCTCCTTCGCGTGATCGGGAGACCATCGTTCGCTGGTGAAAATCGGGTGGTATTTCGTATCACTTGCCGGAATGCTGGGGCAGGGCGATGAGTTTTGTCGGTGGTGCCGGTCAGACTTTGCATGACCACCAATTCGCCAGCCATGACCACATCATGTCCGACGACCCCCGATAGAGGTGCCGTGCCCAGCCCACAGCTCGACTCACCCGCCAAGTCCGCGACCGCCGGTTCAGGTCGCACCCCGGCCGTGATCCGGCTGCTGGTGCTCGCCACGTTCGTGGTCATCCTCAACGAGACAATCATGATCAATGCGATCCCGCGGTTGATGGGCGCGCTGCACATAACCGAGCAGACGGCTCAGTGGCTCTCGACCGCCTTCATGTTGACCATGGCCGCTGTCATCCCGATCACCGGATGGTTCCTGCAGCGGGTGTCCACCCGCAGCGCCTACACCACCGCGATGGGCCTGTTCCTGCTCGGTACGGCGTTGGCCGCGGTCGCGCCGTCGTTCGAGGTGCTGCTGGGCGCCCGCATCATCCAGGCGTCCGGGACGGCTGTGATGATGCCGCTGCTGATGACCACACTGATGCAGGTGGTGCCCGAGGAGGACCGGGGCCGGGTGATGGGCAACGTCACCCTGGCCATCTCGGTCGCGCCCGCCATGGGCCCGACGGTCTCAGGGGTGATCCTTCAGTTCGGGTCCTGGCGCCTGCTGTTCGCCGTGGTGTTCCCCATCGCCGCCCTGATCACATGGCGTGGCCTGAAGCAGCTCAAGAATGTCGGAGAGCCCGAGTTCAGCACCATCGACTGGTTGAGCGTGGTGACCGCGGCTGTCGGCTTCGGCGGCCTGGTCTACGGGCTCAGCCGGTTCGAGGGCGGTGACGTCGGTGTCGCCGCGGCGATCGTGGCGGTCGGCCTGGCGGCCATCGCCGTCTTCGTCTTTCGGCAACTGTCGTTGCAGAAGCGTGGCGTGCCGCTGCTGGACCTGCGGACCCTGCGCTACCGCACCTACACGGTCGCGTTGATCATGATGTCGGTGGCCTTCATGGCGATGCTCGGCTCGATGATCCTGCTGCCGCTGTACCTGCAGAACATCCGCGAGCTCACCGCACTGCAGACCGGCCTTCTCGTGATGCCGGGCGGCCTCGCGATGGGGCTGCTCGGTCCGACCGTCGGCCGGTTGTTCGACCAGTTCGGCGGCCGGGTGCTGGTCATCCCCGGCGCGATCGGGATCATGCTCGCGCTCACCGGCTTCACCCAGGTCTCGATGACCATGCCGTACTGGCAGCTTCTCGGTCTGCACGCGCTGCTGATGGCGAGTCTGGCCTTGACCTTCACCCCGGTGTTCACCCTTGGGCTCGGCGCGGTCCCCCCGCGGCTCTACTCCCACGGCAGCTCGATCCTGAGCACGCTGCAGCAGGTCGCCGCGGCCTTCGGCACCGCGCTTGTGGTCACCGTGATGAGCGCGCGAGCCGATGCCCTGAAGTCCGAAGGGGTCACGGAGGCGCTCGCCAGCCTCGACGGCATGCGGCTGGCCTTCATCATCGGCGCGGTGCTGTCCGTGGCCGTGGTCGTCACCGCCCTGCTCCTCCCCGCTCGAGCGGACAGCGCCGGCGAGGGGACCCAGCCGACGCACCCGGCGTGACAACGCCGGGGTGGAGGGTCAGGCCTGGCTGCTGAGCCGGGCGTAGGCCGCGGGTGGCATGCCGACCGCGGCGGTGAAGTCACGGGTCAGGTGGGCTTGATCGGTGTAGCCGAGTTCGGCGGCCAGCGTGGCAAGGTCGATGCCCTGGGAGATCCGCTCCGCGGCCTCGTGCAGCCGGAAGCGGCGGATCACCCACTTGGGGCCGATGCCGACATAGTCCCTGAACAGGCGCTGCAGCGACCGCACCGACCGGCCCGATATGGTGGCCAGCTCGTTGACCTTGGTCATGGACACGTCGCTCTCCACCGCCGCCACCAGCGCCGCGACCTCCTCGACCAGCGGATCCCGCTTCGGCCCCAGACCCACTAGAAACTTCTCGATGAGCCCGATGGCGGCCCGGGGGTCGGGTTCGGCCAGGACCTGCCCGACCAGGGCCGCGCCTGCCGTGCCGTACATTTCACCGATCTCCACGAAACGGTCGGTCAGCTCGGAGACCGGGCCGCCGAGGAGCGGCCGGAAGCCGCCGGGGCGGAACCGCGTGCCGAGCACGCGGCCGCTGCCCCGCATCGTGTAGGAGAACCCACCCTTGATCACTCCCGCTATCTGGTGGAAGTCCTGGGTGATGGTCATGTTCACGGTGGGGTGGGAGACGATGCGCTGTTCGTACGGCTCGGCGAGGTCGGTCCAGGTGACGACCCAGAAATGCTCCACGTACGGCGAAATTTCGGGGGATGGCGCCTGGCGCGCGAAATTGAAGGAGTTGAGCCCCGCGTACGGGTTGACCCAGCCGCGCTGTCGCGTTTCTACAAGCCGCGCCTGAGACGCGCGGGGCACCATGTCCGCCATGGACGACATGATGCCGCTGATGACACGCGCCACCGAACGCACCTCTGGATTGGTGCGCGCGGTGCGGCAAGACCAGTTCGGGTCGCCTACGCCATGCGCGAAGTTCGAGGTCAAAGACCTGATCAACCATCTGGAGTGGGTAGCGGAGCTGTTCGAGTCGCTGGGCCGTAAGGGGCCGTTGGTCGAGCAGGGCCCTTACGCGGGCGACTTCCCCGAGCGAGTGAAGGGCACGCTCGCCGCCTGGTCGCGGCGCGAGGCATGGGACGGGACCAGCCCCGGCATGGGCCTGCCGATGACCACGCTGGCCCACATGTACCTGGTCGACATGGTCGTGCACGGCTGGGACCTGGCCAGGGCCACCGGTCGGCGGTACGAGCCGGAGCCCGAGGCCGTCGCGCGGGCGCTCGACTTCACCGGCCGGATGGTGGAGATGGGCAGGCAGCGCGGCGCCTTCGGGCCGCCGGTGGCGGTGCCGGACGACGCCCCGGCGTTCGACCGTCTGCTCGGCGTCATCGGCCGGGATCCGGCCTGGACACCCTGATCCGCTACAGCCTTTAGGTTGTGGCGTCGGTGTAGCGGCGGGCCATGCGCGCGAAGGCGTCCTTGAGCTCGGCTGGGCCGACGACCTCGATGTCGGCGTCGAACCTGCCGATGGCGGCGGCCAGGCTGAGCCAGGACCACGAGTTCAGGATGAGCCGGCAGCGGTTCGGGCCGAGTTCCTCGACGATTCCGTCGCGGGTATAAGGGGACACGGCGGCGGCGGGTAGGCCGAGGATCACCTCGCCGCGGCAGGGCCAGTTGCCGGAGCGGTCGGAGTTCCAGAACTTGCTGACCACGAAGGCGGCCACGTCACCTGCGGGCAGCTCGCGCGGGGTGAAGCGGGGCCCTGTAGGGGTGCGCGGGGTGATCCGATCGGCACGGAAGGTGCGCCAGTCCTCGCGATCGAGGTCCCAGGCGACGAGGTACCAGCGCCCGCCCCAGGTGACGAGGTGATGGGGCTGCACCCGGCGCGGCGGGGTCCGCACGCCGTTGTCGTCCGCTCCTGCTGGGGTTACGGGGGTGTAGTCGAAGCGCAGCACCTCGCGGGCGTGGACGGCGGCGCTGAGTGCCATGAGTACGCCGCCGTCGGCCTGTGGGTCCGGTCGGATCCCGGGCCGCTCGACGGCGATGACCTGGAGGGTGTCGATCCGGTGGCGCAGCCGGGCGGGCATGACCTGCCGGACGGTGTTCAGCGCCCGGGCCGCGGCTTCCGCGATGTCGGCACCCGTGGTGGTGGCGATCTGGAGTGCGATGGCCAGAGCGATGGCCTGCTCGTCGTCGAACAGCAACGGGGGCAGCTCCGTGCCGGCCTCGAGCCGGTACCCGCCGTCGGGCCCCTTGAAGGCCACTATGGGATAGCCGAGCTCGCGCAGGCGGTCGATATCTCGGCGTACGGTGCGCGAGCTGATGTCCAGCCGCTCGGCCAGCAGCGCCCCCGGCCAGTCCCGGCGCGTCTGGAGCAGCGAGAGCAACGACAGCAGTCGCGCTGAAGTCTTCGGCATGCTGCCTATATTGCCCTGAGAAGAGGCCACTTCCTGTCCGCTTCACCTGCGACTGTTGTCGTGTGCCAGTCAACGACGACAACGCGAAGGGGCCGAACACCATGACCGCCACCACCACGCTCGACGCCGAGCGAGGCGACCTGCTCGCCCAGCTCGCGGACGCGCGAACCGCCCTGACCAACACCATCCGCGGGCTCGGCGACGAGCGACTCGGGGAGCGCCCGACGGTCAGCGAGCTGTGCCTGGGCGGGCTGGTCAAGCACGTCGCGTCCATGGAGGAGCAGTGGATGCGCTTCGTGGTCGAGGGCCCGTCGGCGATGTCCTACGACCTGCCCGACGGTGTCACCTGGGCCGACTTCGCAAGTGGTACCGCACGCGAGTTCCCGCAGTGGGCGATCGACCACCAGAAGGACTTCCAGATGCTGCCCGGTGACACGTCGGCCGGGATCCTCGCGCGGTACGAGCAGGTGGCCGCCCGCACCGCGGAGATCGTCGCCACAGTCCCCGACCTGTCGGCGACACACCCGCTGCCGGCGGCGCCCTGGCACGAGCCGGGAGCGGTGCGCAGCGTACGCCGGGTGCTGATGCACGTCATCGCCGAGACCTCCCAGCACGCCGGGCACGCCGACATCCTGCGCGAGACGCTCGACGGGCAGAAGTCCACCTGAACCGATGACCGTTCTCGGCACCCGGGCGCTCAACCGCGCGACACTCGCCCGGCAGTTACTGCTTGAGCACGCCGACCTGCCGGCCCTCGACGCCGTCGCGCACCTGTGCGGCCTGCAGGCGCAGGAGCCGCAGGAACCGTTCGTCGGGCTCTGGTCGCGGCTGCGCGCGTTCGACCCGGCGGTGCTCTCGGACCTGTTGATCCGCCGGAACGTGGTGCGGACCCACCTCATGCGCCGCACCGTCCACCTCCTCACGGCCGACGACGTCCTGGCCTGGCGGGCGCGCCACGACATCATGCTGCGCCAACGGGTACTCGGGACCTACCGCCGCGAGCTCGACGGGGTGGATCTCGACGAGCTCGCGGCGGCGGGCCGGGCGGTGATGGCCGACGACGAGCCCCGCTCGATGGCCGAGCTCGCGCGGGCGCTGGCCGAGCGCTGGCCGGCGCCGGGGCAGCGGGCACTGGGTGAGATGCTGATCGCCGCCCTGATCCCGATGGTGCAGCTGCCGCCGCGCGGGCTATGGCGCACGAGGGCGGGGGTACGCAACGTCCTGCTCTCCTCCTGGCTGGGGCGCGAGATCGACCCGCCGGCTACGGACGGCTCAGATCCGGTCGGTGAAGAGCTGGTACGGCGCTATCTGGCCGCGTTCGGCCCCGCCTCGTCAGCCGACCTGCGCGCCTGGTGCGGCCTCGCCGGACTGCCGGCCGCGGTGGCCGCGATACGCGAGGAGCTGGTCGCCTTCCGCGACGAGCGAGGCCGGGAACTGCTGGACCTCCCCGACGCGCCGCGCCCCGACCCCGACACACCCGCTCCGGTGCGGTTCCTGCCGGCGTTCGACAACGCGCTCCTCGGTTACCACGACCGCGGCCGGATCGTCGACGACGCCCACCGCAACCTGTCGGTCGCCGGTGCCCGCGTCGTCCTGGTCGACGGCCGGGTCGCCGCGACCTGGACCGTCGAGGCCGGCACCGTGATCGTCGCCCCGCTGCGGGGTTTCTCGCGAGCCGACGACACCGCCGTGGCCGAGCAGGGGCAGGCGCTGGCGTCGTTCCTCTCCGACAACGACAGTGACCGCGTACAGATCGTCGCGTCTACCGGCTGAGCGAATCTTGGCAGCTCAGGGATGCCGCACCCCCAACATCGACCGGATCGCCGACGAGGGTGTGCGTTTCACCGACTGCTACGGCGAGCAGAGCTGTACGGCGGGCAGGGCCGCGTTCATCACCGGCCAGAATCCCTACCGGACGGGCCTGACCAAGGTGGGCATGCCCGGCGCCGAGATCGGGCTGCGCGACGAGGACCCGACGATCGCCACCGCGCTCAAGGACCAGGGGTACGCGACCGGCCAGTTCGGCAAGAACCACCTCGGCGACCGTGACGAGTACCTGCCCACGGCACACGGGTTCGACGAGTTCTTCGGCAATCTCTACCACCTCAACGCCGAGGAGGAGCCCGAGCAGCCCGACTACCCGACCGAGGAGGAGTTCCCGGGGTTCAGGGAGCGGTTCGGGCCGCGAGGGGTGATCCACTCGTGGGCCGGCGAGGACGGTACCCAGCGCATCGAGGACACCGGGCCGCTCACCAAGAAGCGGATGGAGACCTGCGACGAGGAGTTCCGTGACTCGGCGATCGACTTCATCCGCCGCCAGACCGAGGCCGGCACGCCCTTCTTCGTGTGGTTCAACACCACCCACCCGTGTTCGTGGCGGCGACCGGCTATGTCACCGTGGCCGAACGGCCGCTGGACCCGGCCGATTCCCTGGCGCGCCTCCGGAGAACCTGGTGCCCGGGTCGATGGTGTTCGTACCGACGCGCGGCCCGGTCGATCTGCGGCATCTCAGTCTGTGGTGGAGGTGGACGCCGGGCGCGTGCTGGCGTTTTCCGGAGGGGACAGGATCGAGCGTCGACGACCGCCTCGACCATCCGGTGGTCCACGTCGCGTACGAGGACGCCGCCGCCTACGCGACGTGGGTCGGCGCCGCGCTGCCCACCGAGGCGCAGTGGGAGTACGCCGCACGCGGCGGACTCGAAGGCGCCTCGTTCGCCTGGGGCGACGAGCCCCGCCCGGGTGGTCGCATCATGGCCAACACCTGGGACGGAGCCGACTTCCCCTGGCGCTCGGCGGGGGAGTCCGGTTGGTCGGGGACCGCACCGGTCGGGTCCTTTCCGCAGAACGGTTATGGGTTGTTCGACATGGCGGGCAACGTCTGGGAATGGACCTCCGATTGCCGAACGGCATCCCGAAGCGGCCTGCTGCGGTGGTGATGCCGAATCGAGCTATGACCTGGCTCAGCCTCAGTTCCGCATCCCGCGCAAGGTGATCAAGGGTGGGTCGTACCTGTGCGCCGACATCTACTGCCTGCGGTACCGGCCCGCCGCTCGTCGGCCGCAGATGATCGACACCGGTATGAGCCACATCGGCTTTCGTTGCGTCTGGGGCTCTCCGGCTGCCGGGCGTATGACGGGTGGTGGCGCGCCGTGACTTCGGGGACCACGCTGCCGTCGTAGCGGCCTCGCCTGCGGCTGGTCTGGATTGTTAAGTCGAGGTTGATGGTGCGTTGTCAGATCTGTCGTTGTTCCAGGTGGAGAGCGCATTCGATGCTGGGGACGTAACCGAGCTGGATCGCCATGACCGCAACTCTAGCGCCGCTAGCGCTTCTGTCGAGGCTATGTTAGCGTCACTCCTGCAACTAGCGGCGCTAGAAATCGGAGTCAATCGTGCTCACCCCCGTTGCCTATGGACTCGCCATCCTGCTCGACCTGCTCATCCTCTTCATCGGCCTGCGGTTCCTGCTGGTGCCACAGGCCGCCGCCGCCGGCTACGGCGTCCCCGCCAAGAAGGACGGGGACTCCGCCTACCTGACCATCAAGGGTCAGCGCGACTCCGTCTACGGCCTCGTCGGCCTGGCCCTGCTCGTCTTCGTGGGTGCGCGCGCCGAGGCCTGGTTCATGCTGGTGGTCGCCATCCTCCCCCTCTTCGACACGGTCATCGTCCTGCGCAACGGCGGCACCAAGGCGGTGGCGTTCGGCATCCACTTCGCCACCGCCGTGCTCGTCCTCATCTGCGCCGCCCTGCTCTTCCTCGTCTGAACCAAAGGAGTCACCGAGATGTCGCTGATCGTGCCGGACTTCGACGAGTCCGTCATCGTCCGCTCCGCGGAGGCCGAAGTGATCGGCCAGGCCCCCACCACCATCCGGCTGCTGGCCGACAGCAGCTCGACCGGCGGCGCGCTCTCGACCCAGCGGGTGACGCTCGTGAACGGCGCGGACGGCGCCAAGCCGCACCACCACGCCGGCTCCGCCGAGCTGTTCTACGTGCTGGACGGCACCGCCCAGCTGCTGTCCGGCGAGCAGGTCGTCACCGCCGAGCGCGGCGACCTCGTGGTGGTGCCGCCCGGTCTCGCCCACGCCTTCGCCGCGGCACCGGGGGAGGATGCCGACATCCTCATCGTCATCACGCCGGGCGTCGAACGGTTCGAGTACTTCCGCCACCTGGAGCGCATCGCCTACGGCAAGGTGCCGCCGGAAAGCCTGCTTGAGGTGCAGGAGCTCTATGACACCTACTTCCTCAACAGCGCGACCTGGAACGACGCCAGGTCTTGACGCACCGTCGGCCGTACATCTCCCCCACAAAAGGTCACAAATCATGAAAAAGATCTATTACGCGGCACACACCTACATGATCTTCGGCGTGATCAGCGGTCTGTACTATCGCGAGCTCACCAAGTTGAACGACTTCACGGGCGACAGCCAGCTCGGAGTCGTGCACACGCACCTGCTGGCGCTCGGCATGCTCTTCTACCTTGTCGTGCTGGCGTTGGAGAAGCTGTTCACCTTGTCGGCCAGCAGGCTCTTCAACTGGTCCTTCTGGGTCTACAACGCGGGTCTCGGGTTGACCGTCCTCATGATGCTCATCCACGGCACCCAGACGGTCCTGGGCGCCGAGACCAGCGCGGCGATCTCCGGCATCGCCGGACTGGGACACATCGTGCTGACCGTGGGCTTGATCCTTTTCTTCATCAACCTCGGCAAGCGGATCCCCGGCAAGAACTGAGAGCTACGCGGTGGTGGCGCGGTTGCGGAGGTCGGCGGCCAGGGCGTCGATGCGGAGGTTCAGTGCCTCCTCGCGCCGGCGCTTCAGGTCGTCCTTGGCGGCGTAGGAGCCGTTTCCGGTCTTGTGCTGACCCTGGAGGTCGACGATCTTGGCCTGCAGGGCTGTGACGTCCTTCTGGCGTTGCCGGTTGCCGCTCGTACGCCGCAACTGGTCGGCCAAATGGTCGTATCGTGGCAAAAGGGAGCTGATAGCGGAGCTTTCATGAGCGACAATCTCTTTCGTATCGCGCTCGACGAGCTCGGCGCCGTGCTCGCGAAACTGGACGAGAAGCTGATCGACGCGGCCTGCCGGATGATCACCGATGCGCGAACGATCGGCGTCTACGGCTGCGGCCGGGAGGCGTTGCAGATCAACGGGTTCGCGATGCGCCTGTTCCATCTCGGTCTGACGGTCGCGGTGGTCGGCGACATGACCATGCCGGCGTTGGGGCCGGGCGACGCTCTCGTCGTCACCTCCGGCCCCGGCGAAGCCGCCACGGTGCTGGCGCTGATGCGAACGGCGAAGGCGGCGGGCGCGACGAACCTCCTGCTGACGGCTGAACCTGAGAGTAGCGCGGCGAAGCTCGCCGACTTCGCGCTCGTGATCCCGGCGCAGACCATGGCCAGCGACCAGGGCGGAAGGCGGACTTCCGTCCTGCCGATGGGTTCGGTCTATGAGGGCGCGCTGTTCGTGCTGTTCGAGGTGATGGTGCTGAAGCTCGGGACGCTGACCGGCGTCACTCCCGAGGCGATGCGCGACAGGCACACCAACATGGAGTGAAAGGTGGCGTGTGCCGAGATCGCGGTGGTTTGCGGCGGGCCTACTACTCATGCAAGAGTAGTCTCGTGTCTTCCATTCGGATCTTCATTCTTGGGGCACTGGCCGAACGCGGCCCCATGCACGGACACCAACTGCGGCTGCTCGCCGAGGAGGAGCACATCGATCTGTGGACGGACATCACCGTGGGCGGGCTGTACGGCGCGATCAAGCGCCTCGCGGCCGAGGAATTGATCGAGGAGCTACGGGTCGAGCGGAAGGGGGCATACCCGCAGCGTCAGGTCTGGGGGATCACCCAGGAGGGTTCGAGGACCCTCGCGTCCCTCCGGCTGACCGCGTTGCGCGAGATCGTGGTCAAACCCGACCCGTTCGACCTGGCCATGACCCGCCTCGACCCGGATCGCCTGGACGATCTGCCCGTCGTGATCGCGGCACGGATCGGCTCCCTGGAGGCGAGGCTCGCCGACCATGAAGCGCACGCTCAGGCGATCGCTTCCCATCTGACACTTGCCGAAAAGCTGTCGATGAAGCACGGGTCCTACCGACTGCGAGCGGAGATCGCGTGGCATCAGGAGCTGGCGTCTCTCCTTCCCGAGGTGATCGCCGATGAGAAGGCCCGGAAAGGGACATCATGAATCAGCAGAGTGCGCCGGCTGCGCTCCCGGCAACCGTTTCCCGCGCCACCTGGTTCGCCTTGGTGATCCTCTTGGCGGGCGTGTTCATGGCGCTCCTGGACACCACCATCGTCAACGTCTCCATCCCGACGATCCGCACCAGCCTCGGCGCCTCGGAGTCCACGTTGTCGTGGGTGATCTCCGGCTATGCGCTCGCGTACGGCCTGGCGCTCATCCCCGCCGGCCGGGTCGGTGATCGGTACGGCCATAAATGGGTCTTCATCGCAGGACTGGCCTTGTTCACCGTCGCGAGTCTGGCCTGCGGGCTGGCGCAGAACGACGTGCAGCTCATCGCTCTCCGCGTGGTCCAGGGCCTTGCCGGAGGCATCTTCTTCACGCCCGTCACGGCCCTCATCCAGCTGATGTTCCCGGGGCGGCTGCGCGGCAAGGCGTTCGCGATCATGGGGGCGACGATCGGGTTCTCCACCGCCCTCGGCCCCCTCACCGGCGGCCTCATCATCGAGGCGTTCGGAGCCGATGACGGGTGGCGATGGGTGTTCGAGGTCAATCTTCCGATCGGTGTCGTCGCCGTCGTCGCCGCCTTCTGGCTGCTGCCCTCGCGGGCCGAGGGAAGCCGGGACACGGGGACCGACTGGATCGGACTCGTGCTCATCGCCGGCGGCCTGGTCGCCCTGCTGGTGCCGCTCATCCAGGGCCAGGACCAGGGATGGCCCGAGTGGACCTATCTCTCGATGGCCGGCGGTGTCGCGCTGATCGTCGGGTTCGCGTTCTGGGAGCGCCGGGTCGCCCGCCTCGGAGGCAGGCCCCTCGTCCCGCCGCACCTGTTCGTCCATGCCTCCTTCACCGGCGGGGTCGTCCTGGCCTTCGTCTACTTCGCCGCGTTCACCAGCATCTTCTTCAGCGTCGCCCTGCTCTGGCAGGCGGGACTTGGCGCGTCCGCCCTGCAATCCGGCCTCGTCGTGCTGCCCTTCGCCATCGGCAGCATCATCGGCGCCTCCCAAAGCGACCAGCTCGCCAGCCGATTCGGCCGTACCGTTCTCCTCGTCGGCCTCGGACTCGTCGCCGTCGGCATCATCGCCATCTGGCTCGTCCTGGTGGCCGTCGCTCCCACCAACCTGCACGGGTGGTACCTGACCGTCCCGCTCCTCCTCGGCGGCGTCGGCAGCGGAATGTTCATCGCGCCCAATGCCGACTTCATCGTCGCGACCGTGGATCGGGCCGAAGCGGGAGCCGCGAGCGGCGTCATCGGCACCGTCCAGCGGATCGGTAGCGCTGTCGGCATCGCGGTGACCGGAAGCGTCCTGTTCGGAAACCTCGACTTCAGCACCCCCGGTCCCGACGCCGCCGCCATCGCCTTCGCCCACGGCGCCACGTACGCCATGGGAATCAGCGCCGGCTTCGCGGTCCTCGCCTTCGCCCTCGGGTTCACGTTGCCCAAGAAGGCCGCCTCATGACGCTGCTGTTTGGACCTGTTCGGGAGATACCTCACCGGCGATCATAGGCACGTGAACCCACAGGCCTTTTACCGCGCCCCGTACCCCCTTTATGCCGAGGCTCGCCGGACTCGTGGGCTCACCTTCGTACCCGAGCTGGACGCCTGGCTGGTGAGCAGACGCGAAGACGTACGCGAGGTGCTGAGCAAGCCCGAGCAGTTCTCCTCGGCCGGTGCGCTGCGGCCCGACTACCTGCCCAGCAAGGCCGCGCTCTCGGAATTGGTCAAGGGATTCGGCGGAGTGCAGGCGGTGCTCGGCGCCGATGGTGACGCGCACCGGCGCCTGCGCCGGCCCCTCACCAGAGGACTGTCCCCGGCCAGGGTCGCCGCCGCGCTCCCGTTCATCACCGAACGGGCCGAAGCGCTCATCGGCTCCTTCGCCGGGGACGGCCAGGTCGAGTGGATGGACGCGTACGCCAAACCGCTGCCCGCCGACGTGATCGGCCACCTGCTCGGCCTGGATCCCGCCGACGTCCCCGGCGCGATCAGGGGCGGGCAGCAAGCGGAGAACCTGGTGTTCACCGAGCTGACGGAGGCCGGGCAGGTCGAGGCCGCGAAAGAGATCGTGGCCCTGCAGCGCCTGCTCGACGGCTATGTCCGCGCGCGCAGGAGGGATCCGCGTGACGACCTGATCACGGAGATGGTCCGCGGCCTGGCGCCCGGATCCGAGGACCTCACGCTCGACCAGCGCAGGGAGATCGTGTCCAACGTCCAGAACCTGCTGCTGGCCGGCCACCTGACCACGACCGCCCTGCTCGGCACGGTCATGCTGAACCTGCTACGCGACCGCCGCCAGTGGGCACTGCTCTGCGAGCAGCCGGAGCTCATCCCCGCGGCCATCGAGGAGGCGGCCCGGTTCGAGGCGCCGATCCAGGGCTTCCGGCGTACGGTCACCACCGACGTGACACTGAACGAGACCGAGCTGCACCCGAACGACGTGGTCTTCGTCTCCTTCGCCTCAGCCGGCCGCGACGCGGACGCCGGCGCGCGCCCTGACGAGTTCGACATCAGCCGGCCGGCCTTCCGCCACCTGTCCTTCGGCCACGGCCCACACGGCTGCCCGGGCTCGCAGCTCGCCAAGGAGCAGGTGCGGATAACCCTGGAAATCCTGATCCGCGACCTCCCCGGCCTACGCCTGGCCCGCACAGACGTGACCATGGCCCCCACCCTCATCCACCGCTCTCCCGAGGCGCTCTTCCTCGCCTGGTGAGAAGGCCGGGTGGCAAGCCTTACCCGAGTGCGGCCAGATCCTCCGCGGTGATGGGGCGGAACGTCGGCAGTATGGCGAGCAAGGTCGCCTCTGTTGAGTCATGGCCGGCCACTTGCACCAGGGCGTCGCCATGCCTGGCGAACAGGAGGGTGGACTCGTTCTCCAGGCGCGTTCTCCAGACGCCGGGTGATATCTCCCTGCATGGCGTGATCGGCTGCCAGCCATAGTTCGGAATTGGATTCGCGCAGGCGGCCTTCGGAGTGGCGTCCGTGGCCCGCTGGATATAGGCCGCGATCGCCGGGCCGACCTTGTCCGCCGCTGTCGGATGATAAGTGAGGCTGACCATCTTGGGCAGGCGCCACTCGTCCACGGAAGCGAGCCGATAGTTCGGGATGACGGGCGCGATCAGCGGCACCCCGGAGTTCTTGAAATCTCTTGTCCGTTCCGATTCGCTTATTGCCCCGGCCACCGGTGGCGCGGCCAAGCAGGCGAGAACGATCGTCCCGGCCATGGCGGTGCCCACCGCCCAATTTTCCAGGGCGCACAGCCATGCCGTGAGGACAAACCCGATCATGGCAGGGACGGCGAAGGTGAGCAGGTGAAACAGGTTCCCCTCGGGTATCCACCAGCTGAATGGGAGCTCGACCATGGCAAGGCCGTACATGGCGAACGGCGCGAGCACTCCCACGAGGGGCCAATACGGCAGTTTGGTCGCCCAGCCGAGCAGTAATCCGAGCGGGAAAGGGGAAAGCGCCATCGCCACGACTCCGGCGAAGTCATCGGCTCCTGACCCCTGCGGCCAATAGTCCCCGACGAGATTCACCGACACGCCGATCGTGGCCCCTACCAGGGCGGCCTTGCCTAATATCCGCCGCATGCCGTGATTCTTTCGGTCGGGCCGTGGCGACTGTCAAGCGGTCGGACGACCATGATGGATCTATGGAGTCAGCCGACGAAGAGACGTTGCACGCACGAGCCGAAGCCGGCGACCCGGAGGCGATGATCGGCCTGTGGCTCGCGTGGCGGCACGGGCCGCGGGCCGAGGAGGGTGACGCGTGGGTGCGGCGGGCGGTGGCGGCGGGTTCCACCGAGGCCATGCGCAGGCTCGGCGCGTGGCGTGGCCGCCAGGATCCGGCCGAACAGGAGCAGCTCTACCTGCGTGCCGCCGAGGCGGGGGACCGTACGGCGTTCTCGCTGCTGGCGCGCCTCTACGAAGAGCAGGGGCGGCGGCCCGAGGCGGAGGTCTGGCTGCGCCGCGCCACCGAAGGCGGGTTCGACTGGTCGCTGAGTCCGAGGCTCGCCCTCCTGCTGGCGATGCGCGGTGCCGACGACGAGGCGCTGGCAGTCTGCCTGGAGTCCGATGAACCGGGCGGCGAGGCCTACCAGATCGCCGCGTCGTTGGCGGAGGAGGAGGGGCTGCGGGAGGCGGCCGATCGCTGGATGCGGGAGGCGTACGATCTCGGCTCCGCATTGGCGGCGGTGCATTACGCCGAGTTGCAGGAGCGCGAGGGCGACCTGGAGGGCGCGGAGCTGCTCTACCGTGAGGCCGGATCAGCCCGGGCACTGGGCGAGTTCCTTGAGCGGCGGGGGCGCGTGGCCGAAGCCCGGTCGATGCTGGAGGGGAAGGGGGACAGCGAGCGGCTCGCGGCGTTCCTCGAACGGCACGGTAATTCCGATGAGGCGGCCGCGATGCGGGACAGGATCCGGCGGGCCAGACCGACTGTCCCAGAAGCGGGGGAGTGGGTGACGGTCGTCGCCACTGTCGTGACGGCGTCCGCGCTGGTCCCGTTCGTGGAGGCGCTGATCGGCCGTATGGCCGAGGACACCTACGACGGGGTCCGCGGCAAGCTGCGCAAGCTCGCGCGCAGGCTCGGCAAGGGCCGCGAACCCGCCGAGAGCACGTTGATCGTGGTCAGCGATCCCCACTCCCACCTGCGCCTGCACATGCGTACCGACGCGACGGACGAGGCGCTGGCCGCGCTGCGCGACCTCGATCTCAGCGGCCCCCGCGGCGCGCTCCGCTGGAACCCGGAGACGCGCAAGTGGGAGCACCGGAACGGCCGATGAAGCCGCCTATGTCTGGGCGATGCGTCCCGTCGGGGGTGCGTCGCGGTGGAGCTCCAGGGCGGCGTCGATCAGGTCGACCCGGGGCAGGCTCGCCACCGCGTCCAGGTCGAACCAGGCGGCCTGGTCCGTCGTCCCGCCGACCTCGTGGCGCAGCTCACCGCTGACGATCCGCACCGCGTAGACGATCCGCAGCGATTGGAAGTCGATGGGGCCCTCTGGCCCGGCCAGTGCACGCCGCCGCGAATCGATCCCCAGGAGCCGCTCGGCGACCACCTCGTAGCCGGTCTCCTCCCGCATCTCCCGCACCATCGCGTCAAGGGGGTCCTCGCCGTGCTCCAATCCGCCGCCGGGCATGGTCCATCCCCACTCCGCGCCATCGGCGGAGATCCACCGCGCCAGCAGGACCTGACCGTTCTGTATGCACACCCCGTACGCGGCAACCCTCAGTGTTCGCTCCGCCATACCGAACCCTCCTGTGTCGCGCCGGGAGAAAGATCCATGGTGCCCGATGATGGAGAGGGCATGTGCGGACAGTGCGGGAGGATTCGTGGAACTCGGGTTGAGGGACAAGGTCGCCGTCGTCACCGGTGGCAGCTCCGGGATCGGCCTGGCCGTGGCGCGGGGGCTCGCCGCCGAGGGCGCGCATCTCGTGCTCGCGGCCCGTGCCGCCGACCGGCTGGAGGAGGAGGCGCGCGGCATCGTCGAGGCTCACGGTGTACGGGTGCTGCCCGTCGCGTGCGACGTGGCGACAGTGGAAGGCACCACGGCGCTGATCGAGGCGGCGGAGGAGGGCTTCGGGGGCGCGGACATCCTGATCAACAACGCCGGAGCCGGGTCCAACGAGACCATACTCGAGGCGCCGGACGAGAAATGGCAGGCGTACTGGGACCTGCACGTCATGGCGGCGGTCCGGCTGGCCCGCGCACTCGTGCCCGGTATGCGGCGGCGCGGTGGCGGGGTCATCCTGCACAACGCGTCGATCTGCGCCGTACAGCCGCTGTGGTACGAGCCGATCTACAACGTGACGAAGGCCGCGTTGATGATGTTCTCCAAGACGCTCTCGACGGAGGTCATCGACCACAACATCCGGGTGAACTGCGTCAACCCCGGCCTGGTCCTCACCCCCGACTGGGTGAAGACCGCCAAGCAGCTGACCGCCGACAGCGGCGGCGACTGGCAGGGGCACCTCGACGAGGTCGCGCGGGAGCACGCGCCGATCAAGCGGTTCGCCACTCCGGAGGAGGTCGCGGACTTCATCGTCTTCCTGTGTTCGGACCGGGCCGGTTATTCGGTGGGCGCCACGTACTTCGTCGACGGCGGGATGCTCAAGACGGTATGAAGGGTCAGGTGAAGTGCGCCTCGGCCCTCAGGTGGCCGGCCGCGTCCTGGACGGTCAGTTGTCCCGACTCCGGTGAGCCGGTGATGACGATCGGCTCGCCCGCGAAGACGGGGCGGCGCAGGCGGTACGTCAGGCCGGTGACCCGGCGGCCCGGGGCGTACCGGCGGGGCAGCTCGGCCATGAGGACGGCCAGCAGCGGGCCGTGTACGACGAGGCCGGGGTAGCGCTCGACGTCCGTGCAGTAGGGCAGGTCGTAGTGGATGCGGTGGGCGTTGGCGGTCAGCGCGCTGAAGCGGAACAGCAGCGGCGGAGCGGCGGTCATCGAAAGCCGCCATCCGGCACCGTCATCGGCGCCGGCGGTTTCACCGGCGACCGCCGCCGTGGGAGCCGTTGCCTGAGATGGTGGGTCTGAGCGGTAGACCAGGTCCTGTTCGTCGACCAGCCGCAGCTCTCCACCCTGCCGGTACTCGTAGCGCACCGTCACGAACAGCATCTCCCCCGACCGTCCCTCCTTCGGCGTGACGGCCGTCAGCTCAGCGGTCCGTACGGCGGGCCGCCCCATCTCCAACCCCCGCCGCGCCCGCATCCGCCCACCCGCGAACATCCGGCGCCGATGCGGGATCGGCGGCAGGAAGTGACCCTCGGCCGGATGCCCGTCGATGCCGAGCCGGGCCTGCGCAGGCCACTCCAGGAAGTACAGCCACTGCCACGGCAACGGCAGCGGCTCACCGGAAGGCGGCGCGTCGAGCACCGCCGCCAGAGCCGCCGCCGGGCCGGGCGAAATGACGTCTTCGCTGGTCACGACCCCAGGACGCCAGTCGCGTACGTAATCCGAGAGCGTCATTCCCCCACCACCCCTTGAGCGCGGAGCCGGGCCACCTCGGTCGTGGACATCGACAGCAGTTCGCCCAGCACCTCGTCCGTATGCTGCCCCAACTCCGGCGCGGGACGCGGCGGGAGTTGACGCCCGCCGAAGACCAGGGGCGGTCCGGGCGCGAGGTGCGGCCCGACGCCGGGCTGGGCGAGCTCGCCCATCAGCGGGCTGTCGCGCAGCGTGCCGTCCCGGACCAGCTCGCCGAAGTCCCGGTATTCGGCCCACAGCACGGACCCCAGAGCCCCTTCGAGCGCGGCGACGGTACGGCCGGCGAACCACGGCGCCAGCACGCCGCCCAGCGTCTCCCGGTAGGTGTAGCGGTCGGCTTCGCGCAGGAAGTCGGCGCCCAGGGCGCGTTCCAGCGCGGCCATCACCTCCGCCAGGCCGGTCGCCGCCACCAGGTCGCGCCAGTGCCTCGTGGTGAGGACCAGCACCATGACCCGCCGTCCGTCGGCGGTGGCGAAGTCGCGGCCGAAGTCGCCGAAGACGTGGTTGCCGAGTCGCGGGCGAGGGGTGGCGCAGAGCTGGGCCTCGGCCAGGTAGCCGAGGTTGCCCGCGGTGGCCAGCGCCACATCGTGCAGCGCCACCTCCATCCGCTGCCCCTGGCCGGTGACCAGGCGGTGCCGTTCGGCGGCGAGCAGCCCGACGGCGAGGTACAGCCCGCAGGCGACGTCCCACGCCGGCAGCACGTGGTTGACCGGCCCGTCGTGGTCCTCCGGCCCGGTGATGGCGGGGAAGCCCAGGGAGGCGTTGACCGTGTAGTCCACGGCGGTGCGGCCGTCGCGGTGACCGAGCAGCCGGGCGTACACGAGGTCGGGTCGCCGCTCGCGCAGGTCGTCGTAGGTCAGGCCGGGGCGCGGCGCGGCGTTGGTGAGCACGATGCCGGCGGTCGTGATCAGCGCGGCGACGACGTCGCGGCCGGCGGGGGAGCGGAGGTCGGCGGTGACGGAGCGCTTGCCCTTGTTCAGGCCGGCCCAGTAGAGGCTGCGGCCGGACGGGGCCAGCGGCCATCGGCCCAGGTCGGGGCCGCCGCCGAGCTGATCCACCCGGATCACGTCGGCGCCGAGCTGGGCGAGGGTCATCCCGCCGAGCGGCGAGGCGATGTAGCTCGACAGCTCGATGACCCGCAGACCCGCCAGGGGCGCCGCATCGTTCACAGAAGGCAGGTTAGTGGCAGGTGGTGACCCCAAGTCGTGGAAGAGCCGTCTCGACCATGCCAGGGACGGTTAGTGTCTGTTCGGACACAAGGAGTGATGATGACCATGCTTGCGCGCGCCATTGAGCTCAAGGCCGAGCTGATCCACTTTGCCACCTCCGGCCGGTTCGGGCGCGAGCTGAGCGAAGTGCTCGACCGGTTCTACGCCGACGGCCCGCCCGCCGACGAGGCCGCGGCCTTCCTGCCCGTCGACTACTTCGCCCACCAGCACCGGCTGACCGGCGGCGACACGGTCATCGACCGGTTCCTGCGCGAGCGGCCCGACCTCGCCAGGTCCGATGTCGAGCTGCTGTCGAGATGGAAGGACGTGGTCGAGGGCGTGTACGAGGTGCGGGTGGTCGACGGGGCGACCGTGCTGCTGTTCAACCTCGTGGACGAACTCGTCTACCGGGCCTTCTCCAATCTGGGCGAGGCGGCGTTCGAGGAGCTGCGGCCCGGCATGTACGTCGTGGGCAGGCTGGTGCCGCTCGGGCTCGACTGGCTGATCAGCGGCACCCCGGCGGTGCACCCGGCCGCCGCCCGCGACACGCTCCTGTCGACGGCCGCGCACATCGCGCTGGAGCATCCCGGCTGGGTGTTCCGCAACCCGGTGCTGCTGACCCAGGCCAGGGAGCTGCAGCGCGAGCAGCGCCAGTGCTTCATCGGCCACTTCGGGGCCGACCTGGTCGTGCTGCGGGGCGCCGAGCTGGCCGACCGCATGCGCGGCTACCTGGCCTACCAGTCGGGCCGGCTGGGCGGCGCCCCACCGGCCGGGCAGGATCTGCCCGAGCAGCTGACCGGGGCCGAGACGGTGGCGCTGATCTTCGACGAGGTCGCCGGGCTCGGCTGCTACGCCGACTTCGGCATGCTGGAGGAGGTCTTCCTGGACCCCGGCCTGATCGCCAAGCGGCCCTATCGCGAGCTCGTCAGCGCCTATCTCCGGGGCGACGACGTCTCGCCGGTGCCGATCCGGCGGCTGGCCGAACGCGATCCCGAGAAGGCCGGAGCGGTCTTCGCCGGGCTGCTGAACAAGCGCGGCTTCCAGTGGGAGCGCAGCGGCGAGCTGCTGTTGCGCACCCACAAGCCGGCGCATTTCACCGCCCGGCCGCTGCCCACGGTCATACCGGTCACCGGGGCCGTCGCCGAGCACCTGGGCGCCGCCTGACGAAGGCTCAGGAGGCTTCGGCCTTGTCTTCCGGGAGCGGGATCCACTTGTGCGCCCAGACGACCAGCTCGTCCAGGACGGGGCGCAGCTCCTCGCCCATCTCCGTCAGGTGGTATTCGACCCTGACCGGGGACGTGTCGAGCACCCGCCGCTCGATGAGCCCGGCCGCCTCCAGCTCCCGCAGGCGCCGGGCGAGCATCGTGTCGTTCACTCCGGGGATGGCCGCTTTGAGCTCGGCGTAGCGGTGCGTGCCTTTGAAGATCATGTGCAGCAGGGCGCCCGACCACCGCGCCCCGATCAGCTCCAGGGCGGTGTGAAACCGGGTGCATACCGAATGGAGGCTCACGGGACAGATCATACTCCTCAACTTGCTAAGAAATATGTAGTTACTCAATAATGTTGAGTGGCTAGACCTTCGAGACTGAGGAGCAGGACATGTCCAAGCCCGTACTGCAAGTGATCATCGCCAGCACCCGCCCCGGCCGCGCCGGCCGGGCGATCGGGGAGTGGTTCTACGAGCGGGCCGTGGCCGGGGGCGAGTTCGACGTCGAGCTGGTCGACCTGGCCGAGGTCGGCCTGCCCTTCCTGGACGAGCCGAACCACCCCAGGCTCAAGCAGTACGAGCACGCGCACACCAAGGAGTGGAGCGCCATCGTCGAGCGCGGCGACGCGTACGTCTTCGTGACGCCCGAGTACAACCACAGCTTCAACGCCGTGCTCAAGAACGCCCTCGACTACCTGCACCAGGAGTGGCAGCACAAGGCGGCGGGCTTCGTGAGCTACGGCGGCCTGTCCGGCGGCACCCGGGCGGTCAACGGCCTGCGCCAGGTGGCCAGCTCACTGAAGATGATCCCGGTGGTCGAGGCCGTCAACCTGGCGTTCTACCCGCAGTTCGTCGAGGACGGCACGGTCAAGGCCAACGACGTGATGACCGGCGCCGCCGACGCCATGCTGGCCGAGCTCGCCAAGCTCACCGGCGCCCTGCGCCCCATGCGGCTCGCGGCCGCCTGACCCAACAGGGCCGCCTGACCCAACAGGGCCGCCTGACCCGGCCGGCCTGCTTGGCTCGTCCGACGCGAGGGAGCCGAGCGGCGGGGTAAAGCCCGCCGGGCCGGTGCGGGAGTCATCGTCAGTTTTCCTGGTCGTCGTCGTCGATCAGGTGGTCGAGCGCGCGGGTCACGGCGTCGCCCAGCGGGCGGAACGCCTGGGTAAGCGCGTTCGCCAGCGGACCGAAGATCTCGGTCACCTCGTGGAGCAGATCTTCCGTCTTGCTCTCGGGCGGCGCCCAGCGCATCGCGTCGGCGCTCAGCGTCTCCCATTCGTCGACGACGCCGTCGATGGCGTCGAGAACATGGTCAGGATCGCTCGGCATGGCCCTTCTCCAAGGCGCGGGAGTGGGATAAGGCCACGGTACATCCAGCCAGAAATGCGACGCCAGACAATCAGGCGGGGATGGAGACGCCCACCCCGCCGCGCGTCTGCCCGCCGTACCTCTCCTTGTCGGCCGCGATGTCGAGCGGCCGGATGCCGGTACGAGCGGCGAGCACCTCGTCGGTGAGGAGCGCGGCGGGCACCAGCCACGAGACCTCGAACTCCAGCCCGTCGGGGTCGTGCGCGTACAGCGCCTTGGTGGTGGCATGGTCGGAGGCCCCCGCCAGCGCGCCGAGCTCGCTCAGCTTGGCCGCGACGCGCTCCAGCTCGTCGAGCGTGTCGACCTCCCAGGCCAGGTGGTAGAGGCCGACGGCGGACCGGCCGGCGGTGGACGGGCCCGCCTGCGCGCCGATCTGGAACAGGCCCAGGTCGTGGTCGTTGGATGAGCCGGCGGCCTGGAGGAAGGCGGCGCCGGGCATGCTCATGACGGTCTTGAAGCCGAGGGCCTCCCGGTAGAAGGTCACGCTGCGTTCGACGTCGCGTACGTACAGGACCGCGTGGTTGAGCCGTTGGACCGGCATGGTGGAACCCCTTTCGGCGGTAGCTACCGATAAGTATATGAGAGTTCAAGTAAAATGGCCGCATGACCCGATGGCTGGACGACGACGAGCAGCGCACCTGGCGTGACTTCATGGCCGCGACCCAGTTGGTGAACGAGGCGCTCGACCGCCAGCTCCAGCGTGACGCGGGCATGCCGCACACCTACTACATGATCTTGGTGGCCCTGTCGGAGGCGCCCGAGCGCTCGATGCGGATGAGCGAGCTGGCCGCCAGGGCGCAGAGCTCGCAGAGCCGGCTCTCGCACGCGGTCGCCCGGCTGGAGGAGCGCGGCTGGGTGCGGCGCCACCGCTGCGACTCCGACCGCCGGGGCAACTACGCCGTGCTCACCACCGAGGGGTTCGCCGCGCTGGCCGCCGCCGCGCCCGGCCACGTGGAGGAGGTACGGCGGAGCCTGTTCGACGTCCTCACCCCCGAGCAGCTGGGACATCTCGCCGAGATCTCCACGGCGCTCCGGAACACGCTGGAGCAGTAGCGCGAAACTGTCCCAGCGACGCCGTACCGTTCTCCCGGACCTAGTACAAGGAGAGCGGATGCACGACACAGATGAGGCACTTTTCAGGGCTGTCCACGGGATCGCCGGCCGCCTGGCGGGCCACCCGGTGCCGGTGGTGATGGAGGCCCTGATGCGCCAGTTGCCCAAGGCCCCAGGCCTTGACCTGGCCGAACTCCGCAGAATCGCCGAAGAGATCAGCGTGGGCAGAGACCCTTCGGGCTTGTGAAGCGAAGAACCCGGCAAACAAGACGCACGTAGCGGCGCCCAGCCGGTGAGGCGGAGGACCGTGCCCCTGGAAGGCCGCCGGCCCCGGTCGGCGGATGGGTCCTCCCGTGCCTGCCGTAACAAAAAGATCCCTTAAGACACCCCGATACCTAATCAGGGTCGGGTCAGGGGTGGGGCCTGATGTGGGGTGGGGGCGGTGGGCGGGAAAGTAGCGACATGACCGCAAAGAGGCTCTATCCCATCATCGCCTGCGGGTCGATCGTGTTCGCGGTGGTCGGGATCGTGGTCGGGCAGCTCGTGCCCGACCCGGACCTGAACCCCCTCAACGTGACCGTCAGCGAGTACGCCGTGTCCGACCGCGGGGGCGTCACGGAAGCGGCGATGATGGTGCTGGGCCTCGGTTCGCTCATTCTCCTGAAGGCGCTGAAAGCGGCGCACGCACCGGTGCGGGGGCTACCGGAGCGGCTGCTGTGGGTGTGGTCGGGCGCGCTGATCGTCGCCGCGGTCATCCCGACCACACCGATCGGCCACGACCTGACCCTGACCGCGCAGATCCACCGCTACGTGTCGGTGGCCGCGTTCGTCAGCCTGCCCGCCGCGGCGGCCCTGCTGGTGCCCCGGCTGGCGGCCGACGAGGCGTGGAAGCCGGTCGCGCGGACGGTCGAGTGGCTGGCCCTGGCGGGCGGGCTCGGGGTGCTGGCGATCACCTATGTGGCCCTGCCCGGCGAGCGGGTGATGATCGGGCTGGTGGAGCGGTTGCTGCTGGGCGCGGAGGTGGCGTTGCTCGCGGTGCTCGCGGCGTGGTTGGTGCGGCTCGCATGGGGCCGAGCAATTGCCCAGCAACCTGTGAATTTCCGGACATATCCTAAGTTTGTGGCTAGTCGATCTTAAAAACCGCCGCAATTGGTGCTATTGTCTCCCGCGATCTTCTATCCGGGAGCGGGCGTCATGGCATCTGGCAGATCCATCAGATTCAAGATCTCGACGCTGCTGGTTCTCCCACTGGTATCCCTGGTAGGACTCTGGGGATTCGCCGCGAGCACCACCTCCGGTGAGGCCCTGAACCTGTTGAAGGTCGACACGATCTGGAACGGCGTCATCAGCCACGCCGACTTCCTGGTCTACACCCTTGAGCAGGAGCGCCTCGCCTCCGCCGAGGTGATCTCCGGCAACGTCACCGACCCGGCCGCGCTGAGCACCACGCGCGCCAAGGTCGACGAGGTCAAGAAGCGGCTCAGCGACAATGGACTTACGGAGAAGACGCAGGCCGCCCTCACCCCTGAGATGCAGGGGAGGCTGAAGGAGGTCTTCGCGACCGTCGAGCGCCTGCCCGAGATCAGGAAGCAGGTCGACAACCGCAGGCTGAGCCCCGGCGGGCTGGTCACCGAGTACTCGTCGATCTCCGACGCGGTCCACCGCCTCTACCCGACGCTGACCCTCGCCACCGACGTCCGGCTGGCTCAGCAGGCACAGGGCCTGATCGCCGCCAGTGAGGTACGCGAGCTGCTGGACCGCGAGCGCGCGTTGATCGTCGCGGCGAACGGCAAGCCGTCCATGGCCGACATGCACATGCTCGCCAGGATCGACGGCACGCGGAGCTACCTGTTCCCCAAGGCCATGGCCAACCTCGACACCGAGCTGCGGACCCCGTTCGAGAAGATCACCAACTCCGTGCGCTGGGCCGCGATGGAGCGCACGCTGGACGGCTACGTCTCGGGCCGGCCGGTCGATCCGGCGGTCTGGCGCGGCATGGTCGACCCCGCGCTGAAGGACTACACGCAGGTCATCTGGGACAACGGGGACCGGTTCCTGGCCCGGATGGAGCCGGCGGGTATCAGCATCATCGTGCGGGCCGCGGTGGCGGGTGTCCTCGGCCTCATCGCGGTCGCCTTCTCCATCTTCATCTCGGTCCGGGTGGGCCGGCGGATCAGCCGTGAGCTGGCGGCGCTCCGCCGTACGGCCCTCGACCTGGCCGAGATCAGGCTGCCCGACGTCGTGACGAAGCTGCGGCAGGGGCAGAGCGTCGACATCCAGGCCGAAGTGCCGCCCATCAAGATGTGCGACGGCGCGACGAGCGAGATCGACGACCTGGCGAACGCGTTCGACAGCGTCCAGTACACCGCCGTGGACGCGGCCGTCGAGCAGGCCAAGCTGCGCCAGGGCGTCTCCGAGGCGCTGCGTAACCTGGCCCGGCGCAGCCAGTCGCTGCTGCAACGCCAGCTCAAGCTGCTGGACGAGATGCAGCGCGAGACCGAGGACCCCGAGGCGCTGTCGCGGCTGTTCAAGATCGACCACCTGACGACCCGCATGCGCCGCCACGCCGAGGGCCTGGTGCTGCTGTCCGGCGGCTCGGCGGGGCGCAGGTGGCGCGGCGTCATCCCGGTCGAGGACGTGCTGAGCGGCGCCGCCGCGCAGGTCGAGGAGTACACCCGGGTCCGCGTCTACCCGATGCCGGAGTGCGGGGTCTCCGGCGCGGCCGTGGCCGACCTCATGCACCTGTTCGCGGAGCTGATCGAGAACGCCGCCGCCTTCTCCTCGCCGGGCAACGAGGTGTCGGTCCGCGGCGAGCTGGTCGGCAGGGGCTTCGCCGTCGAGGTCGAGGACCGCGGCCTGGGTATGCCCGCCGAAGCCCGCCAGGCGGTCAACGAGCAACTGGCGAGCCCGCCCGAGTTCGAGGCGTCGCACACCGAGCGGCTCGGCTTCGCGGTGGTCGGCATGCTGGCCGCCAGACACGGCATCACGGTCACGCTCAAGCCCTCCCCCTACGGCGGAACCACCGCGATCGTGCTGGTGCCCACGGGGCTGATTCAGGCCCTCCCGACGCCGGTGCGGGTGCCCGAGCTGGAGTCGGTGTCCGTCTCGGTGGTCAGGACACCCGAGGACACGACGGCCCCGGGCCAGCTCCCGCGCCGGCAGCGCACGACCAAGCCGGGCCCTGAGCGCTCCCAGGAGGCGCAGCTGCCCCGCCGGGTGCGGCAGGCCAACCTGTCGCAGCGGCTCAAGGAGGCGCCCCCTGAGCAGGCGGAAGTACGCTCGCCCGCGGGCCGCTCGCCGGAGGAGGCCAGAGCCCTGCTCTCCTCGCTCCAGTCCGGCTGGCAGCGCGGGCGGCAGGACAGCGATCAGGATGGGGGATCCCAATCGTGACCCGTGAGCCCGACGAGTGGGTTGACGAGGAGGCCGGACCCGTCGTACGGCCGTACGCGGTGACCAGGGGGCGCACCAAGTCCTCCTCGCCCGCCGAACTCGACCTGCTGGCGACCGTGATGGCCACCGGCCAGCCGCCGCCGGCCAAGGCGGATCTGAGCGCCCGGCACCGCCGCCTGGTCGACTGCGTCACCGGGCAGACCAGACCGGTCGCCGAGATCGCCGCCGAGCTGGACCTGCCCGTGGGGGTGGCCAGGGTCCTGCTCGGAGATCTGCTCGACTACGGTCTGGTGTCGGTCCGGCCGCCGCTCAACAAGGCCACGACGCCTACGGAGAGCCTGCTCAGGGAAGTGATCGACGGTCTGCGGGCGCTCTAGCCCGCTGCTAGTTCGCCGACGTCAGCGTCCTCAGCGAGTGCTCGACCAGCGTGACCATGACCTCCTTGGCCGAGGTGCGCCGCCGTACGTCACAGAGCAGCACGGGCACGTCCTCGTCCAGGTCGAGCGCGATCCGCACGTCGTCCACGCTGTGCCGGTCGGCGCCGTCGAAGCAGTTGACGGCCACCACGAACGGGGTGCCGCGCTGCTCGAAGTAGTCGACGGACGGGAAGCAGTCGGTCAGCCGGCGGGTGTCGGCGATCACGACGGCCCCGAGCGCGCCGTAGGACAGCTCGTCCCACATGAACCAGAACCGTTCCTGCCCGGGGGTGCCGAACAGGTACACGACCAGCCCCTCGCGGATCGTGATGCGGCCGAAGTCCATCGCGACGGTGGTGGTGGTCTTGGTCTCCACACCGTCGAGATCGTCGACGCCGACGCCGCGATCGGAGAGCACCTCCTCCGTGCGTAGCGGCCTGATCTCACTGATCGATCCGACCAGCGTGGTCTTGCCCACGCCGAACCCCCCGGCGATGAGAATCTTCAGCGCGACTGGGTCCTCAGAGAGCACGGAGTCCATTGATCACTTCCTTGAGAATGCGCTCATTCGGGCGCGGGCCTGTCTCTGAGGGCGACGTCACCGAGATGAGGCCGTGGTCACGCAGGTCGCCGAGAAGCACTCGGACGACGCCTACGGGCAGATCGAGTTCGACGGCCACATCGGCCACCGAGATCGGGTTACGTGCGGCCCGAAGGATGAGTTGTTGCTCGGGTTCGAGGTCGTGGTGCGCCGGGTCGCCGACGACCGAGACACTCGCGATGAGGTCGAACACCTCTCCGGAGGTTCTGGTGCGCCCGCGTATGAGGGCGTAGGGCCGGACGATCGGCCCCGCGTCCTCGTCAAGCCACCGCGGGGGTTCCTTCATGACGATGTCGCCCGGGGGTTGGTGGATATGTGCTGGCCCACCCGCTTGACGAGCATCGCCATCTCGTACGCGATGTGCCCGACGTCCACGTTGGCGTCGGCCAGCACGGCCAGACAGGTGCCCTGCCCGGCCGCCGTCACGAAGAGGAACGCCGACTCCATCTCGACGATGGTCTGACGTACGTCGCCACCGCCGAAATGCCGTCCCGTGCCGCGGGCCAGGCTCTGGAACCCGGCGGCCACCGCCGACAGGTGCTCGGCGTCCTCGCGGGTCAGCCCTTTGGAGTAGCCGACCGCCAGGCCGTCGGTCGACAGGATGACCGCCTGCCGTACTGCTCCGACCCTGGTCGTCAGGTCGTCAAGGAGCCAGTTCAGCTCACCGGTGTTGGTCGTCGGCACACTCATGCCTCCCCCTCTTCATTCGCTTCTTCTCGGGCGCGTTGGGTTCCCCGCTGGAAGGCGGAGAACAGGTCCCGTACCTCATCGGGAGAGCGTTCTGTCTTCTCTTCCGGATCCGGCTCCGACGGCTCGTCCGTCTTGAGCTGGGGTGCCAGGTTGGCCTGTTTCACTCGCCTTGGCAGCCCGGCGTGTGTGCCGTTCACCACCGCGAGTGCTTTCTTCTTGGTACGGCTGGGCAGCGCGGGCGTCTCACCGCTGCCTGCCGTCAGTGCGGCCTGGTCGTTGACCAGACTGCGCGGCACCAGCACGATCGCGGTGGTGCCGCCGAACGGCGAACGGCGCATCAGCACCTGGATGCCGTGCCGTTCGGCCAGCCTGGCCACCACGAACAGGCCGAGCCTGTCGCTGTCGGCCAGGTCGAACTCCGGCGGGTTGGCCAGCAGCGCGTTGAACGTGGCGTACTCGCCGGCCGACAGCCCGAGGCCCCGGTCCTCCACCTCGATCGCGTAGCCGTTGCTCACCAGGTCGCCGCGCACCACCACGGTCGTGCTGGGCGGCGAGTAGATCGTGGCGTTCTCGACCAGCTCGGCGACCAGGTGGGTGAGGTCGGCGGCGGTGGCGCCGTCGAGCGCGCTGCCGGGCATGGCCTCGACGGTAACCCTGGTGTAGTCCTCGACCTCGGCGATCGCCGCCCTGACGATGTCGACCACGGGCACCGGCTTGCGCCAGGCCCGGCCGGGGGCGGCGCCGGACAGGATGATCAGGCTCTCCGCGTGGCGCCGCATGCGCGTCGTCAGGTGGTCGAGGCGGAAGAGCTCCTCCAGGCGGTCCGGGTCGTGCGTACGGCGCTGCATGCCGTCGAGCAGCGCGAGCTGGCGGTGCAGCAGGCCCTGCTTGCGCCTGGCCAGGTTGAGGAACACCTGGCCGATGCCGCGCCGCATCGCGGCCTGGCTCACGGCGGCCCGTACGGCGGTGCGCTGCACGGAGCCGAACGCCTTGGCCACGTCCACGATCTCGGCGGCACCGCTGACCTCGAGCGGTCTGGCCTCCTCCTTGACGTTCACCTCTTCGCCCCGGCTCAACCGGTCGACGAGGCCGGGCAGCCGGTCGTCGGACAGCTCCACGGCCGCGGACCTGAGCGCGGCCAGCTCGCCGGCGAGGCGGCGGCCGAAGCGTACGGAGATGATGATCGAGGCGAGCACGGCGATCAGCCCGAGACCGCCAGCGCTGCCGATCTTCACCATGGTCGCGCCGGCCGCGTCGAGCGCGCGCCCGCTCAGCACCTCGGAGGACGACACGCCCAGCCGGTCGAGCTGCGCCGCGAGCCGGTCCACGGTCGCGTTCCAATCCGTGCCGTCGGCGGGTGGGGCGCCGGTCGCGATGATGCGCGTCTCCATCGCCGTGAAGTCCCTGAACGGCTCGCCGGCGAAGATCTGCTCGTACGGCTTGCGGAGCGCCGTGTCGAGCCCGGCCTGGCCACGGGCGCTGAGGAACTTGCGGGTCGCGACGTATTCGGTGAACTCGGTGAGCTCCGGCTCGGTCAGCCGGTGGTCGATGAGCGCGCCGCTGATGAGCGCGTGCTCCCTGGCGATGATCTCCCGGGCGTTGCCCATGGCCTGCAGCGACGACGCCTGCTGGAAGATCTGCAGGTCGGGCAGCGAGATGAGGTGGTCATAGAGCCGGAAGATGGCGTCGAGGACCCCGTTGTACTCGTTGAGGCTGGTCAGCCGGGAGCTGTTGCCGCCGTCGATGTCGGCGCGGATGGAGCCGAGCCGGTTGAGCTCGCCGTTGAGGGTGTCGAGGGAGCCGCGCAGGTCGGGCATGATCGCGTCGCCGGCCTCGACAGCGGACTTCTGGAAGCGGGCGACGGACTTGTCGGTGGCGGCGCGCTGCGCACCGAGCTCCTGGGTGAGTTGACGGGTGGTGACCGCCACGGCCGATTGGGCCCGCTCGGCTTGGAGCTGTAAGCCCAGGTCGGTGGAGGTGACACCAATAGTCTGATAAAGCGTGTTGGCTCTTAGGAGGGCTTGACCGTCACCCACGGTGAGATTGAGGGCAAAGCCCCAGAGCGCACTCAGAGACAGGAGGGGTAGCAGCAGCAATAAGAAGATCTTGAACCGAATTGACCGGTTTTGCGAGCCCATGTCCCAACCTCGGAGTCGAGGGGCATTTCCACACTCTGTGTAAACACACCTCCGGAAGATCGCACAGGAGACTAGCACCGATTATGCTTCCGGCGCAGGGGGAGGAACGCGTTGATTAGCGTGATTACTGGGGCAAGTGCCGGCATCGGCGCCGCGGCGGCGGGCGAGCTGTCACGACGGGGACACCGGGTGGTGCTCGTCGGCCGGGACGAGTCTCGGCTCAAGGCCGTGGCCGACGGGTTGAGCGGATCCGAAGCCGATGTTTTGACCTGCGATTACACATCGCTTGACGACGTTCGTAGGTTGGCGGCGGTGCTGCGTGAGCGTTATGAGCGCATTGCCGTGCTGGCCAACAACGCGGGCGTGATGAGTCCGCGGCGCCAGATTACGGTGGACGGTCACGAACTGATGATTCAGGTCAACCATCTGGCCCCCTTTCTGTTGACCCATTCTCTAACAGATCGGGTTGACAGGGTAGTCACCACTTCTTCGCGGGCAGGCAGAAGCGGCCGGCTCGATCCGGCCGACCTGTCGCGTGAGCAGCGACGATGGAACGGCTGGCTCCAGTACGGCGATACGAAACAGGCGAATGCCCTGTTCACCGTCGCGCTGGCGGCCCGCGGGGTGGCGGCCACCTGTTTCCATCCGGGTGTGATCCGCAGCGGGTTCGCGGCGGAGACGTGGATCATGCGGATGTTCCTGGCGGTGCCCGGATACGCCAAGCCGCCCGAGTACGGCGCGCGAACGCTGGTGCACCTGGCGACGCACGCCGACGGCGAGAAAGGGGCCGGGCGCTATTTCGCGAAGCAGGCCCCGGAGCGGGTCCCGGACACGATGTCCGACCCCGGCCTGGCGGAGCGGCTCTGGCAGTCCAGCCTCGACACGCTGAAGCACGGTTTGAGGTAACAGCCTCATGTCCGCAGCTCGGCGACGGCCAGATGGGCGGCGGAGATGGCCGCGTCGGCGCGGGCGGACGGCACGGAGTCGCAGTTGGCGATCGCGATCCTGCCGAAGCGCCGGCGCGCGGTGTCGGCTGGGAACGGGCCGTCGGGGTAGAAGGAGTGCCACGGGCGGCAGTACTCCGGGGCGTACCCGTGGCCCCAGCGGTTGACCGTGATCGCCTCGACGTCCTTGGCCGGGTCGAAGCCGCCCGGGCCGAGCAGCCGGGCGAGCTGGTCGCGGATGGTGTACTCCAGCCGGCTGTAGGGCGTGTTGAGCAGTTCCTGCCTGCCCACGGCGGCGCCCGGCCCAGGACCCAGCTCCGACTGGCACGGCGCGGCCAGCATGCGCAGGTTGATCGGCTCGCCCGGGTCCTTCGGGTGGTCGTAGCCGGGCATGCCGACCGGGTGGTCGAGCTCCGACAGGCACCAGTAGGCGCCGGTCCAGCGGGTGCGGTCGATGCCGAGGCGCCGCCACGCCTCCCAGTTGCGCAGCTGCACCGCCGCGTCCAGCACCGGCATCTTGACCGCGTCGCGCAGCGCCTGCTTCTGGTCGTCGGGCAGCTCGGGGACGAGGTAGGGGATGACCATGTTCCAGCAGGCCAGGACGACCGCTCCGGCTTGGACCGTGCTGACCCGGTGGCCGTCGAAGTAGCCGACGGTCGCGGTGGTCGCGGTGTCGGGTGAGCCGTCGTTGCGGGCGAAGACGACGGGGCTCGACAGCCGGAAGCGGACCCGGTTCGCGGGCAGGTCGAGCCGGGCGTAGTCGAAGGCGGCGGTGGTGATGCCGTCCATGGTGGTGGAGCCGGCGAAGCCGGGGATCATCCGGCCCAGCATCATGCGGACTAGCGCCTGGTTGCCCTCGGGGAAGTGGTAGACGTTCGGGTCGGCGACCTTCCACTCCTTCTTCAGGCTGGGCGAGCTGAACCTCGACGGCTTGCCGGCGTCCAGCCCCAGCCCGCCGAACCCGGGGTAGTCGCTGCCCCAGGCGTCGATCGCGCCGAACGCCTGCGTGCCGTACCCCCATGCGACGCTCGGCATGGTCCGGAAGAACAGTTCGACGTCCGGGTGCGCGCGGCAGACCTTCAGCAGGAAGTCGGAGTAGGTCAGTTCCGCCAGCCGCTCCTCCTTACGCTCCGGCGACAGGCCGGGGAACCAGTCCGGCGGGTTCTCGTGCAGCATGACGAGGTCCTTCTTGGCCTGCTCGGCGACCGGCAGCCGGGTGACCCACTGCCTGGGCTCCACGCCCGGGGTGAGGCGGACGAGATGGTCCGCCCGGAACGTCTCCCGGTCGCACATCACGCTGCGGTGCATCCCGAGCCCGGCGTACAGGTGCCGGTCGAGGTACCCGCCCAACCTCTCCAGCTTGATGCCGAGCAGGTCGAGCAACTCCTTGCCCTCGGGCGTCCACACCGAGGGCGTCTTGATCGACCGGGAGCCGCCGCAGCCGACCAGCACGCCGTCGCGCCCGGCGGGGCGGAACTCGTTGCGCCGGGCCTGCCCGCCGATCTCGTCGTGGTTGTCCAGGATCAGGATGCGCGCCTCCGGACTCTGCCGGCGCCACTCGAAGGCCGCGCTCACCCCGCTGATGCCCCCGCCGACCACCACCAGGTCGTAGTGCTCGCCCGTGGGCACAGGGGAGCCCGCGTGCTCCCAGAAGCGGCCGTCGCGGAGCGCGTGGGGGACGCTGAGCGCCTCCGGCGTCCCGCCCCGGAGGCCGGTGAGGCTCGCCGGAGAGCCCACGTCCTGGGGGACGAGCAGCGCCTGGGTTCCGATGACAGTCGATCCGCCGGGCCGCGACGCGCAGCTCGCCGACGCGCCCAGGGCCATCGTCCCTGCCACCACGGCGACGCCGTCCAAGAAGTCCCGGCGGGTAATAGGCCGGTTCATCCCGAGGTCGCGCGCCGAGTGCGAGTTCATGTCACTCATGCGCTGATCATCACGACTCCGGGTAAAAGCCGCGTCCTCCCGCGCAGTGCTTCGAGAAACATTTTGCGTGACCTATTACCGCGAATGCCTGTTTGGAGTAGCGTCCGAAATATCACGACGGGGGGAGTCCGGTGGTCGGCAAGCAGGGCAGGGTCACTGGCAAGATCGGCCCTGGTCTCGTCGGCGAGGTCATGGTGCCGGTCAGGGGTGGCGTCGAGGCGTTCTACGCTCATCCGACCGTGCCTGACGAGGAGTTCCCCGTCGGAACGATCGTGATCGTGGTGGACTACTTCCCGCCGCGGACGGTCTACGTCGCCCGAGCACTCGTATAGGGAGGCTCCGATGTCCCCCGAGCCCTACATTCTCGGCGGTGGCATCCTCGCCGCCGTCATCGTGCTGATCCTGCTCTTCAAGGCCGTCTGGCGGGTCGCCGAGCCCAACGAGGCCCTGATCATCTCCGGTCTCGCCGCGCGCAGGCGCGGCGAGGGCCCGGACAGCCTCGGTTTCAAGATCATTACTGGCAAGGGTGCGGCCGTGCTGCCCGGCTTCCAGACGGCCAGGAGGCTGCGCCTGGACACCAGGGCGGCCAATCTCCAGGTCTCCTGTGTCACCCAGCAGGGCATCCCCGTGCACATCCGCGGCGTGGTGATCTACAAGGTCGGCGACGACCTGTCCTCGATCGCCAACGCCGCCCGGCGCTTCCTCGACCAGCAGGACTTCATGACCGGCGCGATCCACGAGCTGTTCACCGGCCACCTGCGCTCGATCATCGGCAACCTGACCGTCGAGGACCTGATCCTCAACAGGGAGCGGCTGACCAGCGAGACCAGGGCGTCGGCCGCCGACGAGATGAGCAAGCTGGGCCTGATCGTCGACTCGCTGCAGATCCAGGAGATCGACGACGAGACCGGCTACATCGTCAACCTGGGCAAGCCGCACGCCGCCAAGGTCGCCTCCGTGGCCCGCATCGCCGAGGCCCAGCGCGACCAGGAGGCCACCGAGGCCGAGCAGGCCGCCGCCGCGCGCAAGGCGGCCGCCGTACGCGAATCCAAGATCCAGCAGGCCGGTTACCAGGCCGAGATCGACCAGGCGGCGGCCAAGGCCAGGCAGGCGGGTCCGCTGTCCGAGGCGACCGCCAGGCAGGAGGTCGTCGTTCAGGAGACGAGGGCCGCCGAGCTGGAGGCGCAACTGTCGGAGCAGCGGCTGCAGTCACAGGTACGCAAGCCCGCCGACGCCAAGGCGTACGAGACCGTCACGCTCTCCCAGGCCGAACGCGACGCCCGCATCGCCCAGGCCGAGGCGGAGGCCAAGGAGACCGAGCTGCGCGCCGTCGCGCAGGCCTCCCAGGTCAAGCAGGCGGCCGCGGCGGACGCCGAGTCCGTACGGCTGCGCGGCGAGGCGGCCGGCGCGGCCACCAAGGTGGCCGGAGAGGCCGAGGCCCAGGCCGCCAAGGCACGCGGACTCGCCCATGCCGAGGCGGCGAAGGCGCTCGGGCTCGCCGAGGCGGAGGCCGCGCAGGCCAAGGGCCTGGCCGAGGCGAACGCCATCAGCGCGCGGGCGCAGGCGCTGAAGGAGAACCAGGAGGCGGTCATCGCCCAGCAGCTCGCCGAGCGCTGGCCCGAGGTGGTCGAGGCGGGCGCCAAGGCGTTCGGCAACATCGAGCACATGGTCGTGCTCAACGGCGCTCAGGGTGTCGAGGAGATGCTCGCCAAGGCGCTCACCCTCGGCGGCACCGGGCTCGGCCTGGCCCGGGCGCTGCTCAACGGCGCGGCCCCGAACGGCTCCGAATCTTCTGGAAAAGCGCAATAACCCGGCGTACCATCGCAAACAGGTGAGCCGGGAAGTCTGGTCGGCAGTGACTTCTTCCTGGGAGTAGCCATGGACTTGATCCCCACCGGCATCATCGCCGCTCTGGTCCTCGTCGCCATCGTCGCCTTCAAACTGATCTGGCGCGTCGCCGAGCCCAATGAGGCGATCATCATCTCCGGCTTAGGCGCGCGCGGCAGGGAGACGCTCGGCTTCAAGATCGTCACGGGTAAGGGCGCGCTGGTCGTCCCCGGGTTCCAGACCGCGCGCCGCATCTCGCTCGACAGCCGGGTCTCCGCGCTCGAAGTCAAGTGCGTGACCAAGCAGGGCATTCCCGTACACGTACGCGGGGTGGTCATCTACAAGGTGGGCGACGACTTCGCCTCCATCGCCAACGCGGCGCGGCGCTTCCTCGATCAGCAGAAGACCGTGGACGACAAGACTCATCAGCTCTTCTCCGGCCACCTCCGCTCGATCATCGGCAACCTCACGGTCGAGGACCTGATCATCAACCGCGACGCGCTCACCAACGAGATCCGCACCTCCTCCTCCGACGAGATGAGCAAGCTGGGCCTGATCGTCGACTCGATGCAGGTCCAGGAGATCGAGGACGCCACCGGCTACATCATCAACCTCGGCCGCCCGCACGCCGCCGCCGTGTCGGCGCTGGCCAGAACCGCCGAGGCACAGCGCGACCAAGAGGCCAACGCCGCCGAGCAGGAGGCTCAGATCAAGAAGTCCGCCGCGATCCGTGAGGCCAAGATCCAGCAGGCCGGCTACCAGGCGGAGATGGATCGGGCCGCGGCCAAGGCGAAGCAGGCCGGGCCGCTCGCCGACGCCACCGCGCGCCAGGAGGTCGTGGTCCAGCAGACGACGGCCGCCGAGCTGGAGGCGCAGCTCGCGGAGAAGCGCCTGGAAGGAGAGGTGCGCAGGCCGGCCGACGCGCGGGCCTACGAGCAGGTCACGCTCGCCGACGCGGACCGGCGCGCCGCCGTGTCACGGGCTCAGGCCGAGGCGGAGAGCATCCGGCTGCGCGGGGAGGCCGAGGCCGAGGCGACCAGGCTGCGCGGCATGGCCGAGGCGGACGCGGCACGGGCCAAGGGCCTGGCGCAGGCCGACGCCATCAAGGCCCGCGCCGAAGCGCTGGCCAGCAACCAGGAGGCGGTCGTCGCCCAGCAGCTCGCCGAGCGCTGGCCCGAGGTGGTCGAGGCGGGCGCGAAGGCGTTCGGCAACGTCGAGCACATGGTGGTGCTCAACGGTGCTCAGGGCGTGGAGGAGATGCTGGCCAAGGCGCTCACGCTCGGCGGCGCCGGTCTGGGCCTGGCCAGGACGCTGCTCAACCGGCCCGCATCGGAGCAAGCCGTAGCCGCGCCACCCACACCCAATGGAGCAAACTCCGAGGTCGTTCGCGAAACCCCTGAATTCCGCGAATAGCGCCGTTACTCAGCTCGTTAGTCCGCACTTCCTCTAGCGTTTTATGGTAAGTCGCTTGAGTGAGGTGGAGAATTCATGCTTAAGGCCTTTTCCATCCTTTGTCTGAGCATGATGGTCATATCGGGATGTGCCGCCGACGAGGTCGTGGAGGCGCCCCCGATGCCGTCCGCGCCCCCGACGTCCGCTCCGTCCCCGTCCCGGCCCGCGCCCGGCGCGGCCAGGCTCCGGGCCGGCCTGCTGCCCACCCCCAAGGGCATGACCCTGGCGTACGGGCCGGAGATCGGGGCGTTCGGCTCGCTCAAGTCCACCAAGCAGGGGCTCGACGCCGTCCGCCAGGCCAAGCTCGACCGGCCCGAGTGCGCCGGGGCCGCCCGGCTCGACGCCGCCAAGCCCGAGGTCGGCCGCGCGCCCGCCGCCGTGGTCGCGTTCTCCTCCGACCACGGCTCGATCACCCAGGCGCTGGTGTCGATGCCCGCCTCCGCCTTCCCCGCGCCGCTGCCCGCGCAGTGCGCCGCCTACGGGGCCGTCGTGCACGGCACCCGGGTGACCTACCGCACGCGCGCGCTGGACATGCCCAGGCGGGGCGACGAGTCGCGCGCCTACCTGACCACCGCGTCGGGCGGCCACAGCGACGCGCAGGTCGGTTCGGTGGTCATCCGGCGCGGCAAGGTCATCATGAGCATGCTCGTCGTCGGGCAGCAGGTGGCGCCCGCCGACCTGTTCGACCTCGCCGGCCTGGCCGACCAGAACCTGGCCCGCATCACCCGATGACACCGCACTGACCGCCGGTCACCGGCCCGGAGGTGACGGCCGGTCACCGGTGGGCGGTGGGCCGGTGCGTGGCCGGTGCGTGCGCGGTGCGCGCCCTCGCCGAGGCTTCCTGTCATCGGAAGACGACGAGGGAGCACCCCCATGAACAGCAAGAACATCCTGATCTCCGGCGCCAGCCTGGCGGGCCCCGCGCTCGCCTACTGGCTGACCCGCTCCGGCCACCGGGTCACGGTCGTGGAGCGCGCCCCGGCCCTGCGCGAGGGCGGCCAGGCGGTCGACTTCCGCGGCGAGGCCCACCTGACCATGCTGAAGCGGATGGGCATCCTGGAGGAGATCCGCCGCTGGCAGACCGCCCCGGGCCCCCTGGAGATCATCGACGGCACCGGCGCCACGAAGGCGTCCCTGCCCGCCTCGTTCACCGGCGGCGCCGTGGAGATCGCCCGAGGCGACCTGAGCCGCCTGCTGTACAACCTGACCAAGGACCGCGCCGAGTACATCTTCGACGACTCGATCGCCACACTCACCGAGACCGCGGACGGCGTGGACCTCACCCTCGACAGCGGCAGGAAGGGCACCTACGACCTGGTGATCGGCGCCGACGGCCTGCACTCGAACGTCAGGCGCCTCGCCTTCGGCCCCGAGGACGACTACGTCAAGTCCTCGGGCTATTACGTCGCCCTCTACAGCGTGCCGGACCTGCTGAACCCCGTGAACCGCTCCGTCCTCTACAGCGAGCCCGGCCGCGGCGCCGTGGTCCACGCCACCCCAGAGGGCGGCGGCGTCACCGTGGTTTTCGCGTCTCCGCCGTTGGCCTACCACTACAGGGACATCGCCCAGCAGAAACACCTCGTGGCGCAGGCCTGCACGGGAATGGGCTGGGAAATGCCGACCCACCTGAAGGCGCTCGACGGTTCGAGCACCTTCTATTTCGACTCGATCAGCATGGTTCACATGGACCACTTCACCAAGGGCCGAGTGGCCCTGGTGGGAGACGCGGGCTACGGCGCCACGATGGGCGGCATGGGCGCGGGCATGTCGCTGATCGCCTCCTACGTCCTGGCCGGCGAACTGGCCATGAACGCAGACCACGAAGCGGCTTTCGCCGCCTACGAAACGGCGATCCGCCCCTACGCCAAAGCCTGCCAACGTGTGGCCGGCAACGCGGGCAGCTTCTTCGCCCCGAAGACACGCAGGGGAATCACCATCCGTGACGCCGCCCACAAGATCCTCACGACCAAGGCCTTCATCGGCCTGCTGAACAACATGACCACCAAGGCAGCGAACGCTATCAAGCTGAAGGACTACCCACTCTGACGGAGAGCGGCGACAACTCCACCGGCCAAGAA
Source organism: Nonomuraea sp. NPDC049269 (assembly GCF_043197155.1). Taxonomy (NCBI): domain Bacteria; kingdom Bacillati; phylum Actinomycetota; class Actinomycetes; order Streptosporangiales; family Streptosporangiaceae; genus Nonomuraea; species Nonomuraea sp. NPDC049269. The sequence continues at coordinate 463,239 of NZ_JBICSO010000002.1, forward strand.
GACGCACGTCACGGCGACAAGCACGCTCCACCGGAGAAGCGTGCCCCTGGACAGGCCCCAGCCCCGTACGGCGCTTGGGGCCCACCGGGCCGGCCGTAAAAGAAAAGCTAGATAAGCACGTGCGCGTCCGGCCGACCCACGAAGGAAAACTGCGCATTTCTAGTGAGTTTGATGTGGTCGGCTTGCCAGGTGTGCATGGCGGCGTCGGCGCTGCGCCAGTAGACGAAGTTGAACCGGTCCGCCGAGTAGATCTTGACGCTGTCCTCCTTGAGCCTGCGGACCAGGTGCGTGTCCTCGCCCCGGGTGATGTCCGCGAAGCCGTACGACCGGAACATGTCCGCCTTGCCGAGGAACGTCCCGCCCTGTACGAGGAAGGAGTACCGGTGCTCCAGCCCCGGCAGCCGCAGCATGGTGGTGTTGAGACCCTCGAAGTAGGAGTAGTGGGCGCCCTTGCCGACGAGTTCCGCGTCGGTGTAGTCGAACGACCTGACCAGGTCCGACAGGTAGTGCTCGCCGTACAGGTTGTCGTCGTCCATCTTGGCGATCAGGTCGCCGTCGGCGGCGGAGATGCCCAGGTTCATGCAGGCGCCCAGCGACAGCTCGGCCGAGGCGGGCAGCACGACGACGTCGGAGATGCCCGCCATGCGAGCCTTGTCGGCCACCACCACCGGGTCGATGTCCAGGCCGTGCAGGACCATGACGAGCTGCAGCGGCCGGTGGATCTGCTTGGCCACCGAGGAGATCGCGTGCTCGATCTGCGCGGCCCGGTTGGTCGGCAGCACCACGGAGATCGACCGGGGCCGCGTCGAGACGGGCCGCCCGAGGAACTGGAGTATCTGGTCCACCCGGTGCGTGAACAGGTGCTTGTCGAACACCTCGCGCATCGCCAGGTGCCCCATCCGGGCCCGCAGCTCCGGGCTGTTGATCAGGTGCAGCACCTGGTTGTACGACTCGACCGGCTCGCGGGCGATCGGCAGCAGCTCACCGAACGTCTCCTCGATCGCCCGGGACCAGCCCGAGACGACCGGCGTCGAGCAGGCCGACAGCTCGAACACGCGGCGCGCGCACATCGTGGGCGAGTCGAGCACCGAGTTGACGTTGAGGAAGACCTTGTACATGCGGTAGGCCGCGAGCATCTGGTCGTAGGGGAGCTCACCCACGATGTGCGGCCGGTACTTCTCCGGCCAGGCGTACTTCTCGTCGACCTCGCCGTTGCGGGCGAAGATGTGCAGGCCCAGCTCGCGGATCGGGTCGACGACCGTCTCCATCTGCTCGCGCCGTTCGGGATGCTTGTCGCGGAAGTACATGCCGGCGAAGACGACGTCGTGCAGGCGGCCCTGTCGCTGCTGGATCGGGTTGTGCACGCGCGGCTGGGCGGCGAACTGGAGCACGTCCACCCGGTCGTGGCCCAGAGTTTCACGATATTTCGGCAGCATGTCACCGTCGCAGGTGAACACGTAGTCGAACAGCCTGGCCGTGTCGATGAAGAAGTCGAAGTTCGGCGGGTCCTCCTTGTTCCAGAAGACCGTCGGGATCCCTTCGGCCCGGCACCACGCCACGAGGTCGCGCAGCGGGTCCTTGGGGGCGTTCGTCCCGGTCATCTGGTAGCGCCAGCGGCCCTGGTTCCCGTGCCAGGCCGACTCGCAGAACAGCAGGTCGGGCCGCTTCTCGGCGAAGATCTCCGGCCAGTCCTTGAGTCCGAACTCGATCTGGTCCCACTCGTACTTGAACGCCATCCGCGAGAAGTCGTCCAGGATGACGGCCACCTTGAGGTCGGGCCGGTTCACCGGCCCGGTCGGCCACTTCACCGTCGGCACCTCGACCAGCGGCGGCCGGTGGTTGGCCGTCTCGACGGCCTCGGTGACCGGGGTCGGCGCCGCGGGCGCCCGGTCCTTGGACCTGACCGCCTCCAGCACCTTGCCCGGGCTCTTCGACCCCAGCGCCTCACCCAGCTTGAACGTCCGCTTGGCCTGGGTGGCCGCCAGCTTCCAGGTGGCGTAGGCGGCCTTGGCCTCGGCTATCTCCAGCCTGCGGCGCAGCTCCCTGACCTCCGCCTCGTAGCGCTCGACGAGCTTGCGCTCCTCGGGCAGCCAGTTCACCGGACCGAGTCGCTGGTACGTGGGCTCTTCGGGGGTCTCGGGCATGTACGGGCCTTATCACTTAGCGGAGGTATGTCATGGTACGGCGGAGACCGTACGGAATGAGGGGCTTATTCGGAACGCACACCTTGTGCGGCGGGCGAGAGGTTGTCCCCCTTGAGCCAGGCCGAGATGACGCGGGCGATGCGCGGCCCGGCGGCGCCGTCCCACAGCGGCGGCAGCTCGCCCGACGGCGTCGCGGCGCCATCGGACAGGGCCTTCCCGGCGGCGGCCGGCAGCAGGGCCGGGGTGACGAGGCGGTTCGTGCCGTGGGTGATCGTGATCGGCCGCTCGGTGTTGGGCCGGACCGTCAGGCACGGCACGCCCAGCATCGTCGTCTCCTCCTGCACGCCGCCCGAGTCGGTGACCACCAGCGCGGCCCCCCGGACGAGCGAGAGGAAGTCCACGTAGCCCAGCGGCTCGATGACCTTGACCGAGGGGCCGTCGACCAGGCCCGCCTCGGCCAGCCGGGTACGCCCCCTGGGGTGGATCGGCACCACGATCGGGATCTGGCGGGCGACGTCCAGCACGGCCGAGACCAGCTCCTTGGCCGCCTCGGGGGTGTCCACGTTCGCCGGGCGGTGCAGGGTCGCCACCGCATAACGAGCCGGTAGGCCCAGCCGCGCCACCACGGGCGCCGGGTCCAGCGAGGGCAGCGCGGAGAAGAGGCTGTCGATCATGGGGTTGCCCACCAGGTGCACCTTGCCGGCGGGCACGCCCTCGGCCGCCAGATGCGAGAGCGCGTCGGGCGAGGTGGCGAAGAGCAGGTCCGACAGGGAGTCGGTGACGATCCTGTTGACCTCCTCCGGCATGCCCCGGTCGAACGAGCGCAGGCCCGCCTCGACGTGCGCGGTGCGGATCCCCAGCTTGGCGCAGACCAGGATCGCGGCCAGCGTGGAGTTCACGTCGCCGTAGACCACCACCAGGTCGGGATCGTGCTCAAGGACGACCTCCTCCAGGCCGACGAGGAGCGCCGCGGTCTGCTTCGCGTGGCTGCCCGAGCCGACCCCGAGGTTGGCCACCGGTTCCGGGAGCCCCAGATCGGCGAAGAACACGTCGGACATCAGCGCGTCATAGTGCTGACCGGTGTGGATGATGCCCTGCCGCACGCCGAGTTCACCGAGTGCTCGCACCACCGGGGCCGCTTTCACGAAATTGGGACGGGCGCCCAGAACGTGCAGGACCAGGGGGTTCTCCCTCATTGACCTCGCCTTTCATAGCGGAAGGGAAAAAACGCTGCCTATGGTACGGTCACCGCGTGGCATCCGACGCCAGTCGTGAAGACTCTCCCAGACCTGACGGCAAGGTATCCGCCAAGTCCGCTCGTGCCGGTGTCGGCGGCCTTATCAGGGGCTTCGTACAGCATCCGATCATCGTCTCCCGCGTCGTCATGACGAAGGTGAAGGCCGATCCGGTGCGCGTCGCGCAGGCGGCGGCCGAGTCCCTCCCGCCGGCGCTCCGCCCCGTCGTGGGCAAGGTCGCCTGGCCGGTCGCCCGCAGGGCCAGGCGCGCGGTCCGCAAGTTCAGCATGCGGGTGCTCAAGGGGCCGTGGAACGAGGCCAAGGAGCACTGGGACCAGGGCCGGATCACCGAGGCCGCGGCCGTGCTCGAAGCGCACACCAAATACCCCTTCGTCAAGCGCAGGGCCGCCTACTACCGGGGCGAGCTGGCCGCGATCAGCCCCGACCCGATCCCGCCGGGCCCCAAGGTGGCCGTCGTGGACCGGGTGGCCGGGCGGGTCCTCCACTGCGTCACCAACGCCCTGCCGTACACGCAGGCCGGCTACACGGTCCGTACGCACCGCATCGTCATGGCGCAGCAGGCCAAGGGCCTGGATCCGCACGTGGTGACCAGCTGGGGCTGGCCGATGCTGCAGGGGCACGCCGACGCGGCGCCGTTCGAGGAGCTCGAAGGCATTCCCTACCACCGGCTGCTGCCCGACGGGCACGGTGAGATGCCGTTCGAGACCCAGGGGCGGATCATCAGGGGCGCCGAGGGGGTCACCAAGCTCGTCAAGCAGCTCCGGCCCCAGGTCCTGCACGCCGCCACCGACCACCGCAACGGCTCCATCGCGCACGCCGTACGAGACCGGACGGGCACGCCGTTCGTCTACGAGGTCCGCGGCTTCCTGGAGGAGACCTGGGCCTCCCGCGACCCCGGCCGGATCGGCAGCCAGCGGCACGTGCTCCAGCGCGAACGCGAGGCGTTCCTGATGCGTGAGGCCGACGCGGTCGTCACGCTGGCCGAGACGATGGCCACGGAGATCGTCGAGCGGGGCGTGCCCAGGGAGCGGATCTTCCTGGCGCCCAACGCGGTCGACGACTCGCTGCTCACGGCCTCCTACGACGGCGAGACGTTCAGGTCGGCGATGGGCATCGCGAGGGACGAGATCGTCGTCGGCTCGGTGTCCAGCATCGTGGGCTACGAGGGGTTCGCGACGCTGCTGCGGGCGGCGGCGCTGCTGCGCGACGAGGGCTCGCCGGTGCGGGTGCTCATCGTGGGCGACGGCACCGAGCGTCCTGCCCTGCTGGAGCTGGTCGAGGAGCTGGGGCTGACGGACGCGCTCCTGCCGGGACGGGTGGGCCCCGACGAGGCCCTGCAGGCCCAGGCGGCCATCGACATCTTCTCTTGCCCGCGCGAGGACCTGCGGGTGACCCGGCTCGTCACGCCGCTGAAGCCCGTCGAGGCGATGGCGCTTGGCAAGCCGGTCGTGCTCAGCGACCTGCCCGCGCTGTCCGAGCTGGTCGGTTCCGACGGCGCCGGGCTGCTGGTGCCGCCGGGCGATCCGGCCGCGCTGGCCAAGGCGCTCGCCGGGCTCAGAGAGGACCCCGCCAGGCGTGCGGCGATGGGTGAGGCGGGCCGGGCCGAGGTGGCCGCCAAGCGTACTTGGGGCCGCGTTGCCGAAACCTACCAGGCTCTTTACCGATCCATTACCGAATCATGACCTTGGAATTGGCTGTCTGTTCTGACGGGTTCGGTCGCATTAGGCGTGAGCTAGGTGGACTTGAGATAACCTTTGCGACCATGAAGTGTTGTTTCCGGCTCCCTAAGGCACAGCTGTGACAGAAATCGACTTGGCTGTCATCGGTCTGGGCTACGTCGGCATGCCTCTCGCCAAGGAGGCTGTCGCCGCCGGTCTGCGGGTCGTCGGCGTGGACGTCGACGCCCGCAAGGTCGAGGCGCTCAATGCCGGACAGTCCTACATCGATGACCTGACCGACGCCGACCTCGAGCACATGCTGGCCAACGGGTTCAGCGCCACGCTCGACGAAACCGTGCTGGCCCGGAGCAACACGATCGTCATCTGCGTGCCCACTCCGCTGGACGAGGACCACCGTCCGGACCTCTCCTCCGTCGAGGGCGCCACCGGGTCGGTCGCGCGCAATCTGAGCAAGGGCACGCTGGTCGTGCTCGAGTCCACGACGTGGCCGGGCACCACCGACGAGGTGGCCCGCCCGATCCTCGAGGGCTCTGGTCTGGTGGCGGGGGAAGACTTCCACCTGGCCTTCTCGCCCGAGCGGATCGACCCGGGCAACCCCAAGTTCGGGCTGCGCAACACGCCCAAGGTGGTCGGGGGCTACACGGACAACTGCCGCGATCGCGCGACGGCGTTCTACGGCCAGTTCATCGAGCAGGTCGTGCCGGTCAGCGGCACTCGCGAGGCCGAGATGGCCAAGCTGCTGGAGAACACCTACCGGCACGTCAACATCGCCCTCGTCAACGAGATGGCGATCTTCTGCGACGAGCTCGGGATCGACCTGTGGGAGTCGATCGAGGCCGCGGCCACCAAGCCGTTCGGCTTCCAGAAGTTCCTGCCCGGTCCCGGCGTCGGCGGTCACTGCATCCCCGTCGACCCGTCGTACCTGTCCTACACGGTGCGCAAGCTCGGCTACCCGTTCAGGTTCGTCGAGCTGGCCCAGGAGATCAACGAGCGGATGCCGTCCTATGTGGTGGCACGGGTACAGCGTTTGCTCAACCGGCATAAAAAGGCCGTAAACGGCGCCAAGGTGGTTATGCTCGGCGTGACCTACAAGCCGGACATCGCCGACGAGCGGGAGACCCCGGCCCTGCCGGTGGCGCGTGCGCTGCTGGAACTGGGCGCCGAGCTCTCGTTCATTGACCCGTATGTTCTGGAGTGGTCAGTAGACGGCACCCCGGTGCCACGGGAAGAAGATCTGGCCGAGGCCGTGGTCGATGCCGACGTGACGCTGCTGCTGCAGCAGCACGCCGCGTTCGACCTCGACATGGTCGAGGCGAAGGCCAGGCTCGTGCTCGACACCCGCGGTGTTCTCACCGAGGGTGAACGCGTCGAGCGGCTGTAGCGACGGAGGGTTGCGCGCAGTGCACGTGCTCGTCATGACGGTGGTGCATAACCCCGAGGACGCGAGGATTCTGCATAGGCAGATTCGTGCCCTCGTGGATGCCGGTCATGAGGTCACGTATGCCGCCTCGTTCACCGCCCACGGGGTCGTTCCTCGTCCTTGGGTCAACGGCGTCGATCTGCCCAGGGCCGCGCAGCGTAGACGCGTGGCCGCGGTCTGGGCCGCCCGCAAGCTGTTCAAGCGCATGCGGCGCAAGGTCGATCTCGTGATGGTGCACGACCCCGAGCTGCTGTTCGCGATCTGGGGCGTGCGCAACCGCCCGCCCGTGGTCTGGGACGTGCATGAGGACACCCCGGCGACGCTCTCGCTCAAGCCGTGGCTGCCGTCGTTGCTGCGTCCTCCGATGCGTTTCCTCGCCCGGATGCTGGAGAGCATGGCGGAGCGCCACCTGCACCTGCTGCTGGCCGAGACGGCCTACGCGGGCCGGTTCAAGCACGCCCACCTGATCGTGCCGAACGAGACCTGGGTCCCCGACTCGGTCACGCCGCCCGGCGACGACCGGGTGGTGTACCTGGGCTGGCTGTCCAGGGCGCGGGGCGTGATGGACGCCGTCGAAGTGGCCCGGCTGCTCCAGCCGTACCGGGTGGCGGTGGAGCTGATCGGCTACGCCGACCCGCAGAGCCGTCCGGTGCTCAACCAGGCCGTCACGGAGGGCCTGCTGGAGTGGCGCGACTTCATGCCGAACGACGAGGCGCTGAAGCGGCTCGACGGCGCGCTGGCCGGGCTCTCCCTGCTGCACGACGAGCCGAACTACCGCCACTCGATGCCCACGAAGATCGTCGAGTACATGGCCCACGGCATCCCGGTCATCACGACCCCGTCCCCGCGCGCGGTCGAGCTGGTCGAGCGGTACGACAGCGGCGTCGTCGTACCGTGGGAGGACCCGAAGGCCGTGGCGCAGGCCGTGCTGACGCTGAGGGACGACGTGCGGGAGCGGCGGGCGCAGGGCGCGCGCGGCTACGCGGCGGCCCGGGCGAACCACCACTGGCCCAACTCGGCCAAGCGGTTCGTGGCCCAGCTCGAATCGTGGGCCGGCGTCAAGAACTAGGCGTCAAGAACTAGCGAGCGGTTTATCTTCGGCAGATCACTAGGGCGGTAGGTTCCTCATCGTGCGCTGGCTCCTCGTGCTCCTCGGCGCTGTGATCCTGGCCGCCGTCGCGGCCGTGATCGTCGTGCTCCCCAAGGACGAACCTCCCAAGAAGGCCAGCCAGCAGGTCAAGGCGACGCCGACCCGTACGGAGCCCACGCCGAAGGTGAGCGAGATCACCGACAGTTGTGGAACGTTCGAGACCAAGGAGAAGGCCCCGTACGCCGTCACCGGCTACTGGATCACCCCCAAGTCGAACCGCTGCACCTGGCGCCACCAGCTGGAGGACATCCACAACCTCGGTGGCGACACGGTCATCAGGATCGGCTACGGCCTGCAGTTCCGCGAGCCCGACGACGAGGGGCGCGTCCAGACCAAGGACGGCCAGCTCGACCCGCTCTACAAGGACTGCGTGGAAGACGGCCTGAGCTGCCGCGACGCGGCCGAACGCGATCTGCGGCAGGCCAACCCGAAGAACCGCGTCTCCCGCATGTACGTCTACCGCACCGACGAGTCGTTCGGGCCAGGCCTGTTCCGCTGCCCCCAGATGGAACACAAGATCACCGTGGGCAAGCGGGTGTACTTCCGCATGCTCACCCCGATGGACGGCTCCGACGACGCCACCTGCGACTTCACCAAGCCCAAGCCGTACGACATGATCCTCGTCGCCGGCTCGGACACTGACAGCCTGACGCAGCTCCTCGATCTCGGCGAGCAGTTCGGTGTGCAGGTCTTCCCGGCGCTGCCGCTCGCGCCGCGCGACCCCAAGACGCCGACCAGGGCCAACGACAAGCACATGGACACGCTCAGGACGCTGACCCGCCGCATCCTTCAGGACTACGGCGCGCGCTTCGCCGACCGCGCCTCGCTCGGCGGCGTCTACCAGCCGTTCGAGGTGCAGATGGCCGACACGCTCGCCGACAACCCCACCCTCACGGTGTACGCCGAGCAGCACCAGATCGTGGAGCAGGAGCTGCCCGGCAAACCCATCCTCATCAGCCCCTACCTCGACGCCCGCAAGCGCGTCCCCTTCGGGCAGACGCCCAAGCAGGTGGCCGAGGCGTTCGTGGCGCTGGCCAAGACCGGGGTGGGCATCATCGCGCCGCAGGACAGCCGCGGCACCGGCAAGGTCGGCCTGTTCTGGCCCGACCAGCGCGAGACCGAGGTCGATGCGCGGCTGCGCCCCGTCGTCGGCGAGACCACGTACGGCACGGCCTACCACGGCTCGACGCGCGACTACTACCGCGAGATGTCGGCGGCCCGTGAGCAGATGCTCCAGGCCGGCTACGACGTGCAGCTCTGGGCGAACGTCGAGGCGTTCGAGCCCTCGGGCGACCGCCCGTGCGCCCCGCAGGGCACCCGCGGCAAGACCGACAAGGAACGCCTCGACCAGGCCGTCACGATGGCCGGCCGCTACGTTCAGAAAATCGTCTCCTACATGTGGAGCGATTTCATGACCTGCGGCTCCCCCTCGCTGGAGACGGAGATCACCAAGGACTGGCAGCGGCCGATCGCGGTGGACGCCATCCGGCGCTCCCGCGACATCCAGGACGGCATGGAGGTGCGCGGCTACCACCTCAAGGACGGCACGATCACCGTCCAGTACGGGGACGAGCTGAAGGAGCTGGTCGTCTCCGCGGTGGGCTGGCTCGACGAGGACCCGCTGGAGGACCTGCCGGAGGGCATGCAGACGGCGTGGGTGCCGTTCGACTGGGCGCAGGTGCCGCCGGACGAGTGGGTCAAGATCGGCGTGAAGCTGCCCTCGGGCAAGGCCACCACCGAGCCGCTCCATGTCCGCATCGTGGCGTGATCGCTCCCGGCGCTTCGAACGCCTCGGACCGCCTGGCGTGTAACGTGCCTGCCATGGTCCCGAGCATCCCGGTCAGCGTCGACCTGGTCGTGCTCACCGTACGCTGCCAGGCCCTGAGCGCGCTCGTGTGGCGCCGGGACAATCCACCCTTCCTGCGCCGCTGGTCGCTGCCCGGCGGCTTCATCCAGCTCGATGAGGACCTCCCGGCGGCCGCCCAGCGCATCCTGGACGAACGCGCCGGCCTCCCCGGCGCTCCGGTGCACCTGGAGCAGCTCCAGACGTACGGCTACCCGGACCGCGACCCCCGCCAGCGCGTGGTCAGCGTCGCCTACCTGGGCCTCGCCCCCGACCTCCCGGCCTCGGAGAAGGCCCACATGAGCTGGCAGCCCGTCGACACCCTGTCGGTGATGGCCTTCGACCACCGCCGCATCATGCAGGACGGCATCGAACGGGCGCGGGCGAAGCTGGAGTACACCTCGCTGGGCGCCGCCTTCTGCCCCCCGGAGTTCACGGTGGCGGACCTGCGGCGCGTGTACGAGATCGTCTGGGGCCGCCCCCTGGACCCCCGCAACTTCCACCGCAAGGTCACCAAGGCGGAGGGCTTCCTGGTGGAGACCGGCGCCACCACCACCCGCGACGGCGGCCGCCCGGCCAAACTCCACCGCCGCGGCCCCGCCGAACTCCTCCACCCCCCGATGCTGCGCTCCCTGAAGGAGTGACGACCGGACCTCCCGGTGCTGCCTTGCCGGGCGGCTTCTTTTAGGGTGAGGCCATGCCTCGTTTCCGTTCGATTCTGGACACCATGCCGGCGTACAAGCCTGGCAAGGCCGTGACCTCCGCCGACGGCCGCTCGTACAAGCTCTCCTCCAACGAGTCGCCCTACGACCCGCTGCCGTCCGTGGTCGAGGCGATCGCCGAGGGGGCGAGGCAGGTCAACCGCTACCCCGACCCGGGGGCGGTCAAGTTGACGGAGGCCATCGCGGAGCGGTTCGGGGTGCCGGCCGAGCACATCGCGCTCGGCGCGGGGTCCGTCACCGTGGCGCAGCAGCTGTTCGAGGCCGTGGGGGAGCCTGGCGGTGAGGTGATCTACGCGTGGCGGTCGTTCGAGGCCTACCCGCTGCTGGCCGACCTGGCCGGGGTGGAGTCCGTCAGGGTGCCGCTGGCCGGTGAGGACCACGACCTGGACGCCATGGCCGAGGCGATCAACGACCGGACGCGCATGATCTTCGTCTGCAATCCCAACAACCCCACCGGCACCGCGATCCGCGAGGCCGAGCTGGTGGCCTTCCTCGACCGGGTGCCCGACGACGTGCTGGTGGTGCTGGACGAGGCCTACCGCGAGTACGTGCGCGACGAGGACGTGCCCGACGGCCTCACCCTCTACCGCGACCGGCCGAACGTCTGCGTCCTGCGGACCTTCTCCAAGGCGTACGGGCTGGCGGGGCTGCGGGTCGGTTACCTGGTGGGGCACGAGGCGGTGGCGTCGGCCGTACGGAAGACGATCATCCCGTTCGCCGTCAACCACCTCGCGCAGATCGCGGCGATCGCCTCCCTGCGCGCGGAGGACGAGCTGCTGGAGCGGGTCGACACGGTGGTCAAGGAGCGGACCCGGGTACGCGAGTCGCTCATCGCCCAGGGCTGGACGGTCCCCCTGACCGAGGCGAACTTCGTCTGGCTGCGTCTCGGCGACCGCACGCTCGACTTCGCGGCGGCGTGCGCGGCCGAGGGCGTGGCGGTGCGGCCGTTCGCGGGTGAGGGCGCCCGCGTGTCGATCGGCGATCCTGAGGCGAACGACGTGTTCCTCGCGGCTGCGGCGGCCTTCAAGGCGAGTTGACAGTTCGTGGGGCAAGGCCCTCTAATGGGCCTCTTGTCGCGTGTCGCCGGCCGGAGGACGTCGGCGGCATGGAGGCACCGGTTGTAGGGGATGATGTCGTGACTTCTCACTTCACAGGCAGCGCCTGATCTGATCGCGCGCCCGCGCGTCGTCCCCGCGCCCGGTGGTGCCCCGCATCACCGCCGCACGCGAAATCCTGTGCTGCCCGACGGTCCGGCGATCGCCTGACCGCTCCTTTCCGCGTGCTCATCGAGGCTCTCCGCCCGAGGCCGGTACGGCGTGCCGTGCGCCCCCGCATGGTCAACCCCGTCACTTTCACATCTGGAGAGCAAGCAGAGCATGCCCCAAGACTTCAATCAGCAGATCATCGACGAGTTCCGCGCCAACCAGGGACAGGTCGCCATGTTCGACGGCGCCCGGTTGCTCCTTCTGACGACCACCGGCGCCCGGACCGGCGCAAGCCACACCACCCCTGTCGGCTACCTGCCGGACGGCGGGCGGATGCTGATCATCGCCTCCGCCGGCGGGTCGCCCAGGCATCCGGCCTGGTACCACAACCTGCTCGCCGAGCCGAGGGTGAAGGTGGAGGACGGCGTCTTCACCTACCAGGCGGAGGCGGTCGTCCTGGAAGGCGAGGAGCGCGACAGCGCCTTCGCCCGCGCGGTCGAGCTGGATCCGGGCTGGGCCGCCTACCAGGCGAAGACGAGCCGGGTCATCCCCGTGGTCGCGCTGACCCCGCTCGGCGGCGGTCCGAACGCCGGCCGAGGGGGTGACATGCTGGTGGCGGTCCACGACGCGTTCCGCCGGGAGCTGCGGCTGATCCGCAAGGAGGTCGCCGCGTCCGGGACCGGCGGGCTGGGCGTGCAGTTGCGCGTCAACTGCCTGACCCTGTGCCAGGGCCTCCATCACCATCACTCCATCGAGGACGCGCGGATGTTCCCGGGGCTCGAAGGGCAGTATCCCGAGCTCGGCCCGGTCATGGACCGGCTGCGGGAAGAGCACCGGACGGTCGCCCGGCTCCTCGACGAGCTCCAGCGACTCCTGGCGGACGGCGAGCCGGAGGTGGCCGCCGAACTGGTGCTCGCGGAGGTGGAACGGCTCACGACCGAGCTGGAGGCGCACCTCGACTACGAGGAGGAGTATCTCGTCCCGATCCTCAACGGCTTCTAGACTCTGACCTCTTCCGGCGTGAGCCGTGCTGCTTTGGGTCGTCGCTCCGTGGACACCACGAGGGCGACGCCCAGCAGGATCACCACCCCGCCCAGCACGATCTGGGAGCTCACGTGCTCGTTCACGACGAGCGCGCCGAGGATCACCGCCACAGCGGGGTTCACGTACGCGTAGGTCGACACCAGCGAGATCGGCGCGTTGGTGAGCAGCCAGGTGAAGGCGGTGAATCCGACCAGCGACCCGACCAGGATCAGGTAGGCCAGCGCGGCCCATGACCGCCCGGTGACGGCCGTGAGGTCGAGTCGTTCGCCCACCGACGTCCCCGTGACGGCCAGCCCGGCCCCGCCGACCAGCATCTCGATCGTGCTGGCCGCGAACGGGTTGGCCGGCATCGGGATCCGTGCCGACAGGAACGACCCGATCGACCACGACAGCGACGCCACCAGGACCACCACGATCCCGGTGGTGCTCGTCGGCCCGCCGCCGCCGTTCAGCGACAGGGCCGCCACGCCGCCGAACCCGACCAGCACGCCGGCCAGTGTCGCCACCTTCGGCCGGTCCCTGACCACGATCCGGAACACCACCAGCCAGAGCGGCACGGAGGCGACGAGCAGCGCGGCCAGCCCGCTGGACACGTGCTGCTCCGCTATGGCCAGCATGCCGTTGCCGGTGGTCAGGAGCAGCAGCCCCACCAGCGCCGCGCCGCCGAACTGGGCCCGGGTCATCCGGAACGGAGCCCAGCCCTTGCGGACGATCAGCACCCCGCCGAGGATCAGCGCCGCCGTCACGAACCGCAGAGACCCGCTGAGCATCGGCGGCACGGACTCAACGGTGATCTTGATGCCGAGGTACGTCGATCCCCAGACCACGTACACGATGACCAGTGCGCCCCAGACAAGGAGTGGAGAGCGGTGGTCAGGGGTGTTCGATGACATAGCTCCTGACAATAGCGGTCGCTCCCGACAAAACGCCTGCGGGTTTCGGACCTCGCTCGGGGGGTGGCGGAATGTTAACGATAGTGGGCTTTCACGCCACTATCTAGCCTTCTGGCCGCCTGGCAACATCTGTCGCATCAGCTCGCCGTACGAGGGGATGAAATGTCAGGAAATGCAGCCGCTGTGGCCCACTTCTCCGCCCGCCTGGCCTTCGAGACCGACGTCTCCGACGTGGCCACCGACCTGGCCGCCCAGGCCGTCGTCGTGATCGACTCCCGCAGCCAGGAGAGCTGGGACCAGGGCCACGTCCAGGGCGCCGTCCATCTTCCCACCGCCGAGATCGCCACCCGCGCGCCTGCGACGATCCCCAAGGACGCCACAGTGGTGACGTACTGCTGGGGCCCCGGCTGCAACGGCGCCACCCGAGCGGCGTTGGAATTCGCCAGGCTCGGCTACCGGGTCAAGGAAATGCTGGGCGGCTTCGAGTATTGGGCCAGGGAAGGCTTCCCGGTGGAGACCGCGTCGGGCGTCACCCGCCACCGCGTGGACCCGCTCACCGCCCCGGCGGAAGGTATCGCCTGCGGCTGCTGAACGAGGAAATTTTGGTGCCCCCGTCCGAATCCCGTCGATCGGGGGCGACGCAATACATACCCCCTTCGATCGCAGTCAATCCCAAGTTCACCCACGTCAAAAACGCCGGATAAACGGGTCGGGGGCCCGCCGCCCCAGGAAAGGGGAAGGGGGGACGGCGGACCCGTATCAGGGGGCGGTCAGCGTGGCCCGAGTTTCTCCACGATGAGGCGGTAAAGCTGGCGTGGCCGGCCCGGTTGAGGCGTACGGTTGGGCGGCAGCGGCCACGCGAGTCCCTCGTCGACCAACGTGCGCAGCAATCGCCTAGCCGTACGCGGCGTCACTCCGAGCATCTTGCCCGCGCCCTCCGCGTCCACCACGGTGTCGCCGCCCTCCAGCTTGGCGGCCAGCCGGGCCAGCACCTCCACGCCCTTGGGTTTGAGCGCGGTGGAGCCCTGAGGCGGCATCCGCGGAGCCGGGATGAGGGCTCTGCCCTCGCGGTCCACGGCGAAGCCCTGGGCCTGCTTGCCCGCCTGCGTACGCGCCAGCGCCGCCCGTGCGTGCGACTCCGCGTCGTGGGTGGTGCGTCCCATGCCCACGCCGACCTCGACCGCCAGACCCAGCTCGTCGCGGATCCTGGCGGCGAACGGCAACACCCTGAACCCGTCGGTCGCGGCGGCGATCGAGCCCCTGGTCGCGGTGACCAGATAGCTGTGATCGTCGATCGGCCAGACGGTGGCGTTGATGCGGTTCGCCTCCTGGACGAGCAGCCGGTGCAGCGAGAGCCGGAGCTCGTCGCGCCAGTAACGTGGCGCGGCGCGGCGTACCGGCTCGCGTAGCGTCGGCACCTCGACCAGGACCACGGTGAGCTGTGACTCCTCCAGGCGGTGGTGTGCACCGAGCAGCGCTGCGGTGTGCAGCGCGGTGCGCACGGCCGCTGAGGTCGGCCTGATCCTGATGGCCGGGACACCGGACGCCTGAAGGCGTTCGGCGACCGCCGGCAGGCACGTGAGCGCGCCGGTGGTGGATCCCTGCCGGGCCAGGCGTTCGTGGTAAGCCGCGATCGTGCCGGTGGCGCCCGGCTCGTCGCGGCTGTGCACTTCTGTAGCGGCAATCCCGAGGTCTGTGTACGCCTCTTCCACGTCGGCCCTGGCGACCACGTCGATGCTCACCCGCTGCGGGTCGATGCGCGGATCCAGTGCCGCCTTGGCCAGGGCGGCGACCAGCGCCGCCCCGCCGAGCTGCACGTAGGTCGCGGGCATCGTCAGCACACCTGATCGCCTGGCCAGGTCGTAGGGGACCGGGCTGGCGAAAAGACATGCGTCCACGCCGGGACCGAGCCGCGTCACTTTGTCGGGCGCCTCCTGCTCATCGCGGTAGGCGGCCGCCACAAGACGGCACGGAAGTGGCGCAGCAGCGTGTCCCATCAACATGACCCGCTCGACCAGATCGTGGGGTCCGACCACACCAATGGTGAGGTCCGGTGTCATGGCACCCGGGCGTGACACTCGGGGAGTTTCTTCGGCCCTCTCGACCAATGTTCGTCCCATCCAGCTGTCTGTTGCAGTGCTCTCTTTTGGAACGATCGCTCGCGGGGACCATAATGTCACGCCCGACTTTTCCGGAAAGCCGTTCTGCTTGACTGGCTGAGAAGGTATATCAGCAGCTCAACGAGGTATTCCTAACGCTTTTTAGCGATCGGAAATCTCTTGTGTAATGTCCGCGCCCAGTGCCCGCATTCGCTCGGCGAGATGCGCGTGCCCGCGGTCGATGAGGTAACCCGACTCGATGACGGTCTCGCCTTCGGCGGCCAGTCCGGCGAGCACCAGCGCGATTCCGGAACGCAGGTCGTGCGCCGTCACCCGGGTGCCCTTGAGCGGGGTCGCGCCCCTGACGATGGCCCTGCTGCCTTCGACCTCCACGTCGGCGCCCATCTTGTTCAGCTCGCCGGCCAGCGCGAAGCGGCCGTCGAAGATGCGCTCGTGGATGTAGCTGGTGCCGTCGGCCAGGGCGGCGACCGTCATCATCGGCGACTGGAGGTCGGTGGCGAAGCCCGGGTAGGTGTCGGTGATGATGTTGATCGGCCGCAGCGGCCGCTCGCACCGTACGTGCAGGACCGCGCCGGGCCGGGCGAAGTCGACGCCCATCTGCTCCAGCTTGTAGCGGACGACGCCCAGGTCGAGGCCGGTGCCGACGAGGCTGAGGTCGCCGCCGGTGATCGCCGCGCCCATCGCGAACACGCCGGCGTCGAGCCGGTCGGGCATCACGGTGTGCTCGACGGCGTGCAGTTCGTCGACGCCCTCGACGGTGATGAAGCCGGTGCCGCCGCCGCTGATGCGCGCGCCCATCTTGGTGAGCATGTCGATGACGTCGAGCACCTCGGGCTCCAGCGCCGCGTTCTCGATCACGGTGATGCCCTTGGCCAGGGCGGCGGCCATGATGAGATTTTCAGTGCCGGTGTGCGAGGGGGTGTCGAGGTAGAGGGTCGCGCCGGTCAGGCCGGACGCCTTGACGTGGATGACCGTCTCGCCCTCGTCGACGACCGCGCCCAGACGCTTGTAGCCCAGGTAGTGGAAGTCGAGGTTGCGGCTGCCGAGATTGCAGCCGCCGACCCCTTCCACGATCGCCTCGCCCAGCCGATGCAGCAGGGCGGGAGTGAACAGGACCGAGCCGCGGAAGCGCCTGGCGATGTCGGCGGGCAGCACCGCGCTGGTCAGCCGGGAGGCGTCGATCACCAGCGTGCGCTCCGCCTCGTGCAGCTCGACGTAGGCGCCGACGGACTCCGCCAGCTCGACAGCCCGCCGCACATCCTCGATGATCGGCACATTGCGCAGGACGGTGCGGCCGTTGGCGGCCAGCAGAGCCGCACCGATCATGGGCAGCACGGCGTTCTTCGCGCCCTGGATGAAGGCGGTTCCACGCAGTGGGTTGCCACCGCGCACGCGGTAACGGACCATTCGTGCGGCTCCTCGGAGGTCTCGGTCTGGCTAGACCGGCCAAGAGTAGCCGCTAACCACACCTGCCCCAGCCGAATCATCCGCTAAAGGGGGCTCCGGTGATGCGCTCGTAAGCTTCCAGATAACGCTGTCTGGTCTGCTCCACTACCTTATCCGGAAGGCGAGGTGGGGGAGTTCCGGAGTCTTTGTCCCATCCCGATTCGGGCGATAGCAACCAATCTCTTACATATTGCTTATCAAAGGACGGTTGTGAGCGTCCGGGTTGCCACCCGTCAGCGGGCCAGAATCGTGACGAGTCAGGCGTGAGTACCTCGTCCCCCAGGGTGAGCA
This sequence comes from Nonomuraea sp. NPDC049269, assembly GCF_043197155.1. Lineage (NCBI taxonomy): Bacteria > Bacillati > Actinomycetota > Actinomycetes > Streptosporangiales > Streptosporangiaceae > Nonomuraea > Nonomuraea sp. NPDC049269. The sequence goes on from NZ_JBICSO010000002.1 coordinate 480,452, forward strand.
CACCATCGGCGTCGCGACCCAGCTCGATCTTGGTGTCGGCCAGGATGATGCCCCGCTCGCGGGCGATCTCGGCGCCGCGCGTGTAGACGGCGAGCGTGATCTGGCGGAGTGCCTCGGCCGTCTCCGCGCCCACGTCGCCGACCACCCGCTCGAAGGAGATCGGCTCGTCGTGCTGCCCGACCGGGGCCTTCGTCGAGGGGGTGAAGATCGGCTCGGGCAGCCGGGACCCGTCTTCGAGGCCCGGCGGCAGCCGTACCCCCGAGACCGCCCCGTCGCGCCGGTAGTCGATCAGGCCCGAGCCGGTCAGGTAGCCGCGCGCCACGCACTCGACGCTCACCATCGACAGCGGCTTGCACAGCATGCTGCGGGAGTCGGGCCCCGGCCCCGCGATGTGATTGGGCACCACGTCGGCGAGCCGGTCGAACCACCACAGCGACATCTGCGTGAGGATGGCCCCCTTGTCCGGGATCGCGGGCTCCAGCACGTGGTCGAAGGCCGATATCCGGTCGGAGGCGACCATCAGCAGGAGCCCGTCGTCGGTCTGGTAGAGGTCGCGGATCTTACCGGAGTGCAGATGCTTCATCGGGCGATGTCCGTCCTGTGGTGCGAGCCGCGCAGGCGTACCCGGGAGACCAGCTCGTAGGCGTTGCGGCGGGCCGTCTCCTGGTCGGGGCCGGTGCCGACCACGTTGAGCACCCGTCCGCCGTCGGAGAGCACCTTGCCGTCGGCCAGTCTCGTGCCGGCGTGCAGGACGTAGGCGTCGGCGGTGGGTTCGAGCCCCTCGATGACGTCGCCCTTCACCGGGGTGTCCGGGTAGTTCTCGGCCGCGACGACCACGGCGACCGCCGACCCCCCGCGGAACACCGGCACCGGATGCTCGCTCAGCCGCCCGGTGGCGCACGCCGCCAGCAGCCCGGCCAGCGGCGTCTCCAGGCGGTCGAGCACCACCTGGGTCTCCGGATCGCCGAAGCGCGCGTTGAACTCGATCACCTTCGGCCCCTTCGCGGTCAGGGCCAGGCCCACGTACAGCACGCCCTGGAACGGGCAGCCGCGCCGGGCCAGCTCGGCGATCGTGGGCTGGACGACCTCGCGCATCACCTGCTCGGTGAGCCCGTCCGGCGCCCAGGTGAGCGGCGTGTAGGCGCCCATGCCGCCGGTGTTGGGCCCTTCGTCGCCGTCGTAGGCCCGCTTGAAGTCCTGGGCGGGCTGCAGCGGAACGGCCGTCGTGCCGTCGCAGAGCGCGAACAGCGAGACCTCGGGTCCGTCGAGGAACTCCTCGATCACCACCCGCTCGCACGCCGCCGCGTGCGCGAGCGCCTGCTCCCGGTCGCCGGTGACGACCACGCCCTTGCCTGCGGCCAGCCCGTCGTCCTTGACCACGTATGGAGCGCCGAACTCGTCGAGGGCCTGGGCCGCCTCCTCGGGCGTGACGCAGGCCCGCGCCTTGGCCGTGGGGACGTCGGCCGCCGTCATGACCTCCTTGGCGAACGCCTTGGAGCCCTCGATCATCGCGGCCTCGCCCGAGGGCCCGAAGCAGGCGATGCCCGCGGCGCGCACCGCGTCGGCCACGCCCGCCACCAAGGGCGCCTCGGGGCCCACCACGACCAGGTCGGCGGCGAGCCGCACGGCCAGCTCGGTCACCTGGCCGGGGTCGGTGGCCGTGACCGGATGCGTGGTCGAGATCTCCGCCATGCCCGCGTTGCCGGGGGCGCTGTGGAGCTCGGTGACCTGGGGATCGAGCATGAGTGAGCGGCACAGGGCGTGTTCACGCCCGCCGGATCCGATGACTAGAACGCGCACCGCCCCATTGTGGCAGGGACGGCCGGACGGCTTCCCGTCGCACCCGCGACAGACCGGCCCGGGCACTCGAAATGTGGGAATAGCCGGGAATCTTTGTGGAGTTCTACCTGATCTGACGACGGGTCAGGGAGTATCGTCGGTCTGGTCCATCCCGCCTGTGGTAACTTAGGGCGGCTTTGTGGCATCTCTTGTGATTGGAGGTGGTCCGGGATGAAACCTGGTGATCCCAGCAGTACGTGCTCACCCACGTACACCCTGTATGCCCCCGACCACTCCAATCCGGCAGCCTGATCGTGCCTCCACGCTTTTTCCTTGATTGAGGTGACTTTTCGTCGCGCGTGGAGCGTGCCAGGTCGGGCGGAAAGGGACTGCCATGCGCTCGTCCACGATTTTCCGTCGCACCACCCGTCACCCCGTACAGCCGCATGTCTCGCGCCAGCTCACCAAGCCGGTACGTGAGAGCTGCGTGCCTCCCATTGACTCCATCGTCGAGTTCGGCGCCTACATCAAGGGCAAGAAGGTCGACGCCGCGGGCATCGAGGAGTCGCTCGAGCTGGTCCGCGAGCACAACAGCCAGTTCGACGGCGCCAAGGCGTTCGTCTGGGTCGGCCTGCACGAGCCCGCCGCCCCCGAGGTCGAGTGGCTGGCCGGCGTGTTCGGCCTGCACCCGCTGTCCGTCGAGGACGCGGTCAAGGCCCACCAGCGCCCCAAGGTCGAGCGCTACGGCGACTCCCTGTTCATGGTGCTCAAGTCCATCGCCTACCTGGACCACGACGAGCTGACGGCCACCAGCGAGATCATCGCCACGGGCGAGATCATGGTGTTCCTCGGCGTCGACTTCGTGGTGACCGTACGGCATGGCCGGCACTGCCCCCTCACCGAGGTGCGCGAGCGGCTCGAAGACAAGCCCAAGCTGATGGACCGCGGCCCGGCGGGCGTGCTGCACGCCATCGCCGACCACGTCGTCGACCGCTACCTGCAGGTCGCCGACCTCATGCAGCTCGAACTCGAAGAGGTCGAGGCGACCGTCTTCGCCGACGTCAGCTCCCGCGACATCAACCGCATCTACCAGCTCAAGCGGGAGATGCTGGAGCTGAAGCGGGCGGTCACACCGCTCCAGGCGCCGCTGGCCGCGCTGCCGCAGCGCCGGGTGATCCCGTCGGAGATGCGGGAGTACTTCCGCGACGTCGGCGACCACCTCTCCCGCGTGTGCGAGCAGGTCGAGTCGTCGAACGAGCTGTGCAGCTCGATCCTGCAGGCGGCGCTGGCCCGCTCGAACGCGCTGGCCAACGAGGACATGCGCAAGATCTCGTCCTGGGTGGCCATCATGGCGGTGCCCACGATGATCGCCGGGATCTACGGCATGAACTTCGACTTCATGCCGGAGACCAACCAGGTATGGGGCTATCCGGCCGTGCTCGCCGTGATGATCACGGCCTGCGTTCTGCTGCACCGCGGCTTCCGCCGCAACGGCTGGCTCTAGACGGTGCTCAGACTCCCACGGGCCGCCTGAGCGGTCCGACGGGGTCGGGCAGTCGCAGCCCGCGCTCCCGCCACAGCTCGCGCATCCGATCGGGGTAGTCGGTGACGATCCCCGACACCCCCAGGTCCAGCATCCGGGCCGCCAGCGCCTTGTCGTTGACGGTCCAGACCGCGACGTCCAGCTCGGCCGCGGCCACCTGGGCCATCAGGTCCTCGTCGACCATCACGTGCTCGGGCGACAGCGTCGTGGCCCCCGCCTCGCGGGCGGCGGCCGGGATGTCGTCGCCCAGCGGGCCGTTCCAGTGCAGGGTGTCGAGCTCGATCAGCGCGAAGCGCCGCGTGCCCGGCGCCAGCCTGGCGGCGTGGCCGATGATCCGCCAGTCGAAGCTGAGAATCGCCGCGTTGTCCAGCCTGCGGTGCCGGTCGAACTCCTCCAGCACGAGCTCGGTGAACATCTCGGGGTCGGCCGTCAGCTCCGGCCTGGTCGGGTCGGACTTGAGCTCGACGTGCAGCCGTACGTCCTCGGCCTCGTAGGCGTTGACCAGGCCGAGCACCGCGCCCAGCGTGGGCATCCGGGTCTCGGGCATCGCCCGCTGCGTCAGCGCGAACGGATCGTCGGCATGCCGGGGCAGCCGCACGCCCACGTCGAGCGTGCGCAACTGGGCCAGCCCGAGCGAGTTGATCGGCTTGCCGACATAGGGGAAGTGGGGGTCGTCCTTCGCGATCGGCCGCGTGTCGGCACTGGTCACGGCCGAGACCGTGAGGTCGTGGGTCAACACGAGGCGCCGATCGGCGGTGAGCGCGACGTCGAACTCGAGCGCGTGCACCCCGAGCTCCATCGTGCGGCTCAGCCCGGGAAGCGTGTTCTCGGGCCAGAGGCCCCTCGCTCCCCGATGACCGTGAATCTCAACGCGCACACCGGGGACACTACCGTGCCCCGTGCCGCGATCACGACGTGCCACGCCGCGCCCTTTTTGTGGTGAGTATTACTATTCCTGGTTGAACGTCCATACGTAGACCATCTGGTCCCACTCGGGTATTCCGCCCGCTCCGCCGTACGTGGCCTGGGCCGCCTTGTTGTCCTCACCGGTGGCCACCCACATGCCGTAGCAGCCGCGTTCGCGGGCGAGCCGTTCCAGGGCCGCGACCAGCGCCCCGGCGATGCCCTGGCCGCGGAAACGCTCGTCCACGCCGAGCTCGTAGAGGAACATCTCGGTCCCCTTGTCGGGGTGGGTGGTCTCGACACCGGTGATCATCCCGGCCGGAGTCTCGTCCACATAGGCGATGAGCAGGTGGTGCCCCTCATCCGCGAGGAACCTCGCGGTGGCCGCCGGCAGGGGAGCGGCGTCGAAGAGGTGACCGGCCGCCTCGACGGCCTCGGGCCGGGTGGCACGACGGATGTCCATGTCCGGAGCGTAAGCGCAGGTCGGCGCGCCACGCGCGCCATTTATTAGGTCGATAAATGCGACTCTGTGGCAATAAGCTGGCGCTCATGATGGAGGCACTCGAAACGGTCCGGCCGGAAATCGTCCGGGCCTGGGTCGACGGCTGGGTGGTCTCGCGCAGCGCCCCGCTGCCCGTACGGGAGCCGTGGGGCCTGCGAGTGGACGTCGGCCGGCCCGGCCACGTCAGCCGCCACATCCTGCCCGCGCCCAACCCCGGCGACCTGCGCCTGCTGGCCGAGACGATCAGCACCCCCGGCACCTGGCTCAAGCTCTGCGCCCCCGCCGAGGCGGTCGTCCCCTGGCTCACGCCGGCGTGGTCGATCGACGAGCCGGAGTTCATGATGACGGGGCCGCTGTCGCGGGGCCGGGCCACGGCTCCCGACGGCTACACGCTGGCCGTCACCACCCGGTCGGACGTGACCGTGGCCCGCCTGCTCACGGCGGCGGGCGAGATCGCGGCCCGGGGGCAGATCGCCGTCACGGGCCGTACCGCGGTCGTGGACCAGGTCGAGACCGCGCCGGAGCACCGCCGTCGCGGCCTGGGCAGAGTGGTCATGACGGCCCTGGCCGACCTCGCCGCCTCCCGCGGCGCCAGGACGGGCATCCTGGTGGCCACGCCCGCCGGTCAGGCCCTCTACAGGACCATCGGCTGGACGACCCGCACGCCGATGACCGCCGCCGTCCTGGCGGCTTCCTGACGCCTCTGGGGGCTTTCTAACGCTCTGGGGGCTTTCTGGCACCGGGGTACGGCCGGCGACGCGGTGCCGGCCGTACCCGTGAAACCGGGAAGATCAGACGAGAGAGCGCAGCACCAGCGTCTGGTCGCGGCCGGGGCCGACGCCGATCGCGGAGATCGGCGCGCCGCTCATCTCCTCCAGCGCCCGCACGTACGACTGCGCGTTGGGCGGCAGGTCGTCGAAGGTCTTGGCGCCGGTGATGTCCTCCTGCCAGCCGGGCAGCTCCTCGTAGATCGGCTTGGCGTGGTGGAAGTCCGTCTGCGTCATCGGGATCTCGTCGTGCCGCGTGCCGTCGACCTCGTAGGCCACGCACACCGGGATCCGCTCCAGCCCGGACAGTACGTCCAGCTTGGTGAGGAAGAAGTCGGTGACCCCGTTGATCCGGGTCGCGTAGCGGGCGATGACCGCGTCGAACCAGCCACAGCGCCGGTTGCGGCCGGTTGTCACGCCGTACTCGCCGCCGGTCTGGCGCAGCCACTCGCCCATCTCGTCCTCGAGCTCCGTGGGGAACGGGCCCGAGCCGACGCGGGTGGTGTACGCCTTGAGGATGCCGATCACCTTCGTGAGCCGCATCGGCGGGATGCCGGACCCGGCGCAGGCGCCTCCGGCGGTCGGCGAGGAGGAGGTGACGAACGGGTAGGTGCCGTGGTCGATGTCGAGCAGCGTGCCCTGACCACCCTCCAGCAGCACGAACTTGCCCTCGTCCAGCGCCCGGCTCAGCACCAGCGAGGTGTCGGCGATGTGCGGCTTGAGGCGTTCGGCGTAGCCCAGGTACTCCTCCACGACGGCCTGGGCCTCGATGCCGCGCCGGTTGTAGACCTTGGTGAGCACCTGGTTCTTCTCGGTCAGCGCGACCTCGATCTTCTTGGCCAGAATGCCGGGATCGAGCAGGTCCTGGACCCGTACGCCCATCCGGTAGATCTTGTCGCCGTAGGCGGGTCCGATGCCCCGGCCCGTCGTGCCGATCTTGGCCTTGCCCAGGTAGCGCTCGGTGACCTTGTCGAGTGCTTTGTGGTGGGGCATGATCAGGTGCGCGTCGGCCGAGATCAGCAGGCGCTCGGCGGAGATGCCGCGCGCGGCCAGCCCGTCGATCTCGCTGAGCAGCACTCCGGGGTCGATGACGACGCCGTTGCCGATCACCGGCACCACGTGCGGCGACAGGATTCCGGTGGGCAGGAGGTGCAGGGCGTATTTCTGGTCGCCGATGACCACGGTGTGACCCGCGTTGTTGCCACCCTGATAGCGGACGACGTAATCGACGTCGCCACCGAGCAGGTCGGTGGCCTTGCCCTTGCCCTCATCGCCCCACTGGGCACCAACGAGAACGACAGCCGGCATGGTTCAGTCTCCTGAGCACAAAACGAAACCCCTGGCGCAAGTGCGACAGGGGCTCTTGCGTAGAGAGACTACCCGAGTCTGCCTATTCGTCCCAAGTGTTAGTTCTTGGTAAGTGCGTCGTAGGCCGCCTCACTGCTGTCCTTGAGGAACTGCATGCACCGCTCGGCCTCGTCCTTCTCGCCGATCGCCTGAGCGGCTCTGGCGAGCGAGTAGAGGCAGCGCAGGAAGCCGCGGTTCGGCTCGTGCTCCCAAGGGATGGGACCGTGCCCCTTCCAGCCGCTCCGGCGGAGCTGGTCGAGCCCGCGGTGGTAGCCGGTGCGCGCGAAAGCGTAGGAGGTGACGGCGTGGCCCTGCGCGAAGTACTCCTCCGCGAGCGTGGCCCAGGCCCCCGGATAGGCGGGGAAACGGGCTGCCACGTCGGCGGCCTTGGCGCCGGCTTCCAGCGCCTCCCTGGCCTCGGGCAGGTCCGGCAGTTGAGTCGGGGGCGGCCCGGCGAGAAGGTTATCCATAGGACAAGTCATACCCGCCGAGCCGCCGACGTGGCTAGGAGATCTTGGTCCCAGCTGATTTGAGGTGCTCACACGCCTCGACGACGCGGGCCGCCATCCCGGCCTCGGCCGACTTGCCGTAGGCGCGCGGGTCGTACGCCTTCTTGCTGCCGACGTCACCGTCGACCTTGAGCACGCCGTCGTAGTTGCGGAACATGTGGTCGGCGATCGGCCTGGTGAAGGCGTATTGGGTGTCGGTGTCGACGTTCATCTTGACCACGCCGTAGGAGATCGCCTCGTGGATTTCCTCCATCGCCGATCCGGAACCGCCGTGGAAGACCAGGTCGAACGGTTTGTCCTTCCCGTACTTCCCGCCGACGGCCTCCTGGATGTCCTTCAGCACGCTGGGCCGCAGCTTGACGTGGCCCGGCTTGTAGACGCCGTGCACGTTGCCGAACGTGGCGGCCAGCAGGAAGCGGCCCTTCTCGCCGAGCCCCACGGCCTCGGCCGTGGCCAGCGCGTCCTCGGGCGTGGTGTAGAGCTTCTCGTTCATCTCGCCGACGACGCCGTCCTCCTCGCCGCCGACGACGCCGATCTCCATCTCCATGATGATGTTGGCGCGGTGGCACTTGTCGAGGAGCTCCTTGGCGATCTCCAGGTTCTCCTCCAGGGGTACGGCCGAGCCGTCCCACATGTGCGACTGGAAGAGCGGGTCGAGGCCCTTGGCCACGCGCTCCAGCGAGATGTCGATCAACGGCCGCATGAAGCCGTCGAGCTTGTCCTTGGGGCAGTGGTCGGTGTGCAGCGCGACCGTCACCGGGTATTTGGCGGCGACCACCCTGGCGTACTCGGCCAGCGCCGTCGCGCCCGTCACCATGTCCTTGACCGTGGCGCCGGACAGGAACTCCGCGCCGCCGGTCGACACCTGGACGATGCCATCGCTCCCGGCTTCGGCGAACCCGCGCAGCGCGGCGTTGAGCGTCTGGGAAGAGGTCACGTTGATCGCCGGGTAGGCGAATCCGCCCGCCTTCGCGCGGTCGAGCATCTCGGCATAGACCTCTGGGGTTGCTATAGGCATGCTTCATCTCCCTGAGAAGTACGGCTTCGCGCAGCCCAGTATCCCGGTCCGCTACCCCGCGTGGTAGAGACAACGCGCGGCGGCCAAGAGCGTTCATGCCGGGTAGGCTCGCCTCGTGGACTGGCTTTCCAACCTCCTGGACCCGACGTGGTGGCTGACGATACTCGGCGCCTTCGCGACCGTCGGCGTCCTGGCGATCATCTTCGCCGAGACGGGCCTGCTCGTCGGGTTCTTCCTGCCCGGTGACTCGCTGCTCGTCGCCGCGGGCATCTTCAGCTCCGCCGCCGCGGCGAAGGGGATCGGCATCGAGCCGCTGTCCTTCCCCGTGCTGCTGATCGCCACACCACTGTGCGCGGTGGCCGGCGCCCAGCTCGGGCATCTCATAGGGGCCAAGGTCGGCGGGAGGTTGTTCGACAAGCCCGACTCGCGGCTGTTCAAGAGAGAATATGTGGAGAAGGCCGAGCACTTCTTCGTGAAGTTCGGCCCGGCCAGAGCGGTGATCATCGCCCGCTTCGTGCCGATCGTCCGCACCTTCATGAACCCGGTCGCCGGTGTCCTGGAGATGCCGGCCCGTACGTTCTTCCTGTGGAACGCCGTCGGCGGCGTGTTGTGGGTCGAGAGCATGCTGCTGATCGGCCACTTCCTCGGCGGCCAGGTCGACCCCACCAAGATCGACAAGTACATCCTGCCCGGTGTCTTCCTCATCGTGTTCATCTCGGTGATCCCGATCATCGTCGAGGTGATCAAGACCCGCAGGGCCGCCAAGCAGGTGCCGGAGCCCAACGGTAAGCACCACCGCGTGGGTTGATTCCTGCCGGTGGGCGGCAATGATCGAGATCGCTTCCGCCTACGAGTACGCTCCCCCTTGTGGGACGCCACAGGTCAGATCCGATGGGCCTCGCCCGCCTCGCGCTCGCCGTCCTGGCGGCGGTGGCCGTGGTGACGCTCTTGGTCGTCGGCGGTCGCGCGCTGCTCACCTCGCTCGACACGCGACAGCAGCAGCCCGAGCGCGCGAACGTCGCCGCCCAGCCGCAGGCCAGTGCCCAGGTGCCGACTGTCCGCATCGAGTGCGTGGCCGACACCTGCCCCCTTGTCACGGTGCGCGTACCGGGCGGCGATGTGCTGCAATATCGCGACATGAGCAGGGGCGAGGAGGTCAGCTACTTCGAGCCGGAGCTCGACGTGGTGCTCACCGACGCGGCCACGGTCCTGGTGACCGAGAACGGCAAGGCCCGCGCGCCGGGCAAGGCCGGTGCGCGGGAGGCGTTCACAGTCCGAGGTCCTGGAGCGTGAACGCGGAGCGGTAGTCGAGCCCCTCCTCGGCCATCCGGGGCGCGGCGCCCCGCTCGACGATCGTGGCCACCGCGACCACCTCGGCGCCCGCCTCGCGCAGCGCCTCGACGGCCGTCAGCGGGGAGGCGCCGGTCGTGGAGGTGTCCTCGACGGCGAGCACCCGGCGGCCCTTGACCTCCGGGCCCTCGATCCTGCGCTGCATGCCGTGCGCCTTCTGCGCCTTGCGCACCACGAACGCGTCGAGCAGCCGCCCCTGCGCCGCGGCCGCGTGCATCATCGCGCTCGCCACGGGGTCGGCACCCAGCGTCAGCCCGCCCACGGCGTCGAACTCCAGATCCTTGGTCAGGTCGAGCATCACCCTGCCGACCAGGGGCGCGGCCACGCCGTCGAGCGTGATCCGGCGCAGGTCGAGGTAGAAGTCGGCTTCCTGACCCGAGGAGAGCACGACCTTGCCGTGCACCACGGCCTTCTTCTTGATCTCGGCCAGCAGGTTGTCGCGATCTGTCATGGCACCAAGCTTAGGGTCCTGGCCAGGATGAGAGCCGGTCCGGTCGGAAGGTAAAGACGGCCCTTCGGTTTAACCATGGCGGCGGCTGCGGAATGCTCGGGGAGGCAACTTAAGGTAATCGCGAGGTAACTATGAGTGGTGTATCGCCATCTCCGCAGAGCGATGCGGATCTTCTTCACGCGGTCAGAGCCGGCGACGCCACCGCCTATCACGAACTCCACGAGCGCCACGTAGCCGCCGCGCGCTCGCTGGCCCGCCAGCTCGTCAGGGGCGAGGCCGAGATCGAGGACGTGGTCGCCGAGTCGTTCACCAAGATCCTCGACCTCGTCGGCCGCGGCGGTGGCCCCCAGGCCGGGTTCCGTCCCTACCTGCTGACCGTGGTTCGGCGCACCGTCCATGACCGGACGCGGGTGGCGAGCTGCCCGGTGCCCGCGGACGAGAGCTTCGATCCCGATGTGCCCTTCGTCGACCCGGCCCTCATCGGCCTGGAGCAGTCGCTGATCGCCAGGGCGTTCCTGTCGCTGCCCGAGCGGTGGCGGGCGGTGCTCTGGCACACCGAGGTCGAGCACTCCCCACCCGCCGACGTGGCCTTCCTGCTCGGCCTGCCGGCCAACGGTGTGACCGAACTCACCCGCCGCGCCCTCGCGGGCCTGCGCCAGGCGTACCTGCGGATCCGCCTGACCGCACCGACCCGCGATGCGTGCCAGCCGGTGCTCGGCACGATGAGCCGCTACATCAAGGGCGGGCTGGCCAGGCGCGTTTCCAAGGCGGTGGACGAGCATGTGAGCGACTGCCCCGAATGCCGCGCCGTCCTGCTGGAACTGACCGACGTCAAACGGGGCCTGCGCGTCATCATCGGCCCGATGATCGCCGGACCGGTCTTCGCCGGGTACGCGGCGGCACTGGCCAAGACGAGAACCGCGAGCTGCGGTTCGGGCGGGCTGGGTTGGATCTGGCGGTCGCCACTCGGTTGGTTCTGGCATGCGCTCGGTGGGATCGGGCGCGGGCCCACGTACGTGATCGGTCGGGTCGGGTGGGCGTCCAGCGGCGTGGTTGCTTGGGCCGGGCGGGTTTTCGGGCGCCTGGTCGGTTGGGTCGAGCGGGCGTCGAGGCATGTGCTCGGGCGGGTCCGGCAGGTGTCCACGTGCGTGCTCGGGTGGGTCCGGCAGGTATCCACGTGCGTGCGCGGTGGGGGCGGGCGGGTGTCCAGGCGCGTCCTCGGCTGGGTCCGGCGGGTGCCCACGTACGCGCGGGCGGCGGTCGCCGGCGGTACCGCCGCCGCCGTGGCGGCCGCTGCTATGTTCGCGCTGGTCACGGCCGAGGATCCGGTAAGAAGGCCGGTCGCCAAGCCCGTCGCGTCAGCCGGACCGCCACCTGTACGGCCGCTCGAAGAACCCACGCGGCCGGCCCCCGAACGTCTGGCGGCACCCCCGGAACGGAGGCCGCACGGACCCCGCCTGCACGCCACGATCGGCGCCCTCGGCGCACTGGTCCGCGCCCGGCCCGGCATCATCGCGATACGCCTCCGCAACTCGGGCAACGCCCCGAGCAGCGAAATAGAGGCCGCCGTAGACCTGCCCACAGGCGTCACGCTGATCCCCCCAGGCCGCCACACCGGGGGCGTCGCGCTGGAGCGGTCGCGTGGTCACGGTGGGGGTGTGGCTGCGGGCCTCAGGCCGTCGGCCGCTCATGGCGGGGGTGTGGCTGCGAGTGTCGCGCTGGAGCGGTCGGGCGGCTACGGCCGGGACGTGGCTGTGGGAGCCGTGCCGCCAGGTGGCAAGGGTCGCGGTGTCGCCGTGGTCACGCCCGTTCGGGCCGGGGGTGGCTGGAGTTGTCGTCCGGCCAGGCGGGGTGCGACGTGCGTCAGGGGGCCGCTCAAGGCGGCTCGCCGCAGCGCGGTCTTCCTGCGCGTCCAGGTGGCCGCTCAAGCGCCACAGGGGGGCGGTCCCGCTGTCCGGATCACGTCCGGCTCCCTGCGGGCCGCGGCGCACTCCGCGGCCGGGGTACGGCAGGTGGGCGCGTCCGCCAGGTTCGCCGCCGACGGAAAGGTGACGGTCAGGGCGATCGGCAACTCGCTGCTGAGCTGCCCGGCGGAGCGTGACGGTTGTGCGGAGGCCGGGCAGCGGCGGGGCGATGGGCGCGACGGCGAGGTGTGGCCCATGGAAGCCGTCGACGAGGACCGGGTGGCGGGAACGTACGTCTCCAGCGGCGCCACTCTGCGGCGGCCCCCGGGTGGGCGGGTCGTGTGGGCGGGTCTCTACTGGTCGGCCGGTGGGGAGAGCGCGGGGCCGATCAGTCTGCGACCGCCGGGTCGTCGGCGTTACCTGTCCATCAGGCCCGAGCAGGTGACGGTCAGCGAGCTGCCCTCGGGGTCCGCTTACCAGGCGTTCGCCGACGTGACCGGGCTGGTCGGGAGCGCCCGGCGGGACGGCATGTGGTGGGCGGCCGACCTCCCGATGCGGGAGGGGGCCGCGCGCCACGCCGGATGGAGCCTGGTGATGATCGTGACCGATCCCGCAGGACCGTACAGCCACGCCGTCGTGCTCGACACGGCAACGGTCGTCGGCGGCGAGGCCGATCAGGTGCGAATCCCATTGGGCGGCCTCGTCTCGGCAGGCTCGGCCGCCCGGATGCCGCAGGGCGGCCTGGTTCCCACGGGATCGCCCACCGCCGGCCCGGTCTCCACGGGGTCGGCGGCCCGGAGCCGTCGGGGTGGGTCGGTTTCCACGGGGTCGGCCGGGCGGATCGCGTTGGGGCGGGCGGACCGCAGGAGTTCGGCCGCGCGGATCGAGATGGTGACCTGGGGAGGCGATGCCGACCTCGACGGGGATCGGCTCTCGCTGGGGTCGGGGGCGCTCACTCCGGTGGGGGGCGATCGCGACTCGGGTAACGTCTTCGACGGCTCGTCCAACGGTGCCAAGGGAATGACGTTCGGTGTCGACGTCGATACTTTCGGTGCCGAACTCGGCAATGACCCGGCACTGGCGATCGCGACGCGGGAGGATGTGGTGCTGTTCGCGATTGCCGCTGTGTGCGTTCGTGCCCGGTCGTGACCAAAGTCCGACATATTGGTACGGTCAGCCCGAATGCACCGGCGTATGGTCGGGGCAGGGGCGAATCGTCGGGATTAACCCTCGCGCGATCACCTGCTTTCATTACCCTGAGACAGGGCCGCCGCGTCCGGCTCTGACGGTGCACGAGTCTGCTAGGTCGGACCACCAGGAAAGGGGCCGTGTCAGTGGATCGCTGCGCGCTGTTCGTGGACGCTGGCTATCTGCTGGCCGACGGCGCGATGGCCGTGCATGGGACCCGCCATCGTGAAGCCGTGGCCTGGGACTATCCAGGGCTGTTGCAGCTCATGTCAAGCCTCTCGCGCGAACGCACCGGGCTGCCGCTGCTGCGGTGCTACTGGTACGAGGCGACCGTCGAAGGACGTCGCACGCCAGAGCACGACGTGCTCGCCGACATCCCCGGTCTCAAGCTCCGCCTCTCGCGCATCCGTCCAGGACGGCGCGAAGGCGTGGACGCCCAGGTTCACCGCGACCTGATGACGCTCGCCCGAAACAGCGCCATCTGCGACGCCGTCGTGGTCAGCGGTGACGAGGACCTGGCCCAGGTGGTCTGCGACGCGCAGGACCTCGGCATCAGGGTGACCGTCGTGCACATCGCGACCGACGGCGGCTGGGCCGTCGCCCGCTCGCTCACCCAGGAGAGCGACGACCTCATCGAGCTGGGCGGCGTTCACCTGCGCCCCTACGTCAACCTGGTGACCGGCGCCATCGAGGTGACCAACGGCCACCACCAGCCGGTCAGCAACGGCCACGGCGGCCACGCGCAGCGGGAACTGCCGCCCGCCGAGTCGAGCGGGGGCGGCCACTCCGCCAACTCGACGCGCGCCAACGGCATGCCGCCGTCGGTGGGGCGCCGTCAGTCGCCACAGCCGTCGCTGCCCGCCTACTCCGACTACCAGCCCGACCCGCCGTCGGCGGCTCCGGTGACCGGGCCGATCCCGCAGCAGTCGCAGGCGCCGACGACCGGGCAGTTCAACTCGCCGTCCAACGGCACCTACCAGCCCTCGCAGCTCGGCGCCTACACCGGCCCGCAGCCCGCGCCCGTCTCCCAGCAGCCCTCGGCCGCCACGGGCGGGGCCACCACGCTGTCCGACGCCGTCAAGGCCGCCCACCGGGAAGGGCACGACTTCGGCGAGTCCGTGGCCCGCGACGCTCCGGCCCTGTGGCTGGAGGCCGTGCTGGCGCGCAAGCCACGGATGCCCTCCGATCTGGAGGCCCGCCTGCTGCAGGGCTCGTCGCTGCCGATCGACTTCCTGCTGCACGACGAGGTCCGCCACGCGCTGCGTCGCGGCTTCTGGGACGCGTTGGAGCGCGCCAGGCACTAGCCAGGCGCGGCCAGGCACCAGCCTGAGGCCCCTGCGGCTGGAGGGGCCGGTGGGATTGCCGTACTGGTCTCCGCGCCTCGTACGGACGACTTGGCGCCCGCGCCGCCGGCCTGAGACGCCTCGTACACGGACAGTCCGGCCTCAGCGCTCCAGTACGGACGGCAGGGCGCGCCCCGGCGACGACCGCCACATCCGGAGCGCCCTCTTATCCACAACCTGTTGACCGGCCGTGGGGCGAATTCACGACAGGGCGTCGAAACCGGCGCGGAGGTGGGCGAGCCGGTCGGCGAGGTCGGAGAGCGGGGCCGCCACCCCCGGGTCCGGCGTCTTGCGCGCCAACTCCCGTACTCTGGCCAGCTCGTCCTCCGCCGCCGTCAGCCGCCGGGACAGCTCGGGCAGGATCGCCGACTGGTCGCCCGCGCCCGGCGGCAGCTCGGCGGTCAGCCGCTCGCGCAGCATCGAAGCCTGCTCGGCCAGCCGCTTGTTCATGTTGTACAGCTCGGAGAAGACCGACACCTTGGCCCGCAGCACCCACGGGTCGAACGGCTTGGTCAGGTAGTCGACGGCGCCCGCCGCGTAGCCGCGGAAGGCGTAGTCGGGCGCGCTGTCGACCACGGTGAGGAAGATGATCGGGATGTTCCTGGTCCGCTCCCGCCGCTTGATGTGGGCGGCGGTCTCGAACCCATCCATGCCCGGCATCCGTACGTCGAGCAGGATGAGCGCGAACTCGGTGTTGAGCAGCGCTTTGAGCGCCTCCTCGCCGGACCTGGCGCGTACGGGCACCAGGTCGAGCGAGCTGAGGATGGCCTCAAGGGCGATCAGATTCTCCTCGCGGTCGTCGACCAGGAGGATCTTGGCACGATCAGGCATCGATCACGCCCCTTCGGCTGATGACTCGCCAGTGGATCGCCCTCGGCCGAGCCAGCCGCGCAGGCGTTCGAGCAGCCGGTCGACGTCGACGGGCTTGGGCACGTAGTCGGAGGCACCCGAGGCGATGCTCTTCTCGCGATCGCCCCGCATGACCTTGGCGGTCAGCGCGATGATCGGGAGATCGGCGAACTGGGGCATGCGCCTGATGGCCGAAGTGGTGGCCCAGCCATCCATCTCCGGCATCATGATGTCCATCAGCACGAGAGCGACGTCCTCGTTCCGTTCGAGCTGCTCGATTCCTTCGCGGCCGTTTTCAGCGTAGACGACGGTGGAGCCGTGCCGTTCGAGAACACTGGTCAGGGCGAACACGTTACGGATGTCGTCGTCGACAATGAGGATCTTCGCGCCGTTGAGCGGGTCGTCGCCGTGCCACTGGCTGGTCTCGGCGGGCGGTTCGATCAGCTCGGGCAGCGGCAGGTCGAGCGGGATCGGCGGCTCGTGCAGCGCGGCCGTCGGCTCCTCGACCGGCACGGAGAGCAGTTGCCTGCGCTCGATGCCGCTCTCGACCTCCGCGAGCGGGCCCGTGTAGGAGGCCGGCAGGTAGAGGGTGAACGTGCTCCCCTTGCCCAGCTCGCTGTCGACGTGGATCTCACCGCCGAGCAGCAGGGCGATCTTGCGGCAGATCGACAGGCCCAGCCCGGTGCCGCCGTACTTACGGCTGGTGGTGCCGTCTGCCTGCCTGAACGCCTCGAAGATGACCTCGCGCTTGTCGGGCGCGATGCCGATGCCGGTGTCGATCACCTGGAAGGCCAGCAGGTCGTGGGCGCCGTGCAGGGTGTCGTCGTCGAACTCGACCCCGGCAGGGACGGGCGTGACCCGTAGCTTGACCTCGCCCTTCGGCGTGAACTTCACCGCGTTGGACAGCAGGTTGCGCAGCACCTGCTGCAGCCGCTGCTCGTCGGCGCGCAGCTCCTGCGGCACGTCGTTGTCCACCTCGACCGCGAAGGCCAGCCCCTTGTCCTGGGCGAGCGGTGCGAACGCCGCCTCCAGGAGATCGACCATCTTCGGCAGCGACACCTGGATCGGATGGATGTCCATCCGGCCCGCCTCGACCTTGGACAGGTCGAGCATGTCGTTGATCAGCTGGAGCAGCGCCGACCCCGCGCCGTGGATCGTCCTGGCGAACTCGACCTGCTGCGAGGTGAGGTTGCCCTCGGCGTTCTCGGTCAGCAGCTTGGCCAGCACGAGCAGGCTGTTGAGCGGCGTGCGCAGCTCGTGGGACATGTTCGCGAGGAACTCGGACTTGTAGCGCGAGGACACGGCCAGCTGCTCGGCGCGCTCCTCCAGCGTGCGGCGGGCCTGCTCGATCTGGAAGTTCTGGATCTCGATGGCGCGGTTCTGCTTGGCCAGCAGCGCCGCCTTGTCCTCCAGCTCCGCGTTGGACCTGCGCAGCTCCTCCTGCTGGCGCTGCAGCTCGTCAGAGCGTTCCTGCAGCTCGCGGGTGAGTCGCTGCGACTCCGTCAGCAGGTCCTCGGTGCGCGAGTTGGCGATGATGGTGTTCATCGTGACGCCGATGGTCTCGACGAGCTGGGTCAGGAAGTCGAGATGCACCTCGCCGAACGGGGTGAACGAGGCCAACTCCAGCACGCCCAGGACGCGGTTCTCGAACAGGATCGGGAGTACGACGATCTGCGCGGGCGTCGACTGGCTGAGGCCGCTGTCGATGGTGATGAACCGCGGCGGCACGTCGTCGAGGACGATGTGCCGGCCCTGGGCCGCGGCCTGGCCGACGATGCCCTCGCCGACCGCGAAGCGCTGACGCGGGCCGCGGTCGGGGCGTACGCCGTAGCCGCCGATCAGCAGCAGCTCGTGCTCGCCCTCGGGATCGACGCCGTAGAAGGCGCCATAGCGGGCCGACACCAGCGGTGTCAGCTCGCTCATCGTCAGCTTGGCCACCTCGAACAGGTCGCGGTGGCCCTGCATGAGCCGGGAGATGCGGGCCAGGTTGGACTTGAGCCAGTCCTGTTCCTGGTTGGCCTGGGTGGTCTCGCGGAGGTTGGCCACCATCGAGTTGATGTTGTCCTTGAGCTCCGCCAGCTCGCCCTGCGCCTCGACGGCGATCGAGCGGGTCAGGTCGCCCCTGGCCACGGCGCTGGTCACGGTGGCGATCGCGCGTACCTGGGTGGTGAGGTTGCCGGCCAGCTCGTTGACGCTCTCGGTGAGCCGCTTCCAGGTGCCCTCCACGCCCTCGACCCGCGCCTGGCCGCCCAGCCGGCCTTCCGAGCCCACTTCGCGGGCGACTCGGGTCACCTCGGAGGCGAACGACGACAACTGGTCGACCATCCGGTTGATGGTCGTCTTGAGTGCCAGGATCTCGCCCTGGGCGTCCACGTCGATCTTGCGGGTGAGGTCGCCGTTGGCGACCGCGGTGGTCACCTCGGCGATGTTGCGCACCTGGTACGTCAGGTTGTTGGCCATGAAGTTGACGTTGTCGGTGAGGTCCTTCCAGACGCCCGACACGCCCTGCACCCGTGCCTGGCCGCCGAGCTGGCCCTGCGTGCCGACCTCGCGGGCCACGCGGGTCACCTCGTCGGCGAAGGACGAGAGCTGGTCGACCATGGTGTTGAGGGTGTCCTTGAGCTGGAGGATCTCCCCCTGGGCGTCGACGGTGATCTTCCTCGACAGGTTGCCCTGGGCCACCGCGGACGAGACCGCCGCGATCTGGCGCACCTGGGAGGTCAGGTTGTTGGCCATCGAGTTGACGTTCTCGGTGAGGTCCTTCCAGACCCCGGAGACGCCGCGTACCTGTGCCTGGCCGCCCAGCTGTCCCTCGGTGCCCACTTCGCGGGCCACCCGGGTCACTTCGGAGGCGAACGACGACAGCTGCTCGACCATCGTGTTCATGGTGGACTTGAGCTCCAGGATCTCGCCCTGGGCGTCCACGTCGATCTTGCGGGTGAGGTCGCCGTTGGCCACGGCCGTCGTCACCTGGGCGATGTTGCGTACCTGGTAGGTGAGGTTGTACGCCATGGAGTTGACGTTGTCGGTGAGGTCCTTCCAGACGCCCGACACGCCCTTCACCTCGGCGCGTCCGCCCAGCTTGCCCTCGGTGCCGACCTCGCGGGCCACGCGGGTCACCTCGTCGGCGAAGGACGAGAGCTGGTCGACCATCGTGTTGAGGGTGTCCTTGAGCTGGAGGATCTCGCCCTCGGCGTCGACGGTGATCTTCTTCGACAGGTTGCCCTGGGCCACCGCCGTCGCCACGGTCGCGATGCTGCGTACCTGGCTGGTGAGGTTGTTGGCCATGAAGTTGACGTTGTCGGTCAGGTCCTTCCAGACCCCGGAGACGCCCGTCACCTGGGCCTGGCCGCCGAGCTGGCCTTCGGTGCCGACCTCGCGGGCGACTCGGGTGACCTCCTCGGCGAAGCCGGAGAGCTGGTCCACCATCGTGTTGACGGTGTTCTTCAGCTCGAACATCTCGCCCACGGCGTCGACCGTCACCTTGCGGCTCAGGTCGCCCTTGGCCACGGCGGTGGTCACGACCGCGATGTCACGCACCTGCGCGGCCACGCGGGAGGACATCGTGTTGACGGCCTCGGTGAGGTCGCGCCAGCTACCGGACATGCCGCGCAGGTTGGCGCCGCCGCCCAGCCGGCCCTCGGTGCCGGCCTCCCGGGCCACCCTGGTGACCTCGGAGTTGAACAGCGCGAGCTGGTCGACCATGCCGTTGATCGCCTTGCCCAGACGGCGTACCTCGCCGCGGGCCGAGCGGTCGAGATCGATCCGCCGCGACAGGTCGCCCTTGGCCACCGCGTCGATCACGTCTGCGGCGCCGCTCACCGGGCTCACCAGGGCGTCGATCAACATGTTGACCGACTCGACGCTCTCCGCCCAGGCGCCGACCCCCGGCCCCGGCGTCAGTCGCTCGCCGAACCGGCCCTCCTTGACAACTTCCTTGCGTACGCGCACCAACTCATTGGCGAGGTGTTCGCGACGGTCGGCCACTTCGTTGAGCAGCAACCGCACCTCACTGAGGATGCCGGCCGGGGCATGGGGGACCCGGCGGCGGAAATCGCCGTCTCGCCAGGAGAACAGGGTCTCTAGGATCGGGACGAGATCCGACTCGGTGTAAGTCCTCTCCTCAGAGCTCAATGCGGCCTTGGCCGTTGTCATGGGACCTCCTTCACTCCCGGGGTGCCACCGCGAGTAGGTACAAGTCTGTCACGATGAGTAGCTCCTAGTCCCGTCCCTTGGATTTACCCCAAGCCACCAGGAAGTGTGGTAGGCACGTTGCGATGACTGGTACTCCCCATGCGGTGTTGGCCGCCACGTTCGCGCCCGGCGACACCGCTGTGACGGCTGCGATGAGGTTCACCCGTGAGGTCCTGACCGCGTGGGCAGTCGGCAGTGTGCTGCATGTGGCCGAGCAGGTCGCCGCTGACCTGGCCGAACAGGCGATAGACGAGCCGTTCGAAGTCATCTGGAAGCACTTCGGCGATGCCGTGCAGGTCGAGTTGAGACAGCGGAGCAGCTCACACGGCGACCCGAAGGCTCCGTCCGTGGGGGTAGAGGAGTGGGGCATCACCTTCGCGGGCGAGTCTCGTGTCCATTGGGCAAGACTCACGCTACCCGGCTCTACGGACAAAGTGTCATCCGAGTGGCTGGAGGAGAGCGCCAGGGGGCCGCATTGGCTGGGGTTCCTGGCCGACGCCAGTGACCTGCTCGCGGGCACTCTCGACCCCGACATGGTGCCCGCCATCATCGCCCAGATCGTGGTGCCGCGGCTGGCGAGCTGGTGCGCCGTCTACACCTCTGACACCGCTGTCGGTCCGCTGCGGCTGGTCTACCTCTGGCACGCCGACGAGGCCAGGATCGACGGGCTGCGCGAGCAACTCGGCGACATGGATGCGATGATCGCCGACGCCCGGGTCACCTCCACCATCCACCTGGCCGACTCGCAGGTGCTCGCGGTCCCCCTGACCGCGCGCGGCCGGGGCCTGGGCATGATGTGCCTGGGCCGGCCCGACCGCTTCACCGACGAGGTCATCCAGTTCGCCGAGGACATCGGCCGGCGGGCGGCGCTGGCCACCGACAACGCCCGCGTCTACGCGCAGCAGGCCGCGGCCAACCGGGCGCTCCAGCGCAGCCTGCTGCCGCCGAACGAGCCCGAGGTGCCCGGCCTCGACTACGGCGTCGTCTACGAGCCGGCCGGCGAGGCCAACGAGGTCGGCGGCGACTTCTACGACCTGTTCAAGGCCGGCGACGACTCGTGGCGGTTCGCGATCGGCGACGTGTGCGGCACCGGCCCGGAGGCCGCCGCCGTGACGGGCCTCGCCCGCCACACCCTGCGCCTGCTCGCCCGCGAGGGCTACGGAGTGGCGGCCGTGCTCGGCCGGCTCAACCAGGCGATCCTGGAGGAGGGCGAACGGGCCAGGTTCCTCACC
Source organism: Nonomuraea sp. NPDC049269 (assembly GCF_043197155.1). Classification (NCBI taxonomy): domain Bacteria; kingdom Bacillati; phylum Actinomycetota; class Actinomycetes; order Streptosporangiales; family Streptosporangiaceae; genus Nonomuraea; species Nonomuraea sp. NPDC049269. The sequence goes on from NZ_JBICSO010000002.1 coordinate 501,331, forward strand.
CTGCTGCACGGCGACATCACGCCGGTGGCGACCGGCTTGGAGATACGCCTCGTGTCGGCCGGTCATCCGGAGGCGCTGCGGCTCAAGCCGAGCGGCGTGGTCGAGACGGTGACGACCCCGCAGTCGCTGCTCGGCGTCTTCCACGAGGTGGTGTTCGAGGCCGACACGCTGCATCTCGACCACGGTGACGTGCTGCTGGCGGTCACCGACGGGGTGACGGAGCGGCGCTCGGGCGGGCGGCTGCTCGACGACGACGGTGGTCTGGCCAAACTGCTCGCCGAGTGCGCCGGGCTGTCGGCCCGCGCCGTGGCGGAGCGGATCCGCAGGGGGGCGGCCGACTTCGCCACGGAGCCGAGCGCGGACGACCTGGCGATCGTCGTCCTCCGGGCCCGCTGAACCTATTTCCCGATGTTGACTAAGTGACTTTGCAAGTAGTCGATTATCAGAGCGGGTTTACGTGCTTGCGGGCGAATTCAAGCTGTAGTGCTATTTGCGCGATCCGTTCGGACATGACCAGGGAACCGCGGATCGCGTCGTAGGCGTACACCTCGTGCTCCCGGCCATGCTCGGCCAGTTTCGCCACGTACTTCTCTATCTGCCGTAGCGGGCACCGGCTGTCGTTCTCGCCGGCCAGGATCAGCACCGGGCTCTCCACCCGGTCCACGTAGGTGATGGGGGAGCTGGCGGCGTAGCGCTCGGGCTGCTCGTCGGGCGAGCCGCCCAGCAGCGCACGGTGGTAGGCGCGCAGGCTCTCGGCCTCGTCCTCGTAGGAGGTCTGGTGGCAGGCGATCGGCACCGCCGCGATGCCGGCCGTCCACAGCTCGGGCTGGGTGCCGAGGCCGAGCAGCGTGAGGTAGCCGCCCCAGGCGGTGCCCGCCAGCAGCATCCTGGTGGGGTCGGCGATGCCGCGCTCGACGACGTGCTCGCGTACGGCGGCGACGTCGGCCAGCTCGATGTGGCCGACGTCGCTGTGGAGCGCGTCGCGCCAGGCCGTGCCGTAACCGGTCGAACCTCGGTAGTTCACCCGCACCACCGCGAAACCGGCGTCCACCCAGGCCGCGACCTCGGGGGAGAAGGCGTCGCGGTCGTGCATTGTCGGGCCGCCGTGCAGCAGGAACACGGTGGGGTAGGGCGCGGCCCCGATCTCGGGCCGGGAGACCAGCGCGTGGATCCGGCCGCCGGGGCCGGGCACGTCGAGGTCTTCGACCGGGACGCTCGGCGGCGCCGAGGGGCCGCTGGGGTTGAGCACGACCTGGCCGTTGCTGGAGCGGATCACCGGCGGGCGGGAGGCGCTGGACCACGAGTATTCGACGTTGCCGCCGGGGCGCGGGCCCGCCGCGTCGATCACGCCGTGCGGCGTCTCCAGCAGGGTCAGGCCGCCGCCCGCGAGGTCGTAGCGGTGCAGGTAGCTGCGGGCGCGATTGTCGCGGGTGATCAGCAGGCCGCGGCCGTCGTCGTACCAGTCCGCGGTCAGCTCGCCGGAGTCCTTCATCCAGATCTCGCGCTGCTCGCCGGTCACCGGGTCCCAGACCAGGGGCTCCTGGCGCTGGCGGCGCTCGTGCAGGGCGAGCATGCGGCGGTCGCCCGGCACCGGGGCGAACCTGAGGCCGATCACGCCCTTGTCGGGGCCGTCGTAGAGCTCGGCGACGGCCTCGCCGTTGGGGCGGACGACACGGAGCGCCGGATGACGGAAGTCGCCGTACTCCGCATGATTTATCGCGATAAGTGCGCCGTCGAGGGACATGTCGGCTACCCAGGCCGCCTCGGCGTGCTCGTAGAGCAGGCGGGACGGCTCGCCGGGCCGTACCAGATGGATCCTGAACGAACCCTCGCTGGCCAGGCTGATCGCCGCGACGCCCGCCGTGGACAGGGCGATGCCACCCGGCTGGCCGGGGCCGAGGTCGTGGGCGACCGGCTCGTCGGGGCCGCCGGTGAACGGCTGGCGCCACCACAGGCCGAACTCGTCGCCCTCGGTGTCGGCGAACCAGTAGATCCATTGGCCGGTGGGATCGATCGCGGCGTGGGCGGTGCCCTTCGGTCTGTCGGTCACCTGGCGGTTGGCGCCACTGGCGCGGTCCCAGGCGTAGACCTCCCAGGTGCCGGTGGCGTTGGAGCGATAGATGGAACGGCTCGGGGCCAGCCGCGCCCAGGACGGCAACGTCATGCGTGACGCCCGGAACCTGGCCTGCCAGCGTTCCTCGGCCTTCATCCGGCGCGCCCCCCTCCCTCTCTCACCCCGCCTCTGGGCGTGGGTTGCCGTCCAGTATTGCGCCTGTCTCGCGGAAATACTCCGAGAATGTGGGGGAATTTCGGACTAAATGCCCCATCATTAACACGAGTCCCAGATGTCCGTCAAGGAACAGCCCTTGATCATGGTGACGCCTCGAAGATAGACAGATGGAACGCAGCCGTAGCCACCACTTTTTCTCGCTTTTTCGCGGTATCCCGAGAGAGAAAGCTCGAAATCCGGTTCGCCAGCTCGGTCGCCTCAGTGTGCCACGCGCTCGGCCCCATCCCCACCACCCCGGCGATCTCGCCGGGATCCAGCTCCAGGTCGAACTCGACCATCCGCCGGTCGGCCTCCTCGAACCCCGCAAGGCTCCTGGCCAGTCGCCGTTCCTTCTCCTCGTCAACCGAGAGCAGCCCCAGCTCCTGGACGAGCGGGCTCAGATGCGCCCGAGCGGGCGTCACGACGACCACCACGCCGCCGGGCCGCAGAATGCGGCGGAACTCGGGGCCGTTGCGGGGCGCGAACACGTCGATCACTATGTCGGCCACCCCGTCCCTGATGGGCAACGGCCGCCACACATCGGCCACGAAGGCCCCCACCCTCGGGTGCGCCCGAGCCGCCCGCCGCACAGCGTGTTTGGACACGTCGAATGCCATCCCGATGCCACGGTCCACCGCTCTCAGCACCGTCGCCAGGTAGTAACCGGTCCCGGCTCCGGCATCAACGATCACCGGCTCCTCCGCGTGGCCGGCCTCCTGCCGCGCCGACCCCGCCTCGCGAGCCACTGCGGCACTACGGTACGCCTTCTCAGCCGCCGCGTCCGGCAGTGCTGAGAACCTATCCCTACGGAAAGCGTCGCCTTCCCGGCCATTGGCGCTCTGTATCCGCAACCGCACACTCTCGGCGAGAGCGTCGGCGAGCGGAGCGTAGTGTCCGGCTCCCAGAAACTCGGCCCGTGCCGCCACCATCGCCGCGCTGTCAGCCGTCCCCGGCGTCCGCGACCCGACCAGCAGGCTCACGTAGCCCTGCTTGGCCACGTCGAACGCGTGGCCCTCGGCGCAGCGCAGCGTGTCACCCGCCAACCGCATCTCATGCGCACAGACCGGGCAGGCCAGGTATTCGACGATGTCAGCCAGCATGCGCCCATTCTCACGGTCGCCGGGCACTTGACGCGCCACCGGTAGGACGGGCTGACAAAGGAGAGGGTGGGCGGTGGAGTCACGCCCGAAGGTGTATGTCGTACAAGAATGGGTGCCGGGCGATATACGCAAGATCCGGCACAGGCACTGGGTCAGGCGCTGGCCTGGAGCAGGAAGGCCGCGTTGGACGGTGTCTCGCGGAGCTTGCCGACCAGCAGTTCCAGTCCCTGCTGCCGGTCGAGTGCGGTGAGCATCCGGCGGAGCTCCCAGACCACCTGCCGCTCACCGGCCGGTAGCAGGATCTCCTCGCGGCGGGTCCCGGATATGCCCAGGTCCACGGCCGGGAAGAGGCGGCGTTCGGCCAGGTCGCGGGCCAGGTGCAGCTCCATGTTCCCGGTGCCCTTGAACTCCTCGTACAGGCTGTTGTCCATGCGCGACCCGGTGTCCACCAGCACGGTGGCCAGGATCGTCAGGGAGCCGCCGCCCTCCACGTTTCGCGCGGAGCCGAAGAAGCGCTTCGGCGGGTAGAGGGCCGTGGCGTCGATGCCACCGGTGAGCACGCGGCCACCGCTGGGGGCCAGGTTGTTGTACGCGCGCCCGAGCCGGGTCAGCGAGTCGAGCAGCAGGACGACGTCCTGGCCGTTCTCCACGAGCCGCTTGGCGCGCTCGATGGCCAGCTCGGCGATCGCGGTGTGGTCGCGGTCGGGATGGTCGAAGGTGGAGTAGAAGACCTCGCCCTGGATGGAGGCGCGCATCTCCGTGACCTCTTCGGGGCGCTCCCCGACGAGCACGACCATGAGGTGCGTCTCCGGGTGGTTACGCGCGATGGCCGCCGCGAGCGCCTGCATGACCATGGTCTTGCCGGCCTTGGGCGGGGCCACGATGAGCCCGCGCTGGCCCTTGCCGATGGGCGCGAACAGGTCGATGACGCGAGTGCTGAGCGACTCCGTCTCGATGCGGAGGCGTTCGGTGGGATGGATCGGCGTCAGGTCGGCGAAGTGCGGACGGTGCCGCCACTCGGTGGTGCCGTTGACGGACTCGATCTCGATCAGCTTGCCACCCGCGACGGTGGCGACGACCTGGTCGCCGGGGCGCAGGCCGAACTGCTTGACCCGGTCGGGCGGCAAGCGGGTGTCATCCGGGCCGGGCAGGTGCCCCGCGCGAATGAAGGCGCCTTTCTCCCGGATGTCGAGCAGGCCGGTGACCTGTCGAGTGGGCGCGGCGGCGCGCGGTTTGGGAATGGTTTGAACAGACATGATGAACCCTCCTCGAGGGCAACGCCGAAGAAACCGGCGAGTGAAGAATGAGCCTGGCCCGAGAATCCGGGCGGGGCGATGGGGGAAGTGGCGGAGCAAGAAGCTCAACGCCGCTGGCAACGTATCACACGTTCCGGCCCATACAACACCTAGCCCTCATGGGCTATTCCCGGGGGGTTCTCGCGTCTTCCGCCTCGGCGCGCGGAGCGCGACGTAACAATGTTCTTCTCGGCACGGAGTGCTGCGAATTACCGCAGCTGGTGTGCACGACGACACAGATCGCCCATCAACGCACCGGCATCCTGTCAAGCGGGATGCAGGGCCACTGCAATCCGATGAGGCTTTCATAGAGACACGACTCCTTGGGGGATCACGATGATGAAGACCAGCACCCTTTGCCCGCGGTGTGACAACGAGCTCGACGAGGGCCCGATCATGTACCGGTGCGCGCACTGCTGCCGCGCCGTCTACGCCGCGGACCTCGAGAACGAGTACGTTCCGCGCCAGCGCGTGGCCGCCTAGTCTGGGCGAATGCCGCACAAGCCGCGTACGATCTCCGGCGTCGAGGTGACGCCTCTCTGCGACGCCGTGGGTCCCATGGGACCGACGATCCGCCGCCCGCTCACCGAGATGTTCCCGGGGGGAGGGCTCGCGGACGGGCCGTGGATCCTGCACTTTCACTGCTATTTGCTGCGTGACCCGGCGGGCCGGGTCACGCTCGTCGACACCGGCATCGGTGGCGCGGACTCACCGGCGTCGAGCTGGGCGCCGGTGCCGGGAACTCTGCCCGGTGAGCTGGCGGCCGCCGGAGTGGATCCGGCCGAGATCGGCACCGTGATCCTCACCCACCTGCACAGCGACCACGCCAGTGGCGCGGTCGTGGACGGCCGCCCGCTGTTCGAGAACGCCAGGTACGTTCTGCAGCAGGCCGAGGCCGACGCGGCCCAGGGCGCGATGCTCGATCAGATCCTCACCCCGATCAAGGGGCAGCTACAGGTCGTCGACGGCGATGCCGAGGTCGCGCCGGGCGTGCACGTCCATCTGGCGGCGGGGCACACCCCTGGTCACCAGATCGTCCGGCTGGGCGAGCTGGCGATGACCGGCGACCTGGTGCTGCATCCGGCGCAGCTCGCCGATCCGAGCGTTCACTACCTCTACGACGACGACCCCGTGAAGGCGGCCGCCACGCGTGCCGAGGTGCTCGGCGGGCTGCGGGCCGAGCGCGCGGTGCTCGCCACCGCGCACTTCAGCGACCCGTTCCTGGAGCTCTGAGCGTCTCGCCTCAGGCAGGGACCGGCAGGTCGGCCAGCAGGTCGGCGGGGAGGCTGACGATCGCGGTCAGCCCCCCGTACGGCGAGGCGCCGAGCGCGACCTTGATCCCGTTCCTGGCGGCCAGCCTGGCCACCACGAACAGCCCCAGCCGATCGCTCTGCGCCAGGTCGAACTCCGGCATCTCGGCCAGCCGCGTGTTGAGCTCGTCGAGCTCCTCCCTGGTCAGGCCGAGACCGCGGTCCTCGATCTCGACGTTCACCCCGTGCGGGGTGATCGTCGTCCGCAGGTCCACCCGGGTCTGCGGCGGCGAGAAGAGGGTGGCGTTCTCGATCAGCTCGGCCATCAGGTGAGCGACGTCGGTGACCGCCTGGCCGACCAGGGAGACGGGCGGCGGCTGCAGTACCTCGACCCGCGGGTACTCCTCGACCTCGGCCACCGCCGCGCGCAGCACGTCGTGGATCGGCACGGGGTTGCGCCAGCCGCGCCCCGGCGCCTGGTCGGACAGGATGATGAGGCTCTCGGCGTGCCGGCGCATGCGGGTCGTGAGGTGGTCGAGCTTGAACAGGTCTTCGAGCGTCTCGGGCTCCTCCGCGCCGCGTTCCATGCTGTCGAGCTGCAGCAGCTGACGGTGCAGCAGGGTCTGGTTGCGCCTGGCCAGGTTGACGAAGACCTGGCTGACGCCGTGCCGCAGCCTGGCCTGGCTCAGCGCGGTCGCCACGGCGGTGGACTGCACGTTGTTGAACGCCTGCACGATGTCATGCACCTCGCTGGTCTCCGCCTTCACCTCCAGCGTGGGCAGCTCGTCGGGCGTCGGCGGGCCGACGTCCGTGCGCAGCCGCTTGACCAGCGCCACCAGCCGTACCTCCGCCAGCTCGGTGGCGGCGTCGCGGAGCCCGGCGAGCTCGCGGACCAGGCGGCCGCGGAAGCGGAGCGAGAGCAGGACGGAGGCGAGTACGGCGATCAGGCCGACGCCGCCCGCCACGCCGATCTTGATCAGCACGTTGACGGCCGCGGGTGTGACGCGCTGCGTGATCCCCCGTACGGCCTGCAGCTGGTCGCGCTCGACGACCGTCCACACGTTGCTCGCGTCGATGGGCCAGGTGGCCGCCGTGGCGGGCAGGCCGTTCTTGGTGGCCTGGCCCGTGATGGCGTCCTCCGCCTCAAGGAACTCGCGGTAGGCGGGCGAGGAGATCAGCTGCTCGTACGGCCCGCGCAGCCCCGGGTCGAGATGGGACAGCGCCTGGGTGTAGAGGAGCCGCCTGGTGGCGACCATGCCGGTGAACTCCCGGCGCTCAAGGGTGCTCACCTTGCCCCTGGCCAGGAGCACGATGATGAGCGCCCGCTCTCTGGACAGCAGGTCCTTGGCCTCGCCGAGCATGGTGACCGCCCGCGCCTGCCGGTAGAGCGCCATGTCGGGCATGAGGATCATGGCGTCGTACATGCGGAAGGAGGCGTCGGCGATCTCGCTGTAGCCGTCGATCACGTCGAGCGGGGTGGGGCTCGCGCCGTCGACCTGGCGCCGGATCCCGGGTAGCTGGTCGAGCCGGTCGTACAGGGCTCTGAGCTGGTTGGCCATCCCGGACGAGACGTCCTGCTCGCCGGCCCGCCCGCGGAAGTCCGCGACGGCCTCGTCGGTCCGGATGCGCTGCTTGGCGAGCTGATCGGCGCCGCGCCTGGTCACCAGGAACTCGATGGAGGCCAGCCGCTCGCTCTGGAGCTCGACGTTGATCTGCTCGGACGGGTCGGCCAGGTTCGTCACCAGTTCGTTGATCGCCAGCAGGCGCAGGCCGTCGCCGCCGGTCAGGGTGGCCGCGAACGCCCACAGGCCGACCAGTGACGTGAGCGGGACGATCAGCAGGACGAGGAGCTTGATGGCGATGGGACGGCCACGCGTGGGGGGCATGCGACCTCCGGAGGCATGATGAGATCGCCTCGCACAGTACACCCACTTTTATCGGGATTTCTGGCGTCGGCCGACGCGAGGACCCCTGGCACCCTCGCGCCGGCCGCACTCAGATGCGCTGCCGTTACCGCCGCCTGGGGTCCTCGACGCCGCCGGCCACGAGGCGGTCGGCCGGCTCGGACTGGGGCTCGGGCCGGGGCACGGGCTGAGTCTCGTGCTCGTGCTCCAGCTTCCGCTGCAGCTCGCGCTTCTCTTCCTCCAGCCGGGCCACCCGGCTGGAGGCCTCGGCCCGCGCCACGCGCGCCTGGCGGCGGCGGGTGGCCGTCCGGCGGGAGCCGGAGCTGATCATCGCGATGCCCAGCAGCAGAACCGCCGCGGTCACGGCACCGGCGATGAACATGCCGAGGGAATCGAATTCGAACGTATAGCCGAACAGAATGTACCTGGCGGTCTCTTCAGAAGCGACCAGGGCGATGGCGCCACCAGCGAGCAGGACCAGGACCAGACCCAGCAAGATCATTTCAGCTCACTCCCTGTTGTCAGAGCGAGTCCCCACTGCCCAGACGCGGACGGAGTATGCCGCGCCATCCCCGTTCTCATAGGGGTTTGCGGCCATCATGGCGTTCATGAGACCCGAGCCCGGCCAGGTGCTGCACTTCTCCGAAGACCCGACGATCGAGCTGTTCGTGCCGCACGTCGCGCCGACCTCCGCGATGCGTGAGCCGTACGTCTGGGCGGTCGGTCACGACCGCTGTCCCGACTACTGGTTCCCGCGGGCCTGCCCGCGGGCGATGGCCTGGAAAGGGGCCGCCACCACCGCGGCCGACGCCGACCGGATCATCGGCGCGGGCTGCGGCGATCGGGTGCACGCCATCGAGTACGGCTGGCTCAAGGCGCTCATGGACGTCAGCCTGTACGCCTACCGGCTGCCGGCCGGCCCGTTCCGCGTCATCGGCGACGACGGCCACGCGCTCGTGGCCGAGGTGCCGGTGACGCCGCTCGGCCCCGCGGAGCCGGTGCCGGATCTCTTGGACCTGCACGAGGAGGCCGGGATCCAGCTGCGCGTGCTGGACAACCTCTGGCCGTTCTGGAACGAGGTGACGGCCAGCACGATGAAGTTCAGCGGGATACGGCTGCGGAACGCTCGTCGATGAGCGCGGTCAGTTCGGTGACCGGCATCGACCGGGGCGGCAGCTTCTCGCGGGCGTAGCGGTTGGCCTCGCGCTGGAGCACCTCGTTGGCCGGGGTTGGGATCCCGTACTCGCGGCCGAGCAGTACGATCTCGCCGTTGAGGTAGTCGGCCTCGATCGAGCCGGTGGACCTGGCCAGGCTCTGCCATGAGGATCCGCCGCCGCGTTCGAAGCCGTCGATCGGCCGGGGGTCCACCTTGTTGCCGCGGACCTCCGCCTGCTCGCCCGGCGTGGGGTAGGCGATGCCCGCCTCTTCCAGGACGGCCATGCCCTCGGCTCTGGTCTGCTCGTGCAGCGACTCGAGGCCGGGGTCGCGCCCGCAGAGCGCGTCGACCGCGTTGCCCAGGTTGCTGAGCAGCTTGCCGTACTTCCAGCGCATGACGTCGGGCGCGTCGAGCCCGGCCATCCAGCTCTTGTTGAGGTCGGTGACGAGCTGCTGCGAGACTTCATCCACATCCTGTGGATAACGTCCGACATGCAGCATGCCGGAGTACGGGTGGCCGTGGGCGGCCACCGTTCCGGGCTCGATGTGCGTCGCGGGCAGCCACACGCACATGCCGTAAACGCGCTCGAACCTCCGCAGGACCATCCGCTCGTTGTCGACGCCGTTCTGGGCGCACACCACCGGCAGGTGCCTGGGCCACGGGTCGAGCGCGCTGATCGTGTCCTGTGACTTGGTGGCCACGATCAGCACGTCGTCGTCACGCGTCGGGACGGGGCCGTCGGCCACGGGCACGTCCAGGGTCTCGCTCGAGTCGGGGGTGAAGAAACGCAGGCCGCCGTTCTTCAGCGCCTCGTAGTGGGCGCCGCGCGCGACCAGCACGACTTCGTGCCCGCCCTGGTACAACCGTGCTCCGATGGTGCCGCCGACTGCCCCTGCTCCGATGACTATGTAACGCATGATCCGAGAATGTCACCGTTCACTCGGCGAGCGCCACCTGGGCCTGCGCGGCCATCGCCCCGCGGGTGCGCTCACGGAGGATCGTCTTCAGTACGCGCCAGCCGTCGCGTACGGCGTGCAGGTTGCTCTCGCCGTGGATGCGGGAGTGCTCGTGGCTGGGTACCTCGCGGATGCGGAGTCCGGCCTGGGCGGCTCGTACGTTCATCAGTGTCTCGATCTCGAAACCGTCGCAGTCCAGCGCCAGCGCATCGAGGTGGTGGGCCCAGAACGCGTTGTAGCCGTAGCACAGGTCCGTGTAGCGGGTGCCGTACAGCAGGTTCGTCAGACCCGTGAGGACCTTGTTGCCGAGCGACCGGAGCGGGCTGATGTCGTCGGAGCCACCGCCGGGTGCGTACCTGGAGCCCTTGGCGAAGTCGGCGCCTTGAACCAGCGCGCTGACGAAGGAGAAGATCTCTCCGCCGTCGGTCGACCCATCGGCGTCGATCATGACAATGATGTCGCCGCGTGCCGCCGTGAAACCCTCGATGAGGGCGTTGCCTTTGCCACGTCCCGTCTGCGCGACGACGCGCAGGTCGGGCCGGAGTCGCCGGGCCACGGCGACAGTGTTGTCAATCGAGTTGCCGTCGACGAGGACTACTTCGTCGATCCAGGTAGGCAGCGTCGCGAAGACGTGGGGGAGATTGCCGGCCTCGTTCATCGCAGGAACGACGACAGTGACGCTCACGGCGAAGGGCTTGTTCATGCCCTGAAGGTGCGCTTTCCCGCATGCAAGCCGCTTGACAGCCCCTTGCACTGCTCTCTGATGTATGTATATGTCCGGACATTCAGCGCAGCAAAGGGAGTCGTCCGGTGAGGCGCTCCACCGTCGCGCGCGGGCCGAGGAGGCTGACGGCGTAGTAAGGCGGCTCCTCCGTCCGGGCGAGTTCGGCCAAGTACTCGTCGTAGACGTTGGTCCGCTGGGCGATGGCCGCCATGTCGGTGACGACCAGTTCGGGTTCGGCGGCGGCCTCGGCCCGCAGCCGGCTGACGATCGCGGCGGGCGCGGCCAGCACTGTGCAGCCGATCCACGGCAGCCCCGCGTGCTGGTGGCCGGCGGCGTCGGTGCCGCCCGAACCGAGGATGGCGGGCACCGTACGGCCGACGGACGCGGCGAGGCAGGCGGCGGCGTTGGCCTGGAGGCCGCGGGGCAGGTCGCGGTCCATCACCATCACCCATTTCACCGGGAGCTCCCGGGTGGGCAGGTCGCTTCGATGGTCGAGGCTGTCGATCCAGCCGGCGAGCATGGTCATCCGAGGTCCTTCCTCCTCCGAACTTATGAGGGAAAGGTGGCACGTATCCCGCTGTACCAACAACACGACGACTCTGATTCCGAAGAAAATTCGGAGATTCGTGGCAATATGTGGGCGTGGACGAACTTGATACGGCCATCGTCGTCGAGTTGCAGCGCGACGGCCGCCAGACCAACCGCGAGCTCGCCGAACGGATCGGCATCGCGCCCTCGACCTGCCTCGAACGGGTGCGGTCACTGCGCGGCCACGGCGTGATCGAAGGCTTCCACGCCGAGGTCAACCTGGCCGCCATCGGCCGCCCGGTGCAGGCGCTCATCCACGTACGGCTGCATCCCAAGATCCGCGAGGCGGTGGAGGGGTTCCGCGACTACGTGGCCGCGCTCCCGGAGACGTTGGCGATCTTCGTGGTGTCGGGGGGCGACGACTTCATCATCCAGGTGGCCGTGCGCGACACGGGGCACCTGCGCGACTTCGTGCTCGACCACGTCTCCCGGCACCGCAACATCGCCGACGTCCGCACCTCCCTGGTCTACGACCACATCCGCAAGACGTCTGTAGAAGTCCTCCCTCCTGAACGCCCCAGTCCCCCGCGTGCTGGCCGCAAGTGACTTTCTTCTGTTACGGCCAGCATGGGGCCAGCCCCACCCTTCTGGGCGGGGCCGGCCTCTGTCCAGGGGCACGCTCCTGAGGTTTACGGGGCTGGGCGCCGTGACGTGCGCACTCTTGACCCCGGCCGTCCTCAGGGCTTGGCCACTCGCAGGTGCCAGGAGGCCTCCGTCAGCTTCGCCTGCGCCGACTCACACGCCCACCAGCTTCCTCACCCGGTCGGCGCCCACGGCCAGGAGCAGGGTGGGGAGGCGTGGTCCCGTGTCGTTGCCTACCAGGAGGCGGTAGAGGAGGGCGAAGAAGGCGCGTTGGGCCGTCTTCAGTTCGGGGGTCGCCTTGGCGTCTGGCACCAGTCCGGCCTGGACCTTCGGTACGCCGTACACCAGTGTGGTCAGGCCGTCGAGTGACCAGTGTTCGTCGAGGCCGTCGACCAGTAGCCGGAGTGAGTCGCGGTCGGCCTCGTCGAGTGTGGCCAGTAGCTCGGTGTCGGGTGACTCGCGTACGCGGGTGCGCTGGTCGGCGGGGACCTGGGTGTCGATCCAGCGCTGGGCGCGGTCGAGCCGGGGGCGGGCCTCGTCGAGCGAGGTGAGCTCGCCGTCGAGGTCGCGCAGGATGCGCAGCGTCTGGTCGTCGTCGCCCGTGGTGATGTCGACGATGGAGGCGAGGGTCCGGTAGGGGACCGGGCGCGGCGTGGCGGCCAGCGGACCCTCGGACGTGCGCACGGCCCGCTCGTAGGCGGCCAGTTCGGCGGGCTGGGCGGTCTCGGTGGCGACCTTGCGGCCGAGGCTGTCCCATTCGTCGTAGAGCCGCTGGATCTCCTGGTCGAAGGCGATCTTGAAGGACTGGGCCGGCTTGCGCCGCGCGTACAGCCAGCGCAGCACCGGCGCCTCCATGATCTCCAGGGCGTCGGCCGGGGTCGGCACGTCACCCTTGGAGCTGCTCATCTTGGCCATGCCGGTGATGCCGACGAAGGCGTACATCGGGCCGATCGGCCGCTCGCCGCCGAACACCTCGCCCACGATCTGCCCACCGACGATCCAGGCCGAGCCGGGGGAGTGATGGTCGACGCCCGAGGGCTCGAACACCACGCCCTCATACGCCCAGCGCATCGGCCAGTCGACCTTCCACACCAGCTTGCCGCGGTCGTGCTCGGCCAGGCGCACGGTCTCGCCGAACCCGCACTCGCAGGTGTAGGCCAGCTCGGTGCTGTCGTCGTCGTAGGCGGTGACCGTGGTGAGATCCCGCTCGCACAGCTCGCAGTAGGGCTTGTAGGGGTAGTAGTCGGCCGCCTCCTTGGCCTCCTTGGCCTCCTTGGCCTCCTTGCCCTCCTTGGTCTCCTTGGTGCGGTAGCGGGCCAGGACCGCGTTGATCCGCTCCCGTTCGCGCATGGCGAGCAGGATCTGCTCGCGGTAGGTGCCGGCGGTGTACTGCTCGGTCTGGCTGATGCCGGTGTAGGCGACGCCGAGCTCGGCCAGCGCCTCGATCATCGGCGCCTTGAAGTGCTCGGCCCAGCTCGCGTACGGGCTGCCCGGAGGGGCGGGCACCGAGGTCAGGGGCTTGCCGATGTGCTCGGCCCACGACGGGTCGATGCCCGTCGGCACCCTGCGGAAGCGGTCGTAGTCGTCCCACGACAGCAGGTGGACGCAGTCGTGGCCGCGGCGGCGGATCTCGTCGGCGACGAGGTGAGGGGTCGTGACCTCCCGCAGATTGCCCAGATGGATCGGCCCGGACGGGCTCAATCCCGAGGCGCAGACGATCGGTTTGCCCGGGGCGCGACGCTCCGCCTCGGAGATCACCTCATCCGCGAACCTGGAGACCCAGTCGGTCTCCGTAGTGTCAGCCATCGAGCCATTGTTGCGGCTAGCCCGCGATCAGGCCAACGGAATGCGAGCCTAGGTCAGGGTCACGGGGCCGAGCGGGGTGTCGAGCACCGCCCGCAACGCGATCTCCGGGCCCTCGGTGACGTCCAGCTCGACGCCCAGTGCGGCCAGATCGCGGCGGAGCGCGCCGGGCTCCGGGTGGACGGCGCCGAAGGCGGACAGGCCCAGCCGGGGCAGCCCTGCGGGACGGGTGGTGCCGCCCCAGTCGATGAGGAACGGCACCGGCTGGACCGGCTCGGGATCCTCTCGCCTGGTGAGCCGCCACTCCAGCAGGGTGCCGTCGGGGGTGCGCCGGGACAGCGGCTCGATGTCGCCGGGGTCGTAGCCCTGCTCGCGGGCCTGCCGAACGGACTTGTCGAGGTCGGCGGAGCGCACGGCCCAGGTGATGAGCCGCGGTTCGGAGAGGGTCGCCAGGTCGAAGATGGGGCGCTGGAGGTCGGCCGCGGCTTCCGGATCGGGGCCGATGATCTCCAGGTAGGAGCTCTCGCCGAAGCCGACCAGGTAGTTGGCGGTGCCGCCGGGGTGGCGGCCGCCGACCGCCGGGGCGACCCCGGTGCGCTCGGCGAAGTCGGCCACGCCGCCCAGAAGGTCGGGCACGGCGTAAACGAGATGGTCGAGGCGGGGATCGGTCACTGGACTGCCTCCGGTCGTCGGTGGGCTCGCGGATCGATCACCAGTATGCCTCCGGTCGTCGGTGGGCTCTCGGATCGGTCACTGGTCCGGCTTCCCCTCGCCGGTGGGCTCTCCGAGCGAGAGCATGAGCCGGTTCGCCCAGTTGAAGAAGGCCGCCGCGTGGATCGTGTCGCTGATCGCCAGATCGTCCAGCCCGGCGGCGCGCAGCGCCTCGATGTGCTCGGCGCCGAACTCGACCGGCGTGGCCGCGAGCGCCACCGAGGCGTCGATGATCGCCCGCCACCGCCCGTCCTGCGGCGCCGCCACGCCCTCGTCGAGCAGCCGTCGCACGTCGTCGGGCCGCTTGGAGTAGTGCGCCGCGAACCGCGCGTGCACGGAGGCGCAGAAGACGCACCCGTTACGGCGCGAGGTGGCGGTCGCCGCCAGCTCGCGCTCCGGGCGCGGCAGGCCGCCCTTGGCGTTGTAGAAGATGTCGTTGTCGGTCTTGGTCCGCGCGTGCAGGATCTCCGGGTCGCGGGCGAGCAGCCTGAAGTACGGGGAAGCGGCGCGGGAGGCGTCGACCAGGGCCTCCCGGTGCGCGTCGGTCAGCTCGGGTTCGGTCAGCGGGGTCAGCCACGGCGCCCAGCCCAGTTGGTCCGTGGTGAAGCCGGTCATGAGGTGGTTCCCTTCTGGGTGGCGCCGAGCAGCCGCAGGCCCGCGACCACCCGGATCTGGAAGCTGAGGAAGGCGACGAGCTGCGAGAGCGTCACGATGCCCGTGACACTCCAGTCCGCGTCGGCGAGCGCCCGCAGGTCCTTGGGGCCGGCCTCGCGCGGGCGGAAGACGAGCAGGTGCGCGTGCTCGAACGCGGCGGCCAGCCGGGCCCCGAGCGCCTCGGGATCCCGCGTTCGGTAGCGCAGGCCCTCGTCGCTCTCGGCGGCGAGCGGCCCGTCGGCGGGGTAGCTGCCGTAGGGGCCGGTCGTGCTCGCGGCCTCGATCTCCAGCCGGACCGCGCCGAGCAGCTCGGGCGCCAGCTCGGCCAGCCGGTCGGCGTAGAAGCGGGCGGTCCGCGGATCCTGGTGCAGGCCGGTCACGAAGGCCGCCACCGCGTCCCGCTCGACCAGCGAGACCTCGCCGGGCACGTCAGGGGTGAGCAGCGCGTCGAAGGCGCGCTGGGCGTGCTCGCGGGCGTCCGGCCGCTGCTCACGCAGGTGATCGAGCGGGGAGTCCGGTTCGATCCCGGCCAGGTGGTCGATCACGTCGATCATGTGGTGCTCATTTCGGTGGCGGGAGCCGGCGTCCAGCCGAGCGCGGGCGCGACCTCGGTGGCCAGCAGTTCGATGGAGCGGAGGATCAGCGGGTGCGGCGGGTCGACCGAGTGCACCTGGAGGACCAGGTCGGTGACCCGGTCGAGCGTGGGATCGGCCTTGAGGCTGTCGATGACGTCCTGCGGGGTTCCCACGTGCACGTCGAAGGCGGTGATGCGGTCGCGGGAGGTCTCGAAGGGGAGCCGGGCGCGGCTCAGCCCGCGTTCGGCGTAACGCAGCGCCTCCGCCCGGCTGTCGGCCACGAACGCGGTCCGCGAGGCCACGATCCGGGGCGCGGCGTCCGCGGGCAGATTCTCGTAGTAGGCGTCCACGATGGGCCGCTGGATCTCCGCCAGCGTCGCCTCGGGATGCTCCTCAGGGCGTGGCTGGGTGCGCGACAGCATCAGCCCGTTGCCCGCCCGGCCCGCCCTGGCGCCGCCGCTCACCGAGAACGTGGCCTCCCAGACGGCGTCGAGCAGTCGCGGCGCCGCAGGGTAGAGCCGGTTGCCGCCGCCGAGATCGCGTCCCGACCAGGCGTCGACCAGCACCGCGAGATGCTCGGCGTAGCTGGCCGAGCGCTGCGCGCTCTCCTTCCCGAACGCGGCGAACGACGACGGCGTGCCGCCGCTGCCGACGCCCACTTCGAGCCGGCCGCCGCTCAGCAGGTCGAGGACGGCGGTGTCCTCGGCCACTCGCACCGGGTGTTCGAGCGGCAGCGTGATGATGCCGGTGCCGAGCCTGATCCGGCTGGTGCGCGCCGCGACGTGGGCCAGGAAGACCAGCGGCGCGGGTAGCCCGCCCTCGGCGCCGTCGAAGTGGTGCTGCGCCACCCACGCCGTGTCGAACCCGAAGGACTCCGCGTGCCCGATCTGCTCGGCGGCCAGCCGGTAGCGCTCGCCCGCGGGGGCGTCGTCGAGCAGCCGGCTGAAGAATCCCAGCCTCATCGCACCGGCTCCGGGATCGCGGCGAGGAGTTCGCGGGTGTAGTCGTGCTGTGGGTCGGTGAAGACCCGTTGTGTGGTTCCGAATTCCACTGTGCGTCCCTTGTTCATGACGGAAACGGTGTGCGAGATCTGGCGCACCACCGCGAGGTCGTGCGAGATGAACAGATAGGTCAGGCCGAGGTCGCGCTGGAGCTCTTCGAGCAGGCCCAGGATCTGCGCCTGGACGGTCACGTCGAGCGCGGAGACCGCCTCGTCGAGCACCACCACCGCCGGGTCGACGGCCAGCGCGCGGGCGATGGCGACACGCTGCCGCTGCCCGCCGGACAGCTCGCGTGGCCGGCGTTCGAGCAGGCTCTCGGGGAGCGCCACGCGTTCCATCAGATCACCCACCCTGGTACGGCGGGCGGCGCGGTCCCCGAGCCCGAAGTTACGCAGCGGCTCCGCCACGATCGCGGCGACGGACTGCCGGGGGTCGAGCGAGCCGTAGGGGTTCTGATAGACGAGCTGCACGTGGCGCCGGAAGTCGCGCCCCGTCCCCGCCCCGGCGATCGTCACGGTGCCGGAGGTGGGTTCGGCGAAGTGGACGACCATGCGGGCGGTGGTCGTCTTGCCCGATCCGGACTCTCCCACGAGGGCGTGCGTGGTGCCGGGCCGTACGTCGAAGGACACCCCGTCGACGGCGCGGAACGGGCGTCGCCCGACGCGGAACTCCTTGACCAGGTCGCGGACCACGATCGCGGGCTCTTCCGCGACGTTCTCCGCCACCTCCCTGAACTCGCGCACCGACAGGGCGGGCGCGTCGCGCAGCAACTGCCCGGTGTAGGCGGCCTGCGGAGCCGACAGCACCTGGGCCGACGGGCCCTGCTCCTCGATCCGGCCGTCCTTCATGACGACCAGGCGGTCGGAGCGGTCCGCGGCGATGCCCAGGTCGTGGGTGACCAGGAGCACCGCCGTGCCGAACTCGGCGCGCAGGTCGTCGATGAGGTCCAGGATGCGCCGCTGCACGGTGACGTCCAGGGCGCTCGTCGGCTCGTCGGCGATGATGAGCCGCGGTTCCAGGGCGATCGCGATGGCGATGAGGACCCGCTGGCGCATCCCGCCGGACAACTCGTGCGGGTACTGGCGGGCGCGCGTCTCCGGGTCCGGCAGGCCGACGCGGGTGAGCAGGTCCACGACGCGGCGGGAGATCGTCCGGCGGTCGCCGCGTTTGTGGATGCGCAGGACCTCGCCGATCTGGGCGCCGACGGTCTTGACCGGGTTGAGGGAGTTGGACGGGTCCTGGGGGATCAGGCCGATCTGGGCGCCCCTGATCGATTCCATCCGGCGGTCTGACCAGCTGGCCAGGTCGGTGCCGCCGAGCAGGATCTGGCCGCCGTCGAGGGTGGCGTTCGGCGGCAGCAGGCCGATGATCGCGTGGGCGGTGGTGGTCTTGCCGGAGCCGGACTCGCCGACGACCGCGACCATCTCGCCGGGTTCGACCGTGAAGGAGATCCCCTCGACCGCCCGCCTGGCGTCGTAGGAGACCGCGAGGTCGCGTACCTCCAGCAGGCTCATGTCCTGTCCCTTCCGATCGACCGGCTGATCCGGCTCGCGGCCAGCACCACGGCCACGACCACCACGCCGGGCAGCGTGGTCAGCCACCAGGAGGTCGCCAGGTAGTTGCGGCCCTCCGAGATGAGCAGGCCCCACTCGGGCGTGGGCGGCTCGGCGCCGTAGCCGAGGAAGCCGAGCGTCGAGATGGCCAGGATCGCCACCCCGAACTGCAGGGCGGCGAGTGCGATGACCGGGCCGAGCGAGTTGGGCAGGACGTGCCGCCAGAGCACGGCCGGGAACCGGCCGCCACTGCCGAACGCGGCCTCCACGTAGTCGGACCGGCGCACCCGTACGACCTCCGAGCGCGAGAGCCGGGCGAACGCGGCGACGGACCCGATGCCCACCGCGATCGCCACGTGGACCGTGCCGGGACCGAGCAGGATGATCACTGTGAGTGCCAGGAGCAGGCCGGGCACGGACAGCAGCACGTCGGCCACCCGCATGACGGCGTCGTCGAGCAGCCCACCGGCCGACCCGGCCAGCAGGCCTAGCAGCGTGCCCGCGAGCAGGCCGACGGCGACGGCGACGAACGCCCCCGACAGGGAGTGGACGGAGCCGTGCACCACGCGGGCGAACAGGTCGCGGCCCACGGCGTCGGTGCCGAACAGGTGCTCGGGACTCGGCGGGCGCAGCTTCTCGGCCGGCACCCCGGCCAGCGGGTCGTATCCGGTGAACAGGCCGGGCACGACGGCCCAGAGCAGGACGACGGCGACCGTCAACCAGGAGAGAACCTTCACGCCGCCGCCTTCAGCCGGGGGTCGAGCACCGGGAACAGCAGGTCCACGGCCAGGTTGACGAGGACGAACACGGTGCTCGCCAGCACCACGACGGCCAGCATCACCGGCGTGTCCTGCGCGTTGACCGCCTGCTCGGTCAGCCGTCCGACGCCGTTGCGGCCGAAGACCGTCTCGGTGACGACCGACCCGGCGATGAGCTCGCCGAACGTCATCCCGGCGACGGTCAGCGCGGGCAGCACCGCGTTGCGGGCCACGTGCCGCCACAGGATCCACCGGCGCGAGGCGCCCTTGGCGGCCACGACGGGCACGAACGGCTGCGTGTAGACCTGGTCGATGCCGCGCGCCAGCACCTGCGCGATCGGCGCCGAGATCGGTACGGCCAGCGTCAGCACCGGCAGCACGAGCTGCTGCGCCGGGCTGCCGCCGATCACCGGCACCAGCCCGAGCCGGAAGGAGAACACCTGGATCAGCAGGATCCCCAGCCAGAAGGCGGGCACCGAGATGAACAGCGACGGCACCGCCAGCAGCGCCCCGCGCAGCCAGGACGTCCGGCTGTAGCCGGCGGCGAAGGCGATCACCACGGCGATCAGCGCGGCCAGCGCGAAGCCCGCCGTGGCCAGCTTGGCCGTCTCCGGCAGCGCCTCGGCCAGCCGCTCGACCACCGGCGTGCCGGTGTCGATCGAGTAGCCGAAGCCGCCACGCAGGAAGCCGAGCAGCGTGTGGAGGTAGCCGACGAGCGGCGGGTCTCCGCCGCCGTAGTACGCGCGGATCTCGGAGATCTGCTGCGGTGACAGGCCGAGCTCCGGGTTCTGGAACTTGATCAGGATCGAGTCGCCGGGCAGCAGCCAGAGGAGCACGTAGCCGGCCGTGAAGGCGGCCCACAGCACCAGCGCCGCCTGCCCGACGCGTCGCAGGACGTATCGGGTCACCGCTTCGACAGCCAGACCGAGTAGAACGAGGGCCTGGCCACCGCCTCGAAGGCGACACCCTGCACGTAGGGCGCCGCGCCGTAGACCTGCGGCTCCTCGAACAGCGGGATCGCGTAGCCCTGGTCCACCACGTAGCGCTGGATCTCGCCGACCTTGGCGTCCCGCGCGGTCTTGTCCGCCAGGGCCGACTCCTCTTCCAGGAGCTTGTCGAGCTTGGCGTCCTTGGACAGGATGACGTCGCGGTTCTGGCTGTGGAAGTGGCTCTTGATCACGTCCTCGTCGGCGCGGCCGACCATCGAGTGGGCGATGGCCGTCTTCTCCGCGTCCTTGATGTCGACGGCCTGGGTGCCGGCGTCGGCGGGGCGGATCTCCAGCTTCACGCCGATCTTGGTCCACTGCTGGGCGACGAGTTCGAGGGTCTGCTTGGACAGCGGCTGCGGGCCCGAGACGAAGACGCCGAGCTGGAGCCGCTTGCCGTCCTTGGCGCGGATGCCGTCGGCGCCGCGTGCCCAGCCGGCCTTGTCGAGCAGCGCGTTGGCCTTGGCGGGGTCGTAGGTGAGCTCCTTGGACAGGTCGACGTACCCCTGGGCGAGGTGGCTGAGGACCGAGGTGGCGACCGGGTAGCTCGGGGTGAACAGGGTGTCGACCACCTCCTTGGCGTCCGTCCCGGCCTGGAGCGCCTTGCGGACGTCGAGGTCGCTGAGGATGCTGTTGCCGGGCCGCAGGTAGAGGCCGTTGTTCACGCCTCTGGTCGGCTCCGCATAAATCTTGAAATTCGCGTCTTTGACGGTTTTTTCGTCATAAGCCTGGACGTAGCGGACGTAGTCCGCCTGGCCGGAGGTGAGCGCGCCCACCCGCACGTTGTCCTCGGGCGTCACGATGATCTTGATCTGGTCGAGATACGCGCGGCCCTGGTGCTTCGACGACGCCGGCGCCCAGTTGTAGTCCTTGCGGGCGGCCAGGTCGATCTCCTTGTCCACGACCTGGTTCGCCACGGTGAACGGGCCGGATCCGATGACGTTCTTGAGCTGGCACTGCTGCTCGTACGGCAGCGAGATCGTCTTCTTCGACACCAGCCCGGCGCCGATGACCGAGGTGCCCTGGAGGAAGCCGGGTGACGGCTTGTTGAAGTGGAAGCGCACCGTCAGGGGATCGAGGACCTCGCTGCGGTCGTAGTTGTTGACGAACTCGGCCGGGGGCAGCTTGAGCTCGGTGTCGCCCTTGCCGTACACGTCGAAGTTGGCGGCGACGGCCGACGCGTCGAGCGGGGTGCCGTCGCTGAACTTCACGCCGTCGCGCAGGTGGAAGGTGTACTCGGTGGCGTCCTTGTTCACCTCCCACTTGGTGGCGATCCACGGCTCGATCTTCAGCGTCTTGGGGTCCTGCCAGGTCAGCTTGTCGGTGAGCTGGTTCAGCACGCCGCCGTTCGGATAGAACCCGGCGGCGGGCAGGTAGAGGCAGGTCGGCGGCTGATGCTCCAGGTAGGTCAGCGTGCCCCCGTAGACGGGTGCCCCTCCGGCCTGCGCCTGGACGGCGGGACCGCCGCCGCAGGCCGTTAGGAGCCCTGAGACGGCGAGCAAGGTGAGGGCGGCGGCGGAACGCATGGGACATCCTTCATGGTGGTCGGGGAAAACCACCATACCCTACCTAGATTGTAGGTAAATAGACCCCTACCGCATCGTCGGCGGCTTGACCGACCCCCGGACCACGATGTGCGTGCCGAGCACCACGTGCTGCGGCTCGTGCCGGTTGAGCGCCAGGCGTACGGCGGTGCGGCCCAGCTCCTCGGTGGGGATGTGCACCGTCGTGAGGCCGGGCGCCAGATCGGCGGCGAACGGGATGTCGTCGTAGCCCGCCACCGACACGTCGTCGGGAATGCGCAGCCCCGCCTCGCGCAGCGCGGCGAACACGCCCACGGCCACCATGTCGGTCGCCGCGAAGACCGCCGTGAAGTCGGCCCCCCTGGCCAGCAGGCGCTTGGTCGCCTCGTAGCCCGCCGCGCGGTCGAAGCTGGTGGGGACGACCAGGTCGGGGTCGTACGGCACGCCGTACGCCTCGTGCGCGCGGGTGAACCCCCGGTCCCTGCCGACCTTGGTGGTGCTGGCGTCCTCAGAGCTGACCGCGCCGAGGTAGACGATGCGCCGATGGCCCTGCGACAGCAGGTGGCTGGTCATGGCGTAGGCGCCGCCCTCGTTGTCGTACTCGACGACGGTGGTGGGCACGTCGTCGCCCAGCGACGGCCGCCCGCACAGGACCAGCCGGGAGCCCGCCTTGTCCAGCGCGTGCGCGAAGTGCGTCATGCGCTCGCGGTAGGTGTCGTCGAGCGAGCCGCCGCCGACCAGGATGACCGCGTCGGCGCGCTGCTCGCGCATGGCCTCCACGACGGCCAGCTCGCGCGAGGGGTCGCCGTGCGTGGTGCAGACCATGCACAGCCGCCCCTCGGCGGTGGCCTGCTGCTCCACGCCCTTGGCGACGTAGGCGAAGGAGGGTCCGGTGACGTCGTCGAGCACGAACGCCACCATCTTCGTGCTCGCCCCGGACAGCGCCCTGGCGTGCACGTTGAGCACGTAGTCGAGCTCGCGCATCGCGCGCATCACCCGCACGCGGGTGGACTGGGCGACCGGGTAGTCACCGGCGATCACCCGGGAGACCGTGGACGCCGACACGCCCGCCCGGGCGGCGACGTCGCGGATGGTGGCGCGCTCGCCGTCCTCGGGAGTCACTCTTCGCGACAAGGCTGGCCTTCCATGGTCTTCAGGCGGAGCAGTGTGGCCGAGCGTGGCGTCTCGCGGAACGCTCGCAGTCTACGACGATCATCGCCCGACCCTCCTTGAATAGAAACCGTTGTCTACGGTAGAAGCACTTCCCCTTAAGTTCAACAGTGCAGGTCATATACCTCTTATGTAACGTATGCGGCACGCAGCCGTAAGTTCACGGCGACCGGTTTCTATGGGAGGCCTCGTGATCCGCAATCCCGTCCTGCCCGGCTTCCACCCCGACCCGTCGATCCTGCGCGTCGGCGACGACTACTACCTGGCCACCTCGACCTTCGAGTGGTACCCCGGCGTGCGCGTCCACCACTCGCGCGACCTGGTCCATTGGCGGCCCATCGGCGGCCTGCTCACCGAGCGGCGGCTGCTCGACCTGTCCGGGGTGCCCGACTCCGGCGGTGTCTGGGCGCCCGACCTGACCTATCACGACGGGCTGTTCCACCTGGTGTACGGGGTGATGGACAACTACGCCCACGGCTACAAGGACATCGCCAACTACCTTGTCACCGCGCCCTCGATCGACGGCCCGTGGTCGGACCCGGTCAGGCTCCCGGGGCGCGGGTTCGACGCCTCGCTCTTCCACGACGACGGCGGCGGTTCCTGGCTGCTGAACATGGTCTTCGACTCCCGCCCTGGCCACGGCTTCGCGGGCATCGAGCTCCAGCCGCTGGCCGGCGGAGAAGCGCGGACCATCCTGGCGAACCGCCAGCTGACCGAGGGGCCGCACCTGTACCGGATCGACGGCTGGTACTACCTGATGGTGGCCGAGGGCGGCACCGGCTACGAGCACGGCATCACGGTTCTCAGGTCGCGTGAGCTCGCCGGGCCGTACGAGGAGGATCCGGCCGGCCCGATGCTGACGGCCCGCCACGACCCCACGCTGGAGCTGCAGAAGGCCGGGCACGGGTGCCTGGTCGAGACGCAGGGCGGCGAGTGGTACGTCGCGCATCTGGCGGCCCGGCCCTACACCCGGCGCGGGCCGTGCGTGCTGGGCCGGGAGACCGCGATCCAGCGCGTGGAGTGGACGGACGGCTGGCCCAGGGTGGCGGGCGGCGTCCCCGCCGTCGAGGTGCCCGCCCCCGACCTGCCGCCGCACCCGCACTCCCGCCCGCACGAGCTGTTCGCCGCCGACTGGAGCACGCTGCGGCGGCCCGCCTCGCCCGACTGGCTGCGCGTGGAAGGGGACCGGCTGACGATCGAGGGCGGCCAGTCACCGTACGGCCTGCGCACCCCGAGCCTGGTCGCCCGGCGGGTCACCAGCCGTACGTCCTCACTGGAGACGGTCGTGCGCTTCGAGCCCGGCAGCGTCCACCAGTCCGCCGGGATCACCGCCTACTACAACTCCCGCAACTGGCACTATCTCGCCCTGACCACCGACGGGCTCGTGCTCACCAGCAGCGACAAGGGCAAGCGGACCGTGCGCGGCACCGCCGAGGCCGTCTCCGGCATGGGGCTGCGGGCCGAGTTCGACGGGCCCGTCCTGCACTTCTCGTACGACGTGGGCCACGGCTGGCAGACCATCCCGGCGGAGCTGGACGCCACGATCCTGTCCGACGAGCACGCCGACGAGTTCGTGGACGGCCAGATCCGCGCGTTCGGCTTCACCGGCGCCTTCGTCGGCCTGTGGGTGCAAGACCTGGCGGGCGAGGGCTGCCGGGCGGAGTTCGACCAGACGATCTATCAGACGCCGGACAGTGTGAAATAACCGCTATTCGCCGGTCACGCCGTCGATGCGCTCGCGCAGCAGGTCGGCGTGGCCGTTGTGGCGGGCGTACTCCTCGATCATGTGGACGAGGATCCACCGGTGGGAGCAGTCCTGCCCGTGGCGCTGCTGCTTGCCCACGGCGTCGAGCGGCAGCCCGGCCGACACCTTGCGGGCGTGCTCGATCTCGGCCTGCCAGGTGGCGAACGCCTCGTCGACCGAGGCGGTGTCGACGTCCTCGAAGTCGGCGTCCTGGTTGGTGTCCTTGCCCCACAGCTTCGGGCCGACCTCACCGTCCAGCACTCCCCGGAACCACGCCCGCTCCACGTGGGCCATGTGGCGGACCAGGCCGAGCAGCGACATGCCCGACGGCGACGCCGAGCGCAGGCGCAGCTGTTCCTCCGACAGGCCGGCGCACTTGACGGCCAGGGTCCCACGATGCCAGTCGAGCCAGTTGTCGAGCATGGCGCGCTCGTCGCCGATGAAGGGGGGCGGGATGCGATTGTCACTCATGGTGGGCAAACGTAGCTGACCCCCCGGGTTACCGTCGAAGTAGGCCATCCAGGACGCCGAGCTCCACGAACAGAGAACAAGTAGGTGGAAACAGGAGTCGAACGGGTCAGGGGTGGAAACGACGGGGGGTCGTGCTCATGAGGCGGTTGATGGCTGCGATGGCGATGGTCACGTTGACATCGGCATCATGCGGGGGGACCGGACAGGAGACCAAGGTATGGCAGGCGTCCGTCAGGTCGGATGATCCGGTCGCGACGGTCGCGCCGACGTGGATCAACGGGTTGCGGGTGGTTCGCGACAGCGGCAAAGAGCAGTCGTGCGTCTGGTCGACCACGTACCCGCAGGTGCCGGGTGCGCAGCCGCTGACGGACGAGCTGCGCCGCCTCGTCGAGGAGCGGCGGGCCGGGTTCCTTGAGTGGGCGCGCGAGAGCGGCTGCGGCGAGTCGGACGTGAAGGCACCCGAGCTGAACATCGGGTTCGGCTTCCTGGCCGCCTCGGGCGACGTGATCGGGGTCCGGTTCACCGTCTACCAGCTCGGTGGCGCCGGCGACGGGAAGTCGACGACGTCCCGCTGGTACGACGGAGCCAAGGGGCAGGTGGTGCCCGCGCTCTCGCTCATCAACCCGCCGGCCATGAGCAGGTTCGAGGCGCTGACCGGGAAGGCGCTGGCGGACATCGACGCGCAGGCGCGGCTCACGGACACCCGGACGCTCGACGACCTTGCCTTCACCAGGAGCGGCGACCTGGTCGTGACCTTCGACGAAGGTGAGGTGGCGGCGGGGGCCGTCGGCCAGGTGCACGCCGTGTTGCCGCGCGCCGAGGTGGAGCCGCTGCTGTCGGACTTCGGCCGGCGGGCGCAGGCCCAGGTCATGCGGCCGGTCGGGCGGCTGGCGCTGCCCGGCTACACAGCGGACGGGTCGGTCGACTGCCGCCGGGTCAAGTGCGTGGCGCTCACCTTCGACGACGGCCCGAGTCCGTACACGGACAGGTTGCTGAAGTACCTCGCCGCGTACCACGCGCACGCCACGTTCTTCGTCGTCGGGCAGAACGTGGTCATGCACCCCGGCGTGGTGCGCAGAGCCATGCGGGCCGGGCACGAGATCGGGAACCACAGCTGGTCGCACCGCGACCTGACCACGCTGCCCCCCGCCGTGGTGCGGGCGGACCTGCTCAGGACCGACCGGGCGATCCTGAAGGCGACCGGGGTGGCCCCCACGCTGGTCCGCCCGCCGTACGGCGCGGTCAACCGCATAGTGCGCAGGCAGTCGCCGCACCCGCTGGTGCTGTGGGACGTGGACACGCTCGACTGGCTCTACCGCAACAGCGCGCATGTGACCCGTGCCGCGGTCCGCCCGGCGCGGCCCGGATCGATCATTCTCTTCCATGACATCCGGCCGACCACCGTGCAGGCGATCCCCCAGGTGCTGAAGCGGCTGTCCAAGCGCGGCTTCCACTTCGTGACGGTCAGCCAGTTGTACGGCGGCGAGGTCCCGGCCCGCGCCATCCGTGGCCCGCACCCTTGAGGTTCAGAGGCGGATGCATCTGAGCATTGAATAAGCTGCTCTGGAAAGCGCTTACCCCCTGCCGGAGGTCCGATGCCAGAGCACCGCATTTACGACACCGAGCCCGCTCTGACCTGGGAGGACGCGTTCCTGTCCGGTAACGGCGAGTACGGGATCATGGTCTACGGCGAGCCGCATGCCCAGCGCGTGGTGTTCAACCATCACCGGTTCGTCCTGCCCAACGGCACCCGCGACCTGCGCCCGCCCGCGATCGCCGACCGGCTGGGGGAGATCCGCGAGCTGATCCTGTCCGGGCGGGCCGCCGAGGCCCAGCGGGTGGCGGCCGACGGGCGGGAGCTGGCCTGGACGCAGGCGTTCCATCCGGGGTACGAGCTGGTCGTCGAAGGCCGGTCCGGCGGCCCCTACCGGCGCGCCACCGACTTCACGACCGGGGAGATCGCGGTCATGTCGGGCGAGCGCGCGCACCACGCGTTCGTCTCCCGCGCCGACTCCGTCGTGGTGCAGCGGCTGACCGGTGAGCTGCGGCTCCATCTCACCGGCGACCTGCCGGGCAAGCCGGACGACGTCCACTGTCAGACCTCCGCGTACGAGAAGGGCGGGCGGGTCTTCCTGAGCGTTCGCGGCGCCTATCCGGCCGGGCTCGGGGCCGCCGGGTTCGAGGGGCTGACGCTCGTCCTGGCCGACGACGTCTCCGTGACGGGGGACGTGGTGGTCACGCGGGGCGAGACGCTGCTGCTGACGAAACTGGACCGGTACGAGGAGCCCGGCTGGGGCACCGACCGGCTGGAAGCCGCGCTCACCACTCTGGCCGGTCACCCGTACGACGAGTTGCTGGCGCGGCATGTCGCCGTCCATCGGCCCATCTACGAGCGGGTGACCCTCGACCTGGACGTGGCCGGGGACCCGCCGGTCGGTGAGCTGATCGCCGAGCCCGGCCCGGCGCTGGTCGAGCGGCTGTTCCACTCGGGCCGCTACCTGCTGCTCAGCTCCTCGGGCGTGCTCCCGCCCCGGCTCACCGGTCTGTGGCTGGGCGCTTGGGGGGCGGCCTGGTCAGGCGACTTCACCACCGACGCGAACCTCAACCTGCAGGTCGCCGGGGTGAACATCGGCGCGATGCCCGAGCTCATGACCGGGTACGCCGCCCTGATCCGCGACCAGATCGACCACTGGCGGGTCAACGCCCGCGAGATCTACGGCCTCGACGGCATCCTCGCGCCGAGCCGTACGGACGGGGAGAGCGGCTACCTGTTCCACTTCGACGAGGATTGGCCGTGGACGATGTGGCTGGCCGGGGCCGACTGGCTGCTGTACCCGCTGCACGAGCACCACCAGGTCACCGGTGACCTGCCCGAGGAGCTGCCCGGCTGGCTGGCGGAGGCGGCCGCGTTCTGGGAGGGCTTCCTGACCGGGTCCGGCTTCGTGGTCGTGCCGTCGTTCTCGCCCGAGGTCGGTCCCGAGGGAGGTTCGTACGCGAGCGTCAACGCGACCATGGACCTCGCGGCGGCCCGGCACGCCCTGCGCCTGGCCGGATCCCCGCTGGCGGAGCGGGTGCCGCCGTACCGGATCGATGATCGGGGCGCGCTCACGGAGTGGGCGTGGGACGTGGCCCCGCACGAGGACCACCGGCATGTCAGCCACCTGTACCCGGTGTGGCCGCTGCACGAGATCAACCCCGACGACGAGCCGGAGCTGGCCGCCGCCGCGCACCGCGCCCTGGAACTACGCGGCGACGAGAACCTGTCGGCCCACGGCAGCCTGCACCGGGCACTGGTGGCGGCCCGGCTGAAGGACGCGGAGCTGGTCAGGATCAACCTGATGAAGATCCTGGGCGCGGACATGCTGTTCCGATCGCTCATGACCGCGCACAACCCCGGCCGGGAGATCTACAACGCCGATGCCGCGCACACCCTGCACGGGCTGTTCATCGAGCTGCTGGTGGACTCCCGGCCGGGGGTGGTGGAACTGCTGCCCGCCGTACCGGATCTGCTGGCGAGCGGGACGATTCGCGGCGTCGCCTGCCGGGGGCGGGTCGTCGTCGAGGAGCTGACCTGGGGTTCGGGGGGTGTCAGGGCGGTGCTGCGGTCGCCGGTGGACCAGCGGGTCACCTTGGTCCACCGCGCGTCCGCGTACCGGGAGGAGGTCGAGCTGGTCGCGGGCGAACCCCACCACGTGGCCCTGTAGCGACGGTGACGAGCGCGGGGTCCGCGCTCGTCACCATGGGGCTCAGCGCTCGACGGAGCAGCCGATCCACTTGGCGATGTGCTTGTCCTTCTTCGTGAAGCGCTGGGCGTCGACCTTCTCCGTGAACTTGCGCTTGTGCACGACGCCCTTCTCGTCACGGAACCTGACGTGCCAGCGGTCGCCGTCCTTGCGCTTGACCACGCACTTCATCTTCCCTGCCGGGCCGCACGCCTCGGGGCCGTCGATCCGCTCCGAGATGCGGATCCCCTCTTCGCCCCTGTACACCTTCTCGCCCTTGACCACCTTGAACATCTCAACGTGCTCGACGTCCGGCTCGGCACATTCGAGGATGGGGGTGAGCTGGTCGCTGGTGATGAGCTGCGGCTGGGACGGGTCGTCCGCCGCGAACGCCGGAGCGGACAGGGCAGCGGTGGTGCCGAAGGCCGCCACGGCGAGAATGGCGGCGCCAAGTGCGCGTCTCATGTGAGTCTCTTCTCTGAATGTCTGATCTCTGAACGCTTGAGGATGACGACCGGCCGGTCACCATGAAGATTGCCGGGGCGGGTGTTAATTCCATGTATGTCGGATGACGGCGTGAAAGCAGATCGCCCCATCGGTTGAGTACAGGTGTGACTGCCAACCTGACGGCTCCACTCCGCCTCGTTGATCCTCCGGGGGCGATCAGCGATGCGGACCTGCTGAAGGCGTCGTACCGAAAACCCGAGCGGTTCGGCGAGCTCTACGACCGCTACTTCCGGGAGATCCACGCGTACCTGGGCAGGCGGCTCGACCAGCAGGCCGCCGACGACCTCGCCGCGGAGGTGTTCCTCACGGCGTTCAGGAAGCGCACCACGTTCGACCGCGAGCGCGGAGAGGTGCGTCCCTGGCTGTACGGCATCGCGAGCAACCTGATCGCGTTGCACCGCCGTACCGAGACCAGGAAGCTGGCGGCGCTGCGCCGCAGCGCGGCCACGCGTGAGGGCGCGGAGCACGGCCACGAGGAACGCGTGGTCAGCCGCGTCGACGCCGCGAACGAGCAGGCGCGGCTCACGACGGAACTGCAGGCGCTGTCCGACGGCGACCGGGATGTGCTGCTGCTGAGCGCCCTGGGCGAGCTGAGCCACGAGGAGGTGGCCCAGGCGCTGGGCATCCCGTACGGCACCGTCGGGTCCCGTCTGTCGCGGGTGCGCAGGAAGCTTCGTGCCGCTCTGGGCGGCGTCAATCCCTTGAACGGAGGCTCCGATGGATGATTACCAGGCGGTGCGCGAACTGCTGCCCGCGCCGCCGCTGTCGCCGGAGGTCGAGCGGGCCGGGCGCGAACGACTGGCCGGCGCGTTCGCACAGGAGCGGGTACGGCGGGGCCGCAGGGCCGCCATCTGGAGCACACTCGGGCTCGGTCTGGCTGGGGCGGCGGCCGTGGTCTTGCTGACCGCGACCGGCGTGACGTTGACGCCGCGCCCTCCTGCCACGCACGGCGCGGTCGCTCCGGTCAACGCCAACCGGATCCTGCTGGCCGCCGCGACCTCGGTGGCCGCGACGCCCGACTCCGGCGCCTGGTGGGGCAGCAAGTTGGTCAACGGCAGCGTGTTCTACGACCCCGGCCACCACTACCTGCTGCGGCAGACCAAGTCGGTGGAGTCCTGGATCCCGGCGGACCCGGAGGCCCGTACCTGGTATCGCGAGACCTACCTCGGTGCCGTGCCCGCGAGCTCCCAGGCCGCGGCCGCCTGGCGGGCAGCCGGCGCGCCGACGTCCTGGACCTATAAGAAGAACCCCTTCGGCCTGATCGACAACGGCGGGCCACCGGGCATCGTCCGAGCGGCGCGGGGCGAGCCGTGGACCTTTTCGAGCGAGGACTGGGACTTCCGTATCGTCCTGGCAGGCAAGCCGCTGACCAGGATGAACGAGGTTCCGGAGACTCCCGAGGGGCTGCGTGCGCTCTTCTCCGGTGTGGATGATCAGGAGCTCGTCGACAACGTCGTGCGGCTGATCGTGTACGCGCCGGTGACGAGCGAGACCCGGGCCGCCGCCTACCGTCTGCTCGCGTCGATGCCTGGGGTCTCGGCCGTCGGCCAGGAGACGGACACGCTTGGACGTACCGGGCAGGCCCTTGAATACCAGTCTGCGGAGTACGCCTTTACCGAGTACGCGGGGGGCACCCGTACCCGGCTGGTGATCGATCCAGCCACCGGAATGCCCCTCTCGATCGAGACGCGCGTCACCGCAGATGGCCGTCTCCTGGAGTTCAGCGCGATCCAGGAGAGCGTCTGGACAGATGACAACCCACTAAAGGAGCAGAAGTGAGATCGCTGATCGCCGCCGTAGCCGGTTTGGCCTTCGCCGGAGTGTTCGCCGTACCCGCCCAGGCGACCCCGCCCGAGGGCGCGTACTGGCGGGTCGAGTCGGTCCTGACCTTGGCCCATCCACGGCCGGTCGGCAGCGGCTACTGGCTGACGGAGCGGAGGGCCTCCACCCACTGGAAGACGCCCGAAGGCAAGGGCTGGTTCGGCTACCGGCCGCTCGGCGCCCGGCCCACGACCAAGAAAGACGAGGCGGCCTGGCGCGCCGACGGCTCGCCGAAATCGTGGACCTACCGCACGGAAGGCATGAAGATCTCCCTTTCCACGGAACCCGGCAAGGGATCTGTGGAGCCGACGAAGGGCGAGCCCAAGGGCTTCCGCCTGGGCGAGAAGACCGTGACCTACCAGCAGCTCCAGAACCTGCCGTCGGATCCGGCCGCCCTCAGGGAGTACGTCGTGGCGAACGTGAAGGCCTGGATCGCCGAGGCGGCCGAGGAAGCCAAGACCACCTCCCCGAACTCCAAGATCGACGATTGGCTGTCCAACCTGGATTCGTACGTGGCCATCAACCTGGGCCAGATGCTGTACGAGACCCCGGTGCCGCCGAAGGTCAGAAGCGCCGCCTTCCAGGCACTCAAGACGACCAAGGGCGTCACCGATCTGGGGCGGGCCAAGGATCCGCTGGGCCGCTCCGGGCAGAAACTGGCCCTGCCGTCGAACATGACCAAGGGCACGGTGCTCATTGTGGACACCGAGACCATGACGCTGCTGGCCGAGTACACCGGCCCCACCGCCGACGGTGAGCCGCTGCCGGGCAAGACGAAGGTGGAGACGTTCAAGGCCGGCTGGACCGACGAGAAGCCCGCCGTCCCGGACGGAAAGTAGCCGCGACGCCCACTCGCCCCGACACTCTCGGGGCGAGTTTCTCGTTTTCGCGATCACGTATTGACGACCCCGCAGGCAGAGGCTAGCGTCGTCTCATAATTGACAGGAAACTTTACTATAAGTTTCTCGTCGGACCTCCCATCCACCCCCCAACCCGCCGGAGGTCGGAACACCTATGAGACACACCATCCTGAGCAAGGGCCTCGCGGTCCTGGCGGCACTCCTCCTGCCGCTGACCGCGACGGTCGCCATCCCCACCGGCGCGTACGGCGCCACCTCGGTCGTCTTCGCCGCCGCCTGGGCCCCATGGACCGCGTACACGGCGGGGACCCGCGTCACCTACAACGGCGTCGACTACGAGTGCATCCAGAGCCACACCTCCCAGCCCGGCTGGGAGCCGCCCAACGTGCCCGCGCTGTGGAAACCGGTCACCGGCGGCGGCACCGACACCACCGCGCCGTCCGTGCCCGCCAACCTGCGCTCGACGGGCGCCACCGCCAGCAGCCTCTCGCTGGCCTGGGACGCCGCCACCGACAACGTCGGCGTCACCGGCTATGACGTCTACCGAGGCTCGACGCAGGTGACCACGGCCACCGGCACCACCTACACCGACACGGGCCTGGCCGCCGCCACCAGCTACACGTACACGGTCCGCGCCCGCGACGCGGCCGGGAACATCTCGACCGCCAGCGCCGCGGTCACCGCCTCCACCTCGGGCGGCACCGGCGCTCCCGGCCAGCCGGGCACGCCCAACGTCACCGGCACGACCAGCAGCTCGATCACGCTGTCGTGGGGCGCCTCTTCCGGCACCGTCACCGGTTACCGCGTCTACGAGGGGACCACGGTCAAGGCCACGGTGACCGGCACGTCGGCCACCATCGGGTCGCTGAGCGCCTGTACGTCGCACACGTACACCGTCAAGGCGTACAACTCGGTCGGCGAGTCCGCGGCCAGCGCCCAGGCCACCGGCGCCACCACCGGATGCACCGGCGGCGGCAACAAGGTGCTCGGGTACTTCGTCCAGTGGGGCGTCTACCAGCGCGGCTACCACGTCAAGAACATCGACACCAGCGGCTCGGCGGCCAAGCTGACCCACATCAACTACGCCTTCGGCAACGTGCAGAACGGGCAGTGCGCCATCGGCGACAGCTACGCCGACTACGACCGCTTCTACCAGGCGGGCGAGAGCGTGGACGGCGTCGCCGACACCTGGGACACGGGCGCGCTGCGCGGCAGCTTCAACCAGCTCCGCAAGCTCAAGAAGAAGTACCCGAACCTGAAGGTGCTCTTCTCCTTCGGCGGCTGGACCTGGTCCGGCGGCTTCACCCAGGCCGCGCAGAACCCGACGGCCTTCGCCAACTCCTGCTACAACCTGGTCGAGGACCCGCGCTGGGCGGACGTGTTCGACGGCATCGACATCGACTGGGAGTACCCGAACGCCTGCGGCCTCACCTGCGACGCCAGTGGCGCCGCCGCGTTCAAGAACGTCATGTCGGCCCTGCGCTCCCGCTTCGGCTCCGGCAACCTCGTCACCGCGGCCATCACCGCCGACGGCACCAGCGGTGGCAAGATCGACGCGGCCGACTACGGCGGTGCCGCGCAGTACGTCGACTGGTACAACGTCATGACGTACGACTACTTCGGCGCCTGGGCGGCGCAGGGTCCCACGGCCCCGCACTCGCCGCTCACCTCCTACTCGGGCATCCCGACGGCGGGCTTCTACTCCGACAACGCCATCCAGAAGCTCAAGAGCAAGGGCATCCCGTCGAGCAAGCTGCTGCTCGGCATCGGGTTCTACGGCCGCGGCTGGACCGGGGTCACGCAGTCCGCCCCCGGTGGCACGGCGACGGGAGCGGCGCCCGGCACGTACGAGCAGGGCATCGAGGACTACAAGGTGCTCAAGACCCGCTGCCCGGCCACCGGCACCGTCGCCGGGACCGCCTACGGCTACTGCGGCGGCCAGTGGTGGAGCTACGACACGCCCGGCACCATCGGCGGCAAGATGAGTTACTCGAAGGGCCAGGGGCTGGGCGGCGCCTTCTTCTGGGAGCTCAGCGGTGACACCACCAACGGTGAGTTGATCACCGCGATGAAGAGCGGCCTGGGGTGATCACCTCCTCCGCATGAGTTCTGGGCCGGCCCCGCACCGCGGAGCCGGCCCTTCGCCCCTGGTTGGAGGGTTGATCCGGGAGCTGAGCGGAAATCTTGAAGCGGTGACGACGAACATGCTTCCGCCGTCGGCGTTCATCCGCAGAACACCGTCCGCACCGCGACGGAGGGGCAGAGCGACGTGGACGGCGCTCGCGCTCGCCGGAGCCGTGAGCCTCGGTGGGGGGTTCGGCTACTCGATGGGGCGGACCGCGCAGGACTCTCAGCCGCCGGTCCAGGAACGTGTGGCGGCCATGGCGGCCACGACCACGCTGGGCGCCGCACCGGCCGCTCCGTCACTCCCGTCGCCGGCCGCCGTGGCCCCAGCGGCCAAGCCCGCTTCCCGTCCAGCGGCCGTGTCGAAACATCGCCTGAAGAGCGCCAGACACCGATCGCCGTGCCTGCGATTCGAGGGTTTCAGGGCGCGGCTGTGCAGGAGCCTCTTCGACCCCAAAGGCTCATAGCCACGACTCCTCTGGCCGCCGCGCGATTCCACTCCCGCCAGGCCCGTTTCGCCGGATCGCGGGTCTCGAACACGAGCCGCCCACCGGGCCGCAACGCGTCATGGACCCCACGCAAGGTCCCCTCCGCCTCTTTAGTCATCCTTTGCGACCGATGCGTCACCGTGGGTAGTAACAATGCGGGGGTGATGACGATGAAGGGGTACGACTTCGAGGGACCTGCCCTGGAACTCGGGGCCCTGGTGCGTGAGAACGACACCGCCGGCCCGGTAGAGCGGATCCGCATCCCCCTGAGCATGCTGAACCGGCACGGACTGGTGGCCGGCGCCACCGGAACCGGGAAGACCAAGACCCTCCAGCTCATGGCGGAGCAGCTCGCCGCCCAAGGCGTGCCGATCTTCCTCGCCGACATCAAGGGCGACCTGTCAGGGCTCGCCTCACCGGGCACCGCCTCCGAGCGCGTCACCCAGCGTGCCGCCGAGGTGGGGCAGACGTGGCAACCCACGGCCTATCCGGTGGAATTCCTCTCCCTGGGCGGTCTGGGGTCAGGCGTCCCGATCCGCGCAACCATGACCGCCTTCGGGCCCACCTTGCTCTCCAAGGTCCTCGGGCTCAACGAGACGCAGGAGTCGTCGCTCGGGCTGATCTTCTATTTCGCCGACAAGCGGGGAATGCCCCTGCTGGACCTCAAGGACCTGATCGCGGTCATCCGGTATCTGACGACCACTCCGGAGGCGCTGAACGGGATCGGCGGGCTGTCGGCGGCGACGGCGGGGGTCATCCTCCGCGCGTTGACCAACTTCGAGGCGCAGGGGGCGGGGGCGTTCTTCGGCGAGCCGGAGTTCGACGTGCGCGACCTCATCCGGGTGACGCAGGACGGCCGTGGGATGATCTCCGTTCTCGAGCTGCCCGCCGTGCAGAACCGGCCGCAGCTCTTCTCCACCTTCCTGATGTGGCTCCTCGCCGATCTGTTCAACGTGCTTCCCGAAGTGGGCGATGTCGACAAGCCGAAGCTCGTGTTCTTCTTCGACGAGGCGCATCTGCTGTTCAACGACGCGTCCAAGGCGTTCCTGCAGTCGATCACCCAGACCGTGCGGCTGATCCGGTCGAAGGGCTTGGGCGTGTTCTTCGTCACCCAGACCCCGAAGGACGTGCCGGCCGACGTACTGGCCCAGCTCGGCGCGCGCGTGCAGCACGCCCTGCGCGCCTTCACCCCTCAGGACGCCAAGGCGCTCAAGGCCACCGTGTCGACCTTCCCCGAGTCCTCCTACGACCTGAAGCGCCTGCTCACCGAGCTCGGCATCGGCGAGGCCGTCGTCACGGTCCTGTCGGAGACGGGCGCGCCGACCCCGGTGGCCTGGACGCGGCTGCGTGCCCCCCAGACGCTCATGGCGCCGTCGAGCCCCGACGTGATCCAGGGCGCCATCACCGCTTCACCACTTCAGCAGAAGTACGGCACGGCGGTCGACCGCGAGTCGGCCTACGAGATCCTGGCCACGAAACTGGCCGCACAGCCCGCCAAGCCCACTCCCGAAGCCCCGCGCGAGCCGGAACCCGAACCTCGGCATTCCATGCTGGACTCGAAGGAGTTCCGCTCCCTGGCGCGGTCGGCGGCGTCCGCCCTCGGCCGGGAGATCGTCAGATCCATCTTCGGCACCGCCCGCCGCGGCCGCCGCTGAACCAGCACCCGCAGGTCAAATGACCGCCGTCAATGCGGACGACGGCGCCCGGCCGGCGACGATGACGTCGCGGGCCGGGCGCGTAGGAGCTGGTGGGGAGAGGGTTACTGCGGGGCGTCGAAGTTCCAGACGGCCTGGGCGCCGGGGCCCACGGTCAGCGTCGAACGTCCGATGCGCTCCTCATGCTTGGTCGCCGCGGCCTGGTTGAGCGAGAACGTGAGCTGCTTCAGGCCCGCCTGCGCACGCTCGACGGAGTCGAGCTGGATCGTGGTGCCGCCGCCCATCGCGATCACACCGCCGCCGACCTTCGTGACCTCGAATCCGCCCGCCTTGAGCAGGGGGACCGTGTTGGCGAGGTCGCGCGCGGTGACGCCCATGCGGATGCTGGTCACGTCCCGCATCTGATGGTCGGCGTAGGCGTCGGGCAGGTAGCGCTCACGGCTGACGTCACCGGGGTAGCTCTCCGGCTCGGTCTGGCTGCGCGGGTCGGCGAAGTACTCCGGGAAGTACTCCATCGCCCACGGGTCGAAGTGCTCGTACTGCTCGGAGGTGGTGCGGATGGTGTCGAACCACGGCACGGGAACGCCGTCGCCGAAGTCGCGCGTCTGGCGGTACTTGGCCGGGTCGCTGATGCCCAGGTCGGCCAGGTTCGCGGTCACCTTGGCCAGGTCGCCGCTGCGCTCGGTCGAGACGCCCAGTCCGGCGGAGCCGTAGAGGGCGTCCTGACCGGGCAGGTCGCCCTCGCTGAACAGCTCGACGTAGGTCTCGCGGCCCTTGAGATAGCGGCCCTTCCAGGTCATCCCGCCACCGGTCGTGGTGCGGACCTCGAAGTTGGCGAACTCCCGCAGGTAGGCGGTTGGCGGTCACCTGATCGCCCAGCAACGCGAAGGCTGCGCACCATCACCTGCCCGTCTGCGGCTCGCTGATGTTGACCATCCACGGCACACCGAACCTGTCGACGCACATGCCGAACTCGTCGCCCCAGGCCTGCTTCTGCATGGGCATCGTGACGGACCCGTCTGCGGACAGTCTTTCCCAGTAGCCGCGCAGGAGGTCGGCGTCGTCGCCGCTGAGACTCACCGAAGCGCCCGCCATGGGCTGGAATTGCATGTCGCCGATGACGTCGCTGGCCATGATCGTGTAACCGGCCTCCGTCTCCAGCATCGCGTGCATGATCCGGTCGGCATCCGGTGAGTCCGTGACGCCGAACTCGGCGAAGCTGTTGAGGGCGAGATTGCCGCCGAACACGTTCGCGTAGAACTCCATCGCCTGACGGGCGTTGCCGTTGAACACCAGGTAGGGGTTGAGCCGTGAGGACATGATCTCCTCCGAGAGTTGTGGGATGTGGATGAGGGCCACGTTACCCAGGGGCTATGACAAGGTCGGCTGCTGTGTCGTGTCGTGGATGGCGCGGGCGGCGTTGATCAGGCCGATATGGCTGAAGGCTTGCGGGAAGTTCCCGATGGGTTCGCCTGTGGCGGAGTCGACCTCTTCGGCCAGCAGGCCGACGTCGTTGGCGTACGAGGCGGCGGTGTGGAACACCTGCTTGGCCGGGGCGCTTTCGCCGGTGAGTGCCAGGGCGTGGGCGAGCCAGAAGGTGCACAGCAGAAACGTGCCCTCTTCTCCCGGGAGTCCGTCCGCGGCGCGGTAGCGGTGTACCAAGCCGCGGGCGTCGGTCAGGTGCGCGGCCACGGCGTTCACGGTGGCCCGGACGCGGGGGTCGTCGCTGGGCAGGAATCCGACCATGGGCATCATCAGCACGGACGCGTCCAGATCGGCGGCGGCGAATGTCTGGGTGAAGGCCCCCACCTGCTGGTTCCATCCGTGGGTCAGGATCGCGGCGCGGATCCGCTCGCGCTCGCGTGTCCAGCCGGGGACGCGGCTGGTGGCTCCCAGCAGGGGTGCCAGGGTGATCGCCCGGTCCAGACCCACCCAGCACATGAGCTTCGAGTGGAGGAAGTGCCGGCTGGGGCCGCGTATTTCCCAGAGGCCCTGGTCCGGCTCGCGCCAGTGCCGGGCGGCCGCGTCGGCCACGCCGATCAGGAAGGAGCGGGTGAGCGTGTCGGGCGGGTCCGCGTCATGGTAGATCTGGTGGGCCGCGTCGAGCAGTTCCCCGTAGATGTCGATCTGTCGCTGCTGCCAGGCGTCGTTGCCGACGCGTACCGGGGCGCTGCCCCGCCAGCCGCTCAGGTGGGTCAGGGAGCGTTCGCTCAGGTCCCGCTCGCCGCCGACGCCGTACATGATCTGCAGGTCGACGTCGTGGTCGAGTTGGGTGGCCGCGGCGCGGGCGAGGAAGGCGAAGAACGCGGTCTCCTCCATCTCGCACGCCGCCGTGGCCAGTGCCTGCAGGGTGAAGCTGGTGTCGCGGATCCAGGTGTAGCGGTAGTCCCAGTTCCGTTCTCCGCCGATGCTCTCGGGCAGGGAGGTGGTGGC
Organism: Nonomuraea sp. NPDC049269; assembly: GCF_043197155.1. Classification (NCBI taxonomy): domain Bacteria; kingdom Bacillati; phylum Actinomycetota; class Actinomycetes; order Streptosporangiales; family Streptosporangiaceae; genus Nonomuraea; species Nonomuraea sp. NPDC049269. The sequence goes on from NZ_JBICSO010000002.1 coordinate 539,714, forward strand.
CGCGGCGACGATGGCCCCGGTGGGGGCGAACGTCAGCGCTCGCAGCACCCGGCCGCTCTGGCCGACCTGATCTTGCCACGGGCCTTGGTAGCGCGCGTGCAACCGGGACCAGGAGCGCCAGCCGGTGACGGTGTCCCTGAGGCGGCGGCGGATGTGCCGGGGGTTCAGACACGGTTGTTCGGGGCCCCATGCCCAACCGGCCCGCAGGGCCAGCCCTAGGCGTTCTCCCGCTCGCAGCGTGTGGGTGGTGTCGGCGACCGCACCGCTCACTCGCAGGTCGATGGGCGTCGACATGGTGAGGACGTGGGCGCCGCCGTGCGCGATCAGGCCGCCGCGGACCGGTTCTATCAGTGGCTTGACGAGCCCGAACTCGGGCCTCGGCGCGTACACCACCTCTACGGGCACGCGCCCTTCGACGCAGGTCACCTGGCGCAGGAGAACGCCGGGTGAGGACGCGCCCATCGAGTGGCCGCGTTCTCCGTGGCCCAGTGCGAGGGCGTCCACGAGTACCACGGTTCCGTCCGGACCACGGAAGGTGGTCTCCAGCACCAGGCTGTCGTCCAGATACCTGCGGGTGATCTCCGCGGGCCGGGTGGGCCGGATGGACCAGTATCCGGCGTTCTCGTCGAGCAGCCGGGCGAAGATCGACGGACTGTCGAAGCGTGGCATGCAGAGCCAGTCCACCGAACCGTCGGAGGTGACCAGGGCCGCGGATCGGCAGTCCCCCAGCAGGGCGTGGTCGCTGATCGGCCTGGTGCTCAAGGGAGCCTCATGGCGATGATCGCCGGGCTTGCGGCGCTGGGAGGGGAGGTGGCGGCTCGGCCGGGGTCTTGTGCCGGCGCAGCCGGATGGCGTACGCGAGCGCGGATCCGGCGAAGAGCACGCCGGTGACCAGCAGCCACCGACCGAGATATGGGCTCGTGTCCAGCCCTGTTGACCTGTGGTAATTGCCCTCGGCCAGCCGGAGGATGAGGGGGAACCAGATGAGGAGCAGCAGGCCGGACAGCGCGGCCGGCACGCGCAGGTAGTTGATCGACGGTGGCCAGGTGGAGGTGCCGGACGGTGGTCGGCGGCGATGCCACGGCCGCCGTTGCGCGGTGACGTCGGCGAGGGAGTACAGCGGGTACAGCAGGAGGTCGTGGATGACCGCGGCGCCGACGAACCACACCAGGAAGCCGATCCAGATGCCCGCGGCGACGACGCGGCCGGCGGCGTATCCGGCCAGGGCGAAGCAGGCGAGCAGCGCCAGCAGGTGCAACGGGTCGGCCCCATAGCGGCCGGCCATCCTCCTGCGGATCCGGGAAGGCATGTCGTCCCTCATTTCGCCGTCGGATGGAAGCCGAGTCTGCGGACCCACTTCGTGTTGTGCACGCCGGGGGCGTTCGGGACGATGATCCTGGCGGGATAGCCGTGGTCGAGGGACAGATCGGCGCCGTTGACCCGCAAGGCGAGCAGGGAGCGGGGGTCGGCCACCTGGCCCGTGCTCAGCGATGCCCGGCGGAAGGAGCCGCCGCGTTGCAGGGATTCGACGAGCACCTCCGCCATGCCGGGCGTCATCCCCGCCAGCCGCGCCAGATCGGCCAGCCGTACGCCCGTCCACAACTGCTCTGTGGACCATCCCTCCACGCACGCGATGGGCAGCGCGTAGGTGTGCAGCGGCATCGCCAGCAGTTCGGCGCGGCTCAGGCCGGCCGGACGTGGTCCGGCCAGTTCCAGCCTCCATGCCGGGCCGGTGTCCGCCAGATGGACGCCCATGGCGGTGGCGGACTTGTTCACCTGGAAGTCGTTGGGGCCGGGGCCGTAGTCCCGCCCGTGCGGGGCCAGGAGCGCGGTGCGGCGCAGCGGTCCGTCCAGGGTCTGGCCGGCGGACAGACCGAGCGTGATCAGTGAGGCGCCGCCCACGAAGGCGAGCACGCCCCGCCGGGACATGGTGGGCTCCGCCGGAGACGGGGGAACCAGGCCATCGGGATCGGGTGGCTCAGGACGGGTCTCTTCCAGCCTGGTGCGCAGCTCACGAAGGAAGCTCCGCGACCGCAGCGATCGGACCATCTTCGGCAGCTTGAAGGCGACGTGGACCACGAAGGCCGCGAGGAAGATCCACGCCCCGTACAGGTGGGCCGGGTAGAAGGAGAACGGGAAGACGTAGAAGAGCTGGATGTTCAGGATGCCGGTGACGAACTCGAACGCCGCGCCGCCGACCAGGAGCAGCAGACTGGCGCGCTCCACGGCTTCGGCGGGGGAGCGCGCCGGTGGCCAGGTGAACAGCTTCGGGATCACCGACCACAGCTTGGCCAGCAGCACCGAGGTCAACGTCAGTCCGAGGACGACGTGCACTCCCTGCGTGACCCGGTACAGCCAGGCCGGGTGGGTTGGCCAGTCGAACAGGTAGAAGCCCAGCCATCCCTTTTCGGGGGTCGTGTCGTTGATGGGCAACTGCGGGTCATAGGCGGCGTAGGACACCAGTCCGGTGATCGCGATGATCGGGATCCCGAACAGCAGGATGAGACCGAAAACCGAGGTCAGCCACGGGCCACGCAGCGGACTGCGCCAGAACCCCGGCCGGAACGGGCCAGGCGGAGGATGTTCTCGCAGCCAGGCGGTGACGTTTTTCCGATCTGACACTGAATCACCCCGAAACAAGTGTTCTGCCGGAAATACCCCTATTTGGGATCGCATAACTGGGGCGGCCGCGGGGGCCGCGGCGGTCACCCGAGCCGTCGCGTGATCTCCGCGCAGGAACCCCGCCCCAAGGGGAGCCACAAGACCGAAGGCGGCGGAGATCCCCCGACGATCGGCCGGAACACCCCTTTCGGGACATCCGCCAGCAGCTTCTCAGGGCAGCGGCGGTAGTACCGTTTCAGATCGGGGGGAAATCCCCGGAGATCGGTCGGGCGCCCGACCACGATCGCGGCGAAACGCCGTTCGGTCACCGCGCGGGCGATGCTGCGTTCGAGCTCCGCCTGGGCGGAGCGGTCGGTGCCGCGCAGGATGTCGGCGGCGGCGGCTCGGTGGGCCACGGGCGGGAGCCCGGCCACCACGTTCAGTCCCGGATCGGAGAAAACCGCCACCGGCCCGTCGAACTCCCCCAGCCACGTGCGGAGCCGGTCACCCACACGTCGGTCAGCGGGGCCCGGGACCACCCGGTCGGCATCGAGGGTGCTCACGGCCAGGACAGCGATCTGCGCCAGGACCAGCAGACCGGCCACCGCCCCGCGCGGGCTCGGCGTCGAGCCGCCCATCCCGATACCCGCGAGCAACGCCACGGCGACATAGACCGGAAGCATGTTGTTCACCGCACCGCCCGCGTGCACGAGGCCGGCGTAACCTTCCACGACCAGGGCGAGGCAGCCCAGGCCGATGAGCAGCGGAGTCCGCCGCACCGCGAGCAGGACCGCGCCCAGCGCGAAGCCGAGGGCGGGCAACAGGTATCGGGTCCAGAACTCGGTGAACGCGGCGTGGTGAAGCCGGTGCTGGGCGAGCAGCTCGAAGACATAGAACACGTACCAGCCGTGGCTGCTCAGGCCCCATACGAGCGTGGTCAGGCCCATCACCGCCGCGAACGTCACCGCCAGCCACCCTCCCAGACGGCGCCGGGGACCGCACAGCAGCGCAGCGGTGATCGCCACCGCCTCGGCGAGCGCGCTCTGCTTGGTGAGGAAGGCCGCCGCGAGCAGCAGTCCGGCGGCCACCGCACCGCCCGGCCGGCGCATCCACCGGGCCAGGTACAGCCCGGCGAGACTGAGGAGAAGGAAGAGCGAGTCCACCCGGGCGAAGTCCAACCAGGAGTCGACGGCGAAGTAGGTCGCGGCGTAGAGCCCCGCCGCGGCCACCCCGGCGGCCAGATCTCCGGTCTCGCGCTGGACCAGCCGGGTGAGGAGGACGAAGCAGCCGAGCGAGGCGACCAGCGAGACCAGTCGGAGCGGGAGATAGGAGACCCCCAGCACGCTCGCGAGGGCCGCGGAGGTGGCGAAGTACAGCGGGGGATAGGCGTCGGGCACGTAGTCGACCGTGGGAGCGGAGTACAACGGGCGGCCGGTGAGCAACCGTTCCACCTCGACCAGGGAGTTGCCTTCCAGCCACTCCAGGGCGTACGGATAGCCCAGCCGGCTCACGGCGACGCCGACGTACACGGCCATCGCGACGAGTCCCGCGGCCGCGGCGAGCAAGATCGGAAGCCGTGCCACAGCCGCCGGGCTGAGCCATTCTCGAAACCCGCGACTACTCACGGACGGATTCCGGCATCGTCCGGAGAGCCGGGAAGACGTCCGCGGCCACACCGGTCACGTTAACGGCGAAGTCCCGGCGGCCGGGTCGACGCCGCCGCATGAAGCGGTCTCGACACGGTCAAAGGTCACTCGTGACCATGCCTGACGACCCGCGCTCTGGGCTCGCTGGAGTTCGGGCAATAGCGTTGGTGCGGTGAAGATACTGGTCACCGGCGCGGCCGGCTTCATCGGAAGTCATGTGGCCGAGGCGCTGCGGGTGGCCGGCCACGAGGTCACCGGCCTCGACCGCCGGCCGGGGGCCGGTCATGTGGTCGGTGACGTTCGTGACGCGGAGGTGCTCGCACGTCGGCTGCCGGGCGTCGACGCGGTGGTCCACCAGGCCGCGAAGGTAGGGATCGGGGCTGGTGTATCCGATCTGCCTGACTACACCTCGGTCAACGTACACGGCACCGGCGTGCTGCTCGCCGGCATGGCGGAGCACGGTGTGGGCCGCCTGGTCCTGGCCTCGTCGATGGTCGTGTACGGCGAGGGCGCCTACGACTGCCCCCGGCACGGCCGGGTCCGGCCGGGTCCTCGTGCCCGCGAGGATCTCGCCCGCGGCGCGTTCGAACCCCGCTGCCCGTATTGCGGGGCGGAGTTGGCACCCGCCGCGATCGACGAGGATGCGCCCCCAGATCCCCGCAACGTCTACGCGACCACCAAGCTCGCTCAGGAGCACCTGGCCGCCAACTGGGCGCGGGAGACCGGCGGTACGCCGATCGCGCTGCGCTACCACAACGTCTACGGTCCGAGGATGCCCAGGGACACGCCCTATTCGGGGGTCGCGGCGATCTTCCGGTCGGCTCTGGAGGCAGGCAGGGCACCTCGGGTGTTCGAGGACGGCCGCCAGCGACGTGACTTCGTGCACGTCCGGGACGTCGCCCACGCCAACCTCGCGGCCCTCGGCTCCAGCACTCCACCCGGAGTGCTGACGGTCTGCAACGTGGCCAGCGGTGAGCCGCACACGATCGGGGAGATGGCCACCGCGCTCGCGGCCGCGCACGGTGGTCCCGAGCCGGTCACGACGGGCGAGTATCGCCTGGGCGACGTGCGGCACATCGTCGCCGCCGCCGGCCGCGCCACCCGCGAGCTCGGCTTCCGCGCGGAGATCGGCTTCGCCGAAGGGATGCGGGAGTTCGCCGTGGCGCCGCTGGGAACTGGCGATTTCTCTGAAGGCACGTGACCCTCCCGTGAGGATCGGGTACGGCCTGCGGCTCTAGCGTCGACATATGAAGCTCGATGTGGTGCTGCCCTGCCTGGATGAGGAGGCGGCCCTGCCGTGGGTGCTCGGGCGTATGCCGGACGGCTTCCATCCGATCGTGGTCGACAACGGCTCGGCCGACGGATCCGCCCGGGTCGCCGCCGGGCTCGGCGCGACGGTGGTGACCGAGCCCCGGCGTGGGTTCGGCGCCGCCTGTCATGCCGGACTGCTGGCCGCGACCACGGACGTGATCTGCTTCATGGACGCCGACGCGTCCCTGGATCCCGGACAGCTGCCGTTGGTGGCCGGGCCCGTCCTGAACGGCGAGGCGGAGCTGGTCCTCGGACGGCGCGTCCTGCGTCCCGGCGCGTCGTGGCCGATGCATGCCCGGCTCGGCAACGCCGTACTGGCCAGGAGGCTGCGCCGCCGGACCGGCGCCCTCCTGCACGATCTCGGGCCGATGCGGGCATGTCGGCGCGCCGACCTGCTGGCACTGCGGCTGACCGACCGGCGCTGCGGCTATCCCCTGGAAATGGTCCTGCGCGCGGCGTCCGCAGGCTGGCGGATTGGCGAAACCGACGTGGACTACCTGCCCCGGGCGGGCCGGTCGAAGGTGACCGGTACGGTGCGCGGCACGCTGCGGGCCGTCGGAGACATGCGCCGGGTCCTGGCCGGCCGCGAGGGCAGGACATGAGCGGGCGGTACGGCGAGCATCCGATCCCTGCCCAGGTCGTAGTGATCGCCAAGGAGCCGGTGCCCGGGAAGGTCAAGACCCGGCTGATCCCGCCCTTCACCCCGGGCGAAGCCGCGGCACTCGCCGCCGCCGCGTTGGAGGACACGCTGCGGACGGTCGCCCGCGTGCCGGACGCCCGCCACGTGCTCGCCCTCGACGGAACCCCGGGAGCCTGGCTCCCCGAGAGCTTCACGGTGCTGCCGCAGCGCGGCCGCGGGCTGGACCAGCGGCTCGCGGCGGCCTTCGACGACGCCCACCGGCTCCTGCCCGCACCCATCGTGCTCATCGGCATGGACACGCCGCAGGTCACGCCGCGCCTGCTGACCACCGCCCTGTCCCTTCTCGGCGACCACGAGGCGGTGTTCGGCCCGGCGGCGGACGGCGGGTTCTGGCTGCTCGGCCTGCGTGTCCCCGACCCGGCGTTGCTGCTCGGCGTCCCGATGTCGGAGCCGACCACGGGTGAGGTCCTGCTGCGCAGGCTCACCCAGGCCGGCTTGAGCGTCGCCTCGATGCCGTGCCTGACCGACGTGGACACCGCGGCCGACGTGTTCGCGGTGGCGGATCTCACTCCGCGCTCCGCCTTCGCCGCCGCGCTCGCCAGGACGAGTCCGCTTCGCAGGTGACTCTCCCGGGGCGTTGCCGCGGCGATTTCTTACGGAGTACGGACGAACCGCGCTGCGGCAGCCTCATGAGGGGTGGCCGATGCGAAGCTGCGGAGCGTGAGCAGGCACACGATGTACGTCGGCGCGACACTCCTGGCGCTCGTCGCCGTCCTGGTCAGGATGGCGTTCGGGCGTCCTGACCTGCTGCCGTGGTACCTGGTCGCGTGGGGGCTGTTCGTGGTGGCGCTGTGGCTGGCCAGGTCGATGCCGGCGCGACAGCGCGCGGTGCTGGTCGTCGCGGGCGGCGTCATCGTGACCGCCACCGGCTTGGTCGCACCGCCGAGCACCAGCACTGATTCCTACCGGTACGCGTGGGACGGCCGGGTTCAGGCGGCGGGCATCTCGCCCTATGACCATCCTCCCGCCGATCCGGCGCTGAGCCCGTTGCGTGACGGCTGGCTGTTCCCGGATGACTGTGACGCGCCCGATCGCGCCCGGGTCTCGCAAGGGGTGTGCACCCGGATCAACCGACCCTTGGTGCACACGATCTACCCGCCGCTGGCGGAGGGGTACTTCCTGCTGGTGCACTGGCTGACGCCGGAGGGTTCGCGGCACAAGGGATTGCAGGCCGGCGGCGCGCTGATGGCGATCGCGGTGCTGCTGGCGTTGTGGCGATGGGCGGGCGCGGGCCGGGCCGCCTGTTGGGCGTGGTGCCCGGCCGTGCCCGCCGAGGCGGTGAACAACGCGCACATCGACATGCTGGGCGTGCTGCTCGTGGTGCTCGCCTTCTGCGTGGTCCGCGGCCGGGGAGCCCTGCTCGGCGCGGCCATCGCGGCCAAGCTGATCCCCGCGACCGCGTTGCCCGGCGCGCTGTCGGGGGTGCTCAAGGGCGGGGTGGCCTGGCGGCGCATCGCCGCCGTCGTCGTGCCCGCCGTCCTGGTGGTCATGCTGACCTACCTGCCCTATGTGCTCATCTCGCGGGGCTCCGTGGCGGGCTACCTGTTCGGGTACGTCCAGGAGGAAGGCTACGAGGCGCCCTCAGCGAGGGGGCGGTACGCGGTGTTGCGGCTGGTGATGCCGGATTCGTGGGCTCCGTTCGCCGCGATCCTGCTGCTGGCGCTGCTGGTGCTGTACGTACTGCGCTACGGAGATCCCGAGCGGCCCTGGGGCGGCGCGTTGCTGGTCAGCGGGTCCGTCCTGCTGCTGTTCACGCCCGAGTACTCCTGGTACGCCCTGCTGGTGGTCGCGCTGGTCGCCATGGACGGCCGGTGGGAGTGGCTGGGCGTGGCCTTGGCCGGAGCGGTCGGCTACCTGTTCGGCCCTGCGACGCTCGCCTACACACTGGCGGCCCTGGCCGTGCTCGCGGGCTGGGCCGTACGCCGGGCCCGCCGCTCCCGCACGGTCGTCGAGAGGGGAGCGGCGCAAGAGGTGGGAGCGGCGCGATGATCCTCCGGACCCTTGCGGTACACCGCAGTTCTTACGGCTTGCGAACGCGGCCGCGGCGGCTCTGACAACGCGCGGTCTCCACAGTTAACGTCAGCCAGGTGAAGGTCATGGTCACCGGCTCGTCCGGATTCATCGGTAGTCATGTCGTCGAGGCCTTCGAAGCGGCCGGGCACGGGGTGGTGCGACTCGATCTGAAGGACGGTCCCGACGTGCGGGACGAGGCAGTCCTGGACCGGGCTCTGCCGGGCGTGGGTCTGGTGGTGCACCAGGCTGCCAAGGTGGGTCTGGGCGTGGATGTAGCTGATCTGCCCGACTACGCGGCGGTCAACGTGTACGGCACCGCGGTCCTGCTGGCGGCGATGGCCAGACACGGCATTGAGCGGCTGGTCCTGGCCTCGTCGATGGTGGTTTACGGGGAGGGCGCCTACGACTGTCCCGAGCACGGCCGGGTACGCCCAGGCCCGCGCTCCGCCGAGGACCTCCGGCGTGGCCTCTTCGAGCCGACCTGCCCGGAGTGCCGCGCCACGCTGCACCGCGCGGTCATCGGAGAAGACGCTCCGCTCGACCCGCGCAACGCCTACGCCACGACCAAACTCGCTCAGGAGCACCTGGCGGCGAACTGGGCGCGGGAGACGGCGGGAACGGCGGTGGCGCTCAGGTATCACAACGTCTACGGTCCGCGGATGCCGCGCGACACCCCCTATGCGGGAGTGGCGGCGATCTTCAAGTCGGCGTTGGAGGCGGGCCGCGTGCCGAGGGTGTTCGAGGACGGCAGGCAGATGCGCGACTTCGTGCACGTGCGCGATGTCGCCCAGGCGAACCTGGCCGCGGCCGCGGCCACACCGGTGCCAGGTAGCTTGACCGCCTACAACATCGCCAGCGGCACCCCGCACACCGTCGGAGAGATGGCCGCCGCCCTGGCGGCCGAGCACGGCGGACCCGAACCGGTCGTCACAGGCGAGTACCGGCTGGGCGATGTCCGGCATATCGTCGCCGCGCCCGACCGGGCCAGAGTCGAGCTCGGATTCCGTGCCGGGGTCACGTTCGCGGATGGAATGAAAGAGTTCGCCACCGCTCCGCTGGGGATGTCATGACCGTCGACGTCGTGCTGCCCTGTCTGAACGAAGAGGCCGCGCTGCCGTGGATCCTTGACCGGATGCCGCCCGGCTACACGGCGATCGTGGCCGACAACGGCTCCACTGACGGCTCGGCCAAGGTGGCGGCGGAGTTCGGCGCGCGCGTGGTCAGCGAGCCCCGCCGCGGGTTCGGCGCCGCCTGCCACGCGGGAGTGCTGGCCGCGACGGCGGACATCGTCTGCTTCATGGACGCGGACGCCTCGCTCGATCCTCAGCAGTTGCCCGAGGTGGTCGCCTCCGTGCTGGCGGGTGAGGCCGACCTGGTGCTCGGGAGGAGGATTCCGCGGGCCGGCGCGGCATGGCCGGCCCACGCCCGCCTCGGCAACGCCGTACTGGCCAGGAAGCTGCGCCGCCGCACCGGTGCGCCCTTGCACGACCTGGGGCCGATGCGCGCCTGCTCACGAGCGGAGCTGATCGCGCTCGGCCTGACCGATCGCCGGTTCGGCTACCCCTTGGAGATGGTGTTGCGCGCCGCGCATGCCGGTTGGCGGATCGCCGAGGTCGAGGTGGACTACTTGCCGCGCAGCGGCCGTTCCAAGGTCACCGGCACCGTCCGCGGCACCATGCGGGCGGTCGCCGACATGCGGCGCGTCATGAACGCCGCGCGAAAGTCTGCATCACTACCGCCGGCAGCGGGACGGCGGGCGCGGAGCTGAGAATCCGCTCGCGCGAAGTGGCGGCACGCTCCGCAGCCAGGCCCACGCCGGCCGGAGACAGGCCGGAGCCGATCAGCCGTTCCTGAGCCGGTCGAGATCGGGGAATCATCGAAAAGATCTTGCGAGAACCCAGCATCCGGCTGCCGAGGATGTGCAGGGCGTGGTGTGCCAGCGCGACGGAGAAGCCGCCTTCGCGGAAGATGCCGATCACCGCGTTGGCGTACCGCGGCACGGCGGGTCCGGGTGTGGTCCGGGCCTCCACTGTGCGGGGCGCCCACATGTGACGGAGGATGACATCGCGCGCGGCGAGCACCGTACATGCTGGGCCATCACGCCCGGGGCAAGGTCGCCATCAGCGTGTAGGGCGACCCGGCCCGCCACCCGCGAGCCGAACACGTGGCCCGTATCGTTCGCACTCCGTAAGAAGTCCGTGCCGTAACGACCTTGTAAGAGATGACGCAGGTCACAGCCCTTATCTTCAGGGCATGACGCAGATCGTGATCATTGCCAAGGAGCCGGTGCCGGGCCGGGTGAAGACCCGCCTGACACCGCCCTACAGCCCGGCCCAGGCGGCTCGGCTGGCCGAGGCCGCGCTCGAGGACACCCTGCGTACCGTCGCGGTTACACCCGCCACCCAGCGGGTGCTGGTCCTGGACGGCCTGCCCGGCGGTTGGCTGCCCGCAGGCTTCGAGGTGATCCCCCAGCGCGGGTCCGGTCTGGACGAGCGCCTCGCCGCGGCGTTCGCCGACGCCTATCGGCTCTGGCCGGAGCCGATGGTGCTGATCGGTATGGACACCCCCCAAGTGACCCCCGAACTGCTGCACGCGGCCATACAGGGACTGAGCGAAGACGATGCCGTCTTCGGACCCGCCGCGGACGGCGGCTTCTGGCTGCTGGGGCTGCGTCGTCCCGATCCCGATCTGCTGCTCGGCGTGCCCATGTCGCAGCCCCACACCGGACGGGCGCAACTCGAACGCCTCAGCGGGGCGGGGCTGAGCGTACGGCACCTGCCCGAATTGACCGACGTGGACACCGCGGCCGACGCCGCCCAGGTCGCCTCCGACGCCCCGGCCTCACGCTTCGCCCAGGCGCTCCACGAGCTGGCGGCGGTCGCACTGCGATGATGGGCGAGATCTACGCCGACGCGCTGGCCGGAGCCTCCGCCGAGCTCGAGTACGTCGACGGCACCCGCACTCTCCTGGAGACCACTCGCTGGTTCGAGCCCATCGATGGCGACGAGACCATGCTGCGGCGATGCGCCGGGCCCACCCTGGACATCGGCTCGGGCCCAGGCCGGCTCACCGTCGCGCTCAACCGCCGCGGCATCCCGGCCCTCGGCATCGACATCACCCCGCACGCCGTACACCTGACCCGCCGAGCGGGCGGCTTCGCGCTGCGCCGCAGCGTCTTCGACGAACTGCCCGGAAGCGGCCGCTGGGAGACGGCCCTGCTCGCTGACGGCAACATCGGGATCGGCGGCCATCCCGGCGTCCTGCTGCGCAGAGTCAGAGAGCTGGTACGTCCGGGCGGCCGGGCCATCGTCGAGGTCGACCCGCCGGGGGTGAGCAGCCGTGTCGACCGGGTACGGCTGCGCCGCGACGATGTCGTGGGCGACTGGTTCGCCTGGGCGGTGGTCTCCGCCGACGACATCAGGCGCACAGCCCGGCTGGGCAGCTTCGACGTGACCGACTGCTGGCCGGAGGCCCGCCGCTGGTTCGCCGAGCTGCGCTAAGTCTTCGAACAGGCCGCACAGCTCATCGCGCCCGGCCTGGTCGGCGTGCTCGTATGCCCTCTCGCACTTAACGGCGCAGGGTGGACCTCTCACTGTCACGCTCGTTTGCGGCTGCCATCGAGGCGGACACTGTGATCCTGTCATTCGAACGAGTGTGGCGGTCAAATGAACAAGGGCCCGGCTCTCGATCTTGAGAACCAGGCCCTTACCTCGGGAACCCTGTCGGGGTGGCGGGATTTGAACCCACGGCCTCTTCGTCCCGAACGAAGCGCGCTGCCAAGCTGCGCTACACCCCGCTGCACGCCCTCTGCAGCGTGCTTGAGAAAGTCTAGCTGACTTCGCGGGTGCTTGTGACCGCCTTTACCGGCGCGGAAGCAGGGTCAGCAACGAGGCCTCCGGGAAGCAGGCGAAGCGGACCGGGGCGTACGGCGAGGTGCCGAGGCCGGCCGAGACGTGCAGCCAGGCGTCGTCGTGGCGGTTGAGGCCCTTGACGCGGGCCCGGTCGATGCCGCAGTTGGTGACCAGGGCGCCGTAGAAGGGGATGCAGAGCTGGCCGCCGTGCGTGTGGCCGGCCAGGAGGAGCTGGTAGCCGTCGGCGGCGAAGCGGGTCATGTTGCGGGGCTCGGGGGAGTGCATGACGCCGAGGCGGAGGTCCGCGTCGGCCGGGGCGGGGCCGGCGACCAGGTCGTAGCGGTCACGGTCGATGTGGGAGTCGTGGATGCCCGCCACCGCCACGTCGAGGTCGCCGATCTTGACGCGGGCCGTGGTGTTGTTCATGTCGAGCCAGCCCTCGGCGGTCATGCCGGCGCCGAGCTCCTCCCAGGGGAGGGACGGGACGTGCTGGCGACGGTCCTTCTTGGAGGTGCGCCAGAGGTAGCGGGCCGGGTTTTTGGGCTTGGGGGCGTAGAGGTCGTTCGAGCCGTACACGAACATCCCGGGACGGGCCAGCAGAGGCTCCAGGGCGTGCAGGAGCGCGGGCACGGCCTCCGGGTGGGCGATCGAGTCGCCCGTGTTGACGACCAGGTCGGGCTCCAGCGAGCCGAGCGAGCGGACCCAGTTGATCAGCTTCTTGCGCCCCGGCGTCAGGTGCAGGTCGGACAGGTGGAGGATGCGTACGGGTCGCTGCCCGCGCTCGAGTACGGGCACGTCGAAGCGGCGCAGCCGGAACCAGTTGCGTTCGACGACGGAGGCGTAACCCAACCCGGCCAGGCCGAGACCGAGGATGGACAGTGGTACAGCGGCGGCTTTCCTCACCCATTCATGATGCCCGACATCCGGCCCGGGCCGTCCCGAGTCTGCGAGAAGGAGGTAAGAAGGGCGCCAGCAGGCCGTACAAAGGCCGCGAAAGGGCCGGGTGCCGGGCTGTGTGATGGGGCGCGCGAGCGCGTAGCCGTCCGTACACGCGGCAAGATGGACCGCATGAGCGCATTGAAGGACAAGCTGAAGGCCGACCTCACGGCCTCCATGAAGAGCCGGGACGAGCTACGTCTCCGGACGATTCGGATGGCACTGGCCGCGGTCAACGTCGAGGAGGTCGCCGGCAAGGCGGCCAGGGAGCTCTCCGACGACGAGATCATCAAGGTGCTGACCAAGGAGGCCAAGAAGCGCCGGGAGGCGGCGGAGGCGTTCGGCAACGCCGGTCGCGCGGCGCAGGCCCAGGCGGAGCTGGACGAGCAGGCGGTGCTGGAGGAATACCTGCCGGCGCAGCTCTCCGACGAGGAGCTCGGCCGCCTCGTCGACGAGGCCGTCGCCGAGACCGGTGCCGCCGGGCCGCAGGCGATGGGTCAGGTCATGAAGGCCGTCAACCCGAAAGTCGCCGGTCGCGCGGAGGGGGGACGGGTCGCCGCCGCCGTACGCGCGCGACTGTCCGCCTAGCCAAGAGGGTGCCCGCCCCAAAGCGGGCACCCAGGGCTCCAAGCGAGCTCAGGTCAGTTCAACGGAGCGACGTTCGCCGGAGTGATGGGCGATTCGCCGCCGCGTCCCCGGCCCCGCCCCCGGTTGTCGTCGCCGTTGTCGTCGCGGTTGAACTGGTCGAAGAAGTCGTCCGGCGGGCCGCCCTGATCGTCCTTCTTCTCCTTCTTGGGCTTGGGCGCGCAGTTGTCGCCGCAGCCGCCGAACCGCTCCTGATCCACCGGCGTGAACTTGGTGGGCTCGACGCCCTTGAGCGCCCCGAGCATCGCCTGCTTCCAGATGCGGCCCGAGATCGACGCGCCGTACACGTAGCTGTAGTAGCGGCCGCCGATGGTGACGCCGATCAGGTTGTGCGTGAAGGCGCCGCGCGGGTCGCCGAGGCTGACGGCGGAGGCGAGGTTCGGGGTGTAACCGGCGAACCAGGCGGCCGTGTAGCCGTCGGTGGTGCCCGTCTTGCCCGCCGCGTCCCGGCCGATGCCGCCGACCTCCCGCATCGTGCCCTTGGTGAACACGCCCGACAGGATGCCGCTGACGGCGTCGGCGACCTCCTCCTCCATGACCTTGGAGCACTTGGGTTTGTACTGCGTGGCCTTGCCGTAGCGGTCCTTGATCTCGGTGATCGCCAGCGGCTTGCAGTACTGGCCGCGTGAGGCGAAGACCGCGTAGGTGCTGGCCACCGTGACCGGGTCGACCTCGTTGATGCCGAGCGTGAAGGTCTCGAACTCGCGGAGCTTCGTGCCATCGGCCCGCTTGAGCCCGATCCGCTTGGCCAGCTTGACGACCTTGCAGAGCGTGACGCGCTCCTCAAGCCGCATGAAGAACGTGTTGACCGAGCCCCAGGTGCCGGTCTGCAGCGTCTTGAAGCCGCCGCCGCCCTCGCTGGAGTTGCGTACCTCGTGCGTGGGGTCGCCCACCCGCTTGCCGTCGCAGTCCTTGAACGCGCCGTAGCCGGACGCGGTGAAGCCGGCGGGCGCCGGGTAGCCGTCGCCGTACTTCAGGCCCTCCTCGAGCGCTGTGGCGAGCGTGTAGGCCTTCGCCGTCGAGCCCTGCTGGAAGCCGCCGCCACCGCCGTGCTTGGCGTCGGCGACGACGTTGTAGCTCATTTCATTCTTCTTCTTGCTGCCGCCGAACTTGCGCGAGGCCGCCATCGCCTTGATCTCGCCGGTGCCCGGCACGACCATCGCCTGCGAGGCCACGGGCTTGTCCTTGGTGCTGACGTACTCCTTGATGGCCTTCTCGGAGGCTTTCTGCATCTTCTTGTCGATGGTGGTCTTGATGGTGAGACCGCCACGCTGGAGCAGTTTGAGGCGTTCCTTGGGGGTCTTACCGAAATCCTCGTTGTTGAGGATCTCGTTCTGAACGTAGAGGCAGAAGTACGGGTACTTGCTCTCCTCGCAGCCGCCGGAGACCTTGGTGTCCTTGAAGACCAGCTTCTTGGCCTTGGCCTCGGCGGCCTCCTGCGGTGTGATCTTGCCGAGTTCGGCCATTCGGTCGAGGACGACGTTGCGCCGGGCCTTCAGCAGTTCCCTGGACGCTTTGCTGACGTTCGGGTCGGTCCGGTTGGGGTTCTGGACCGCGCCCGCGAGCGTGGCCGCCTCGACGAGATTGAGCGCGGAGGCCGGCTTGCCGAAGAAGCGCTTGGAAGCGGCCTGGATGCCGTGCGCGCCGGCGCCGAAGTATGCGATGTTCAGATACTTTTCAAGGATCTGATCCTTGGTGTACTTCTTCTCGATCGCCATGGCATAGCGCAGTTCGTTGAGCTTGCGCCCGACGGTGGCCTCGATGGCCGCGGCCTGTTCCTCTTTGGTCTCGGCCGAGTTGAGCAGCACCTGCTTGACGTACTGCTGCGTGATCGACGAGCCGCCCTGGGTCACGCCGCCCGTGGTGAGGTTCTTGACCAGGGCTCGGGCCGTTCCCTCCACGTCGATCGGGCCGTGCTGATAGAAACGGAAGTCCTCGATCGAGATCAGCGCGGTGCGCATGATGGGGGCGACCTGGTCCAAGCTCACGGACTGGCGGTTCTCGTAGTAGAACTGGGCTATCTGCTTGCCGTCGGCGTCCTGCAGGACCGTGCGCTCGGGCAACGGGGGTTCGTCCAGGTCCTCGGGTTTTAGGTTGATCCCCGTCATCGCGGATTTGGCGGACATCCCCGCCCCGCCGACGGCCGGAAGGGCTATGGCAGCCGTGAGAACGCCCGCGGCCGCACCGGCGGCGATCAACCGCGTGATGTTCAGGAACGGCGAGGAACGATCTTTGCCCTGAGCTTGCACAAGTCCAAGAGTACGTCGAATGGGTGACCTTATCGGTAACTCGGCACCATTTCGCCTTGACTGACGGGGGTGACTAGTCATTCCCGGTCAAGACTGCAGCGAGAAATTGGTCCTCTGGGGTCTGTCGGCCCGAACGTCTAGTTGCGTACGTTCTCCTCTGCGGCAACTGAATACGGAGGCTCGGCGCCCGCGCCCGTCGGCCCCAAATGACGACTGACCACCTAAGGGGAGTGGGGTCGAAATGTGGATCACGGATTGGACCTCCCGTGCCGCCTGTCGAGGAGCGGACCCGGACGCGCTGTTCGTCCAGGGCGCCGCACAGAACAGGGCAAAGCTGATCTGCCGAGGATGCCCGGTCCGTACCGAATGCCTCGCCGATGCGCTGGACAACCGCATCGAGTTTGGCGTGTGGGGCGGTATGACGGAACGGGAACGGCGGGCTCTGCTTCGGCGGCGTCCTGACGTGGATTCGTGGCGAGAGCTGCTCGAGTCCGCCAAGGAAGAGTACGAACGGACTAACGAGTTGATCGCAGGCTGACCCAAGCCTCGGGAGTACGGCCGGTGCCGGCACCGGCCGTACTCTCATGTGCTCGCGAGGAGTTCCCCGATCCGGTGTAGACCCGCTAGATCGTGGACATCCTCCGACATCGCACTTACCTGGACGACCGGCACTGTGGGGTGGGCCGAGCTGAAATGGTCCCGCTCCCGGTGCTCGCGGGCGGCGAGCTGCATCCTGCCGGTGTGCAGCCGCAGTACGGCGGCGGTCAGCTCATGTTCGCCCCGCGACTCCAGGTCTTCCGCCGCGGCGGCGCTACGCGCGGCTGAGAGCGCCGCAGCGGTGGGTTCGTGCACCCGGTTGACCACCAGTCCGGCCAGGGGCATGCGCTCCTCAGCGAGGCGCTCGACGAAGTAGGACGCCTCACGCATCGCGTCGCGCTCGGGCGTGGCCACCACCACGAAGGCCGTACCGGGCGCCTGGAGCAGCCGGTAGGTCATCTCCGCGCGCTGCCTGAACCCGCCGAAGACGGCGTCGAGCGCCGACACGAACGTCTGCAGGTCCTTGATGACCTGCGCGCCCAGCAGCTTGGTCATCGCGCCCGCCATGAGCCCGAACCCGGCGTTGAGCAGCCGGAACGCGCTGCGCCCTCCCGCCTTGGCGGGCGCGGTCAGCAGCCGGATGAACCGCCCGTCGAGGAAGCGGCCGAGCCGCTCGGGAGCGTCGAGGAAGTCGAGCGCGGACCGCGAGGGCGGTGTGTCGACGATGATCAGGTCCCACTCGTCCGAGCGGCGCAGCTGGCCCAGCTTCTCCATCGCCATGTACTCCTGGGTGCCGGCGAAGCTGGAGGACAGCGACTGGTAGAAGGGGTTCGACAGGATCTGGCGGGCCCGCTCGGGGTCGGCGTGCGCCTCGATGATCTCGTCGAACGTACGCTTCATGTCCAGCATCATCGCGAACAACTGACCGCCGCCCTCGGGCGAGCTGATCAGCCGTGGCGTGTTGTCGAGCTCGGAGAGCCCCATCGACTGCGCCAGCCGCCGCGCGGGGTCGACGGTCAGCACGACCGCGCACCTGCCGCGCTCGGCGGCCCGCAGCCCAAGCGCGGCGGCCGTGGTGGTCTTGCCCACGCCGCCGGCGCCGCAGCAGACGATGATCCGGGTGCCCGGGTCGTCGAGGATGGCGTCGACGTCGAGTACGGCGGGCTTCTTCACGCTGCTCCCTGGGTGCGGATGGCCTCGGCCAGCTCGTACAGGCCGGCCAGGTCGACGCCGTCGGCCAGCAGCGGCAACTCGTAGGACGGCAGTGTCTCCTGCGCCAGCGAGGCGCGCTCGGCGCGTTCCAGGTCGGTACGGCGGGCATGCTCGGCGACCTCTTCCGCCAGCGCCTCCGCCGTCGAGGAGGCGCCGTCGGCGAGACCGGCCGCCTTGAGCCCGAGTGTGAGCTCGGCCACGTCGAATCGGCCCTTGACAGCACTGTCAAGTGCGGCCTGCGGGAGAAGTGATTCACGCACCATGTTGATGAAGATCCCACCGGGCGGCAGCCCCGCCGAACGCAGTTCGGCGATGCCGTCCAGCGTCTCCTGAACCGGCATCTCCTCCAGCAGGGTGATGAAGTGCACCGCTGTTTCCGGAGATTTCACGACCTTGCTCACCAGATCGGAGTGATTCTTGATCGGACCGACTCTGGCCAGTCCGGCGACCTCCTGGGTGACGTTCAGGAAGCGCGAGATGCGGCCGGTCGGCGGCGCGTCGAGCACGACGGCGTCGTAGACCCGCTTGCCGTTCTTGCCGCGACGGCGCACGGCCTCGGTGGTCTTGCCGGTCACCAGGACGTCGCGGAAGCCGGGTGCGACCGTGGTCGCGAAGTCGACGATGCCCATCTTGGTCAGCGCCCGCCCCGCCCTGCGCATGCCGTAGAACATCTCCATGTATTCGAGCATGGCCTCCTCGGGGTCTATGGCCAGCGCGTAGACGTCGCCGCCCGACGGGGCCACGGCGATCCGGCGCTCCTCGTACGGCAGCGGCGGCAGGTCGAAGATCTGCGCGATGCCCTGCCTGCCCTCCACCTCGACGAGCAGCACCTTGCGCCCGCCCGAGGCCAGTGCCAGGGCGAGGGCCGCGGCGACCGTGGTCTTGCCTGTGCCGCCCTTGCCGGTGACCACGTGCAGTCGCACGCCGTCCCAATCGGTGTCCCGAGAGTCCACGTTTCGAGGCTACCGAACGGTTATTTACCAGATGCCGACGACCACCCTTTGAGATTGCTCACATCGCGCTCAGCGGTGCATCACAGGCTGCTGGCTCCAGCACCTATGGCGTGCCGCGTTCAGCGGTGCGCCACAGGCTGCTGGTTACAGCGCCTACGCTGGCCCTCATGAAGAAATGGGAGTACCTGACGGCTCCGGTGCTGATCCACAACACCAAGATGATCCTGGACAACTTCGGAGCCGACGGCTGGGAGCTGGTCCAGATCCTGCAGGGTGCGACGCCCGAGCAGCTCGTCGCCTACTTCAAGAGGGAGAAGCAGTGACGCCCGAAGAGAAGATCGCCGAGCTGGGGCTGACGCTGCCCGAAGTGGTCGCGCCGCTGGCCGCCTATGTGCCGGCCGTACGGACCGGTGACCTCGTCTACACCTCGGGCCAGGTGCCCTTGGTCGACGGCAAGATGGCCCAGACCGGCAAGGTCGGCGCCGAGGTCGGCCTCGACGACGCCCGCGAGCTGGCCAGGATCTGCGCGCTCAACGCGCTGGCCGCGCTGAAGGCCGAGATCGGCGACCTGGGCAAGGTCGTGCGGATCGTCAAGGTCGTGGCGTTCGTGGCCAGTGACCCCGCATTCACACAGCAGCCCCAGGTCGCCAACGGCGCGAGCGAGCTGCTCGCGGAGGTGCTGGGCGAGGCGGGCAAGCACGCCCGCAGCGCCGTGGGCGTCGCCGCGCTGCCGCTCGACGCTCCGGTCGAAGTGGAGCTGATCGCCGAGGTCGCCTAGAGTCCGGATATGTCACCATGACCCGAGTGATGTTCTAGAAGGAGGTCATGTGACTGGTCTTCGACTCCCGGACGAGCTCGCCGAGCGAGCCAGGGACATCCTCGCCGGACGTGTCCAGCCGGTCCCCGCGCGGGACGCCGCCACGGTGGTGATCCTGCGCGAGGGGCCAGAGGTCTATCTGCTCCGGCGCAAGGCCACGATGGCCTTCGCGGCGGGCGCCTACGTCTTCCCGGGCGGCTCGGTCGATCCCCGTGACACCGACCACGCCGTCGCCTGGGCCGGGCCGTCTCCGGCGGACTGGGGCGAGGTTTTCGGCGCGGACGAGGCGGTCGCGCGCGGCCTGGTCTGCGCGGCCGTACGGGAGACCTTCGAGGAGTCGGGGGTGCTGCTCGCGGGGCCGGGGCCCGATTCGGTCGTCGACGACACCACGGGAGACGACTGGGAGGCCGACCGGCTCGCGCTGATCGACCGGAGCCTGGCCTTCGCCGACTTCCTCGCCAAGCGCGGCCTGGTGCTCCGCTCGGACCTGCTCAAGCCCTGGGCGCACTGGATCACGCCGGAGATCGAGACCCGGCGCTTCGACACCCGCTTCTTCGCCGCCGTGCTCCCCGAGGGGCAGCGCACCCGCGACGTCGGCGGCGAGGCCGACCAGGTCGCCTGGAAACGCCCGGCCGACGCCGTCGAGCTGGCGCACGAGGGAAAGATCTTCCTGATGCCGCCCACCTACCGCACCCTGAACGAGCTGGCCGCCTGCGACTCGGTGGCGGCCGTCCTGGCCGCGCGGCGCGAGATCGTCACGATCCTGCCCAGAGTCGTGGAGGTCGACGGTGAGTTCCAGTTGGTGACGGCATGAGCGGCCTGCACATCCCGGCCGGCTCACCCGACGGATCCCGTACGACCCACGCCGAGAACCTGCTCGCCCCCAACCCGTCACCGATGACCCTCGACGGCACGAACACCTGGATCATCGGCGACCAGGACACCATCGTCATAGACCCGGGCCCCGACGACGAGCGGCACCTGCGCCGGGTCGCCGACCACCTGGCCGGGCGCCGGGTGAGCGAGATCCTGCTCACCCACGGCCACCACGACCACAGCGGCGGCGCCAGGCGCTTCGCCGAGCTGGTCGGCGCGCCCGTGCGGGCGCTCGACCCCAGGCACCGGCTCGGTGACGAGGGGCTCGGCGACGGCGACGTGGTGCGCGCCGGCGACGTCGAGGTGCGCGTGTACGGCACGCCGGGGCACTCGTTCGACTCGCTCTGCTTCTGGCTGCCCCAGGACAAGGCCATGCTGACCGGCGACACGGTGCTCGGCCGCGGCACCACGGTGATCGCCCACGACGGCGACCTGGCCGACTACCTGCGCAGCCTCGACCGGCTCAGGGCCATGGCCGAGGAGCTCGGCGTGGCGGCGCTGCTGCCGGGCCACGGCCCGGTGCTGGCCGACCCGATAGGCGTGCTCGACGGCTATCTCGCGCACCGGCGGCAGCGCCTCGACCAGATCAGGGCGGCGCTGCGCCAGGGCGCCAAGACGCCCCGCCAGATCGTGGAGATCGTCTACAGCGACGTCGACACGTCGCTGTGGCCCGCGGCCGAGATGTCGGTGCGGGCCCAGCTCGACTACCTGGAGCGGTTGTAGAGGCGGTCCATGTCGAGGATGACCACGGCCTTGGCCTCGATGCGCAGCCAGCCGCGCTGCGCGAAGTCGGCGAGCGCCTTGTTGACCGTCTCGCGTGAGGCGCCGACGAGCTGGGCCAGCTCCTCCTGGGTGAGGTCGTGGTGGACGCGCAGCCCGTCGTCGGTCTTGGTGCCGAACCGCTCGGCCAGGTCGAGCAGCTGCTTGGCCACCCGGCCGGGCACATCGGTGAAGACCAGGTCGGCCAGCACGTCGTTGGTGCGGCGCAGCCGCTGGGCCAGCGCCCGCAGCAGGTGGAGCGCCACCTCGGGACGGCCGGTGAGCCAGGGCCGCAGGTCGTCGTGGCCCAGCCCGGCCAGGCGCACGTCGGTCAGCGCGGTCGCGGAGGCCGTGCGGGGGCGCGGGTCGAACAGCGACAACTCGCCGAACATCTCGCTCGGGCCCAGCACGCTGAGTAGGTTCTCGCGGCCGTCGGGCGAGGTGCGCGACAGCTTGATCTTGCCTTCGAGCACGACGTAGAGCCGGTCGCCTGTCTCGTTCTCGTGGAAGAGCGTCTGCCCTTTGGACAGCTGGACTTCGGTGATGCTCGTCCGCAGCGCCGCGGCGCTCTCACGGTCAAGCGCGGCGAACAGGGGGGCCTTGCCCAGCACATCTTCGGTGTTCACTCTGCCTCCTCTGCTGCCATTGTGACGCACCCCACTCCAGGCGGCACACGTAGGCTATGGGAATGCCCACTGAGTCCAGGCTCGCCCTCGTGCGTCGCGCACGCCGGATGAATCGCATCCTGGCGGAAACCTACCCCGACGCCCATTGCGAGCTCGACTTCGGTACCCCGCTCGAACTGCTGGTCGCGACGATCCTCTCGGCGCAGTGTACGGACAAGAGGGTCAACATGGTTACTCCGATCCTCTTCGCCAAGTACCCGACAGTGGATGACTATGCGGCCGCCGACCGAGCCGAAATGGAAGAGATCATCCGCTCGACGGGGTTCTTCCGCGCCAAGACCAACAGCATCATCGGCATGGCCCAGGCCGTGTGCGAACACCACGGCGGGGTGGTGCCCGGCAAGCTGAAGGACCTGGTCAAGCTGCCCGGCGTGGGCCGCAAGACGGCCAACGTGGTGCTCGGCAACGCCTTCGACGTGCCGGGGCTCACCGTCGACACGCACTTCCAGCGGCTGGTCCGCCGCTTCGGCTGGACCGACGAGACCGACCCGGTCAAGATCGAGCACGTGGTGGGGGAGCTGATCCCCAAGCGCGAGTGGACGATCTTCTCGCACCGGGTGATCTGGCACGGCCGCCGCATCTGCCACGCTCGTACGCCGGCCTGCGGCGTCTGTCCCCTGGCCGCCCTCTGCCCCTCGTACGGCACCGGCCCCACGGACACCGCCAAAGCCCAGAAGCTCGTCAGATCAGGTCCCTTCTCGTAAGCGGGGAAGCCCCCGAACCCCCGGCGTGTTGGAGTTTGCGTGAATCAGGTGCCTGACTGGCTCGACCGGCTCGCGGCGCGGGCCGTACGGACTTCGGTCCCCTCCGGGCTGCGGCCGCCCGCCGAGGGTGGCCGGCCCGCGGCGGTCCTGCTGCTGTTCGGCGAGGGGCCGCTCGGCCCCGACGTGCTGCTCATTCAGCGCAGCTCGCGCGGGCGCAGGCACGCGGGCCAGCCGGCGTTCCCGGGCGGCGGCGTGGATCCGGAGGACGGCGGGCCCGTCGGGGCGGCGCTGCGTGAGGCGGAGGAGGAGACCGGCCTCGACCCGGGCGGTGTGACCGTGCTCGGCACGATGCCCGAGCTCTTCGTCTGGCGCAGCGACAACCGGGTCACACCGGTCGTGGGCTGGTGGCATACACCGTCGGCGGTGCACGCGGCCTCGCCCGCCGAGGTCGAGTCCGTGGAGCGGGTGCCGATCGCCGAGCTGGTCGATCCGGGCAACCGGTTCACGCTGCGGCATCCGCGCGGCTTCGCCGGGCCGGCCTTCCGGGTGCGCGGCATGCTGGTGTGGGGGT
This sequence comes from Nonomuraea sp. NPDC049269, assembly GCF_043197155.1. Classification (NCBI taxonomy): domain Bacteria; kingdom Bacillati; phylum Actinomycetota; class Actinomycetes; order Streptosporangiales; family Streptosporangiaceae; genus Nonomuraea; species Nonomuraea sp. NPDC049269. Next base: position 562,781 of record NZ_JBICSO010000002.1, read on the forward strand.
TCACCGCGATGGTGCTCGACGCGGTGCTGCGCGAAGGCGGCCTGGAGCGGCCGTGGGACCCCGAGCAGGTGGAGGAGATGCCGCCCGACGTCCTGGACCTGGCGTCACGGGGCTGAACAGAGCTTCAGACCACCGGGCCCAGGCGGTCCGAGTCGCCCGTGGTCAGCGCGACGCCGAGCGCGGCCCAGCCGGCCACGTCGGGGTCGCTGTCGGCGGCCAGTGCCCGCAGCGCGTTCAGCCCGGCGCGGTCCGGCGGGTCGCCCAGCACGTGCTGGAGCGCGTACGCGGCCCCGTACCTGACGCGTGGGTCGTCGTGCACGGCCAGATCCAGCACGGACGGCAGCGACCGGGGGTCGGCCAGGTGGCCGAAGGCGATGAGCACGGAGTAGAGCACCATGACGTCGTCCCCGCTGGCCGCCAGGTAGCGCAGGACGGGCAGCGTCCGGTCCGCGAACGCCTTCAGCATGCCCATGATGTCCACTCCGAGCAGGCGCTGGGTGACGTCGTCCGCCGCGCAGAGCCGCCGCGCCTCGATGAAGGACTCCAGATCGTCACGCTGCCGTAGTACGGAGATCACGTGCCAGCGCACCGCCCCGTCGGGATCGTCGTCGTCAAGAGCCGCTTCGATGAGGCCGCGCACTGATTCGTCGGTCGGCGGCATGGCGCCAACGGTAACCAGCCGCTGACGACGTCCTTGGGAAGACGTGCACACTTGACCGGATCGCTGGTTACCTTTGAAACGTGCGCGGTGATCTGCTTGACCTCATATTGATCGGCCTCGTGATCGCCTTCGGCATCTCGGGTTACCGGCAGGGCTTCATCATCGGTGTCATGAGCTTCGTCGGCTTCGTCGGCGGGGCCGTGCTCGGGGTCTTCATCGCGCCTCCCATCGCCAAGGCCGTCGTCAGCGGTGACACGCCGCAGGCGTTGCTCGCGATCGTGATCGTCTTCCTGGCCGCGACGATCGGCCAGTTCGCCTCCTCGACGATCGGCGCCGTGGTGCGCAGCCATGTCACCTGGGAGCCGGCCAAGGTCGCCGACGCGGTCGGCGGCACGTTCGCCAGCGCGCTGTCGGTGCTGGTGATCGCCTGGCTGATCGGGTCGCTGATCGTGTCGACGGCGTTCACCCCGCTCGTCGACCAGGTGAAGAACTCCATGCTGCTCACCACGGTCGACGACTCGATCCCGCAGACCGCGCGCAACTGGCAGCAGCCGTTCAAGAAGTTCGTCGACCGGTCGGAGTTCCCGCCGGTGTTCGACGCCATCGGCGCGGGCCAGCTCGTCGACGTGCCGCCGCCGGCGCGCAGCATCCTGCAGGGCGCCAAGCTCGGCCGGGCGCAGCGGGCCATCGTCAAGGTGCAGGGCAACGCCGAGAGCTGCAACAAGCTCATCGAGGGCACCGGGTTCGTCTACGCCAAGGACCGGATCATGACCAACGCGCACGTGGTCGCCGGCGTGACACGTGACCTGAACGTCCTCGCCTACGACAACAAGCGCCACCCGGCCACGGTCGTCCGCTACAACCCGCAGCGGGACATCGCCATCCTGTACGTCCCCGGGCTGGACCTGCCGCAGCTCTCCTTCGACGGCACCGCGGAGAAGGGCGACAACGCCATCGTCGCCGGTTTCCCCAAGGGCCAGGGCTTCACGGCGGAGCCGGCCCGCATCCGTAGCCAGCTCGACGCCGAGGGCCCCGACATCTACCACAGCAGGAACGTCACCCGGAAGGTCTACGCGATCCGCGGCAAGGTGTTGCCCGGAAACTCCGGCGGCCCGCTCCTGACCGTGAACGGGCAGGTGTTCGGGGTCGTCTTCGCCGCCGCGGTCAGCCAGGAGGACACCGGCTACGTGCTGACGGCCAACGAGGTCAGGCCCGACGCCGACCAGGGCAGGACCGACACCACGCCGGCCGGCACGCAGGAGTGCGACTAGCCGGGCAGCTCGCTCAGGATCAGCGCGATGGCCTGCCCCGGGTCGCTGTCGGGGCTCAGGCCCGACGCCGCCCGGCCCACCGAGTCGTACGGCTCGCCGTACGACTGCACGCGGGCGGCGCCCCGGCCGAAGAGGGTCAGTGCCCCGCGCCCGTTGCCGCGTTGGAGATGCGTCAGCCCGACGCAGATCTGCGCCAGCCCCTGCCACAGCTCGCGCTCGTCATCGGGCGCGCACTTCCAGCGGCCCTCGAACACCTCGTGCGCGTTGAACGGCAGGCCCTCGCTCAGGAAGCGGCGCCCGTCGGCCAGGGCCTGCGGTGTGGAGGGCGCGTAGTCGTCGGGCACCCGGTCCACGCCGGTCGAGCCGTAGGGCAGCGGCCGGCCGTAGGCGTCGCGTGGCCGGGCGTTGCGCGGCTTGCCCTCGGGGTCGCGGTCTCTCATCGGTCAGGCTCCGGGTCGGACAGCCAGCCGATCAGCTCGGCATCGAACACGTCGGGGGTCTCCTCGTGGGGGAAGTGGCCGGCGCCCTCGATCAGTCGCCATCGGTAGGGAGCGGTCACGTAGCCGCCCGATCCCTGGGCGGTGCGCGGCAGCACCCGGCGGTCGAGCGCGCCGTGCAGTTGCAGGGTGGGGGCCTCGATCTCGGCCTTCATGGTCCTGGCGAAACGCAGGCCGTCGGGACGGAACTGGGAGCGGCCGAACCAGCGGTGATACTCCAGCGCGCAGTGGGCGACGGTCGGGATGCGGAACGCCTCGCGGTAGACGCGCGCGGTCTGCGCGTCCGGCCAGCCCGGGCCCGACCACGCGTCAAGCATCTTGCCGACCAGCGAGCCGTCGTTACGGGTGAGCCGGCGCTCGGGCAGCAGCGGGAGCTGGTAGCCGATCGACGGGCGGGTCGCCCGCAACTGGCCGAACGGGTCGGTCAGCAGCGACCTGCGCATGCGCAGCGGGTGCGGCGCGGACACGGTGACCAGCCGGCGCACGCACTTCGGGTCGAGCACCGCCATCGTCCAGGCGAGCAGGCCGCCCCAGTCGTGGCCGACCACGATGGCCCCGCTCTCGCCGAGCGCGCGGATCAGGCCGCTCGCGTCACCGGCCAGTGTGGGCAGGTCGTAGCCGCGCGGCGGCTTGTCGCTGCCGCCGTAGCCGCGCAGGTCCACCGCGGCCGCGCGGAACCCGGCGGCGGGCAGCGTCCGCAGCTGGTTGCGCCAGGTCCACCAGAACTGCGGGAACCCGTGCAGCAGCAGGACCAGCGGCCCCTCACCGGCCTCCACGACGTGGAAGCGGGTGCCGCCGGCGTGCACCGCGCGGTGCTTCCACGGGCCCTCGATCTGGACGACCGACTCGTCAGGCGCCATCACTGGTCACCGGCTCTATCTCCTTCTCCGGAGTGGCGATCTCCTTGAGGCCCTTGATCGACCTGGTCGTACGCTTCATTCCGGCGAGCCCTTTCAGCCTACGCGTGCCGATGAACACCAGCAGCGCGGCGACCACCAGGTAGAAGACGGTCACGATGAGGAAGGCCGCCCAGTTGGGCAGCCACTGGGCGAGCACGAACGCGATCGTGAACGAGGCGAGAATCAGGCACAGGTGCGCCATGAAGGCGGCGGCGGCGAACAGGCCACCGGCCGTGCCGACCCGCTTGGCGTCGAACCTGAGCTCGGCCTTGGCCAGCTCGATCTCCGAGCGGACCAGGGTCGAGATGTGATCGCTCGCCTGGGCGACCAGTGAGCCCAGGGATTCTTCCTCGGGAGTCTGCGGCATGAACGTCTCCTATCGAGGCCTGGTGGCCCTGTCAAACATCATCCAGCGCGATGCGGCGCTTGCGCACCCGTACGTGGAGCAGCACCGCCGCCAGGACGGAGGCGGTGAGGCTGGCCGCGAGGATCCCGGTCGTCACGGCGTCGGCCCGCTCCCGGTCGGCGCCGAAAGCCAGGTCGCCGATCAGTAGCGACACCGTGAACCCGATCCCGGCCAGCAGCGACACCGCCGCCATGTCCCGCCATTGGAGCTCTTTGGATAGTTTCGTCAGGCCCAGCCGTACGGACAGCCAGGCACCGCCGAACACACCCAGGAACTTCCCGATCACGAGCCCCGCTACCACTCCCAGAACTACCCGATCGGAGAAGATACCGCCGAGGCTGGACCCGTCGAGTTTCACCCCCGCCGACAGGAACGCGAAGACCGGCACCGCGAAGCCCGCGGAGATGGGCCGCAGGTAGTGATCGGCGGCCTCCGCGGGGGAGCGGGTCTCGTGCTCTCGCGTCGTGACGCGGGTGAGCAGACCGAGCGCCACTCCCGCCACGGTCGCGTGGACGCCGCTGGCCTCCACGGCGTACCAGGCGCCCACGGCCAGCGGCAGGTACATCCACAGCCTCCCGGCGCCCGAGCGCTGCAGGATCCCGTAGACGGCGATCAGGGCGGCGCCGGCCGCCAGCATGAGCAGGTTCAGGTGGTCGGTGTAGAAGGCGGCGATGATGGTGATGGCGCCGAGATCGTCGACGACCGCGCTGGTCAGCAGGAACGCCCGCAGGGCCGGGGGCATCGAGCTGGCGGTCACGGCCAGCACGGCGAGCGCGAAGGCGATGTCGGTGGCGGTGGGAATCGCCCAGCCGCGCGCCGCGCCCGGCGCCCCCCAGCTCACCGCGAGGTACACGAGGGCGGGCACGGCCATGCCGGACAGGGAGGCGACGATGGGCAGCGCGGCCTTGCGCAGGTTGGCCAGTTCCCCGTGGACGAACTCCTCCTTGACCTCCAGCCCGGCCACGAAGAAGAAGACCGTCAGCAGGCCGTGCTGCGCCCACTCATAGAGCTCCATGGGGCCGAGCGCGGCGTGCTGGAGCGCGGCGTAGCCGCCGTGCGCGACGTTCGCCCAGACCAGCGCGGCGACGGTGGCGGTCAGCATGACGATGCCGCCGATCGTCTCGGCGCGCAGCGCCTCGGCCACGGTGCGTGCGTAGCGGACGGTGGGTGGGAAGGGCCACATCTCGATGGTCTTGCGCACGGGGTCTCCTCTGGCAGGTGTCGCGGGGATCGCTTCCCCGTGACGCCGACCCGACTTCCCGGCACACCACTTTCACCCTAACCCGGTAACCGGCCCAGAAAACCCGGTAACCGGCCCAGAAAGCGCACGTCACGGCGGCCGGCCCCGTCCGGGGTCAGCGGCCGTTCCCCTGGAGGCCACCCGCCACGTGCGGCGGGTGGCGCCAGGTTGGCCGTGCCGTAAAGGATCAGTCTTCGCTCTTGGCGGACGGGAGCTTCTCCGAGATGAGGTCCATCACGGTGCTGTCGGCCAGCGTGGTGACGTCGCCCACGCTGCGGTTCTCCGCGACGTCGCGGAGCAGGCGGCGCATGATCTTCCCCGAGCGGGTCTTGGGCAGCTCGGGGACCACCAGGATCTGCCGCGGCTTGGCGATGGGACCGAGCGCCTTGGCCACGTGGTTGCGCAGCTCGGAGGCGATGTCGGCGCCCTCCTCCGCGGTGCCGCGCAGGATCACGAACGACACGATGGCCTGCCCGGTCACCGGGTCGGTCGCGCCCACGACGGCCGCCTCGGCGACCTTCGGGTGGCTCACCAGCGCGCTCTCCACCTCTGTCGTGGAGATGTTGTGGCCCGAGACGAGCATGACGTCGTCGACGCGGCCGAGCAGCCACAGGTCGCCGTCCGAGTCCTTCTTGGCGCCGTCGCCGGGGAAGTACATGCCCTCGAACCGGCTCCAGTACGTGTCGATGTAGCGCTGGTCGTCGCCCCAGATCGTGCGGAGCATCGACGGCCACGGCTCACGGATCACCAGGAAGCCGCCGCCCCCGTCGGGCACGCTGTTGCCCTGGTCGTCGACCACGTCCGCGTTGATGCCCGGCAGCGGGCGCATCGCGGCGCCCGGCTTGCCGCTGGTGACGCCCGGCAGCGGGCTGATCATGATGGCGCCGGTCTCGGTCTGCCACCAGGTGTCGACGACCGGGCAGCGTTCGTGGCCGATGTGCTCGCGGTACCAGACGTACGCCTCGGGGTTGATGGGCTCGCCGACCGAGCCGAGGATGCGCAGGCTGGACATGTCGTACTTGGCGGGGATGTCGTCGCCCCACTTCATGAACGTCCGGATCGCCGTGGGGGCGGTGTAGAGGATCGTGATCTTGTACTTCTGCACGATCTCCCAGAACCGGCCCCGGTGCGGGGTGTCGGGAGTCCCCTCATAGATGACGCTGGTCGCGCCGTTGGCGAGCGGGCCGTACACGATGTAGGAGTGTCCGGTCACCCAGCCGATGTCGGCCGTGCACCAGTAGATGTCGGTCTCCGGCTTGAGGTCGAAGACCGCGTGGTGCGTCCAGGCCGTCTGGGTCAGGTATCCGCCGGTGGTGTGCAGGATGCCCTTCGGCCGGCCGGTGGTGCCGCTGGTGTACAGGATGTACAGCGGGTCCTCGGCGTCGTGCGGCTCGGCGGTGTGCTGGTCGCTCTGCCGCTCGACCACGTCGTGCCACCACACGTCCTTGTCGCTCGTCGCCACGTCCTGGCCGGTGCGGCGGACGACCAGGACATGCTCGACCTGCGGGCACTCGGCGACGGCCTCGTCCACGGTCGGCTTGAGCGCCGAGGGGGCGCCGCGGCGGTAGCCGCCGTCGGCCGTGATGACCAGCTTGGCGTCGGCGTCGTCGATGCGGCTCTTCAGCGCGGTCGCCGAGAACCCGCCGAACACCACCGAGTGGACCGCGCCGATCCTGGCGCAGGCCAGCATCGCGATCGGCAACTCGGGGATCATCGGCATATAGACGGCGACGCGGTCGCCCTTGCGCACGCCCAGCTCCAGCAGGGCGTTGGCGGCCTTGCTGACCTCGGACTTCAGGTCGTTGTAGGTGAGGGTACGGGTGTCGCCCTCGGGCTCGCCCTCCCAGTGGTAGGCGACCTTGTCGCCGCGGCCCTCTTCGACGTGGCGGTCGACGCAGTTGTAGGCGACGTTCAGCTCGCCGCCGACGAACCACTTGGCGAACGGCGCGTTCCACTCAAGCGTGGTCTCCCACCGCTTGGCCCAGGTCAGCCGGTCAGCCGCACTCTCCCAGAACGCGAGCCGGTCGGCCGCCGCCTCGGTGTACGCGGCGGAGGTCACATTCGCCGCCGCCGCCAGGTTGGCCGGCGGTGCGAACCGGCGGTTCTCCTGCAGCAGGTTCGACAGCGCCTGGGGCTCGTTGCCAGGGGTTTCCGGGGCCACCTCGTACTCCTTCTATGGCCAGAACTGACGGGTCGTGTCCCACTCCACCAGCTCACCTGCTCCGCACACAAGAGGTCTAGACAGGTCTGTACATGTGGCGACGCGCGGCCGATCCGGTTATCAAGTGGTCTTACACGTGCTATTGAACTGTTGTCATCTTGGCACCGAACCAATATGGAACGGGCCAATGGGTGGGTTTATTGGGTCCCCCGCTAGTGTTGAATGCCGTGAGTGATCCACTGGCTGTCATCGCGGCACTTCCCGGCGTTCCCGAGGCGGTGGAGGAGGCCAGGCAGGCCGTAGACGGGCTGTATCGCCATCGCGTCCTGCGCCGCGCGAGCCCGACCGTGTCGGCCGAGTCGTCACTGCGCGGAGCGCGGGCGTCGGCGGCCATCGAGGGCGTCGACGTGCCCTTGGACGAGCTGCGACAGGGCTCGGTAGAGGATCCCGTCGTCCAGGGCGCCCTGCGCGCGTCAGCCGAGCTGGGCCGGTTGGGCTCCACCTGGCGCAAGGCCCCCCGTCAGGTGCTCGCCCGCCTGCACACGGTCGCCGCGGCGGGTCTCACGGACTCACTCGGCCGGCCGCGTACCCCGGACGAGGAGCTGGCCGCGCGTCTGGAGAGCCTGTTCGGGCTGCTCGAAGCCCCCACGAAGGCGCCCGCGCTCGTGCTGGCCGCCGTCGTCCACGCGGAGCTGGCCGTGCTGCGTCCGTTCGGTACGGCCGACGGCGTCGTCGCGCGCTCGGCCGAACGGCTCACACTGGTCGAGTACGGGCTGGATCCGAAGTCGCTGGTGGCCGTCGAAGTGGGGCATCTGGAGCTGCCCTATGCCGATGGCCTGCGGGCCTACCTGAGCGGATCCCCCGACGGGGTGGCGGCCTGGGTACGACACTGTGCCGCCGCGGTGACTCTTGGCGTACGCGAGACGACCGCGATCTGCGAGGCGCTGCAACGGGGCTGACATAACTCCGGCTGACATAGCTGACGGCGTCTCAGTCATGAGACGCCGTCGGCCGATACGTCACACCGGGTTACCAAGCGTGCACCTCTATTCGTCGGAGCGGGACAAGCCCGTCACGACGCGCCTCCCGCGGCTGGTCGCGCGTGGGTGCCTGGTTGACGCACCCGGACAAGTGGTCCGTGTCACCTTTGTACGACGGATCCGCCCTGATGGGAACCCCTGGGAGCAAGACCTTTACCCGGACGAGGGCCTGCGGGGGCGGAGATTTCGCGCGACCGGGGGTTTTGCTGTGGTTATCAACCTGTGACGATCACTCTGAGTGAGCTGCTTTATGTGATCGTTATGAGGGGGCGAAAAAACTTGGCGAAAATGCGAGATTGCTCCTCGACGAAACTCAAGTTGATCGGGCAGCATACGGGGGTATCTCTTGAAACTGGGGCGACTGTGCACGGGTTTGCATTGCCAGTCTCTTGCCATGCTCTGGTCAAGTGATGAAAGCTTTCTTCTGAAACGGGACCGGCTCTACCCCCCCGGAGCCGGACCGATCAGGCGACCCCCGCTCTCCCCCCCGGCGGGGGTCGCCCCTTTTCTATGCGACTTGGGTTCCCCTGGCCCCCTCGGCCCCTGGCCCCTTCGGCCCCAGGGCCTTCGTCCACAGGGACGAATCCCCCTACTCCCCTCCCGTCGTCCACAGGACCTCTCTCCTCCAGCCCCGTCGTCCACAGAACCACGTTCGGCGCCCCGCCACCCCACCCTCCCGACGCATGGTGTACCTCCCGACCACCAGATCAGGGAGACCCTCATGCACCGCCCACTGGTCATCACCGAAGACCGTGACCTACTCGACGACCTCGTCCGCGTTGCCGCCGCAGCCGGAGCCCAGCTCGACGTGGCCCACGCCCCCGCCCACGCGCGCCCTTTCTGGAACCTCGCACCCCTGGTGGTGATAGGCGGCGACCTGGCCGACGCGATGGCCGCCACCTCACCACCCGCCCGAGACGGCGTGCTCCTGGTCACCCGCGACCCGGAAGACCCCGACAGCTGGCGCCGATGTGTGGCCGTAGGCGCTCAGGCCGTCATCGACCTGCCCGGTGGCGAGCGGCGCCTTGTGGAGGAGTTCGCCGACGCCATGGAGCCCGATCCCCGCTCCGGTGTCGTGCTCTGCGTCATCGGCGGCCGGGGCGGGGCCGGCGCGAGCGTCCTGTCGGCCTGCCTGGCCTTGCGCGCCTCCGGCGACCGCCTGCGCACGCTGCTGATCGACGCCGATCCGCTGGGCGGCGGCATCGACGCGTTGCTGGGACAGGAGGAGGCCACCGGCGCGCGCTGGGGAGACCTGGTGGCCCGCGAGGGCCGGGTCGGCTCGGCGGCCCTGCAGGCCGCGCTGCCTGCGTTCGGCGACCTGACGGTCCTGTCCTTCCACCGCGGCGAGGTACGGACGATCCCCGCCCAGGCCATGCGCTCGGTGCTGGAAGCCGGACACCGCGGCTTCGACGTGGTGGTCGTCGATCTCCCGCGCCACCTCGACCCCGCCGCCATCGAGGCACTGGCAAGGGCGAGCGGCACCCTGCTCGTGGCCACGGCCGACGTACGCGGCGTCCTGGCCGCCGCCCAGGTCCTCACGGAGGTCAACCGGCACACCTCAGACATCCGCGCAGTCATCCGCCCCGGCGTCCTCGACGACGACGTGGTGGCGAGTTCCCTCGGCATCCCCTCCGCCGGCCACCTACCCGACCAGCCCCGCCTCCCCACCACCCTGAACCGCGGCGAACTCCCCAAGCTCGGCCCCCGCACCGTCCTCGGCGCCCTCTGCACGTCCCTCCTACGCGACCTACTCCCACCGTGACCAGACAGCCGTAGCTCCCACCCCCACGCCCTAACGCTCGCCCGCGTCTGTGCCCGTTGCCGTGCCCGTGAGGCTCCCGGGCAGGGCGGGCAGCCTCGTGCCGGAAAGCACCATCCACAGCGGACGCGCTGTCACCCAGTCCGCACAGGGATCAGCGCATGTCGGCCCAGCAGCGAGCACAGGCCAGAACCAACACAGAGCACAGAGCACAAGGAAATGAGCACATGAACCCGGGCGTCTCACCCGAGCTGATCGAGGCAGTGCGCGTACGGCTGGCCCGAACCGGCGTCGAACCAAGCGCCGCCCAGGTAGCAGTAGCCCTACGAGCCGAAAAATCCGTATACGGCGACGCCGAGATCCTCGCCGTAGCCCGTTCCCTCTGCGCCGACCTCATAGGAGCAGGCCCACTGGAGCCCCTCCTGGCAGAGCCCGACGTCACGGACGTCCTGGTCAACGGCTCTCGCGAGGTATGGGTCGACGACGGCCACGGCCTGCGCAGGACCTCGGTGACGTTCACCGACGACAGCGCCGTCCGCAGGCTGGCCCAACGTCTGGCAGCCGCCGCCGGCAGGCGCCTGGACGACGCCTCGCCGTATGTGGACGCAAGACTGGCCGGAGGAGTACGCCTCCACGCCGTGCTCCCGCCGATCGCCTCAGGCGGCACCTGCGTGTCGCTCCGTCTGCCACCAAGACGGACGTACACCTTGCCCGACCTGGTGACGGCAGGCACGATCCCACCGTCGGCAGTACCACTACTGACGGCCATCGTGACAGCCAGGCTGGCATTCCTGGTGACCGGCGGCACCGGCACAGGCAAGACAACTCTCCTGTCAGCCCTGCTGTCGCTGGCCGACCCAGGTGAACGCCTGCTTCTCGTAGAAGACTCAGCCGAACTCCGCCCGCTCCACCCCCACGTCGTACGCCTGGAGTCCCGTCCACCAAACCTCGAAGGCGCCGGCGGCGTCGGCCTACGAGACCTGGTACGCCAGGCCCTCCGCATGCGCCCCGACCGAGTAGTGGTCGGAGAGGTCAGGGGCGCCGAAGTAGTGGATTTGCTGGCCGCCCTGAACACCGGCCACGAGGGCGGCTGCGGCACGTTGCACGCCAACGCGGCCGCCGACGTACCGCCTCGGCTGGAGGCGCTGGGATGCGCGGCAGGCTTGAGCAGAGAAGCCGTTCACAGCCAACTCGCCGCCGCGTTGGACGTGGTCATCCACCTGACCCGCAACCGCTCCGACGGACGCCGCCGTGTAGCGGAAATCTGCCTCCTGTCGAGATCTTCGACAGGCTTCGTCGAATCCGTAACCGCCCTGACCTTCGACACAAAAGGCTACCCGCGCACCGGCCCAGGACACGACGCCCTGACGGAGCGGACTCGTCCATGACCAACCTCACGACGTGACGAGCCTGTCGCAGCCGCCCGAATTCGCGGCGCGTGGCAAAGACCTACGGACGTCGCCTCCACGCTGCACCGCAGCCGTAAAGAGGCATCGCGACCAGGCCGAACGGCAAGCGAGCGATGCAGCCCACGACCGAATCCAAGTCACGCGTCACGTGCCCAGTGAGCTCGCCGATCCATACCGCACCCGATGACGTCGTCCTACGCCCAGACCATTACTGAGAGTTCCTCTCGTACGTCCCCCGCCTCGTACGTTCGGCGACGTGTCGTACGCCCCGGACCATGACCGAAGATTCCCGACCGGTACCTCCACCCAGCCGTAGCGAGCATCGGCGCTGCGTACACCCAACCCGTACCTCCACTGACCCGCACCTCCCCGGCAAGCATCACTCGATCCGTACCTCGCCCCGGCGACATTCACCCGACCACGTATCGTCACCGAGCCACCGAACCGCGCCGAGCCGACCCTGCACCGTCACCGGCCCTGCACTGCCACCGACCAAGCTCACCCGACCGGACCACGACGAGCGAAGGGAGCGTAAATCCTGTGATCGCAGCCCTCATGGCCGCATTGTCCACAGCAGCCGCCATATGGCTGTGGACCGGCCCAAGCACTGCCACAGCCCGCCTCGACAGGATGACCTCCATCCGCGAGCCATTCCAGCAGCGATCCATAAAACACCTGATCACCCGCCCCAGCCCAGCCCGTCGCGCCGACGCCTGGCGCCGAGCATCGATCGAGCTCTGCCAAGCCCTCTCAGCCGAACTGACCGCAGGCCGTACTCCAGGCGAAGCTCTCACCAGAGCGATCAACGCAGTGGACTTCCCAGACCCGGAAGCCCTACGCCCGGTGATGGCGGCGGCAAGGGATGGCGGCGACGTGTCCACGGCTCTCGTCTCCGTGGCCCCACAGCAGGGCGGCGAGGGACTACGCAGCCTGGCGGCCTGCTGGAGCGTCAGCGTCACCGTAGGCGCAGGACTAGCTGCCCTCGTAGAACGCGTCGGCAGCACGCTACGTTCAGCCCAAGCCCACCGCCAGGACGTCACGGCACAACTGGCCGGCCCTCGCACCACCGCGAGAATGCTGGCCGCACTCCCCGCCCTAGGCCTCCTCATGGGAAGCGCACTGGGAATGCACCCACTCGCCTTCCTCTTCGGCAACCTCCCCGGCCTCGCCTGCCTCACGGCCGGTATCGCTCTCGACGCCTGCGGCCTGTGGTGGACCCACCAGATGGCGACCCACGCTGAAAACTCGTAACCACAACCTGCCCAGACCTCAGCCACGACCCGCCCAGACCTCAGCCTCAACCCGCCCAGACCTCCGCCTCAACCCGCCCAGACCTCAGCCACGACCCGCCCAGACCTCAGCCTTGGCCACCCTCAGCCTTGGCCACTACGGCCACTCAGCGGCGCCCGTTTCAGCCCGTCCACTTCAACGGCAGCGACCGGCTCCTTGGCTGCTATCTCCTTCCTCAAGCGATCGCGCCGCGCAACTTACCGGAACGGATCCCCGACGATGCTCGAACTGCTCTCCGCAGCCTGTGCCTGCGCAGCAACCTGGCTGTGGATCTCACCGACAACCCCGGCCGAACGCCTGACCCGCCTGCTACCGCCAGGAGCGGCCGCCCAAAACCGCCCCGGACCCCAGCGACCCACACGCGCACCCTCCGCAGGGCCAAATGCCGACACGTCCCCCATACGCCCGGATACCGACACTCTCTCCCCGCCAACCTGGCTCGATCACCCCGCAACTTCACCCCAACCGATCACCCGCCGCACGATCGTCGGAGCCCTCAGCGCCGCCCTCATCACCGCTCTACTCATCGGCGGAGCAGCCGGACTGATAGCGGCCCTGCTCATCGCCCCGATCGTCGGTGTGGCCCTACACAGACGAGACGACCCAGAAGCCCGCCAAGACACCAAACAGATCACCACAGACCTGCCGTTCGCCGCCGACCTGATGGCAGCTTGCCTACTCGCCGGGCAGCCGGTCAGCGCGGCCACCGAGATAGCAGCAGAAACACTGGCCGGCCCACTCGGCCAGCGCCTGTCATGGGTTAGCCGCCAACTCCGGCTGGGCGCCGACCCAGACCCCACCTGGGCCTTTCTCGCCAGAGAACCGGCTACGGCACAACTGTCACGAGCAATGAGCAGAGCCGCTCAGACCGGCGCCCCAGTGGCAGACGTCCTGACCCGCCTGGCCAACGACGCTCGCGAATCCACCCGAGCCACCTCCGTGGCCGCAGCCAGGAGCGTGGGCGTCAAGGCAGTAGCACCTCTCGGCCTGTGCTTCCTACCGGCCTTCGTCCTGCTCGGCATCATCCCCATCGTCGCCGGCCTCGCAACCGCCATCACCTTCCCGTAGCACCTACCCAGAGACCAGCCCGTGCTTCGGGCCCAGCTTGCATCCAGGGGCCAGTCCCGGGACTGGCCTTCCTCCCCGGGCTTGCCCTCCCCAGGACCTGCCCAGGACCTGCCCAGGACCTGCCCACCCCGGACTGCTCTGCTCCAGGATCGGGCTGCGCTTGAGGACCCGCCCGTGCCCAGGAACCTGCCTGCCTGGGCTCCGGGGCGGGCCTGAGTTCCCGAACCCGTCTGAGCTCTGCAGTCGGCCTGCGCCCTCGAACTGAAACCTGCCTGTGCTCAGCAGCACCCGTCCGCAGAGCAGGCTGATAGCGCTCGACTTCTTCGCCAAGGAGGGCGTGGACCTGACGAAGATCGTCGTCGGGCACGCGGGCGACACCAACGATCTCGACTACCTGATGCGTCTGGCCGACACGGGCGCCACGCCTTCGAGCCGGTCGGCCTGGCCTCGAATCAGCGTGGACTTCCGAGCCGACCCAGGCGCAGGCAGTATGCCTTGCCCTATCGCTCATCCACAGGTGCCCTACCACCTATCAACAGGCCGCTCCGACGCCTCCACTTATCCCCAGAACCCTGTTCGGGCCGTCCGCCGCATCCAGCCTTCAGGCACCGTTGGACCCACGCCGGACAACGCCCGGCCCCGATCACCTGGAGGCACCATGCACGATGCGGCAACTCCCCCGAACGCTGCCGCCACACCCCCCGAAGACCGACAGCTCGCCAAAGCGGCCAACCCAACCGCCCACCTCCACAACTGGCTCGCCGACAGGTGGATCCGCTGTTCGGGACCGCTCAGCGATCGCGGCATGTCCACAGCCGAATACGCAGTGGGCACGATCGCCGCATGCGCCTTCGCAGCGGTGCTGTTCAAGGTGGTCAGCAGCCCAAAGGTGCAAGTGATGCTCTCGAAGCTCATCGACCAGGCACTCAACGCAGCCGGATGACCCCGCCCCAAGCTGCGACCCCCAAACGCGTGAAACGTTCAACCCCACGTCTGAAGCGGCCAACATCGCACGTGAAACGCCCGTCATCGGACAGGAAGCACCCGGCATCGCGCGGCTCTGTGACAGCTGAGACCGCCATGGTCCTACCCGCACTGATGGTCGTCTTGGCCGCCGCGCTGTGGGCGATCCAAGCAGTCGGGGTTCAGTTGGCGTGCGTCGACGCGGCGCGCGCCGCAGCGAGGGCCGCCGCCAGAGGCGAGCCGCTGGACCAAGTTCGCGAACTCGTTCAATCCGCCACCCGGCCCAACGCACGGGTGGACATCAGCCGCAATCCAGAGAGCACAAAAGTAGAGGTCTCGGTGGAGGTACGACCAGCATGGGGAGCGTCTCTGCCCGCCGTACGAGTAGCCGCCTCCGCGACCGCTGACACGGAATCATGACGTACTGGCACACATGCGCGAAGAAGCATCGAGAGTCAACGTTCGCCAAGCAAGCAGACCGTGGCTCCGCGTCATTGTGGGGCGTCGCGCTCATGGGCCTGCTCATGACGGTTGCCATGGCCTTCGTCACGGTGGGTTCCGTACGCGTAGCACGTCATCATGTACAGGACGCAGCCGACCTGAGCGCTCTTGCCGCAGCCAGGCTCGCGATCGTCGATCCTCAAGCCGCCTGCGACAGGGCGAAGATCATAGCCGCGAAAAACGCCGTTCAACTCCTCCAATGCACACTCACAGGTGAAATCGCAGACGTCCGAACCTCGCTGACCATCACCCTGCCCGCCATAGGGACACGAACCCTGACCGGCAGAGCCCGCGCCGGCCCAAGCGAATACACAGACCAAGCGCGGCACCCATGGACCGGCACCCATGGACCGGCACCCATGGACCGGCACCCATGGACCGGAGCAGGGACGCCGAGCAGGGGAGCACGACCGGAGCAGGAACGCGGACCAGGCCAAGCACCACGAACCAGAGCAGGAACGCGAACCGCATAAGCATGCACAGGGTCGAGTACGAGTAGTGACGCGGACCTGATTGCTGGCAGAACGCGCCAGCCTGTGAGGTGGACACGGAAGGGCGCGCACAAGCAACCCAAGACCGATGGATCTGGTGAACGAGGGCGGGCAAGTGGGTGACCTGGACGTTGCTCAGCCAGGGCGTGGACATCCGGCCCCGCTCGGCGCGGCAGACCACCACGGTGATTCGGGCGAGTACACAAGACCGCAGGTGAAAGACCCTATCCGGCGGTTCTCCTGGACTGGTCAGATCCGCGTGCCACCGAGTAACAGGAAGAGCGGAACGCGGCGGCGACGCGCCATCTCGGCCAAGTCGCCGTCGAACCGCTCTTCCCGAGGAGCGCACTCACGTAGAGCTGACAGCGCAAACCCGGCGTTCACCAGCGCATCTACGTAGTCCTCAACCGTTCGATGAAACCAGGTGACGCTGCCGCCCAACCAGCTGCGCTGCCGTGGCCCCTTGAGGAAGTAGTCATCGACGATCCAGTTCGTGCGCGGCTCTCCTGTCCCGGCGTCATAGGAGCTGATAACGGGATGAACAACCGAAAAAACAATCCGCCCACCAGGAGAAAGACATGCATGGCACGCCATCAACACCGCCACAAAGTCCTCGACGTAGTGCAGTGCGAGACGAGAAACGATCAGGTCGAACGAGGACGGCGGGGCGGCGAAGTCCTCCATATCCACCTGCTCAGCACGCCCACAGGTGCCCTGAAGGGTTTCGCTGGCTGCCTCGACCATGACCGCAGAGCCGTCCAGACCCAGGTAGCTACTACAGCCAGCGTTCAGCAGAGTCCGCCCGATGGCCGCGTCCCCGCAACCGAGATCCAAAACCCGCAAGCCGGTGACCTTGCCCATCACGTCCAGTAGCGCGGGCTCCTCCATGACGTGATTGGGGCTCGTCACCCCGCTGTGACGATGGTCGAGATACCTCTGAGAGGTCGTAGGCGAGTCGTAGAAAGAACCACCACGCTGGGGTGTAGCAGTCATGAGGGGAAGCGTAGATCGATCAGCTGGTCTGACGACGTTGCCGCCGAGGCTGAACGTGTGGAACTGAGAGTGTGACGGCGACCCGTTTGTGGCTGCATCGTCCTGTCCTATAGCCCGGGTCCTGGCTCCATGCCCCTCCCGCCTCCCACCTCCCGGCTACCGTGCTGCGGGGTCACCGTGCGGAGTCTGCCCTTTTGAGAGGGTCGGGCCTTGTTCGCGCTGGGGGTTGGGGCCGGGCGGGGCCGGTATTTAGCGCAATGTTCGTGAAAGCAGAGGCGATTTTCGCTTCGCAGAACAATGTGGCTTCTGGGGCTGTCGGGGCTAGGTCGCAATCGAATTACGACTTCTTAGACAGAGTGTCCAAGAGTTAGATAGCTCACATAAGGTGCCGCTTACCCGTGAGTCCATGCCGTCTGGGACCGGAGTCTGGGATAGCCCGGATCTGAGCCATTAGGGTGCGGATTCAGGGGCGGTCGATGATCTATGTCGGCCGAGCGGACTGCACTTCCGGTCGTCGCGTGAACGCCCCAGGGTGGTCAGGCGGCGCGAGGCTCTCTATGGAGGGAAGCGCCGTGACGGTGGTTGGCAGAGCGATAGTCGCGACGGCGCTTGTGGCGGGATCCATCGTGCTCGGTGGGTCCGCTCAGGCGGCCGTGGTGATGCGGCAAGGCGCGAGCCCTGGGGAGATCACGTCTCCGTCCGACGGTCAGGTGGTCACGAGCGGATCCGTGCCGATCTCAGCGCGTACCGGTGTGATGCAGCTCAACATGGGCGTGTACGTGGAGGGGCCCTCGACCGCCAAGCAGAAGGTCGCCGGCGGAGGGGCCAACCAGACGCTTTCCGGTACGTTCGACGCCGGCAGCGTCCCCAACGGGACCTTCAACGTTATTCTCAAGGGCGAGATCACCGGCACCACTTACGCGACGAGCACCTTCAAGCTGAGGCGGCCCGCCGCTGCGCCGGACAACGTCGCCGCGGCCCTGGAGGGCACCGAGAAGATCGTGGTGACATGGAGCAAGGGTTCGGAGCCCGATCTCCAGTCGTACGAGGTCGCGACCAGCCAGTCCGGCATCGTGGGCAGGCTGCCCGCCGACAGCGCCTGTTCTGGATCATCGTGCAAGGCCGTGCTCGCCGTACCGTCCAAGGCGGCTGGGCAGCGGGTGGGCTTCACCGTGAAGGCGTTCAGGGGCGACGGTGACGGGGGGTCGATCGGGTCGGGCAATTCCGGCGCCGCGTACGTGACCGTTCCCGCTCCCCCAGCCGCCAAGCCCAAGAAGACCGCTACGAAACAGGAAACGCCGACCACCAAGAAGGGCGTCGACACCCTGCCGACGCTGCCCGGCAAGAAGCACACGCAGCCCACGGCCGTGCCCACGCGCAAGACGACCACGACGAAGAGCACCGACAAGCTCCCCGCCATACCCGACACCGACCCCAAGGGCAACCTCCCGATTCCGACCGCTGACACGACCGGAGACTCGGGCAAGACCGACGGCCTCACTCCCGACGACACCAAAGGCGACGCGGAATCCGCTCCCGTCGACTCCAAGGTGAAGGCTCAGTCATCGGAGTCGCCGACCGGAAGTATCGGCCAGTACGGCCTGTACGTCGCAGGTGGGCTCGTCTTGTTGCTGT
The DNA here is from genome assembly GCF_043197155.1 of Nonomuraea sp. NPDC049269. Classification (NCBI taxonomy): domain Bacteria; kingdom Bacillati; phylum Actinomycetota; class Actinomycetes; order Streptosporangiales; family Streptosporangiaceae; genus Nonomuraea; species Nonomuraea sp. NPDC049269. The sequence continues at coordinate 581,065 of NZ_JBICSO010000002.1, forward strand.
TGGCCGCGCATGGAGGCGCGTGGGCGCGTCGCCGGTCTCTCGCTGGAGCTGCTGCAACTGCTGGGGGGTCGACGTCGCACGCGGCTGCCGCTTCGCCCAGTCAGGGCATTTCGCCGCAGCTCAGTACGGTCAGCGTTCCGTCCGCCACTACCTCGGTGCCCCGGCGTCCGGCGGTGGTCCTGGCCGTTGCCAAGGTCCGTTCGGCCAGTGAGCATTCTCGTACGCAAATGCCCGAACAGTCCGGTGCGCCGGAGCGGTCTGGCGTCGTCCAGAGGTCGGAGCTTTCTCGCGCGTCAGAGCGGCTTGGCGGGCGCCCTCAGCCTCAGGCTTCGGGGGCCCCGCGTACGCCGGAACGGTCAGGCGCGCAGGCGCCCGTACGGTCTCGCATGCAGGCTTTGGAACACCCTGGCTCAGCGGCGTCCGACCGGCTCGGTTTGGGAGTGTCTGACCAGCTCGGTGCGGGGGGTCCCGATCGATCGGGTGTGGGCGTGTCGGATCAATCCGGTCTGGCGACGTCTGATCGGTTGGGTGCGGGGGTTCCTGATCGGTCCGGTATGGGGGCGCACGATCGGCCTGGTCTGGGAGTGTCTGGGCAGTTCGGTGTGGCTGCTGCGTCCGATCGCTTCAATCTGGCGGCGGCCTCGGATCTACCCGCCACGCCATCCGCCGCAGCCTGGCGTTCTGAACAGGGGCCGAGTGTCGGTCGGGCTCAGGGGCCGGGGCAGGGGTTGGCTCGAGCGGAGGTGCGTGCTGCTCTCCCGCTGCACCTCAGCGACGCGGACATGGGTGCCGATCAGGATGACTGGGTGTCTATCGAGCAGGAGGTCGGGGCGCCTGTCGATCAGGGTGGCCGAACGGGAGCTGACCGAGAGGGCGTTGACCAGGGCGGTCGGATGCGGGTTGATCTGGACGGTCGGGAGGTCCGCCAGGAGCCTATTCGGATCGCATTGCCCAGTTCGGCCGTGATCGTGGTGCCTGAGTCGGCCGCCGCCGTCACCCCGCCCGACGTACGCATCGAACAGCGCTGGGACGACTACCTGCCGCCGTCGCCCAGAGCCATGGAGGACAGCGGCTTCTGGGAGCGCCCGCAGCCCGGGGCGGGTGACTTCTGGGCGGCTGACGAGGATGAGAGCGCGTTCGCCGGTCACCGCCATCGCGGCGGCGACAGCTAACTCACGGCCAACCCGACCCGTCTTCCGGCCTCCGATCTCGGTCCGGGTCCTCGGTCCGGGTCCTCGGTCCGGGTCCTCGGTCCGGGTCCTCGGTCCGGGTCCTCGGTCCGGGTCCTCGGTCCGGGTCCTCGGTCCCGGTCCCGGTCCCGGTCCCGGTCCCGGTCCCGGTCCCGGTCCCGGTCCCGGTCTGCAGTCCGGGTTCCCGGCCCCGGTCCCCGGCCTGCGATCTCATCGACTCCGCCCTGTATGCCGGAGGAATCGGCCGAGGGTGGTTTCGCTTGGATACATCCAGGCTTCGGGTGGTTGAGTGTTCGGCTAGACCGAGGTGGGAGTGGAGCGGAGCAGGGTGTCCAGAAGGTGGATGGCGCCGCGTTTGTCCAGTGGCTCGTTGCCGTTCCCGCATTTCGGGGACTGGATGCAGGATGGGCAGCCGCGTTCGCACTCGCAGGAGGCGATGGCCTCGCGGGTGGCCGTGAGCCAGTCGGTCGCACGGGCGTAGCCGCGTTCGGCGAAGCCGGCGCCTCCCTCATGACCGTCGTACACGAACACCGTCAGCAGGCCCGTGTCCGCGTGAAGTTCCGTGGAGACGCCGCCGATGTCCCAGCGGTCGCAGGTGGCGAAGAGGGGGAGCAGGCCGATGGCGGCGTGTTCGGCGGCGTGGGCGGCGCCGCCCAGGTCGAAGCCCTCCTCGGCCAGGGCGGCCACCTCTGAGGCGGGGAGGGTCCACCAGACCGCGCGGGTGCGGAGGGTACGCGGCGGGAGGTCCAGAGGCTCGTCGCCGAGCATCTCGCCGGACTGGAGGCGGCGCTTGAGGTACGAGACCACCTGACGGGTCACCTCCACCTCGCCGAAGTGGAGGCTGCCGGGGCCGAGGTCGTGCGAACGCAGGGAGGCGAGGACGGAGATGTCCGTGATGTCGCGCGCGAACGTCGTGTAGTCGGGCTGCGAACTGCCTACGAGGGCGACCCCGGCTTCCAGGTCGAGGAGCTCTACGAGGTACGTCTCGCCCTGGTGCAGGTAGACGGCGCCGGTGTGCACGGTGGTGTGGGCGGACGGCTCGTCCACGCTGCCCAGGAGGCGGCCGGTCGCGGACTCCACCACCTGGATGGGCGCGCCTCCGCCGCCCCTGATGTCGGCCAGGTCGGTGGCGCGTTCGCGCCGGGTCCAGAACCAGCCTGCGGGACGCTTTCTGAGCAGGCCCTGCGTGACGAGGTCGGCGAGGACGTTCGGGGCAGTGGGGCCGAAGACGGGCAGGTCGGCGTCGGTCAGCGGGATCTCCGCGGCGGCGGCGCAGAGATGGGGGCCGAGGACGTACGGGTTGTCTGGGTCGAGCACGATCGCCTCTACGGGCTGGCCGAAAAGGGCTTGGGGGTGGTGTACGAGGTAGGTGTCGAGGGGGTCGTCCCTGGCGATGAGTACGGCGAGAGCTTCCTGGCCGTCGCGGCCTGCTCGGCCCGCCTGTTGCCAGAGAGAGGCTCGGGTGCCCGGCCAGCCGGCGATGAGGACGGCGTCCAGGCCGGAGACGTCTACGCCGAGTTCGAGGGCGTTCGTGGTGGCCAGGCCCATGATGGAGCCCGAGCGGAGGGCCTTTTCGAGCAGTCTGCGGTCTTCGGCGAGGTACCCGGCCCGGTAGGCGGCGATTCGGTCCGGGAGGTCGGCCCAGTCGGCGGAATCGGGCAACGCCCAGGACAGTGCGCCCTGGTCTGGGGGCGGCGAGGGCGCCTCGCGATCAGCGGACGCCGAGGGGACGTCCCCGCCGTGGTCGAGGAACGGCGGGGTGATGCTGCGGCCCGGCGGCTGGGAGGGCCCGTCGTGGTCCAGAGTGGGCGCTTCGCGGTCTGGGGACGGCGAGGCGGCACCCTGGTCAGGGGACTGCGAGGGGGTGCCGTGGAGGGTGGGCGACAAGGGGGCGTCGTGGTCTGGGGACTGAGAGGGGGCGTCGCGGTCGGTGGGCGGCAAGGGGGCGTCGTGGTCTGGGGACTGCGAGGGGGTGCCGTGGAGGGTGGGCGACAAGGGGGCGCCCTGGTCGGGGGCCGCTGTGGGGAGGTCCTGGACTGTGGGAAGTGGTGGCGTGCCGAAAGCGCCGGCCGTAGGGGCGCTCGTACCCGATTGCGTGCCTGAGCCGCCCGTGGGCGCCCCAGGCGTACCACCTAGGGAAAAAGCGACGTCGGCGAGTTTGGCGCGGGCAGCGAGGGCGACCGTTTCGGCGCCGCGGCGTGAGCGGACGAAAGCGAGGGTGCGGACGTTCGCCAGGACGAGGTCCGTGAGGAGGTCCGCGGCCTCGGCCGTGGCGGTGCGGCGCACTGGAGCGCCTCTCTCGCCCCGTAGTTCGGTCAGGGGCGGCTCCCAGAGCGCGATGGTCGTCGCACCCTTCGGAGACCCGTCCGACGTCACCTCGGCCATCTCAAGCCCCGTCAGGCGCATCGCGAACGCCCCGGGTTCGCTGGCGGTCGCTGAGGCCAGCAGGAAAACGGGCTGAGAGTTGTATCGGGCGCAGATCCGGCGCAGGCGGCGCAGGATCTGCGCCACGTGCGAGCCGAACACCCCGCGGTACCCGTGGCACTCGTCCACCACGACCATGCGCAACCGCCGGAAGAACGATGACCACTGGGCATGCCGCGGCAGGATGCTTCGATGCAGCATGTCGGGATTTGTCAGTACGTAGTTGGCGTGCTGCCGGATCCAGGTACGTTCCTCGAACGGGGTGTCACCGTCGAAGCAGGCCGCGCGGAGCTGTGTGATGCGGAGTTCGCGGAGGCTGCGGAGTTGGTCGGCGGCCAGGGCCTTGGTGGGTGTGAGGTAGAGGACGGTGCCGCCGTCGAGGCAGGAGGCGACGGCCGGAGTGAGGTACGCCAGCGACTTCCCGGACGCCGTTCCGGTAGAAATGATCACGTTTCGGCCACGATGGGCTAGGTCGGCGGCTTCGTACTGGTGTGGCCACAATCCCGAGATGCCGCGGTTCGCCAAGCGCGTAACCAAGAGTTCCGGCGCCCAATTCGGCCATCCCGCTTGACCAGCCTGACGTGCTGGAACATGCTCCACATGGGTGACACGCTCATGACGTGCGGGAACTCCGAGCAGGTGCCGGAGGAGTGGACCTGGCCGGTGTGGGGAGGAAGCGGAGGAAGTCACTGTTTCCAGTCTGCATCCGTGGGCAAAGTCGCCGGGAATCGTGATTTCGTATAGACACAAGCCAGACGCGTGGTTGAATGCCGCGCGTCGGGGTCAGACGGTCTGGAGCCCCGTTCCAGACTGCCAGGCCCGCAAGGGTACTTTCGCAGGCGAGGCGCTGGAGGATCTGTGGATCTGAAGTTGGATCACCACAACGAGGACCGACTCACCATCGTCGAGGTCGAGGGTGAGATCGATGTCTACACGGCGCCGAGATTGCGTGAGCTCCTCATAGACCTGGTGAACAAGGGCAACTTCCACCTTCTCGTCAACATGGAGAAGGTCGACTTCCTCGACTCGACGGGCCTCGGTGTCCTGGTCGGGGGGCTCAAGCGGGTTCGGGCGCACGACGGTTCGCTCGAGCTGGTGTGCACGCAGGAGCGCATCCTCAAGATCTTCCGGATCACCGGGCTGACCAAGGTCTTCGGGATCTACGCTTCGGTCGACGAGGCCAAGGAAGCTCACGGCAAAGACAAGTAGTGATGGCTACCGTCGAGCTCACGTTCAGCGCCCTCCCCGCGCATGTGCGGACCGCCCGGCTGGTCGCGACGGCGATCGCCCGGCGCACAGGCGTGGAGGAGTCACTGCTGGACGAGGTCAGGCTCGCCGTCGGTGAGGCCTGCTCCCGGGCGGTTGAGGCGCATCGCGCACACTGCCCGGGAGAGCCCATCCGCATCGAGCTGAAAGACGATTCGGGGCGGTTCGAGGTAACGGTCAGCGATCAGGCTCCCAGCGACGAGATCAAGCAGGAGCAACCTCTCGATCTGGGCATGCTGTCCGACTCGTTCATGTCAGGGTTCGGCATCGCGGTGATCGCGGGGCTGGCCGATGACGTGGAAGTGTTCCCCAGTCCCAAGGGGATGCGCATCCGCATGAGCTGGCCCGCCGCGCGCAACGGTCACGTACCGACGCAAGCATAATTTTTTCTTTACGGCACAGCACGGTGGGCCCCAACCGCCGACCGTGGCTGGGCCCTGTCCAGGGGGACGGTCCTCTGGTGATACGGGGCCGGGCGCCGATACGAGGCCCGGCACCCATGGCTTCCGCCAGCCGACAGCCATAGGGCCTCCCTACAAGGCCGAGTCGTGGTGCCCACGGCTCGGCTTCGGCATGTCCAGAGCTCCAGCCCGTCCAGAGCTACAGCCAGTCCAGAGCTCCGGCGCGACCGAATCCCAGGTTTCGGGCGTGTCGTTTCGGGCACCTTGTCATGGCCGTAAACCGGCGGAAATATCGGTTGTCAGATGGCAAATCGCCGTGCTGGCAGGGGATTACTGGACGCGTGGCCAAATAGCGACCGGCAGAGCCTTCATATCCGCGCAGCCCGTGCGTAGACTCCCGGCACCGGCCAAGGTGATCCGGCGAAACTGCGGACTCATCCGGAAGCGGCACCCACAACCCGGATGGTGCCGCACCAGCCCGCCGATCTTTGCAGCACCGCCCGGGCAGGACGACCGGTCTTGCCGAGGAGAACGATGTTTAGGCAACTGCTGGCCGCAGAGCCAGCGTCCAATCTGGCCCTGAGCGGTAACAATCTCACTATCGTGATCGTGGTCGCCGCGGTCGCACTGATCGCCCTAGCCGTCGCCGGCGGCCTGGTGCGCGAAGTGCTGTCCGCCGACGCGGGCACGGAGCGCATGCAGGACATCGCCCGTGCCGTACAGGAAGGGGCCGCCGCGTATCTCGCGCGGCAGTTCCGCACGTTGGCGGTCTTCGTCGTCGTGATCCCCTTCCTGCTGCTCCTACTACCGGGTGAGACCGATGTGCGCATCGGCCGCTCGATCTTCTTCGTGGTCGGGGCGGTATTCTCCGCGCTGACCGGCTTCATGGGCATGTGGCTGGCCGTACGCGGAAACGTACGCGTCGCGGCGGCCGCCCGTGATTCGGGCGAGAAGCGCGCCATGCGCATCGCCTTCCGTACAGGCGGCGTGGCCGGCATGTTCACCGTGGGCCTCGGCCTGTTCGGCGCGGCCATTGTCGTCTTCGTCTATCAAGGTGACGCGCCGGGTGTCCTCGAAGGCTTCGGCTTCGGGGCGGCACTGCTGGCGATGTTCATGCGAGTCGGCGGCGGCATCTTCACCAAGGCCGCCGACGTGGGCGCCGACCTGGTCGGCAAGGTCGAACAGGGCATCCCGGAGGACGATCCGCGTAACGCGGCGACGATCGCCGACAACGTGGGCGACAACGTCGGCGACTGCGCGGGTATGGCCGCCGACCTGTTCGAGTCGTACGCGGTCATGCTGGTCGCCAGCCTCATCCTGGGCAAGGTGGCCTTCGGCGAGCAGGGACTGATCTTCCCGCTGATCGTGCCCATGATCGGTGTGCTCACCGCGATCATCGGCATCTTCGTCACCCGGATGCGCGACGGCGACCGCAGCGGTATGGCCGCCATCAACCGCAGCTTCTTCATCTCGGCCGCGATCTCCGCGGTGCTGGTCGCGGCGGCGGCGTTCTGGTACCTGCCCGACACCTTCGCCGAGCTGACCGGCTCAGCAGTGCAGTCCACCGCCAACCCGAGGCTCATCGCCATCGGCGCGGTGATCATCGGCCTGGTCCTGGCCAGCGCCATCCAGCTGCTGACCGGCTACTTCACCGAGACGACCAGGCGTCCCGTCCGCGAGATCGGCGAGAGCTCGGCCACCGGCCCCGCGACCGTCATCCTGGCGGGCATCAGCGTCGGCCTCGAATCGGCCGTCTACTCGGCGCTGATCATCGCGGGCGCGGTCTACGGCGCGTTCCTGCTGGGCTTCGGGAACGTGACGATCGCGCTGTTCGCGGTGGCGCTGGCCGGCACCGGCCTGCTGACCACGGTCGGGGTCATCGTCTCGATGGACACCTTCGGCCCGGTCTCCGACAACGCGCAGGGCATCGCCGAGATGTCCGGCGACGTCGAGGGTGAGGGCGCACGCGTGCTCACCAGCCTCGACGCCGTCGGCAACACGACGAAGGCCATCACCAAGGGCATCGCGATCGCCACGGCGGTGCTCGCGGCGACCGCGCTGTTCGGCGCCTTCCGCACGGCCGTGGAGACGCAGCTCACCGATGCGACTCAGTCGGTCAAGGAGGCGCTCGGCGCGTTCTCCACGTTCAGCCTGAGTATCGACCAGCCCAACGTGCTCGTCGGTCTGGTCATCGGCGCGGCGGTCGTGTTCCTCTTCTCCGGCCTGGCGATCAGCGCGGTCGGACGGGCCGCGATGCGCGTGGTCTTCGAGGTACGCGACCAGTTCCGCAACCACCCGGGCATCATGGACGGCACGGAGAAGCCCGAGTACGGCCGCGTCGTCGACATCTGCACCCGTGACTCGCTGCGCGAGCTGGCCACGCCCGGCCTGCTGGCGGTCATGACGCCCATCGCGGTCGGCTTCGCCTTCGGTTACGCGCCGCTGGGCGCGTTCCTGGCCGGGGCCATCGCGTGCGGCACGCTCATGGCGGTCTTCCTGTCCAACTCGGGCGGTGCCTGGGACAACGCCAAGAAACTGGTCGAGGACGGACACCACGGTGGCAAGGGGTCGGCGGCCCACGAAGCCACGATCATCGGTGACACGGTCGGCGACCCGTTCAAGGACACGGCAGGTCCGGCCATCAACCCGCTGATCAAGGTGATGAACCTGGTGGCGCTCCTGGTGGCGCCGGCGGTGGTCCTGTACGCGGGCAACCCGGCGCTGCGCATCGGGATCACGGTCGTGGCGGTGGGCGTGGTGGTCGGCGCGATCCTCGTCTCCAAGCGCCGTTCGGTCTCCAGCGAATCGACCAGCAACGACAACAACAGGGAGCACGAGCCGGTGGCTTCGTAGCGACCCCGTCCGGACGCCCGCTCCTCCGAGGTCTGGGGGAGCGGGCGTTTCACGTGCAAGAAACGGAGGGTCAGGTGCGGCACCCGCGGCACCCCGGTGGGAAACTGGGCGGATGAACGACAAGCCGCCCAGCGGCGGCAAGACGCTGGCCTACATCCTGCTGGCGATGCTGGCCATCCTCGCCGTGATCGTCGCGCTGGGCGTGTGGGCGACGAGAGGATGATGAAGCACGTGCGTACGTTGATCGTGCTCCGCCACGCCAAGGCCGCGCAGATTCCCGGGCTGGAGGACAGCGAGCGCCCGCTGACGCACAGGGGCGAGCGCGACGCGAAGCGGGCCGGGGACGAGGTGCGGGCCCTCGGGCTGGCTCCCGACCTGGTGCTGTGCTCCCCGTCCCTGCGTACGCGGCGCACCGCCGAGCTGGCCTTCCCCGAGGTGGCGGTCAGCTACGAGCGTGACGTCTACCAGGCCTACCCCGAGGAGCTGCTCGCGCTGGTCAAGCTGACCGATCCGGAGCTCGGGACGGTGGTGCTGTGCGGTCACAACCCGGGCGTGCACGAGCTGGCGATCTCGCTGGCCGGGGGCGACTACGGGTTCCGGCCGGGCTCGTTCGCGGTCATCCGTACCGAATCCGACTGGGTGGACCTGTGGCCGGGCCAGGCCGAGCTGGTCACGCGCTGGGACCCCAAGGGCGAGGTCACCGGCTGAGTACGCCGTCCTCGGCGTCCGCCGCCTCCACCTCGTCCCTGGAGATCCCGAGCAGGTAGAGGATCGAGTCGAGGTAAGGCGTGTTGACCGCCGTGTCCGCCGCCTCCCGGACGACCGGCTTGGCGTTGAACGCGATGCCGAGCCCGGCCGCCGCGATCATGTCGAGGTCGTTGGCCCCGTCGCCGATGGCCACCGTCTGACTGATCGGCAGCCCCGCCTCGCGGGCGAAGCGCTCCAGCGCGCGGGCCTTGCCCGGCCGGTCGACGATCTCGCCGACGACCCGGCCGGTGAGCTTGCCGTCGACGACCTCCAGGACGTTCGCCGCCGAGTAGTCGATGCCGAGGTCGTCGACCAGGGAGTCGGTGATCTGGGTGAAGCCGCCGCTGACGATGGCGAAGCGGTAGTCGAGCCGCTTGAGCGTGCGGACCAGCGTACGGGCGCCGGGGGTGAGCACCACCTGCTGGCGTACCTGCTCGAACACCTCCGCCGGCAACCCCTCCAGCAGCGCGACCCGGCGGCGCAGCGACTCGGCGAAGTCGAGCTCGCCGCGCATGGCCTCCTCGGTGACCCGGGCGACCTCTTCGAGACAACCCGCGTGCCCGGCCAGCAGCTCGATGACCTCGCCCTGGATGAGCGTGGAGTCGACGTCCATGACGACCAGCCGCTTGGCCCGCCGGGACAGGCCGGTGCGCTGCACGGCCACGTCGACGTGCAGGGCGGCGGCCTCGGCGGCCAGCTCGACGCGGAGCGCGCTCGGGTCGGCGCCGGAGACCGACAGCTCGATGCAGGTGACCGGCCACTGGGCGAGGCGTTCGATGCGGTCGATGTTCGCGCCGGCGGCGGCGATGCGCCCGGCGATCCCGGCGATCGCGGCGGGCTGGAGCGTCGCGCCCAGCACGCTGACCGACAGGCGGCCACGCCGGCGCTGCTCCTTGGTCTGCGAGCCGGTGGAGAGCTCCAGCTCCAGGCCGAGGTCCTCAGCCACCCGCTCGACGGCGGTCCACATGGCGCCGAGGGTGCTGCCCGTGCCGGTCGACGGACCGCCCGCGTACGCGACGAGCACGCCCAGGGTGAGCCGGCCGCGGATGACGACCTGCTCGATGTCGGCCACGGTCACCGGGAAGCCCGAGAGAACCGAGAAAAGCCGAGAAGTGACGCCCGGCCGGTCTGGGCCGGTCAAGGTAATCAGGAGGGTGCGCTGGTCCACATTGAGCCAGGCTACTGCGCACGTTCCGCCGCATGAGCACGAGGGGCCACTATCGGCTCAGCAGCAGGTGGGTGTCACCGAACTCGTGCCACAGGTATCCCTCCCGCAGCGCCGCCTCATAGGCGAGGGTGAGCGGCTCCCGTTCGGCGATCGCGCTGAGCATCATCAGGTGGCTCGACCTGGGCTCGTGCAGCCCGGTGATCAGCCCGTTCACGGCTTTCACCCCGATGACGGGCGTCACGATGTGCCGGGTCCAGCCCGCCGAGGCGGCCACCTGCCCGTCGCCGCCGACGGCCGTCTCCAGTGCGCGCACCACGGTGGTCCCGGCCGCCACCACCCGCCCGCCGTTCGCCGCGGTCAGGTTGACCAAGCGCGCCGTGGCCGCGGGCACCTCGTAGCGCTCGGCGTAGGGCGGCTCGTCCTTCTCCGGCGAGGCGACGCCGGTGTGCAGGGTGATCGGCGCGATCCCGACGCCGCGCGCCACCAGAGCCGTGACCAGCTCGGCGGTGAACGGCCGGGCCGCGCTCGGCATCTCGGCGCTGCCCGGCACGGTGGCGAAGACGGTCTGGTAGGAGTCGATCGGCCAGTCTCGGGACACGTAGGAGTAGCGGATCGGCACCCCGTGATCGCGCAGGTACGCCTCAACGTCACGGTCGAGCACGGCCCGCCACAGGCGCGGTGTCTCGCGTTCGATGAGCCGCAGCGTCGCCCGTCCCGGCAGCGGCAGCCACTCGCCCGGCTCGCCGCCGCCGTACGGCTCGGAGGCCTTGGAGTTACGGCGGCGCAGTTCGACCAGCCAGGTGCCGTCCTCGCGCGCGGTGGAGAAGTGCACGGCGAGCCGGTCGAGCCTGATGGCGGCGGGCAAGGTCGCCGAATTGTTGACCACGATCAGGTCGCCGGGGTCGAGCAATCCCGGCAGGTCGGTGAACCGGTGGTGCTCCGGCGGGAGCGAGCCGCGCGAGACCAGCAGGCGCACCGAGTCGCGGGTCAGCCCGCGCGCCTCGGGTGGTTCGTGCGCCGACAGCGTGTCCGGCAGCGCGAAGTCGAGCGCGGCGGTCATTGCAGGCTCACCCGGCCGCTCGCCGGGCGTGACCTGACCAGGTCGTACAGCGCCGCGGCCACCTTGGCGGGATCCGTGGCGCCGGCCGCCTCCTCGGCGCCGACGGCGTCGGCCAGCATGCGGGTGTTCATCTCGCCGGGATCGGCCCACCAGACGGCCAGATCGGGCTCTTCGGCCGCCAGCACGTTGGAGAGCTGCTCCAGGGCGGCCTTGGTGGCGCCGTAAGCACCCCAGCCCTCGTAGGCGCCGGTGGCGGCGTCGGAGGTGATGTTCACGATGGCGCCGCGCGTGGCGCGCAGCGCGGGCAGCGTCGCCTGGATGAGGGCCAGGGGAGCGATCACGTTGGTCTCCAGCAGCGCCCCGAACTCCTCCCGCGGGTACACCGCCAGCGGCGGCAGCGGAGTCACGCCCAGCCCGCTCGCGTTGTTGACCAGCAGATCCAGCTCAGGTACGGCCCGCGCGAGCCGCTCGACGTGCGCCGGGTCGGTCACGTCGCCGGGGATGGCGGTGGCGCCCAGCTCGGCCGCGACCCGCTCCAGGTCCGCCGCGCCACGGGCGGTGAGCAGGAGCTCCCACCCGGCGGCGGCGAGTGTCGTCGCCAGAGCCAGACCCAGGCCGCGGGAGGCGCCGGTGATCAGTGCGGTGTTCGTCATGTCTCGACGTTAGGAGCGCGGCGGCGGCCGGACATCGGGCTGAGGGCTCGCCTCGTCCTGGGCAGATGGACCTAGGACCAATGGGGCGTGGGCGTGGAGGCCCAGGCCCATAGAGTGGATCCCGTGGCCTCCGACAGAGCCTCCGACAGAGACGAGATCATGCAGGCGGTGAGCACCGCCGTGCTCGCGGTCACCCGGCACCTCTCGGTGCGCGAGGTGCTGCAGGTCATCGTCCGCTCGGCCCAGCGGCTGCTCGACGCCCGCTATGCCGCGCTCGGCGTGCCCGACGAGGACGGCTCGTTCGCCGAGTTCGTCGCCGAGGGTCTCACCGACAAGCAGTGGGACGCGATCGGCCCGCTGCCCAGGCAGCATGGCATGCTCGGCGCGATGCTCCGCGACGGGGCTCCGGTGCGGCTGCCCGACCTGCGCGAGGACCCCAGGTTCGAGTGGTGGCCCAAGGCGCATCCGGTGATGAAGGACTTCCTCGGCGTCCCGATCCGCGACGGTGAGGAGGTACTCGGCATCATCTTCCTGGCCAACAAGCGCGCCCCCGACGGCTTCACCCCGGCGGACCAGGACCTGCTCACGCTGTTCGCCGCGCACGCCGCGATCGCGCTGACCAACGCGCGGCTGTACGAGCGGGGCCGCGAGCTGGCCATGCTCGAAGAGCGCAACCGGATGGCCCGCGAGCTGCACGACGCCGTCACCCAGAAGCTGTTCTCGCTCCGGCTGACCGCGCAGTCCGCCGCCGTCCTGCTGCGCAGCGCCCCGGACGAGGCCGCCGCCGAGCTCGAACGCGTGCAGCGTCTGGCGGGAGAGGCCCTGGCCGAGCTCCGGGCGGTGATCGTCGAGCTGCGCCCGGCCGAACTCGACCGGCACGGCCTGGCGGAGACGCTGCGCAAGCACGTGCGCCTGCTCGACCGGCTCCACCCCGCGCGCGTCACGTTCGAGGGCGACGAGCTGCCGCCGCTCGACTCGGCGATCGAGGTGGCGGTGCTACGGGTCGCGCAGGAGGCGCTGCACAACGCCCTCAGGCACTCCGACGCCAGCCTCGTAGAGGTACGCCTGGGCGACGAGGGCGGCAAGCTGGTGCTGACCATACGAGACGACGGCAAGGGCTTCGAACAGGCCGAGTCGCGCGGCCTGGGCCTGGTGTCGATGAGGGACCGGGCGGAGTCCGTCGGCGGCGTCATGACCGTGGCCTCGCCCCGCGACGAGGGCACGACGGTCCGAGTGGAGGTAGGCGTTTGATCCGGGTGCTGATCGCCGACGATCATCCAGTGGTGCGGCAGGGCCTGCGGACCTTCCTCGACCTCCAGGAGGACATCACGGTCGTCGGCGAGGCGGCCGACGGGGCCGAGGCCGTCGCGCTGGCCGGCGAGCTCGTCCCCGACGTGCTGCTGCTCGATCTGAAGATGCCGGTGCTGGATGGGCTCGGCGCGCTGGCCCGGCTCTCGGGGGCGCTGCCCAGGGTGATCGTGCTGACCTCGGTGAGCGACCGGTCCGACGTGGCTCCGGCGATGCGGGCGGGCGCCGCCGGGTTCCTGTACAAGGACGTCGATCCGAACGCGCTCGTGCAGGCGGTGCGGGCCGTACACGGGGGGCAGGTGCTGCTCGCCCCCGAGGCGGCGGAGGCGATGCTGACCGGCGCGAACGGCTCGCCGGCGACATCGATGGGTCCGGTGTCGCTGACGGAACGGGAGCGCGAGGTGCTGGCGCTGATCGCGGCCGGCCAGTCCAACCGGGAGATCGCCAGGAGCCTGTCCGTCGCCGAGAAGACGGTCAAGACCCACGTGTCCAACGTGCTGATGAAGCTCGGCGTCCAGGACCGCACCCAGGCCGCCCTGTACGCCGTACGCCACGGCTTAGCTTGACCTGGCGATGTGAATGGCCAGCTGGGTGCGGTCGCGTAGCCGCAGCTTGCGCAGGATGCTGGAGATGTGGTTCTTCACCGTGCCCTCGGTGATGAACAGCCGCCTGGCGATCTCCCGGTTGGTCGCGCCATCGCCGACCAGGACGGCCACCTCGTGTTCGCGTTCGGAGAGCTGGTCGGCGAGGTGCGGCGGGGCGGGGGCGCTGCGCAGCTCGGCGACCACCCGCTCGGCGGCGACCCCGCCCAGCACGGTCTCGCCCCTGGCCGCCTTGCGGATGGCCGCCACCAGCTCGTCGGGCGGGGTGTCCTTGAGCAGGTAGCCGCGGGCGCCGGCGCGCAGGCCACCGAAGATGTAGTCGTCGTCGTCGAACGTGGTCAGGATGATCGCGGGGATGTCGAGCCGGCCGATCAGCTCGATCCCGTCCATTCTCGGCATCCGGGCGTCGACCAGCGCCACATCGGGCCGGGCCGAGGGGATCAGGTCGAGCGCGGCCAGCCCGTCCGCGGCCTCGCCGACGACCTCGATGCCTTCCTCCAGCTCCAGGAGCTTGCGCAGGCCCTGGCGCATCAGCACCTGATCGTCCACGATCAGCACCCGTACGGTCACACACCCACCCCCACTCCGACGATCAGCACCTGTACGGTCACACACCCACCCCCACTCCGGCGGGCAGGCTGACCCGTAACGCGAACCCGCCGCCCGTGAGGCTTCCGGCGTGGAGCGAGCCGCCGAGGGCGCCGACCCGCTGGCGCAGCCCGGTCAGGCCGTGCCCGGCGCCGAGCTCCTCGTCCGTCGCGCCGTGCCCGTCGTCGGTGACGGCCAGTTCGACGCGGTCGTCCGCGGTGCCGAGCACGACCTCCACGTGCCGCGCTCCCGAATGGCGTACCGCGTTCGTCAGCCCCTCCTGCAGCGCCCGGTACATCACCAGCTCGGCCTGTTCCGCCAAGGCCGGTTCCGTACCCTCCGCACGGAACACGACGTCCAGCCCGGTGCCCTCGAACGACCTGGCCAGCTCGGCCAGGGCCGCGGCGCCCGCCTTGCCCTCCAGCGCCAGCGGCTTGAGCGCCCGTACCCAGCGCCTGGTGTCGGCCAGGGCCTCGACCGTGAGCTGCTGGGCCTGGCGCACCTCGGCCCACGCCTCGCCGGGGCGGGCCTCGCGGTAGCGCTGGGCGTTCTCCAGACCAAGGTTGATCACCGTGAGGTAGTGGCCGACGGAGTCGTGCATCTCGCGCGACATCCGGGCCCGCTCCTCGGCCACCGTGAGCTCGCGCACCCTGGCGGCGTAGCGGCGCAGCTCCGCGTGGGCGCCGGTCAGCTCGGCCAGCAGCCGCTCGTTGTCGCCGGCGCGCTGCCTGGCGCCCAGCAGGACGCGGGCGGTGATCAGCGCCCACACGGTGAACACGGCCATCACGGTCGCCTCGCCCAGCGCCGAGGAACCGCGCCCCGCCATCAGATTGCCGATCAGGGAAAGGAGCGTCGCGGCCACACTGAAGCCGGTGCCGCCGCCGAGCCCGAACACGCAGACGACGTGCACGATGGTCACCACCACCAACGGGATGGTGGTGATCGCGCCTCCGACGGCCATCCCGCCCAGTGAGGCCAGTACGAAAAGCAGGCTCAGCGCCTTGCGGCCAGGCCTCGCCGCGCGATTCCATCGCAGGAGCCGCCAGCCGGCCAGCATCACCACGGGCGGTACGCAGTACGCCCACGGCACACGGCCCGCGCCCGCCGCCATGAGCAGGGCCCAGAGCAGCATCAGATCCGAACAGTAGAAAAGGGCGCTGAGAATGTAGGGGGCGCGCTCATCGGTGCCATGTGTCCAACGATCAGCCACGCTTCCACGCTAACAGCGGGGACGGCGGAGCCCTCGGGCTGAGCGGCCGAACATGACCTGCGACATATGGAAGGACAGGCCGGGATCGGTCTCGCGCAGGATTCGCCCGGCTACGCCGATCTCTACGTTCAGGCATATGAACCACGATTTCGTCAATGCCGCGACACGCAGCACCCATCCGCTGGTGGCGGTCCTGCTGGCGCAATTGATCTACGCCGCGGGGGTCGTCATCGGAATGGCGCTCTTGCTGCCTCTCGGCATGCTCTTCCCCGGCAGGCAGTCGGGCCCGCTCCTCGCGATCCTGCTGCTGCTGACGACCGTGATCCAGCACGCACCGATCTTCGTGCTGTTGTGGCTCTGGACGCGCTTCTACGAGAAGCGGCCGTTCGCCTCGCTCGGCCTCACCTGGGGCAGGGACGCCTGGCGGCAGCACCTGATCGGCTTCGGCCTGGGCGCGGCCTTCATCGCGGGCTGGCTTGTGTTGCAGTACGCCACGGGCAACCTGCGCGTCGTCGGCTCGCTGTGGGACTCCGCCCTGATCTACCTGCTGCCCGTGTCCTACCTGTCCAGGATCATGATGATCGCCATCGAGGAGATCCTCTACCGGGGCTGGATCCTGCAGAGCGCCGGGGCGCGGTGGGGCGTGCCCGCAGGCATCGCCCTGTCGTCCGCGGCGTTCGCGCTCTTCCATTTCTTCGGCCCCCTGATGCTGATCGCGCCGCTGCACACCTTCCACTGGGTGCTCGCGACCAACCTGGTGCTCTGGTCGGTGCTGGCGGCGCTGCTCACGCTGACCGGGCGCGGTCTCTGGGCGGCCATGGCCTTCCACGCAACGTCGCTCTGGCTGGCCAGCCAGGTCTTCGTGGTGGCCGGGCCGGGCCAGCGCCCGCCGGACATGGCCGTGCTCCTGCTGAGCCAGCCGAAGGCGAGCCCACTGGCAGGGGAGGCGGCCCTGGCCGGGCCCTTCACCGGCCTGCCGACCACGCTCCTGCTGGCCGTCCTGTGCGTGGGCGCCTTGGCGGTCTATCGCCGGAGGTCTCGCGTCGAGCCGCCCACAGCCGTTCCTGCCTGATCCGCCGCGTGTTACGGCCTGACAACTCGTGCTTCTCGACGCCCTGATAGGCGTGGCGACGCCGTCCCTCCACCACGCCGCCACGCCGTCTACCAGGCGCTACCGGACAGCAACGCCGCCCAGATCACCCGAGCTTCGGCGAGAGACCATCGGCTGGTCTCGTGGATCTCCTGCTTGCGGTCAAACCGAACGGTTCGCCGGATGAACGCCTGCCCGCCGCCCTCGCACAGTTCGTAGACGGTGGCGCGGCAGGCGCAGGTCCAGTTCACCGGCCTTATGCGATCAGACGTCCGGCATGGATTCCGCCACTCCAACCGAGTGTGATCGCGCTGAGCCATGGCCACATGCGGGCTCAGGCACTCTTCCAGCGACATCACGACGCGCCCCCATGGACCGGCTCCGACAACGAGCGGCTTTGATGTAGTTCCACGTACCGACGCGCGACACAACGGGCGACGGTAATCGGGTTTTCCACGTTGTAGACCGTGTAGAGCCGTCGTCCTGTCCGCCCCGAGATCTGCCCCGTCCACCAGCGGTAGACGAAGCCGTCCGTCCAGACCAGAGGGTCAAACCAGACGGACACCAGGGCGACGCCGTAGCCATCATGAACGTTAGCGAAGATCCCGTGCTGTTTCAGTGCGTTACTGAGCTGGTCGGCGGCGTGGACGGCAGGCGTCCGGGTCAGCAGAGCGGGAGCGATCATCGTTGTCCGTCTCCTCTCGGCGCGGTTGATGTTTGCAGTCGGATTGCCTTCCAAATGTGTAGCGAATTGACTACGTTCGGTAGTTGAATGCCTCCAACGGTGAACTCGCGGTTGCGTCTTTGGTAGGACACACAACGATTCGTGTAGTCCCTGTAGGACAGGAGTAGTGAGGCCCTCTCCGAGCGAGCTGGACGCGAACGCGAGCGTTCTTGCTTACTGGGGTTCCGAACTCCGTAAATACCGGGAGGCGGCGCAATGGAGTCAGAAGGAGCTCGTGAGAAGGATCTCCTATTCCACATCTCTTGTCGGTCTCATCGAGACGGCCAAGCGCGCGCCGACAAGGGAGTTCGCAGAGAAGTGTGATGACGCATTGGAGACGGATGGCGCTCTCGTCCGTCTATGGCCTTTGATCGGCAGGGACATCTACCCCGTCTGGTTCTCACCAAGCCGGACCCGCCCATGTTCTTGGCAACCCTGGACGAAGCCGTGTTGATCCGTCCCATCGGCGGCCCGCAAGTCATGCGCAAGCAGCTGGAGCAGCTTCTCGAATTGGTTCAGCGGCCCCGAATCACCATTCAAGTCATCCCGCTTGAAGTGCGCGCGCATGCCGGTCTAACCGGGGCATTCGTGATCGCGAGCTTCAGAGGATCGCCCGACATAGTCTATTTGGAAACCGCAGTCGAGGGTCAGATAGTCAACGGTCCCACTGAAATCGAGACACTGTTGACGCGCTTCGGGCGTGCGCTCTGCCACAGGCCGCGTCGGTGGCCCTGATTGAGAAGGCGACGGGATCATGAACCTGACGGACGCCCATTGGTTCAAGAGCAGCCACAGTGGCGGCAATGGTGGTGACTGCGTCGAGGTGGCCACCAACCTCCCCGGCATCGTTGCCGTCCGCGACAGTAAGGACCCCAGCGGCCCAGCTCTAGTGTTCGCACCCGAGGTGTGGGCCGACTTCATCGCGCAGGTGAAGGCAGGCAAGATCTAGGAGCTGGGCCAAACACCGACGCCCGTGCGTAGGCGTCCGGGCAGCCTGCCGCCGGAGGTCTCGGGCGGGGCTCCTACTGCTTGACCGGCTCGAAGATGGCGTGGTGTGCCGCCACCAGGGCCCGTCGTACGGCTCGGTCGAGGTCTCGCAAGGCGGCGCCGCGGGCGGCGATCTCCCCGGCGGTCAGGCCCCGCTCGTCGGCCAGTCGCAGCACCGCGGTCAGGCGCGTGGCCAGGGCGGAGACGCGGTGCGCCCGTGCCGGGTAGCCAGGTGCCAGCTCGCCGCCGAGCCGCCCCAGCCGCTCGGGCCACT
Source organism: Nonomuraea sp. NPDC049269 (assembly GCF_043197155.1). Taxonomy (NCBI): domain Bacteria; kingdom Bacillati; phylum Actinomycetota; class Actinomycetes; order Streptosporangiales; family Streptosporangiaceae; genus Nonomuraea; species Nonomuraea sp. NPDC049269. Next base: position 599,610 of record NZ_JBICSO010000002.1, read on the forward strand.
CCTGTGCCGGTCCGCCGGCCGCGGCCAGCGTCTCGGTCGCCGACCGCATCGCGATCGCCAGCTCCCGCTCCGCCTCGGCCACGGACGGCAGGTCCACGCGTACGGGGCCCGACGGGTGTACGGCCAGTCGTACTCCGACATAGGACGACCCGCGCAGGTCGAGCGAGGGCACCAGCCCGAGGCACCGGTCGGAGAGCACTGCGATGACGGCCTGGCCGGCGTCCACCGCGGCCGCGTTGAAGGCGGGCGGGCCGGAGAGCCCGAGCGGGTCGCCGGGCGCGGGCAGCGCCAGCCGGAACTCGGTCAGTCCGTCGGACCGTAGCCCGGCGAGGTAAGCCCGCAACGGCACGTCGCCCACCGCAGCGGAACCCGGGACGTCGGCAGCGGAACTCGGGACGTCGGCCGGGGTGCCCAGGACGTCGGCTGGGGTGGCCGAGGCGTCGGCAGCGGAATCCGGCACGTCGGGGGGCCCCACGACGGCCGGACCCGAGGCGGTTTCGACCCGGTCGACGGCCTCGTCAAGGCCGACGTGACCGGCGAGCCAGGCGTTGCCCCAGGCGACCAGCGGAGGGGAGACAGGTGATTCAGGGAGCACCGGTCCACGATATGCGCTCGCCCTGCAATAGGTTTGTCCCGAGCGTTACTCCTAAAGGAGGGATCCGGGGATGGGTGGTCAGGTGCTGCGGCTCCAGGACGTCGCCGTCAGGCGCGACGGGGCGGCCCTGTTGCGCGGCATCGACTGGACGGTCAATGAGGACGAGCGGTGGGTCGTCATCGGGCCGAACGGAGCGGGCAAGACGACGTTGTTGCAGGTCGCCGCGACGCTGCTCTATCCGAGCGAGGGCATCGTGGAGGTGCTCGGCGAGCGGCTGGGCCAGGCCGACGTCTTCGATCTGCGGCCGCGCATCGGTCTGGCGAGCGCCGCGCTGGCCGAGCGGATCCCGCCGGAGGAGAAGGTCATCGACCTGGTTCTGACGGCGTCCTACGCGATCATGGGCCGCTGGACCGAGGAGTACGACTCCAACGATGTCACCAGAGCCGTCGAGCTGATCGACATGATGGGTGCCGCGCATCTGATCAGGCGCAGGTTCGGCACGCTGTCCGAGGGTGAGCGCAAACGTGTGCAGATCGCCCGCGCGCTCATGCCCGACCCCGAGATGCTGCTGCTGGACGAACCGGCGGCCGGGCTCGACCTGGGCGGCCGGGAGGACCTGGTGCGCCGCCTGTCGGTGCTCGCGGGCGACCTCCGCTCGCCCACGCTGGTGCTCGTCACGCATCACGTGGAGGAGGTGCCCAGCGGGTTCACTCACGGGCTGCTGCTCAAGCACGGCTCGGTCGTGGCCCAGGGGCCGCTGGAGCACGTGATGACGGCCGACCACCTGTCACAGACGTTCGGGGTGCCGCTGTCGCTGGACCGCAGCGCCGAAGGACGCTGGTACGCCCGCGCGCACTAAGTGCCTGTTCTAAGTGGCTCCGGCAGTAGCGCCAGGAGTTGTTTCGCGTGGCCGGGCAGTTCCACTTCTGCCAGGCCCGTAATGAGATCCCTCAGCGGCATGGGCTGATCGACCAGGACTGTGCCGTTGGACAGAAGCAGGGTCGGCACCAGTGTGTCGAGCTCGGCCTCGCTCAGCATCGGTCCGCCGAGTGCACAGAGGGCGTCTCCTTGGTGGCGGATGCGGTCCCGGAGCCCCGTGTTGCCGCCGGAGCGCGCGATGACCCGTTCGATGGTCCAGGTGTCGAGCGCCATGCGGTTGTCGTACGTCGTGTTCGCTCCCGAGGCGATCGAGGAGACGGCGGTGATGGTGGCGGCGTTGACGATGACGACGTGGCCCAGAATCTGCTCAGCGCTCCATTCGCCGGTCGGCGGGGCGGGGCTCGGGTCGCCGGAGTCGGCCACAGTGGCGGCGGCGTCCAGCAGCGCGCGATAGGCATCCCGGAGCGGGGTGGTGTCCAGCATGTCGTCTTCCTTCTCAGTTGTGTGGCCGTCTTAGGCGTGCGCGTTATGCATCTCCCATGGGGCCTGCGGGAGGACGTCTCCGGTCTCGAGCAGCGACTTGAGGTTCGCCAGCACGGCCGGCCATCCGTTCGAAATGCCGTTGAGCATGGCCAGGTTGGCGAGATTCTCGTGGGTCACGGTGAGGCGGACGATGTCTTGGTGCGGTTCGACGAGAAAGGTGACGACCGACGGCTCTCTTGGCGCTTCGGGGTCAGGGGCGTCGTCGAAGGTGATGACCAGGCGCGTCGGGGGCTCGGCCTTGAGCACCTGACCGACGACATCGACGACGCCTGATCCGTCGACGCGCTGGTGCTCCCAGGCCGAGCCCGGCTGCCAGTCCGAAATGTTGGCGTGCCCCCAGTAGCGCGCCGTCAGATCCGCGTCCGTCAGGGCCTGCCACACCTGCTCCGCGCTCGCGCGGATGTAGGTGACGTAGACGTAGGTCGGTACGGGCGTGGGTTCGTTGGTCATGGCGTACTCCTCTGCCTTGTTCTTGATGGCACTGATCGCTTGCAGCCGGGGCTTGTCGAAGCCCGAGATCCAGCGCTCCTCGATCTCGTGGATCGGCGCCGGGTTGAGATAGTGCAGCCGCTCCCGTCCGCGCCGGACGACGGTCACGAGGTTGGCCTGCTCAAGGATCCCGAGATGCTGTGTCGCCGACTGGCGTGCCATGTCCAGGCGGTCACACAGCTCGCGCAGCGACTGGCCGTTCTTCTCCCGTAGCCGGTCGAGCAGGAGTCGCCGGGTCGGGTCGGCCAGCGCTTTGAAAATCGAGTCCATCGCTGTCGCTTCGAGGCTCACGCTCCATTATGCAGGTATTTACCTGCCTAATGTCAACTGGGTCATGAGACGCCCGCCGTAGATCGCTTCTATCCGGTGAACGGCCAGTAGGATCAACGAAGGCGATCCCCTCGGCCTCGGAGCGTGCCATGTCCACGTCGCAGCTCATCGTCGCCCTCGTTGTGGTCGCGGCGGTGGGGTTGGGGGTGGCGCGTACGGTCCGCATCATTCCCCAGGCGACCGCGGCGATCATCGAGCGGCTCGGCCGCTATCACCGCACCCTGAAACCGGGGCTCAACCTGGTGGTGCCGTTCATCGACCGGATCAAGGACCTGATCGACCTCCGCGAGCAGGTCGTCTCGTTCCCGCCGCAGCCGGTGATCACCTCCGACAACCTGGTCGTCTCGATCGACACCGTCATCTACTTCCAGGTGACCAATCCGAAGGCGGCCACGTACGAGATCGCGAACTTCCTGGTCGGAGTCGAGCAGCTGACCGTCACCACGCTGCGTAACGTGGTCGGCGGCATGGACCTGGAGAGTACGCTGACCTCCCGCGAGGAGATCAACACCGAGCTGCGCGGCGTGCTCGACGAGGCGACCGGCAAGTGGGGCATCCGGGTCAACCGGGTCGAGCTCAAGGCCATCGACCCGCCGTCCTCCATCCAGGACTCGATGGAGAAGCAGATGCGCGCCGACCGCGACAAACGGGCCGCGGTGCTGGCCGCGGAGGGGCAGCGGCAGGCGGCGATCCTGACGGCCGAAGGTGAGCAGCAGGCGGCGGTCCTGCGGGCCCGCGGCGAGGCGGAGGCGGCCGTGCTGCGCGCCCAGGCGGAGGCCGAGGCCCAAGCCATGCGGGCCAAGGGGCAGGCCGACGCGATCGGGATGGTGTTCAAGGCGATCCATGAGGGCAAACCGGACCAGCGGCTGCTGGCCTACCAATACCTGCAGATGCTCCCGGAGATCGCCAAGGGTGACGCCAACAAGATCTGGATCGTCCCGTCGGAGATGGGCCGGGCACTGGAGAATCTCGGCGGTCTTTTCGCGCCGCCCAAGGATGACCCCGACCGGTAACCGGGAAATGGTCCACCTCTAAGCTCTGTCGGGTGACAATTTGGGAGGCCGTCGCGGTGTTCGCGGCCGGGATCGCGGCCGGAGCCATCAACGCGGTAGTCGGATCGGGCTCATTGGTCACCTTTCCCGCACTCGTGGCAGTCGGCATCGACCCGGTTGTGGCGAACGTCTCGAACAACATCGGCCTGGTCCCCGGCTCCTTCACCGGCGCGTACGGCTACCGCGCCGAGCTGGCCGGGCAGCGCGAACGGCTGCTGCGCCTCGGGCCGGCCTCGGCGATCGGCTCGCTGATCGGCGGGATCCTGCTGCTGTTCCTCGACCCGAGTGTCTTCAAGGTCGTGGTCCCGGTGCTGATCGGGCTCTCCTGCGTGCTGGTCGTGGTGCAGCCCAAGCTCAGCGGCTGGCTGTCGGCCCGGCGCGAGGAGGCCGACCCCCACGGCGGCGTGGTGCTCTGGCTCGGTGTGCTGGGGGCGGGGATCTACGGCGGCTACTTCGGCGCGGCGCAGGGCGTGCTGCTGATCGGGCTGCTCGGCAGCTTCCTGACCGAACCCCTGCAGCGGGTGAACGCGGCCAAGAACGTCCTGGCGCTGGTCGTCAACGGGACCGCGGCCGTGCTGTTCATCCTCATCGCCCACGTGGACTGGTGGGCGGTGCTGGCGGTGGCGGTGGGTGCCACGCTGGGCGGGTTCATCGGGGGCACGTTCGGGCGCCGCATCCCCGCTCCGGTGCTGCGCGGCATCATCGTGTGCGTGGGAATTGTGGCGATTATCAAACTAGTGTACGGATAAATACCCGGCATTCTGGGTATAAATCCGTACATGAAGGGTGATCGGGTCGAGATCGTCATCGATGCGGGCGGCTCCCCGCGCACCTACGAGATCGCCGCCACCCGCGCCGGCCGCCGCGTCGAGGTGGCCACGGGGCGCGGGGTGGTCGAGGTCAGTGAGGTGACCAGGAGCGGCACCGCGGTACGTACCGCGCGATTCATGTCCAGCCGCATCCTGGCCCTGGTGGAACACCCGGCCGACGAGAGCTGAGCCGGCGCTCCCCAACAGCGGCGCGGAACGTCAGCGGAAGTCGGCCGCGTGGTCGGCGGCCCACTCGCGGAACGTCAGCGCGGGCCGGCCGAGCAGCTTCGGCACCGTGTCCGTGATCCGCTCCGGCGTGTCCACGAACGCTCCCCAGCCCGCGAGTGCGCCGTCGACGAACCGCGCGTCGCCCCACGCGGCCAGCAACTGCTCGCGGGCGGCCTCCAGTGGCAACTCCGCCCACCGCACCTCGTGTCCGACCGCCTCGCCGATGATCCGCGCCTGCTCGGCCTGCGACAGCTGCTCCGGCCCGCTGAGGGCGTACTTGGCCCCGCCGTGCCCGGCCGAGGTGAGCACGTGCACGGCCACGGCCGCGATGTCCTTCTCGTGGATCAGCGCCCGGCGCGCCTCCCCGTACGGCCAGCGCACCACGCCCTGCCTGACCTGGTCGGCCCAGCCGAGCGTGTTGGCCGCGAAACCGACCGGCCGCAGGAACGTCCAGCTCATCCCGGTATGCCGGATCAGCCGTTCCACCTCCTGGTGGAACAGCGTCGCCTCCTCCCCGTCGGCCAGATCCTCGACGTCGGCCGACAGGTAGACGACGCGGCGCGCGTGGGCGGCGATGGCCTTCACCACGGGTGCGGCGGTCTCGGCCGCGAAGCCGGGCCAGATCAGGAAGACGGACTCGACGTCCTTCAGTGCCGGTTCCAGGGTCTCGGGGGCGGACAGATCGCCCTTGACCACCTCGACGCCTTCGGGCAGCCTCGCCCGGCCGGGGTCGCGGACCAGGGCGCGGACCGGGAGGCCCGCCCCGGCCAGTTGGGAGACGACGTGCTTGCCTACGTTGCCGGTCGCTCCGGTCACCAGAATTCTGCTCATGGTCGGACCGTAGAACTTAAACCAATGTTCAGGTCAAGCTCGGCCGTACCTGGATCGTGCCGTCGCTCCGGATCCGGGTCTCGAAGGTGGGCGCGGGCGCGGTCGCGGGACCATGCTTGACGGAGCCGTCGGCCAGCCGGAACGTGCTGCCGTGCCAGGGGCAGACCACGCACGCCTCGCCGTTCTCCACGACGAGCCGGCCCTGGTGGAGCGGGCCCGCGAGGTGTGAGCACCGGTCGGCGAGCACGGTGACGCCCTCGGTGTGCCGCAGCACGAAGAGCTGGATGTAGCCGAGTCGCCGCGACACGGGACGGCCCTTGGGCAGGTCGTTGACCAGGCACAGGTCGTGCCAGCCCAGCGGTACGAGATGGGTGACCTGGGGAGCGTGGTTGGCGCCCGCCGCCTGCCGGTAGGCCAGATGCCCGCCCAGGTAGGCGCCGAGGCTGCCGGCGCTGAGCCCGGCGACGGTCAGCACCTTGCCGGCGCGTTCGTCCCCGCGCAGCCGGGCCAGCAGCGAGGCGGAGAAGAGCCCCAGCGCGGTCACGTTCGCCAGCATGTGCACGAACCCGACGCGCTGCTGCTCGCGGTGGAGCGACGACCAGTCGGTCAGGCCGGCGGCCGCGGTCGGCAGCGCGCTGCCGAGGCCGGTGGCCAGCAGCAGCCGCGCGGCCCGGGGGTCGGCGTCGGTCCAGTCGAGCACCGCGGTGGACATCCAGCAGCCCAGGCTGAAGGTGGCGAGCGGCGGATGCAGCGGTTTGCCCGTGGGCACGCCGTGCAGCCAGTCGCGCAGCCGTCCCGGCCGGATCCGGTCGCGTACGGCCTTGGCCAGCACCCGGATCGGCCGGTCCATGGCCTTGGACCGCTCAAGCCGGTCGGCCAGATCGACCGGCCCCGCGAAACGCCGCAAATACCGCCGGTTAGCTCGCACTATCTCTTTCACGACAAGTCCCCTACCCCGGGCATGAGGGCATCACTCGGACAGGTGCCCCCTGGCCACGGAGAGCTCGACCAGCTCCAGCGCGTACGCCCCGAGCGACGGCGAGCCGTCCTCGATGAGCCGTACCTTCTCCTTGACCTGCGCGGCCGTCACCTTGAACAGCGACCAGGTGCCGCCCTCGGTGTGGTGGTTGGCCAGGATCGGCGCGAACCGGTCGAGCGCTCTGGCGAACCTCGCCTCCTGCGTCTCCCGAGCCTCGAACTCATCCCAGAGCGCCCGCATCCCCGCCCCCTGCTCGCCCGGGAGCAGCGCGAAGATGCGGTCCGCGGCGGCCCGCTCCGCGTCGGGCTGGGCGGCCACCGCGGCCGTGTCGTAGACGAACGTGTCACCGGCGTCGATCTCGACCAGGTCGTGCACGAGCAGCATCGCCACCACCCGCTGGATGTCGGTCCCCGGTGGCGCGTGCTCACCCAGGACCATGGCCAGCATGCCTACGTACCAGGAGTGCTCTGCGTCGTTCTCTCGCCGTGAGCCGTCCATGAGATGGTTGCGGCGGATGATCCGCTTTAACTTGTCGATCTCGACGGCGAAGGCGATCTGGGCGGTCAGGCGGTCCTCTTCTGGTGCGATAGTCACGCGCGACACCCTAATGTGCGGTGATCACACTGGTTGGCAGAATTGTTACGGGGACCCCATTGAACACGGCATTTCCCGACGGAACGTCGATAGCCGACTCATCGGTCAGCTCGTTCGCGCTGACCCCCGCGTGCTCGGCGGCGACCGTCTGAGCGCTGCCCCCATGTCCCCAGCCGTGGGGCAGGCTGACCACGCCCGGCATGATCGTGTCGGTGGGTTCGAGCGGCACCCTGAGCTCTCCCTTGGCCGAGCGGATCAGTGCCTCGCCGTCCAGTCCGAGCCTGGCCACGTCCGCCGGGTTGATCTGGAGCGTGCAGGTGTTGCTGCCGCCGACCAGCGAGCCCACGTTGTGCAGCCAGCTGTTGTTGGAGCGCAGATGGCGCCGCCCGATCAGCACGATCTCCGGCGGCTCCTGCTCCAGTCCGGCGCGCAGCCGCTCGACGTCCTCGATGAGCTGCGGCGGCGCGAGCTCGATCACCCCGGAGGCGGTCCTCAGCACCTCGGCCAGCCGGGGCTCCAGCGGCCCGAGATCCAGTCCGTGCGGGTTGTCGAGCAGCTTGCGCAGCGACAGATCGCCCTTGCCCGCCCACTCGCCGTACGGGCCCAGCTTGAGCATCAGGTCGAGCCGGAGCTCGGCCCCCGAATCGCCGTCGAGCGCGGCCCGCAGCTCGGCCACGTCGCGCCCCTCCACACCGGAGCCCGGCAGGTCGACGGCCTTGCGCAGCATCTGGTCGATGACGAACTCGTCGAGGTCACCCTCCAGCCCGGACGCGATCATGGTGAGTCGGGCCAGGATCTGCGCCTCCGACGGCTGCCCGTCCAGCGGCAGCAGCGGGCGCGAGTAACGGGTGTAGTTGCGTACCGCGAAATTGAGCAGGGCGAAGTCGTAGTGCCCCGACTGGAGCGCCCGCGGTGGCGGCAGGATGACGTTCGCGTGCTTGGTGGTCTCGTTCAGGTACGGATCGACGCTGACCATGAAGTCCAGCTGCCCGAAGGCCGCGTCGAGCCGGGTGCCGTGCGGCGCCGAGAGCACCGGATTGCCCGCCACGGTGACCAGGAACCGGAGCTGCCCGTCGCCGGGCGTCTCGATCTCGTCGGCGAGCGTGGCGACCGGCAGCTCGCCGTTCGCCTCGGGCAGGCCCCTGACGCGGCTCTTCCACCGGCCCAGTGTGTACGGCCTGCGGGCCACGCCGAACTCGGTGGCGGGTTTGGCGAACATGGCGCCGCCGGGCCGGTCGAGGTTGCCGGTGAGCACGTTGAGCACGTCCACCAGCCACTGGGCCAGCGTGCCGAACTCGGCAGTACAGGTGCCGATCCTGGCGTAGACGGCCGCCGTCCTGGCCGCCGCCAGCTCCCTGGCCAGCCGGACGATCACCTCGGCGGGCACGCCCGTGCGGCGGGACACCACGTCGGGCGGGAAGTGCTTGGCCGCCTCGCGTACCTCGTCCAGGCCGTTCACCTCGTGCGCCACTGTGGTCAGGTCCTCGGCCAAGAGCGTGTGCGCGATCCCGAAGAGCAGGTAGGCGTCGGCCCCCGGCCGGACGAACACGTGCTCGTCGGCCAGACCGGCGGTCCTGGTGCGGCGCGGATCGACCACGACCAGCCGGCCGCCGCGAGCGCGCAGCGCCTTGAGCCTGCCGGGGAAGTCGGGCGCGGTGCACAGCGAGCCGTTGGACTCCAGCGGGTTGGCGCCCAGCATGAGCAGGTAGTCGGTCCGGTCGAGGTCCGGCACCGGGACGGCGAGCGGGTGACCGAACATCAGCCCGCTGGCCACGTGCTTGGGCATCTGGTCGGCGGTGCTGGCCGAGAAGATGTTGCGCGTGCCGAGGGCCTTGAGCAGCGGCGTGCCGTAGAGCTGGCCCGCCATGTTGTGCACGTTCGGGTTGCCGAGATAGACGCCGACCGACTGACGGCCGTGCCGCTCCGTGACCTGGTCGAGGCCCTGTTTGACGGCGGCGAACGCCTCGTCCCAGCCGACCTCGCGCCAGAGCTCGCCCTCCCTGATCAGCGGCCTGCGCAGCCGGTCGGGGTCCTCGTCCAGGCGGCCCAGGCTGGCGCCCTTGGGGCAGATGAAGCCCTTGCTGAACGGGTCTTCCTTGTCGCCCCGCACGCTCGTCACGTGCCCGCCCTCGTCGAGGGTGAGCGTCAGGCCGCAGACGGCTTCGCACAGGGGACAGGTCCGGTGGACGGTCGACGTCATCTCGGCTCCTGAGTTCGTCAGTTGAACTCATCTTGGCCCGTACGGCACGCATGGGGAAGCCCCGGAGCCCCCGCGGTCTCCGGGGCTTGCACTGGGGAGCACCTCAGGCCCGAGGCGCTCCCCAGGTCATCGGCGGGCCGTCAGCCGACCTGCGTCAGCGCGAACGGCCTGGCCAGATCAGGGGGCTCCTCAAGGTCGCTCCGCAAGGAGATCCAGGCATGGCCGTAGAGCCGGGCGAGCCCGGGGGAGGCCGCGCCGGGCAGCTCGTCACGCCGGACGACCTCAACGATCAGCAGGTGCGCCCATTTGCGGTGCCGGTAGACGTTGGCGCTCCTGGCCCAGCACGCCGCGGCGATCTCCTCGGCGTAAGCCTCGAACTCCGCGGCGGAGATGCCCGCTCTGGTCATGACGAGGGCCTTCTCACCCGTGCGGGTGGGGGTGATCCACAACACCAGCGGGATCCGGCCCGCCCGGGTGTGCATCGTGGTCTCCAGGCAGGTCTTCTGCAGCCGGTGCCTGGTCGCCACGCACCAGAAGTGCGCCGCCACCCAGTTGCGGCCGGTCCTGGTCACCGCCGGCACCGAGACCGCGCTGGTCAGCATGATGAACGGCCACCACCGGCCCTGCTGGGTGGCGCCCAGCAGCGTCAGCACGAACAGGGTGAGCGCCCCGATCAGCAGCAGCTCGGTGCGGATCCGCCACAGCCTGGCGAGCAGTCCGGAACCGGCGGCCGGCAGGTCCTCGTTGGCCGGGTAGATCTGGTTACGTGGGTTCCTCGACATCTCAGGACACCTCCTCGACGATTCGGGAGGGAACCTTGAGCTGGTCGAATCGGGGGTCGCGGTAGCGACGTGCGCCGAATCCGGCCTTGGCGACGGTCCAGCCGCGCCGGTACGCGAACTCGTCCGGCTCCATGCAGATCTCTCGATCCGCCCACGCGATGAGTTCCTGGATCCGGGTCTTGATTCGGCTGAGTCCCTTGGTACCTTGTGAGTACATGGAACACCTCTTTCGCGGCATTACTCGAGGTGGGTTCTTGCGCCGGATCGCAGGCTGATGACCGGTGTCGCCGCAGGGTGGCAGCCCTTTTGAGCGGCAATGAGGTGGTCAGCCTGGGTCCGGCTTATCTGTGGTTCTCCGTGCTCGAATGAGCGACATTCGCGGCGGTCGATCAGATGAATGCGGGGTCCTTCCGGCAAGCGGCCTCCCTGGGGCAGAGATTCAGATCCGGGACGGCGACGTTGCCGGTGGTGCGGCCCGCGTGGCCGCCAGCGATCAGAAGCGGTAGGCCCGGTGTGTTCGGCCGTGTCGTCATCTCGGCCTCCCATCCGTCGGCAACCTTCCAGGGCTCGATCGTCTCTCCCGGAACCGCCTGGTGCAATACGTTCAGCAAGAGAAGATTTTGTTTTCTTGGTCCTTGCTTGAAGTTTGTGGTGCATCTGTTGGTGCAACTTGCACGCCAACTATCAGGTGTTCCTGGGGTCCGAGTACACGAGGGGGAACCGCCGTATGCCTGCCGCCCCAGGTCGAGCCCCTCTTGCACCTTGCGCTCACTACGTGAAACCCTTACGGCAAGCCTCAGCAGCAATGCTCGTGCAAGTTGCAGTGTAAGATTGGCTGAACGGCCAAACGGCCTTTCCCGTTACACCTTCATTCCCGACCGAGGAGAGTGGACGGTGCCATCGCAGCAGGGCAGTCCGACTGTTCGCAGGCTCAGACTCGGTCAGGAGCTACGCCTCCTACGCGAACGAAAGAAGCTGACGGGGGCCAGGGCGGCCAAGGATCTCGGCTGGAGCGCCAGCAAGATCAGCCGGATCGAAGCGGCCAAGACTGTGCCAAGCGCCGAGGACATCAAGGCACTGGCAGAGCTCTACAAGATCGACAGTGGTAAACGTGACGAACTCTTCGCCCTGCTGAGGGATGCGGATCAGCGTGGGTGGTGGGAAGATTACGAAGACGCCCTACCTGAGGAATACACAAGATTCCTCGGGTTGGAGGCGGAGGCGACATTCCAGCGCAACTGGGAACCCCAGATCGTGCCTGGTCTCCTCCAGACTGAGGACTATGCACGGGAGGTCGTCCTCTCCGTCCGCGGCATCTCGCGCATCACGCACAGCGGTGTCCGGAGCCGGGTCGAGGCGCGCATGGATCGGCAGCAGCGGGTGTTGCACCGTCCGCAGCCGTCCCAGCTACGTTTCGTGCTCGACGAACCGGCGCTGATGCGCCGTTTCGGTGAGCCCTCGGTCATGCGGGAACAGATGGAGCATCTCCTGGAGATGTCGCTGCTGCCACACGTCAGTGTGCAGGTGCTGGTGATGGATGCGCTGCACCCCGTCAACACGGGGGCTTTCATCCATCTGAAGTTCGCGGAATTCGACGATGTTGTATATCTGGAGCAGCTCTACACTGCTCACTTCGTCGATGATCTCGAACGAGTGGCTGGATACGAGGAAGCCTTCGACTACATCAAGTCCCAAGCGCTGGACGAGGACGAGTCACGTGTGCTCATCCAGCGCAAGGCCATGATGTGGCGAGGCTAGCGACAAAGATCACAACAAGGGGCAACGGTGCCCCTTTCGCCCGTTTGGGGAGAAAATGTACATCGATCCCGTGGCAGCGACCTGGCAGAAGAGTAGCTTCTGCAACGGCGCGAGCAGCTGCGTCGAAGTCGCGCCGCTTGCCGACGGAAACGTCGCCTTGCGAGACGGCAAGGAGCAGGACGGACCTGTCCTGGTCTTCACGCCGAGTGAGTGGGCTGCCTTCACGGCCGGGGTTCGTGATGGCGAGTTCGACCTGACCTCGCTTGCCGCTACCGCGTCATGAATAACGGCCCTGGCAGGTTGCTAGCACAACACCATCAGGGCCGCCGCGACTCCAGCTCGTCATCTTTCGCGAGAACCGAAGATCCCCATATCTTGGCCTGAAGTGCGTTGGAGATCAACTAGCGACTCACCCACTGCTCCACTTGGACCGCCCCCAACAGGCTCCACGTGAAACTGCCCGCGCCCTCACAGGGACGCGGGCAGTTTCACGTGCTCTGTGTCAGGCGAGGTCGAGGCCGCGGGCGACGCCCTGGCCGAGGTCCTTGTGGATGTTGCTCCAGTACTCCACGACCCGCTGCCTCATGTCCGAGGTGACCTCGGGGGCCGAGGCGTGGCCGACGATGTTGCTCACCAGGTGCTCGCGGTCCGTCTCGGACAGCACGTTCTCCCAGAGGGCGCGCGGCTGGACGTAGTCGTCGTCCTCGGCGTGCTTGGTGTACGCCGACCGGATGATCTCGCCCGCCACCTGGTAGTTCTCGCCCTCGTACAGCGAGGGGTCCGCCGCCGGGCCGTTGACGCTGTTGGGGGCGTACACCGGGTCCCGCTGGTTCGTGAAGGTCATCGGACCGTCGAAGTTGTAGGAGTTGACCGCGGTCCGGGGCTGGTTGATCGGCAGCTGCAGGTAGTTGGGGCCGATGCGGTAGCGGTGCGTGTCGGGGTAGGAGAAGAGCCTGCCCTGCAGCATCTTGTCCGGTGAGGTGCCGATGCCGGGCACCAGGTTCGACGGCTCGAAGCCGGCCTGCTCCACCTCGGCGAAGTAGTTGGCCGGGTTGCGGTTCAGGGTGAACGTGCCGATCGTGATCTCGGGGTAGTCGCTGTGCGGCCACACCTTGGTCAGATCGAACGGGTTGAACCGGTAGTCGGCTGCGGCCTCGAACGGCATGATCTGGACGTTCACCAGCCACGACGGGTGGTCGCCCGCCTCGATGGCCGTGTGCAGGTCGCGGATGTGGTGGTCGGGGTCGACGAGCAGCGCGGCGGCCTCGTCGCCGGTGTAGTTCTCGATGCCCTGCTCGGTCCTGAAGTGGTACTTCACCCAGAACTTCTCGCCTCCGGCGTTGTACCAGAGGAAGGTGTGCGAGCCGAAGCCGTGCATGTGCCGCCACGAGGCGGGGATGCCGCGGTCGGTCATGAGGAACGTGACCTGGTGCGCCGACTCCGGTGACAGGGTCCAGAAGTCCCACTGCATGTTGTTGTCGCGCAGATGGGTGTCGGCCCGGCGCTTCTGGCTGTGGATGAAGTCGGAGAACTTCTGCGGGTCCCGGATGAAGAAGATCGGCGTGTTGTTGCCGACGAGGTCGTAGTTGCCCTCTTCGGTGTAGAACTTGATCGCGAACCCCCGCGGGTCGCGAGCGGTGTCGGGGCTGCCGAGCTCACCGGCGACGGTCGAGAAGCGCAGGAAGAGCGGGGTCTCCTTGCCCTTCTGGAAGAGGCCGGCCTTGGTGAACTGGCTGACGTCCTCGGTGATCCGCAGGAAGCCATGGGCGCCGCCGCCTTTGGCGTGCACGACGCGCTCGGGAACACGTTCCCGGTTGAAGTGCGCCATCTTCTGGATCAGGTAGTGATCCTGCATGAGAAGAGGGCCGTTGGGGCCGACGGAGAGCGAGTGCTCGTCACTCGGCGCGGGAATGCCCGCGTCGTCGGTGGAGATGGGCCTGTTCGTCATAAGCGTGGTCCTTCGCGATCATCGTTGATGGCTAAGGCAGACGCTCCAGTACGTGACATCGGCTGCGTCCACGACATCGCGCACGGTCTGCGTGATCGCCACGCGGGCCGCGGTCGTCCGCAGCCCGCCCGACGAATTAGGTCATAGACCCCATATCCGGACACGCTATGCGCTAAACCTGAACGATTCAAGTAAAGGAATGGTGCAAGCTTCAGTTCACGCGGAGCCGTACCAGGAAGATCGAGCTCAACCCGGCCAGTACGGCCAGCGCCGCGAGCGCCACGGCGGTCACCATCGAGGCGGACCCGGTGCCGCCGCCCTGGCTCAGGGAGATGAACAGCGTGCCCACCGTAGAGACCCCGATCACCTGGCCGAGCTGCATCACGGTGAGGAGCGCCCCGCTCGCGTCCGCGGCGTAGACGTCGTCGACGTGGGTGGTGGCCAGGTTGGTCACCGCGACCTGCACGCCGAGCCCGGCGCCGATGAGCGCGCTCATGACCGCGTACGCCACGCCGCCACCGGCGGCGAGCCCGAGACCCACGTAGGCGGGTGCGGCCACCACGTAACCGAAGGGCACGAACGAGCGCTGGCGGCGGGGCGGCAGCAGCGGCCAGCCGAGCCCCACGAGCGCGAACGCCAGCGCGCACGGCACCAGCATCATGCCCGAGGCCAGCGGCGACAGCTTCAGGTCGCCCTGCAGGTGCAGCGCCGAGGTGAACAGGAACGCGCCCCAGGTCGCCGGCCCGAGGAGCAGTACGGCGAGCCCCGGCCGCATGCCGGGCGCGCGCAGCACGCGCGCGTTCACCAGCGGGCGCCCGCCGCGGTTGGTCACCCAGCGCTCAACGCGGACGAACACCACGAAGAGCACCACACTCAGCGCCATCGAAGCCCAGCCCCACAACGGCCAGCCGAGGTCCCTGCCGAGCACGAGCGGGACCACGAACAGCAACACGGCGGCCGACAGGCTCACCAGACCCCACGGGTCGAGCCCGCCCTGGCCGCCGCCCTGGTCGGCGGGGAGGACGCGCAGGCCCGCGATCAACAGCAGGACGCCGATCGGCACCAGGACGAGGAAGACGATCCGCCAGCCGGCGCCGAGCCCGAGCAGGATCCCGCCGAGCGCCTGGCCGACCACGATGCCGCCGCTCACCACCGCCGACCACAAACCCAGCGCCCGGCCTCTGGCCGCGCCCTGGTAGTTGTGCTGGATCAATGTCATGACCTGGGGCATCATCAGCGCGGCCCCGGCGCCCTGGGCGAGCCGGGCGGCGACCAGCGTGCCGGTCGTGGGCGCGAGCCCCGCCCCCAGCGTGGTGAGGGTGAACAAGGCGAGCCCGATGAGGAAGGCCCGGCGGTAGCCGAACAGGTCGCCGAGCCTGGCACCGGTGATCAACAGGACGGCGTAGACAATGGTGTAGCCGGCGACGATCATCTGCAGCCCGGCACCGGATGAGTGCAGATCGGCCTCGATGGTCGGGGTGGCCACGTTGACGATGTTGACGTTCAGGATGGCCAGGAACTGCCCCACGAGGATGACCGCCAGGAGCAGCCCGCTGGCCTTGCTCTTCTCCGGCTGTTGGACCGGCATAGGAGGAGCAAGAGGAGCAGATTGGGTCATAAGTCAAGTGTGGCGGCAATCCAGTACCAGTAACGAGAGCCCCTTTATACTGGTATTAACGCTACCTGGATCACTGACGCCCGCTCTCCCATAGTTGAGGAGTGACCGTGACAGAAGCAAGGCGCTCCGATCTGTCGGCATTCCTCCGCACCCGGCGCGAGCGGATCACCCCCGAGATGGTCGATCTGGCGCCGGGTCCCCGCAGGCGCACGCCCGGCTTGCGCCGCGAGGAGGTCGCCCAGCTCGCGGGGGTGGGCGTCACCTGGTACACGTGGCTGGAGCAGGGGCGGCCGATCAACGCCAGCAGTCAGGTGCTCGACGCGATCTCGCGCACGCTCCGGCTCGACACCGCCGAGCGGCAGCACCTCTACCGGCTCGCGGGCCAGTCGGGCACACCCATCCTCGACGACTCCACGCCGGTGACGCCGGAGATGCAGGCCATACTCGACCAGCTCGGCGCGATGCCCGCGTGCATCACGAACAGCCGCTGCGACCTGCTGGCCTGGAACTCCGCCTATGCCACGATCTTCCCCGAGACCGTCGACGCTCCGGAGTGCGAGCGCAACTCGCTCTGGCAGACCTTCGTCAAGCCATCCTGGACGACCATGCTGGTCAACCGCGGTCAGGAGCTGCCCCGTACCGTCGCCGTCTTCAGGGGCGCCTACAGCCGCCACTCCGACGACCCGTGCTGGCAGGACTTCGTCCGGCGGCTCGCCGCGGAGAGCGCCGAGTTCGCCCGGCTCTGGGCCAGGCAGGACGTGGCCGAGCCCGGGCCGCGCGTGAAGACGTTCGAGCACCGGCAGATGGGCCGGATCAGCTTCAGGACGACGAGCTTCAACCTCTCGTCGGCGCCCGAGACTCGCATGATCGTCTACACGCCGCTGGACCAGGGGTGCCTCGATGCCATGACTCGTCTCATGACAGAAGGTCAGCTTAGCTAGAATCGCCGCGGTTCATCCGCTCATGCCATGCTCGATGGCTGAAAGTCAGGATCGAGCGGAAGCGACCGCACATGAGACTCCCCCGTCCCCTACTCTCGGCGCCCCTCGCCGTCACGCTGGCCGCTGTCGCCGCATGCACGGCGGCCGAGCCGGAGCAGCCGCCGAAGACCGAACAGGCGGCGGAGGAACCGAAAGAGGCGAAGGTCTCCGCCACCCCAGCCCGGCGGCCGTACACCATCTCGTTCGGCGGGGACGTGCACTTCGAGGGTGGGCTGCGCAACAGGCTCGCCGCGCCGCGCACGGCGCTCGGGCCGATCGCGGAGGTGCTGCGCAAGGCCGACCTCGCGATGGTCAACCTGGAGACGGCGATCACGACCGGCGGTACGCCCGCGCCCGGCAAGGAGTTCACCTTCAGGGCGCCCGCCACGGCGTTCGCCGCGCTGAAGGCCGCCGGGGTGGACGTGGCGTCGATGGCCAACAACCACGGCATGGACTACATGGAGACCGGGCTCGCCGACTCGCTGGCGGCGATCAAGCAGAGCAAGTTCCCGATCGTGGGCATCGGGGCGAACTCCACGCAGGCCTACAAGCCATTCAGGAAGACCGTCAACGGCAACCGGGTCTCCATCCTCGGCGCCACGCAGGTGCTCGACGCCGAGTTCATCCAGGCGTGGACGGCGACGCCCGACAAGGGCGGGCTCGCGTCGGCCAAGGACGAGCCGCGCCTGCTCCAGGCCGTACGGCAGGCTCGCAAGAACTCCGACACCGTCATCGTGCACCTGCACTGGGGCACCGAGATGCAGAAGTGCCCCAACCCGGCGCAGCTCGCGCTCGGCCCGAAGCTGATCAAGGCGGGCGCCGACGTGGTGGTCGGCGGGCACGCGCACATCCTGCTCGGCGCCGGGTACATCGGCAACGGGTATGTCAGCTACGGCTTGGGCAACTTCGTCTTCTACAACTCCACGCCCGCCACCACCGGCAAGACCGGCGTGCTGACGCTCACCATCAAGGGTCGCAAGGTGCTCAAGGACCAGTGGACACCGGCCACGATCCAGGGGGGAGTACCGATCCCCATGACGGGCACGGCCAAGACACAGGCGGTGGCCGACTGGAAGGCTCTGCGGTCCTGTACAGGGCTGGCCGCCCGTCCTTGACGGGATCTATCATTGGACTCTACGTCTAATAGGAGGTCACGATGCGCTGGGTCGAGTCCGATGACGTGCGGTTGGCGGTCTTCGAGGAAGGCGATCCCGGCGACCCCACGATCCTGCTCGTGCACGGCTACCCGGACACGCACCGGGTCTGGGACGAGGTCGCCGAGCTGCTGCGCGACCGCTTCCACGTGGTCCGCTACGACGTACGCGGCGCGGGCTCCTCGACGGCCCCGCGCCACACCCGCGACTACGTCTTCGACCGGCTCGCCGCCGACCTGGCGGCGGTGCTCGACGCGATCGGCAAGCCGCGGGTCCATCTGGTGGGGCACGACTGGGGTTCGCTGCAGGGCTGGGACGCGGTGACCCGGCCCGGACTCCGCGACCGGGTGGCCTCCTTCACCAGCTTCGGCGGCCCGGGTCTCGCGCAGTGGCGCCACTTCATGAGGCACGGCCGGCGGCGCGACGTGCTGGCACAGCGGGCCAGATCCTGGTACATCGGCGTCTTCCAGCTTCCGGTGCTGCCCGAGGTGGCTTGGAGCACGTTCATGCCGCGGGTCCTGGAACGGACGATGCGGCTGAACGAGGGCATCGAGCCCAGGCCGGGCCACCCGGCCGAGACATTGGTCAGTGACGCCCGCAACGGTCTGCGGCTCTACCGCGGCAACATGGCCGACCGGCCCGGCGGTGACGCGTCCGGCCGATCCCGCGTCGACGAGGCGGTCCGTGGCGAGGCGGTCCGTGGTGACGCCGGCCGTGGTGACGCCGGCCGTGGTGACGCCGGCCGTGGTGACGCCGGCCGTGGTGGCGGTCCGACCGTCGCCGTGCCCGTCCAGCTCATCGAGCCGACGCGGGACCCGTTCGTCACCCCGGCATTGCTGGCCTCCCTCGGGCAGGGGGTCCCGAAGTTCTGGCACCGCAAGATCGCGGCCGGTCACTGGGCCCAGCGCAGCCATCCCGAGGTCATCGCCAGGATGATCGCCGAGTTCGCCACCCACACCGACGGCGGCGCGCCCACCAGAAGCCTGCGCGGAGCACGCGTCGAGAAGGGACAGAAGGCCTTCCACGGGCAACTGGTGGTGATCACCGGCGCGGGCAGCGGCATCGGACGCGCCACCGCACGCGCCTTCGCGGCGCATGGGGCCGAGGTCGTCTGCGCGGACCTCGATCTCGAAACGGCGACGCGCACGGCCGACGGCATCGCCAAGGACCTCGGCGGCACGGCCCACGCCGTACGGGTCGATGTCGCCGACACCACCCAGATGGAAGACTTCGCCAGAAATATCCGCGCTGAGTATGGAGTGCCGGACATTGTGGTGAACAATGCCGGGATCGCGGTCAGCGGGCCATTCCTCGACCACTCGGTCGACGACTGGCGCCGGACCCTCGACGTCAACCTGTGGGGCGTCATCCACGGCTGCCGCCTGTTCGCCGCTCAGATGGTCGAGCGGGGAGAAGGCGGCCACATCGTCAACATCGCCTCGCTGGCCGCGTTCGTACCGTCGCGGTTGCTGCCCGCCTACTCCACCTCGAAGGCGGCCGTGAAGATGCTGAGCGACTGCCTCAGGGCGGAAGTCGCCGAGCGGGGCATCGGGGTCACCGTGATCTGCCCCGGTTTCGTGTCCACGCCCATCGCGCGCAACGCCACGTACGTCGGACCGGACATCAGGGAGACGGCCGAACAGCGGCTCGCCCGCCGCGGCTACCCGCCCGAGCGCGTCGCCGCCCACATCCTGCGGGCCGTACACCGTGACCAGGCCGTCGTGCCGGTCAATGCGGAAGGGAAGATCGGCTACGCGCTGTCGAGGATCTCGCCGGGAGCGCTGCGGCGACTGGCACGAGTGACCGGCGTCACAGCAATTCCGCCATTCGCCAGGTAACGATCGTGCACTTGGGGGGAAGATGGAACCCGTGTCCTCCCCGATGATTGAAGACGGCTGCGCGCCGCCCAAATCGCTCCGGCGACGGCCGACGCAGCGCCGCAGTGCCCGCCGCGTCGAGCGGATGCTCGACGCGTGCGCCGAGCTGCTCGACGAGATGGGCTACGAGGGTCTGTCCACCACCCGCATCGCCGAGCGAGCCGGCGTCGCGATCGGGTCGGTCTACCAGTTCTTTCCCGACAAGCGAGCCATCACGCAGGAGCTGACCCGGCGCAACGTCGAGCAGTTCGTCTCCCGGGTCGGCCGCAGGTTCCTCGAAGAGGACTACCGCGGCTGGTGGGAGGCGGTCGACGCGATCATCGACGAGTTCGTCGACATGCATCGGACCGTGCCCGGATTCAGGAACCTGCGCTTCGGCGACGTGGTCGACCTCAACCTGCTCGACTCCGACTCCGACAACAACATGGTGATCGCCGGACGGCTGCGCGGACTGCTGCTGAAGGAGTTCGGGCTGGCCGACAGCCAGGAGCTCGACCTGGCCGTGCTGGTCGCCGTCGAGGCGGGCGACGCGGTGCTGAAGCTGGCCTTCCGCCGCGATCCCGACGGGTCGCCGGAGATCATCGAGGCGGCCAAGCAGCTGATCCGCGGCTTCCTGTCCCGCCAGCTCAAGTCCTGGTCTCCTTGAGGCGCCCGGGTCACGTTCCAGGCTCTCTGCAGGGTGCCCAAGTCCTCCTGGAGGCGTTCTGGGCGGCTACTCGGTTTCGTGTAGCTCCCTGAGGAGTTCGGGGAGCCAGGCGGGAGTCGAGCCGTGCTGGTGCTGTGCCTGGTCGTTCGATTCCGGGACGAGCGCGGCGGCGGGCGGCTGGTGCGGCTGGGTCCGCGACGGGCCGGTGCCCGGCACGCACGGTGCCGGGAGCGTCACCGGTCGTGCGTCGCGTGCCTCCCTCGCCATCCTGGTGTGCAGCCTGGCTTCCAGCGCATGGAGGTTTCGCTCAGCCGATTCGATGGCCTCCAGTCGGGCCGAAAGGTAGCCGACCGCCCCCGGAATCACGGCCGACAGCACGATGACGCAGACCAAGATGAAGGTCATCTGCTTGGACATGCCCATCGCGACTCCCTCCACTAGCGGACGAGCGCGACGGTTATATCCCCTCCGACCAGCACAGACACGCTGACTGTAGTCATACTTTAACGCTACGTTGCCGAACCCGTGCGAGATCCGCGATGTGCATTGACCGGGCAAAACCGCAAGCGGCTCGGTAGTCTCGCGGTGTGGCGCATGTGACCCGTGAGCACCTTGATCGCCTGCTAGAGCAGGCACTGCTGGCCGACGACCACGGTTCGCTGGCGAAGCGGCTGTACGACGTCGCGCTCGGCTATTCGTCGGGCGACGTTTCCAGGGCATCCATCCTGGTCCTGGCCGCCGAGGAATGGCGAGCGGCGGGACAACCCGCACGTGCGATGGAGTGCTTCCAGCGTGCGATGGAAGACGGTGGCGAGTCGAGCATCGACCCGCGAGCCGGCATAGCCGACACGCTTTTCGAGCTCGACAGACCGGACGAGGCAAGGGAGGTCATCGAGACCATCCGCGCGGAGGGCCGTGTCACCACGGCGACCGCTCACACGATCGCCGAGACCCTGGTGGCCTACGGTGACCTGAGGGCGGGGCACGAGTGGGCGACCCAGGCGGTGCTGGCCTGCGAGGAGAACGACCCCGAGCAGGTGGCCCTGCTGCGCACCCGCTACCGCATCCGGGTGGACCTCGGCCTGCCGGAGGACGACCTGGACGCCCTGGTTTCCTGACGAGGGAGGCCGTGGGCAGATGACGCGATCCGCCCCCTGTAGGAGGGCGGCGCGATCTGTCCTGCTGGGCGCATGGCGTGATCCGCGGATGGGTTGCGCGGGCCGTCTCCTCTGGTGCATGGCGCGGCCTGTCCTGTTGGGCGGGTGGCGCGAGCCGTTCCGTGGGTGAGTGCTGCGCGCTGTCCGGTGGGTGGGGGCGTGAGCGTGCGTGGGCGCGAGGCGTCAGTCCAGGGCCAGTCGCTGGATCAGGCCGTTGACGCCGTCGACGGCGGGGGCGTGCTCGGGCACCTCCGGCAGTACGGGGGCGACGGTCTCGCGCTTCACCTGATCGACGGGCGGGAGCGCGTTGACAGGCGGGAGCGCGTTGACGGGCCGGAGCGGG
Source organism: Nonomuraea sp. NPDC049269 (assembly GCF_043197155.1). Lineage (NCBI taxonomy): Bacteria > Bacillati > Actinomycetota > Actinomycetes > Streptosporangiales > Streptosporangiaceae > Nonomuraea > Nonomuraea sp. NPDC049269. Next base: position 621,402 of record NZ_JBICSO010000002.1, read on the forward strand.
TCGACGGGCCGGAGCGGGTCGACGGGAGACTTGGCCACGGTGCCCACGATGCGTGAGCCGGCCGTGGTCGCGTCGCCGGGCATGTCCACGGTGGGCTTGCCGGTGTGCGGCAGGCGCCGCGGCATGGGGAGGTCGGGTGCCTCCGCCAGCCTCGACACGTCCGCCAGGCCCGCCGCGCCGGGGATGCCGCCGGGGAGCGTCGAGGCGCCCGTGGTGGCGGCCATCCCGCCCTGGTCGGCGATGTTCATCACCGAATGGCCCGTCGCCAGGCCGGTGACGCCGAGCCGGTCGGCCAGGCGTACCGCGGCCATGGACAGGCGGTCGCCGGCCGAACGGGCCATCGTGCCGCTCTGCGACCCGGCCGGCACCACGAGATCCGTGCTGTCGTCGCAGACACGGACCGTGGACGCGGATACGGACGTGGACGTGGACGTGGACGTGGACACGGACGCCGTCATATCCGCCGACGGGCCGCCACAGGCATCCGAGGCGTCGGAGGAGGCGTAGGCGCCTGCGGGGCCCGTGGCCATCCAGCTCACTGCCCCGCTCACTGCCACGGTCAGCGTGGCCACCGCGAGGATGCCGCGGAACTTCCGAGATGACACTGCACGTCCTCCTGCTTCGGCTTTCGATGATGCGACGAGAGCCGAAGCTAGCCACGACCGCCTCCGTCGCGGGCCGGCTTGCCGGAAGGGTGGCGCAACGCTTGACGACGGAGGGCCGCCGTTGACCGTGCCATCAACTACCACCGGTTGAAGCTGATGGTTTGCTCTCGCGGTCCCGTCTGGGTGAAGGGAGGCCGGTAGCGTGTGGCTGGTTGATGGCAGCCCAGCCCGCTATGCCGCGTGTGGCGATGTTGCGGGCCGCGATGTGGTCGGCGTGCCCAGCGAGGCCACACCGGGTGCAGACGAACCGGCCCCGCGCCGGCCGGTTCGCCCTGGACACGCACCCGCACTCCGGACACGCCTGCGAGGTATACGCGGGGTCGACCAGCAGGAAAGCGACTCCGGCGCGGGCGGCCTTGTAGCGGGTGAAGGCGATCTGCTGGGCGAACGCCCAGCCGTGCAGGGTGCGCCGCTGGAACCGGTAAGCCCTTACCCGGCCGCGGATACCCTGAAGATCTTCCAGGGCGACACCACGGCCGGTGCGTTCGGCTTCACGCACCACGTATGTGCTGATTTGGTGGTTGAGGTCGGTCGTCATCCGGTGCTCACGCCCGGACAGGCGGCGCAGCACCCGCCGCGCCGCCGAGGTGCCCTTCTTCTGCAACCGTCGGCGTTGGCGGTGCCGCCGTTCCCGCAGGGTGCGGACGTGGCCGTTGCCGCCGATCGGCCCAGGCAGGGCCGGGCCGGGCAGCACCGCGCCGTCGCAGGTGACCGCCAGGTTCGCCACCCCTTGATCCACCCCCACAAAGCCGCCGACCGGCTCACGCACCGCTGGCTTGGGCAGGGTGAGGGCGACCTGCAGCAGCCACACCCCGCGTCGACAGATCAGGTCTGCCTCCCCCATCGGCAGCGTATCCACGGCCTTGAGGTCTTCTGGCCGGCCGGTGTAGGGGACGGTAACGCGGCCGGTGGGGGTCCACAACGACACCGTCCGGGCATCGCGACTCCAGCTCATCAGCCGGGCGTCGTAGGGGACGGCGCCGTGCGGGCGGAAGATGTGAGCGCGTTTCTTGGTGGAGCGCCGGTTGGCGTAGGCGCTGGCGACCCGGGCGATAGCCCGCACAGCCGCCTGCGCGCCCAGCCCGGCCACCTGCGCCCGCACCGCGTAATAGGCCAGCCGGTGCAACTCCACCACCGTGAAGACGCGGTGCTGCCAGGCCAGCCGGGACACGACGGTGGCAGCCTGACTACACACCAGCACCGCTGCCGCCAGCGCCTCGGCCTGAGCCGGTGTCGGCGTGAGCCGCAACTGCACGATCGAGGGCAGGCCATGCCGTTTGGCGGCGGAACGGCGGATCGCCATCGCGCACCTCCTGTCACAGCGTCCTCACCCACCGCACACATTACCGAACGTGACCGAGTCTTTCCATGCTGTTTTCGAAAGGGGGGGTGGCCCGTGTCATGAAACGCCGACGCCCGGAAACCAGCCGGTCTCCGGGGCGTCGCGAGCGCGGGGTCAGCCGCGGGCGATGGTGAGCTCGTCGTCGCCGAGGTCCACCAGGACGCGGTCGCCGTCCACGACCTCACCCGACAGCACCGACTTGGCCAGCTTGTCGCCGATCGCCGACTGCACCAGGCGGCGCAGCGGGCGCGCCCCGTACATCGGGTCGTAGCCGGTGAGCGCCAGCCACTCGCGGGCCGCGTCGGTGACCTCCAGCGTCAGCCGGCGGTCGGCCAGTCGCTGGGCCAGGCGCTCGACCTGGAGGTCGACGATGCGCGTCAGCTCTTCCGAGCCGAGCGCGTCGAACAGGATCACGTCGTCGAGCCGGTTGAGGAACTCCGGCTTGAACGCGTTGCGCACCGCGCCCAGGACGGCCTCGCGCTTGGCGCCGTTGGCCAGCTTTGGGTCGACCAGGAACTGCGAGCCGATGTTGGAGGTGAGGATCAGGATCGTGTTGCGGAAGTCGACGGTACGGCCCTGGCCGTCGGTCAGCCGGCCGTCGTCGAGCACCTGCAGCAGGATGTCGAAGACCTCGGGGTGGGCCTTCTCCACCTCGTCGAGCAGCACGACCGTGTAGGGCCGCCGCCTGACTGCCTCGGTGAGCTGGCCGCCCTCCTCGTAGCCGACGTAGCCGGGAGGCGCGCCGACGAGCCGGGCGACGCTGTGCTTCTCGGAGTATTCGCTCATGTCGATGCGGGTCATCGCCCGCTCGTCGTCGAACAGGAACTCCGCCAGCGCCTTGGCCAGCTCGGTCTTGCCGACACCCGTCGGGCCGAGGAACAGGAACGAGCCCGTGGGCCGGTCGGGGTCGGAGATCCCGGCCCGGCTCCGTCGTACGGCGTCGGAGACGGCCTGTACGGCCTGCTGCTGCCCGATGAGGCGCCGCCCCAGCTCCTCCTCCATCCGCAGCAGTTTGGCCGTCTCAGCCTCCAGCAGGCGGCCCGCCGGGATGCCCGTCCAGGACGAGATGACCTCGGCGATGTCGTCGGGGCCGACCTCCTCCTTGACCATGGCGTTGTCGGGGGTGGCGGCCTCGGAGGCGGCCCGCAGGGCCTGCTCCAGGCGTGGCACCTCGGCGTACATGAGCCGGGACGCGGCCTCGAAGTCGCCGTCGCGCTGCGCCCGCTCGGCGCTGCTCCTGGCCTCGTCGAGCTGCTTCTTGAGCTCGCCGACCTTGTTCAGGCCGGCCTTCTCGGTCTCCCAGCGGCCGACGAGGGCGTTGAGCTCCTCCTGGCGGTCGGCCAGCTCCTTGCGGAGGCGTTCGAGCCGCTGGATGGAGGCCTCGTCGGTCTCCTTGGACAGAGCCAGCTCCTCCATCTTCATCCGGTCGACGTTGCGCTGGAGCTGGTCGATCTCGACGGGCCGCGAGTCGATCTCCATGCGCAGCCGGGAGGCGGACTCGTCGACCAGGTCGATGGCCTTGTCGGGGAGGAAGCGGTTGGTGATGTAGCGGTCGGAGAGCGCGGCGGCGGCGACCAGCGCGCTGTCGGCGATCTGGACCTGGTGGTGGGCCTCGTAGCGGCCCTTGAGCCCGCGCAGGATCGCGATCGTGTCCTCGACCGTGGGCTCGCCGACGTAGACCTGCTGGAAGCGGCGCTCCAGCGCGGGGTCCTTCTCGATGCGCTCGCGGTATTCGTCGAGGGTGGTGGCGCCGATCATGCGGAGCTCGCCGCGGGCCAGCATGGGCTTGAGCATGTTGCCCGCGTCCATCGCGCCCTCGGCGGCGCCCGCCCCGACGACCGTGTGCAGCTCGTCGATGAACGTGACGATCTGCCCGTCGCTCTCCTTGATCTCGGAGAGCACGGCCTTGAGCCGCTCCTCGAACTCGCCGCGGTACTTCGCGCCCGCGACCATCGCGCCCAGGTCGAGCGAGATGAGCCGCTTGTTGCGCAGCGACTCGGGCACGTCGCCGGCCACGATGCGCTGGGCCAGGCCCTCGACGACGGCCGTCTTGCCGACGCCGGGCTCGCCGATCAGCACGGGGTTGTTCTTGGTGCGCCGGGACAGGACCTGCACGACCCGGCGGATCTCGGAGTCACGGCCGATGACCGGGTCGAGCTTGCCGCTGCGGGCCCGCTCGGTCAGGTCGACGCCGTACTTCTCCAGCGCCTGGTAGGTGTCCTCGGGCGTCTCACTGGTGACGCGGGCGTGGCCGCGTACCTTCTCGAAGGCGTCGAGCAGCGCCTGCGGGGTCGCCCCCTGGGACTTCAGCAGCTCGGCGACCTGGCCGCCGTCGGTGGCCAGGCCGACGAGCAGGTGCTCGGTGGAGACGTACTCGTCCTCGAGCCGCTTGGCCCGCTGCGCGGCGGTGTTGATCACGGTCAGCAGCTGGCGGGAGCTCGACGGCGCGCTCACGGTGGAGCCCTGGGCCTTCGGCAGCGCGGCGAGCTGCTCCTCGGCCTTGGCGCGCAGCGTCTTCCAGTCGGCGCCGACGGCTTCGAGCAGCGGAACGGCGGTGCCGCCCGTCTGGGCGAGCAGGGTGGTCAGCAGGTGCGCGGGCGCGATCTCCGGATTGCCCTCCGCGGCGGCACGCCGCATGGCCCCGGAGAGAGCTTCCTGGCTCTTCTGGGTGAGCTTGTAGTCCATGTGTTTCTAGGCCCCCGGTGGCAGCTCGTAGCGGATCAGCGCCCTGACCATCTGCATCTCGGCGCGGAGGCGGTGAACCTCCTCACGCAGCCGCAGAGCCTCGTTCTCGAGCTCGAGAATCCGCTTGATGCCCGCGAGGTTGATGCCCTCCTCCTGGGAGAGCCGCTGGACCTCGCGGAGCTGGACGATGTCGCGGGTGGAGTAGAGGCGGCCGCGCCCCGCCGTACGGCCTGGACAGACCAGTCCGAGCCGGTCATACTGCCGCAGCGTCTGCGGGTGGAGACCCGACAGTTGCGCGGCAACCGAGATCACATAGACCGGTGTTTCGTCTGACAGGTCGAAATAGTTGGCGTCCATCGGCTACTCGCTTCTGGCTCTCTGTATGAGATCAGCCCGCGGGTCCTCGCCCGCGGTCGCGGTGTTGAACTCCGTGAGGAGTTCGCGGGACTTGTCGTCCAGCGTCTTGGGGACGACCACCTCGACGGTGGCGAGCAGGTCGCCCTTGGTGCCGTCCTTGCGGGCGACGCCCCTGCCGCGAACCCGGAACGTGCGGCCGTTGGGGGTGCCTGTCGGGATGCGCAGCGTGACCGGCAGGCCCTTGAGAATCGGCACCTTGATCTCGGCGCCGAGCGCGGCCTCGGAGAACGTCACCGGCACGGTGATCGTCAGGTTGTCGCCCGTCCTGCCGAACACGGCATGCGGTTTGACGTGCGCGAGGATGTAGAGGTCGCCGGCCGGGCCGCCGTTCTCGCCCGGGGCGCCCTTGGCCTTGAGCTTGACCCGCTGGCCGTCGGCCACCCCCGCGGGGATGCGCGCCTGGATGTTGCGGGTGCTCTTGGCCCGGCCGCTGCCCTCGCACACGGGGCAGGGGTCGTCCACGAGCAGGCCACGGCCCTTGCAGTCGCGGCAGGGCTCGGAGAAGGCGAAGTTGCCCAGGTTGCGGCTGGCCGCCCCGGTGCCCTCGCAGGTCGGGCAGACCCGCGGGGTGGTGCCGGCCTTGGCCCCGGTGCCGCTGCACGCCGTGCAGGCGGCCGAGCTGGTCAGCCGGAGCGACACCGTGGAGCCTTCGACCGCCTCGGTGAACGTGAGCGTGACCTCGGACTCGATGTCCTGCCCACGCCGCGGCCTGGTGGTGCTGGTCGTACGGGCCGAGCCGCCGCCGCGGTTGAACAGCCCGCCGAACAGGTCGCCGAGCCGCTCACCCGCACCGTGGCCCTGCTGCTGCTGGCTGGCGGTGCCGCCGAACAGGTCGCCGAAGTCGAACGGGAAGCCGCCACTGCCGGGACGCTGGCCGCCCACCCCCGACCCGAACAGCGTGCGCGCCTCGTCGTACTCCTTGCGGCGCTTGCCGTCGGACAGGACGTCGTAGGCCTCGGAGACCTCCTTGAACTTGGTCTCCTTGGTCACGTCGCCCTGGTTGGTGTCGGGGTGGTATTGCCGGGCCAGCTTGCGGTAGGCCTTCTTGATGTCTTCGGCGGTGGCTGACTTGGGCACACCAAGGACGGCGTAGTAGTCCTTCTCCAGGTAGTCCTTGGTGCTCATCTATCGCCCTTCGTTCTTCTTCGTCAGTTGTCGTCGTCGGACGCCGGAGGGGCGTCTTCTGGCTCCGCCACGGCCACCCGTGCCGGGCGGAGCACCCGGTCACCCATCCGGTAACCGGGCTGTAGCACCTCGACCGCGGTCGGCTCGGTGACGTCCGGCGAGTAGCTGTGCATCAGCGCCTCGTGAACGGTCGGGTCGAACGGGTCGCCCTTCTGCCCGAAGGAGTTGAGGCCGAGCTTGGTGACCGCCGCTTCCAGTGACTCTGCCACCTTCGCGAAGCCACCGGTGAGCTCGCCGTGATCACGTGCCCTGCCGATGTCGTCGAGCACGGGCAGGAGCTCCTGGAGGGCGCTCGCGACGGCCTGCTCGCGAACCGCGACCCGGTCACGCTCGACCCGCCTGCGGTAGTTGGTGTACTCCGCCTGGAGGCGCTGCAGGTCGGACGTCCGCTCGGAGAGCTGCCCCAGCAGGTCCCCGTCCTGCGCCGCCACCTCGGTGGGGGCGGGGGGAGCGGGGGCCTCCTGGTCTTGCGGACGTTCGCGCACCTGGCCCGTCTCCGGGTCGATCTTACGGTTGTCGCGGATCACCGGCTCGTCGTGCCCGTTGTCACGCGTCGGCATCACTTGTCCTTCTTCGGCTGGTCTTCATCGACGATCTCGGCCTCGACCACGTCCTCGTCGGCCTTCTGCTGCTCGCCGGCCGCGGCGTCCTGCGGAGCGCCCTCGCCGTCGGCCTGCTGACCCTGGCTCTGCGCGTAGATCGCCGAGCCCATCTTCTGGCTGACGGTCGCGAGCTTCTCGGCCGAGTTGCGGATGACGTCGGTGTCGGTGCCCTCAAGAGCCTTCTTCAGCTCGGCGAGCGCGTCGTTGACCTCGGTCTTGATCTCGCCGGGGACCTTGTCGTCGTTCTCGCGGAGGAACTTCTCCGTCTGGTAGGCGAGCCCGTCCGCGTTGTTGCGGACCTCGGCCTCCTCGCGGCGCTTCTTGTCCTCCTCGGCGTACGACTCGGCCTCGCGCATCATCCGCTCGATGTCGTCCTTCGGCAGCGCGGAGCCGCCGGTGATCGTCATCGTCTGCTCCTTGCCCGTGCCCAGGTCCTTGGCGGAGACGTTGACGATGCCGTTGGCGTCGATGTCGAAGGTGACCTCGATCTGCGGGATGCCGCGCGGCGCCGGGGCGATGCCGGTCAGCTCGAACGTGGCCAGCTTCTTGTTGTACGAGGCGATCTCGCGCTCGCCCTGGTAGACCTGGATCTGCACCGACGGCTGGTTGTCCTCGGCCGTGGTGAAGACCTCGGAGCGCTTGGTCGGGATCGTCGTGTTGCGCTCGATGATCTTGGTGAAGATCCCGCCCTTGGTCTCGATGCCCAGCGACAGCGGGGTCACGTCGAGCAGCAGGACGTCCTTGACCTCACCCTTGAGCACGCCGGCCTGCAGGGCGGCGCCGATGGCGACGACCTCGTCCGGGTTGACGCCCTTGTTGGGCTCCTTGCCGCCGGTCAGCTCCTTGACGAGCTCGGAGACGGCGGGCATGCGGGTCGAGCCGCCGACGAGCACCACGTGGGCGATGTCGGAGACCTTGATGCCGGCGTCCTTGATGACCTGGTGGAACGGGCCCTTGGTCCGCTCGAGCAGGTCGGCGGTCAGCCGCTGGAACTCCGCCCTGGTCAGCTTCTCGTCGAGGTGCAGCGGGCCCTCGGACGAAGCGGTGATGTAGGGCAGGTTGATGTTGGTCTCGGCCTGGCTGGACAGCTCGATCTTGGCCTTCTCCGCCGCCTCACGCAGGCGCTGGAGGGCCATCTTGTCCTTGGACAGGTCGACGCCGTGCGCGTTCTTGAACCGGTTGGCCAGCTCGTCGACGACCCGCTGGTCCCAGTCGTCACCACCGAGGTGGTTGTCGCCGGAGGTCGCCTTGACCTCGACGAAGCCGTGGCCGTCCTCCTGGCCGACGTCGAGCAGGGACACGTCGAAGGTGCCGCCGCCGAGGTCGAAGACCAGGATCGTCTGGTCCTGCTCCTTGTCGAGCCCGTACGCGAGCGCCGCCGCGGTCGGCTCGTTGATGATGCGGAGCACGTTGAGGCCCGCGACCGTGCCGGCCTCCTTGGTGGCCTGGCGCTGCGCGTCGTTGAAGTAGGCCGGGACGGTGACCACCGCGTCGGTGATCTTCTCGCCCAGGTAGGCCTCCGCGTCCTGCTTCAGCTTCTGCAGGACGAAGGCGCTGATCTGCTGGGGGGAGAACTTCTTGCCGTCGATCTCCTGGGACCAGTTGGTGCCCATCTCGCGCTTGACAGAGCGGATGGTCCGGTCCACGTTGGTGACGGCCTGTCGCTTGGCGACCTCGCCGACCAGGACTTCGCCGTTCTTCGCGAAGGCGACCACGGACGGCGTGGTCCGCGAGCCCTGCGCGTTGGCGATGACGGTGGGCTCACCGCCCTCGAGGATCGAGACGACGGAGTTGGTCGTCCCAAGGTCGATACCTACCGCACGTGCCATGAGTACGTCCCTGTAGTTAAAGTTGAGTCGGTTGGACTCAACGTACGAATGCCCGAACCGTTTGTCAAACAGCTTGAGCCTACCCGACTCAACCCCAGCCCGAGCACCCGCATTCCCCCCTGCAAGACGAGACCTCCGACACATGTGCCGGAGGTCTCATAGCGGAGGTTCAGGGCTTGGCGCCGTCCACGACCTTGCGCTTGCCGAGCGGCGACTTGAGCTTGACCGTCGTGGTCTTCTCCACCGCGATCATGATGCAGGCGACGTCCTTGGCCTTGGGGGCGGTGCCCTCGTAGAGCGTGACCGTGACGCGCTTGCCCGTCTCCTTGACCTTGACCCGGTCCAGGACGCTGCACGGCGCCACGCCCGACCACCAGGTCAGCTTGAGCTTGCGGCCGTGGGACGTCGGCTGCGCCTTGGTCCAGCGGACCTTGTGCGTGTTGATCGTGTCGCCCGTGGGCTTGACCGGTTTCGGAGACTTCGTGGGAGTCGTCTCGGCGGGTCCGCTCGCCACGGGGTCAGTGGTGACCGGCACCTGAGGGGCGGAGGCGGGGGCCTGCTTGGCAGGCGCCGGGGCCCCGCAGCTCGTCGCAAGCACCAGACATCCGGCCAGAAGAGTCGCTGTCATTGTGCGCATACTTCTTGGACGAATGGGACGCCTCGGAGGTTCAGCCGCCGGGATCCGGCGGAAACCGCGCCGGTGAAGTTAGGGTTGAACACGTGCTGCGTCAGGCCCTGTTGGCCGTCTCCAGGAGCGACCTCGCCGAGCGGGTCGTCACCACATCGCCGCTGACCAGGGACGTGGTCAGGCGCTATGTCGCCGACGACGTCGACGCGGTCATCGCCCGGCTGACCCGCGACGGGCTGCTCGTCACCGTCGACCACCTGGGCGAGGACGTCACCGACCGGGCGCGGGCCGAGCGCTCGGTCCAGGACCACCTCGCGCTGCTCGGCCGGCTGCCTCAGCACGCCGACGTGTCGATCAAGCTGACCGCGCTGGGGCTGCGGCTCTCCGAGCAGCTCGCGCTCGACAACGCGGCCACCATCTGCGAGGCCGCCGCGGCCAGGGGAGTGACGATCACCCTCGACGCCGAGGAGCACGACACGATCCCCACGCTCCACTCCGTGCACGCCACGCTGCGCAAGGAGCATCCCGACGTGGGCGTCGTGGTGCAGGCGTACCTGCCGGACGCCCGCGAGCGCTGCGAGCGGCTCGAAGGGGCCAGGGTGCGGCTGTGCAAGGGCGCCTACACCGCGCCCGGCGCCCATACCGCTCCGGCCGACATCGACCGCTCGTTCGTGCGCTGCCTCAAGGTGCTGATGAACGGCACCGGCTATCCCATGGTCGCCACGCACGACCCCCGGCTGGTGGAGATCGCCTCGGCGCTGGCCGTGCTGACCGGGCGGGACGCGACGGGCTTCGAGTATCAGATGCTGTACGGCGTGCGGCCCGCCGAGCAGGCCCGCCTGGCCGGGCTCGGCGCCCAGGTGCGCGTCTACGTGCCCTACGGCACCGACTGGTACGCCTACCTCATGCGCCGCCTCGCCGAGCGCCCGCGCAACCTGGGCTTCTTCGCCCGGTCGCTGGTGAGCAGGCACTAGCTAGGTAGGCTACCGGCGTGATTGCGATTCTGGGCACGGGCAAGATGGGCGAAGCCCTCCTGTCTGGTCTACTTCGGGCAGGGTTCGATTCGGGCGACATCATGGCGACGGCCCGCAGACCGGAGCGAGCGCAGGCGCTGCGTGAGGCGTACGGCGTGCGGACCGTCACCAACGCCGAGGCGGCCAAGGCCGCCGAGACGCTCATCCTGGCGGTCAAGCCGCAGGACATGGCGACGCTGCTGGCGGAGATCGCCCCTTACGTCCCCGCCGACCGCTTGGTGATCACCGCCGCCGCCGGCATCACCACCGCCTTCGTCGAGCAGCGGCTCGGCGTCGAGGTGCCGGTGGTCAGGGTCATGTCCAACACGCCGATCCGCTTCGACGAGGCGATGAGCGTGATCTCGGCGGGCGCCCACGCGGGCGAGGAGCACCTCAAGCACGCCGAGGACCTGCTCAAGCCGGTCGGCAAGGTGCTGCGCATGCCCGAGTCGCAGCAGGACGCGGCCACGGCACTGTCGGGCAGCGGGCCCGCCTACTTCTTCTACCTGGTCGAGGCCATGGTCGACGCGGGGATCCTGCTCGGCATGCCCAGGGCCGCGGCGCTCGACATGGTCACCCAGTCGATCGTGGGCGCCGCCGTGATGCTGCGCGACTCGGGCGAGCACCCGGTTATCCTGCGCGAGGCGGTCACCTCTCCCGGCGGCACCACGATCGCGGCGATCGCCGAGCTCGAACGGCACAGCGTCCGCGCCGCCTTCCTGGCCGCCATCGAGGCCGCCCGCGACCGCAGCCGCGAGCTCGCCTCGGGCTGAGCCCGGGAGGCCCAGAGCCGCCCGGACCGCCCTGCTCCTACGATGGGTCGGGTGACGATCCGTCGCGGCATCCCCCCGCTGCTCGTCCTGCTCGCGCTGACCGGTTGCTCGTCCGAGGAACCGGCCGCCGTACAACTGGCCGACGTCAAACGCGCCCCCGTCACCGAGGTCGTCGAGGCGCCGGCCACGATCGGCGCCCGCGCCACGGCCACCCTCCGCTCACCCGCCCAGGGCACGATCGCCAAGCTCTACGTACGCGAGGGCGACCACGTGCGCAAGGGCCAGATCGTGGCCAAGATCCGTTCACCACAGGCCCAGGACCAGCTCAGACAGGCTCGGCAGGCGTCGAAGTCGGCCTCGCCCGCCACCCCGAGCCTGGGCCGCCCGAACGTCCGGCTCGCCTCCTTCGACACCGGCGCGTTCGACCGCAAGGTGGCCAGGCACTTCGCCAGGGCGCGCAGGGAGGCCAAGAAGATCGACGACGCCCAGGCCCGCCGGCAGCTGCTCAGCGCCATCGGCCTGGCCGAGGCCCAGCACAAGGCGCAGACCAGGGCGCTGAAGTCGATCACCGCCCAGCTCAACCGGTCGATCAACAGCGTGCTGGCCGGCGTCACCAGCGGGTTCGGCGGGCTGACGTCGTCCATGGCGTCGTTGCAGGCGGCCTCCAAGTCCCAGGCGAAGGCCGCGGTCAAGGCGGCGGAGAGCACGGTGAAGTCGCTCACCGTCAAGGCGCCGTTCGGCGGGGTGGTCACGCTCGGCCGGCCCACCGGCGGCGGCGCCGCGAGCAGCCTCAACGGCCTGCTCAGCCAGCTGCCCACCGGCGGCCAGCAACTGCCCGCCGACACCTCGGGCGGCTCCGCGAGCGGCGGCACGCCGGTGGCCACGGGCGTCCCCGTGTCGGCGGGCGACCCGATCGTCACCGTCACGGACGTCTCGGAGCTCACGCTCTCCGCCGACATCGACGAGACCGACGTGCTGCTGGTCAAGAAGGGCACCCAGGCGACGGTCGAGCTCGACGCGGTCCCCGGCGCGGGCTACACGGCGCGCGTGACGGGCGTCGGCGTGACGCCGCTGGCGGGCACGACGGGCGGTGTCAGCTACCCGGTGCAGCTCACGCTCGGCGCGGGCAGGTTCGACGACGGAGCCGAGGCGCCCACTCCGAAACCGGGTATGAGCGCGGTGACGCGGCTGACGGTCCGCGAGTCGCCGGCCGCCATCGCGGCCCCGGCCTCGGCGATCGTCTCCAGCGGGCGCGAGAGCGTGGTCTGGGTGGTCAGGAACGGTACGGCGGAGCGCCGCGTGGTCAAGCTCGGCGCACAGGGAGAGGCGGTGGTCGAGGTGCTGAACGGGCTGTCGGTCGGTGACCGGATCGTGGTCAAGGGCGCGGACTCGGTACGACAGGGGCAGCGACTGCCATGACGACCACCGCCTTGGCAGCCGCTCTGGAAGCCGTCGACCTCACCAGGCGCTACCAGCTCGACGGCGTCGCCGTGGAGGCGTTGCGTGGTGTGTCGCTCCGCATCGGCCGCGGCGAGTTCGTGGCCATCATCGGGCCGTCCGGGTCCGGCAAGTCCACGTTGATGCACCTGCTCGGCTGCCTCGACCGGCCCACTTCCGGGCGGCTCCGGGTGAACGGGGTGGAGATGTCGCGGCTGTCCGACACCGAATTGGCCGAGCTGCGCAACAAGACCATCGGGTTCGTGTTCCAGTCGTTCCACCTGCTGGGCAGGACCACGGCGCTGGACAACGTGGCGCTGCCGCTGGTCTACCGGGGGATCGGCAAGGCCGAGCGCCTGTCCAGGGCGCGGGCGGCGCTGGAGTCGGTGGGACTCGGGCACCGGATGGAGCACCGGCCCTCGCAGATGTCCGGCGGCGAGCAGCAGCGCGTGGCGATCGCCAGGGCGCTGGTCGGCGAGCCCAAGGTGCTGCTGGCCGACGAGCCGACGGGCAACCTCGACACCCGCAACGGCGCCGAGGTCATGGCCATACTCGACCGGCTCAACAGCGACAGCGGGGTGGCCGTGGTGCTGGTCACGCACGAGCCGGAGGTCGCGGGGCACGCCCGGCGGCAGATCCACGTACGCGATGGGCTCATCGAGCTCGACACCGCGGAGCGTAACCCGGAGTGAGAGGGCGCGAGGCGTTCGGGATGGCGCTGGAGGCGCTGCGGGTCAACCGGCTGCGCAGCGTGCTGACCATGCTCGGCGTCATCATCGGCGTGCTCGCCGTGGTGATCCTGGTGGCCGTCGGCACCGGCGCGAAGGACGCGGTGGAGAAGGAGATCTCCGGCCTCGGGACGAACATCATCCTGGTCGTCCCGGGCCGGCTCAGCGTGGGCGCGGCGCCGACCCAGAGCAAGCTCAACCTGGCCGACGTCGCGTACGTGCGGCGCGTGGTCGGCGACCCGGCCAAGGTGACGGTGTCGCTGCAGTCGGGCGAGACCGTGCGGGTCGGCGGGAGCGAGGCGTTCGTCACCATCGTCGGCACCGACCAGAACCTCACCAACATCTTCGAGCGCCCGCTCGACAAGGGCCGCCACCTGAGCGAGACCGACGTCGACACCCGGCGCAGGGTCGCCGTGCTCGGCTCCGAGGTGGCCGACAAGCTGTTCGGCGACCTCGACCCGATCGGCAGGCAGCTCACCGTCTCCGGGGCGCGGTTCCGGGTCGTCGGCGTCTACGCCAAGATCGGCCAGACCTTCGGGGTCTCGCGCGACCAGGAGGTGCACATTCCGGTGACGACGGCCCAGCGGCTGCTCGGCATCGCCAGGGTCAACGGCATCGCGGTGGGCGCCTCGGGGCCCGACGAGATCGAGCCGCTCCAGGAGCGGGTCGTGGCGGCGCTGACCGAGAGGTACCCGGGGGAGAAGTTCTCGGCCGTCACGCAGACCCAGCTGCTCGGCACGATCGGCAGCGTGCTCGGCATGCTCACCGGCGTACTGGCCGCGATCGCCGGCATCTCGCTGCTGGTGGGCGGCGTGGGCGTGTCGAACATCATGTTGGTCAGCGTCCGGGAGCGGACCCGCGAGATCGGGCTGCGCAAGGCGCTCGGGGCCAAGCAGCGGGACGTGCTGGCCCAGTTCCTGATCGAGGCGGTGCTGCTGACGACGATCGGCGGCGTCATCGGGATCCTGCTCGGCGTGGGAGGCGCGTTCGCCATCCAGGCGCTCACGCCGGTGCCCGCCTCGGTCACCTGGTGGTCGGTCGCGCTCGCGTTCGGGGTGTCGGCGGCGGTGGGCGTGTTCTTCGGCGTCGCCCCCGCGCGGAGGGCGGGCCGGTTGGACCCGGTCATCGCCCTCCGTGCCGAGTGATCACGCGTCGCGCCGCCGCATCAGCACGGCACCCGCGAGCACGGCGACGGCCACCCAGACGAGGTAGACCGCGAACCCGCTCCACGGGCCCAGGGAGCCGTTGCTCTGGCCGGACACGACCAGCAGGCCGGCGTTCGTGGTGAAGTACTCGGCCACGGTCTTGCCCCAGTCGCCCGGGAGCTGGTTCGCGAATATGGGCAGCACCATGATCAGCGCGATGGCCGACACGATCGCGCCCGGCGTGTGTCTGACCAGCGTGCCCAGCCCCAGCCCGAACAGCCCGCACGCGGTCAGGTAGAGACCGGACCCGAGCGTGGACCGCACCACCTCGCCCAGTTCGATCGACGGCGGCTGGAAGATCGCCACGCCGACGCCGATCGCGCCGGCCGACGCGACCACGCAGACGACCAGCGAGATCACGACGAACACCACGATCTTGCCGGTCAGCAGGCGCATGCGCTTGGGCACGGCCATGAGCGAGGTGCGGATGCCCCCGGTGCGGTACTCGCTGGAGATCACCAGAACACCCAGGGTGGCTATGGACAGCGCGGCGATCATCGAACCGGTCAGGCTCATCGTGATCGCCTGATCGCCCGGGACCGGCCCGTCGGCCGTGCTCTTGGCCGCGATGCCGATGAGGGCGGAGAGGCCCAGCATCAGCCCGGCGGTGACGGCCAGCGTCCACACGGTGGACCGGACGGATCGGATCTTGGTCCACTCGGACCTGAGGATGTCCATCATGACGAGTACTCCAGGCTGTCCTTGGTGAGCTCCATGTAGGCCGCTTCGAGCGAGGGCTGGACGAGCGTCAGCTCCTCCAGCGGCAACCCGGCCCGCGCGGTGATCGTGCCGATCTCCAGCGGCGTCACCCCGGTCACCCGCAGGTGGTCGCCGTGCGGCTCGCCGACCCTGATCAGCTCGGCCACCTCGGCCAGCCGTGGCGAGCGCACCCGTACGTACGCCTGGGAGCTGCGCCCGATGAACTCCGACACGCTCGTGTCGGCGATCAGCGCCCCCTTGCCGATCACCACCAGGTGGTCGGCCGTCTGCGCCATCTCGCTCATCAGGTGGCTGGAGACGAACACCGTGCGCCCCTCGGCCGCCAGCTTCCGCATGAAGGTGCGGATCCACAGGATGCCGTCCGGGTCCAGCCCGTTGACCGGCTCGTCGAAGAGCAGGATCTCCGGATCGCCGAGCAGCGCGGCGGCGATGCCGAGCCGCTGCGACATGCCGAGCGAGAACCCGCCGATCCGCCGCTTGGCCACTTTGGCCAGGCCGACCACCTCCAGCACTTCCTCAACCCTGGAGGTCGGGATGCCGTTGGTCTGCGCGATGGCCAGCAGGTGGTTGCGGGCGCTGCGCCCGCCGTGCACGGCCTTGGCGTCCAGCAGCGCGCCGACCTTGCGCAGCGGATGCCGCAGTTCGGTGTACGGCGTGCCGTCCACGAGGACCGAGCCGCCCGACGGGTGGTCCAGGCCGAGGATCATGCGCATGGTGGTCGACTTGCCCGCGCCGTTGGGACCCAGGAATCCGGTCACCTGACCGGGTTCGACGTCGAAGGACAGGTCCGCGACGGCCACGGTGTCGCCGTAGCGTTTGGTCAGGTTGGTTGCCCGAATTGCGGTCATGACTCCAGCGTGGCCGTGGTCCGCCGGTTTCTCTTCCTGCTGGGGGACCGTTCGCGCGCGCGGTCTCTGGGACCCTGCTCCTACTCTCCAGGGGTGATCAGCGCCGCCTCGTAGGCCACGATCACCGCCTGCGCCCGGTCCCGGGCGCCGATCTTGGCGAACACGCTGGTCACGTGGTTCTTGACGGTCGAGGGGGAGACGTCCAGCTCTTCGGCGATCTCCGCGTTGGACCTGCCGCGGGCGATCAGGACGAGCGTCTCGCGCTCGCGCTCGGTCAGCCCGCCCAGCCGCGTGGGAACCGCCTGCCTGCGCGGTCGTGACGCCCGTACGAACGTGCCGATCAGCCGGGTCAGCAGCCGCGGCGCCACGGCGGACTCGCCGCGGTGCACCACGCGGACGCCCTCGACCAGCTCCTCGGGCGAGACGTCCTTGGGCAGGAACCCGGCGGCGCCCGCCCGCAGGGCCGCGACCACGTTCTCGTCCAGGTCGAACGTGCTCAGCGCGAGCACCCGCACGTCGGGCAGCTCGCCGGTGATCCACTCGGTCGCGCGTACCCCGTCCAGGCCGGGCATGTGCAGGTCCATGAGCACCACGTCGGGGCGCAGCCGCCTGCTCAGCACGACCGCCTCCGCGCCGTCGGCCGCCTGGCCCACCACGCGCATGTCCGGCTGGGCGTCGAGCATGAGCTGGAAGCCCTTGCGCACCAGCGCGTGGTCGTCGGCCAGCAGTACGGCGATCATGTTCTCTCCAGGGGGATCCGGGCGTGCACGACGAAGCCGCCCTCCAGGCGGGGACCCGTGCGCAGCAGGCCGCCGCACAGTGCCACGCGCTCCGCCATCCCGTCCAGCCCGAACCCCGGCGCGGGAGCCGTCCGACCGGTCGGCGCTGGCAGGCCGTCATCGATGACCTCGACCTCGACGGCCTCGCTCCCGTACGCCAGGCGGACGCTCGCCCGAGCCCCCGAGGCGTGCTTGCGGGTGTTGGTCAGCGCCTCCTGCACGATCCGGTAGACGGCGTGGTCGACGGCGGCGGGCAGCGTGACGGGCTCGCCGGTCACGGTCAGGCTCGCGGGCAGCCCGGCGGTCTCGGCCTCCTGGACCAGCGCGGGCAGCCGGGCCGCGCCCACCCCGGTCGCCGCGTCGGCGCCCCCCTCGGCCCTGTGCAGACCGTCGGTGGTGAGCACGCCGCCGGCCCTGAGCAGGCCGTCGGTGGTGAGCATGTCGCCCGTCCTGATCGGGTCGTCGGCCCTGAGCACGTTGAGGAGCTCGCGCATCTCGGCCAGCGCCTGGCGGGCGGTCCGCTCCGCGCCGGCCAGGGCGTCGAGGGCGACGTCCTCGCTCGGCGGCAGGGTGGCCCTGGCGCCGCCGACCAGCACGTTGATCACGCTGATGTGGTGGGCCACGACGTCGTGCAACTCCCTGGCGATGCGCCGCCGCTCGGCGCGGACCGCGCTCTCGGCCGCCTCCCGCCGGCCGCGCTCCCTGAGCTCGGCGCGCATCCTGACGAACTGCCCGACGCCTATGGTGATCAGCGGATATATCATCCCCGCGATCCAGGAGCCGGCCTCCGGCCTGGTCAGGAAGGTCGCCACCCCGTAGACCACGCTGCCGCCGGCGGCGGTGAGCGCGGCGGTCCTGCCCGGGGTGTAGCGGCCCACGCTGTAGAAGGCGATCATCGAGGTGAGGGAGTTGTTCGGCAGGATGCCGGCGGTCATGCCGAAGACGTCGGCGACCGACTCGATCGCGGCGACGGCGATCGGCCTGCTCCGCCGTAACAGCAGCGGGAACGTGCAGAGGATGAAGAGACCGGCGCCCTGGGCGACGTCCGGGTAGCCGCTGCGCAACGTGGAGTACAGGCCGATGCCCGCGCCGATGGCGAGCACGGCCACCAGCGTGGTGTCGAAGACACGCGGACGCTTGAAGAATCGCCATGCGGCCGTGATCCGACGCATGAAGCGCATGATCCAACCCTATGTTTCAATTCTTGAAAAGTGACGATATTTCGCCGGAGTAGCCGACGTCACCGTATGGACGTGGTCCGCTGACGCTGCGGTAACGTCGCCTCAAGGGGCGAGGCGACGGGAGCGGGCATGAGTTCGACGGCACGGGCCATCTGGGACGACGCTCTCATCTCCTACGACTTCGGGCCGGGCCATCCCCTGGCGCCCGTCAGGGTGGAGCTGACGATGGCGCTGGCCCGCGAGCTCGGCGTGCTCGACAAGATCGAGGTGGCCGGCTGCGTGCCCGCCACCGACGACGAGCTGGCCATGGTGCACAAACGCGACTACATCGAGGCGGTCAAGCGCGTCTCGGCCTCGGGCGGCCCCGACCTGTCCGCGGGGCTCGGCACGTCCGACAATCCCGCTTTCAAGGGCGTGCACGACGCCTCCGCGCTCATCGCGGGCGCCACCCTGGCCGCCGCCCGCGCGGTCTGGGAGGGCACGGCCGAGCACGCGGTCAACATCGCCGGCGGCCTGCACCACGCGATGGCCGGCTGCGCCAGCGGTTTCTGCGTCTACAACGATCCGGCGCTGGCCATCGCCTGGCTGCTCGCGCAGGGGGCCGGCCGCATCGCGTACGTGGACGTCGACGTGCACCACGGCGACGGCGTGCAGGCGCTGTTCTACGACGATCCCCGGGTGCTGACGATCAGCCTGCACGAGAGCCCGCGCACGTTGTTCCCCGGCACCGGGTTCCCCGGGGAGACCGGCGCCGGCGGCTCGGCGGTCAACGTGGCGCTGCCCGCGGGCTGCGGGGACGCGGGCTGGCTGCGGGCCTTCGACTCGATCGTGCCGCCGCTGCTGCGTGAGTTCCGGCCGGACATCCTGGTGACCCAGCACGGCTGCGACAGCCACGCGCTCGACCCGCTCGCCAACCTGATGCTCAGCGTCGACGGGCAGCGCGCCGCGTACGCGTACCTGCACCGGCTGGCCCACGAGACGGCCGGCGGCCGGTGGATCGCGACGGGCGGCGGCGGCTACGAACTGGTCCAGGTGGTGCCGCGGGCCTGGACGCACCTGATCGCCGAGCTGTCCGGGCATCCGCTCGATCCGGCCACCCAGACACCCCCGGAATGGCGGGCTTTCGTACGGGAGCGGACGGGGGAGACGGCCCCGCTGACCATGACGGATGGCAGAAGTCCGGAATTTCGCGACCTGTCGGGTGGTTATGACCCAGCAGACCCCATCGACCGTGCGGTCATGGCGACCCGACAGGCGGTCTTCCCCCTGCACGGCCTCGACCCGATGCCCTAGGGAGAGCTGTGCTCAGCCGCGACCAACTCCGTGAACACCTGATCCGGACCAGGATCGCCGGCGAGGTCGCGACTTCGCGCGAGAACAACCTCGACCACTACAGTTCGGCGGCCAACCGCGACCCGTACTACCTGCTGGGACTGACCCTCGAACAGCCGTGGTCGTTCCGCGACGTCCTCGCGCAGATGGCCAAGTCGGCGGGGGTGAAAGCCGATCCGGGACACCGCTGGGGCCAGGACACCATCGACCCCGACCTGACGATCGACGCACTCGACGCCATGGCCGACCGGATCGCCGGCGTGCTGTCGCGGGAGAACCCGCGGCTGCTGTTCGCCACCGGGCACCCCACGGGCCTGCTCGCCGTCCACCTGCCGCTCGCCCGGTTCGCCGTCGAGCACGGGGCGACGCTGCTGACACCGGCCGAGGGATGGACCTACTCGGGGTCGGGCTTCGGACGCGCGCGCAAGATCCGCTATCTCCAGGACATCGCGATGCTCGATGACAAGGGCGGGTTCGTGCACACCCACGACTCGGCCCCGATGGAGCGGATGCTCACCGTGCTGGGAGACGCCTCGCCGGACCTCGTCATCGCCGACCACGGGTGGGCAGGGGCGGCCGGAGAGGCGGGCGTGCCGACGGTGGCGTTCGCCGACAGCAACGACCCCGGGCTCTTCCTGGGTGAGGCGGAGGGCAAGATCGACGTCGTCGTCCCGCTGGACGACAACGTGCTACCGCGCCACTACGCTCCGTTGACCGCTCATCTGGTCACACGCGCCTCTCAGACCCCTTGAGTTCAATTCGGTCATCCCCATACGGTCTTTTCGCGCCTGCATTCCAAGAGGCTCGCAGTCCCTTTGCCAACTTTTGAGGCACCCTGGGCGACTCTTATGTGTGACAAGTTGGACAGTTCCAACGTCTAGGCGAGGTGCTCAAGCCAGTGGTTAACCAGCATCTTTGCTGGTTCGGCTGACAGGTGGCTCCGTCAACTGGGAAAATAGGGGGTTTGCGCTATCGGAGTCCCGACTTACGCTGACGGCAGTACACGTGCGTGAGCAATGGCACCAGTGGGGATAACCCGTAAACACGTGCGGAAGAGGCGTCCGATGGGTGCAGGCGAAAGACCTCTCAGCGAGGTGAAGTTCCTGACCGTGGCGGAAGTGGCCACGGTCATGCGGGTGTCCAAGATGACGGTGTACCGCCTGGTGCACTCTGGCGAGCTGCCGGCCATCCGTGTCGGCCGGTCGTTCAGGGTGCCCGAGCAGGCGGTCCACGACTATCTGCGGGAGGCCTACATCGAGGCAGGCTAAGACTGAGGTAGCGGCGTATGCCACACGCCGTGAATGCCGTCGTGGGCGACGCCCGGCCGCCGCTGAGCGGCCGGGCTCACCCCCCAGGGCGCGATCCACAGGCGATCGCCGGTAGTCTGTGAGCCGGTGTGCGCTCGCGCATCGATCAGACTTGCTATCAGTACCTGGGGGTCCCGTGGGCTCTGTGATCAAGAAGCGCCGCAAGCGGATGGCCAAGAAGAAGCACCGCAAGCTGCTCAAGAAGACGCGCATCCAGCGGCGTAACAAGAAGTAACAGACGCAGCTGCGAGGCGCTGATGACCCACACCGTGCTCGTCACCGGGGTCTCGCGCCACGTGGGCGCCCGGCTGGCGAGTGTTCTCGCCGCAGACCCGGACATCAGCCGCGTCATCGGAGTAGACACCGTGCCGCCGCCCTCGCTGACGCGAGATGGCGGCATCTCCCTCGGCCGGACGGAGTTCGTCCGGGTCGATCTGCGCAGCCCTGACATCGCTCAGGTGATCGCGGCTGCCGACATCGACACCGTTGTGCACATGAGCCTGGTCAGCGCTCCGTCGAGGGGCGCGGGCAGGGCCGTGATGAAAGAGCACAACGTCATCGGCACCATGCAGTTGCTCGGTGCCTGCCAGCGGTCGACGACCGTGCGGCGTGTGGTGGTCCGTTCGACCACCGCCGTCTACGGTTCGTCGCCACGGGATCCGGCGGTGTTCACCGAGGACCTGGAGTCGCACGAGGGCCCCAGCCACGGCTACGCCAAGGACGCGGTCGAGGTCGAGGGCTATGTGCGTGGTTTCGCGCGCCGTCGACCCGACATGGCGGTGTCACTGCTGCGGTTCGCCAACTTCATGGGTCCGGGTGTCGACTCGCCGCTGACTCGTTACTTCACCCAGCCGGTGCTGCCGACCGTGTTCGGCTTCGATCCGCGGCTGCAGTTCGTCCATGAGGACGACGCCGTCGAGGTGCTGCGCCGGATGGCGACCGAAGATCACCCCGGCACGTTCAACGTGGCCGGGGCAGGCGTGTTGCTGCTGTCGCAGTGCGCGCGCCGGGCGGGGCGGCCGACGTTGCCGCTGTTCTCGCCCGCCTTCCGCCTGCTGGGCGATTCCGCGCGCCGGGCCGGTCTGGTCGACTACTCGCCCGAGCAGGTCCGGTTGATGAGCTACGGCCGGGTGGTCGACTGCTCCAGGCTGGAGGCCGAGCTGGGCTGGAAGCCGAAGTTCACCACCGGAGCGGCTTTCGACGACTTTCTGCTCTCGCGGGGGCTGCACCCGCTCGGAGGTGTGCGGCATTGACCGTCCCAGACGACGAGGCCCGCGTGATTCCCATCAGCGCGGCACCGTCCTTCGAGGAGCCGGAGCCCCTCGCCAGGCTGCTGGCCTTCATCCGCAGGCGCATCACCGGCGACTACGAGGTCGACGAGTTCGGCTATGACGCCGAGCTGACCGACAAGGTGCTGCTGGAGCTGATCAGGCCCCTCTACCACCGCTGGTTCAGGGTGGAGACCGTCGGCCTGAAGAACGTTCCCGACGAGGGCGGCGCGCTGGTCGTGGCCAACCACTCGGGCACGCTGCCGGTCGACGCGCTGATGATGCAGGTGGCGCTGCACGACGAGGCGGACCGGCCGCTGCGGCTGCTCGGCGCCGACCTGGTCTACCAGCTTCCGCTGCTCGCCCACCTGTCGCGCAAGACCGGCCACACGCTGGCCTGCCGCGAGGACGCCGACCGGCTGCTGCGCAAGGGCGAGCTGGTCGGGGTGTTCCCCGAGGGCTTCAAGGGCGTCGGCAAGCCGTTCTCCGAGCGCTACCAGCTGCAGCGCTTCGGGCGCGGCGGGTTCGTCGCGTCGGCGATCCGCGCCGGGGTGCCGATCCTGCCCACCGCCATCGTGGGCGCCGAGGAGATCTACCCCAAGATCGGCGATCTGCCGTCGCTGGCCAGGCTGCTCGGCCTGCCTTACCTGCCGATCACGCCGCTCTTCCCGCTGCTCGGCCCGCTCGGCCTGGTGCCGCTGCCGTCGAAGTGGATGATCCAGTTCGGGGAGCCCATCCGTACCGACGAGTACGACGCGTCGGACGCCGACGACCCGGTGCTGGTGTTCAACCTCACGGACCATGTCCGCGAGGTCATCCAGCAGATGCTGAACGAGCTGAGGCTGCGCCGCGGCCCCGCCTTCCCGCCTTTCTTCTGACCTCGACAGATCTTGACAGGCTTGGTCAAGCGATCAAGGATGGGGAAACCGAGTAAGGCCCGACCCGGTTCGGACGTGGCCGTCCCGATGGAACGGTCCGTTGCGGAACGCTGGATACCCATGGGTTTCGACGCCTAGGGAGCGCGCATGAGACGGCTCGTCGACTCCGTGCTCGTCACGAACGCCGGCGACCGGGTGATCCTGTCGACCGGCTCGTGTGACGGTTTGTCGCTGCGGGGCGACCTCGACCGTGTCGAGCGGGCGGTGACGCTGCTCCGCGATGGCGTCGACGACAGCGAGATCAACGCCGACCGGGTGCCGGCCGACCTGGTGGCGGCGTTGACGCACATGGGCTGGCTCACCTCGGAGCCGCGGCGGACGCCGGCCGAGTCCACCGGCCGGCCCGGCTACCTGACGCTCTTCGCCCCCGGCGCGCCCGAGCTCCAGCCGCGGATCGCCGCGTGCTCGATCATGCTCCTGGGCGTGGGCGGCATCGGTGCGGTCGCCGCCCAGCACCTCGTCGCCGCCGGAGTCGGCCGCATCGTGGCCGTCGATCCCGGCGTGGTCGAGCCGCACGACCTCAACGGGCAACCGCCGTACCCGATGACAGCCGTGGGCACGCCCAAGGTCGAGGCGCTCAGCGGGTGGCTGCGCGGCTTCGCGCCCGAGACCGAGGTGGTGCCCGTACGGCGGCGCGTCGCCAGTGGCGCCGACCTCGACGGCCTGCCGCAGGTGGACCTCGTCCTCATCGGCGCCGACGAGCCCACCGAGCCGGCTGACGAATCCGCCGGGCCGGCTGACGGGCCCGCCGGGCTGGGCGACGTGGTCTGGCGGTGGTGCCGTGAGCGGGGCGTGGCCATGAGCGGCGTGGCGGTCGGTGATGGACACGGCTACTGGGGGCCGCTGCTGTCTCCCCGCCACGGGCACTGCCGCGGCTGCTTCGAACGCGAGGCCGGGTTGTCTTGGGAGATGCCGCCGGAGGGCGGCCACGGGCCCACGCCGTGGTCGTTCGGCGCCACCAGCACGGTCGTCGCGGCCTGGGCGGTGCACGACATCGTCCAGTACGCCGCCACGTCCGAGTGCCCCACGCTCAACCGCCGTGCCCACCTCGACTTCGCCCATGGCGAGCTGCACTTCCTCGACGGTCCCCGTCGCTGCTCCTGCAACCGGTAGCGCGCTCGCGGTGTTCTCCAGACGTAAGAACACCAGAAGCGAAGGAACACCATGGATCTGCAACTCGCCGGCCGCGTCGCCATCGTCACCGGGGCGTCCAAGGGCATCGGCCTGGCCGTGACCACCACGTTGATCGAGGAAGGCGTTCACGTCGTCGCGGCCTCCAGGACCCGCACCCCCGAACTGCCCGAGAAGGCGGTGCACGTGCCGGTCGACCTGATGGACCCGCAGGCGCCCGCCGAGGTGGTGGCCCGCGCGGTCGAGGAGTTCGGGCGGGTCGACATCCTGGTCAACAACGCCGGTGGGCCGCCGCCCGGCGTGACGCTGCCGCACGCCGGCTTCATGAACTCGGATGACGCCACCTGGCGGGCGATGTTCGAGTTCAACCTGTTCTCCGTCATCCGCATGATCCGCTCGGCCGTACCGGTCATGCTGGAGGGCGGCGGCGGCTCGATCGTCAACGTCTCCTCGGTCAGCGCCAGGCAGCCGTCGGCGATGAACATGGACTACGGCGCGGCCAAGTCGGCCCTGACCTACGTCAGCAAGGCGGTCGACGAGGAGTACGGCCCGCAGGGCATCCGGGTGAACACGGTCTCTCCCGGCCCCGTGCTCACCCCCTGGTGGACCGACGAGGGCGGCGCGGCGGACGTCTTCGCCGGCATGGTCGGCTCCGACAGGGACAGCGTGATCACCCAGGTGGCCCCTGAGATGATGAAGCTGACGACCGGCCGCCTGGTCGCCCCGCAGGAGGTCGCCGACGCGATCGCCCTGCTCGTCTCGCCGCGCTCCGGCAGCACGGCGGGCGCCGACCTGGTGATCGACGGAGGCTGCCTCAAGGAGCTGTAAACCCACCGTGAACCTCATCGGCGGGTTGTGGTGATACATCCGTGACCGACTTCCCCGCAGAAGGGCGGAGATGATCACGCAACCCGCCACCAGGGGTGCGGACGCCGAGCTGGTGAGCGCTTCCTTAACCGATCCTGAAGCGTTCGCCGAGCTCTTCGACCGCTACTCCGCCATGCTCTACAGGTACGTCTCCAAGCGACTCGGCCCCGAACCGGCCGAGGACATCGTCGGCGAGACGTTCCTGGTCGCCTTCTCCCGCAGGAGAAGCTACGACCCGAGCTACCCAGACGCCAGGCCGTGGCTCTTCGGCATCCTGACCAAACTCCTCTCCCGCCACCACCGCAGCGAGGCGGCCCGATATCGCGCCCTGCAGCGCGCCCCTGTCGACGCCGACGTGGAATCTCCGGCCGACCGTGTGGCCGCCGGGGTGACCGCGCAGGCGTCGCGCCCCGGACTGGCCAGCGCCCTGGCCGCCCTGCCCGCCAAGGACCGCGACGTGCTCCTGCTGATCGCGTGGGGCGATCTGACGTACGACGAGGTCGCGCGGGCGCTCGGCATCCCGATCGGCACCGTGCGCTCCCGCCTCAACAGGGGCAGGCGGAAGGTACGCGCGTCGCTCGGCGACACCAACCCGATGCTGGAGGAGGAGTGACGATGGACGACCTGAAGATGCTCCGGGACTTCGGCCGGGAGCTCGAACACCAGCCTCCGGCGACGCTGGTGCGCCAGCGGCAGCGCCTGCTCCAGGCCAGACCGAGGCGCAGGCGCGTGACGTGGCTGATGACGGGGCTCGTCGTGGTGGCCACGATGGCCGCGGTCGCCGTGCCCACGCTGCTGCTGAGCGGACGCCAGACCGTCGCCCCGCCGACGGGCGCCCGCCCGGCCAACGTGAGTGGCGCGTTGAACGTGCTCCTGGTCGGCAGCGACAGCCAGGCGGGTTCGGAGAGGTTCGACAACGGCGCCCGCTCCGACACTCTCCTGCTGCTGCACCTGCCGGCCGACAGGAAGAACGTCACCGTGGTCGCCTTCCCCAGAGACTCGATGGTGCAGATCCCCGCGTGCGGGTCGCAGGCGGCCAGGAGAGGCATGATCAACTCGGCGTACAACGTCGGCGGTCTCGCCTGTTCGGTGAAGACGGTCGAGTCTCTGACGAAGGTGCGCGTCGACCACATGATGGAGCTCGAGTTCTCCGGGGTCGAGGCCGTCGTGGAGGCCCTCGGCGGCGTCGAGGTCACGCTGCCGGAGGCGGTGGACGACAGGAACACGAAGCTGAAGCTCAGCGCGGGCAAGCACGTGCTCAATGGCGAGCAGGCGCTGGGCTATCTCCGGCTGCGTCGCTACGGCGACGGGTCCGACATCCACCGCATCAAGCGCCAGCAGGTGCTCATGATGTCGATGCTGAAGAAGGCCAAGCAGCGGCTGAAGGATCCGGCTGCCATGCGCGACTTCCTCGCCACGGCCAGCAAGTCGATCAAGACAGACGCGGAGTTCGACCTCGACACCATGCTCGGCATCGCCGGCACGCTGGACAAGAGCAAGGTGCGCTTCGTCATGGTGCCCTGGCTACCTGATCCGGAGGACAAG
Source organism: Nonomuraea sp. NPDC049269 (assembly GCF_043197155.1). Taxonomy (NCBI): domain Bacteria; kingdom Bacillati; phylum Actinomycetota; class Actinomycetes; order Streptosporangiales; family Streptosporangiaceae; genus Nonomuraea; species Nonomuraea sp. NPDC049269. The sequence continues at coordinate 647,827 of NZ_JBICSO010000002.1, forward strand.
AACCGGCTCGTGTGGAAGCAGCCGGATGCGAATCAGCTCTTCGCCACCCTGCGCTAGCCCTGTGTCGAGCGGTAGTGCCTGCGCAGCGCGATGCCGGCGGCGATGCCGCCGGCCACCGCTCCGACGCCCGCGGCGATCGGCAGGGCGGTCAGCGTCGCCTTCCTGCCGGTGCGGAAGTCCTTGATCGGCCAGTTGTGCTTCCTGGCGTGCTCACGCAGCTCGCTGTCGGGGTTGATGGCCACCGGCTGCCCGACCAGCGACAGCATGGGCAGGTCGTTGGCCGAGTCGCTGTAGGCGGTGCACCGGGTGAGGTCGAGGCCCTCCCTGCGGGCCAGTGCCCGCATCGCCTCGGCCTTGGCCGGGCCGTGCAGCAGGTCACCGACCAGCCGCCCGGTGTAGATGCCGTTGCTGGTCTCGGCCACGGTGCCGAGCGCGCCGGTCAGGCCGAGGCGCTGGGCGATGACCCGGGCCAGCTCGACCGGCGTGGCCGTGACCAGCCAGACGCGCTGGCCGCGGTCGAGGTGGCTCTGCGCGAGCGCCCTGGTGCCGCCCCAGATGCGGTCGGACATGACCTCGTCGTAGATCTCCTCGCCCAGCCGGATCACGTCGTCGACCTTCGCGCCCGCCACGAACGCCAGCGCGGTCTCGCGGGCCACGGCGATGTGCTCGGGGTTCTCGTTGCCGCGCAGCCGGAACACCGCCTGGCCGACGGCGAACTTGAACAGGTCGGAGGTGGTGAACAGGCCACGGGTGGCCAGGCCCCTGGCGAAGTGGTAGATGGAGGCGCCGCGCATCATCGTGTTGTCGACGTCGAAGAAGGCGGCCGCCCGCTGGTCGGGCTCCGTAGGGGTCACCGCCACCGCGGCCGCCGCTGCGGCCTCGCCGGCGAGCTCCGCCTCCACCTCGTGCCGTCGTCGCATTAGCCGCCACATGCGCCTCAGCTTACCTATCTCGGTGCCACGAGCCCGTCGATGTAGTCGAGGTATCCGGTGGCCTTGTCCTGTTGGTCGCCGTCCATCCGTTCGAGCATCGGCTCGACCATGTTCTTCTGGTCACGCGCGAACCGGTTGATCTTCGGCGAGCGCGGTTCGGCCCGCTCCAGCCTGCTGATGCCCGAGCGGGTCGACTCCTCCATCTCGGTGAGCGTCTTGGTGACCAGCGGCCCGTCGCCGGACGAGCCGAGCAGCCGGGCGACCTCGGACGCCCGGGTCTTGGCCGAGATCAGCTCGCGCTCGGCCCGCTGCACGTCGTCGGCGCTGAGCCGGACCAGCGTGCTCTCCGCGGCGCGCTTGAGGGGGTAGAGAGTGTCGCCGGGGAGTGCCTGGTAGGTGGCGAACGCCGACAGCGTCATGGCCGCCGTCAGGCCGAACGTGGCGATCTGGGAGAGCCAGGAGAGCCGCCGTGCCCGGCGGCGACGGGAGCGGCGGGCCGGCCGTACGGGATCGGCGGCGGGGTGCGCGGACAGGATGGCGGGGTGCGCGGACAGGAGCTCGGCGCGGAGACGTTCCCGGAAGGCGGCGGCCGGCCCCCCGCCGAGCGGGAGCCTGCGCAGCTCCGTGAGGTGACCGAGCACGCGCTCCCGCGATCTGCGGCCCCTACCCATGACAGCTCCCTGACGCCCCCGAGAAAAGACCCGGTCGTGACACCTGCCTAACGACGCCTGGTCGGCGGAGGTTACGCCAAGTCGTGTTTGAGTGCCCTGGCCAATGCGCGGATCGCGCGGAATTGCAGCGCTTTGATCGCTCCACTCTTCTTCCCCATGATCAACGCGGTCTCGGCGAGCGACAGGCCGTGCAGGAACCGCAGAACCACGCATTCCTGCTGCTCGGGATTCAGATCCTGGACGGCGCGCAGCATCCGGTCGTTGATGATGGCCGTGACGACGGCGTTCTCCGGAATGTGCGGCCCATCGAGTGGGACGTCGATCACCTCTCCGGTCGGAATCTCCAGGCGATAGCGGCCGGACTTGAAGTGATCGGCGACCAGGTTCCTGGCGATGGTCACCAGCCAGGCGCCGAAGTCACGGCCCTGCCAAGTGAAGTCGGTGATCCGGCGAAGCGCGCGTAAGAAGGTCTCGCTGGTGAGATCCTCGGCCAGCGGGTGGGAACCGACGCGGAAGTAGATGTAGCGATAGACCAGATCCACATAGCGGTCATAGAGCGTGCCAAAGGCATCCGTGTCTCCGGTCTTGGCATGTAACACGAGCATGCGGAGGTCATCGGGAATCTCTTCGCGCACGGCAAGCTCGCTCGTCCGGGCGGGACCAGCGACCGCTGGTGTGAGTAGCCCGGCGAACGGCCACGAGTCAGGCATCCGGTATCCCTAGGGGTAAGGGGTGCGGCGTGCTCGAACACTCTAGAAATCAACCGGAAATTCCACAATCCGCTTCCCGAAGGCATGACTAGCCGTAATCGGCCGATACCGTGTGGACCGACCCGTTCCCTCTTCGGCTACCGGCTGGGAGGCATAGTCCGGCAGCATTGGAGTCACCATGGAGATCCTCGTTGCTGTCCTAGCCTTTGTCGGTGCCCTCCTCGCCGCGATCGCCGCAGTCGCCCTGGTCCGCCGGTTGCGCGAGGAGGTGGAGGGGTGGTTGATCGCCTGGACCGTTTCAGCCGTCGCGCTCTGCCTGACGCTCGGCGCGATCGGTGTCGGCTACCTGATGGGGTTCGGGGTCGCCACCTTCAAGGTCTACCAACTGACCGGATCCCTCCTCGCGCCCTTCTGGCTGGGCATCGGGCTGGTCCAACTCCTGTCGGAGAAGGTGCCGCCGAAATTCGCCGCCTGGCTGTTCGGGATCGCGTTCACCATCGTCTCCACGGTGGTGCTCATCTTCGACCCGGTCAGCAAGGCCGACGAGATGGGCAAGGTGCTCCCCGTGGCCGAGGGGCACTGGGACGTCATCCCCCGCTACCTGCTGGACGGCGCGCACTCCATCGCCGGGCTGATCATGCTGGCAGCCGTGGTGATCGCGGGGCTGCGCTGGCGCAACGGTGACGAACTCGACACCGACAACCTGCACGCCGTCATGGTCATCGCGCCCTCGGGCATCGCGATCATCGGCGCGATGCGGTTCGCGGTGCCGGGCGTCTTCGCCACCGCGCTGTTCGTGGTGGCCGCCGCGGGCATCTGGTACGCCGTGCTCCGCCCGCTCGCGCCGTACGAGGACGACGACGAGGACGACGCGTTCGAGAGCCACCGCGGTGAGCGCTCCGCCGAGCGGTCCACCGAGCGGGCCGCCCATGGCCGCCGGGCCATGCGGGAGCAGGATCCCTTCCCCCAGCCCGTCGCCGAGTCGCCGATGCAGGCGCCGCCCCAGCAACAGCAGCAGCAGCAGCCGCTGCCCCCCGGCCAGCCCCGCAGGTCGGGTCTGGGCGACCTGGTGGCCGAATACCGGGCGGGCGACCAGCCGGTCGACTACGCCGCCCGGATGGCGCCGCCCGACCAGGGCCCCTCGACCGGCTACATCATGAACGGCAGGCACGGCGGCGGGCCGCAGACGGGCCCTCAGGACTTCGGGATGCCCGCCACCGGCGCGGTATATCCGGGCGCCGATGTGTTCTCCCCCGGCTCCCGCGCGCCCCAGCAGCCGCCACAGGCGCCGCAGCCCCCTCAGGCCCAGCACATCCCACAGGCGCCGCAGCCCCAGCCACAGCAGCAGGCGGCCTCCAGCAGGCCCTCACCCAGCATCTACGGCATGCTGACCGTCTTCACCCTCATGGACGGCTCGGGCGAGGCGTTCGACCGCCTGGCCGAGCTCACCGTCGAGGCCGTACGCAGGGGCGAGCCCGACACGCTCATCTACGCCTGCCACGCGGTCAAGTCGGCCCCGCTCCAGCGCATCGTCTACGAGCTCTACCGCGACGAGGTGGCCTACCGTGACCACCAGCGCCAGCCGCACGTCGAGCGGTTCGTCAACGAGCGGCAGGCCATGGTGCTGGCCACCAACATCATCGAGCTGAACGTCAACGCCGCCAAGGTCGTGCCGCTCCCGACCGCGATGTACTAGCCGCTCAGCGCGGCGCGCAGCCGGTCTTCGGAGACCCGCCAGAAGTCGTGCTGGACCCCGTCGACAAGTGTGACCGGGATCATCTCCCAGTATTTCTCCCGCAACTCCTCGGAGGAGTCGATGTCGACCTCCTCCCACGGCACGCCAAGGTCTCCCGCCACGCGTGAGATGACCTCACGCGCGTCGTCGCAGAGGTGGCAGCCCGGCCTGCCGAGCAGCGTGATGCGGTGCATGCACGCAACCGTATCGCTCCGACTTTGTGCATCGCTTCACAAAGGGATTAACCTGAAAGGCGGTTCGATCCCATTCACGCGGCCGGGAGGCCGCTCGTCCCCTGGAGCTCCGGCACGTGAAGAGCCCGTCCCAATCCCGTGACCGCGGGATCCCCGAGGCAACGGTCGCCCGGCTCCCGTTGTACTTGCGGGCGTTGAACGGGATGGCCGAACGCGGTGTCGCGACCGTCAGCTCCGAGGATCTGGCCATGGCCGCCGGAGTCAACTCCGCAAAGCTCCGTAAGGACCTGTCCCATCTCGGGTCGTACGGCACACGAGGCGTCGGCTACGACGTCGAATACCTCGTCTACCAGATCTCCCGCGAGCTGGGCCTGACCCAGGACTGGGCGGTCGCCATCGTCGGAGTCGGCAACCTGGGCCGGGCACTGGCCAACTACGGCGGTTTCGTGTCCCGGGGCTTCCGTGTCGCCGGGCTGCTCGACGCCGACCCCGAAGTCGTGGGCGACGACATAGCGGGGTTGAATGTTGAGCACATCGACGTCCTTGAAACCGTCATCGAACGGCGTGGAGTCTCGATCGTGGTTCTGGCGACACCCGCGATGGCGGCGCAGGAAGTCTGCGACCGCGTGGTGGCGGCCGGGGTGACCAGCATCCTGAACTTTGCGCCGGTAGTGCTTTCTGTACCAGATGGCGTGGATGTCCGTAAAGTTGACCTATCAATAGAACTGCAGATTCTTGCGTTCCACGAGCAGCGCAAAGCAGGGGGGCCACTTATGGCCGTGGACAGTCAATGAGTGTTCTCACCGTCGGCATCAGCCACCGGACAGCTCCGGTGTCCATGCTCGAGCGCGTATCCGTATCCGGCGAGGCGCTCGTCAAGCTCTTGCACGACGTTCAGCAGGACGCGTGCGTCTCTGAGGCGATGGTGGTCTCGACCTGCAACAGGGTCGAGATCTACGCCGCCGTCGACCGCTTCCACGGCGCCCTCACCGGGATCAGTCGGCTGCTGAGCGTCCACTCGGGCGTTCCCGTGGCGGAGCTGACACCGCACCTGTACGTCCACTACGAAGACCAGGCCATCGAGCACCTGTTCTCGATGGCCTGCGGCCTCGACTCCATGGTCGTCGGCGAGGGCCAGATCCTCGGTCAGGTCCGCAGGGCGCTCACGCTGGCGCAGAAGCAGGGCACGGTCGGCGCCACCCTCAACGAGCTGGTGCAGCAGGCGCTACGGGTCGGCAAGCGCGCCCACGCCGACACGGACATCGACCAGGCGGGCGCCTCGCTCGTCACGGCCGGTCTGGCGCTGGCGGGTGACCTGGCCGGGCGCCGGGCGCTGGTGGTCGGCGCGGGCTCGATGAGCTCGCTCGCCGCCACCACGCTGGCCCGCGCGGGCGTGACCGACATCGTGGTGGCCAACCGCACCTTCGAGCGCGGCGTACGGCTGGCGGCCTCGGTCGGCGGCCGGGCGGTGGAGTTCTCCGCGGTTCCCCGAGAACTGGCGGCGGCCGACATCGTCATCACCTGCACGGGCGGCGGGCGGCACGTCGTCACCCCCGACATCGTGGCCGCCCACATGACGGGCAGGGGCGTGTTCCTGCTGGACCTGGCGCTGCCGCACGACATCGACCCCGCCGTACGCGAGGTGCCCGGAGTCACGCTGGTCGACTTGGAGACCATCCAGGAATCGGGCATAGGCTGGCGGGAGGGCGACACGGTCGACTCGGTGCGCAGGCTCGTCGCCGAGGAGCTGGCCGGGTTCCTCACCGCTGAGCGGGCCGCCAAGGTCACCCCGACCGTGGTGGCGCTGCGCAGCAAGGCGGCGACCGTGGTCGAGGCCGAGCTGGGCAGGCTTCTGATGCGCATGCCCCACCTCGACCGCAAGGCCAGGGACGAGGTGGCGCAGACCGTCCAGCGGGTGGTCGACAAGCTGCTTCACGAGCCCACTGTGCGTGTCAAACAGCTCGCCACCAGCCCGGGAGGCGATCATTATGCCGAAGCGCTGCGTGAGCTGTTCGACCTCGATCCGAAGATGCCCGATGCCGTCAGGGAGGTGGAGTTGTGACACTGCGCTTGGGCACCCGGCGCAGCCTGATGGCGACCACACAGTCGCAGATGGTCGCCGACTCCTACACCGAACGCACCGGGCGCGCGGTCGAGCTGGTCGGCGTCACCACGTTCGGTGACGTGACCAAGGCTCAGCTGGCGCAGCTCGGCGGCACGGGCGTGTTCGTCAGCGCGCTGCGTGACAAGCTGATCGAGGGTGAGATCGACTTCGCCGTCCACTCGCTGAAGGACCTGCCGACCAAGCAGGACCCGCGGGTGACACTGGCCGCCATCCCCGCCCGGCACGACCACCGCGACGCGCTGGTCGCCCATGCCAAGTTCGCCGACCTGCCCACCGGGGCCAGGGTCGGCACCGGATCGCCGCGCCGCATCGCCATGCTCAGGGCGCTGCGGCCCGATCTCGAGTACGTCCCGATCCGCGGCAACGCCGACACCCGGATCGGCAAGGTCACCGCCGGCGAGCTCGACGCGGTCGTGCTCGCCTCGGCGGGCCTGACCAGGATCGGCAGGGACGCGGAGATCGCGCAGATCTTCGAGGTCGAGGAGCTGCTGCCCGCCCCGGGGCAGGGCGCCCTGGCCGTGGAGTGTCTCTCCGACCGCGCCGACCTGATCTCCTTCCTCGGCGTGCTCGACGACCCGCGGACGCGCTCCGCGGTGACGGCCGAGCGCGCCGTCCTGTCCGCTCTCGAGGCCGGCTGCTCGGCCCCCGTGGGTGCTTTCGCCGTCGATGACGGGCAGACCCTGAACCTCACCGCCGTGGTCGTCTCTCTCGACGGCCAGGAGGCGGTGCGCAAGTCCGCCGCCGGCTCTCCTTCCGAGTCTGTGAATCTCGGCCAGCTCCTCGCGGCCGAGATGATCTCCGAAGGGGCCGACAGATTGATGGGGGAGCAATCCCGTTGAGCTCCGATAGTCCAACCTCCGGGTTCCTCGCGTTCGTGGGCGCGGGCCCCGGCGATCCGAACCTTCTCACGCTCCGCGGCGCCGAACTGCTCGCCAAGGCCGACGCGGTCGCGCTCGACGAGGAGCTGTTCGGCTCGTTCCTGCGCCATTGCCGCGAAGGCGTGGAGGTCACCTCCGGCGACCTCGTCAAGCGCGCCAAGGCCGGGCAGTTCGTCGTACGCCTGTGCGAGGGCGACCCGATGCTGTTCTCCTCCATCACCGAGGAGGTCGCCGCGGCCGCCGCGGCGGAGGTGGACTTCGAGATCGTGCCCGGCGTGCCGCCCGCGACCGCCGTGCTCACCTATGCCGGCATCCCCGCGGCGACGGGCCTGCCGGAGTTCCGGATCGTCGACGCCGCGCTCGAGCAGGACTGGGCCGCCCACGCCGCCTGCAAGGGCACGCTGGTCATCTACAACGGCATCGCCGGGGCCGTCTCGATCGGCAAGGCGCTGGTGGCGGGCGGCAAGCCCGACAGCACGCCCGTCGCGGTCAGCGGCAGCGGCACCACGACCGAGCAGTACACCGTCGTCTCGACGCTGGCCAGGCTGCAGGCCGACCTCAAGCACGCCGGCTTCACCGAGCCCGCGCTGATCGTCGTCGGCGACGCGGTCGGGCAGCGCGACAAGCTGTCGTGGTTCGAGACCAAGCCGCTGTTCGGCTGGCGGGTGCTGGTGCCGCGCACCAAGGAGCAGTCCAAGAGCCTGTCCGAGCAGCTGGCCTCCTACGGCGCCGTGCCGGAAGAGGTGCCGACCATCTCGGTCGAGCCGCCGCGCACGCCGCAGCAGATGGACCGCGCGATCAAGGGCCTGGTCACCGGACGCTACGAGTGGGTGGCGTTCACCAGCTCCAACGCGGTCAAGGCCGTACGCGAGAAGTTCGAGGAGTACGGCCTCGACGCCCGCGCCTTCGCCGGGCTGAAGGTGGCCGCCGTGGGCGACGCCACCGCGCGGGCCCTGGTCGAGTTCGGGGTCAAGCCCGACCTGCTGCCCTCGGGCGAGCAGTCGTCGGAGGGCCTGGTGGCCGAGTGGCCGCCGTACGACTCGATGCTCGACCCGATCAACCGGGTGCTCCTGCCGCGGGCCGACATTTCCACAGACACCCTCGTCGCCGGACTCACCGAGCTAGGCTGGGAGTGCGACGACGTCACGGCCTACCGCACCGTACGAGCCGCACCGCCCCCCGCCGCGATCCGCGAGGCGATCAAGGGCGGCGGGTTCGACGCGGTGCTCTTCACCTCCTCCTCGACCGTGCGCAACCTTGTGGGCATCGCCGGCAAGCCGCACAACGTCACCGTGATCGCGGTCATCGGGCCGCAGACCGCGAAGACCGCCGAGGAGTTCGGGCTGCGAGTCGACGTCATGGCCGACAGGCCGTCGGCGTCCGCCCTGGCCGCCGCGGTGGCCGCGTACGGCGCCAAGCAACGCCAGGCGGCCCTGGCCGCGGGCGACAGCCCACGGCGGCCGTCGCAGAACCGCAGAGGCGCCAGAAGGAGAGCCAAGTGAGTGCCGAATATCCTGTCGCCCGCCCGCGCAGGCTCCGCCGCAGTCCCGCGGTCCGGCGCATGGTGGCGGGCACCAGGCTGCATCCCGCTGACCTGATCCTGCCGATGTTCGTCAAGGAGGGCATCGACCAGCCGCAGCCGGTCGCCTCGATGCCCGGCGTGGTCCAGCACACCCGCGACTCGCTGCGCAAGGCCGCCCACGAGGCGGCCGACGCCGGGGTGTCGGGGCTGATCCTGTTCGGCATCCCCGCCGTGAAGGACGCGCGTGGCTCGGCGGCCGACGACCCCGAGGGCATCCTGCAGGTCGCGCTGCGCGAGGTGAACGAGGAGGTGGGTGATGCGGTGGTGGTCATGGCCGACACCTGTCTCGACGAGTTCACCGACCACGGTCACTGCGGCGTGCTGACCGCCTCCGGCGACGTCGACAACGACGCGACGCTGGAGCGCTACGCGTCGATCGCGGTCGCCCAGGCCAGGGCCGGATCCCAGATGATCGCGCCGAGCGGCATGATGGACGGCCAGGTCGGGGCCATCAGGGCGGCGCTCGACGCCGAAGGATTCCGTGACCTGCCGATCCTCGCCTACACCGCCAAGTACGCCTCCGCCTTCTTCGGCCCCTTCCGCGAGGCCGCCGAGTGCGCGCCGCAGTTCGGCGACCGCAGCACCCACCAGCAGGACCCGGCCGGGCCGCTGGAGGAGGCGCTGCGCGAGGTGCGGCTCGACCTCGCCGAGGGCGCCGACGCCGTGATGGTCAAGCCGGCGCTGGCCTACCTGGACGTCATCAGGCGCTTCCGCGACGAGGTCGACGTGCCGGTGGCGGCCTACCAGGTGAGCGGCGAGTACGCGATGATCGAGGCCGCGGCGGCCAACGGCTGGATCGACCGCGACCGGATGATCATGGAGTCGCTGGTCTCGATCAAGCGCGCGGGCGCCGACCTGATCCTCACCTATTGGGCCACTGAGGTGGCACGACGTCTGTGAACCAGAGGGTTTCCCGTCGCCCCTGGGACCCGTGCGTTAGACTGAGGTGACAAGTGCTGGTGTGTCCCGCGTGTGCTAGCAGCCAGGAGCCGGGACCTCTTCAGGCACTTGGACTCGACGGGAGACACCATGGTGGGGGTACCACTCGCTCGGCGTACCAGAAAACGGTCGCGCCCGACACGGATCGACTCCGTGCTGGGCTACGCCGCTCTCGGATGGCCGAGTGTGCCGGGTGCCCACCCGCTGCGCGAAGGCGCCCGCTCCTGCTCCTGTGACCGCCTCGGGTGTCCCGACCCGGGCGCGCACCCCTTGTCCCCCGCCTGGAACGTGCAGGCCACGTTGGACGCCACCCAGCTCACGCGCTGGTGGCAGGCCGATCCCGACGCCAACGTGATCCTGCCGACCGGCCGCGTGTTCGATGTCTTCGATGTACCGCTCGACACCGGCCTGTCGGCCCTCACCCGGATCGACGGCGCCGCAGCGCATTCAGGCCCGGTCGCCGCCAACGGCGACCGGGTTCTGTTTTATGTGGCCACGCGCGGCAATCCGGACGACGAGGACGAGTGGTGGTCCTGCCAGCTCGACTGCGACCCCGGCACCATCGAGGACAATCCGGGCCTGCGCTGGCACTGCCGCGACAGCTACGTCCTGGCGCCGCCCTCCACGCTCCCCACCGGTCAGCCCGTCTCCTGGCTGCGCCCGCCTGACGGCCGCCCGCTGCCCGACCCGCTGCGCATCCTCGACTGGCTCGCCGACTAGACCGTCATATTCCAGGACTAACCTGGTTCGCGTGAGCCGTACACAGAACTCCGAGGACCTGTTCGCCCGCGCCCGCGCCATCGTGCCGGGTGGCGTCAACTCCCCGGTCCGCGCGTTCGGCGCGGTCGGCGGCACCCCGCGTTTCATGGCCTCAGGACAGGGCCCCTACCTCACCGACGTCGACGGCAACCGCTACGTCGACCTGGTCTGCTCGTGGGGGCCGATGATCCTCGGCCACCGCCATCCCGCCGTCATCGACGCCGTCTCGTCGGCGCTCTCCCACAGCCTCTCCTACGGCACCGCCACGCCGGGCGAGGTGGAGCTGGCCGAGGAGATGGTCGCCAGGGTGGCGCCCGTGGAGAAGCTGCGCCTGGTCAGCTCGGGCACCGAGGCGACGATGAGCGCGGTGCGGCTGGCCCGCGGGTTCACCGGGCGGTCCAAGGTGGTCAAGTTCGCCGGGTGCTACCACGGTCATGTCGACGCGCTGCTGGCCTCGGCGGGGTCGGGCGTGGTCACGTTCGGGCTGCCCGACACGCCGGGCGTGACGGGGGCGTCGGCGGCCGACACCATCGTGCTGCCGTACAACGACATCAACGCGGTGGAGCAGGCGTTCACATCACCTGACAACGCCGGGGGGATCGCCTGTGTCATCACAGAGGCCTGCCCGGCCAACATGGGTGTGGTGCCGCCGCTCGACGGCTTCAACGCCCGCCTGCGCGAGCTCTGCACGGCCAACGGCGCGCTGCTGATCATGGATGAGGTGCTGACCGGGTTCCGCGTCTCGCCCGCCGGCTGGTACGGCCTCGACCCGGTCGACGCCGACCTGATGACGTTCGGCAAGGTCATGGGCGGCGGGTTGCCGGCGGCGGCCTTCGGCGGGCGGGCCGACGTGATGTCCTGCCTGGCACCGGAAGGACCGGTCTACCAGGCGGGCACGCTGTCGGGAAACCCGCTCGCCTGCGCCGCGGGCCTGGCCACGTTGCGCGCCCTCGACGCCGAGTCCTACGCCAAGGTGGACGCGGCGGCGCTGGCTGTCGGCCAGGCCGCCTCCGACGCGCTGACCGCGGCAGGAGTGCCGCACCGGTTGCAGCGGGCGGGGAGCCTGTTCTCGGTGTTCTTCACGGATGCGCCGGTGACGAACTTCGACGACGCTCGGGCCCAGAACACCTCGGTCTACACCGCCTTCTTCCACGCGATGCTGGATCGCGGGGTCTACCTGCCGCCCTCCGCGTACGAGGCCTGGTTCCTGTCGGCCTCTCACGACGACGAGGCACTCGGCCGGGTCGCCGACGCGCTGCCGGCAGCCGCCAAGGCTGCCGCGGCGGTCCTCTAGCTGCTTACTTGGCGGCCGGCTTCTGGTAGCGGACGCGCAGGTCACGGGCCTGCTCGGCGAGGGTCTTGAGGTAGGAGATGCTGGTCTGCTGCTGCTTCTGCGCCTTGTTGTTTCTCATGCATGTATTTTCTCCTGCTAAAGAGTCAAGCACAAGCGAGACTTTCTACGCTAAACCCTTTAGACTGGCTTACATGTTGGACTTGAACCGCCTCAAGGCCCTTCACGCTGTGCACATCTACGGATCTGTGGGCGCCGCGGCCGACGCGCTGATGGTCACGCCGTCGGCCGTGTCGCAGCAGATCGCCAAGCTGGAGCGCGAGACCGGCGCCCGGCTCATGGAGCGCAACGGGCGCGGGGTGCGGCTGACCGACGCGGCCGGGCTGCTCGCCGACCACGCCGAGCGGATCCTGGCACTGGTGGAGACCGCGGAGGCGGACTTCGAGGCGCTGCGCGGCGAGGTCGTGGGGCGGCTGAACATGTCGTCGTTCCCGACGGCGACCCGCGGGCTGATGCCCGCCGCCCTGACCGCGCTCAAGCGGCGCCATCCCGACCTGCACATCCAGCTCTCCGAGCGCGAGCCGGAGCGCATCGTGCGCGACGTGGCCAGGGGCGAGCTCGACCTGGGCGTCATCCAGGACTGGCTGAACCGGCCGATGGCCCTGCCCGAGGGGCTGTCCAGGACGACGCTGCTCGACGACATCGCCGACGTCGTGCTCCCCGCGGACCATCCGCTGGCCGGCAGCAGGGAGATAGCGCTGTCCGAGCTGCCCGCCAACGAGCGGTGGATCAGCTCCTCGCCCGGCACCGTCTGCCACGACTGGCTCGTCTACACGCTGCGCAGCGCGCAACTGGAGCCCGAGATCTCCTGCATGGCCGACGAATACCCGACCCAGATGGCGCTGGTGGCCGCCGGTCTCGGCTGCGCGATCATCCCCCGGCTGGGGCGCGACTGCGTGCCCGACGGGGTGGCCGTGGTGCCGCTCAGGCCCCGGCAGTCACGTCGCATCTATGTGATCTGGCGGACCGACGCGGCCCGCCGTCCCGCGATCAGGGCTGCGGTCGAGGCGCTCGCCGACGCCAGCCGTACACAGGAGAACGCCTGGGCCCTCGCCTGAGCCGCGCCGATGACCAGCGGGAACCCGGCGAACAGACCCGCCTGAGATCTCGGACCAGGCGGAACGGATAGGCTGTGGCACACCATGGCTGAAACCACCGTAGTTCACCTGATGCGCCACGGTGAGGTGCACAATCCCGAAGGCGTCCTGTACGGCCGGCTGCCCGACTACCACCTGTCCGAGAACGGCAGGCTGATGGCCGAGACGGTCGCCAAGTCGGTGGCGGGCCGCGACATCGTCGCCCTCTACAGCTCGCCGCTCGAACGCGCCCAGGAGACCGTCGCCCCCCTGGCCGCGCTGCTGGAGCTGCCGGTACGCACCGACGACCGGCTGATCGAGGCCGCCAACATGCTCCAGGGCCGCAAGGTCGGCCAGGGGATGGCGATCCTGCGCGACCCGAAGAACTACCGCTACTTCTGGAACCCGCTGCGCCCCTCCTGGGGTGAGCCGTACCCGGTGATCGTCAAGCGGATGCGCTCGATCATCGATGAGGCCAGGGCCGAGGCGCGCGGGCACGAGGCGCTGCTGGTCAGCCACCAGCTGCCGATCTGGTCGATCAGGATGGCGGCCGAGGGCCGCCGGCTCTGGCACGACCCACGGCGCAGGCAGTGCGGGCTGGCCAGCGTCACCACGCTCACCTTCGACGGCGACCGCCTGGTGAGCGTCGGCTACAGCGAGCCCGCCGGATCACTGGCGACCGGCCCCACCGTCCCGGGCGCCTGACCTCGCCGGTAGAGTTGCAAGCTCTACCGGTTGTAGTACAAGGAGATCTTCCTCCGTGCGCGCCAAGTCCACCACCCTCCTGTTGTTGGCCGTGCTGGTCGCGGGCTGCGCGGGCACCAACCAGTCCGGCCAGCCACAGGCCGGCGACACCCGTTTCGTCGCGGGCGACGGGAAGATGCAGGTGTTCGGTGCCGCCGACCGCAAGGCCGCTCCCGCGATCAGCGGGGAGACCCTCGACGGCGCGACCGCGTCACTCGCCGCGCACAAGGGCAAGGTCGTGGTGCTCAACTTCTGGGCGTCGTGGTGCGGGCCGTGCCGGGCGGAGGCGCCGGTGCTGAAAGAGGTCGCCGCCAAGACCAAGGGCGGCGTGGAGTTCCTCGGCGTCGACTTCAAGGACCGCAAGGCCGACGCGCAGGCGTTCGAACGCACCGAGCAGACCGGCTACCCGAGCATCTTCGACCAGCCGGGCAAGGTCGCGCTGGCCTTCCAGGGCACGGTGCCGCCCGCGGCCATCCCGTCCACGCTGATCATCGACGAGCAGGGCAAGATCGCCGCCAGGGCGCTGGGCGCGGTCAAGTACACCGACCTGATGAACGCGGTGACCAAGGTGCGCGATGAATGACGTCGTCGCCTCGGGCTCGCTGCTCCTGGCCGTGCCCATCGCGGTGCTGGCCGGGGTGGTGTCCTTCCTGTCGCCGTGCGTGCTGCCGCTCGTCCCGGGCTACCTGTCGTACGTGACGGGCATGAGCGAGGACCCCAAGCGCGGGCGGCTGGTGCTCGGCACGGTGCTGTTCGTGGCCGGGTTCGGGCTGGTGTTCGTGCTCAGCGGCGCGCTGTTCGGCGGGCTCGGCTCGGTCATGCTGGGCAACGCGGAGAAGATCACGCGGGTGCTCGGCGTGCTGACGATCCTGCTCGGCCTGGCCTTCCTGGGCGTGCTGCCCGGCCTGATGCGCGACGTCCGCATCCACAAGCTGCCCGCGGCGGGGCTGGCCGGGGCGCCGCTGCTGGGCGTGGTGTTCGGGCTGGGCTGGACGCCGTGCATCGGGCCCACGCTGGCCGTCGTGCTCGCGCTCGGGCTGAACGAGGGCAGCGCCGGGCGCGGCGCGCTGCTCGCCGTGGCGTACGCGCTGGGGCTCGGGCTGCCCTTCGTGGCCGCCGCCCTCGCCTACAGCAAGGCGCTGCGTACCTTCCGCGCCATCCGCAAGCACTCACGGCTGATCACCAGGATCGGCGGCGGCATGATGGTGGCCGTCGGCATCCTGCTGGTGACCGGCCTCTGGGGTGAGATGATCGCCACCATGCAGGGTCTGATCGGCGCTTTCCGGCCGGTGATCTGATGACCGTCGACGAGCTCGAAAAGGGGCAGAAGCGACCCGCCGGCATGGGGCCCGTGGGCTGGCTGCGGTGGACCTGGCGCACGCTCACCGCGATGAAGACGGCGCTGATCCTGCTCTTCCTGTTCGCGCTGGCCTCCGTGCCCGGCTCGCTGGTGCCGCAGCGCAGCGTCGATCCCGACAAGGTGGCCCAGCTCTTCCAGAGCGACCCGGCGCTCGCCGAGTGGTACGACCGCTTCCAGCTCTTCGACGTCTTCACCTCGGCCTGGTTCGCCGCGATCTACCTGCTGCTGTTCACCTCGCTGATCGGCTGTGTCCTGCCGCGCACCGCCACCTACGTGCGCGAGCTGCGCCGCCGTCCACCGGCCGCGCCGCGCAACCTGTCGCGCCTGCCCTACTTCTCGCGCCTGGACGACCCGCTGACCGTCGAGGAGGCCGCCAGCCGGCTGCGTCGGCTCCGCTTCCGCGTCGACGTCGGCGACGGCTGGGTGGCCGCGGAGAAGGGCTACCTGCGCGAGACGGGCAACCTGCTCTTCCACGTCTCCCTGCTGGGACTGCTCGTCGCGGTCGGGTTCGGCTCCCTGTACGGCTACCGCGGCAACGTGCTGGTGGCCGAGGGCGACGGCTTCGCCAACACGGTCGCCGCCTACGACCGGTTCATCCCGGGCACCCAGGTGTCGGCCGAGTCGCTGGAGCCGTTCTCGTTCACGCTCAAGGACTTCCAGGCGAGCTACCAGGTCGAAGGCGAGAAGAGGGGGCAGGAGCTCGACTACTCCGCCTTCCTGAGCGTCAACGACTCGCCGGGGTCGCCCGCGCGCGACTACACGCTCAAGGTCAACGAGCCGCTGGAGATCAACGGCACCCAGACCTACCTCATCGGTCACGGCTACGCGCCCGTCTTCAAGGTCACCGACGGCAAGGGGCAGGTCGCCTTCGAAGGGCCCGTGCCGTGCCTGATCGAGGACAAGCCCTCGCTCACCTCGGGCTGCGTGGTCAAGGTGCCCGACGCCCAGCCGTCGCAGCTCGGGTTCCTGCTGCGCTTCCTGCCCACGAGCGACGGCGCCGGGGCCTCGCTCTTCCCCGGCGCGCTCAACCCCCAGGTCCAGCTCCTCGGGGCCTTCTCCGGCGACCTGGGCGTACGCTCCGGCCAGCCGCAGTCCGTCTACGAGCTCGCGCCGCCAGAGGTGATGCGGAAGCTCACACCGCTGGTCATGGGCACCGGCCACGCGCCCCTCTCGGTCGGGGGATCCCTCGACCTGCCCAAGGGCGCGGGGAAGCTGGAGTTCACCGGGGTGAAGGAGTGGATGACGCTCCAGATCGCCTACGACCCGGGGCGGCTGCCCGCCCTGATCGCCGCGGCCGCGGCCGTCGCCGGCATCGTGTGCTCGCTGATGATCCGCCGCCGCCGGGTGTGGGTGCGGGTCAAGGACGGCGTGGCCGAAGTGGGCGGCCTGACCCGTACCGAAGGCTCCGCGGCGGGCTTCACCGAGGAGTTCGCCGACATCGTCAAGGTCCTATCAGCCGGAGGCAAGGATGCCCGCTGAACAGCAACTGGCCGGGGTGAGCGACCTCTTCATCGTCGCCGCCGTCCTGCTCTACCTGGCCGCCATGATCGGGTTCGCGCTGGAGCTGGCCTTCGGGCGCTCCAGCGCCGAATCGCCCGCCGTCCGCGCCAGGCAGCCCGTGGGAGTCGGTTCGTCGGGCGGCCCTGTGGACGCCTCCGCGGAGCCCGGCGGCGGGCCGGTGGCCGTCGAGCCACCGAACTGGGCGCCCAAGGCCGGGTGGCTGGCCATGGCACTCGGCTGGCTCGGCTGGACCGCGAACCTGTTCGCCATCGTCACCCGCGGCCTGGCCGTGGACAGGTGGCCATGGGGCAACATGTACGAGTTCGTGGTGGCCATCTGCTTCGCCGCGGTCACCGCCTTCCTCGGCACCCAGCTCCGGCACAACGTCCGCTTCCTCGGCGCCTTCGTCATGGTGACGGCCGCCCTGGGGCTCGGCTTCGCGGTCAAGGTCCTCTACACGGCGGCGGGGCCGGTCGTGCCGGCGCTCAACTCGTACTGGGTCGCCATCCACGTGACGGCGGCGATCCTGGCGAGCGGACTGTTCGTCCTGGCCGGGGTCTCGGGCATCCTCTACCTGATCCGCGGCGACGGGGCGTCACGGCTGCCGTCACGAGCCGACCTGGAGCGGGTGGCCCACCGCGCGATCGTCTTCGCCTTCCCGGTATGGACCTTCGCCGTCATCGCCGGCGCCCTCTGGGCCGACAAGGCATGGGGCCGTTACTGGGGCTGGGACCCCAAGGAGGTCTGGGCCTTCATCACGTGGGTGGCCTACGCGGCCTACCTTCACGCCCGGGTCACCGCGGGATGGCGTGGCCGCGCGGCGACCATCGTGCAACTGGTGGCGTTCGGCTGCCTGCTGTTCAACCTGGTGGGCGTCAACATGTTCATCTCGGGCCTGCACAGCTACTCGGGGCTGTGAGCTAACCGTCCTCGCCGCGCATGCGGCGGTCGAGGTCGCGCAGGAACTCGGGGTCGTCGTCCGGGCCCTTGGGGACCGGCCGCCGGCGGGCGCCCGGTTGCGGGGTCACCGGCCAGGCCTCTCGGTCCGGCTGGGGACGGCCGCGGAGCATCCAGACGGCCCCGCCCACCAGGGGCACCAGCGTGACGACGAGCACCCAGAGTGGTTTTGGTACGTTCCTAACCTCTTCCTCCGGCGTGGTGATGACGTCGAACAACGTGTACAGCCAGAAGGCCAACAGGGCCAAGCCGATAACGACACCTACCATGTCCGAACTGTAAGCCATTCGCGTCGTGATCGTGTTTTTCCGTTGTCCCATTTCGGATGACTCCAGCGAGACCTACGTCGTACGGTGGACACGATTCAGCGGCGTCCGCCCGCTGGGACCGCCGATCGCGGCGCCTCGCGCGCGGGCGTTCCACGGCGTTGAGGGGTGCGATGGCCTTTTCTAACGACAAGGGCCGCCATCGGCGGGGTCGTTGGTGGCGGCGCGGCTCGTATCTCTTCTCCCGTCGCGGTGAGGCGCCCCCCGACGCGGACCGATCTTTCTGGACGAACGACCGGCACGCGTTCCCCGGCAGGGCCGGACGGCCGGTCAACCGGCGGGACCGGGCACGTGAGGACGGCTCCGGGCGGCCGGTGTGGCCATGGCGGGCCGGTGCCAAAGACGCGGCCAAGGGTCGCCCGGTGTCCGAACGGTACGGGCACATGGGACGCGGATGGCCGGGCCGGGAGCCCGCCGGGCGGGACTCGATCGGGAGCGAGGGGAGTTTCGCGTTGTTCGGCTGGGTGGGCCGGGAGCGGCGCCAGGCCGGCGGCGGAGATTCCGACAGGTGGTCCTGGGGCGGGCGCGATCGACGCGGGCGGCAGGAGGGCGGGGAGTTCCAGCAGTGGGACGCCGCCGAGGCCGGGGAGCCGCGGCGGTGGGAGGCGGGGGAGCAGCGGTTGTCGGCGGCGGTGGTCGACCGCCCGCAGTACACCTGGCAGGACTTCGAGCTCGACGACGTGGCGCCCAGAGCGCAGCCCAACCGCCCCGACGCCCCCTCGATCGGCGACGGCCTGCAGCACTGCGGCAAGCTGGAGACCATCCTGCACCGCCAGTGGGACGCCCGGGAGGGCCCGCCGTCGCGGGAGGTCGTACGGGCCGTGGAGAGCCTGGCCAGGCTGCCCGACCTGCTGAAGGCGAAGCTCGCCGAGGGCCTCGAAGGCATCTATGTCGGCCCGGGCGGGGTGCCGGACCTGGACGACATGGGTTACCTGCGCGGCGCCCCGCTGCCGTCCGGCCGGGCCTCGTGGGACATCTGCGCCGGAGCCTACGGCGACGGGAAGATCGTGGTGGGTGACCGCCCCTCGCCCACGCCCGACGTGATGATGCACGAGGTCGGGCACGCCATCGACGACGTCGACTCGGCTTACGGAGACTGGGTGTCCGACTCCCGGGAGTTCGCGACGCTGTACGAGGAGATCACGCCGCTCCTGGTCTCCGCCTTCCATCGCCAGGGTGGCGGGCTGGGGCGCAAGGAGTTCTTCGCCGACGCGTTCGCCGCGATCGCCTCGCGCCAGCGACCGGCGCTCGTCGACATGCTGGGCGGTGACACCCGCACCGCGCTCAACGTCATGCTGTTCTTCAACCGGCGCTACGGAATCTAGGTGATCAGCCATGTACGTCATCCGGCTCGCTGACGGGACCCTGCGCGTGCCGCAGAGCCTGACCAGCGAAGACGGGCGTCTCATCGGCAACGCGTACGTGGAACTCGAACCCGGCGATCCCGACTACGACACGTGGCTACCGGAGTCCCTGACGGAGGAGGAGGCGGCGGAACGCCGGGAGCGCTGGCTGACGGACAACGACGACCTGGAGCAGGAGTTCCTGGCCTTCAAGGCCGAACAGGAAGACGCCTAGGGCCGTGGCGGCGGCCGACCCCGTGCCAGGGCCCCGGGAGATGCTCAGCCGGCGTTTCCTGGGCAGGGGGAGACGGCGATCCTGCATGCAGGACCACCGTCTGATGGAACGTCAAAAACGCGGGGACTCGGCCGACCGCTCGGCCGTTAGAACGTCCTCGCCTCTAAGAAGGGCGTGCACTTCCGACTCGCGGAACCGCCGATGCCCTCCGGGGGTGCGGATACTGCTGATGCGGCCTGCCGCGGCCCAGCGTGTAACCGTCTTTGGGTCTACCCGGAAGAGGGCGGCAACCTCTCCTGGGGTCAGCAGACGCTCGCTGCTACTCTCCACCAATCTCTCCCCCTCGCATCCCGCTTCCTGCCAGCGGGCGGACAGGTAACCAGTGTGTCGAGCGAAGCCTGATTTATCCGTGGTTTTCGACAAAGATCACGGGTTGTTATCAGCTGACTGCCCGATTGTTATATGATAGAGCCTCTTTGGGGCTCTCGTGGGTGTTTCTTTACGAAACATCCTAACTGGGAACACTAGCAGTGCCCGCGCCCGATGCGAAGAGCGACCGTCCACACAGGGCGAGTAACCTCGATCCTGTGCATCCCGTTCTCGTTTACACCGCGTCGCGGATCGGTCTGTTTGTCGTGACGCTAGGTGTCCTGCGCCTGCTTGGCCTGCAAAATCCACTGGTGCTGATCATCGTGACTTTCTTGATCAGTGGCATAGCCAGCTACGTCTTGCTGTCGAAGCAGCGTGACGCCGTAAGCACACGCATCAGCGACAAGATCGACCGACCCAAGCCACAGAGCGACTAGGGCAGGGGGAACATGCCAATCCGGGCATGGTACTCCCGTCCGAGTCGAGTTGTGTCACTACCAACGAGTAGTCCACCGCTGTACACCAGAAATGCCTTGACCCCGATGCCGCGCTCCCTGCCAGGATTCCAAGTCAGCGCCATTCCGGTGCTCGGATGAATGGCACCGATGCCCTCGCGGGGCACCGCTCCCGGCCCGGCTGAGTCGTGGCCCAGTGGATTGTTCAGCCACCGCTGGTGCCCGCCGACGTAGATCGCCGCACCGGTCACCGCCACCGCGTAGAGCGAGTCGCCGCCGGTCTTGTTGACCCAGGTGGGTGTGATTCGCTCGCCGCTGCCGTACGTCTCGAATCTGGCCGTGCTGTCACACAGCCGCTTGCCGCCTATCGGGCCGCCAGTGGTGACGACGGCGAAATAGCTGCCGTCGGGCGCGAAATCCAGGCCGCGTACGTAGGAGGGGAAGGCCTCCATGCATTTGGGGACGTACGCCTCGGTCCGCCAGTCGGCCACCTTGGCCCCTCCACCGCGGACGTCGATCAGCCCGAGCTGCGGTCGCGACAGCCCGTCGAGCGTGGTGAAGTTGCCGTCGACCGCGAGCCGTTCGGCGGTCACGGCGAGCGCGTAGACCTTCACCCTGGGCGCCAGCGGCGTCCCCGGTGTGATCGTGAACCTTGGGTCGGCCGCGCCGCTCGACGCGTCGAGCCTGGCCAGGGCCGTGCGCGGCCGGGTGAAGTCGCCGCCCGCGTAGAGCTGCCCGCCGCGCCTGGCCAGCGTGGTCACCGTCCCGCCGGAGACGCCGGGCGCGAAGTCCTTTATGACCGACCCGTCGATGAGGTTGAGCTTGGTCAGAGCCGTGGCCTGCGTCTCGCCGACCGAGGAGAAGTCGCCGCCGACGTAGACCGTGCCGCCGTCGCCGGGGGCCAGGCTGTAGACGGTCCCGTCGACCTGCGGTGCGAAGTAGCGCAGGATGTGTCCCGTGGCGAGGCTGTAGGCGAAGACGTTGTCGCGGGTGTAGGTGTGGGTCCGCGAGGCGTCGGCGACCTCGCTGAACGAGCCGCCCACGACGACGGTGCCGCCGACCAGGGTGATGGAGTTGACGATCCCGTCGAGCACGTGCGGGGTGGTGTCGACCGGGTCGGCCGACACGACGCGCGGGTGCGCGACGGGGGCCGTGGCGATGATCGCCGCGAGGGCGACACGTACAAACATTCGGCAATTTCTAGCAGACGGTGGGTAATCATGCGGCTACTTTCCGTCGATTGTCGCGATGGTCATAGGCTTGGGCCATGACGCGTGCTCAACTGGACAAGCAGCCGGATCAGGTCGCCGCGATGTTCGATCGCACGGCCCGGCGCTATGACTTGGTCAACGATGTGATCTCCCTGGGACAGGTGCGGTTCTGGCGCAAGGCGGTGGCCGCCGCCGTCGACGCCGGGCCCGGCGAGATCGTGCTCGACCTGGGAGCCGGCACCGGCACGTCCACCGACGCGTTCACCACGCTCGGCGCCCGCGCGATCGCCTCGGACTTCTCCCTCGGGATGCTGCGCACAGGGGTGCGCCGGCACGGTGGCAACGCGCTGAGCGGGGCGGGGGTCCCGTTCATCGCGGGCGACGCGCTGCGGCTGCCGTTCGCCGACGACGCCTTCGACGCGGTGACGATCTCGGTGGCGCTGCGCAACGTGCACGACACCGCGCAGGCGTTGCGGGAGATGCTGCGCGTGACGAAGCCGGGCGGCCGGCTGGTGATCCTGGAGTTCTCGCACGTGACGGTCGGCGCCTTCGACCTGGTCTACCGCGAATACCTGATGAAGCTGCTGCCGCGGGTGGCCACGGTCTTCGGGTCTAACGACGACTCCTATGCCTATCTGGCCGAGTCGATCAGGGACTGGCCCGACCAGCCGACGCTCGCGCGCACCATTCAGGAAGCCGGCTGGGAGCGGGTGGCGTGGCGCAATCTCACCATGGGCATCGTCGCGGTGCACAGGGGGTTCAAGCCCGTCTGAGTCGCCATTAATGCTTCTCGGGCCGGCCTTGCGGATATCACCGCCGGGAGATAGCGCTTATCGCGGGAATTAGCCGTTGTTCGGGCCGACGCGGCTCCGGGCGGGGATGGTTCCAGGTAATTCGCGGGCGGGCTGGTGTAGCGTTTCGGTTACGGAGTGTGACAGTGCTCGGCGCCGTCGTTGTAACGCACGTCACATTCGGCACGATAGGCTCCGATATATCCGTGACGCTACGAAGGAGTCCGCCCGGTGCACGTCCGCGAGTTCGAGGTCTGATCTCCCCGTGGCGACCACCCAGGGCCCTTCGTCTCCGACGGAGGGTTTTCGTTCGTGCGAAGACCGCCCCCCGGCTGACACTTTGTCCAGGAAAAGCGTTAGACTGCGGGCCGACAAGTTTGTGAAGGGGTTCACAAGAGAACGAAGGCGCCACACCCCGAGGCCTTCGAGCGTGTAGGACAGGACAGTCCAGTGACCGTGCCAGCAGCCATGCAGGCTGACGCCGACGTCATCGTCGTCGGCGCCGGTCCCGCCGGTTCCGCAACCGCCTTTTACCTCGCTCTCGCCGGGTTCGACGTGCTGCTCCTGGAGAAGACGAAGTTCCCCCGCGAGAAGGTCTGCGGCGACGGCCTGACCCCCAGAGCGGTCAAGCAGTTGCTCAACATGGGTGTCGACATCGACGCGCCCGGCTGGATCAGGAACAAGGGCCTGCGGGTGGTGGGTGGCGGGCACCGGTTCGAGCTCGACTGGCCGAAACTCGACCGCTTCCCCGACTTCGGCCTCGTACGCACGCGCCAGGACTTCGACCAGATCCTCGCCGCCAACGCCGTCAAGGCCGGGGTGCGGCTGATGGAGGGCGTGAACGTCACCGGCCCCGTGCTCGACGACCGCAGCGGTCATGTGGTCGGGGTGACGACCAAGGACGGGGTGACCTACCGCGGCCGTCTGGTGGTGGCCGCCGACGGCAACAGCACCCGGCTGGCCCTGGGCATGGGGCTGCACAAGCGCGAGGACCGCCCGATGGGCGTGGCCGTACGGACCTATTTCGAGAGCCCGCGCCACGACGACGACTACCTGGAGACGTGGCTGGAGCTGTGGGACGGCGACACGCTGCTGCCCGGCTACGGCTGGGTGTTCGGCGTCGGCGACGGCACCGCGAACGTGGGGCTGGGCCTGCTCAACACCAGCGACCAGTTCAAGAGCATCGACTACCGCGATCTGCTCAAGCGCTGGTGCAAGGCGATGCCCGCGGAGTGGGGCTTCACCGAGGAGAACATGACGGGCCCGATCCGCGGCGCCGCGCTCCCGATGGCCTTCAACCGCCAGCCCCACTACACCCGCGGCCTCGTGCTCGTCGGCGACTCCGGCGGGGCGATCAACCCGTTCAACGGCGAGGGCATCGCGTACGCCATGGAGACCGGCGAGATCGCCGCCGAGACCATCGTCAAGGCGCTGCGCGGGACCACCCCCGCGCAGCAGGAACGGATCCTGCGCACCTATCCTCAAGTGTTGAAGGACGCCTACGGCGGATATTTCACGCTTGGCCGGTGGTTCGTCGAGGCGATCGGGAAGCCAGGGGTGATGAGCTTCGGAACGCGGCACGGGTTGCCACACCCGAGGCTGATGCGCTTCGCGCTCAAACTCCTTGGTAATCTCACCGACCGGCGAGGCGATGCGTCGGACAAGATCATAAACGCACTCTCGAAGGTCGCGCCACCAGCATGAACCTCACACTCACCCGGCAAAGTCATAGATCAGGCTGCGCGCCCGCGCGCGTGGCGACTCCAGAGGAGGCGTAGCGATGGACCTTTACGTGCCCATCCTGGTGCTCGCCGTTCTCGCGGGGGGCTTCGCGATCTTCTCGGTCGCCATCGCTCCCTTCACCGGTCCCAAGCGCTGGAACCGCGCCAAGCTTGACGCATACGAATGCGGCATCGAGCCGACGCCCCAGCCGGTCGGTGGCGGACGGTTCCCGCTGAAATACATGATCACCGCGATGCTCTTCATCGTGTTCGACATCGAGATCATTTTCCTTTACCCCTGGGCTGTCTCCTTCGCGCCGCTGAAGAACGACGCGGGCAGCGTGCTCTCCTCGGGCCTCGGGGTGTTCGCGCTTGTCGAGATGCTGCTGTTCATCGTCACCGTGCTCGTGGCCTACGCGTACGTGTGGCGCCGCAAGGGTCTGGACTGGGACTAGAAATGGGACTTGAAGAGAAACTCCCCAGCGGGTTCATCCTCAGCACGGTCGAGCAGGCCGCGGGCTGGGCGCGCAAGAACTCCGTATGGCCGGCCACGTTCGGCCTCGCCTGTTGCGCCATCGAGCTGATGGCCACCGGTGGCCCCCACTACGACCTGGCGCGCTTCGGCATGGAGCGCGCTTCGGCGTCTCCTCGCCAGGCCGACCTGATGATCGTCGCCGGACGCGTGTCACAGAAGATGGCTCCCGTCCTGCGGCAGATCTACGACCAGATGGCCGAGCCCAAGTGGGTCATCTCGATGGGCGTGTGCGCCTCGAGCGGCGGCATGTTCAACAACTACGCCATCGTGCAGGGCGTGGACCACATCGTCCCGGTCGACATCTACCTGCCCGGCTGCCCGCCGCGGCCGGAGATGCTGATCGACGCGATCGTGAAGCTGCACGACAAGATCCAGAACATGAAGTTCGGCGCCCACCGCGCCAAGCAGATCGACGAGCTCGAACTGCAGGCGCTGCGTACGCTGCCGCTGATCGACCAGGGGGCCGCGAAGTGACCTCGCCCGACAACCTCCCCGAGGTCCCCACCAACGCCGAGGTCCCCGAGGTGCCGGCGGTCCCCGAGCCGCCCGTGGCCCGGCGCGGCATGTTCGGCGCGACCGGCACGGGTGACACCTCCGGTTACGGCGGCCTCGTCGTACGGCGGGCACCCCAGCTCTCCACGCCCCGCCCGTACGGTGGCTACTTCGACGAGCTGGTCGACACGCTGGCCATGGACGACGCCATCGAGCGGGTGGTCGTCGACCGGGGCGAGCTGACCCTGCACGTGAAGCGGGAGCGGCTCGTCGAGGTGTGCCAGAAGCTCCGCGACGAGCCCGCCCTGCGGTTCGAGCTCTCGCTCGGCGTCTCCGGTGTGCACTACCCGCACCTGAAGGGTGAGGAGCTGCACTCGGTCATCCACCTCTGCTCGATCACCCACAACCGGCGCGTCCGCGTCGAGACGAGCGCCCCCGACGAGGACCCGCACATTCCCTCGACCGTCGGCGTCTACCCGGGCCACGACTGGCACGAGCGCGAGGCGTGGGACTTCTTCGGGATCATCTTCGACGGCCACCCCGGCCTGACCCGCATCATGATGCCGGACGACTGGGACGGCCACCCGCAGCGCAAGGACTATCCGCTCGGCGGCATCCCGGTCGAATACCGCGGCGCCACGATTCCCGCGCCCGACCAGAGGAGGTCGTACGCGTGAGCATCGAGCTGAGCGTTGACGAACGAAGTGAGGTTGACTCGTGACCACCGGATACGACGAGGCGACCGAGGGCAAGGTCTACTCGGTCACCGGCGCGGACTGGGACGAGGTCGTCAGCGGTGTCCGCGACTCCGAGGACGAGCGGCTGGTCATCAACATGGGCCCGCAGCACCCGTCCACGCACGGGGTGCTGCGGCTGGTGCTGACCCTCGACGGTGAGACGGTCACCGAGGCGCGCAGCGTCATCGGCTACCTGCACACCGGCATCGAGAAGAACCTGGAATACCGCACCTGGACCCAGGGCACCACGTTCGTCACCCGCATGGACTACCTCTCGCCGATCTTCAACGAGACCGCCTACTGCCTGGGCGTCGAGAAGCTGCTCGGCATCGAGGACCGGATCCCCGATCGGGCCCAGGCCATCCGCGTGATGATGATGGAGCTCAACCGGATCTCCTCGCACCTGGTGGCGATGGGCACGTTCGGCATGGAGCTGGGCGCGACCACGCCGTTCCTGTTCGGCTACCGCGACCGCGAGCTGATCATGGACCTGTTCGAGTACATCACCGGGCTGCGCATGAACCACGCCTACGTCCGCCCCGGCGGCGTGAGCGTGGACCTGCCCGCGGGCGCGGTCGACAAGATCGGCGAGTTCCTCAAGATCATGCCGCAGCGGATCAAGGACATCCGCAAGCTGCTCGACGAGAACCCGGTCTACCTGCGCCGCACCAAGGACGTGGGCTACCTCGACCTGACCGGCTGTATGGCCCTGGGCATCACCGGGCCGATCCTGCGGTCCGCGGGCCTGCCGTGGGACCTGCGCAAGTCGCAGCCCTACTGCGGGTACGAGACCTACGAGTTCGAGGTGGCGACCGAGCGCGGCTGCGACGTGTTCTCCCGCTACCTGGTCCGGATGCGGGAGATGGAGGAGTCGCTCAAGATCGTCGAGCAGGCCCTCGACCGCATCGCCGGGCCGCTCAAGGGCGACCCCGTGATGATCGAGGACAAGAAGATCGGCTGGCCCGCGCAGCTCGCGCTGGGCCCCGACGGGTTCGGCAACTCGCCCGACCACATCGCGCACATCATGGGCAGCTCCATGGAGGCCCTCATTCACCACTTCAAGCTGGTGACCGAGGGATTCCGGGTGCCGGCCGGGCAGGCGTACGCGTCGATCGAGTCGCCCAAGGGCGAGCTCGGCGCGCACGTGGTGAGCGACGGCGGCACCCGCCCCTACCGCGTCCACTTCCGCGAGCCGTCCTTCTGCAACCTGCAGGGCTTCCCCGCGATGGCGGAGGGCGGCCAGGTCGCCGACGTCATCGCCGCGGTGGCATCTATCGACCCCGTCATGGGAGGTGTGGACCGGTGACTTACTCACCGGAAGTCCGAGAGCGTCTCGAACGAGACGCCAAGGAAATCATCGGGCGCTACCCGAAGACGCGGTCGGCGCTGCTGCCGCTGCTCCATCTCGTGCAGTCCGAAGACGGTCACGTCTCCGACGACGGGCAGGAGTTCTGCGCGGAGCTGCTGGGCATCAGCAAGGCCGAGGTCGTCGGCGTCGCGACGTTCTACACCATGTACAAGCGCAAGCCGGCCGGCGACTACCACGTCGGCGTCTGCATCAACGCGCTCTGCGCCGTCATGGGCGGCGACCAGATCTGGGAAGAGCTGTCGGAGCACGTAGGCGTCGGCCACGAGGAGACGACCAGCGACGGCAAGGTCTCGCTCGAACGCCTCGAGTGCAACGCGGCCTGCGACTTCGCGCCGGTCATGATGGTCAACTGGGAGTTCTTCGACAACCAGACGCCCGAGTCGGCCAAGCAGCTCGTCGACGACCTGCGTGACGGCAAGGACGTACGCCCGACCAGGGGGCCGAAGAAGCTCTGTACCTTCAAGGAGGCCTCGCGAGTGCTCGCGGGCCTGCCCGACGACCTGGCGGGCGACGGCCCGTCGGCGGCGGGCCCCTCGCTGGAGGGCCTCAAGGTCGCCAAGGCCAACGGATGGAAGGCCCCAGAGGCATGAGCACGACTCTCACCCCGGTCCTGACCGCGAACTGGGACCAGGCCAACTCCTTCACCCTCGCCGGTTACGGCGAGTATGAGGCGGCCAAGAAGGCGCTGGGGATGGACCCCGACGCGGTCATCCAGGCCGTCAAGGACTCGGGACTGCGCGGCCGCGGCGGCGCGGGCTTCCCGACCGGCATGAAGTGGGGCTTCATCCCGCAGGGTGACGGCAAGCCGCACTATCTCGTCGTCAACGCCGACGAGTCGGAGCCGGGCACCTGCAAGGACATCCCGCTGATGATGGCCAACCCGCACTCGCTGGTCGAGGGCGTCATCATCACCGCGTACGCGATCCGGGCCAACCACGCCTTCATCTACGTGCGGGGCGAGGTGCTGCACGTGATCCGCCGGCTGCACGCGGCCGTGCGCGAGGCGTACGAGAAGGGCTACCTCGGCAGCGACATCCTCGGCTCCGGCTACGACCTCGAACTCGTCGTGCACAGCGGGGCGGGGGCGTACATCTGCGGCGAGGAGACGGCACTGCTCGACTCGCTCGAAGGCTTCAGAGGTCAACCGCGGCTCAAGCCCCCGTTCCCGGCCGTGGCGGGCCTTTATGCCTCGCCTACTGTTGTGAACAACGTGGAGTCTGTGGCCAGTGTTCCCTCAATCGTGACCAACGGGGCCGACTGGTTCGCCGGGATGGGCACCGAGAAGTCCAAGGGCTTCGGCATTTTCTCGCTGAGCGGCCACGTCACCCGGCCCGGCCAGTACGAGGCGCCACTCGGCATCACGCTGCGCGAGCTGCTCGACATGGCGGGCGGGATCCGCGAGGGGCACGAGATCAAGTTCTGGACCCCGGGCGGCTCGTCCACGCCGATCTTCACCAATGAGCACCTGGACGTGCCGCTGGACTTCGAGTCCGTCGGCGCCAAGGGCTCCATGCTCGGCACCCGGGCGCTGCAGATCTTCGACGAGACGACCTGCGTGGTCCGTACGGTACTGCGCTGGACGGAGTTCTACGCCCACGAGTCGTGCGGCAAGTGCACGCCGTGCCGCGAGGGCACCTACTGGCTCAAGCAGGTGCTCAAGCGCCTGGAGAAGGGCCAGGGCACCGAGGAGGACCTGTCCACGATCACCGACATCGCGGACAACATCCTGGGCCGCTCGTTCTGCGCGCTCGGTGACGGCGCGACGAGCCCGATCCACTCCTCGGTGAAGTACTTCCGCGACGAGTACCTCAAGCACTTCGAGGTCGGCGGCTGCCCGTTCGACGCGAAGAAGTCCACTCTCTGGGGTGACCAGTGACAACAACCGCCGTAGAGACCAGTCTGGTAACCCTCACCATCGACGGGTTCCAGATCAGCGTCCCGAAGGGCACCCTGATCATCAGGGCGGCAGAGCTGCTGGGCATCCAGATCCCGCGCTTCTGCGACCACCCGCTGCTCGACCCGGCGGCCAACTGCCGCCAGTGCCTGGTCGACATCCCCGACGCCGGCAACGGCCGCGGCTTCCCGAAGCCGCAGCCGTCCTGCGCGATCGACGTCGCCGAGGGCATGGTGGTGCAGACCCAGCTCACCTCGCCGGTCGCCGAAAAGGCGCAGCGCGGGGCCATGGAGCTGCTGCTCATGAACCACCCGCTCGACTGCCCGGTCTGCGACAAGGGCGGCGAGTGCCCCCTGCAGAACCAGGCGATGTCCAACGGACAGGGCGAGTCCAGGTTCCAGGAGCAGAAGCGGACCTTCCCCAAGCCGCTGCCGCTGTCCACCCAGGTGCTGCTCGACCGCGAGCGCTGCGTCCAGTGCGCGCGCTGCATCCGCTTCTCCGACCAGATCGCCGGCGACCCGTTCATCGACTTCTTCGAGCGCGGGGCCAAGGAGCAGGTGGGCGTCGCCGACGGCAAGCCGTTCGACTCCTACTTCTCCGGCAACACGGTGCAGATCTGCCCGGTCGGCGCGCTGACCGGCGCCGCCTACCGGTTCCGGGCCAGGCCGTTCGACCTGATCTCCACGCCGAGCGCGTGCGAGCACTGCGCCTCCGGCTGCAGCCTGCGCACCGACCACCGGCGCGGCAGGGTCACCCGCCGCCTGGCGGGCAACGACCCGCAGGTCAACGAGGAGTGGAACTGCGACAAGGGCCGCTGGGCGTTCTCCTACGCCACGGAGCCCGACCGCCTCAAGATGCCGCTGGTCCGCAACGAGGAGGGCGTGCTCGAACCCACCTCCTGGCCGGAGGCGCTCAGCGTCGCGGCCAAGGGCCTGGCCGCCGCGCGCGGCAAGGCCGGTGTGCTGGTCGGCGGCCGGGTGACGGTCGAGGACGCCTACGCGTACGCCAAGTTCGCCCGGCTCGCCCTCGGCAGCAACGACATCGACTTCCGCGCCAGGCCGCACTCCGTGGAGGAGACGCATTTCCTTGCGCACGCGGTGGCCGGCAAGGGCATCGAGGTCTCCTACAGCGACCTCGAGAGCGCCCCGGCCGTGTTGCTGGTCGGGTTCGAGCCCGAGGAGGAGTCGCCCATCGTCTTCCTGCGCCTGCGCAAGGCGTGGATGAAGAAGGGGCTCAAGGTCACGGCGATCGCTCCGTTCGCCACCAACGGCCTGGCCAAGATGGGCGGCACGCTCATCCGGACCGCACCGGGCGCGGAGGCCGACGCGATCGGCGACCTGGTCGGCTCACTCGCCGAGGGCACGATCGTGCTCGCCGGCGAGCGGCTCGCCACGGTCCCCGGCGCGCTGTCCGCGCTGGTACGGCTCATCGCCGCCTCGGACGCCAAGTTCGCCTGGATCCCGCGCAGGGCCGGCGAGCGGGGCGCGGTCGAGGCCGGTGCGCTGCCCAACCTGCTGCCCATCGGCCGCCCGGTCGGCGACGAGGTCGCCAGGGCGGAGGTCGCCAGGGCGTGGAACGTGGGCGCACTGCCCGACACGCCGGGGCGCGACACCACGGGCATGCTGCTCGCGGCCCTGGAGGGGGAGCTGGACGCGCTGGTCGTGGCCGGTGTCGACCCCTACGACCTGGCCGACCCGGGCGCCGCGCTGGCCGCGCTGGAGCACACCCCGTTCATCGTCAGCCTGGAGATCCGCGCCAGCGCGGTCACCGACCGGGCCGACGTGGTCCTGCCGGTCGCCGCCGTGCAGGAGAAGGACGGCACGTTCGTCAACTGGGAGGGCAGGGGCCGCTCGTTCGAGGCCCCGCTCCGGGTGCCCGGCCTGCGGAGCGACCTGGCCGTGATCGGCAGCCTGGCCGACCGGATGGACGTCCACCTGGGCCTGCCCGACGCCGCGGCCGCCCGGCGCGAGCTGAGCGCGATGGGCTCCTGGCGGGGCACTCGCGTCGCCGCGCCCAGCACCGCCACCCGCTCGCAGCCCGCGCCGCGGACCGGCGAGGCGGTGCTGGCGACCTGGCACCTGCTGCTCGACGAAGGCCGCCTGCAGGACGGCGAGCCGTACCTCGCGGGCACCGCCCGCGCCGCGGAGGCGCTGGTCTCGGAGAGCACGGCGGCGGAGATCGGTGTCGTCGACGGCGACAAGCTGGTCGTCGGCGGCCAAGGTCCCAACGCTGTCACGCTGCCGGTACGCGTCGCCGACCTGCCGGACCGGGTGGTCTGGGTGCCGGCGAACTCCGGCGGCTGCTCGGTCACGCGCGATCTCGGCGCGTCGACCGGCGACATCGTCACGATCGGGAGCGCCTCATGATCCCTGTTCTCGCGACTGATCCGACCCTTGCCGACTTCGGCAAGGATCCGCTCTGGATCACGATCATCAAGGCCGTGATGCTGTTCGCTTTCCTGATGCTCTGCATCCTGTTCGGCGTCTGGTTCGAACGGAAGCTGATCTCCAGGATGCAGAACCGCTTCGGCCCCAACCGGGCGGGCAAGTTCGGCCTGCTCCAGTCGGTGGCCGACGGCATCAAGATGGGCCTGAAGGAAGACCTCTTCCCGCGGACCGTCGACAAGGTGCTCTACCTGATGGCCCCGGTCATCATGGTGATCCCGGCCTTCCTGGCCTTCTCGATCACCCCGTTCGGGCCGATGGTCAACCTGTTCGGCGTGCGGACGCCGCTGCAGCTGGTCGACCTGCCGGTGGCCGTGCTGTTCATGCTGGCCATGGGCGCCATCTCGGTCTACGGCGTGGTGCTGGCCGGGTGGTCGTCGCGCTCGCCGTACGCGCTGCTGGGCGGGCTCCGGTCGGCGGCGCAGGTGGTCTCGTACGAGATCGCGATGGGTCTGTCGTTCGTCGGCGTGTTCCTGTTCGCGGGGACGCTGTCGACGTCGGAGATCGTCAAGTCGCAGGCGTCCGGCGGCCAGCTGTGGGGTATGTCGATGCCCTCCTGGTACGTCGTCCTGCTGCTGCCGTCGTTCCTGATCTACGTGTTCTGCGCTTTCGGTGAGGCCGCGCGTATCCCGTTCGACCTGCCCGAGGGTGAGGGCGAGCTGGTCGGTGGCTTCCAGACCGAGTACTCCTCGTCGCTGAAGTTCGCGCTGATCATGATGGGCGAATACCTGCACACCTTCGTCGCCTCGGCGATGGCCATCACGCTGTTCCTCGGCGGGTGGCGGGCGCCGTTCCCGATCACGTGGTTCTGGGCCGGGGCGAACGAGGGCTGGTGGCCGCTGCTCTGGTTCTTCGTCAAGTTCGTGCTGGTCTTCTGCTTCGTGGTGTGGGTGCGGGCCTCGCTGCCGCGCGTCCGCTACGACCAGCTCATGTCGCTGGGGTGGAAGGTTCTCATCCCGGTCAACCTGGCGTGGATCATGCTGGTCGCCACGATCCGGACCGTCATGTACGTCAAGAACGGCGAAGCCGGCTTCGAGGGCACCCTGGCACCCGTCATGGTGGTCGCGGTGATCGTCATCGTCGGCGCGCTCGGCATCTGGGCCCGGTTCGACACCGTGAACCAGCGCCGCAAGGAAGCGAGGAAGGCGGAGGTCGAGGCGGAGTTCGAGGAGCTGTCCGACGAGCCAACGGCCGGTGGCTTCCCTGTGCCGCCGCTCGACCTGCCGCACTACCACGGGGTGCAGCACAAGGAGATTCCCAGTGGGACTAACTGATTGGCTGAACCCCGTCAAAGGCTTCGGGGTCACCTTCCACACGATGTTCAAGAAGCCCGTCACGGTCAACTACCCGGAGGAGAAGAGGCCGACAGCGCCGCGCTTCCACGGGCGGCACCAGCTCAACCGCTGGCCCGACGGGCTGGAGAAGTGCGTCGGCTGCGAGCTGTGCGCGTGGGCGTGCCCGGCCGACGCCATCTACGTGGAAGGCGCCGACAACACCGACGCGGAGCGCTTCTCGCCGGGTGAGCGTTACGGCCGCACCTACCAGATCAACTATCTGCGGTGCATCCTCTGCGGCTTGTGCATCGAGGCGTGCCCGACCCGGGCCCTCACGATGACCAACGAGTACGAGCTGGCCGACACCAACCGCGAGAGCCTCATCTTCACCAAGGAGATGCTGCTCGCGCCTCTGACCCAGGGGATGGAGCAGCCTCCGCACCCCATGCGGCTCGGGGAGACCGAAGAGGACTACTACCGGCTGGGACGGACCAATGGGTGAGACCATTACGTTCTGGGTGCTCGCCGTCGTATCCGTCGGCGCTGCGCTCGGCATGGTGTTCAACCGGAAGGCCGTCTACTCGGCGCTGATGCTCGGCACCGTGATGCTCTGCCTGGCGGTCCTCTACGCCGTGCAGGATGCGCCTTTCCTGGCCGCGGTGCAGATCATCGTCTACACCGGCGCCGTCATGATGCTCTTCCTGTTCGTGCTCATGCTGGTCGGCGTCGACTCCTCCGACTCGCTGGTCGAGACGCTGAAGGGCCAGCGCGTCTGGGCCGCGCTCGCCGCCGTCGGGTTCGCCGCGCTGGTCATCCTGGCCATCGGCAACGCGGTCTTCGCCAACCAGACGGGGCTGGCCTCGGCCATCGGGCAGGCCGGCTACATCCGGGCGCTGGCGCTGCTGCTGTTCACGAAGTACGTCTTCGCCTTCGAGATCACCTCGGCGCTGCTGATCACCGCCGCGCTCGGCGCGATGGTGCTGGCACACCGCGAGCGGCTGACCGTACGGCCCACGCAGAAGGACCTGGCCCGCGCCCGGTTCCTCGGCGACCGCCCGTCGCCGCTGCCCGGACCCGGCACCTACGCCAGGAACAACGCCATCGACATGCCGGCGCTGCTGCCCGACGGCTCGGTCGCGGAGAGCTCGGTCAACCGCTACATCGCGCGGTACGACGTCGAGCAGGGTCATCTTCCCGAGGACCCGAAGCTCGCCGAGGCCATCAAGCACAGGGCCGCCGTCGAGTCGGCTGATTCGGCTGAGTCGATTGAGTCGGTTGAGGAGGAGTCCAAGTGACCACCCATTACCTCGTCCTGTCGGGCCTGCTGTTCGCCATCGGCGCGATGGGCGTGCTCATCCGGCGTAACGCGATCGTGGTGTTCATGTGCGTCGAGCTCATGCTCAACGCGTGCAACCTCGCTTTCGTCGCCTTCGCCCGGCAGAACGGCAACCTCGAAGGTCAGATCATCGCGTTCTTCGTGATGGTGGTGGCCGCGGCCGAGGTTGTGGTCGGCCTGGCGATCATCGTGACGATCTTCCGAACCCGCAGGTCCGCGTCGGTAGACGACGCCAACCTGCTGAAGTACTAAGAGGTGACTGGTGGAATCTCCTGTTGAGATCGTCCAGCACACCGCCGGCGGCATGATCGGGGCCTCTTGGCTGATGATCGCCTTCCCGTTGCTGGGTGCGGCGATCCTGCTGATCCTCGGACGCATGACGAACCGGTGGGGCCATCTGCTGGGCGTGGCCATGTCCCTCGCCTCGTTCGTCGTGGCGGTGCTGACCTTCCTGGAGCTCATCGGTCTGCCGGCTGATCAGCGCCGCCAGGCCGTACATCTGTATGAGTTCATTCCCGGCATGGTCGACATGGGGTTGCTGATCGACCCGCTGTCGATCAGCTTCGCGCTGCTGATCACGGGTGTCGGATCGCTGATCCACATCTACTCGATCGGCTACATGGCGCACGACCCGGAGCGGCGCCGGTTCTTCTCCTATCTGAACCTCTTCGTCGCCGCGATGCTCCTGCTGGTGCTGGCCCACAACTACGTGGGGCTGTTCATCGGCTGGGAGGGCGTGGGTCTGGCGTCGTACCTGCTCATCGGGTTCTGGCAGTTCAAGCCCTCGGCGGCGGTCGCGGCCAAGAAGGCGTTCATCGTCAACCGGGTCGGTGACTTCGGGCTGCTGGTCGGGATGTTCGTCATCCTGGTCACCTTCCACACGCTGACCTTCAGCGAGCTGGGCGCGCAGATCGCCAAGAGCCCGCCGTCCGGCGGCGCGGTCACCGCGATCGGCCTGCTGCTGCTCCTCGGTGCCTGCGGTAAGTCGGCGCAGCTCCCGCTGCAGTCGTGGTTGCTCGACGCGATGGAGGGCCCGACCCCGGTCTCCGCCCTCATCCACGCGGCGACCATGGTCACCGCCGGTGTCTACCTGGTGGTCCGCTCCGGGGCGTTCTTCTTCCCGGAGGGGTCCCCGCAGGCGCTGGCCGTCTCGATCGTCGGCGCGGCCACGCTGCTGGCCGGTGCCATCATCGGTTGCGCGAAGGACGACATCAAGAAGGGCCTGGCGGGCTCTACGATGTCGCAGATCGGGTACATGATGCTCGGCGCGGGCCTCGGTCCGGTGGGTTACGCCTTCGCGATCGGCCACTTGATCACGCACGGCTTCTTCAAGGCCGACCTGTTCCTCGGGGCCGGGTCGGTCATGCATGCCATGAACGATGAAGTGGACATGCGGAAGTACGGCGGGCTGCGCAAGTACATGCGGACGACCTTCGCGACGTTCTTCATCGGCTATCTGGCGATCATCGGGTTCCCCCTGCTGTCCGGATATTTCACGAAGGACGGCATTATCGAGACCGCGGTTCATCACGCGCCGGTGCTCGGCTGGCTGGCCGTGCTGGGGGCGGGCATCACCGGCTTCTACATGTCGCGGATGGTCTTCATGACCTTCTTCGGCGAGAAGCGGTGGGAGAAGGACGCGCACCCGCACGAGTCGCCCGCGGTCATGACGTGGCCGCTGATCATCCTGTCGATCGGCGCGGTCTTCCTGGGTGGCTACCTGATCATCAGCAACCGGCTGATGGACTTCCTGGCGCCGGCGGTCGGTGCGCCCCCGCTGTCGGAGAGGCCGGAGTTCGACCCGTTCAGCACGGCCGGTCTCGCCACGCTGGCGCTGGTCGCCGTCGGGGCGGGCTTCGCCTGGGTCAGGTACGGCAGGGCCGAGGTGCCCGCCGTGGCGCCGCGCGGTTCGGTCCTCACCACGTTCGCCCGCCGCGACCTGTACGGCGACGCGCTCAACGAGTCCCTGTTCATGCGTCCCGGCCAGTGGCTGACCCGCTTCGCGGTGTACTTCGACAACCGCGGCATCGACGGGCTGGTCAACGGCCTGGCGGCGGGCATCGGCGGGACCTCGGGGCGTCTCAGGCGGATCCAGACGGGCTTCGCCAGAACCTACGCGCTGTCCATCCTGTTCGGTGCTGCCCTCCTGGCAGGCGCCCTGCTCCTCGTTGGGAACATCTGATGTCACCCTGGCTCCCGATACTCATGGCGGTGCCCGTCCTGGGCGCCATCGTGGTGGCCCTGCTTCCCAAGGGCAGTGACAAGCTGGCCAAGCAGGTCACGCTGCTGGTGTCCCTGGTCGTGCTGGCGCTGACGCTCGTGGTGGCGGTCCAGTTCAAGACTGGCGGCCCCAGGTTCCAGTTCCAGGCGGTCTACGACTGGATCCCGAGCTTCGGCGTGAAGTTCGGGGTCGGCGTCGACGGCATCGCGCTCGTCCTGATCGCG
Organism: Nonomuraea sp. NPDC049269; assembly: GCF_043197155.1. NCBI lineage: Bacteria > Bacillati > Actinomycetota > Actinomycetes > Streptosporangiales > Streptosporangiaceae > Nonomuraea > Nonomuraea sp. NPDC049269. Next base: position 684,317 of record NZ_JBICSO010000002.1, read on the forward strand.
CTGTCGGCGGTGCTGGTGCCGATCGTGGTGCTCGCCTCCTGGCACGACGCCGACGGCACGCAGAGCGCCGACGGCACGCTGATCACCCCGAAGCGGTCGGTCAAGACGTACTTCTCGCTGCTGCTGGTGCTGGAAGCGATGATGATCGGCGTCTTCGCGGCGACCGACATCTTCCTGTTCTACGTGTTCTTCGAAGCCATGCTGATCCCGATGTACTTCATGATCGGGTCGTACGGCGGTGCGCAGCGGTCGTACGCGGCCGTCAAGTTCCTGCTGTACTCGCTGTTCGGCGGCCTGCTCATGCTGGTCGCGGTCATCGCGCTGTACGTGGTCGCGGGCAAGAACACGTTCATGTTCCCCGAGCTCGTCGGCGCCATCCAGGACCCCGCGACGCAGAAGTGGCTGTTCGCCGGGTTCTTCATCGCCTTCGCGATCAAGGCGCCGCTCTGGCCGGTGCACACCTGGCTGCCCGACGCGGCCGCGCAGGCTCCGGCGGGTGCCGCCGTCCTGCTCGTGGGCGTGCTCGACAAGGTGGGTACGTTCGGCATGCTCCGGTTCTGCCTGGAGCTGTTCCCCGACGCGGCCAAGGCGTTCACGATGCCGATCGTGGTGCTCGCGGTCATCAGCATCATCTACGGCGCGATCGTGGCCATCGGGCAGACCGACATGAAGCGGCTCATCGCCTACACGTCGATCTCGCACTTCGGCTTCATCGTGATGGGCGTGTTCGCCATGTCGCAGGTGTCGCAGTCCGGCGCCGCGCTCTACATGGTCAACCACGGCTTCGCCACCGGCGCGCTGTTCCTGGCCGCCGGGTTCCTCATCGCCCGGCGCGGCTCGCCGCACATCGCCGACTACGGAGGCGTGCAGAAGGTCACCCCGCTGCTGGCCGGCTTCTTCCTGATCGCCGGTCTGGCCGGGCTGTCGCTGCCGGGGCTGTCGTCGTTCGTCAGCGAGTTCATGGTGATGATCGGCACCTACTCCAGCACCGCCTTCGGCTCCGGCGCGCTCGCGGTCGCGGCGATCGTCTCCGCGCTCGCCGTGATCCTGGCCGCCGTCTACATCCTGTGGATGGTGCAGCGGGCGATGAACGGGCCGACCGCCGAGTCGGTCAAGGCGTTCAAGGACCTGAACGTGCGCGAGATCGTCGTGCTCGCGCCGCTCGTCGCGCTGATCATCGGCTTCGGCTTCTTCCCCAAGCCGCTGCTCGACGTGATCAACCCCACGGTCACCCAGACGCTGGTCAACGTGAAAGTGGACAACCCGGCTATCGCTGAGAAGGGGGCCGGCCAGTGAACGACGCTGTCGTGGCGCCGACCATCGAATACGGCACGCTGGCGCCGATGCTGCTGGTCTTCGGCGCGGCCGTCGTCGGCGTGCTCGTAGAGGCGTTCGCGCCGCGGTACCTGCGTAAGTCGATCCAGGTGCCCGTCACCCTGCTGTCGCTGGCCGGTGCGTTCGCGCTGGTCATCCTGCAGGTGGTCAAGGGCGCCGTGCCGACGGCCCCGGTCGCCATGGGCGCGGTCGCGGTCGACGGGCCCTCGCTGTTCATCTGGGGCATCATCCTCGTCCTGTCGTTCGTCTGCGTGCTGATGATCAACGACGAGGGTCACTTCGTCGCCTCGGCGGCGGCCGTGCCCGGCAGTGCCGACGAGGAGGAGGCCGAGGCCGCCGGTGGCTCGCACACCGAGGTCTACCCGCTGGTGCTGTTCGCGGTCGGCGGCATGCTGCTCTTCCCCGCCTCTCATGACCTGCTGACCATGTTCGTCGGCCTTGAGGTCATGTCGCTGCCGCTGTACCTGCTGTGCGGCCTGGCCCGCCGTCGCCGCCTGCTGTCGCAGGAGGCGTCGATGAAGTACTTCCTGCTGGGCGCGTTCTCCTCGGCGTTCTTCCTGTACGGCACGGCCATGGTCTACGGCTACGCCGGGACGGTGTCGTTCACCGGCATCAGCAAGGCCCTGGCCACCGGTTCGCTGCTCGACCCGATCCTGCTGCTCGGGCTCTCGCTGCTCGGTGTCGGCCTGCTGTTCAAGATCGGCGCGGCGCCCTTCCAGGCCTGGAAGCCGGACGTCTACCAGGGTGCTCCGACGCCCATCACCGCGCTCATGGCCTCCGGCACGCTGGTCGCGGCCGTGGGCGCCGTGCTGCGGGTGTTCTGGGTGGCGCTGGGCAACATGGACTGGGACTGGCGGCCGGTCATGTGGGCCGTCGCGGCCCTGACGATGGTGGTCGGCGCGATCCTGGCGATCACGCAGACCGACATCAAGCGCATGCTGGCCTACTCCTCGATCGCGCACGCGGGCTTCCTGCTGATCGGCGTCATGGCCACGTTCGACAAGAGCCTGCAGAACGCCAAGTCGCTCTCGGCGATCCTGTTCTACCTGCTCGTCTACAGCATCACCACGGTCGGCGCGTTCGCGGTGGTCACGATGGTGCGCGATCCCGGAGGCGAGGCGGGCCACCTGTCCCGCTGGGCCGGGCTGGGCAAGCGCGCGCCGATCCTGGCCGGCATCTTCGCGTTCTTCCTGCTGGCCTTCGCCGGCATCCCGCTGACCAGCGGCTTCTTCGGCAAGTACGCCGTGTTCGCCGCCGCGCTGGCCAGCGGGTCCGAGGCCGGTGACTCGCTCGGGGGCTGGATGACCGGGCTGGTCGTGCTGGGCGTCATCGCCTCCGCGATCGCCGCGTTCTTCTACGTGCGCGTCATCGTCCTGATGTTCTTCAGCGAACCGGCGGCCGACGGCCCCTCGATCGCGGTGCCCAGTATGGGGACCGTGGCCGTCATCGCGATCTCGCTGCTGGTTACGGTAGGAGTGGGGCTCTTCCCGCAGCCCATGCTCGACCTCGCCAACCAGGCTGCATCCGGCCTGTTCATCAGATAGGGGATCTGTATGTCCGCGCCTCCCGTGGTTGACCTTCCCATTGAGGACGAACGGTTGGCGCAGGACGTGGCCAACGGACTGGCCGCGGTCGAGAAGCTACTGCGCTCGTCGGTGGAGAGTGAGGATGCCTTCGTCACGGAGGCGTCCAAGCACCTCATCGAGGCGGGCGGCAAGCGCTTCCGCACGCTGATGCTGCTGCTCGCGGCCCAGTTCGGGGATCCGTCGGCGCCGGGCGTCGTGCCCGGCGCCGTGGTCATCGAGCTGACCCATCTCGGGTCGCTCTACCACGACGACGTCATGGACGAGGCTCCGGTACGCCGGGGCTCCCCGTCGGCCAACGCCCGGTGGGACAACACCGTGGCCATCCTCACCGGCGACTACCTGTTCGCCCAGGCGTCGGACCTCCTGGCGGACCTCGGGCCGGAGCTCATCCGCATCCAGGCCCAGACCTTCTCCCGCCTCGTACAGGGTCAGATCCGTGAGACCGTCGGGCCGCGTGGTGACGAGGACCCGGTGGCGCACTACATCAGCGTGCTGGCGGACAAGACCGGGTCGCTGATCGCGGCCTCCGGCCGGTTCGGGGCGCTGCTGTCGGGGGCGCCCACCGACGTCGAGGAGCGGCTCAGCCGGGCCTGTGAGGCGATCGGGGTGGCTTGGCAGCTCGGGGACGATCTGCTCGACGTGGCCTCCACCTCGACGGAGTCGGGCAAGACGCCGGGGACCGATCTGCGGGAGGGCATCCGTACGCTGCCGGTGCTCTACGCGCTGGCCTCGGCGCCTTCGTCGCGGCTGGCCGAACTGCTGTCCGGGCCGGTGGCGGAGTCGGACCTGGAAGAGGCCCTGACACTGCTGCGGGCGCACCCGGCGATGAGGCAGGCACGGGCGGAGCTGGATGCCTGGGTGGACCGGGCTCGTACCGACATTTCCGGCCTCCCAGACATCCCCGCCAAGAACGCATTTTTGGCGCTATGTGACTACGTTGCTCAGCGTTCTGGGTGATTTCCTGATCCGGGCGGCGTGAGCCGTACGGATGCTGTCGTAGGTGAAGATGGCCAAGGCCAGCCACACGATCGAGAACCCGATCCAGCGGCTGGCCGGCATGGTCTCCTTCGCGACCAGCACCCCGCACAGGAACTGCAGGACCGGCGCGATGTACTGAAGCAGACCGATCGTGCTGAGCGGCACCCTGATCGCGGCGGCGGTGAAGCACAGCAGCGGCACCGCCGTGATCACCCCTGCCCCCGCCATGAGCAGCGCATGGCCGAGGCCCTCGCTCCCGAACGTGGACTGCCCGGTCTGCCCGAGAAAGAGGATGTAGGCCAGCGCGGGGGCGAGCAGCACCAGGGTCTCGACGGTGAGGCTCTCGGCCGCGCCCACGTTCGCCTGCTTCTTCACCAGCCCGTACACCCCGAAGCTGACGGCCAGCGCCATCGCGATCCACGGCGGCCGGCCGTAGTCGATGGTCAGCACCAGCACGGCCAGCGTCCCGAACCCCACCGCCACCCACTGCAGCGGCCGCAGCCGCTCCTTGAGCAGCACGACCCCGAACAGCACGCTGATCAGCGGGTTGATGAAGTACCCCAGGGAACTCTCGACCACGTGATCGGTGTTGACGGCGTAGATGTACACGCCCCAGTTGACGGTGACGATGACGGCCGCCAGCGTCAGCAGCCCGAGCTTCCTGGGCTCCTTGAGCAGCCCTCTCACCCAGGACCAGTGACGCCGCACGGCCAGCACCGCGAGGACGGCGACCAGCGACCAGGCCATACGGTGCGCGAGGATCTCGACGGCTCCTGACGGCTTGAGCAGCGGCCAGTACAGGGGGAACAATCCCCACATCGTGTAGGCGGCAGCCCCGAACAGCACACCGCGCCTCAGGTCAGGCATGTAGCCCATTTTCGGGCATTACCACCTTTAAACACAAATGCGTATTTCTGTACGGAAATATGTAGGACTCCTAAATGGTTGAGGGTCTTGTAGCGTAGCTCTCAGGAGGTGGCACGATGGGTTGGCTGTTCGGCGGCAACAAGACATCGATGGTTGGTCCCTCGGACGCTCTGACCGGGCGTTCCGCGGAGATGCCGGTCCCGGCGCGGCACGCGGTCCTGGACGCGCCCCTGGCCCCGCCGTACCCTCCGGGCACGGAGATCGCCGACTTCGGCATGGGCTGCTTCTGGGGCGCCGAGCGCATATTCTGGCAGACCCCCGGGGTTGTCACGACCGCGGTCGGCTACCAGGGCGGCTACACGCCCAACCCGACGTACGAAGAGGTCTGCAGCGGCCTCACCGGACACACCGAGGCGGTCCGGGTGGTGTACGACCCGTCGAAGGTGTCGTACGAGGAGCTGCTGCGCGTCTTCTGGGAGGCCCACGACCCGACGCAGGGCATGCGCCAGGGCAACGACGCCGGCACCCAGTACCGCTCGGCGATCTACTGGCACTCCCCGGAGCAGCAGAAGGCGGCGGAGGCGTCGCGGGACGCGTACCAGGAGGTCCTGAAGGGGGCGGGGTACGGCGAGATCACCACGGAGCTGGCTGCGGCGGGGCCGTTCTTCTTCGCGGAGGAGTATCACCAGCAATATCTGTACAAAGTGCCCAATGGGTACTGCGGAATCGGCGGGACGGGCGTGGCCTGCCCCGTTGGTCTGACAACCAGCGACGGCGAGTGATAATTCGCGGTACGCGGCGAGGGAGTGAGACGGAGGCGCTGGCCGGGAGTCTCACTCCCGAGGAACGTCAGCTGATCCGTGTCCTCGATCTTCAGCGCCTCGCCCTGGAGAAGGAGGGCATGGCGCCCGAACGTGCGGCGCAGTTCGAGGAACCGACCTATGGCGTTCTTTCCTCACTCAAGTGGTGGGAGGACTTGGTCCACGACATGGAGGAGTGGCCTGGCCAGGACTTTTACCCGGTCTACGAGTACCTCAATGAGCTGACCATTCGGGATGGTCTGGAGGAGTACTGCGAGGCTCTGCAAGGGATGGCTCGCACCAAGCTCACCAGCACTCTGAACCGCCTCGACGACCGCTATCGCGCCGTGACGCACGAAGACGGCGGCGCTGAGCTTGCGCAGTACTGGCGGCCCCTCGCAGAGGGGAACGAGACACGATGGTGGTGGACTCGAAGGCCGAACGATCTACCCCCGGGCTGGTAGTCGCTCGTAGCTGCCCAGACGCAGCCCAAGATCGCACGATTGCTGACCGAGACAGCGCAACGCGGTGTCTCGGTCAGACTGTGCTTCGGCGACCCGAACGCTCAGGCCGTCCTGACGCGAGACCGTGAGGAGGGACTTGGTGGCACTCTGGCGGCCAAGATCCGATCGTCCCTGACGTACTACCGGGCACTGCCCGATCTCGACGGTTGCGAGATGCGGCTACATTCCACCACGCTCTACGTCTCACTGTTTCGCTACGACGATGACGTCCTGGTCAACCCGCACGCGTACGGTGAACCGGCGTCGGCCAACCCGACCTTCCACTTCCGCCGTCTGGACGGCGGGACGATTGCGGACCACTACATGTCATCGTTCGAGCGCGTCTGGGCCGGTGCAGTGCCGTGGTCCGGTGCGGAGATCTGAAAGGCAGCTCATGGGACGAGTCGAGTACTGGAACGACCCGGACGCACCGAAGGCGAACAGCCTGGTACCCGCCTGCGGGACGGTCACGGTGGACGACGCGGGGCGCATCCTGATGCAGCGCCGACGCGACACCGGTCAGTGGGCTCTGCCCATGGGCAAGATGGAGATCGGGGAGACACCGTCCCAGTGCGCCGTGCGGGAGACCGAGGAGGAGACCGGCGTCCGCGTCGAGCCGGTGGGCATCCTGGGCATCTACTCCGACCCCGGTCACATCGTGGCCTACACCGACGGCGAGATCCGGCAGGAGTACGAGGTGATGCTGATCGCCCGTCCGGTCGGCGGTCGGCCAGGGGCCAACGACGAGGCCAGCGACGTCCGCTGGGTAGACCCGGGCGACCTTCAATCGCTGGACATCCATCCCACTCAATGGCGGCAGATCAACGACTACCTAGAACGCGCCTACCCCCACGTTGACTGACATTGCCCATGTAAACCTCCTCACATGAATTGTTGCATAGAGTTAAGCCTTGCAATCAGCAGTACCTTACAAAGTGCCCAACTGCGGAATCGGCGGCCCGGGGTCTCCTGTCCGGTTGGACTGACGTCCAGCGACGCGTCGGCATACGTAGCGGCCGGTCCTCAGGTAAGGCGAGGACCGGCATTTTGCTACTTGAAGTAGTAAACTGAGCCTATGAGCATGCCAGAGCGAGACTTCGCCCCGGGAGACGGCCCGGCCGCCAAGGTCAGTGTGTCTCTGAGAGCGGGCAACATTCGCGCTGTCCGCGAGCGGGTCGGGGCCCGCGGGTTTTCCGCCTATGTTGATGCCGCTGTGGAGCGCCAGATCGAGCGGGATCTCTTGGAGGAGGCGCTGCAGGCGAACGAGGCCGCTTGTGGGCCGATCCCACAGTCTTTGCGTGATGAGGCGGCGGAGTTGTTCCACCGCGTCAAGTCGGCGCCCGAACTCCAAGAGGAGGATGGATGGCGCGCGCACGAAGCCGGTTGAGCGCGGGCACCGTCGTTCTCGATTGCGAGGGGCTCGTGCAGTGGTGCGAGGCCGACCAGCGGGTGACAGCGTTTGTGCGGGAGGCGCAGGACAACGACTTTCGGGTTGTGGTCAGCGCCATGACACCGATCGAGGCACAAGACATCACCGTCAAAAGCGATCGTCTCAGGTGGTACCTGTCCCGGCTGAAGATCGAGCCGGTGACCGAGGACATCTCGTCGCGAGCGATCGAGCTTCTTCGAGATGCCCGCCTGCACGGTCACAAGTACGCCATCGACGCTGTGGTCGCGGCCACCGCACTGCGCTCGGTGCGCCCTGCAATCGTCCTGACGTCTGACGAGGACGACATGACCAAACTGTGCGGGAAAGCAGTGCAGGTGGTCGGTGTCTGAGACTGCTTGCGGTCGAGCGGGAATCTCCGGAACTGTTGCGGGAGGCGAACCTCCACCACCAGCAGTGTGCCTAATGGGTACTGCGGGATCGGCGGGACGGGCGTGAGCTGCCCGGTCGGTCTGACATCCGGAGAGGCGTGAGCCTGTGCTCGCTCAGGGATCGCGGTTCTGTGCAGAAAGATATACAGTTGATGCATGACTGTTCTGCACGACGCTACTGAGCTGAGTGTCACAGAGGCGGCCCAGCGAGGCGTTGCCCGCCTGGTGGCTGATGCGGAGCAGGGGACCGATCTGGTGGTCACCCGTCGGCATCAGCCAGTGGCGGCCGTGGTGAGCATTCGCCGACTCAAAGAGTTGGAGGAGGCCGCGGCTGATCTGCGCGATCTTGCGCTTGTGCTCGCTCGGTCGGTCGGTGACACGGGGGAGCGGGTTTCGCTCGATGACGTGCTTGCCGCCTTCGGGCAAACTCGCGAGTCGCTGGCCGCCATCCCGGACGATGAGTGAGTCGTGTCCGACGTCGTCTTCACGGCGCCGGCGGTCGACGACCTCCGACGCATTGGCCCAGATGCGGTGCCCAAGGTGCTCAAGAAGATCCTTCTCCTGCTGGATAATCCTGAGGCCGGTTACCCGCTCGGTGGGGAGCTGACCGGTTTTCGGAAGCTGGTGGTCGGCCGTAACACCTGGCGTGTCGTCTACCGGATCACTGAGGACAAGTCGGTGGAGATCTGCGAGGTGTGGGCTGTCGGTGAGCGTGCCGACGCGGAAGTGTACGCGGAGGCGACAGCGAGGGTTCGCGAGGCGGGTGCTGCCCGTCCTGAGCTTGTCCAGCTCGGCCAGGTGATCGAGCGTCTCGGCACGCTGGCCGATCATCTTCGGATTGAGGAAGCACCCCCTAGAGAACCGGTTCCGGATTGGCTGGCGGACCGGTTGATCTACACGGTCGGGATGGCCCGCGAGGACGTTGCCGCTCTTGATCTTCAAGAGGCCGTCGACCTGTGGGCGGAGTACCGGTCTAGGTCTCATTAGGTCGCACATCTATTACCGGAAGCGAAGCGCTACCACCAGCAGTACCTTCAGAAAGTTCCGAACGGCTACTGCGGCATCGGTGGCACCGGTGTTTCCTGCCCGGTCGGCCTGACCTAAAGGCAAAGTCCTGCGCTTCGCGCGGGGCTCCCTGATTGGGGGGCCGAGCCCCCCAAGACCCCCGGGTGGGGCCTTCCGGCCCCACGCCCCGGCGTCCTAGCGCTGCACCGCGACTCATCGGTGTTCCCTGATCGCCTGTGTTCAGATCGTGTTCTGACTTACCCTGGATGAGTGAGCACCAGCCATGCCGACGCCGTCACGTTCTCCGACCTCTCGAGAAACCCCCGGGCCGTTGCCGAGCGCGCGGCACGCCTGGGACGTGTCCGAGTCACGCATCGGGACGCCCCCGACTTCTACCTCACGGCGGTAGACCGTGAGGAGGAGCGCGACCAGACGCTGGCCACGGCGTCCCGGCTCTTTCTTGCCTTGATCAAACACGATCCCACCGCGCGTGCATTGGTCCTCGCCATGCCTGAGGTCTTCCCCTGGGTGCGCCACCTTTCTCCGGAAGAGCTTCGCGCCTTTACCTTGGAACTGGTTGAGGCGCTCTCCGATGCCGCGGAGTTGGACGTTGATGTCACCACTCAAGAGGTCATCGCAGGGTGGCGGGCAACCGCTCGGATCAAGGCTGACCCTGAACGCTATGCCGAGGCCCGCAAGCCGACCGTAGGTGACTTCGGGCCGGTGGAGGTTTCAGCGTGAGCCCGAAACGCGGCGATCGCGTTACGGTGCCACCGCCGGATGACGAGTGGGACGTGCGGTTCGGTACCAGCGACGCGGTCAGGGGATGGGAAGAACTGTGTCGTCATGCCTTGGCCAATACGCGCCGATGCTTCGAGGTCCTGCGTGCTGATCCCCGTTCACGCTCAAGCCATGACCGCCAGCATCGCCTACGCGGCGATCTCGCGACTCATCGTCACAATGGCAAGGACCTGGAGCAGTGGGAATTCGAGGTCACCAGCGGCGGACGTGTCCGCTATGTCATAGATGACGTTTCTCGCACTGTCTGGGTGGTCTACGCATCGCCTCGACACCCGAAGGACACCGATTAGGCGGCTATTGATGCCCTGGTCGAAGTGCTACCACCAGCAGTACCTTCACAAAGTTCCGAACGGCTACTGCGGCATCGGTGGCACCAGCGTCAAGCTAGGTGACCCGTCCGAGTGGGTGTCGGCAGCTGTTTCGCAGCATGAATCCGCACCCGAGCTCCAGGGAGAGGGCGGATGGCGCGGCGGAGCCCGGGATGTTCACTCTGGAGAGTGACGGCAGAGGGCTAATAAGTCCTGATAATGGGCGGATGTTCGCAGCGGGCCGGGTTGGTAGGGCGGTTGACGGGGCGCTTGCGGTGGGCGTGGTCCTGGCTACGGTTGGGCCGCTTCTGCTGCCCGATCCCAAACCTTGGTGGATCATCGGACTGGGGCTGTTGGCGTCGGTGCCGGTGTGGTGGCGTAGGCGGGCGCCGATGGTGGTGGCGGTGGTGGTCGGGGCGGCGATGTCGGTGATGGTGACGTGGGAGAAGCCGTTCCTGCCCTTCGGGCCGCTGCTGGCCGTCTACACGATCGCCGACCTGAGCCCCACGTGGAAGAGACTGGCGGCGATTCCGGTGATCGTCGCGGCTGTGGGCATCTCGCTGGTGCTGCCGGGGGAGAACGACGAGACCTTCCGGCTGATGGGGACTGCCTTCGTGGCGGCCTACGCGCTGGGCACCAGTGCCAGGGCGAGCCGCTCGCGAGCTGCCGAGCTGGCCGAGCGGGCGCGGCGGCGGGAGCAGGAGCACATCGCGGCGGTAGCCGAGGAGCGCACCCGGATCGCGCGCGACATGCATGACATCGTCACCCATTCCGTTGGGCTGATGGTGGTTCAGGCCGAAGCCGGGCCGGTGGTGGTGCGCAGCGACCCAGACAGGGCCGAGGCGGTTTTCGATGTGATCGCCGGCACGGGAAGGGGGGCGCTGGCCGAGCTCCGGGGGGTGCTCGCCGCGCTGCGGTCCCCGGGGGAAGGTGGCGGACCGGCGTGGGGCCATGCCGGCGAGTCCCTGTTTCAGCCCCGTCTGGCCAACCTCCCGGCGCTGGTCGAGCGCAGCGGCCTCGATGTGGTGAGCACGACCGTCGGTACCCCGCGCCCGGTCGCCGAAAGCGTTGAGGCCGCCGTCTACCGCATCGTTCAGGAGGCGCTGACCAACGTGCGCAAGCACGCCGGTACGCGTGCCGTACGCCTCACTCTGACCTGGCGGGAGAGCCTGACGGTGGAGATCGCCGACGACGGGCGGGGGCCGGGTGAGGGCGGCGGGTACGGGCTGGCTGGGATGCGGGAACGGGCGGCGGCATGTGGCGGGACGCTTAGGGCCGGGGTGGGACGAAACGGGGGCTTCTTGGTTGAAGCGGAATTTCTGCTTGAATAACCCGCATGTTACGGGTGCTCATCGCCGACGACCAGGACCTGTTCCGCGCGGGGTTCGGGCTGATCCTGGACGCGCAGCCGGACATGGAGGTGGTCGGCGAGGCAGCCGACGGCGAGGAGGCGATCATCGAGGCCAGGCGGCTCCAGCCGGACGTGGTCCTGATGGACGTGCACATGCCGGGCAAGAACGGCATCGAGGCGACCAGGGAGATCTGCGCCACCACCGCCGCCAAGGTGCTCGTGCTGACCATGTTCGACCTCGACGAGTACGTCTACGACGCGGTCCGGGCGGGAGCGAGCGGTTTCCTGCTGAAAGACATCCGGCGCGACGAGCTCGCCCATGCCGTGCGTACCGTCGCCTTGGGTGAGGCCCTGCTCGCCCCGGCGGCGACCAGGAGACTGCTGGAGGACCTGGTACGCAGGCCCGCCCACGGCGTCGCCCCCCGGCTGGCGGCCAGGCTGGACGCACTGACCGAACGCGAGCGCGAGACGCTGAAGCTGGTCGCGCGCGGCCTGTCGAACGCGGAGATCGCCGCCTCGCTCGTGGTAACCGAGCACACGGTCAAGACGCACGTCAGCCGCATGCTCACCAAGCTGGACCTGCGGGACCGCGTCCAGGCCGTGGTGCTGGCCTATGAGTCCGGGCTGGTGGTCGCCGGTGAGAGTGACAACGGAGATCACACTCGAGACTGACGCGCCGGCAGGGTGGGGAGAAGCACGATCGTCGGCATGGAACGCATCCTTCTCACCCTCGCCTCCGCCGTCCTGATGCACTTCGGCACCGGTCTCCACCCCGTTTGGTGGCTCACCTGGCTCGCGCCGCTGCCCGTCCTGTTCCTGGCTCGCCGGGCGGGCAAGGCTACGGCTTTCGCCGCTGGGACGCTCGTCTGGCTCGTCGGCCAGGCGCAGATGTGGCCGTACTTCACCCAGCCCCTCGAGATGCCGCCCGCGCTGGCCGCCGCCCTCATCGCGGGCCCCGCGCTCTGCTACGGCCTGGGCGTGCTGCTCTTCCGCACCCTGCTCGTGCGCGGCAGGCCGCTCCTGGCGGCGGCAGCCGTACCGGCTGTCTGGGTAACCACTGAGTACGTCATGAACCTCGCCGGACCGCACGGGGCCTGGTGGAGCCTGGCGTACACGCAGGCCGACTTCCTGCCCGTGCTGCAGACCGCCTCTGTCGCCGGGGTCTGGGGCATCACCTTCCTCCTGCTGTTCGTGCCCGCCTCGATCGCGGTCCTGCGGCCACGCGCGGCGGTGGTCTCGGGCGTGCTGGTCGCGCTCACGCTCGGCCATGGGTTTGTACGGCTCGCGACGCCCGCCGACACCGGAGGACGGAAGGTCGCGTTGGTCGCGACGGACAACTCCGAGGATCTTGTCCGCCGGTACGGCGAGGCCATCGACACCGCGGTGGCCCGCGGCGCGGAGATCGTGGTGCTGCCCGAGAAGGTTTTCGAGACCGCCGACCTGCCGTTCGCCCGCCCGGGCGTGGAGGTGGTCGCGGGGATCGCCATGGAGACCAACAGCGCGGTGAGCTACCCCTCCGGCGTGCGCTACGACAAACACCACATGATCCCCGGGGTGGAGCGCGAGTTCCGGCCTGGCACCAGCTTGGCCTTCCTCGACGGCAATCGGCTCGGCCTCATCATCTGCAAGGACCTCGACTTCCCCGGCCTGGTCAGGGAGTACGGCAAGGCCGGCGTCGCCGCCCTGCTCGCGCCCGCCTGGGACTTCGACGAGGACGCGTGGCTGCACAGCCGCATGGCGGTGGTGCGCGGCGTGGAGAACGGCCTGGCGGTGGCCCGTGCCGCACGCGAGGGATGGCTGACGGTCAGCGACAACCGCGGCCGGATCGTGACCGAGCGCTACAGCGACAAGACGGGCATGACCACGGTCACGGCCACCCTGCCTCGGGACGGCTCGGCCACCCTCTACACCGCCCTGGGCGACTGGGCCGCGTGGGCCTCGGCCGGGTTGCTGCTGCTCGCGCTCGGCGTGCTGGCCCGTACGAAGTCTTCCAACTCGGTGAGCGAGGGCCCGATCGGCGGGACCAGGATAAGCCTGTCGACACCGAGCTCGGTGTAGGCGGCGACGATCTCCGGGATGAGGTGCCGAGCGGGCCTGACGGACGACGTCTTTCGGGGGCGGGTGGAGCTTGCCGGCGACGTGGCCGCCATGTACGACATGGGCCGTGCGTGATCGCGCCTCAGCTCCCTCGCGGGTTCACGGGTACCTCAAGGACGATGGCGTGAGCGCCGTCGGCGTGTCACTGTCATCTCCCCGAGGCGATCGCCGGCTCTCGGCGCTCTTGCTGCGCCGGCGCCAGCTGTTCGTGGAATCCGCCGTCGGGGGACCGCGTGATGATCCCGGTCTCCACTCCGTGCTCGGCCACGTGGTGATCCGTCTGTTGAAGTGCGAGGCAGATCCACCGGGTGATGACGAAGGCGATGACGGGGCCGATGACCACGGCGAACCTGAAGAAGATCGTCACAGCATTGACGTTCATCTGGAACTGCTGGGCGATCTGGTCGTTGGCCGCGGCTGCCCACAGCAGGCCGTAGAACGTGACGCCGACGGCCGCGATGGCTGTCTTCACCGGGGTCTCACGTGGGCGATCGAGCAGGTCGTGCGCGAACGTCTCGCGGGCCATGCGGCTCGTGGCCTTGGGCCGGCCCAGCGCGTCACGGCGGCCGCGTCGCGAGAGGAGGAAGCGCTCGGCCATGGGGTAGGCGGCCAGGGCGGTGAAGAAGGCCCCGGGTATCACCAGTGTGGGGATGAGGACCGCGAGGCTGAGTGTGTAGTCCCCGACGGTGAGTTCCCACCCGGGCATGATCCGGAGGGCGCCGTCGAGGAACCCCATGTACCAGTCGGGAACCGAGCCCGCCGAGATCTGCGTCGGCTTGGCAGGGCCGTACAGCCATATAGGGGCGATCTGGAACCCGAACCCGAGAATGATCAGCATGCCGATCGTCGCGAGCGCCATCATCGGGCGTGCGCTCCGCCGCGTCGGCAGCGAGGCGATGAATCGGGAGTGGCCGTGCCGCCGCACCAGCAGGTTGCGGGCGATCAACAGCGCGACCATGACGACCGCGATCAGCAGGTGCCCCCCGTACATGACCGGAATGACCCTGTCGCCGGGAAAGCCCGGGCCGAACAGCAGCGACAGCGCCCAGGTTCCCACTACGGGGATGGACTGCACAACCGACATGATCAGCCACAGGCTCCCGCCCGACAGCATGTCGTCAGGCAGGGCGTTACCGGTCTCGCCCGCGGCCATGCCCAGCGCCAGCAGCGTCACCCAGATCAGCCACTGCCCAGTGCGCGGGCGACGGAACGCGCCGGTGAGGAACATGCGCAGCAGCTGCACCACGACGGCCGCCACGAAGACGAGCGCCGCCCAGTGGTGGACCTGGCGGATGAGCAGGCCGCCGCGCACCTCCAGGCTCAGATGCATGGTCGAGTCGAAGGCATTGCTGACGAAGAGTCCGCGTAGAGGGCCGTACGAGCCGTCATAGGTCACCTGGGACATGCTGGGGTTGTAGAACACCATCAGCACCGCCCCGGTCACCGCCAGAACGACGAACGACCAGATGGCGATTTCCGCGAACATGAACGACCAGTGAGAGAACTGAAACGAGCGGTTTTTGGCCAATAGCGAACGCATTTGGGCCCCCTAACCTTGCCTACTCATATGACGGAATCGGACCCGGGAGTGTGACGCCAAATGGGGCGGCGGTGACGGTGATTCGCGTCACTACCATCGGATCCAGGCGACGCGAGGTGCGCGGCAGGTTGCGCGGGGCAATGGCGCAGACCCGCCTGGGTACCCGAAGGACACCGACTGGTCGACGCCGGTGGGGAGCGAGAGGTCGGCGTAGACCTGGTTGAGGACGGTGGGCAGCAAGGCTTGGGCTGTGGTCCGGCCGCCGGGCGACAAAGTCAGGTTTGTCCAGATCGCCAGTGTGACTTCATGGTCCGTGTCCTGGCCGATGAAGGAATTGAAGCCGGGCATCTCTCCGCCATCGGAGTCTCGAGGGCATTCGCGTTGCCTCTTCTGTCCGCCGGAGTGGTTGCAGGTAGTTGCGAAATCACTTTGAGTGGTCAAATTTCTGCGATCACCTGATCGCGGAATCTTGCCGCCATAGCATCGTTGCTATGGTCTGGGTAGCGTAGAGCTGGAACCGGAAGTTCGGGAGTGGCTGGAGAAGCTCTCGGCAGAGTCGTTCGCGCGAGCGGCTTTCTACATCGATCTGCTGGCGGCGGAAGGCCCGTTGCTGGGAGAGCCGTACACGCGACAGCTCGATGGCAAGCTGCGCGAGCTGCGGTTCTACCTTGATGATCTGACAATGCGGATCAGCTATCGAGAAGTGGACCGGGCGCGGCGGGCGTTGTCCCGTTGCAAGGACAAGGCACACTCGGCGGACGAGGAGTGGTGATGACCGAGCGGACCGATTGGGCTGATCTCCGTGACCGACGACTGTCCGAGCCCGGGGCGGCCGAGGCATACGATGCGGCTCGTCTCGCCTTCGAACTCGGTCGGGCAGTACGACAGATGCGGGAATCTCGTGGTTGGAGCCAGAGTGAGCTGGCTCGTGCGGCTGACATGACGCAGTCAGCGGTGGCCCGTTTCGAAGGAGGAGGCACCGTGCCGACGCTGCCGGTCCTCGAGCGACTGGCCAGGGCTCTGGACGCCGAGCTGGAGGTGCGAATCAGTCCACGTGCTCCCGCAGCCTGAGCCTGATTTATCGCACGATTTGTTCAAGGTGCCGAACGGGTACTGCGGGATCGGCGGCACGGGCGTGGCCTGCCCGGGCGGGCTGGAGGGCAGCCGCGCGGATCAAGGCTGACCCCGCACACTAAGCGGAGGCACGCAAGGCGACGAGTGGCGGTAGAGGTTTCGATTTGAGCCCGAAGCGCGGGGATCGGATTACGGTGCCACCCCTGAATGATGAGTGGGACGTCCGGTTCCGCACCAGCGATGCCGTCAGAGGCCGGCGTAGATCTGGTTGAGGGCGGTGGGAAGCAGGGCTTGGGCCGTGGGTTTGCCGTCGGGCGACAGGGTCAGGTTCGTCCAGATGACGAGCGTGACCTCGTTGTCCGGGTCGTGGCCGATGAAGGAGTTGAAGCCGGGCAGCTCTCCGCCGTGGTAGTACATCGAGGCGTTCGGACCGAAACGCTGGTAGGCGATGCCGTACCCGTACTTCTTGCCGCCGGGAGCGGCCGGGTCCTCGGCTTGCGGGCTGTGGAGCCACTGCTGCTGGAAGGCGGGGTTGAGGACCTTGCCCGTAACCAGGGCCCGGATCCAGGTGGCCAGGTCGTCCGCGGTGGAGATGGCGCCTCCGGCGGCGGTGGCGTAGGAGGGGTTCTGGTGGGTGTAGTCCATCGGCAGGAGCTTTCCGGACCGGGCCGCCGCCTGTACATCGGCGGGGTAGGGCCGGTCGACCAGCGCGTAGGCCGATCCGCCGTACATGTAGCCGTGTGAATAGGGGGTGGGGAGGGACAGGTCGGCGGCGGTGGGCAGTGAGGTCCCGGCCAGTCCGAGCGGGGCGAACAGCCGGTCCCGGAACTGCTGGGCCAGCGGGTGGCCGCCCGCCTTCTCGGCGACGAGGCCCAGCAGCGCGTAGTTGGTGTTGTTGTACTCGTAGGACCTGTCGGGTGCGAAGTTCGGCGGGTGCCGGAACGCGATGTCCAGCATCGCCTGCGGCGTCACGGCCTTGCCCGGGTTGGCGTCCATGGTCGCCGCGAGTTCGGGGGCGTCGGTGTAGTTGTAGAGTCCGCTGCGCATCTTCAGCAGCTCGGCGATGGTGATGTGTTCGCCGTTGGGCACTCCGGGAACGTAGGCGGACACCGGGTCGCTCAGCCGGAGTTCGCCGTCCTGGGCGAGGAGGAGGATCAGCGCCGAGGTCATGGTCTTGGTGTTGGAGGCGATTCGGAAGTGGTCGCCCGTGGTGGGCGGTTTGGCCGTCCCCAGCTCGGTTGTGCCGACAGTCGCCCGGAAAATTCCCTGTGGGGTGCGGAGCAGGACCAGCGCACCGGGAACCATGAGCTTCTTCGCCGCACGTTCGACGGTGGACTGGAACGCGGCCGGATCGATGGGCTTCAGCGCCGGCGGAGTGGCGCTTGCCGTCGGTTCATGCGTGGCCGACACGTCGGAGAGGGCCGTGAGACTCGCCTCCGAGGGCAAGGCGCAGCTCGCGATCAGCAGGGCTGCGCCCGGTGCCAGCAGAGCCATGCGGCGGGCGGTCCTCATGCTGACATCACCGCCCCCGTGCTTGGCGGTTCAGTACCGCGGCCAGGGCGATGCGGTACGACCAATGAGGACAAAACGGGACAATTTTATCATTTTTTCGATCGAGTTCCTCGACGTCCACCGCATGATGCCCAAGCAGATCAAAGAGCCTGCTGGTGACCGACGCGAGCCTCGCCGAGTTCCGCAAGATGGTCGACGAGGTGGAGACCAGGCCCAAGGACTCGACGTTCCTCAAGGAAAACGACCCAGCCTGGCTTCGCGACAACCGGCCGATCCTCCGAGGCTATGAGCAGGCGGAGAAGAACTACGGCTAGGAGCGTGCGCCCCCTGACACGCGCGGCGTCAGCTCCGCTGGCATCGGACATTCAGCCCACGGGTGGGAAGAAAGGTTCGCTAACCTCCTCAGGTGATTTCCTACCGTGCGATTGTCCCTGCGGAGCTCGACCGTGTGACCGCGTGGGTCGTGACCGAGCCCGTCGGCTGGATCCCGGCCGACCGCTACCTCGCGGAACTGGCCGAGAACATGTACCGGCCGGAGTGGACGTGGATCGCCGAGGTCGGCGACCGGGTCGTGGGGCGGGCGCTGTGGTGGGGGCCGAGGGACAGCGCGTACCCGGTCGCGCTCGATTGCCTCGACGTGGATCCCGCCCTGGGTGAGCGCACAGCAGTCGCCGCCGAACTGATCAGGGCCGCGCTGGCAGTGTTCCCACGACCGGTGCAGTACGCGATCAAGGCGGCCGGCGGCTGGCGTGACGATCCGGCCACGTCGGCGGCCGTGGAATGGCGGCGGGCGGCAGCACACGCGGCCGGCCTCACCCGGGAGGTGGAGCGGCTGCAGTTCGAGTGGGCGCCGGCCGACGGGGTGCCCACGGCGGCCGGGGCGTTGCGGTTCGCCGAGGCGTCCGATGAGGAGTTCCTGGCGGTGTTCGCGAGAATCGCCGAGGGCAGCCTGGACTTCCAGACCCGGACGAACGTGGCGGCCAAGGGCGTGGACGCGACCGCGCGCGAAGAGATGGACTTCTATCTCGGAGCGCCGGGCAAGCGGGAGTGGTGGCGGATCGCGTATACGCACGAGGGCGAGGTGGCAGGCATGGCGATCCCCTCGGCGACGCCGTACAGCGTGAACGTGGGGTATCTCGGGGTGGTCCCGGAGTTCCGGGGGCGCGGATATGTGGACGAGGTACTCGCCGAGATCACCCGCATGCACGCGGCCAACGGAGAGCCGCGCGTCACCGCCACCACCGACGTGGGCAACGCGCCGATGGCGGCCGCGTTCCTGCGCGTCGGATACCGCAACACGGAGATCCGGATCAACCTCTCCAACGACCTCCAGTCCTAAGGACTGGCTCGCCGTCTACCTCGACCGACCGGAAGATCATCATGACCGACGCCTTGATCAACCTGCTGCACGACGCGTTCCGCGACCGGCCGTTGCGGGTCGGCACCCGCAGTTCACCCATGGCTCTGTACCAAGCCAACGACGTACGCGACCGGATCCACCAGCGGGTACCGGGCCTGGACGTCGAGCTGGTGGCGATGACCACCAGCGCCGACCTGTGGCCCGGCGACCTGGCCGAACTGGGCGGGAAGGGCAACTTCACCAAGGAGATCGACCGCTCCCTGACGTCGGCTCAGGTCGATATCGCCGTGCACTGCATGAAGGACGTCCCCGGCGACGTGCCGCTGCCTCAAGGGACCGCGTTCGGCGCCTACCTCGAACGCGAGGACGTCCACGATGTCGTCGTCACCCGCGACGGCACGCCCCTCGCGGAATTCCCCCAGGGCTCCATCATCGGCACGAGTTCCGTCCGCCGCCATGCCCAACTCCACATGTACCGGCCCGACCTGCGGACCGAACCCATCCGAGGCAACGTCAACAGCCGCCTGGCCAAGCTGGACGGGGACACCAAGTACGCCGCGCTCATCCTCGCCCGCGCCGGCCTCGGCCGGATCGACGCCCTGGACCGGCACTATGAGGTTCTGCCGCTGGAGTTCCACCCGGCGGACAGCGGGATCGTCTCCATGGTGCCCGCCGTCGGCGCAGGCGTGATCGGCATCCAGGCCCGCACCGCCGACGACTCCGTCATGCGGCTGCTCGACGAGCTCAACCACCCCGCGACCGCCGCGCACATCCTGGCCGAACGCACGATGCTGCACATGCTGCGCGGCCACTGCAACAGCCCCATCGCCGGACACGCCTCCACCACGCCGGACGGGCAGATGTCGCTGTACGGGATGGTGTTCAACGGCGACGGCTCCCGGTTCGTCCGCGCCCACCTGTGGGGCGATCCGGGCGACCCGGCCACCCTCGGCTCCCGCGTCGCCTCCGACCTGCTCCACCAGGGCGCCCACCAACTGATCACCGAGACTCGGAAATAGGCAGCGGGCCTGGGCATGGCTTCCAGGGCGGCATTCCTGAGGTCGTAGTCCGGATGGTGGGGTAGCGGTCATCTTTCGGGGCCGAGCAGTTCGGCCACGACGTACAGGTCATCCGGCGCCGCCGTCAACTCGAAGTCATCGAGCTCGGGATGGACGCAGAGGAGCGCCACGTACATCGAGTACGGCCGCACCTCTTTCCGTTCCGACTGCTCGAGTTCCCGCCAGGATCGAACGGATGCGCCGGTCAGGTCGATCTCCTCGTAGGGGCCGCGCCAGGTGATGCGGCGCTCAACGTGCCGGAAGGTGCCCGTCTCGGAACACTTGGCGGGTCGTCTACCGGATCACTGAGCACAAGTCGGTGGAGATCTGTGAGGTGTGGGCCGTCGGTGAGCGAGCCGATGAAGTGTACGCGGAGGCGACGGCGAGGGTACGCGGGGCAGGTGGCGATCGTCTGGAGGTTGTCCAGCTCGGTCGGGTGATCGAGCGCCTCGGCGCCCTGGCTGATCACATCCAGGTGGCTGAAGCGTCCCGTAGAGAGCCGGTCCCTGACTGGCTCGCGGACCGGTTGATCTACACGGTTGGAATGTCCCGCGAGGACGTTGCCGCTCTCGATCTCGAAGAGGCGGTCGATCTGTGGGCTGACTTCCGGTCGCAAACGCGGTAGGTCAAACAAACTGCTATCACCAGCAGTATCGGCATGAGCCCGAAGCGCGGAGATCGGGTTACGGTGCCACCGCCGGCTGCCACATTCGGGTGGGAAACGGTGGTGGGAGCGTCACTCCGTTATGAGGCCGGCCTCGTGGGCGAGGACGGCCGCTTGTACGCGGTTCCGCAGGTCGAGCCGGGTGAAGATGCCGCTGACGTGGCCCTTGACCGTCCCCTCGACCAGGCCCAACCGGTTGGCGATCTGGCTGTTGGACAGTCCAGCGCCGAGCAGGGCCAGCACTTCGCGTTCCCGGTCAGTCAGCGCGCCCACCCCGGCGCGTGCTGCTGAGGCGCGGCGGAGTCCGCTGGATCGAAGTTGGCCGATCACCCGTGCGGCTATTTTCGGGGACAGATAGGCGCCGCCGCCGGCGACCGCGTGGACGCCGGCGATCAGCTCGCGTGGGTCGCCGGACTTGAGCAGGAAGCCGCGGGCGCCGTCGTCGAGTGCTCGGGCCAGGTAGGCATCCTCACCGAAGGTGGTGAGGATGGCGACGGCGACCGTGGGCGCCGTGCGGGTGATCTCGGCGCCGGCGGCGAGGCCGTCGAGGATGGGCATGCGGATGTCGAGCAGCGCCACGTCGGGGCGGTGCGCAAGGGTCAGTTCGATGGCCTCCCGCCCGTCCCCGGCTTCGGCCACCACGTCGATGTCCGGATCGGTGGTGAGGATGGCACGCACTCCGGCCCGGATCATCACCTCGTCGTCGGCCAACAGGACTCTGATCATGATTCCTCCAGGTGTGGCAACGTGACCACGACCTCGAACTCCTGATCACGTGGCCCGGCGTGGAGGGTTCCGCCGACGAGCCGGACGTGCTCCCGTAGTCCGGTCAGACCAGAGCGTCCTCCTGTACCCCGCTGCGCATTCCGTGACAGGGCGTTGGTCACGGTGATCACGGTGGTGCCGTCCGCCGTGGACAGCCGTACCCGCACAGCCGCCCCGGCCGCGTGCTTGGCGGCGTTGGTCAGCGCCTCCTGTACGACACGCTGCGCGGCCAGGTCGACCACCGGCGGAAGATGCCGTACGCCGTGCCACTCCAGCGATGCCGCCAGGCCGGCCCGGGCCGCCCGATCGACGAGGTCCTCGATACGGTCCGGCACCGGCCGCAGGGGCGGGGGCTCATCGGCGCGCAGCACGGTGAGGATCGCGGCCAGCCGTTCGGTCGCCAGCCCGGCACCGGCCCGCAGTTCCGTCGCGGCCTTCCGATGTCGGTCATCGAGATCGGGTGCCATCTCGAGAGCTCCGGCGCGCAGCGCCAGCAGGCTCAACTCGTGCCCGAGCGTGTCGTGCATGTCGTGGGCGATGCGGTTCCGCTCCTGCAACCGGGCCCGTTCGGCGGCGGTCGCGAGCAGTTCGGTCTGTTGGCGGATGGAGCGGCCCAGCACCCACGGCAACACCACCGTCAGACCGAGCAACAGGAGCCCGATGCCCCAAGCATCACCAGCGACCAGGCCGAGCGGGACGTTCAGCGCCGCCCCCGCCGCGAACACGCTCAGCGCCGGGGCCGGCCGGGGCATCCGGCGGCCGGCCAGCAGGCTGATCAGGAAGATGGCCGCGACGACCGCGACACTCCACACTGGGACGGCATCGCCCATGCCCAGCGCCGTCATGATGCTCGTGGCCGCGCACACCCCCAGCGAGATCACCGGGTACGTCGCCAGCAGCGCCACGGCCGCGACAGGCGCCAGCAAGGCCCCGGCCCATGCCCACGCCGGTAACTCGGCGTACGACAGGGCGACGACCGCGAGCAGTAGCGCCAGTATGCTCAGCGCCCACGGCGGGGCGGGCCACCTCGTCAACCGCCTCCTCACAGTGCCGACACTATCTCTCGCCGACCTGAGCGAACGCGTCCCGTACGGACGGGCTGCCGGCTGAACGGCGCGGCCGGGCCAACGCCGCGACACGGATGACCAGGACGCTGATGTTCATCACGGCCGCGACCGCCGTCCAGGTGACCAGCGCCACCGAGTAGTAGCAGAGTTGGATGAAGGTGAGGTCCCGCCCGCCGCCGACGAGCCCGCCCAGGTCCGGAAGGCTCACGAGCAGGGCGAGGGGGATGAGTCTGGGCAGAAGGCGCAGGACACGCCACCAGGGCGGCCGGGTGGCGAGCCGGTCCGCCCACGCCCGCGTACGCCGCAGGTTGCGGATGCCCAAGAACAGACTCAGCAGGGTGAGGCCGGCCAGCGTCAGGTTGATGAGCAGCCGCGGTGGGGCGCTGGTCGAGGGCCCGCCGCCGGTCACCAGGACGGCCAGCTCGTCCGCCAGTGGGCTGATGCCGTCGTTGCCCAGGCCGACGCCGCTGTTGCCGACGACCGCGATTCCGTAGCCGCCGGGGAGCAGAAGCTGCTCGGCCGCGTAGGTGAACCAGATGCCGCCGTGGTAGATCCTGCCCTTCTGGTCGGTGTCCCAGCCCATCCCGTACGACCACCGCCGGTCCGACGAGGTGTGCATGGCCGCGATGCTCGCCGCCGAGATCAACTGCTTGCCGTTGGCGGCCCGGCCCGCGTTGTTCTGAATGATCAGCCACTGGGCCATGTCGGCGCTCGTGGTGATCACGCCGTCGGAGCCGCTGACGAACCGTTTCGGCTCGGGGAGGGGAATCGACGCCCCGTAGGCGTAGATATGCCCTTCGCGTACGTCGTGCGGTAGATCGCGCGGAGCCTGGCCGATCGCGGTGGTCGCCCGCATACCGATGGGCTCGAACACGTGCTGCCGCAGATAGTCCGTGAACGGTTCGCCCGACACGACCTCCACCAGCCGGGCGGCGAGGTGGTAGTTCGTGTTCGTGTAGGAGTGCCTCGTGCCGGGCTCGGTGGCCAGCGTCGCGGCATGAGCTCGCGCCACGGCGCCCGTCGGCGAATCCGGCTGCGGCAGGCTCTTCTCCGGAAGCGTGCCGTCGGTGATCCCCGAGGTCTGGTTCAGCAGCTCGCGTACCGTGATCCGCGTTCCCCGAGGGTCGGCGATCCGGAAATCGGGCAGGTAGTCGCGCACCGGCGCGTCCAGCGTGACCTTCCCCGCCTCGACGAGCTGCATCACGCTGAGCGCGGTGAACGACTTGCTGACCGACGCCACCGGCATCGGCGTCGTCGCGGTCACGGCGGCGCCGGATGAGTCATGACCGTACCCGCCCGCATAAAGGACCTTGTCGCCCTTGGTGATCGCGACTGCGATGCCCGGGTAGCCAGTCTTGTCGGCGAAGTCGGATACCACCCGCTGTACCGCCGCCTCGTCGGGTACCCCCTTCGCGAAGGCTGGGCCCGGCAGCGCCAGAACCACCGAACAGGCGGCCACCACGGCCGCAACACTCCGCCACCAGCCCGTACCCTGCCACACAGCGATCTCCGATCGTCTCGTCGACGTCGGAAACACTAGATTTCGCGGCATCCCGGCACAGGACCCGAACGACACCCCCCACCCCTGACTTTCGTACGGGGCTCCACCAGAGGGTGCTATCGGGCAGGTGCGCTCGGCGGGGTGTCAGCCGGGCGCGCGGTCACGCGTGTTCTCAGGTAGATCCGGTTCGTATGGAGGTCCCGCAAGACCGTTCGGGATCATGATTCGGCCAGTGTGACCGCTCTTTCGAGGGCATGCCGGGCGCCCCGCGGCGAACGCCGGCCGAGGCCACAGGCAGGGGAGATGTCCACCGTACGAGAGAGGAGACTCTCCACGGTGCGCAGGATCTTCCGCTGGTCGTCCGGTGCTTGAGCCTCATGGACCAGGCCGGCGGCGAACCGGATGTCCCGGGGTAACGCGGCGAGGAGTTCCAGAGCTCGGTAGAAGCCCGGCTCCAGCGGTGGCGGCTGGTCGCCCGCCGCCAGCGGAACGTGGACGTACTCCAGCGAGCGGTCTTGCGGCCAGGCCCGCAGAAGCGCGTTGAGCATGGACACCGCGGGCGCGGCGGTGCCTAATCGCTTCAGCGCCTTGTTGTTGAGGTCGCCGACGCACAGGTGGACACCGAAGCGAGTGCCCGGCGGCGCGGCGGCGACCTGCTTGACCATGCCGTGCACCAGCAAGCGCGCGGCCGCCGTCCGCAGTGGCTTGGGGGTGCGGGCCACCATGACCAGTTCGACGGGCACCTCAAGCTGGAACAGCACGTCCTGGCCGCCCCACCCGGCGATCTCCTCGATCTCATGGGCGAGCGCGTCCCGGAAAGGTGCGCGGCGGCTGAACGCATTTGCCGATCCGAAGGCGAAGAGTGCGAGGTCCAGGTCGCCGGGGATCCCGACCTGGAACGACACGCCGTCCAGACGGTGTTCCTGACGGATCTCCTTGAACACCTCGTAGCTTTCCCGGGCGGCGGACGCGTGGCCGAGGTTCAGGGAGCCGGGGGTGAGCCGGTGTCCGCGCCGCACCCTGAAGACCGGGCGGTCGTCGTAGCCGGACCAGTCCCCGTCCGTCCGCAGCTCGACGTCGGGATGCTCGCGGAGGCCATCGATGATGTGCGTGATCCAACGGCGGCGGGGGCCGACCTCCCCGTCCGCCAGTGTCTTGAGGTACGGGCCGGCCACGCCTGCCACGATCGTCATGGCCTCGCGTGAGTCGGCTGCCGGATAGCTGCCGACGAGATGGATGTGGCGGCTTGGCATGCTGCTCCTCCTGTCAGCCCGCCACCACGAGGCGGCGGCCTCGTAACCGTGTTTCCGCGTTGGGGTGTGCTCCCCGAGTGTGATGGGTGTCTTCCGTCGGGTCGAGCGGCGGTTCCGAACGGTTACTGCGGGACGGCGTGGCTCTTCCGCCTGTCCCGCTTGGCGGAACGCCACGTGGAAGTCACGGGCGACGTGTCAGAAGAGGCCCAGTGGTCGATCATTCGGCGGCGGTCAGAGCTTGATCTGCTTCCGCTTGGTTCACTGACACAGGCGAATCTCGCGGCGTCGTAAGCCAAGGTGTAGGCCGAATTAATCATGCTCCTCTCGATCTGTCCTGGGCGGGGTGAGGTCAATGGTGGGACTCGCCTTGATTTGGCGGATCAATGCGTCGGATGCCGCCTCTGTGGTGGGGGCCCTGCCTGCCCGTGGTGGCGGGCTGCCCAGGAGCCGAAGATGAGCAACAGTTCGGTCCTCGGGATGGCGGCGAATTCTTCAGCGATGATGACGCGTGGGCCGTAGAGGTAGCTCAGGATTTCCGTGACGACGAACCCGCAGGTCAGGGTCCGCCTACGCGGACATCCAGAAACACCGGGCGCTTGCGCGGGAACAGCTCTCGGCCCTGCGCGTCGGTCATCTTCCAGTAGATGCGGCAGTTGCCGGGTTTGTTCGGGGCCTGTACCTGGACCGCGACGTCGACGGTTCGGCCGGGTGCCGTCGGCGGGATGGTCACCGTTCTGGGTGATCGGCAGGGTCCGGTGTTGATACGAGCCAGACGTCTGCCTTCCCAGGATGTCGTCCCGGTGTTGCGGATCCTCCACACTTTCCGGAACGACGCGCCCTGCCGTACTTCCGAGCCATCCGGGTACGTGACGTCACCCACGAATTCAGAGTCGTCCTTGGCTGTCGGCGCTGCTGGGGGATCGTCCTGGTTCGCGTTCGTCGTCAGATAGAAGACCGTCAAGCCGGTCACGATGATCGCGGCCAGGACCATGCCGAGGGTGCGGCGGTGGTTCCGTCGGCGCGCGGGCGGTGCCGGCGTTTTCCCGGCATTCGGTAGTTCGACAGCGCTGGTGTCGTCAGGAGAAGAGGCCGCCTTCGTACGCTCCCAGAGCTGCCGCCACTCGTGTTCGGTCTCCTCGGGATCATGCCCCAGCCGATCAACTGCCAGAACCCGGACGAATTCCCACGTGGTCTCCCAGCTCGGCAACTTCCGTCCCTGGGCGGCGCTCGCCAGTGACGACTTCGAGGCTGCCGCGCCGAGTCGAGAGGACATCTCGGCGTACGAGGGATCGCCCGCCTCCTCTTTCAGCCGCAGGAGCCGGTCGGCGAAGGCGCCCACCGCGCCCGAGTCGGGATCAGGCCGTATCGGCTGTCGTCCTCGACGCTTCACCGGATCCTCAGCGTGCACCTCGGCCCCACTTCCCTCCATTCACTCGCCACTCCGCTGGCCTCACGTCACAAATTATCTGACGGTACAAATCAGGGATCAGTTCGGGCCACCGCAGGTCAGGATTTGTCCAATGTCCAGTTTTGCCCGGTAGAGCGGACTTGGACAAACATCGCTGGGCGTCCCCGGCCGGCTGATGGCAACGTGGTGGACGTCCCCGGCGAACGCATCGCCGCCGGCCTGGGCGCGATGCCCGTGGCCTCAGACTCACGTGACCGCATCACTCCAGAGCGAAGGAGATATTCATGTCCACCAGCTCTCGCCTGGCGAGCCTGCGTACCCGAGTCGCGGTCGTTGCCACCGCGTCCGTCACCGTCGCCGGTCTCGGCGTCGGCCTTGGCGCCGCTCCGGCGTCGGCGGACGTTCATCGCGGGGTGAGCGGCTGTTTCGCCTGGTCATGGGGAGACGGCAACAGCTCGGTGACGGTGTACTGGCACAACCGGTGCCACAACAAGCGCAAGCTGAACATCAAGTACAGCCTCGGCTGGACCACCAAGAAGTACACGGCGGTGGTCAAGTCCAGTGGGAAGGGCCACAAGAGGTTCCAGACTGCTTCGATCGTGTCCATTACCGACGGGGGCCGCGCCTAGCCGCTCTGGCTGGCATTGGGGGTGCGGCGCGGACACGCGCCGCACCCCGGCGTGTGTCCACAGGCAGCGGAGCCGGCCGAAAGTACGCCCGATTGCCGGACGATCGGCCAGGCCAGAACGGGCCTTTCTCTCGATGAGCCGGCATCGCCTCAGTCGGCACACTCAGATCATGACCCACGAGAGTACGACGGAACGCCCCCCACTCCTGCAGAAACCGTCTCTCGCCACTGCCTCCCCCAGGAGGGGAGGGTGGCGCGTGCCCGCCGCCCTGATCGCGCTCAGCGCCATTCCCGTGATCGCCGGTGCCGTACGCATGACCGAGCTGACCGGCGGCGCGGCGATCACTCAGGACAACGCGCGGTTCTTCGCGATGCCGCTGCCCGTGGTGCTGCACATCATCTGCGTCAGCGTGTACAGCATTCTGGGGGCCTTCCAGTTCGCCTCCGGGTTCCGTCGCCGGCGGCTGGGCTGGCATCGCGTCGCCGGGCGGTTGCTGGTCGTATGTGGGCTGGTCGTGGCGCTGACGGGTCTGTGGATGACTCTGTTCTATCCCCGTCCGGAGGGGGATGGGGATCTCCTGGCCGGGATCCGGGTGGTGTTCGGTACGGCCATGTTCCTGTCGATCGTGCTCGGCCTGGCGGCGATCCGGCGGCGGGACATCGCCCGGCATCGGGCTTGGATGATGCGCGGTTATGCGATCG
Source organism: Nonomuraea sp. NPDC049269 (assembly GCF_043197155.1). NCBI lineage: Bacteria > Bacillati > Actinomycetota > Actinomycetes > Streptosporangiales > Streptosporangiaceae > Nonomuraea > Nonomuraea sp. NPDC049269. The sequence continues at coordinate 712,298 of NZ_JBICSO010000002.1, forward strand.
GGCTGGGGGCGGGAACGCAGGCGTTGACCCAACTGCCGTGGATTCTGCTCGTCGGCAAGCCTGGTGAGTTCCCCAGGGCGCTGCTCATGGCCGCCGCGTGGCTGATCAACCTCGCCGTGGCCGAATGGCTCATCCGTAAGCGGCCGCGCAGGCTCAGTTCTTGACGCGGTTGGTCTCGTACGCCCACATGGCGATCTCGACGCGGTTGCGGGCGCCGAGTTTGGCCATCAGGCTCGTGAGGTGGGACTTGACGGTGCTGAGAGAGATGTGCAGCTCGTCGGCGATCTCGCTGTTGGTTCGTCCACGGGCTACGGTGGCCAGGATCTGTTCTTCTCGATGCGTCAGCGCCTCGAAGGGTTGCACCGGCGGTACGGCGGGCCCGGTGCGGGCGAAGGTACCGAGCAGGCGGGCGGTGATGCTCGGGGCGATGAGCGCGTCGCCGTTGGCGGCGGCGTGGACGGCCTGGGAGAGCAGGTCGGCGCCGGCGTTCTTGAGCAGGAAACCTCGGGCGCCGGCTCTCAGGGCGGCGTAGACGTACTCGTCGAGGTCGAACGTGGTGATGACGACGACGGCGAGGGGGTCGTCGACGGCCGGTCCGGCGAGGGAGCGGGTGGCTTCGATGCCGTCGAGGCCGGGCATGCGAATGTCGAACAGGCACACGTCGGGGCGTAGCCGCCGCGCGAGCTCGACGGCTCGCCGCCCGTCGGCGGCCTCCCCGATGACCTCGATGTCCGGCTGGGCGTCGAGGATCATTGTGAGCCCGGTGCGGACGATCTCCTGGTCATCGGCGACGATCACTCTGATGCTCATGTGGCCGATCCGGTGCGGGGCAGTGTGGCGGTCACGGTCCAGCCCCGATCGGGGTCGGGGCCGGCTACGCAGGTGCCGCCGAGCAGGTCGGCGCGTTCGATCATGCCGATGAGTCCGTACCCCTGCGATCTGGCCGGCCGTTTGAGGCTGCCGTCGCCGTCGTCGCTCACGCGCAGGTGCACCGAGGTGTCGTCGGCGGTGACGCGGATCTCGATGCGGGTGGCGTGGCGCGCGTGCCGCCGGGCGTTGGTGACCGACTCTTGGGCGAGGCGGTAGATCGCGGCCTCGACCGATGGGGACAAGTCGTCGAGGCCGTCCGAGATCTCCAGGCTGACGGCCGGGCCGGTGCGGCCTTCGCCGGCGAGTTGCCGGAGGTCGGCGATGCGCCGGCCGGGTGCGAGGTCCGCTGGTTGGTCATGGCGCAGGATGCGCACCATGGCGCTCATCTCGCTCAGGGCATGCGCGGCCTCGGCCTCGATCACCCGCAGCGCGTCGGTGGCGGCGTCCGGTCGCGACGTCGAGGTGGCCAGGCCTGCCTGCGCGCGGATCGCCATCGCCGAGACATGATGGGCGACGGTGTCGTGCAGGTCGCGGGCCAGTTGCTCGCGTTCGCGCAGCTTGACCTGATCGAGCTCGCGTATCCGCGCCTTGGCCCGATACCGGAACGCCATGCCCAGGACGACGACCAGGAACACCACGGTGAATCCCCCGATGGCATCGGCGGGGCCGGGGTAGTCGGAGACCACCGAGAAGCCGGCCTCGACGAGAATGATCGCCAAGCCGAGCGCAGCCTCGCGTCCGGACCCCCACCGGAACAACGAGTAGGCCAGCAACAGCAGATAGACCATGGTGTAGGTCTCTGGAGAATGGCCGCCCGTCAGTAAGAGGGCCAGGGCCAGAGTGCCGAAGGCGATCGCGACCATCAGCAGGGGCCTGCTCCGGCGCCACAACAACGTGGGCGCCAGCCCGGCGGTGACGATCACCGAGACGGCCCGCCACGGAAGATCCGGCCGCAGCACTCCTTCGAGCAGCGCGAGCGGCACCAGCACTCCGACGAGTGCCCAGTCCCGCCACACCCGCGGCGGCGGGTTGGGGGGACGGGGCTCGTCCCACACCGAGCGGATGAGGGGGTGCACGCACTCATGGTACGAGAGCCGGTGCCGCTCCGGTCAGAGGCGGATCTGGCGGGGGATGGACTCGTCGGTGATGCGGGTGTCGGCGGCCGGCAGGAACGCCTTGGACAGGATGATCGACAGCATGCCACCTTCCTCCTCGAAGGGCAGGAAGATCTGGTCGGCTGCGCCTCGCGGGACGATGCACAGGTAGGCGTCGTTGGGATCCATGAGGATGTTGCCTGAGCCGAGACGGATCTTGTACGTGCGCAGGTCGCCGCGGACACGCAGGAATCGCTCTTCCAGGGTGCAGCGGTCGGCGATGGTCAGCCTGGGCAGCAGCCTGGCGAGGGCGTCGCGGCGGACCCGGGCGGTCTCGGGCAGTTCGCCGAAGCCGTTAGGACTGCCAGTATTCGCCATGTCCTTCCGGGTCGAGCCCGGTGGAGGTGGCGGCGGTGGCCGCCAGCGATCTTGAAACGGTGATCGGTCCGCATCGGAACCCCTTGTGGCGTGGGCGATCTCACGGACAGTGATCTCGATTCCAGTACACGGCGCTAGAACTTGCGTAAACTGCAAGCTATGTTTCAGTTTATGAAACAGCCGCCGTCCGTCTTGCTTCCGCTCCTGCGTTCTCCCTTCCAGGGAGAGCTTCTGGCCTGGCTCTTTCTCCATCCCGGTGAAGAATATGCACAGGTTGAGCTGGCGAAGAGGTTCGCTGTCTCCGCCTCGACCGTGACTCGCGAAGTCGATCGCCTCGCTGCCGCAGGTCTGGTCGTCGAGCGGAGAATCGGCAATCTGCGGATGATCCGCGCAGATACCGACGTAGTCGTGGCCCGACCGCTGACGGAGCTGCTCGCGCTGACATACGGGCCGGTGGCTGTGCTCGGTGAGCAGTTGTCTGACGTCATTGGCGTCGAGGAGGCGTACATCTATGGTTCCTGGGCTGCGCGGTACTCCGGCGAGCCGGGCAAAGTGCCGAACGATGTTGACGTCATGGTTGTCGGCGCCGTTGACGAAGATGATCTATACGACGTCGCCAGGGCAGCGGAGCGGCAACTCGGCAGAGAGGTGAACATGCGGCGGTTGAGCCGTGATGACTGGGAGTCCTCCGCCGATGATCCCTTCCTGGAAACGGTCAGGTCCCGGCCTTATGTGCGACTCAAGATTGAGAAGAGGAACAGTCGGTGAGATGGGAGCAGGGGCGCGCCACCCTTGAAGGCATGCTCAGTCGTGGCGAGATCCAAAAGGTCGTGGCGAGCCGTAGGCAGGCCGAGGAGTTGCTCGTTCAGGCTGGAAAACACCTGGCAACGGCTCGCCTCGCCATGGAATCGGATCCGATCGGCGCATACCAGTTGCTCTACGACGCAGCACGTAAGGCACTGTGCGCCGTGCTTGAGAACCAAGGGCTCCGGGCCGGCAGCCGGGGTGGGCACATCGCGGTGTATGAGGCGGTCAGCGCACAGCTTGATCCTCCGCTAGGTCAGAGCTTGCGCCCTTTTGACCGGATGCGGCGGCGACGGAACGAAGCAGAGTATCCGAGTCTCGGCTCACCAAGCTTTAGTGCCGACGATGTACGGGCCGATATGGCCAAGGTCGAGACGATCATGGAGATCGCAGCGAAAGTGATCGATCAGATGCAGCCGTTCTGACGACAGCTTCGAAACGCTCTCGGTCTCCGGGGGCTGTCGGCGCGGTGCAGTCGTCGAGCGTTCGGGATTGGATCTTCTCCCGCGCGTTCGCCGTCCCGTACGTAGGCGACCGCTTCTGCCTGTACCAGCCGCTGGGTCTGCGCCCGTACGTCCAGAGAACCGGCCGAAGCCTTGGCGAGGGTGGCGGAGGTTGCGGGTGCCGGGTATCTCAGTGCGATGAGCTCGATGAAGACTCGTGTGCGTTGCGGGCTTCGAGTAGGGCGGGGAGATGGTCCTTGCTCCAGGCGCGTGCGGCCGCGATCAAGGTCAGCAGGCTGCGCCCCAACGGAGTCAGCTCGTACTCGACCCGGGGCGGGTTCTCGTCGTACGCGGTGCGTGTGACCAGGCCGTCGCGCTGCATCGCCCGCAGGGTCTGGGTCAGCACTTTCGGGGTGATGCCGCGCAGTGGCGCCCGGAGCTCGTTGAACCGTCGCCGGCCGCCTTCGAGACAGAGCACGACCATGGCGGTCCACTTGTCGCCGATCTGGATCGGCATGGCGCTGGACGGGCATACGGGGTCGAACATCTGCGGGTCCAAGGGCTCGGTCATGCGCAAGAGGCTATCCCCAGTACCTTTGCGGTAATCGGTATCTCGTGGATACCGTCCCTTTCTGGCAGCGACGTAGGTGGCCAGATCGGAGCGACATGAGCAGGATTGTCATATTTGGGGCGGGCGGCCGGGCAGGACGAGCGGTTACGGCTGAGGCTCGGGAGCGCGGGCACGAGGTCACGGCCGTAGTTCGGGATCCGGGTAAATATCGGGACATTGAGAAGGATGGCGTCCGGCTGGTGCGGGGCGATGTCACCGACGTACAGGCGGTCGCGTCGATCGTGTCCGGTCATGATGCCGTGGTTCACGCGGTGAGCCCGTTCTCTGGGCCGGAGCAGGGGTTCGCCGATCTCGATCCTGAGTTCTACGTCAAGGCGGCCGATGCTCTGCTTCATGGTCTGGCGGAAGCGCGCGTGCCCAGGCTCGTTCTGGTCGGCCTGTTCGCGAATCTCAAGGACGCTCGCGGGCTTCTGGTGATGGACGATCCGGCGGCCTTCCCGGCCGAGATCCGGCCGTTCGCCGTTGCGCACACGGCTGGGCTGGACAGGCTGCGGGCGGCGGGGGGCACGGCGATCGACTGGCTCATGCTGACCCCGCCCGCGCTGCTGGAACAGGGCGGTCCCAGGACCGGTCGCTACCTGATCGGAGGGGAGAACGCGCCGCAGTCGACATCGGCGCATCTGTCCTATGCGGACCTCGCGGTGGCGGTGATCGACGAAATCGACACGCCACGGCACCACAGCACCCGCGTCTCCATCTTCAACTGAGCCTGCTGTCGGACGGGGGTTCGGCGGAGGGGGTGAGGTCGAGAAGGCGCTCGAGCAGTTGGTGCATGTGAGCGCGGAATCGCCGCAGTGCGTCGGGGTTGCTGGGGCGGCGACGCTGGCCTGTCGGGTCGAGGACTCCGCTCAGTGAGAACCCCTGGATGCACCAGACCATCGTGTATGTGGTGAACAGCGCGTCGGCGTGTGCGGGCTCCGCCAGGGCGGCGATGCTGTCGATGGCGTAGTGGGCCAGCGGCTGAGCGCTGAGTGACTCCAGCTCTTCGATGTCGCTGGCATCGGAGAGCCATCGGTGCATCCATAGCGCGGGAATCTCGGGATGCTCGACGCACAGGTCGATGTAACCGTCGATGAACCGGTGGAGTGCGGCCGGCCTCTCCTCGGGTGAGGCGGCTTTCAGGTCGTCGGCTCTGTTGTCGATGACGGATGCGAGAACCTGTTGGGCGCGTTCCATGACCGCCAGGTAGAGGTGGCGTTTGGTGGGGAAATGCGAGGTGATGGTGGCCGTGTTCAGCCCGGCTGCCTCACCGATTTGACCGATGGAGACGGCGTCGTGGCCGAGCGCGGCGAACAGCCTGGTCGCCACCTGCAGGATCAACTCCCGCTCGTTGTCTTCTGGAGAGGCCATGGACGCGACCATAGGACCGCGATGTCGCCCGGCCTACTGCTCGATCGGCAAGTGCGGGTAAAAGTAGCTTCTGTCCGAGCTGCGAAGCCGGGGCGCCCGCCATACGGGCATTTAAAGGGACAATCGGGGATATTTCGGGAAACTTCGTGCTGATTTTGAAAGAAGTGTGAAGAGGAGTCGGGGGTTCGGCGGAATAGAGGTGTACCCCACAGAAGGGACACCATGCGAATGGCCGCTCCCCCGGACGTGCCAGTGACAGACGATGACGCCGCGCTCATCGAGCGGTCATGGCACCACCCGGAAGCGTTCGGCGTGCTCTACGACCGCTACTTCGAAGAGATACATCGGTACGTCTCCGGACGGCTCGGCATGCAGATCGCGGATGATCTGGCCGCCGAGACGTTCCTGGTGGCGTTCAGGAAACGGCAGACGTTCGACTCCGCCCGCGGTGCCGTACGGCCTTGGCTGTACGGGATCGCCACCAACCTGATCGCTCAGCACCGAAGGAGCGAAACGCGCAGGCTGGAGGCTTTTCAGCGGGCACCTGCCGGCGAAGTGGCGGATGACGGGCACGAGGACGGGGTGATGGCGAGAGTGGCCGCCGCGAACGCACAGGGGCGGCTCGCGACAGCGCTTGGACGCCTCTCCACCGGCGATCGCGACGTGCTCCTCCTCGTCGCGCTCGCCGACCTCACCTATGAGGAGGTCGCGCAGACGCTCGACATTCCGTTCGGGACCGTCGGCTCCCGGCTCAACCGGGTGCGTAAGAAGCTTCGCAGAGCCCTGGGCGGCGTCAATCCGATGATCGGAGGGTTCGATGGATGAGCTGAACGACCGCCCGGACGAGCTGGCCGCCGTACGCGATCTCCTCTCGATGCCCGGTCCCGCATCCGAGGTCGTCGACTCCGGCCGAGCCAGGCTGCTGGCGGCGCTGGCCGCGCCACCTCAAGCCCCTCAACACGCACCTCAAGACCCTCAACGCGCACCTCAAGACCCTCAACGTGTACCGGTTCGAGCCGCTCGAAGAGAGCGGTCGCGAAGGGGGCGGTCGCGGTGGTGGGCGCCGGTCCGCAACGGGTTGATCGGGGCGGCGTCGGCGGCCGCGCTGGCGCTCGCCGTGGCCGTGCCCTCGAACTCGCTGATCGACCTCTCGCCTGATCCCGCCGTGTCCGCCTCCGCACCGCCGACCGCCAAGCAGATCCTGCTCGCCGCGGCGGTCGCGATGGCCACGGCACCGTCCGACGGCGCCTACTGGCGCACCCGCGTCGTGACCGGGCAGCTGATCCTCTCTCCCGACCGCCAGTACGTCATCAAGCGCCAGTCCGTCCGCGAGACGTGGCTCACCAGGAAGGACGGTCAGCGGGACCGTTGGACCGGCCGGTACCTCGGCGCGCGACCGGCGACACCCCAGGACGAGGCCGCGTGGCGAACCGCCGGGTCGCCGGGCCACTGGCAGTACCCGGCGGACGTGACCGGTTTGGGCCGCGTCTCCCCGGAGGCGCTGGTGGAGTCGGCGCCCGGTCCGCCGCAGGGTGGACCGCATCGCGTCGGATGGCGGAACGCGAACGGCATCCTGACCAAGCAGCTGGTCAGCTGGATGGCCCTGAGTACGATCCCGAGCGACCCCACGGCGCTACGCGCCTTCCTCGTGACCCACATCGCCCGGGAGAACGGCGCATATGTCGGGCGCAAGATGGAGGCCGAGCTGCGCGAGAGCTGCCTGGAGATCATCACCGGGCTGCCGGTCTCGCCCGAGGTGCGCGCCTCGGCGTACCAGATCCTGGCCTCGATGCCCGGCATGAAGCCGGAGGGCGAGGTCACCGACCCGCTCGGCCGGGCCGGCCAGGCCCTGAGCTACCAGGTGATGAGGGACGGCCGGCTCAGCGACGAGCGGCTCGTCATCGACGCGGAGAGTGGGCTGCCGCTGGCCACGGAGACGAGGAGCGTCAGCCGGGTGGCTGACGGGCGGGACGTCGAAATTGGCTCTTTCATCGCATATCAGCAAATCGGATGGACGGACGAAGGGCCTGCACGGTGACAACATTCACTTTGGACGACGTGCGCACGCTGACCTACAAGGCGCGGGACGCCTGGTGGACGGTGTTCCTGGTCGATCCGCTCGCCGGTCGTCTGGTGGTCGGCCTGGCGAACCGTACCTCCATCACGCCGAACCAGATCACCTGGAGCGCCTTCTTGCTCGGGTTCGGCTCGGCGGGCTGCTTCCTGATGGCCGACGGTTGGGCGTGGCTGGTCGCCGGCGCCGTCCTCTATCACCTGAGCTTCGTGCTGGACTGCGTGGACGGCAAGATCGCCCGGCTCAAGGGCACCGGCACCGTGCTGGGCGGCTGGCTCGACTACGTCTTCGACCGCATTCGGGTGCTCACCTGCGCCCTCGCGCTCATGTGGGGGCGCTTCGAGAGCACCGGTGAGGAGTTCTACCTCGTCCTCGGCATTCTCGTCGTCTTCCTCGACATGCTCCGCTACGTTGACGCGCTCCAGATCGCGAAGGTACGCCGCCAGATGCGCCGCAAACTGGACGAGGCGATCGAGGAGGTCACCGGCATCCCGGCCGTCTCGTTGCAGAGGCCGGACCTGGAGGAGGCGGGTCTCGAATCAGGCGAGATCCGCTCCGCCGACTCGGTGGACTTGCAGCAGAACTTCCGTGCGCACTTCGCCTGGTACATCCGCATCCGCGACTGGCTGCGCGACCACCGCGTCCGAGCTCATCTGATCAGCGGCATCGAGTTCCAGATGGCGGTGTTCATCGTCGGCCCGCTCACCGGGTGGATCGTGCCGGTGACCGTCGGTACGGCGGCCCTCCTGCTGGTATTCGAGGCCGCGATCATGTTCAAGCTCTATCTGTCCTCCCGGGACCTCACCCGGGCGCTGGCGAAGATTCGCTCGACCCCGATGCGGCCTCCGGCGCCGGTGGCTCAGCCACAGGGTTAGCGGCTTCAAGCGAAATCCTCGTCGGCGGGGAGGGCGAAGAGGCGGATGTACAGGGGGCGGGCGTCTGGGGGTGCGTCCTCGGCGCGGTGGCTGTATTTCAGTAGCAGGGCTATGTACTCCTCATAGAACCGGGCGAACTCCTCCTTGGTCATGCGGCCCATGCCGCGCGATCCCTTGGCCCAGTCAGGGTCGCGGCGGTAGGCCGCGGGGAAGCGTTCGAACAGTTCGCGGTCCTCGTCCATGCCGATGCGGTGGAATTCGGCGAGTACGGGGCGGTCCTCGGGGGCGAGTTGGTCCGGGGTGGGGAGGCGGATGTCTCTTGGGACGTCGGCGCGGCGCCACCAGCGTTCCCGGCCGGTCGAGCGTTCGGGGATCTCCTCGATGAAGCCGTACTTCTCGAGCTGGCGCAGGTGGTAGCTGGTCGTGCCGGTCTTGGCGCCCAGCAGTTCGCCGAGGGTGGTCGAGGTGGCGGGGCCGTGCACGTTGAGGTGGCGCAGCATGAGCCGTCGCATCGGGTGGGCCAGGGCCTTGAGCCGCTCCGGGTCGTCGAGTACGAACGCCTCGTCATCCTTCATGAGGAGCAGCCTAGTCCTCCTGCAGAACGATATCTGCAGAGAAGCCTTTGCCGAGATGTCTCTGCAGAGTAGGTTCGGCATATGAGACGGATTCTTGCCCGAGTGGCAGTGGCTCTCGCCCTGTGCCTACTCGTCACACCGGCCGCCGCCGCGGCCGCTGAACCAGCCCCGCTCGTCGTGCCGGCTGATCTGCGGGCGACCGAGGTGAGCTTCCGGGGTAGTGGGGGGCTCGCCATGCATGGCACGGTCCTGGCCCGGCCCGGGGCGAAGGCCGGTCGGCCGGGGATCGTTCTGGTGCACGGCGCGGGTACCGGAACGCCGCGCACGCAGTTACTCGGTGAGGCGGTGGAGTTCGCCCGCCGGGGGCTGTCTGTGCTGATCTACGACAAACGATCCGAGGGGTACTCGCTCTTCAACCGGTCCTACTCGCAGTTGGCCGACGACGCGCTCGGTGCCGTGGCCACGTTGCGGAAGCAGCCGGGCGTAGATTCGGCGAAGGTCGGGCTCTGGGGGCTCAGCGAGGGCGGCTGGGTGGTGCCGATCGCGGCGTCCCGCTCGAAGGAGGTCGCGTTCATCGTGCTCGTGGGGGCCAACGCGCTGGCGCCGCTGCGGCAGCAGACCTGGGCCGTGGCGGCCGGGCTGCGTAAGGCGGGGGTGTCGGGGTCGCTCGTCGAACGGGCCGAGCCCAAGCTGTACACGGCGATCGCCGACGGCGGGATGTTCCCCGAGCCCTACTACGATCCCGCGCCGACCATCGCCGCGGTACGCCAGCCCGTTCTCGGCATCTGGGGCGTGAACGACCTGCTGACCCCGCCCAAAGAGACCCCTCCGGTGTTCGCCAAGGCGCTGGAAGCGGGCGGGAATCGGCACTACACCTTCCAGTTCTTCCCGGGCGCCGACCACGCCGCCCACCAGACCCCTGACGGTGGTGTCACCCGGCTGAAGACGCTCGCCCCCGGCTACGCCGACCTGGTCGGGTCCTGGGTGAAAGACGTGACGGACGGCAGACTGCCCACGGCTCAGACGAACGGACCGGCCCCCGAGCAGGCGTCGCCGACCGTGCCGATGGATCCTCCGGCCTGGTGGGAGTCGGCGGGGATGCAGGTGGTGGCGTTGCTGGTGTTCCTGGTGGCGTTCGGGGCGTATCCAATGGTCGCGCTGGTACGGCGGCTTCGCCGTGCTTCCCTGGCGCCGGTGTCCAGGGCTGCCCGGTTGGTGAGCGCGGGCGGGTTCGGGGTGGTGCTCGGGGCGTTCGGGTACCTGTTCTACGTGGTCATGACCGGTGGCAAGCTGGCCGCTCCCGGGCCCATGGTGGCGGGTCACCCGGTGATCTGGGTGGCGTTGCAGCTCCTCGCGGTGGCCTGCCTGCTCGCCACCGTCCGCACGGCGCTGGCCTGGCGCCGGCGCCGCGCGTCCGTGCCGGGAGGGGAGAGAGTACGGCTCGGCCTGCTGCTCGCCGGTGGGGCGGTGTTCGTCCCATGGGCTCTCTACTGGGGGCTGCTGCTTCCTTGAGGAGCCAAGTTCCACTCGATGGCCTGTTCCGCACCGCGTACCCAGGTCACGTGGAGCGGCGGCCGACCCGGGCGGATCACCTCGAACAGGTAGGTGTCCGGGTGGTCGGGCTGTTCGAGCCGGCGGACGCTCTCGGCGCCGTCGAGGCGCGCGGCCAGGTCGGCGAAGGCGTCCGCGCTGGGGTGACGGACGCCGAGCGTCTCGCCGTCGTACGCCAGCAGGACGAACTTCGAGAACATCAACTGCAGCAGTTCGAGATGGTCGTCGGGCATCGGGGGCTCCGGGGTCTCCGGCCCGAGCTGCCAGCAGATCGTCCGCCGGAGGCCGCAGGACAGTGCCAGGAGGTTGCGCACCACGAGGTCGCGCGCGTTGATCCGGTGCCGCCGGTCCTCCAGCTCCGGCGGGCAGCCCGTCATGAACATCTGCAGGTTGGGCGGCAGTTCGCTCATCCGCGCGTACAGCCGCTTCATGGCCTCCCGGGCGGATGCGGGGGACAGCCCGCCCTTTCTGAACTCCTCGACCGTGAGCGTGTGCCACGGGGTCATGGCGCCAGAGCTCATGACGTCGGACAGGTGTTCCATCACCTCCGGGTACTCGAGGAGGAGCGGGCCGTTGTACTCGCCCGCCAGGATGGGCTTCTCGTACCCGTACGAGCGCATCACGGCGCGGATGTCGTCGATGGTGGCCGGAATCCGGTACGGGTCGCTGTACAGGTGGATGTCGAACACGTCATAGGCGCCTTCGGCGATGAGCCGCAGGAAGAAGTCCCGCTCACCGTCGGGGCTCTCGGGGGCGGGGAAGACGCCGGGCGGGCAGCCGCCGAGCACGACGTCGGCCTGCGGGTCGGCGCCCTTGATCGCCCGGTGGAAGAGGGTCAGCAGGTCGAGGTACTCGGTGGCGGTGCCGCCCCAGAACAGCGGGATGCACGGTTCGTTCTCGCACTGCCAGTAGCGCACGCGGCCCGCGCAGTGCGTCACCAGGGCGCGCAGCATCGCCTCGTACGCCGCCGGGTCGGTGGGCGGCGATCCGGGGAGCAGGTCGGTCGACCTGGTCGAGCCCCACGTCGAGGCCGCACTGAGGGTGAACCACAGCTCGGTGTCGTCGTCGACCTGGTCCAGGACCGCGTCCACCGAGGTCCAGTCGTAGCGGCCCGGCTCGGGTTCGAGCTGGGACCAGTAGAAGAACATCCGCAGCAGTCCGGCGCCCAGGTCGCGGGCCTGTGGGGCGAAGGTGCCGGGCTTGGCGACCAGACCGTACTGGATGCCGCGGACCACGCCCAACCGGATGCCGTCTGTCGAGGTCATGAGCTTTCCCTTCGGAGGAGGTTGTCCGCCCACGATGGCGCCGCACGCTGGCAGCCCGCTGCTATCGCCCTGTTAGGCCGCTGTTGGACCGGCCAAGGCGGTGGGGTCAGCGGAAAGCGACGTTCAACGCCGTACGTAGGAACTCCAACTGGTGCCGCAGCAGCCCCTCCACAGCCGCCTCGGCGGTCGGCATGTGCGTGGCCCCCGACAACGGCAGCACCTGGTGCGGCCGGCCCGCCGCCAGCAGCGCGGCCGACATCCGCAAGGTGTGGGCGGCCACCACGTTGTCGTCCGCCAGGCCGTGCACCAGCAGCAACGGGCGGCGCAGCCGGGCCGCGTCGCCGATGGGCGAGGAGCGCTCGTAGTTCTCCGGCTGCTCGTCCGGGTGGCCGAGGAACCGCTCCCGCCAGTGGGTGTCGTACAGCCGCTGGTCACTCGGCGCCGCCCCAGAGATGGCGGCATGGAACACCTCCGGCAGGCGCAGCACCGCCGCCGCCGCGAGCGTGCCGCCGTAGCTCCAGCCACGGATGCCCACCCGGCCCAGGTCGAGGTCGGGGCAGTGCTCGGCGGCTGCCCGCAGCGCCACGACCTGGTCTTCCAGCGGCGCGGTGAGCGTGTCTCCATGGACGGTCTTCTCCCAGACGGGGCCGCGTCCCGGGGTGCCCCGGCCGTCCGCCGTCACCACCGCGAACCCGTGCTCGGCGAACCACTGCGCCTCGGCCAGCCACCAGTGCCGGGCTCGGGTCACCAACTGCATCGCCGGTCCCGCGTACGGGGCCATCAGCACCGGCAGCGGACCGGAGCCCGGCCGATGCCAGGACGGCAGCAGCAACGCGGTCCGGATCTCCCGCTCACCCGCGCGCAGCCACGTGACCCGCGGGACGAGCACCGGCTCCGCCTGAAGCGAGGCGATCTCCGCGTCAGGCCGTCCGTGGCGGACCACGCGGAACGAGTGACCGGCCTCGGTGTGTGAGGCGAGCAGCAACGTGCCGCCCGCCCGCCGGCCGGTGTGCAGTCCCGGCCCCTCGCTCAGCCGTACGGGACCGCGTTCCGCGTCGTATGTCCACAGGTGCTGCTCGGTGGGCTCGTCACTCGCGGTGAAGAGCACGGATTCGCCGGAGACGTCCAAGACTGAGCGGATCTGCAGCCCTTCGGGGGTGACCGGACGGCCGTCCACGAGCAGCCGCCGGGTGCCGTCCAGGTCGCCGGTGTGCACCAGCGCGCCGGACGCGGTCCGCGCGGGCGTGCCCGCGATGAGCTGCACCCAGGCGGGGTCGCGCTGCTCGTGCAGGAGCTCCGTCTCACCGGTGTCCGGATCGGCGGCCAGCACGCGCAGCGTGCGCTGGTCCCGGCTCTGCACGCTGATCAGCGGACCGTGCGCGTCCCAGCTGACGGCGGTCACGTACTCGTACGCGGCCCGGTCCCACCGCAGCTCCACGGAGCCGCCGCCGAGGTCGAACACGTGCAGCGTGACCTCGGCGTTGGCCGTCCCGGCCGCCGGATAGGCGATCTCGCGCGGCGGCCGGGACGGGTCGGCGGGATCGGCGATCCACCAGCGCAGCACGGGCCGGTTGTCCACCCTGGCGGCCAGCAGCCGGGTGCCGTCGGGCGACCACCAATGGCCGCGTGTCCGGTCCATGGACTCCGCCGCCACATGCTCGGCCAGCCCCCAGACGATCTCCGGGTCATCGGGTACGGCCAGCCGCCGGTCATGCCCGTTGTCCAGCTCGACGACATGCAGCGCGCCGCCGGTCACGTAGGCGACCCGGCTCCCGGTGGGATCGGGGCGGGGATCCACCACCGGCCCGGCAGTGGGGACTGGCCGGGGCTCACCGCCATCGAGATGCACCGTCCACAGCCGCCCGTCCACAGCGAAGGCGACGGTACGTACCGCGGCATCGGCCGCATAGGCCACCACACCGGTCGCCCGCTCCCGAGCCCGCTCCCGCCGAACCCGCTCCTCCTCCGGCACGGCCCCGGTCGACCCCGGCGCCACGACCAGCCGCTCGCCCATCTCATCGACGACCCACAGACCGCTGTCCCGCTCCTCACCCCCAGGAGTCCGGAGGAACACCACCCGAAGCCCATCGGGTGACAGGGTGAAGGTGCGGGGCACTCCGAGCGAGAACCGCTGGCTACGGGCGAACTGACCTGGAAATCCTTTGGTGTCCATAAAGGAGACTCTGCAGCGGACTACCAGGAATGATGGGGAAGAGTGAAGCACGCGGGGAGACTCACCGGCGGCTGGGATCGACTGATCCAGTGGGTATCTTAGCAGGCGGGAACCGGCCAAGAAGGCGCACGTAACGGCGCCCGGCCCCGCCCACCGGAGGAGCGTTCCCCTGGACAGACGCCGGCCATGGACGGCGGGTGGGGGTGCCCCATGCCGGCCGTAATGAAATTTCAGGCTTTGACTGACAGCTCCCACAGACGCGCAGCCGACGCCGGGTCGAGCGCGTAGGCGGCCACGCCGTGGCGACTCATGGGCTTGTCACTCGGGAGGGCCTCGTTGCAGTCCTCGAAGTAGCGGCCGGTGACGCCGTCGAGCAGCGGCGACGCGGCGGCGAGCACCGACGTGGCCGCTCCCTGCTCGGTCGTCTTCCACGACATGTCCTCGCCGGAGGAGGCGGCGGCGGCGCGCAGCCGGTCGAGGTCCTCCTCGCTGACGTGACGCTGGAGGTTCGTGCGGATGCCGCCCGGCATCAGCGCGTTGACCGTGATTCCGTCGTCCGCCCAGCGCCGCCCCGCCTCCACCGCGAACAGCACGTTCGCCGTCTTGGACTGCCCGTACGCGGACCACGGCTCATAGGCGCGGTCCCGGAAGTTGATGTCCTCGAAGACGACCGGCGAACGGAGGTGCGCGCTGGAGCTGACCGAGACCACGCGGGCGCCGCCGGCCGCCGCGAGCGCGGCGTGCAGGCCGGTGGCCAGGGCGAAGTGGCCGAGATGGTTCGTGGCGAACTGGAGCTCCCAGCCGTCGGGCGTGTGCGCCTCGGGGCAGGCCATCACACCGGCGTTGTTGACCAGTATGTGGAGAGGGCCTTCCCACGCGGCCACGAACGACGTGACCGTGCTCCGGTCGGCGAGGTCCAGCGGGGCCACGTGGATCCGCTTGTTGCCGGTGGTCGCGATGATGTCCTCGGCGGTCGCCGCGCCCGCGTCGAGGTTACGGACGGCGAGGGTCACCTCCGCGCCCACCTCGGCGAGCGCGCGGGCGGTCTCGACGCCGATGCCGGACGCCCCGCCGGTGACGATGGCCCGCCGGCCGGTGAGATCGACGCCGGCCAGCACTTCAGCCGCAGTGGATCGGGCGGTGAACGGAGTGGTGATGCGAGTCATGATTCCCCAGTCCTTGTCAGGGATGCGGTGGGAGAGCTCCGGCCGGTACGATGTAACCGGAGGAGCCTCCAGTAAGTTCACTGTATTCGGAGCCTCCTCCGTTTAGCAAATCTCGCCCCGAATCCGACAGGAGACGCCGTGCAGGCCGGGTCCCGACCGCTGCGCGCCGACGCGCGCCGCAACCGCGAGCGGCTGCTCGACGCCGCCGTGCGCGCCTTCTCCCACGACGGCCCCGAGGTGACGCTCGACGCGATCGCCAAGGACGCGGGCGTCGGCATCGGTACGCTTTACCGGCATTTCCCCACCCGCGAGGCGCTCATCGAGGCCGCGTACCGCAACGAGCTGACCAGGCTGTGCGAGGCCGCCGCGAACCTCCTGCGCACCCTGCCGCCCGACCAGGCCACCCGCGCCTGGATGGACCGCTTCGTCGACTACATGACGACCAAGCGCGGCATGGCCGACGCGCTGCGCGCGGTCATCGCCTCCGGCGGCAATCCGTTCGCGGAGAGCCGCGACCGGCTGGTCGGCGCCATCGGGTCACTGCTGGCGGCCGGGGCCGCCGCGGGGGCCACGCGGGCGGACGTCGAGCCTGAGGACGTGCTGGCGAGCCTGGGCGGCGTGGCGCTGGTCGCCGCCGAGCACGGGCAGCGGGACAGGACCGAGCGCATGCTCAACCTGCTGATGGACGGCCTGCGCTACCGCGGGCCCTGACGATCACTGCTCCCGGCGCGTGGTGAGGGCGTCGAGCAGGCCGGGGAACGCCGCGTCCATCTCGGCGCGGCGCAGGGCGTTCAGCCGCGAGGTCCCGACGTAGTACTGCCGGATCAGGCCCGCCTCGCGCAGCACCTTGAAATGGTGCGTGGCGGTGGACTTGCTGACCGAGATGTCGAACGTGCCGCAACTGAGGTCCTCGTCGGCGGCGTCGAGCTGCGTGACGATGCTCCGGCGCACCGGGTCGACGAGCGCCTCCAGCACCTGCTGGAGGTCGAACTGCGACACCTCTGGGTGCGGCGGCGTACGTCCCATGAGCCTCATAGTACGACACCTATCGAAGTTTGACAGCCATCGTACTTCTGCGTAACAGTGGACCGCATGGCGAGGACAGTGCGATTTCACGAGGTCGGTGGGCCCGAGGTGATGCGGCTGGAGGACCTGGAGACGGGCGATCCGGGGCCGGGCGAGGTGCGGATCCGGGTGGACGCGATCGGGGTCAACAGGGCCGAGGCGCTGTTCCGGAGCGACCGGTACATCGAGCCGGTGAAGCGGTTCCCGGGCAGGCTCGGCTCCGAGGCGGCCGGAGTGGTCGAGGCCGTCGGCCCGGAGGTGACCGGGTTCGAGGAGGGGCAGGCGGTCAGCACTGTGCCGGCCTTCTCGCAGAATGACTACGGCGTCTACGCCGCCCAGGCGATCGTCCCCGCGGCCGCGCTCCTGCACCGGCCCGACGGGGTGGACGCGGTCTCCGGTGCGGCGGTGTGGATGCCCTACCTCACCGCATATGGCGCGTTGGTGGAAGTGGGCGGAATGCGAGCGGGCGATGTGGTGGCGCTGACCGCCGCCTCCAGCAGCGTCGGCCTGGCCGCGATCCACACGGCGAACCGGGTGGGAGCCACACCGATCGCCGTCACCCGTACCGGCGAGAAGAAGGAACGGCTGCTCGACGAGGGCGCGGCCGACGTGATCGTCTCCGACGAGGAGGACGTACCGGCCAGACTGCTGGCCCTGACCGGCGGCAAGGGGGTCGAGTACGTCTTCGACGCCGTCGCCGGGCCGGGCGTGACCGACCTGGCGCGGGCCGTGGCCCCCGGCGGCACGCTCTTCCTGTACGGCGCGCTGAGTGGCCAGCCGACGCCGTATCCAGGGTTCGACCTGGGCATGCCCGCGCTGAACATCCGGACGTACACGGTGTTGGAGACCACGAAGGACCTGCGGCGGCTACGTCGCGCCGAGGCGTTCGTCGCCTCGGGCCTGCGCGCGGGAGCCTTCCGGCCGGTGGTGGACCGCCTGTTTCCGCTGGAGGAGATCGTCCAGGCCCACCGGCACATGGAGTCCAACACCCAGTTCGGCAAGATCGTGGTCACCGTGGCCCACTAGGACCTCATGAGCGTGGCGGCGCAGCTGGTGACCAGGTCCTCCGCGTAGGCGGGGATCGGCCGTCCCAGGCTCTGGTGGCGGCGCACCGTGGCGTACGGCAGGTCGACCGTGGCCAGGAACAGCTGCTCGACCTCCCGTGGCTCGCGCCTGTCCAGCCGTTCGGCCAGGGCGCGAACCGCGTTGCGGACCCGGCGGTCGCTGCGTTCCAGGCGGTCGCGGGCCTCCTGGGGCCAGTTGGGTTCGTCGAAGTCGGCCGGGCCGTACAGCAGGATGTGGGCTTCGTGCGGGTGCGCCCTGCTCCAGGCGACGACGTGGCGCGCGGCGGCGGGGGCGGCGCGTGCGGCGGGTTCGGTGTTGAGCGCGGACAGGAAACCGTCCTGGAAGCGGTCGACGGTACGCAGCCACAGGGTGGCGAGCATCGAGGAGCGGCTGGGGAAGCGGTGATAGATCGAGCCGCTCGGCGCGCGGGCCGCGCGGGCGACCGCCGCCACGGTGACGGTGCTCGGGCCGCTCGCGGCCACCAGTTCGGCGGCCGCGTCAAGCAATCGGTCAACGTCGTGGCGAGGCGGTCGTCCCATGCCGTCGAGAGTATAGGGACAGGCTGAAGGCTTTCTGGACGCTAAATGGCCTCAGTTTTGGTCATCGCCTGATGGTCTTGTGACGGACTGCTCACAAACCGACAAGTGGACAGGGATAAGCCGGGCGACAGATATTGGACGAGGCCGGCACCCTGCTACCGGAGGTCTGTATGGACGTGCGTCTGGATCATCTCGTCTGCTGGGTCTCGGACCAGCTTCGCGCGCTCGACTTCTACGAGCAGGTCATCGGCCTGCCCGGGGTACGTGCAGAGGAGTTCAGGGATGGCAAGGCGCCGTTCCCCAGCGTGCGGGTCTCCGATGACACGATCATCGATCTGATGCCCGAGAACGCGGCGAACCGCGTCGACGAGGCCACCGGCGTCAGCGGCAGCGCCGGTCACCCGGTGAACCACTTCTGCCTGGCGCTCGGCCGCGCGGACTTCGACGCGCTCGAAGCCAGGCTGGCCCGGAACGGCGTCGAGGTCACCGGCACCGGCTCGAACTCGTTCGGCGCCAGAGGCATCGCACCGGACGTGATCTACTTCCCCGACCTCGACGGGAACGTGATCGAGGCCCGCTACTACGAGTGAGACCCGGTCGCCGCAGCCGGGGGGAAAGTGTCGGGGCGGTTTGCTACACAAGACACCATGGGTGTGAGCGTCGACGAGTTCCTCAAGCTGCTGGACGAGTTGCCCGAGGCGCGCCTGGGCGATCACGGTGGCACCTGGGTCAGCCTCAAGGTGCGCGACAAGGGCTTCGGCTACCTGTGGGAGGAGACCGAGACCGTCGGGCTCAAGGCGACGATCGAGGAGCAGATCGCGCTGGTCGCCGAGCGGCCTGAGGTGTTCGAGGTCCAGTTCACCGCCGGCCGGTTCGGGTGGGTCGTGGTGCATCTCAAGCGGATCGACGCCGACGAGCTGTTCGAGCTGGTCGCCGAGGCGTGGTGCTTGACGGCGCCCAAGGAGCTGGTCGCTCCCTTCGAGGCTGCTCATAAAATCGGGCAATAGGGCGTAAAAGTGGTGGAAGAGGCATTAGTCTCGGGCAGCGTGACAGGTTTGGACATCGAGCTGCGCGAGTGGTGCGCGGACGACGCTCCCGTGGTGTTGCGCGCGTTCCAGGCGCCCGACATGGTCAGCCAGGCGTCCTGGCCGATCGTGTCGCTCAAGGACGCGACGGGGTGGATCGCGGGCTGGGCCGGCGCCGGGCACGCCTTCGCCGTCACACTCTCCGGGCAGGTCGTGGGCAACGTCGCGGTGACGGGCATCGACGGCAACGGCAACGGCTCGGTCTCCTACTGGACGGTGCCCGAGGCCAGGGGCAGGGGTGTCGCGGTGGTGGCCATGATCGAGCTGACCCGCTGGGCCTTCCGCGAACGCGGCCTGTACCGGCTGGAGCTGGGACACCGTACGAACAACTCGGCCTCATGCCGGGTGGCCACGAAGGCGGGCTTCCGCCCGGAGGGCATCGAACGCCAGAAGCTCCGCTATGACGGCCGCCGCTACGACGTCGAACGCCACGCCCGCCTCGCCACCGACTGACCCGCCACCAACTCACGGGCGACCCGCCACCGACCGACCGGTCCGCGACCAAGCTGCCCGCGATCGACGGGCGCGCCACCAATTGGTCCGCGACCAAGCGGCCGGGCCGCATGACGGCAGGGGCCGTGGGGGCGAGGGGCATGAGGGCGGGGATGCCGGCCCGCACCCCCAAGGGCCTTGCGCCTGGTCATGGGTGGGCGGGCTGATCTAGGCTCGTGGGGTGGACAGCGAGAGCCTGGCCGCGGCCGGCCTGCTGGCGGCGCTGAGCCGGGCAGCGGAGATTCTCGCCGAGTTACACCACCCGTTCGTCAGGAACGAGCCCTTCTCCTATTTCTTCCCGCCCGCCGGCGTCCGGACCGGGACCGTCTTCACCCTCCCCGACGGCCGTGAGCTCAGCTTCACCGTCTCCATCGCCGCCGCCGACGGCGCGTTCCACGTCGACGGCGTGGTCTCCGTAGAGAGCGACGTGCTGCTGGCGCTGCCGCGCAAGACCACGTCCAGCATCCACGACGGGCTCGCCGTGTTCGACGACTACGCGGCCGAGGTGGCCGCTCCGGCCGGGCGGTTCATCGACCAACAATTGGACGAAACTGTCTAGTTGTCAGACAATGATGGGCATGAAGAACGGACCCCTCGCTGTCGTCGGTGCCTCCGTGCTCTGGGGGACGGCCGGCACGGCGGGACTGCTCGTCTCGGCGGACTCCATCGCCTTGGCCGCCGCCCGGCTGGTCATCGGTGGCGCGGCGCTGGCCCTGTTCGCCTGGACGGGGGTCAGGCGCGGCCCGCTGATCACTCCCGGGTTGCTGCTGGCCGCCGTCGCCGTGGCCGCGTACCAACTGTGCTTCTTCGCCGCGGTCGCCCGCACCGGTGTGGCCATCGGCACGGTCGTCGCGATCGGCAGCGGGCCCGTCTTCACGGGGCTGCTCTCCTGGCTGCTGCACGGTGAACGGCCGAGCAGCCGGTGGGCCGCCGCCACCGCCGCCGCGGTCGGCGGGTGCGCGGCGCTGATCGTCGGCGGTGGGGCGCAGGCGGGTGGGCAGGTGGTGTCCGGGGTGGCGTTCGCGCTGCTCGGTGGGTTGCTCTACGCGTTCTACGCCGTCACCGCCGCTCGGGCGATCAGCGCGGGCGCGCCGTCGAACGGAGTCATGGGGGTGCTGTTCGGTGGTGCGGCCGTCATCATGCTGCCGGTCCTGCTCTGGCGGGGCACCGAGTGGCTGGCCGAGCCGCGCGGGCTGCTCGCCGCCCTCTACCTCGGCCTCGGGGCCACCGCCCTGTCCTATTTCCTGTACGGCCGGGGCCTGCGCACCACCCCGGTGGCTACGGCCGCCACGCTCGCCCTGACCGAGCCGGCCGTCGCCGCGCTGCTCGGGCTGCTGGTCCTCGATGAGCGGCTGAGTCCGGTGTCGATCGCCGGTCTCGTCCTGCTGGCGATCAGCCTGGTCGTGGTGGCCGTACCGGAAAGGCCGCGTCGGGAAAAGAGGGCGGAGAGGGTGTGCCTCGACGAGGCGTTAGAGTCGCAGCCGTGACGTTGCCGCTCAGACCCGTCTCCGCGGTCGGCGCGCTCGCCGACGCGCTGCGCCGCAGGGTGCTCTCCGGCGAGATCGGGCCGGGCACGGCGCTGCCCGAGCAGGAGCTCGCCGCCACCTACGGCGTGGCCAGGCCCACGGTCCGCGAGGCGCTGGCCGTGCTGGTGCACGAAGGGCTGCTCAGGCGCGAGCGTAATCGCAGCGCCTATGTCCCTGAGGTGACGATCGCGGACCTCGACGATCTCATGTACGTACGCAGGCCGCTGGAGGGCCTGATGGCCACGGCGGTGGCGGGACGGCGGGTGCCGGAGGCGGAGGCGGCGCTGGCCCGCATGGGCGCGTTGCCCGCCGACGCGCCGTGGTCGGAGTCGGTGGCCGAGCACATGGCGCTGCACCAGGCGCTGATCGAGGCCGTGGGCAGTCCGCGGCTCGAACGGCTCTATGGCGCGCTCGCCGCCGAGACCCGGCTAGGCCTGGTCCGCCTGCGCGAGGTCTACGAGGACCGGGACGTGCTCGTGCACGAACACCGGGCGCTGCTCGACGCGATCGCCGCCGGCCCCGCCGAGACCGCGCAGGCCGCGGTGGCCGCCCACCTGGGCCACTCGTGGGGCGACGGAACCCCTCTCGAAGACCGCTCCTGAGCTTCCCGAGCCCCTCTTGACGGCCGTTCCCGAGTCTCTCGCGAGGCCGCGGCCGGGCCTGTCCTGACCTCCTGCTGAGCCACTTTCGCGAGGGAAAATCCCGAACCCTTGCGGGGGAACCCCAGATGTCGCAAGAATCGCGGCCATGCACGGCAACGCGATGCCGGACTCCTACGTGTATGTCACGGAAGAGGGCGTAACCCGTCACTATGCGGACGGGAGCGTCGAAGCCCTTGCGTGGGAGGACGTGGTCGAGGTCCGTGTGGTGACCGAGTCGGGAGAGGACGTCCTCTACATCCTGCTGGACCGCGACGGCGAGGGCTGCGTCGTGCCCAGGTCGGCCACCGACGCCACGTTTCTCGCCCGCCTCCGCTACCTACCCGATTTCGATCTTGACCGGCTGAACCTCGCCGCCGAGTCGGCGCATGACGGGGTCGTGGTGGTCTGGCGGAGCCCCGACCCGCCGTCCGCTTTGCCGGATCTGGAATATGACTAGCCACTTCATATTCCGGAAGCCGGCTGTAATTCAGCCATAAACTTCACGTTTGCCGACTCGCCGGTTGGCACTTTTGGATCGTTCCGTCAACCCCCCGGCCATCCCTAGATCCGTCCGGTTGTGGACATTTGACGGTATATCGCATGCTGGAGTGGATCTTTACTCTTTAGTGGGGGCCGCCGCCCTTGAAGGTGCATGGGGGACTTGTCAACCCATGAGGTTCAAGGAACGTCATGTTACTGCGGTGCACAGAGTCTTCAGGGTGGTGCTATGAGGGTGGGGACCGGGGAGTCCGACGTTGTGCTCCTCGAAGCCGTATCACGTCATGCGTCGAGCATCTGGACGCGAGCGTATTTACGGCTTCTTTGGGGTGGCGACATGGCGTGCGCGCTGATCGCGTGCGTCTGCGTGCTGAGTGTCCGTCTCTTGTCCGGCGCGTACGTATCGCCGGCCGAGTTTCTTCTGGGGGGCGGCCTGATCGTCGGCTGGCCCCTCGCACTGATGATGGGAGGCGCATACCGCCAGCGCGCGCACGGCGAGGGCACTGAGGAGTTCAGGGCCGTCTTCAACGGCGGCGTCGGGTTGATGGCCGCCGTCGCGATCGGCGCCTACGCCACGCAGACCGTCGTCGCGCGCAGCTTCGTGATGGCGATGCTGCCGCTGGCGCTGCTGTCCACGTTGTACTTCCGCTACAAGATGCGAAAACGGCTGCACAGCCGGAGAGTCGTCGGCGAGTACATGCGCCAGGTCATCGCCGTCGGCCATCGCGAATCCATTCTTGACCTGATCATGCAGTTCCGCCGCGAGCCGTACCACGGGATGATGGTCGTCGGTGCCTGCCTGCCGCCGGACCGGATGGACGCCGATCTCGACGGCATACCCGTGCTGGGCTCGTTCGGCGACGTCGCGGAGGTGGTGGAGCGGACGCGAGCCGACGCGGTCGCCGTCACCGCCTGCCAGGAGTTCGACGGGTCGGCGCTGCGGCGGCTGGCCTGGAGCCTGGAGACCGCGCGCACCGACCTGTTCGTCGCGCCCGCGCTCATGGAGGTCGCGGGCCCGCGGATCAGCATCAGGCCGGTGGCGGGGATGCCGCTGCTGCACGTGGAGCATCCCGAGTTCGACGGCACCAAGCAGTTCGTCAAGACCGTCTTCGACCGGCTCGTAGCGGGGGCCGCGTTGCTGCTCATGGCCGTGCCGCTGCTGGCGATCGTGCTGCTGATCCGCCTGACCAGCCCGGGTCCCGCGCTGTTCACCCAGACCAGGGTCGGCAAACGCGGCAGAGAATTCCGTGTCCTGAAATTTCGGACAATGGTGAAGGATGCGGAGAAGCTCAAAGGCACCCTCCTCGATGCCAACGAACTCGACGGGGTGCTCTTCAAGATTAGGAACGATCCAAGGATCACTCCGGTAGGCGCTTTCCTCCGCAAATATTCGCTGGACGAGCTCCCTCAGCTGTTCAACGTCATGCGCGGTGACATGTCGCTGGTCGGCCCCCGGCCGCCGCTGCCGGAGGAGGTCGCCAAGTACGGCAGCGACGTACGCCGCCGCCTGGTCGTCAAGCCGGGCATGACCGGACTCTGGCAGGTCAGCGGCCGTTCGAACCTCACCTGGGAAGAGTCCGTACGCCTCGACCTGCGGTACGTGGAGAACTGGTCCCTCATCCTCGACCTGCAGATCCTGTGGAAGACCTGGTCCGTCGTCACCCGTGGAGAAGGGGCTTACTAGCGGTGAAAGCACTCGTGCTCGCCGGAGGGTCGGGCACCCGGCTACGGCCCATCACCCACACCTCGGCCAAGCAGCTCGTCCCCGTCGCCAACAAACCGGTGCTGTTCTACGGCCTGGAGGCGATCGCCGAGGCGGGGATCAGGGAGCTCGGCCTGGTCGTGGGCGACACGCACGCCGAGATCGAGGCGGCCGTCGGCGACGGCTCCGCGTTCGGCCTGCAGGTGACCTACCTGCGCCAGGAGGCGCCGCTGGGCCTGGCCCACGGCGTGCTGATCGCCCGCGACTTCCTCGGTGACGACGACTTCGTCATGTACCTGGGCGACAACTTCATTGTGGGCGGCATCAGCGGCCTGGTGGACAGGTTCGTCAGGGAGCGGCCCACCGCCCAGATCATGCTCACCAGGGTCGGCGATCCGCGCCAGTTCGGGGTCGCCGAGCTCGACGCGGCCGGCCGGGTGGTCGGCCTGGAGGAGAAGCCCGACCGGCCCAAGAGCGACCTCGCGCTGGTCGGCGTCTACCTCTTCAGCCAGGCCATTCACGCCGCCGTGGCCGAGCTCAAGCCGTCGTGGCGGGGCGAGCTGGAGATCACCGACGCGATCCAGTGGCTGATCGAGGCGAATCTACGCGTCGAGTCGTCGGTGATCTCCGGTTACTGGAAGGACACCGGCAACGTCACCGACATGCTCGAGGTGAACCGGCTCGTGCTGGAGTCGCTCGACCGGCGGGTGAGCGGCCTGGTGGACCAGGCCAGCGAGCTGATCGGGCGGGTCGTGGTGGAGCCGGGGGCCGTGGTCGAGCGCTCACGCGTCGTCGGCCCGGTGATCATCGGCCCTGGCGCGCGGGTCCAGGACAGCTACGTTGGCCCGTTCACCTCGATCGGCGCCGACTGCGCGGTCGTCCGCAGCGAGATCGAGTACTCGATCGTGCTGCCCAGAGCCTCCATCCAGGGGGTCGGCCGGATCGAGTCGTCGCTGATCGGCCACGACGTCGAGGTCACCCCTGCCCCAGACACCCCCAAAGCCCACCGTCTAGTGCTGGGCGATCACAGCAAGGTGCAGATCAGTTCATGAGACGGATTTTGGTGACAGGCGGGGCGGGCTTCATCGGCTCGCACTTCGTCCATGGGTTGCCCGACGCGGACGTGACCGTGCTCGACAAGCTCACGTACGCGGGCAACCGGGCCAACCTCGAAGGGGCGCCGCACACGTTCGTCCACGGCGACATCTGCGACGCCGGGCTGCTCAGTGAGGTGGTGCCCGGCCACGACCTGGTGGTCAACTTCGCCGCGGAGTCGCACGTCGACCGGTCGATCGAGGGGCCGGCCGAGTTCGTGCGCACCAACGTGCTCGGCACCCAGACGCTCATGCAGGCGTGCCTGGACGCCGGTGTCCCGAAGGTGGTGCACGTGTCGACCGACGAGGTCTACGGGTCCATCGACCACGGCTCGTGGGACGAGTCCGCGCCGATCCTGCCGCGCTCGCCGTACGCCGCGGCCAAGGCGGGCGGTGACCTGGTCGCCCGCGCGTACGCGATCACGTACGGCCTCGACGTGTCGATCACCCGGTGCGGCAACAACTACGGGCCCCGGCAGTACCCGGAGAAGGTCATCCCGCTGTTCGTCACGAACCTGCTGCGCGGCGAGCGGGTGCCGCTCTACGGCGACGGCGGGAACGTCCGCGACTGGATCCACGTCCAGGACCACTGCGCGGGCATCCGCCTGGTGGCCGAGAAGGGCGGTCCTGGCGAGGTCTACCACATCGCGGGCACCGCCGAGCTGACCAACAAGGAGCTGACCGCCCGGCTGCTGGAGGCGTGCGGCCGGGACTGGAGCATGGTCGAGCCCGTCGCGGACCGCAAGGGCCACGACCGCCGCTACTCGCTCGACGACAGCAAGCTGCGCGGGCTGGGCTACCGGCCGGAGATCGCGTTCGAGCAGGGGCTGAAGGACACCGTCAGCTGGTACGCGAGCAACACGGCGTGGTGGGGGGCGAGCCGGTAGTTGAAGCAGAACACCTGGGTGACCCCCGCGCTCTGGGCGTTGCTGTCACCGTTCGCCGGCTGGGCCGTGCTCCGCGTGACCGGCTGGGAGCCCAAGTTCAGGTGGTCCCAGCTCGTGTCGTTCACCCCGTACGCTGCCGCGGGCTCGCTGGTGCCGCTGGCGTTCGCTCTGGCGGTGCGCAACCGGCCCGCCACGCTGGCCGCGCTGGTGGTGGGCGGGATGCTGGCCTCGGTCGTGCTGCCCCGCGCGGTGCCGCAGGGCGTCCCCGAGACGGACGGGCAGCCGCTCCGCGTGATGTCCGCGAACGTGCTCCGGGGCTCGGTGCCCGCCGAAGCCCTGATCAGCGCGGTCGAGCGGAACCGTCCCGACGTGCTCACCCTGCAGGAGTTCACCCCGTACCTCGCGGCGCGGCTGGCGGA
Source organism: Nonomuraea sp. NPDC049269 (assembly GCF_043197155.1). NCBI lineage: Bacteria > Bacillati > Actinomycetota > Actinomycetes > Streptosporangiales > Streptosporangiaceae > Nonomuraea > Nonomuraea sp. NPDC049269. The sequence goes on from NZ_JBICSO010000002.1 coordinate 738,560, forward strand.
GGCCGGTCTCGGCGCCCTGCTGCCCCATCACGTGGAACAGCTCGGCACGGCCATCTACTCGCGCTTCCCGCTGCGTCCGGGAATCGGCTTCGAAAAGGACCAGTGGCAGCACGTCGGCGGCCTGGTCACGCTGCCGGACGGTTCGGAGGTGGACATCGTCGGCGTGCACGCCTGCGCGCCCTCCGCCGGCTGGCTGGCGGGGTGCTGGGCGCAGAGCATCCAGGTCCTGCCACCCGCGATGCCGAAGGTGGCGAAGCGGCCGCGTGTCCTGGCCGGTGACTTCAACTCCACGCTCGACCACGCGGTGCTGCGGGAGCTGATCGCCACCGGCTATCAGGACGCCGCGTCCGTCACCGGAAAGGGGCTCGCCATGACCTGGCCGTACAACGGGCGCTCCGCCCTCGTCCCCAAAGTGGCCATCGACCACGTGCTGGCGTCCGAGGGGGTGGCCGTGCGCTCGTTCGAGACGCTCGCCCTCCCGCGTACCGACCATCGCGCCACGGTCACGGACCTGGTGCTGAGGCGGGCCGCATGAGGTGGATGATCACGGGTGCCGGCGGAATGCTCGGCACCGACCTGACAGAGTTGCTCCGGGTGACGCCCGGGATGCGGGTCGTCCCGTTCGCCCGGTCCGAGCTGGACCTGCGCGACGCCGACGCGGTGGCCTGGGCGGTCCGCGCGGCCCGGCCCGACGTGGTGGTCAACTGCGGCGCGTGGACGAACGTCGACGAGGCCGAGACGCGCGAGCAGGAGGCGCTGGCGATCAACGGGACGGCCGTGGCCGTCCTGGCCCGGGTCGCCGCCGAGCTGGGCGCCCGGCTGATCCAGCTCTCCACCGACTACGTCTTCGACGGCTCCGGGCACGACCCGTACCGGGAGACCGCGCCGACGGGCCCCATCAACGCCTATGGGAGGACCAAGCTCGCGGGCGAGCGCGCGGCCCTGGAACACGGCCATCACGTGGTGCGTACGGCCTGGCTCTACGGCGCCCAGGGCCGCAGCTTCGCCCGCACGATGGTCGGACTCGAAGGTTCCCGGCAGACCGTCTCCGTGGTCGACGACCAGTTCGGCCAGCCCACCTGGACCGGCGACCTGGCCGAGCGGATCGTCCTGCTCGGCCGGGCGGACGCGCCGCCCGGCGTCTACCACGGGACGAGCGCGGGGCGGACGACCTGGTACGACTACGCGCGGGAGATCTTCACTCTGCTCGGGGCCGATCCCGGCAGGGTCGAGCCCATCCCGAGCACTGCCCTGTGCCGGCCCGCCCCGCGCCCCGCCAACAGCCTGCTGGGGCACGGGAACTGGCGGGCCGCCGGGCTGCCGCCGATGCGCGACTGGTCCACCGCCTTACACGAGGCCTGGCCGGCCCTGCTGACCTCCTGGAGCGCTCGCGTAGTGAGCCAGGCAGTCGGCGTAGGAGGGGAGTAGACCGTGTTCGACGGCTTCGGCCAGCGTGGGCGCGGCGGCGTCCTTGTCCGCGAGGATCGGCTCGATGCCCTCCGGCCAGACGATGCCGAGTGCCGGGTCCAGCGGGTGGATGCCGTGCTCGCGCTGGGGGGCGTACGAGGTGGAGCAGAGATAGACCACGGTGGCCGACTCGCTGAGCGTGAAGAACGCGTGGCCGAGCCCCTCGGCCAGGTAGACGGCCCGCCGCGAGACGTCGTCCAACCGCGCCGCCGCCCAGCGGCCGAAGGTGGGCGAGCCGGTTCTGAGGTCCACCGCGACGTCGAGGACGCTGCCGGAGACGCACGTGACGTACTTGGCCTGGCCGGGAGGCACGTCCGCGTAGTGCACGCCGCGCAGCACGCCCTTGGTCGAGACCGAGCAGTTGGCCTGGGCGAGCTCCAGCGGGCGGTCGAGCTGGTCGTTCCTGAACCATTCGAGGAACGCCCCACGCCGATCCGTATGGATACGTGGGCTGAACAGCCAGGCGCCGTCGAAACCGAGGGGATCCATGGAGCGGATCCTGACATAGCAGGAACGTTCCTACCAGTGTGTGTAACGCGTGAGATGGCAGTCGCGAAATGCCAGTTGATTGAGGCATGTGATCCTGAGCGGGGTCAGGGTCGACATCGTCCCCATCAGTACGTTTCCGGGAGCCAGCAACCCATCCCGCCCCACGCACGTCCTCGCAAGACCTACGAGGGGAGATCGGTTCGACTCGCACCATGCACGTGTAGGGGGCAAGACCAGATGACCACGGTATTCACCGGCAGCACGATGAACGACGAGGCACGACGCGAGAGGATCTTCCAGGGCGACGTCTTCGTCTACGCGGCGTCGCCCGCGTCCCGCGAGCTCGTGTCCTTCGCCCGCGAACTGGTCGCCGAGACGTTCGGCGGCATGGACCCCACCACCGCCCAGCACAGCCTGCCGGTCGAACGCTTCGCCGCGCTGCTGGCCGACGTCAAGCCGCGCTTCATCCACCATCCGAGGTGCAAGGAGATCATCGCCGTCCTGCTGGACGAGCTGGGGTTCGCGCCGGGCGAGACCTACTTCGACGTGCCGCGCCTGCGGACCTCGACCTCCGACGGCTACCTCGACTCGGGCATCTCGTACGCCTACCACGCGCACCGCGACTGCTGGTACGCGGCGCCGTTCAACCAGGTGAACTGGTGGATCCCCGTCTACGACGTGGTGCCGGAGAACGTGTTCGCCCTGCACCCGGAGTACTTCGACCGGGCCGTGCGCAACGGCAGCGACCGCTACGACTACGCGTCGTGGGTCAGGACGGAGCGCCCATCGGCGGCCCAGCACATCTACAGCGACACGCGCGAGCAGCCGAAGCCGGAAGAGGACCTCGACCTGTCCGGCGAGCTCAGGATCGTCACGGAGCCGGGCGGGGTGCTCCTCTTCTCGGGCGCCCAACTGCACTCGACCGTGCGCAACACCTCGGGCGTGACGCGCTTCAGCATCGACTTCCGCACCGTCCACATCGACGACGTCAAGTCGCGCAAGGGCGCGCCCAACGTGGATGCGACGTGCCTGGGCACCACGCTGCGCGACTTCATGCGCGCCAAGGACCTGGCGCGCATTCCGGAGGAGCTGTCGGCGGAGTACGAGAAGGAGGCCAGGGCTCACTTGGAGCGAGCCAACGCCGAAAAAGCCGATATTTCGCACTGATCAGCGGTCGTTTCACTCATCGGGAGGGGATCATGTCTCGTCGGAAAGAGCGCGGAAGAGGTAGAGGCCGGTGACCCGTTGCCGGCTCTGCGGCTCGGCCGAACTGGCGAGCGTGGTCGACCTCGGCGCCACGCCGCCCTGCGAGCTGTTCCTCACCCGGGAGCGGCTCGACGAGCCCGAACTCACCTACCCGCTGCACCTGCGGGTCTGCACGAACTGCTGGCTCGCCCAGATCCCGCCGCTGATCCAGCCGGAGGAGACGTTCACGGAGTACGCGTACTTCTCCTCCTTCTCCACCTCCTGGGTGGAGCACGCCCGGGAGTTCGTGGACGCGGCCGTGGACCGGTTCGCGCCCGGCTTCGTGGTCGAGGTCGCCAGCAACGACGGCTACCTGCTGCAGCACGTGGCCGGCCGGGGCGTGCGCTGCCTGGGCATCGAGCCGTCGGCCAACGTGGGCCAGGCGGCCAGGGACAAGGGCATCGCCACCCGTACCGCGTTCCTCGACCCGGAGACCGGCGCGGCGGTCCGTGCCGAGCACGGTCCCGCCGACCTGGTCGTGGCCAACAACGTGTACGCGCACATCCCCGACGTCGTCGGCTTCACCAAGGGCCTGCGGGCGCTCGTCGCCGACGACGGGTGGGTCTCCATCGAGGTGCAGCACCTGCTCACGCTCGTGGAGCTGAACCAGTACGACACGATCTACCACGAGCACTTCCAGTACTACACGGTCGCCTCCGCGCGGCGGGCGCTGGCCACGGGCGGCCTGGCGCTGGTCGACGTGGAGCTGCTGCCGACGCACGGCGGCTCGATCCGGCTCTGGGCCCGGCCCGAGGAGGCGGGCGGCGAGCCCACCGATCGGGTGGCCGACGTGCTGGCCAGGGAGAAGGGGGCCGGTCTCGACGAGCTGGCCGGCTATGCGGAGTTCGCGGCGCGGGTGGCCAAGGTCCGCCGTGACCTGCTCCGCTTCCTCATCGACGCGGCCGAGGCGGGCAAGACCGTGGCCGGCTACGGCGCTCCGGGGAAGGGCAACACGCTGCTCAACCACTGCGGCATCCGCGAGGACCTGCTGGCGTACACGGTGGACCGCAATCCGTACAAGCACGGCAGGTTCACGCCGGGCACCCGCATCCCCATCCTGCCGCCCGAGCGACTCGCCGAGGACCGGCCGGACTACGTGCTGGTGCTCCCGTGGAACCTGCGAGAGGAGCTCACCGAACAGCTCTCCTACGTCCGCGCGTGGGGCGGTCAGCTGGTCTTTCCCATCCCGAGTCTGGAGATCGTGCCATGAAGGTCGTGCTCTTCTGCGGCGGGTACGGCACGAGGATGCGTACCGGCGCTCCGGGCGAGGTCCCCAAGCCCATGCAGCTCGTCGGCCCCCGGCCGCTTCTCTGGCATGTGATGCGCTACTACGCGCACTTCGGGCACACCGAGTTCATCCTGTGCCTGGGGTACGGCGCGCAGCACATCACGGAGTTCTTCCTCGACTACCGGGAGACCGTCTCCAATGACTTCCGGCTGCACGGCAGCCAGGTGGAGCTGCTGGCGCAGGACATCTCCGACTGGTCGATCTCCTTCGTGCAGACCGGGATCCAGTCGCCGATCGGCGAGCGGTTACGCCGGGTCCGCGATCATCTGGAGGGCGATGAGATGTTCCTGGCCAACTACGCCGACGTGCTCACCGACGCGCCGCTGCCGGAGATCATCGATCGCTTCACCGCCGCCGACGTGGGCGCGTCCATGATGGTCGTGCCGCCGCCCGGCACCTTCCACTGCGTCGACGTCGACGACGACGGGCTGGCGAGGAACATCGCGCCGGTCACGGAGCTCCCCATGTGGGTCAACGGCGGATATTTCGTGCTCCGTCAGGAAATTTTCGATCACATTCCTGAAAATGGGGATCTGGTGGGGGATGGGTGCATGGAGCTGACCAAGCGCGGCCGGCTTCTGACGTACCGGCACCGCGGTTACTGGCGGCCGACCGACACCGTCAACCAGCGGATCGAGCTGGACGAGGCGTACTCGCGCGGCGACCGGCCCTGGGCGCTGTGGGAGGCATGATCCGGCTGACGGCCGCCCGGATGGACCGGATCGTCGCGCTGGGCGCGCACTGCGACGACATCGCCATCGGGGCGGGCGGCACGCTGCTCACCCTCTGCGCGGGCCGTCCCGGACTACAGATCGACGCGCTGGTCCTGTCCGGCGGGGGCACTGAGCGGGAGGACGAGGAGCACGCGGCGCTCACCGCCTTCTGCCCCGGCGCCGACCTGCGGCTGACCGTGCTCAAGCTGCCCGACGGCCGGCTGCCCGCGAACTGGGAGCAGGCCAAGGAGGCGCTGGAACTGCTCCGGGCCAGGACCGACCCCGACCTGATCCTCGGCCCGCACCCGGGAGACGCCCACCAGGACCACCGGGGCCTGGCCGAACTCGTGCCCACGGCCTTCCGCGACCACCTGACGCTCGGCTACGAGATCGTCAAGTGGGACGGCGACCTCGGCCGCCCATCTGCCTACCAGCCGCTGCGGCCGGAGGTGGCGGCGGAGAAGGTCGCCCTGCTGAAGCGCCACTACCCCTCGCAACGCCGGCGTTCCTGGTTCGACGACGAAGCCTTCCTCGGGCTCGCCCGCATCCGCGGCATCGAGTGCGGCGACAGGTACGCCGAAGCCTTCCACACCCGCAAACTGACTCTCGACCTCGCAGGAGGCTAGCCGGATATGCGTGTACTGCTGACCGGACACCAGGGCTACCTGGGCACCGTCATGTCCCCCGTACTGGCCGGGGCGGGGCACGAGGTGATCGGCCTCGACTCGGGGCTGTTCGCCGACTGCGTCCTGGGGCCCCCGCCGGACGACCCGGAGGGGCTCGCCGTGGACCTGCGCGAGGTCCCGGCCGAGGCGCTGGCGGGGTTCGACGCGGTCGTACACCTGGCCGCCCTCTCCAACGACCCGCTCGGCTCGCTGGCGCCCGACCTGACCTACGACATCAACTACCACGCGTCCGTACGACTGGCCCGGCTGGCCCGCGACGCGGGCGTGCGGCGCTTCCTGTACGCCTCCACCTGCTCGGTCTACGGAGCCGCGGGCGGGGATGACCTGGTCACGGAGGAGGCGCCCCTGCGTCCCGTGACCCCCTACGCCGAGTCCAAGGTGCGGGTGGAGGACGAGGTGCTGAAGCTGGCCGACGCCGCCTTCTCGCCGGTCTTCCTGCGCAACGCCACGGCCTTCGGCTTCTCGCCCCGGCTGCGCGCGGACATCGTGCTCAACAACCTGGTGGGGCACGCGCACCTGTCCGGCGAGGTACGCGTGCTGTCCGACGGCACGCCGTGGCGGCCCCTGGTGCACGCGCTGGACATCGCGGAGGCGTTCGCCGCCGTGCTGAGCGCGCCGCGCGAGGCCGTGCACGGCGAGGCGTTCAACGTGGGCACCGAGCAGAACAACGTCACCGTGGCCGGGATCGCGGCGACCGTGGTGGAGGCGGTGCCCGGCGCCACGCTGGCCATCACGGGGGAGACGGGGGCCGATCCGCGCTCCTACCGGGTCGACTTCTCACGGATCCGCGCCGCGCTCCCCGGTTATGAGGCGCGCCGCTCGGTGAAGGAAGGCGCGCTCGAACTCATCGACGCCTATCGCCGCCACGGGCTGACCAGGGAGGGCTTCGAGCGCCGCTTCACCCGCCTGGCCCGCCTGTCGGACCGGCGGGCCGCGGGCACCGTCGACGATCGGCTGATGCCGTCGTGACCGGCCTAGGAAAGGAGATGCACGAGCTCGTCGAGCGGCTCTACCCGCTGTGCCGGAGCATCACGGGAGACGGCGTCCGGCGGACGTTGGAGATCATCGGCGAGCTCGTCCCGCTGGACGTGCACGAGGTGCCCACCGGCACGCAGGTGCTCGACTGGAACGTGCCCAAGGAGTGGAACATCCGCGACGCCTACGTCAAGGACCCCACGGGCGCCAAGGTCGTCGACTTCGCCGAGTCCAACCTGCACGTGGTCGGCTACAGCGTGCCGGTGGCGGCCCGGATGCCGCTGGCGGAGCTCCGCGACCACCTGCACACGCTGCCCGACCAGCCGGGGCTCATCCCGTACCGGACCAGCTATTACGCCGAGGACTGGGGGTTCTGCCTGCGCCACGAGACGCTGGAGAGCCTGCGGGACGGCGAGTACGAGGTGGTGGTGGACTCGACGCTGGAGGACGGCCACCTCACGTACGCCGAGCACGTCGTGCCCGGCCGGACGAGCGAGGAGGTGCTGATCTCCTGCCACACCTGCCACCCGTCGCTGGCCAACGACAACCTGGCGGGCATCGCGGTGGCCACCCAGCTCGCCCGGCGGCTGGCGGACACGTCGCCGCGCTACACCTACCGCTTCCTGTTCGCGCCCGGCACGATCGGGTCGATCACCTGGCTGGCCCGCAACAGGGACGCGGTCGAGCGGGTCAGGCACGGGCTGGTGCTCGCGTGCGCGGGGGACGGCGGCGCGCTCACGTACAAGCGGAGCAGGCGCGGCGACACGGAGATCGACCGGGCGGTGGGACACGTGCTGCGCACCTCCGGGCGCCCGCACCGCACGCTCGACTTCTCCCCGTACGGCTACGACGAGCGGCAGTACTGCTCGCCCGGCTTCGACCTGCCCGTCGGCTGCCTGACCAGATCGACGTACGCGGGCTACCCGGAGTACCACACGTCGGGCGACAACCCGGCTTTCGTGCTGCCCGAGTCGCTGGAGGACACCCTGGAGACCTGCTGGGAGGTGACTCGGGTGCTGGAGGACGACCGGCGCCTGGTCAACCTCAGCCCCTACGGCGAGCCGCAGCTCGGCCGGCGCGGCCTGTACGGGGCGCTGGGCGGCAGGAGCGACACCAAGCAGGCGCAGATGGCCATGCTCTGGGTGCTGAACCTCTCGGACGGCACGCACACGCTGCTGGACGTCGCGGAACGGGCCGGCCTTCCGTTCCCGGCGGTGGCCGAGGCCGCGCACAGCCTGGAAGACGCGGGATTGGTGAGGGAATGGAAACCATGAGCTTGCGGGTCGGAGACCTGGTGGAGATCCGCAGCGAGGCCGAGATCCTGGCCACGCTGGACGAGCGCGGCGAGCTGGACGGCCTGCCGTTCATGCCGGAGATGCTGAAGTTCTGCGGCCAGCGCCTCACGGTGCACAAGGTCGCGCACAAGCTCTGCGACACGCTGACGAAGACGGGCCTGCGGCGGATGGACAGCGCCGTGCACCTGCTCGGCGCGCGGTGCGACGGCTCGGCGCACGGCGGCTGCCAGACGGCCTGCTCCATGTACTGGAAACAGGCGTGGATCAAGCGGGTCGCGGCGGACGAGCTGCCCTCGCACGCCGTGCCGGACTCCCGGCTGCTGCCGCTGCTGGAGATCAACAGCCGCAAACCGCCGGGCGAGGACGGCGCGGAACGCTACTCCTGCCAGGCGACCGAGCTGCTGAGAGCGGCTCCCGTGCCGCTGCCGATGGCCGATCTGGGGCAGTTCGTGGCGGACGTGCGAACGCGCAACGTCGGTGTGCTCAGAACACTGCAGGCCACCGGGATCGGGCTGTACAACCGGTTCCAGCACCTGACCAGAAGGAAGCTGCCCCGCCTGTTGCGGATCAAGGGCGGCCGGCCGTGGGGCCAGATGAAGGGCAACGTCAGGGGCCGTACGCCGGTCCAGACGCTGAACCTCCAGCCGGGGGAGCTGGTCCGCGTGCGGTCCCGGCAGGAGATCCTGGACACCGTCAACGAGGACCTGTCCAACCGCGGCATGAACTTCGACGCCGAACTGGCCCGCCACTGCGGCCGGACCGCGCGGGTGCGCGCCCGGGTGGACCGCTGTATCGACGAGCCCAGCGGGCGGATGCTGGAGATGAAGACGCCCTGCATCGTGCTCGAGAACGTGGTGTGCGAGGGCGTCCACTCGCTGAACTGCCCGCGGGAGTTCTTCCCGTTCTGGCGGGAGATCTGGCTGGAACGGGTCGCGGACGGTGAGTGAGCCCACGGCGAGCGAACCCGTCACCAGCGATCACCGGGCCGGGTCGGCGAGCAGGGGACTGCGGTGGGGGCTGCTGGCCAGGGGCGGGTCGAAACTGGCCACCTTCACCCTGAGCCTCGTCCTCGCCCGCCTCCTCGCCCCGGCCGACTTCGGGTTGTACGCGGTCGCGCTGGCCGCCAACCAGTTCCTCTTCTACGTCAACGACGCCGGCATCGTCGCGGCCGTCGTGCAGTGGCGCGGCAAGCTGGAGGACATGGTGGTCACCGCGACCACCGTGGTCATCACCCTCAGCGTGGCCATCTACGCCGTGTTCTGGATGGCGGCGCCCTACTTCACCGGCCTGGCGGGCAACGTCTCCGCCACGCCCGTGGTGCGGCTGCTCACCGTGATCATCGTGATCGACGGGTTCGTCAACGTACGCAGCGCGGTCATGCTCCGTGGTTTCCAGCAGGACAAGATCGCCAAGGCGAACATGGCGGGCATCGCCGTCCAGGTGCCGGTGGCGATCACGCTGGCGGCCACGGGCGCGGGCGTCTACAGCTTCGTCATCGGCGCGGTGGCCAACTCCCTGGTGAGCGGCGTCCTGGTGTTCTACTGGGCCAAGATGCCCCTGCGGCTGGGCTTCGACCGGGCCATCGCCCGCAAGCTGCTCGGCTTCGGCGTGCCCCTGGCGGTCAGCCTGGCCATCGAGGCGCTGGTGCTCAACGCCGACGCGATCATCATCGGCCGGCTGCTGGGCGCCGCCACGCTCGGCTTTTACATGATCGCGCTGAACGTGTCGAGCTGGGTGCCCGGACTGGTCGGCGAGGCCCTGCGCCATGTCACGCTGCCCGGCTTCTCGCGGGTCGCCGAGGAGCGCCCCGAGGCGTTCTCCGCGCGCGTCCAGCAGATCGTGCCGATGCTGCTCACGCTGGTGCTGCCCGTCGCGGTGCTCTTCGGCGTGCTGGCGCCCCTGGTCGTGCCCTTCCTGTACGGCGAGAGGTGGCTGCCCGCCGCCCAGGCGCTGTCCTTCCTCATGGCGCTGATGGTGGTGCGGATGCTCACCGCGCTGGCCTTCGACATCCTGACCTCGCTCGGCGCGACCAGGCTCGTCGTGTGGATGAACCTGAGCTGGGCCGTGGTGCTGCTGCCCGCGCTCTACGCGGGCGCGCGGCTGGACGGCATCCGGGGCGTGGCGATCGCGCACGCGGCCGTCGCGCTCCTGATCGCCCTTCCCGTGACGGCGCTGCAGCTGCGCCGCTCGGGGGTCGTGCTCGGGCCGATCCTGCCCGGGATACTCCGGCTGCTCCTCGGCGGCCTGCTGGCAGGCCTCGCAGCTTGGCTGGTGTCCAGGTGGACCGAGGGGGCCATCGACTTCGTCCGGCTCTGCGCCGCGGGCGGAGCCGGAGTGATCGTGTACGTGGTGACCGGACTCTCGCGGGACCGGATCAGGAAGATTCGCGAGGTGGTGATGAGCTGAGCCGGCCCCGCCAGCCGCGCGCCACGTCGATGCCGGAGTGGGCGACGTTGCGGGCCATGGGCACGGCGTTGCGGCGCAGCCAGGGGCGCAGCGCGGCGTAGGCGCGCAGCCGCTGGCCGCGGCTGAGTGGAGCGTTCCTGATGACCCGGAGCAGCGCGCGGCCCTCCTCCACGTTCGGGAGGAAGAAGCGCTGGTCTCCGGGCTTCTCGCGGGCGCGGAAGGCGCGCGCGTGGTTGACCTGGCTGTTGCTGCCCGAGTGGTTGCGGTGCCGCAGCAGCAGCTCGTCCACCACGACCAGGGGCCCGAGCAGCGCCAGGCCCGAGATCATCACCCGGTCGGCGGGCAGGATGGGCTCCAGGGGCCGGGCGCGCAGCAGCGTCTCCCTGCGCATGAGCCCGTAGAAGTGCATGGTCTCGTCGTAGTTGTCCAGCCGGTGGCGCAGGCGCGCCACCGGGTCGGGCTGGTCGGTGGGGGCGGTGTCGCGCCAGGTGCCGATGGTCTGCCCCGTCTCGTCGATCTCCTCGACGCCCGAGATGGCGGCGGCGGCCGTCGGATGGCGGCGCAGCGCCGCTGAAAGCAGCGCCAGACGGTCCTCGCGGTACTCGTCGTCGGACGTGGCGTAGGAGAAGAACTCGCCACGCGTCTCGTGGACGACCTTGTTGTGGTTGGCCGTGATGCCGACGTTGCGCTCGCGCCGCAGGTAGCGGACGCGGGGATCGGTCCTGGCCAGCTCGCGGCAGAGCTCCTCGGTGCCGTCCGTCGAGCAGTTGTCGGCGATCACCAGCTCGAAGTCGACGCCCTTCTGGGAGAGCACCGATCGCAGGGCGCCCTCCAGGTACGGCTCGCCGTTGTAGACGGGCATGCCGACCCCGATGGGCGGTGCGGCGCGGCCGACGAGTGGGGCGGAGGAGCGTACGGACGGTGATCTGGACGTCATCCGGCCAGCCTTTCTGCGGAGGCTGAGGTACGGTCGGGGCGATGGTCTCGCGAAGTAGGGCGAACAGCAACCAAGAGCAGCGATTCGTAACATCGCACCGAGCGGTCACGATAAGCAATCTGTACCATTTTTTTTGGCCAGGCATGGCTCATACAGCGGGGGCTTGGGCGGGTAAATATGGCTTTTTGGAACGATCTGTTCGGCCTTATCCGGAACAAGCGCGTAGGACCTCCCATCATCGCCCTCGCCCTGGTCTTCGCGACAGTGGCGTTCTTCCTGGGTTCGCCGCGTTATAAAACGGAGTCGTCGCTCATCCTGACCGCGCCGCCGTCGGGTGGCACCCTGTCGATGGACCCGGCGAAGCCGGTCGGCCTGACCAACCCGCTGCTGCAGTACAACGACGGGCTGCGGACGGTCGCGGGCATCCTCATCCTGGCCCTCAACAGCAAGGACGAGCTGCGCAAGCTCGGGATCGCGGAGAACGGCAGCACCGAGATCGTCATCGACGACGGCCGCTCGAACGCCGACCTGCTCGGCGTCGTGACGCAGGGGCCGTTCATCCACATCGCGGTCGAGGACCCGACGGCGGCGACCGCCAAGGCCATCCTGGAGCGGGCGGAGCGGCGTCTGCGTGAGGAGCTGACCAGCTACCAGAGCTCGCTCGGCGCGCCGAAGAGCACGTTCATCGCGGTCAACAACGTGGCGCTGATCCCGGTCGAGTACGACGGCACCGGCAAGCTCCAGCTGGCCGTGGAGGTGCTGGTCGTGGCCCTGCTGCTCGGGTTCGGCGGCGCCTACCTGATGTCGGTCCGCCGCCTTCGCGGCCGGCCCGCTCCGGTGGGACCGGCCGCGAGCGCGGCGGACGTCGCCGCTGCCGTCCCTGTCGCCGCGCCGGACGCTGTGAAGGGGCTCGCGCTCAACGGCCGATCACCCTCAACCGCGTCGGCGGGCGGTACGGCCACGCCCGCACCCGGCGGATCGGACGACGGCCCGTCCGGCCGATCGGACAGCGGCCCGTTCAGCCAGTCGGCCGGCGACGGCCCGTCTAGGGGGTCCGGCGACGGCCCGTTCGCGGACCGTGAGAACGACGATCCGCCGACGGAGGAGTTCGCCCGGATCACGAGCGAGCTGCTGAACGCCGTCACCGACCCGCGCAAGTCCGACCGGGACAACCACGCGGGTTAGGAGACCCGGTTGGCGACCTCGGCACAGCGCCTGATGGCCGCCTGCCGTACCTCTCGCGGGGTCCCCGACTTGGCGGAGACCATCATGCCGATCGCCCCGGGCCCGAGGCGGTCGGCGAAGGCCAGGGCGGTCGGCAGGTCCATCGGCGACTCGTCGGAGGACTTGTGGCACAGGGAGGTGTCCGACGGCGGACGCCCGCCCGGCGAGCTGAGCACCTCGTCCACGAAGAGTCCGTAGAGCATGAACTCCGACACGTGCAGCCGGGACCCGAAGACGTCGGCCCAGTGCCGCCCCATGTTCTCGGTGAGCCGCCGCTGGAGCCCCCGCACGATGGCGGGGTCCCAGAAGGTGAGCGGGCTCATGTAGTCGGGCAGCGGCGGCTCGGGCGGGGGCGGCAACCTGAGCAGCTCGCGGGCGACCCGGTGCCACAGCACGTGCCGCGTCATGAGCGGGTGCACCCCGTCCTCCAGCCGGTGCAGCAGCGGCCGGCCGCCGACCAGGGCGCGCTGGGCCGTCGTCGGCCGGACGAGCACCACGTCGGAGTCGGCCACCAGGACCACGTCCGCGTCCATCGCCGCCGTGGCCGCGAGCTTGACGATCTGCTGCATCACCCAGCCGCGTACGGGCGGCCAGGGCCGCAGGACGTTGACCCATATGCCCTGCCGAGGCACCTTGACGTAGCGCTTCGGCAGCAGCTCGCCCACGGTCCTGACCCGGCAACGGGGCCCTTCGTGCGCGGCGAACAGGTGCCTGTCGGCGCGCGGCACGAAGACGTGGTGGACGGTGTCCTCCGGCGTGTACTCCAGCACGGAGCGGTGCAGCTCGGCGAACTGATCCGCGTCGGGCCCGTAGCTGGGAGTGACGACGGCCAGCGAGTTCAGGGGCTTGGTCACGTCACCCTCTATCGGGAGGAGGCTTTGGCACGTTACATGCGATAAGTAACGCTGGTCGCAGCGTCGGCGATGGCTTGTCGTACGGGTGTGAGAAGCCTGGGGGGCTGTGTTGGACTTCTGGAGAGCGATCGCCGTCCTCCTGCGTCGCTGGTATGTCGCGGCTCCCGCGTTCCTGCTGACGTTGACCGCCGCCTACGGCGTCTACACGCAGATCCCCGTCCAGTACACCTCGACCACGCTCATGGTGCTCACGGTGCCGCCGAACGGGTCGTACCGGCCGCCGAACCCCAAGAATCCCAACCCGCTGATCAACCCGCTGCTGAACTTCGACGGCGGGCTGAACATGTCGGCCTCCATCCTGGTGCAGATCCTCAACACCGCAGAGGTGGCCGGCCAGATGGGCGTCCGGACGGACGGCGACACCACGTACAAGGTCAACAACGGCCACCCCAATCCCGAGCTGCTCATCAGCGCGCCCTTCGTGGTCATCGAGGGGACGAGCCGGGCGCCCCAGGACGCGCGGGCGATCGTGGTCAGGGTCGCCGAGCGGGCCAAGGTCGAGCTGAAACGGCGCCAGGAGGCGCTGAAAGCCCCGCCGGAGACGTACATCAACCTGAACGAGATGGTCGCCCCGACCGAGCCGCAGCCGCAGCGCGGCGGGAAGATCCGCAGCGCCGCGGCCGTGTTCGCGCTGGGCGTGGCCGCCGCGCTGGGCGCCTCCTTCTGCACCGAGAGCGTCATGGCCGGGTTGCGGCGCAGGCGGGAGGAGGGCGAGCCGGAATCGGCGCCCGAGACCGGGGCTCGGACCGAGGAAGCGGTGTTGCAGCGTTGAACGTGGCCATAGAGCGGTCCATCGTCCGGCCGGTGCCCCACCGGGCCGACGCCGCCACCCTGTGCGCGATCTTCACCGTGGTCCTCATGCTGGTGCCCGCCCGCCAGGTGATCGGCGGCCTGCCGTTCGATCTCACCTACGCGGAGGCCATCGGGCTGTTCGCCGCCGTGTGGTGGTTCTGCGCGCACCTCACCAGCACGCTCGGCGCGGCCAAGGGGCCGGCGGCGGTGCGGTACGCGATCTACTTCTACGCGCTCGCCTTCGTGGCGACCTACGCCTATTCGACGGCCGGGTTCCTGCCCTCGTACGAGCTGGACCTGTCCGATCACGTGCTCGTCATCGCGGTCGCGATGGTGGGCATCTCGCTGATCGGCGTGGACGGGGTGCCCAGCCGCGAGCGGATCGACCTGGTGCTGAAGACGCTGGTGGTGGCCGGGGCCATCATGGGGGTGATCGGCGCGGTCCAGTTCGTGCTGTCGTTCGACCTGACCCAGTACATGCAGATCCCGGGCAGCCGCGTACGGGCGGTGGAAGTGACGATCCTGGAGCGCAACGGGCTCAACCGGGTGGCCTCGACGGCGGGGCACCCCATCGAGTTCGGCGTCGTGTCCGCGATGGTGCTGCCGGTCGCCCTCCACTACGCCTTCGGCGCGCGCGAACGCGGCGAGCCGCAGCGGCGCTGGTGGCTCCTGGTGACGCTGATCGCCTGCGGGATGGCCTTCTCCGCCTCGCGCTCGACGGTCCTGGGCCTGGCCGCCTCCGGGGCGGTGCTGTTCCTCGGCTGGCCCAACGCCCGGCGTATCAGGGCGGCCGCCGCGCTCGCCGGGTTCCTGGTCGTCATGAAGCTGCTCGTCCCCGGCCTGATCGGCGCGATCGCCGGGCTGTTCACCAACCTCGACAACGACGAGAGCCTGCGCTGGCGGACCAACGACTACACCACGGCGATCGCGGAGTTCTCCCAGCATCCGCTGCTGGGCAGGGGCAACGGCACCTGGTTCCCGCCGCACCATCCCGTCTTCGACAACCAGTACCTGCTGACGGCCGTGCAGGGCGGCGCGATCGGCGTGCTGGCGTTCGTCGGCCTCTTCGTCGTCGGGATGTGGTCGGCCCTGCGTGCCAGGCGGCTGAGCGTGGACGACCAGACCCGCGACCTCGGGCTGACGCTGGCCGCCTGCCTGATCGTGCCGATGGTGGGCTCGGCCACGTTCGACCTGAACTCCTTCAGCACGGCCACCGCGCTGTCGTTCCTGCTCATCGGTATGGCCGGGGCGCTGATGCGGGCCGCGCGCCGCGAGGTCAGCCTTCCAGGCGCCGCCGTGCCTCTTTCCACGAGCCGGCCGCCAGATCCCGCGCGCTGATCGCCGAGACCGGGAGCGGCCAGTCGATCGCCAGGTCGGGGTCGTCGTAGCGCACGGAGATGTCCTCGGCCGGGTCGTGCGGCCGGTCGATCCGGTAGCAGACGTCGGCGTCGCTCAGCGCCTGGTAACCGTGGAGCAGGCCGGGCGGGACGTACAGGTGGGTGAAGGTCTCATCGTCGAGGACCACCGACATCCGCTCGCCGAAGGTGGCCGACCCGGGCCTGGCGTCCACGAGCACGTCGAACACCGCGCCGCGGGCGCACCGGACCAGCTTGGCCTCGCCCCGGCCGGTGCGGCCGTGCATGGCCCTGATCGCGCCCTTGACCGTGCGGGACTGGCTGTCCTGGACGAACGCCGCGCCGTCCAGGCCGTGCTCGGCCGCGATCCCGGCGTCGAACGTCCTGGTGAACAGGCCGCGCTCGTCGCTGTGCGGGCTCGGAATGAACAGCAGCGTCCCCGCGAGTGCCCCTTGCTCGACTCTCATTTGCTCAACGCTCATGGCCACACATCTTGGCCCGCTCTTTTATCGGCCGCCAGCGTGTAACGGATATAGCCCGATAGCGATGTCAAAAGGGTGAGTCGTCAGACGGGGGGTGCGGCATTCCGATGGGCCACTCTTCATATGAGAACGGTCCAAAGAACCGCGCCCGGGTAGGCGCCGTCGGGATCGACGCGATCACCGAGCCGGAGGTCGCCGAGCAGCTGGCTCGGGCCTGGCATGACGGCCGGGGCGGCATGATCGTGACCGCCAACGTGGACATCGTCCGCGCCGCCACCCGCGCCCCCGAGCTCGCCGAGCTCGTGGCGGGCGCCGAGCTCGTGGTCGCCGACGGCATGCCGGTGGTGTGGGCGGCCCGGATCGGCGGGCTGCGGGTGCGCGACCGCGTCACCGGGGCCTCCCTGATCTACACCCTCAGCGAGGTCGCCGCCCGCGAGGGACGGTCGGTGTTCCTGCTCGGCGGCGAGCCGGGGGTGGCCGAGACCGCCGGCGAGGTGCTGGCACAGCGTTACTCGGGGCTGCGGGTGGCCGGCGTGTACGCGCCGCCCTTCGGCTTCGAGAGGCTCGCCGGGGGGATGGGGGAGATCGTGGAGAAGGTCCGCGCGGCCGCGCCCGACCTCGTCTTCGTGGGCCTGGGCTTTCCCAAGCAGGAACACGTCATCACCGCGCTCCGCCCTGAACTGCCGCGTGCCTGGTACCTCGGCTGCGGCGCCGCCATCCCGATGGCCGCCGGGCAGTTCCGGCGAGCCCCGGACGGAATGCAGCGGGTGGGCGGCGAATGGCTGTTCAGACTCGCCCTCGAACCCCGCCGCCTGGTACGCCGCTACCTCCGTGACGACCTGCCCTTCGCGCTCAGGCTGCTGGCCGGGGCCGCGTGGCACCGGCTGGCCGCGGGCCGGCGCTCCTGATCCCGACAGATTGGTCTGCCTGATGACTGTTCCCGAGCGGCCGCCGCTTGCCATCGTGATCGTCACCTACCAGAGCGGTCAGGTCATCGAGGAGTGCCTGCGTTCTCTGGACACCGTGTTACGTGAGGGGGACCCGTTCCGGATCATCGTCGTGGACAACGACTCCCCCGACGACACGGTGGAGCGGGTGCTCGCGGCCGGACCGCACGTCGAGCTGATCAGGACGGGCCGCAACGGCGGGTTCTCGGCCGGTGTCAACGCGGGCATCGCCGCCGCTGCCGGCTGTGACGTGCTCGTGCTCAACGCCGACATCCGGCTCAGACCCGGCTCGGTGCGACGGCTGCGCGAGGCGCTGGCCGTGCCCGGCACGGGCATCGCGGTGCCGCGGTTGCTGGGCGCCGACGGCGAGCTCCAACTGTCCCAGCGCAGGCGGCCCACCGTCCTGCGGGCCGTGGGGGAGGCCCTGCTCGGCGGGCTCAAGGCGGGCCGCCACGCGCCGCTGGGCGAGCTGGTCGTCGACCTTCGGGAGTACGAGCGGCCGGGCACGCCGGACTGGGCTACGGGCGCCGCCTGGCTGGTCTCGCGCGCCTGCCTGGACGCGGCCGGTCCGCTCGACGAGCGCTACTTCCTGTACTCGGAGGAGACCGAGTACATGCTGCGGATCCGCGACCTCGGCTTCACGGTCCTCTACGAGCCGGAGGCCGTGGCCGTCCACCTCGGCGGCGAGCAGGCCAACTCCAGCCCCCTGTGGACACTCGCCGCCGCCAACCGGGTGCGGCTGCACCGGCAGCGGTACGGCAGGCCCCGCGCGGTGCTCATGCGCCTGGCGGTCGCCCTGAACGAGGCGCTGCGCGCCGTCACCCGCGGCCGGCGGGCGGGGGAGCGGCACCGGGCGGCCCTGCGCGAGCTCGCGACGATGGCCGAGTGGCCCACGCCGCCGGGCGGCCCCTTATCGCCGCCGGCCTACGTCTGCTTCGCCGCCCAGGACTGGTGGTACCACAACAGGGCGCACTCCGACTTCCAGCTCATGCGGCACCTCGCGGGATCGCGCAAGGTGCTGATCGTCAACAGCATCGGCATGCGGATGCCGCTGCCCGGCCGCTCCACCTTCGTGCTCCGGCGCATCGCCAGGAAGCTGCGTAGCGTGGCCAAGTTCGTCAGGCGGGTGGAGCCCGACCTGTGGGTGATGTCACCGCTCCCGCTCCCCCTGTACGGCTCGCGCCTGGGCCGCGGGCTCAACGCCTGGCTGGTCAGGACACAGGTACGGGCGGTCTGCCGGGCGCTGGGCCTGAAGGTGCCGGTGATCGTGGTGACCATCCCCACCGCCTGGGACGTGGTACGCCCGATGCGCCGCCGCGCGCTGATCTTCAACCGCTCGGACCGCCACTCCGCCTTCCCCGAGTCCGACACGGACACGATCGAGACGCTCGAACGCGACCTGCTGGAACGTGCCGACCACGTGGTCTACGCCAGCCGCGGGCTCATGGCCGAGGAACGCCCGATCGCGGGCGCGCGGGCGCGCTTCCTCGACCACGGGGTCGACCTGGAGCACTTCAGCCGCGTACCGGCCGACCGGCAGCCCGCGGACCTGCGCGCCGTCCCTGGGCCGCGGATCGGCTTCTTCGGCGCCCTGGACGACTTCGTGGTGGACTTCGACCTGCTGGAACAGGTCGCGATCGGCCTGCCCGAAGCGTCACTCGTGCTCGTCGGCGACGCGACCGGGCAGATGGAGCGGCTCACGAAGCATCCCAACGTGCACTGGCTGGGGTTACGCCCCTATTCGGTGATCCCCGCCTACGGTTCGGGCTTCGATGTGGCGATCATGCCGTGGCTGGACAACGAGTGGATCAAGCACGCGAACCCGATCAAGCTGAAGGAGTTCCTGGCGCTCGGCCTGCCCGTGGTCAGCACCGAGTTCGACGAGCTGGCCCACTACGCCGGCCGGGTCAGGACCGCGACCACCCCGGAGCAGTTCATCGAGGCCATCCGCGTCTGCCTGGCCGAAGGCGGCCCGCAGTCGCCGGAGACGCTACGCGGCTCGCTGGCCGACGCCTCCTGGTCGGCGCGGGCGGCCGATCTCATGGCGCTGGCCGAGCAGCCGTCCGACGTGCGGTGATGAAGGTGAGGCTGACGACGATCGCGCAGTGGGCGGCGCTCCTGACCGCCGCGGCGGTGGCCGTCGGGGGCTGGCTGTGGCTGCGGTCCGTCCCGCCGAAGCCCGTCGCGAGCACGCTGCCCGCTCTGACGATGGCCTTGAGGGCGGTGCCGTGGGAAGGCGGCCCGGCCGCCTACGCTGGTTCGGCGGCGGCGGTGAAGGCGGGGTGGACCCGTCCCGGGTTCTTCCCCGTGGGGATCTGGTTCGCCTCGGTGCGTACCGGCAGGGAGGTCGCGCTGGACCGGGCGGCCGGGATCAACACCTACGTCGAGCTGACCGACGGCAGCCGCCCCGAGCTGCTCAGGCAGTCCGGCATGACCGCGCTGACCAGCCGCCGGCTGCCCGGCGCGGGCGCGGAGACCGTGGGCTGGCTGATCGCCGACAAGGCCGACGTGTGGGCGGGTCCCGGCAACGGGCAATGGACGGGCGCCCGGGGCTTCACCCGGCCCGTCTGCGCCCCCGCGCTCACCGCGTGCGGCTACACCGTGCTGCGTACGCTCGCCGAGCGCCTGCCCAAGGGCGACCGGCTGCGGTACGCCTCCTTCGGCAAGGGCGTGGCCTACTGGGAGGAGGAGGCGCAGGCCGCCAAGTTCGTCAACGGCTACACCGACGTGGTCGCGGCCGACGTCTCCTGGTACGGCGACGCCAACGTCTGCGCGGAGGCCACCCGGTGGCTGCAGCTCCCGGCGGCCCGGTGCCGCCTGGCCGCCAACTACGGCGCGACCGTCGAGCGGCTGCGCGCCCTGGACGCCACCGACGGCCGCCGGCAGCCGGTCTACGCGATCATCGCGCTCTCCGGCCTCACCCCCGAGCAGGTGGGCGGCGCGGCGATGAGCGCGCTGATCCACGGCGCCAGGGGGATCGTCTACGACGCGCACGGCACGCGACCGGCTTGCGAGGTGGACAACGTGCTCCGCCGCGTATGCGGGAAGGCGGTCAGGCGCGGGGTCGCCGAACTCGACCGCCGGATCAAGCGGCTCGCGCCGGTGCTCAACACCCAGTCGTACGCCTACGACTTCGCACCCGAGCTGGACACCATGCTGAAGCGCCACGACGGCGCCACCTACCTGTTCGCGATGCTCGGCCGCGGCCAGGCTCCGGGGCGGCACGTGCTGACCGTACCCAGCGATCTGTCGGCGTCGGGTCGCGTCG
The DNA here is from genome assembly GCF_043197155.1 of Nonomuraea sp. NPDC049269. Classification (NCBI taxonomy): domain Bacteria; kingdom Bacillati; phylum Actinomycetota; class Actinomycetes; order Streptosporangiales; family Streptosporangiaceae; genus Nonomuraea; species Nonomuraea sp. NPDC049269. Next base: position 759,043 of record NZ_JBICSO010000002.1, read on the forward strand.
AGGAGGTCTTCGAGAAGCGGACCATCCAGGTCGACAAGGCGGGACACTTCACCGAGACCTTCGACGCGGAGCACAGCTATCACGTCTACCGGATCGCCCCGTAGCTGGGAGGGCTATGACTTCTCGACCGACGAACAGACGGATCCTGCTGATCGCGATCACCGTTGTGCTGGTGGTCGCCGTGGGCTGGGTCATCGCGCAGGCGAAGTCGACCCGCCACGAACTGGGCCTGCCGCGCGTCCCCTGGGACGGGGGCCCGGCCTATTACGCCAGGTTCGGCGCGCCGGCCGCCGCGGGCTGGACAAATCCGTCGTTCTTCCCCATAGGGGTTTGGTTCGAGTCCGTGGTCGAGGAACGCGACGTGCGGATGGACAAGGAGGCAGGGCTCAACACCTACGTCGAGCTGACGGCCAACAGCGACATGGGCCTGATCCGGAGCAACGGGATGTCGGCGATCACCAGCAAGCCCCTGACGGGATCGGGCAGCGAGACGGTCGGCTGGATGATCGCCGACGAGGCCGACATGTTCGCCGGGCCCGGCGACGGCGTCTGGAGCGGCAAGTACGGCGGCGAAGGCCAGGTGTGCGTGCCCGACAAGCCGCCCTGCGGCTACACCGCGATGCGCACCCTCAAGGACAAGCTGCCCAAGAACGACGGCCGCCTGCACTACGCCAACTACGGCAAGGGCATCGCCATGTGGGAGAACGACGGCGAGGCGACGAAGTTCGTCAACGGCTACACCGACATCATGTCCACCGACGTGTACTGGTACACCGACACCGGCATTTGCGAGGAGGCCGAGAACTTCCTCAAGCTGCCACGCGACCGATGCCCGCGGGCCGCCAACTACGGCCAGGTCGTCGACCGGGGCAGGCAGCTCGACGCCCTCGACGGCAAGAGGCAGCCGATCTACGCGTTCGTGGAGCTCGGCTGGCCGGGCACCAACGGCCTGCGCTCGATCGCCGGTGACGAACTGGCCGGCGCGGTGATGAACTCCCTCATCCACGAGGCGCGCGGCATCATCTACTTCAACCACAGCTTCGCCGGGCCCTGCCCGACCCAGCACGTGCTGCGTGAGCCGTGCGCCCAGGGGATCAGGACGGTCGCGACGGAGCTGAACCGCCGGATCCGCACGCTCGCGCCCGTGCTGAACACCCAGTCCTACGTCCACACCTTCGCGCCGGGACTCGACACCATGCTCAAGGACCTCGACGGCTCCTCCTACGTGTTCGCCATGCCCAAGGCGGGCGTCCAGCCGGGGCCGCAGACGCTGCGGCTGCCCGAAGCCCTGGCCTCGGCCTCCAGCGTGGAGGTGCTGTTCGAGAACCGGACGCTTCCGGTGAAGGACGGCGGCTTCACCGACTCCTTCGCGCGGGAGAACAGCTACCACGTCTACAAGGTCACGCCATGAGCGCCCCGGTGGAAGTGGGCCTGGTCGGCGCGGGCCCCTGGGCGCGGGACTTCCACGCGCCCATGTTCGCCGCCGGGCCCGAGACCCGGCTGGCGGGCGTCTGGAGCAGGCGGGCCCCGGCCGCGCAGGCGCTGGCCGAGCGTTTCGGCGTGCCGGCCTTCACCTCGTACGAGCGGCTGCTGGAGCGCAGCGAGGCCGTGGTCTTCGCCGTCCCGCCCGACGTCCAGGCGGTCATGGCCGTCCAGGCGGCCTGGCAGGGCCGGGCGCTGCTGCTGGAGAAGCCGATCGCGCTGACCGTACGCGACGCGAAGGCGCTGACCGACGCGGTGGACGCCACCGGCGTGGCCACACAACTCGTGCTCACCAACCGCTACCGTCCCGTGGTCCGCGAGTTCCTGAAGCAGGCCCGCGACTTCCCGGCCATCGGCGCTCGCGCCTGCCAGCTCACCGGCGAGTTCCTCGACGACACCTTCGCCGACAGCCCGTGGCGCTCGCGCGCGGGGGTGCTCTACAACACCGGCCCGCACGGCCTGGACCTGCTCGACGCGGCGCTGGGCCGCATCACGGAGATCAGGCCGGTCGCCAACGCGGCCGGATTCCTGGCGCTGACCTGCCTGCACGAGAACGAGGTGATCAGCCAGCTCACGATCAGCGGCCGGGTCCCGCCGCGCCGCAGAACCCGCTATGAGCTGTACGGCCCGGAGGGCACGCTGGTGCTCGACTCCGAGCTGCTGCCGGAGGACTCGATAGAGACCAGGGCGACCCTGCGCTCCGAGTTCGCCACCGCCGTACGGACGGGGCGGTCACACGAGATCGACGTGCACCGGGGCCTGCACCTGCAACGACTCCTGGCGCAGGCCGAACCGCGCTAGGGGGTCTCCGGGACCGGTGCGGCGGCCGGGACCGGGGCGGGCTTGCGATACCGCAGGCGCAGCGCGGGCTGTTCGATCAGCCGCCAGCTCAGGGCGGCCAGCGGCAGCACGATGGCGACCGTGGCAAGCAGCACGAGCACGGGCGACCGGAGCCCGGACTGGACCAGGACCTGCTGGGTGGGGAAGGCCAGCAGGTAGGTGCCGTACGACAGGTCGTACGAGCCGGTGGGACGGTGCAGCCAGGTCGGCGCGCGGAAGGCGATGAGGAACGTCAGGCAGGTGACCGCCGCGATCGCCGCCAGATTGGCCACCGGCGTGCCCCACAGCAGCCGCCACGCGATGACCACGAGAGCCGTCAGCCAGAGCGGGGGGACCCAGCGGACCTCCCGGATGAGCATCCCGAGCGCGAAGAACGCCACGGGCTGCGCGGCGTAGGCCGACACGACCAGCGGGATGAGCGGACCGGAGTAGCCGGTGAGATGCACGACCGAGGCGGCGGCCAGCCCGAGCAGCACCAGCCCCACCAGGATCGTCCGGCGCCGCAGCAGCCCCAGCAGGCCCATCACGGCCACGCCGATGTAGCAGAGCACCTCCACCCAGATCGTCCAGAGCGACCCGTTGACCGCGTCCGGATAGGGGAGCCCCTGGAAGACGCCGGGCAGCGAGTAGCTCACCGGCTGGATGAGCAGCCCTCTGGCGATGTAGCTCCAGGCGCCGGTGCCGGAGAAGTACGAGGCGGCGGGCAGCGTGCTCACCAAGGGGCCGAGCAGCAGGGCCGTGACGATGACGACCAGCGCGTACGCGGGATAGATGCGCAGTGCCCTGCGTACCGTGTAGCGGCGTGCCGACGGGTCCGACAGCCAGCTCGTGCTGATCAGATAGCCGCTGATGAGGAAGAAGACGCCGACGCCTATGCCGCCGACGCCGATCCCGCTGGCCGGGGTCAGCGGCGAGCCGTGCCCGGTCAGCACCCAGCTGTGCTCGACGATGACCGCGAGCGCGCCCAGAAGGCGCAGCAGGTTGAAGGCGTTCAGCCGGGAACGATTGGGTTCGACCACTTTTGGCGCTTCGGCCACTGCGCCGCTCCCCCGCGAGTCCGATGCATCTGATGTGTATCGGTTCGCGAAGGAGCTGCGTTACCCAGTGGTTTAGCCGATACGCCAGGTGTCGCCACCCAGGAGCAGGTCACTGAGGTCGCCGGGGCCTTTCTGAGCCACGGCCTCCTCCATCTGCTCGGCCATCAGCACGTCGTACGCGGGCCGGTCGACCGAGCGGAACACGCCGATCGGCACGTGCTCGAACGCGGGCTCGTCGAGCCGCGACAGCGCGAAGGCCAGCGACGGGTCCGGGTTGTGCGCGTCGTGCACCATGATCTGGTCCGCGCTCACCGAGGCGCGGTCGGCCACCTCGATGCCGCCGTTGGCGGCCCTGACGACCGCCTTCGACGCCGACACGATCGGCTGACCGTGCTCCAGCCTGAGCGTGATGTCGTCGCGGATCTCCGGATCCTTGAGCTGCTCGAAGGCGTTGTCGTTGAAGATGTTGCAGTTCTGGTAGATCTCCACCAGCGAGGTGCCGCGGTGGGCGGTGGCCTCACGCAGCACCGACTGCAGGTGCTTGCGGTCGGAGTCGATCGTCCTGGCCACGAACGACGCCTCGGCGCCGATGGCCAGCGAGATCGGGTTGAACGGCTTGTCCAGCGAGCCCATCGGCGTCGACTTGGTGATCTTGCCGACCTCGGAGGTGGGTGAGTACTGGCCCTTGGTCAGACCGTAGATCCTGTTGTTGAACAGCAGGATGTTCAGGTTGACGTTGCGGCGCAGCGCGTGGATCAGGTGGTTGCCGCCGATCGACAGCGCGTCACCGTCACCCGTGATCACCCACACCGACAGGTCGGGCCGGCTCGCGGCGAGCCCGGTCGCGATCGCCGGCGCACGGCCGTGGATCGAGTGGAAGCCGTAGGTGTTGAGGTAGTACGGGAATCGGGACGAGCAGCCGATGCCGGAGACGAACACGATGTTCTCGCGCTTCAGCCCCAGCTCCGGCAGGAAGCTCTGTACGGCGGCCAGGATCGCGTAGTCACCGCAACCGGGGCACCAGCGGACCTCCTGGTCGGACTTGAAGTCCTTCAGGGTCTGCTTGGCGTCGGTCTTGGGGACGAGCGAGAGGCCCCGCCCATTTACCAGTTCAGTCACTGTCGATCACGTCCTGGATGACTCCGGCCAGCTCCTCGGCCTTGAACGGAAGCCCGCGCACACGGTTGTAGCTGATGATGTCGACGAGGTAGCGCGCCCGCAGCAGCAGGGCGAGCTGGCCCAGGTTGATCTCGGGCAGCAGCACCTTGTCGTAGCTCTTGAGGATCTCGCCGGTGTTGGCGGGCAGGGGGTTGAGGTGCCGCAGGTGCGCCTGCGCGACCTTGCCACCGGCCCTCCTGATGCGGCGCACGGCCGCCGCGATCGGGCCGTAGGTCGAACCCCAGCCGAGCACCAGCACCTTGGCGTCACCGTCGGCGTCATCGACCTCGAGGTCGGGTACGTCGATCCCGGCGATCTTGGCCGCCCGGGTCCTGACCATCAGGTCGTGGTTGTCCGGGTCGTAGCTGATGTTGCCCGTGCCGTCGGCCTTCTCGATGCCGCCGATGCGGTGCTCCAGGCCCGGTGTGCCGGGGACGGCCCACGGGCGGGCGAGCGTGTCGGTGTCCCGCTTGAACGGCAGGAACTCGCCGTCGTCGCCGTTGGGCGTCGTGGTGAACTCCTGGGAGATGTCGGGTAGTTCGGAGACCTCCGGCAGGCGCCACGGCTCGGAGCCGTTGGCCAGGTAGCCGTCCGACAGCAGCATGACCGGGGTGCGGTACTTGACCGCGATCCGCGCCGCCTCGATGGCCGCGTCGAAGCAGTCGCTCGGCGACATCGGCGCCACGATCGGCACCGGGGACTCGCCGTTGCGGCCGAACATGGCCATCAGCAGGTCGGTCTGCTCGGTCTTGGTCGGCATGCCGGTGCTCGGCCCCGCCCGCTGCACGTCCACGATGAGCAGCGGCAGCTCGGTGGTGACCGCCAGGCCGACGGTCTCGGCCTTCAGCGCCACACCGGGCCCCGACGTCGTGGTCACGCCCAGCGCGCCGCCGAACGCCGCGCCCAGCGCCGCGCCGACGCCGGCGATCTCGTCCTCCGCCTGGAAGGTGCGGACGCCGAACCGCTTGTGCTTGGACAGCTCGTGCAGGATGTCGCTGGCCGGCGTGATCGGATACGAGCCGAGGAACAGCGGCAGCTTCGACTGCACCGAGGCCGCGATCAGGCCGTAGGCCAGGGCCTGGTTGCCGGAGATGTTGCGGTAGACGCCGGGCGCCAGCTGGGCCGGCTTCACCTCGTAGGAGACCGAGAACGCCTCGGTGGTCTCGCCGTAGTTCCAGCCCGCCTGGAAGGCCGCGATGTTGGCCTTGGCGATCTCCGGCTTCTTGGCGAACTTCTGCTCCAGGAACTTGATCGTGTGCTCGGTCGGCCGGTGGTACAGCCAGGAGAGCAGCCCCAGCGCGAACATGTTCTTCGAACGCTCGGCGTCCTTCTTGGACAGATCGAAGCCTTCGAGCGCCTTGACCGTCAGCGAGGTCAGCGCCACCGCGTGGACGCGCCACTCGCTGAGCGAGTCGTCCTCCAGCGGGTTGGCCGCGTAGCCCACCTTCTGCAGGTTGCGCTTGGTGAACTCGTCGATGTTGGCGATGATGTCGGCGCCGCGGGGCAGGTCGCCCAGGTTGGCCTTGAGCGCCGCCGGGTTCATCGCGACGAGCACGTTGGGAGCGTCACCCGGCGTCAGGATGTCATGGTCGGCGAAGTGCAGCTGAAAGCTGGAGACGCCGGGGAGCGTGCCTGCGGGGGCACGGATCTCGGCGGGGAAGTTGGGCAGCGTCGACAAGTCGTTGCCGAACTCCGCGGTGCCCGCGGTGAAGCGGTCGCCGGTGAGCTGCATGCCGTCGCCGGAGTCTCCGGCGAATCTAATGATCACGCGGTCGAGTTGCTGGACCTGCTTCGTCACAGCTCAGTCCTCCCCGACGCGCCGAGGCGCGGTCGTATGTGGCGCGTTCTCAGTTCCATGCTAGATCCTCGCGAGGTTCAACACGTTTCCTCGCTACAGAATGCGGGTAAACGCGGGGGCAATCAGGGGATACCGGAGAACCGTTAGGGGTGACACAGCCCGGCGGCGATTCTGCACAGGTCGACGTGCAGGCGTGCGAAGAGGACTGTTCGGGTCACGAGCGCCAACTATACGTCCCTCCCACGCGTGACTTACGTCAGGGGGCGATGACGCGCGATCTCCGACCCCGATCGGTAAAGGTGTCCGGCCTGCATACCTGCCGTTCCATACAATTCTGGAACAGTGACAAGCGTGTAACCCTTCCCCTGCAGCTTTTTGAGGATGTCCGGAACCGCGTCAACGGTCGCCGGGTGGACGCCGTGCATGAGCACGATGGCCCCGACGCGCGCCTGCCTGGTCACCCGGTCGGCGATCGCCTTGGCGTCGTTCGTGTACTTGTCACCCGCGTCGACGTTCCGGCCGACGATGGCGAGGCCCATGTCCCCCGCCACGTCCATCACGTCCTCGTTCAGCGCTCCGTATGGCGCGCGCATCAGCGTGGGCCGCTCGCCGATGGCCGCTGTGATGGTGTCCTGGGTACGGCGGAGCGAATCGGCGATCTTGCTGGTGGTCAACTTCGACAGGTCCAGGTGCGCCCAGGAGTGGTTGGCCACCAGATGCCCCTCGACGCTCATCCTGACCAGCAGATCCGGCCGGGCCGCGGCACTGGTGCCGACGGTGAAGAAGGTGGCCCGCGCCCCGGCCCGGTGCAGCATGTCGAGCAGCCTGGGCGTGTCCGGTCCCGGCCCGTCGTCGAAGGTCAGCGCGACGCACTTGGCCTTGGCGCAGTCGACCGACCCCGCCCGGTTGCTGACGGCCTCGGGGCTGGATGACGGGACCGTCCTCGGCACGGTCGGCGCCGCCTGCCTGGCGGCCTCCCGGACGGCCTCCTGCGCGCGCCGCCCCGTCGGCGACAGCAGGGGATCGGCCTGCCGGGCGGGTACGGCCACGGCCAGGCGGCCGAGGGAGCACGGCCCGACCTGGCAGTCGTCGAACTCCACCACCAGGTCCCCGCCCTGATTGAAGGCCATCGAGTCGAGCTGGTCGCCCGTCACCCTGCCGGGGTCCGTCGGGGATCCGCGCTTCGCGAGCCGATCCTTGACCAGTCGCGTGAGATCGCGCAGCGCGGCCCGGCCGGAGAGCAGGCCGGCCGAGCCGGTCGCCTTGCCGGTCCGCCGGTCGTACCAGAGGGTCCGGATGGAATTGCTCCAGCCGTTGCCGAGGGACTCGCCGGTGCGCAGCCGTACGCCGACGATGTCGCCGGAGGCGGCGGCGAGCTGCCAGTCCACATTCAGCTCGGGGCGGGGCCGCGGGGCGTCGAACTTGGTGAGGTCGCGGAAGTGGTGGAGCGTCCGCTCGGCCTCGTCGTGCAGGGCCCTGTTGAGGCGAGGCGCGTCCCGCAGCTCGGGGTAGGTGATATGCACAAGGCGACGCGCGTGCCCGTGCCCGCGGTCGGCGTCGCTCAGGGTTCTGGCGACCAGACCGCCCACGGTCGCGGGGTCGACAAAGTCGATCATGGTCGGCTCCGCGGGGACCAGGACGTCCCGCTCGGGGGAGGCGGTGGCCAGTCCACCACCTACGGCGGAAAGGGCCAGTAGGGCGATTCCTCCGATTAGTCCCTTTTTGTGCATGAAGGTCAGATTAAGGGGGCGATCTTGCGTTTTGCCCCGTTTTGGAACTATGGGGGACGAGGCTTGACTGAGTTACGATCAGGGCATGGACGGCTACTTCGGGTCCTATGTGCTGGTCGCCGCGCTGCTCGCCATCGGCGTGGCCATCGTGGCCGGGGCCCTCATGGCCAACCGTCTCCTGCGCCCGACCAGGCCGACGGCCGAGAAGCTGACCACCTACGAGTGCGGCGTCGACCCCGTCGGCGACGGCTGGGCCCAGTCGCAGGTGCGCTACTACGTCTTCACCTACCTGTACGTGGTCTTCGCCGTGGACGCCGTGTTCCTCTTCCCGTGGGCCACGGTCTTCGACGCGCCGGGATACGGGCTGACGACGCTCGTGGAGATGTTCGTCTTCCTGGGGTTCATCGCGCTCGGCATCCTCTACGCCTGGCGAAAGCGCGTACTCGGCTGGACTTAGGTTGTTTTTCGGTCGATCATCTGCCGCCCCTCTACTCCTTGGGTAGATCACGCGGGACAATGGCCATATGGCAGCCACGGATCTCCCGATGCCCACGGTGGGGCCGATCTCGCGCTTGGCACCCAAGCCGATGCGCTTCGTGCTCAACTGGGGGCGGCGTTATTCGCTGTGGGTGTTCAACTTCGGGCTCGCCTGCTGCGCGATCGAGTTCATCGCGACGTCGATGAGCCGCCACGACTTCATCCGGTTCGGGGTGATCCCGTTCGCCAACGGGCCGCGCCAGGCCGACCTGATGATCGTCTCGGGCACCGTCACCGACAAGATGGCGCCCGCCGTCAAGCGCCTCTACGAGCAGATGCCCGATCCGAAGTACGTGATCTCGTTCGGCGCCTGCTCCAACACCGGGGGCCCCTACTGGGACTCCTACTGCGTCACCAACGGCGTCGACCAGATCATTCCCGTCGATGTCTACGTGCCCGGCTGCCCGCCCAGACCTGAGGCGCTGCTCCACGGGATCATGAAGCTCCAGGAGAAGATCGCCGCCGAGAAGCTCAGCGACCGCTACGTCTGGTCCCGCTCGCACGGGGACGTGTCGTGACGCCTGAGGAGCGCTTCGGCGAGCGGGTCTCCGTCTCCACCTCCTTCGGCGAGACCACCGTCGACGTCGGCACGGCCGACTGGATTGAGGTCCTGACCTTCCTCAGGGACTCCGGCCACACCTTCTTCGACTGGTTGACCGGCGTCGACGATCCGCCCGACGGGTTCTTCGTGGTCGCCCACGTCTACGACCCCGACTCGTGCGAGCGGGTGCTCGTCCGCACCCGGGTGCCGCGCGCCGATCCGCGGCTGCCCACCGCCGTGGGCGTCTACCGGGGCGCCAACTGGCACGAGCGCGAGACGTACGAGATGTTCGGGGTGCTCTTCGACGGCCATCCCTACCTGGTGCCGCTGCTGCTGCCCGACGGGTTCGAGGGGCATCCGCTGCGCAAGGACTTCATCCTCGCCGCCCGGGTGGCCAAGCCCTGGCCGGGAGCCAAGGAGCCGGGCGAATCCGGGCACGGCTCGCCGAGCCGGCGCAAGACGCTGCCGCCCGGCGTACCCGCCGACTGGGGGACACCCGATGCTTGACGTGGTGCTGCGCTTCGCCTCCATCCTCATCGTGTTCCTCGTGCTGCCGTTGATCGTCGGGCAGACCGAGCACAAGGTCATGGCGCACATGCAGTCGCGCCTCGGGCCGATGTACGCGGGCGGCTTCCACGGCTGGGCCCAGCTCATCGCCGACGGGGTGAAGTTCGCGCAGAAGGAGGACGTCATCCCGGCCGCCGCCGACCGGCGCGTCTTCATGATCGCGCCCGGGGTCGCGCTGGTGCCGTACCTGCTCGTGCTGATCGCCATCCCCGTCGACCAGGGGCTGGTCGGCGTGGACCTCGACCTCGGGCTGTTCTTCGTGCTCGCGGTGATGGGCATCGGCGTGCTCGGCTCGATCATGGCGGGGTGGGCGTCGGCCAACAAATACTCGGTGCTCGGCGGCATGCGGTCGGCCGCTCAGCTCATGTCGTACGAGCTGCCGCTGGTGCTGGCCGCCTCCTCCGTCGCGATGGCGGCGGGCACGCTGTCCATCCCGGCGATCGTCTCGGCGTGGCAGTGGTGGTGGCTGCCGTGGCAGGCCATCGGCGGCGTGGTGTTCTTCCTGGCCGGGCTGGCCGAGCTGCGCCGGCCGCCGTTCGACATGCCGATCGCCGAGTCCGAGATCATCATGGGGCCGATGACCGAATACACCGGGATGCGGTTCGCCCTGTTCATGCTCTCGGAGTACGTCGGGATCGTCGTGCTGTCGTTCCTGACCACCGTGCTGTTCCTGGGCGGGTGGCACGGGCCGTTGCTGGCCGGATGGGTGTGGACCCTGGTCAAGGTGTTCGCGCTGGCTTTTGTGGTGATCTGGCTGCGAGTGAGCTTTCCCCGGATGCGTGAGGACCAGTTGCAGAAGCTGGCGTGGGTGGGGCTGGTGCCGTTGGCGCTGGTCCAGCTGGCGCTCACGGGCGTCGTGAAGGTGCTCACGTAGTTCCTCTGGTTCGTCGGCACTTTACCTCCGGCTTATCCGTCTTATGTGGATAGGGGGGCCTATGGAGGGTGATCTTCATGGACGTTCGATCTCAACCTCGGCTTCGGCCGGTCGCGGGGGCGGTGGCGGGGACTCCCTGTCCCCGGACGGAGGTGTTATGGGACGGCTCGGCGTTGGCCGTCTCCGACGACACGTCCGGCCAATCCGTGCGGCTGATGCCCGCGACGCTCTACCACTACCGCTACGAGCAGCGGGTCCTCGTGTCGAGGAGGAAGGCCAAGACCCTCTCGGTCCAGGGCCTGGCCGCGCTCGACGGCGACGGCCTGGTGCTGCTCGACCTGCCGGGTGAGTGGTACGTCCCGGACGTGGCCGCGTTCGTGAAGTCCGCGGGCCTCCCCATCGTCGACGCCCGCGGAGACACCTCGAAGCGGGTACGGGCGGTGCTCGCCGGCCGCGCCCCAGGCTGGCGCCGCTTCCGGGGCCTGCGGCCACCGTTCCTGGCCAGGTATCGCGGGCCGGTGAGCATCGGGGTCGGCGTCGCCGGGCTGGCGCTGATGGTCTACCTGGCGTCGACCGGTATGTGGGCGGCCTGGCGCGGGATCTCCATGGTGGGCAGGTCGCTCCTGGACCTTCTGGAGGTCAAGTGGCTGGCCATCGGCTTCAGCCCTCTGCTCCTCGTGCTGCGCCCGGTGTCCGCCCGCGTCCACCGCTGGCGCGCGGACCGCGGCCTGATCCTCGGCTCCGCCGGGGGGCCGTATCTCTCGGTGCTCCCAGGCGAGAAGTTGCAGGTGCATCGGGGTAAGGAACAGACACCGTCCATCGAGATCGGTGAGGGCCGGAGGAAGGCCGCGTCTCTGCTGCTCTACCGCTATGAGGATCTGGCCGGGCTGTTCGTCCTCGACGGGAACGGCAGTCCGCTGCACCACCTGCCCGGCGGATGGGCCCCTGATGCCGTCCACCGTTTCGCGGACCGCCACCTGCTGCGGCTGGCGGTGCACTCGATCTCGCGGGAGGAGTATCTGAACCTCACGCGCAACACCCGGGACGCCACCATCTGACCCCGGTCGTCCTGATCACCGTCCCGTTACGGGGCGCACTACGCACACCTCAGGGCCGTTGAAGTGACAGGGCCCGGCCCTGGTCGGCGGGCAGTGGCTGGGTTGGCTTGCCGTACAAGATCGCGATCTTCTCCCCGATCGGTGGTCGGCATCCGTGACGGCGGATCGCTCTGATCGGTGGTTGGTGTCTGTGGCGGTGGATCGTCCCGATCGGTGGTCAGTGGACGATTGCCAGCATCACGTCAGATGCGGATGGGCGGTCGTCGGGGCTCTTGTGCAGGCAGGAGCCCACGATGCTGCGGAGGGCAGGCGGCAGTGGCGACAGGTCCGGGTGGAAGGTGAGCACCCGATTGAACACCGCCGGCACCGTATCCTCCCCGAACGCCGGCCGCCCCGTCGCCGCGAACATCATCGTCACAGCCCAGCTGAACACGTCGGACGCCGGCCCCACCGGCGCCCCGGTCAACTGCTCGGGCGACATGTAAGGCGGGGTGCCGACCATCTTGCCCGAGGTCACCGTCATCTGGTCGAGCGCCCGCGCGATCCCGAAGTCGATCACCCGCGGCCCGTCCGGCCCGATCAGCACGTTGCTCGGCTTGAAGTCGCGGTGGACGATCCCCGCCTTGTGGATGGCGGCGAGCGCTCCGGCTGTGGATAACGCCAGCCGCGTCAGGCTGTCCTCGTCGCGCGGGCCGTACTTCCGTACGAGATGTTCGAGCGACGGGCCCTCGACGTATTCGCTGACGATGTAGGCGTGCTGACCCGTGATGCTGACATCGAGCACCCGCGCCGTGGAGAACGTCGCCACCCGCCGGGCCGCGTCGACCTCCCTGGCGAACCTGGCCCGCGCCACGTCGTCGACGAGGTCGTGCAGGACCTTGACGGCGACGCGTACGCCGTTGGGCGCCATCGCGAGATAGACCGCGCCCTGCCCGCCCCGCCCGAGGGGTTGGAGCACCCGGTAGTGCCCGATCCACTCGGGCTCGTGCGGCCGGCGCTGGGGACTCGGAGAGGTGGTGCGCTGGTGTAGATCGAAGGGCGGCGGAGTGCTCCGGTGCTGGTGGGGAGGCTGATAGACCGGTCTGTTGCGGCGCGCCCTGACCATCGTGGGGACCAGGATGCCCGAGTGGATGACCCCACCCAGCCAGCTGACGACGAGTCCGATCGAGACCAACCCCGACAGCGGGGCCGGGATGTCCTCGAACTGGTCGTAGGCCAAGGCCGCCATCACGAAAGAGCCGATGGAGATGGCGTAGATGCCCGCCGCGACAACATGCCATGTGCTCCGCAGCCAGTAGGCCGCGAACCCGATCGTGAACGGTGTTGCCAGCCCGCACGTCATCAGCGGCAGCACCGCCCACACGATGGCAGCCGCCCACGCTCCGCTAGTGGGGCGGGCAGGCTGGCTGTACGACATGGCGGGAAGACTATCGCGCAGGACTTTCACATATCGGCTGTGGACACATCTTGTGGATAACCTTCGGTCAGCCTGTGGATGACTGTGGAAAACTTGGGGACAACGGGCCAGGATCATTCACCTGCACGGTCAAGTGCGACATGATGTTGATATGGCGCGGATACCGGGAGTCGGCCTCGCGAAGGGTCTATCGGTGACTCTTCGCCACATGCTGCGCAAATCCGTAACGCAGCAGTATCCCGAGGTCAAGCCCGCCCTCCCGCCCCGCAGCCGCGGCGTCATCGCCCTGGTCGAAGAGAACTGCACCTCCTGCATGCTCTGCGCACGCGAGTGCCCCGACTGGTGCATCTACATCGACTCGCACAAGGAGACCCTTCCGGCCCCTGAGGGTGGGCGCGCCCGCCAGCGGAACGTTCTCGACCGGTTCGCCATCGACTTCGCCCTGTGCATGTACTGCGGGATCTGCATCGAGGTGTGCCCGTTCGACGCGTTGTTCTGGTCGCCCGAGTTCGAGTACGCCGAGGGCGACATCCGCAACCTCCTGCATGAGAAGGACCGGCTCGCGGCCTGGGCCGCAACGGTCCCGCCGCCGCCCGCCCACGACCCCGGCGCCGCACCCCCGAAGGAACTCACGGCCGCTCCCCGCCGCCCTGGCACCGCAGGCCCGGCCGCCGCCCGCCCTGACACCGCAGGTCCCGCTGCCGCCCGCCCAACCTCCGGTCGCACTGATGCCGATCGCCCCGCCGTCGCAGGTTCGACTGCCGACCGTTCTGGCCCCGCGGGTTCGGCGGATGACCGTCGCGGTGCCGCAGGTTCGGCCGCCGACCGTCCTGGCGTCGCGGGTTCGGCCGCTGACCAGCGGAGTGCCGCAGACTCGGCCGCCGCCCGGACCGGCACCGCTGACCGTCCTGGCAGGCCAGGCCCCGCATCCGGGTCGTCGGCACCTGCTTCCGGTCCGGCCGCGCCCACATCCGATCGGTCCGCACCTACATCCGATTCGCCCGCGACCACATCCGATCGGCCAGCGCCCTCATCCGGGCCACCCGCACCTACTTCCGGTCCGCCCGCGCCCACGTCGGGCCCGCCGAAACCCACTTCCGGTTCGCCTGCGCCTACATCTGGTCGGCCAGCGCCTGCTTCCGGTCCGTCGGCACCCGCTTCTGGTCCGTCGGCATCACCTTCAGGCGGTCCGTCATCCACAGGCCGGCCATCTGCCGAAGCGTCATCCACAGGCTCGGCCGAACCGTCGCAGCCACCCGGCGCGGGGGAGCAGAATTCTCGCGCGAGCCGGCGCGGGCGCAGGATGGCCGATCCTCGATCCATCCGCCCGCCCGGGCGGCTCGGCCCTGATGAGACAAGGGAGTCCGGGGAGGATTCGTGACCGAGGCGGTGCCCTCCTACCTGTCACCCACCGGGCAGGAGATCGTCTTCCTGCTGCTGGGCGCGGTGGCGGTCGGATCCGCGCTGCTCGTCGTCACGACCAGGCAACTGGTCCACGCCGCCCTCTGGCTGGTCGTCTCCTTCGGCGCCCTGGCCGGCGGCTACCTGGTGCTGACCGCCGAGTTCGTGGCCTGGGTGCAGGTGCTCATCTATGTGGGCGCGGTGGTGGTCCTGCTGCTGTTCGGCATCATGCTGACCCGTGCCCCGATCGGCCGCTCCGCCGATCTCGACAGCGGCAACCGGTGGGCGGCGGCCGTGGTGGCGGTGGCGACGGCGGCCGTCCTGGTCACGATGGTGATAGACGGCTTCCGTACGGCGTACACACCGCTGAAACCCGGCTCCGGCGCCGCCAAGGAGCTCGGCGCCAGCGTGTTCAGCACCTGGGTGCTGCCGTTCGAGGCGCTCTCCGTGCTGCTGCTGGCCGCGTTGATCGGCGCCATCGTGCTGTCTCGCACGGACATTCCCGGGGGTTCGCCACCCGAGCAGACCGGGGGTTCTTAGTGCACATCGTCTACCCGGCGGTCGTCTCCGCGCTTCTCTTCTCCGTCGGTGTCTATGGGGTGCTCGCCCGGCGCAACACGATCCTCGTGCTGATGTCGGTCGAGCTGATGCTCAATGCCGTCAACCTCAACCTGGTCGCGTTCGACGTGTGGCTGGGCGATCGGCTGCACAGCGGCCAGGTGCTCACGCTGTTCATCATCGTGATCGCCGCCGCCGAGGTCGGGCTGGGCCTCGCGATCGTACTGGCCCTCTACCGCAACCGCCGTACGGTCGACATCGACCAACTCCGCGACCTGTCCGAACCCGGCACCCCGGACGACCCGGTAGGTCCCGGTAGGTCGGGCGGCCCGATAGGTCCTGGCGTGTCGGATGATCCGGCAGGCTCCGGTAAGTCGGACGGCCCGTCAGGTCCCGGTGCTTCGGACCATCCGGAAGCTCCCGGTAAGTCGGGCGGTCCGTCAGGCCCCGGCACCTCGGACGATTCGGCAGACCCGCCGACTCGTCGGTCGGGGGAGCCCGCAGCGGCGGGGGATTCGGCCGAGACAGCCGAGGCGGCCGAGACAGCCGCGCCTGTCAGGCGAGGGGGCACGTTGTGACGATCTTCCCGCTCTTGGCCGTCGTTCTCCCCTTCGCTGCGGCCTTCGCGGGCCTGCTGCTGTCGCGTTGGCCGCACCGACGCCCGGCGGGCACAACGGGACCAGCGGCAGGCGAGGGCGCCAACGCGCGGGCGGCGTGGATCGCGGTGGTGCCGACGGCGGTCGCCGCGGTCCTGGCGCTCTGGCTGGCCTGGGAGCCCGGTTTCGCCTTTCTCGAAGGCGCCAGGCCGGGTCCAGCGGTCGGCCGCACTTACGGCACCATCGACACCGGCGCCATCCCGATCTCGCTGACCCTCCAGGCCGACGACCTGTCCGCCATCCTCGGCGTCCTGGTGACCCTCGTGGCGCTGGCCGTACAGGTCTACTCGGTCGGCTACCTCCACGACGACTCGCGCTATCCCTCCTACAGCGCCTTCATCAGCCTGTTCACCAGCGCGATGCTGCTGGTGGTCTACGCGGGCGACCTCCTCGTCCTCTATGTGGGCTGGGAGATCATGGGCCTGTGCTCATACCTGCTCATCGGCCACTGGTGGGAGGACAAGGGCAACTCGCGAGCCGCCATCAAGGCGTTCCTGGTCACCCGGCTCGGCGATGTCGGCTTCCTGTTCGGCATCTTCGTGCTCGGCGCCGCCGCGGGCAGCTTCCGGATAGCGGATGTGCTGGCGAAGGTGCCTGAGATGTCCACGGGCACGCTGGTGGCCGGCACGATGCTGCTGCTCGCCGGGGTGGCGGGCAAGAGCGCACAGGTGCCGCTGCACACCTGGCTGCCCGACGCGATGGCGGGCCCGACGCCCATCAGC
Organism: Nonomuraea sp. NPDC049269; assembly: GCF_043197155.1. Classification (NCBI taxonomy): domain Bacteria; kingdom Bacillati; phylum Actinomycetota; class Actinomycetes; order Streptosporangiales; family Streptosporangiaceae; genus Nonomuraea; species Nonomuraea sp. NPDC049269. The sequence goes on from NZ_JBICSO010000002.1 coordinate 775,419, forward strand.
GCGCTGATCCACGCCGCCACCATGGTGGCCGCCGGGATCTTCATCGTGGCGCGGCTCTTCCCCGCGTTCCAGGCCGCCCGCCCCACACTCGACGTACTGGCCGTCCTGGCCGCCCTCGGCATGCTGGGCGCCGCCCTGGCCGCGCTCGCCCAGGACGACCTGAAACGCGTGCTCGCGTACTCGACGATCAGCCAGCTCTCCTACATGGCCGGCGGGCTGGCGGCGGGTTCCGACAGCGCGGCGATCTTCCACCTCCTCACGCACGGCGCGTTCAAGGCGCTGCTGTTCCTGTGCGCGGGCGCGGTCATCCACCACGTCGGCTCGAACCTGATGACCCAGATGGGCGGCCTGAGACGGGAGCTGCCGGTCACGTTCGTCACGATGACGGTTGGATTCGCCGCCCTCGCGGGGCTGCCCCCGGCGAGCGGCTTCTTCAGCAAGGACGAACTCCTGCTGGCCATGGACCACGCACTGTCGAGCGGCGGTCTGACGGACGCCGCTGCCCTGCTGCTGTACGGGTGCGCGCTCGCGACCGTCGCCGTCACCGGGGCGTACGCGACGAGGGCCTGGCTCCGTACCTTCTTCGGCCAGGCGAGAGTCGTCGCGCTCCCCGAGCCCGAGCCCGGCATGGCCCACGTGATCGACGTCCGCGAGGCGCCGCGGACGATGCTGGTGCCCATCGTGCTCCTCACGGTTCCCGCCCTGCTGCTCGGACTCGCCGGCGGGCTCCACGTGGACCTGGGGGTGGCGGCCGTCGGAGTCGTGCTCGCGCTGCTCGGTGCCGGGGTGGTGTACGCGTTCTGGCGCAGTGATCCCCTCGCCGACCCGGCCCGCCTGCTCGGCCCTCTGCGCTTGCCGTGCGAGCGGGCGTTCTACGTGGACAGTGTGTACTCCGCCCTGTTCGTCCGGCCGATCCTGGCGCTGGCCAGGCTCGTGGTCAGGACGGACGACGTGGTCGTGGACGGGGCGGTGCGCGGCTCGGGGCGGTCCGCGCGAGGGCTGTCCGGGCTGCTGCGGCTCGCCCAGAACGGCAACGTCCAGCTCTACGTGAGCGGCGTGCTCGCCGGGGTCCTCCTGATCGTGGTGGGGGCGGTGGTGTTCACATGACGGGTGAGCTTCCCGGGGCGGTGGTGTCCACGTGACGAGCCTGCTTCCTGTCGCGCTGCTGGCCGTGCCTCTGCTCGGGGCGCTGTTGCTCCTGGTGGCGCCGACCGCGTTGCGCCCGTGGCTGCGGGTCTACGGGCTGGTCGTGTCGGGTGTCGCGCTGGTGCTCGCCGTGGTGATGGTGGCGACGTTCGACTACGGTCAGGCGGCGCGGCCGCAGTTCGCCGTCGACCGGGAGTGGATCTCTGGGCTGGGGCTCCATTTCCACCTGGCCGTCGACGGCATCTCGCTGCCGCTGATCGCGCTGACCGCCCTCCTGACGTTCCTCTGCTTCGTCTATCTGAGCTGGGGCGACGCGCGCGGTCCCGGCCAGTTGCTGCGGGCGAGAGCGGGCGGTGGGCGGCCTCGGGCGATGGTGTTCACGCTGCTCGTGCTCGAAGTCGGCATGATCGGTACGTTCCTCGCGCTCGACCTGCTGCTGTTCTTCGTGTTCTTCGAGATCGTGCTGATCCCGATGTACTTCCTGATCGCCATCTGGGGCGGCAAGGGCCGTCGCGGCGCGTCGATCAAGTTCATCCTGTACACGCTGCTCGGATCGGTCGTGATGCTGCTCGGCCTGCTGCTCGTCTGGGCGCGGACCGGCACACTCGACATCGTCGCCCTCGGTCAGGCCCACGGCGCGGCCATGCCCAGAGCCGTGCAGATCCTCGCGTTCGTCGCCATCGGCGTCGGGCTGGCGGTCAAGACGCCCATGTGGCCGCTGCACACCTGGCTGCCCGACGCGCACACCGAGGCGCCCACCGTCGGCTCGGTGCTGCTGGCCGGCGTGCTGCTGAAGATGGGCACGTACGGCTTCGCCAGGATCGCCATCCCTGTCCTGCCCGAAGGGGCGGTGGCGGTGGCGCCGTGGCTGGGGGCGTTCGCCGTGGTCGGCATCATTTACGGTGCTCTGGCGTGCCTCGCGCAGCGCGATCTCAAACGCATGATCGCCTACTCGTCCGTGGGCCACATGGGCTTCGTCCTGCTGGGCTTCGCCTCGCTGACCACGGTGGGCGTCAACGGCGCCCTGTTCGCGAACGTCGCCCACGGCCTCATCACCGGCCTGCTCTTCTTCCTCGCCGGCGCGATCAAGGAGCGCTACGGCACGGCCGACATGCGTGTCCTCGGCGGCGGCATGCTGGCGACGCTTCCCCACCTGGGGTCGGTGCTGACCTTCGCGGCCATCGCCTCGCTCGGGGTGCCCGGGCTGGCCGGGTTCTGGGGGGAGATGCTGTCCCTGTTCGGCGCCTTCCAGCCTGGGGGCGGGCTGCCGCGGGGGCTGTTCCTGACGTTCATGGTGATCGGCGGGCTGGGCGCGGTGCTGACGGCGGCGTACTTCCTCGTCATGCTGTCCCGCGTGACGCACGGGCTGCCTGAACGGGCGCCCGCGATGTCGGCCGGCGGGCCGTCCGGCGGGTCTCACCGGGTGGGCGATACGTCCGAGTGGCCTGGTGAGCGGCCGATCGACGGTAGGCGCGGGAGGCGGCTGTTGCCTGACATCCAGGGGTACGAGTGGGCCGCCTGGGTGCCGTTGATCGTGCTGATCCTGCTGTTCGGGCTCTGGCCCAAACTGCTCCTCTCGCTCACCACACCGGCCGTGCAGACCCTGCTGGGGGCCTTGTCATGATCCAGCAGATCGACTACTTCGTCATCGCGGTGCCTCTGGTCCTCGCGCTGGCGGCCGGGCTCGTGCTGATGCTCGACGCGTTCCTGCCCACCGGAGGGCGGACCCAGACCGGGCTCGGGCTGGTCAGTCTCGGGGGCATCGTCATCGCGCTGGGGTTCGTCGTGGCGCAGGCCGTACGAGGTGGCGGTCCGCGGGCGACCTTCTGCGTCCCCGAAAGCCTCGCCACCCCGGCGGGGGCAGGGAGCCCAGCGGCGGCGTGTTCGTTCGTGGTCGACCGGTTCACGCTGATCTTCGCGGGGCTGGTGCTGGTCGCGGCCGTCGTGGTCGTGCTGATGTCCATGTCCGAGCTGGCCGGGGGTGGCATTCCGTCTGGTGAGTGGTATTTCCTGGTGCTCTGTACGCTGGTCGGCGCGGTGACGCTGCCCGCCTCGCGGGACCTGATCATGCTGGTGGTGGCCCTGGAGCTGGTGTCGCTGCCGGTGTTCGCCCTCACCGCGCTCAAGCGCTACGACGGGCGCTCCTCCGAGGCGGCGGTCAAGCTCTTCCTCGTCTCGGTCGTGTCGACGGCCGTCATGCTGTTCGGGGTCTCCCTGCTGTACGGGATCGCCGGGACCGTCTACCTCTCCCGGCTCGCCTCGGTGTTCAGCGGGACGACCGCCGCGCCAGGTGCGGCGACGCTGGAGGCTCACTCGTCACTGCTGGCGGCCGATCACGGACTGCCGGGCGTGGTCACGGTCGGGCTGGTGCTCGTCGTGGCCGGTTTCGCGTTCAAGATCGCGGCTGTGCCGTTCCACTCCTGGGCGGCGGACGTCTACCAGGGCGCACCGGTCCCCGTCGCCGCGCTGCTTTCGGTGATCTCGAAGGCGGCCGGGTTCGCGGGCCTGATCCTCGTCCTGGTCACCGCGCTGCCCGGCCAGGCATCGACCTGGGCGCCCATCATCGCGATCGTCTCGGCGCTCACCATGACGGTCGGCAACCTCCTGGCCATGCGCCAGCGCTCCGCCGTACGCCTACTGGCCTGGTCCTCGGTCGCCCAGTCGGGCTACATCCTGGCCCCGCTCGCGGTGGCGGCCCGGAGCGGAGTGCCCAGTCTCACCTCCGGTGCGGTCGGGGCGTCGGTGGCCTACCTCGTCATCTACGCGGCCATGAACCTGGGCGCGTTCGCGGTCGTCATGCTGGTGTCGCGGACGATCGCGCGCAACGAGCTGGACGACTATCGCGGCCTCGCCTTCCGCAGCCCGGTGGCGGCGATCGCGTTGGCGTTCTGCCTGATCTGCCTGGCCGGGCTGCCGCCGGGGCTGGCGGGGCTGTTCGCCAAGGTGGTGGTGTTCCGGGAGATCATCGAGGGTGGAGCCGGGTGGCTCGCGGTCGTCATGGCCGTCAACACCGTGATCGGTCTGTACTACTACGTGGTCTGGACAGCACGACTGTTCACCCCGGTCGAGGCCGTGCCCGCCGGGGTCCGCCGGGCGTTTCCCGCTGTCTGGGTGGCTGTCGGGATCGCGCTTGTGGTGGCGCTCCTGTTCTCGGTCGCACCCCAGCTGGTGCTGGGGGTGACGTCGCTGTCCGCCTCGGGGTGATTAAGGGGACTCCAGTGATTTGAGCAGGCGGTTCGGTCGCGCTCTGCCCCCAGGTGAGCACGACGGGGAACGATGGACCGGGGGATCGTCGTTGGACCGGGTGAACCCACACCACGAAGGGGGGAACCTTGCACCACAACGGTCTGCGCACCGCCATTCTGCTGGGCGGCCTATCTGCGTTGATACTCGCGGTGGGAGGGTGGTTGGGCGGCGGCACCGGCCTGCAGATCGCGTTCGTGCTCGCCATGGCGAGCAGTGGTGTCGCCTACTTCTTCTCCGATCGGATCGCTCTGTCGGCGATGCGGGCTCGGCAGGTCAGCGAGGTCGAGCAGCCCATGCTCTACCGGATCGTACGGGAGCTCTCCACCGAAGCCCGGCAGCCGATGCCGCGCCTGTACATTTCCCCCACCGTGCAACCGAACGCCTTCGCGACCGGGCGGAGCCCGCGCCAGGCCGCGGTCTGCGTGACGTACGGGCTCACGCAACTGCTCAACCCGGACGAAATGCGCGGGGTCATCGGGCACGAGCTGTCCCACGTCTATAACCGCGACATTCTGCTCTCATCGGTGGCCGGGGCACTGGCCACGATGATCACTTGGCTCAGCTATCTGGCCGTCTTCTTCGGCGGGTCCGACGACGACGAGGGGCCCGGGTTCCTGGGGGCGCTGCTCATGATGCTGCTCGGGCCGGTGGCGGCGGGGATGGTGCAGATGGCGATCTCCAGGACGCGGGAGTTCCAGGCGGACGAGTCGGGTGCTCGGCTGACGGGCGATCCGCTGGCGCTGGCGTCGGCGTTGCGCAAGATCGAGATGGGCGCTCGCCGGCTGCCGCTGCCGGAGAACAGCCGACTCACCTCGGCTTCCCACATGATGATCGCCAACCCGTTCAGCGGGTCCGGGTTCGGGCGGCTGTTCTCCACGCACCCGCCCACCTCCGAGCGGGTGGCCCGGCTGGAGCGCATGGCAGGCTACCGCCGCTAGTCCGCCCCGTCGGGCTCGGGCAGCAGTGCGACAGGCTGGGCTACGTCGTCAGGTCGGGCTCGGACAGTTGGATCGCGGCGGCCGGGCAGACGCTCGCCGCCTCGCGCACGGCCTGGTGCAGGCGCGCCTCCGGGCTGTCGTCGAGCAGCAGCACGATCCCGTCGTCCTCGTCCTGGTCGAACACCTCCGGCGCGATCATCACACACTGTCCCGCCCCGCAGCACTTGTCCCGATCCACCGCCACCCTCATGGCCGTCCCTTCTCCGCGGTCACCACCTGATGGGCACCTGCTGGAGCCCGCCGACGAGCAGCCCCTCGCGGCGGGCCAGCTCGCGGGCGGGAACGGCCAGCTCCAGCGAGGGCAGTCGGCGCAGCAGTACGGACAGGACGGTCTGCAACTCGGTGCGCGCCAGCGCCTGCCCCACGCACGAGTACGGCCCGGCGCCGAAGGACAGATGGGCGTTGGGGGAGCGGCTCACGTCCATGTCGCCGGCGTCCTCGAAGGCCTGTCCGTCGCGGTTGGCCGAGGCCATGCTGCAGACCACCGTGGTCCCGGGCGGCAGCGTCGTGCCGCCGACCTCGATCTCCTCGGTGATGTAGCGCGGCATCCCGAATCCGGGGTTCGCGTCGAAGCGCAGGGTCTCCTCAACCGCCGAACGGACGAGCGACGGGTCCGCCAGCAGCCGCTCCCACTGCCGTCGGTCGGCCAGCAGCATCGCCACCATCTTCCCGATCATGTTCGCGGTGGTCTCGTGCCCGGCGACCAGGAGGCTCTGGCCGGTGCCCAGCACCACGGCCTCCGTCATCAGGTCGTCCTCCTTGACGAGGGCGAGGAGGTCGCTGATCAGGTCGTCGCCGGGTTGTGCCTGCTTGGCGGCGATGTGCGCGGCGAAGTACTCGTTGAACTCGGCCTGCGCGGCGTCGATCTCCTTCTGCTCGTACTTCGAGAGATTCATCAGAGTGTCCGACCAGTACGCGAACCGGAACCGGTCCTCGTTCGGCACCCCGAGCAGATCGCAGATCACCCATACCGGCAGCGGAAAGCCCAGGCCGGAGACGAGATCGGCCGGCGGCCCCTGCGCCACCATCGCGTCGATCAGTTGCTCGCTCATCGCCGCCATCCGCGGAGCCATGGCCGCGACGCGCTTGGCGGTGAACGCCCTGCCGACCAGGCGGCGCCACCGCTGGTGCCCCTCGCCGACCGAGGCGGCCATACCGCTCCTGCGCTGGGCGAACGGCCCGCCGGACGCGTTGGTGGTGGTCCTGGCCGCGTTGGCGGCGTCCAGGTGGCGGGTGAACCGCGGATCGGACAGCACCTGCTTGACGTCGTCGTAGCGGGTGAGCAGCAACGCCTCGTCGCCGCTGGCGAGCCGGATCGGCGCCACCGGGCAGCCCTCGCGCAGGTTCGCCCACTCCTCAGGCGGCTCCAGGGCGGTGGGATTGCGGAACGGGTAATCGGGCGTGCCACTCACGGTGACCTCCGGATGGCCGATATGACCGCATTTAAAACAATTGCCTTATTCCCGTCAAGCAGCAGAATTGATCTTGCGTACGATGGCGGCGAGGTCCTCGGGGAAGTAGACCTCGTCGGTGGCCTCCAGCTCCTCGGCGCTCCACCACCGATGACCCAGCGTGGTGTCCTTCTCCAGCTCCTCCATGTGCTCGTACGAGATGGTCACGCCCTCGGGCACCCGGACCGCGAAGAACGTCTGGTCCTGGGTGACGGCGTACTCGGCGAAGAAGAACTCGATCGTGCCCGTCCCGTACGGCCCGGTGAGCTGGTCGGCGCCGGCTCGGATGCCGACCTCCTCGTGCAGCTCGCGCAGGGCGGCCTCCTGGAGCGTCTCACCGTCATCGGCGGCGCCGCCGATGGTGTACCAGAACGGCTCGTCGGGCCGGGCGGGATCGAACCCGTGGAGCAGGAGCACCCTGCCCTGTTCGTCGATGGGCAGGGCACGGCCGGTGAAACGGCGCAGGGGGATCTTCGTCACGTCTCCGAATTGTGGGTGATTCCTGGGGTCAGCGCTAGAGGTCGCGGCTCGGCCCGCTGAGCGAACGGAGCGTCTCCGCCTGGCGGGCGCGATCGGCCAGGTCGTGATCGAGTGCGGCGATCGTACGGGCTGGGGAGGGTTCGTCGCGTAGCTCGGCGGCGCGGATGCGGTCCAGGCGGAACCCGCGCCCCGCACGACGGCTACGGCACCAGCCGATCAGATACCAGGAGCCCCCGGAGGCCAGCAGCCCGCCCGGCTCGACCTCCCGCTCGCTTTCCCGGCCGTTCGAGTCCGCGTACCGGATCCAGACCACCCGCTGCCGCGCCACGGCCTGTTCGACGGCGGCGAGGATGCCCGGAACGGTACGGGCGGGCAGCACATGGATCCGCTCGGTCAGCGCGCGGACCTCCTCGGCGGCGGACTCGCCGAGCGCGGCGGCCAGCTTCCGCATCGCGCCTGGACCGGCGGCCGAGAACGGGGTGGCGTCCTCGGCCCCGGCCAGCGCCGCCGCCACCGCGAGCGCCTCGGCGGCGGTGAGATTGATCGGCGGCAGGGCGCTGTTCCTGTCGATGAACCACCCGCCGTACTGCCCCGCCTCGCTCCGCACCGGCACACCGGTCTCCATCAGCGCTTGCAGGTCGCGTTGTACGGTGCGCCGCGACACCGCGAACCTGTCCGCCAGCCACCCAACCGTCCGGGGCCGAGGCGCGATGGCCCGCAACTCGTCGACCAGGGCATACAGGCGTTCGGTACGGTTCATGGCGATAACAGGTTAGGCGAGGTGGCGTCGGATGAAGTCTTCCTGACCCGCCAGTTCGCGCCGGGCCAGGGCCGTGGGCTGCAGCGTGAACCCATGCCACCCCTCGGCCGCCACCACCAGCTCGGCCGCGTTCCCCGCCGCCCACCAGCGGGCCGCCATGAACAGCGTGTCATCCAGCACCGGATCGGCCGTGCCCACGGTGAACCGCGCAAGGGGCATCCTCCTCAGATCGGCGTAGAGCGGCGAGATATCGGGATCAAAGCGTTCCTCCATCTTCCGCCCCGTCAGCGTCTGATCGCGGAACCACTTGAGGATCGGGGCGTTGATCAGCCGATTGCGGTCCCCGGCCCGGCGACTGCTCGGTGTCCCGTGCGCGAGGTCGTACGTGCCGAAGGACAACTGCGCGGCGCGGAACGCCTCGCCGGGCACCAGGCCATGCCGGTCCCGCAACCGCAGCAAGGTGGTCACGGACAGCCGGGCGCCCGCCGACTCACCGCCGATCATCAACCGTTCGGTCCCGAACTCGGCGGCGGCGTGCTCCAGCAGCCAGAGCGCGGCCTGCTCCGCGTCGTCCATGGCAGCGGGGTAGGGATGTTCAGGCGCCAGCCGGTATTCGACGCTGACGACGGCGACGCCGCAGTTGACCGCCAGATCACGCAGCCGCGGATCCTGGCCATCCGCCGAGCCGATCACCCCTCCACCACCGTGGTAGTGCAGGAACACGCCCGCCGGCGCTCGCCCTTCCCCCGGCAAGAAGACCCGCAGCGGGATCCGGCCGCCGGCGGTTCGCCAGCTCCCCTCTGGAAGAGGTGGCGCGGCCGGGAACCCGCCGCCACCCGAACGCTGGAAGGAGCGGGCGGCCGGCGGGTCATTCTGCACGTGGAGCGGGGTTTGGCGGTCGAGTAGTGCTTCCAGGCGGTCGTTGGCGGCGCGGGTCTCGGCTAGGTCGTCCGGGTCGAGTCCGGTGACGAGGATCGTGGGTGGGGTCATGGGGCCAGGTTCGACCGGGGGCGCGACACCGTACTGTCACGGTTGCGTGGTGACCTCCATCACAACGCGTTACGCGATCTTCGAAATCTCCGCTGAGCTTGACAGTTGATCTTTTATGCACAAGGTTGTTGCGTCTTTCCCTTCCAAGGAGCCCTCATGAAGCAGACTGTCGTGGGCGTAACCCTGATCGCAGGTCTGGCGCAGCTCGCCGCCGCCCCCGCGCAGGCAACCCCCCAGGTCGACCCGGTAAAAGCGCTCCAAGCCGCATGGACGCGCGGCAAGGGCATGAACGTCGTATCCACCACAAAGGTCGATTACGGTCGCGGCCTGTTCTACACGTTTTATATGGACGGCACTGTCGGGTTAGGCGCGCAGGGCGAAATCACCTCTGATGAGTCCCAAAGCCTGCAGCTCAGCAAAAGACTGATGAGCGGCCTGAAGAAACTCGGTATGGGGGAGGACGCCGCCGAGGATGAATTACCCCTGCGGGTGATCTCGTCAGGCCACGACGACTACGTCTCAGGCCCGAGCCTTGCCGACGCATTGCCTCAGGGCACGAGCTGGGTGCGTTACCCGTATGCCGATCGGCCGACCGGCAACCTGCTGCTGGATGTTCTGGAGCCGACCACGCTCAAGGCGCTGCTGGCGCACCGTACCTCCTGGCGGGGTGGGGTGCTGAAGGGGACGATCAAGACCGACAAGCTGGCCAAGGTGTCCCGTTCCTTCGCCTCGCGCTTCGGCGCGTACTCCGGGAGCGAGCCCGTCAGCACCGTCGCCTACACCCTCCGCCTGGGCTCGACCGGACTGGTGGAGCGGCTGTCGGCCAAGGGTGTCCTGCGCTCCTACAAGGGTTCCCTCCGGATCGACTCGGACACCCGCTACTCCGCTTGGGGACAGCAGGTCACCGTTCTGCTGCCCCTGAGAGGCGATGTGATCGACCAGGAGCAGCTCAAGGGCAAAGTGCCCAATCAGGTGCCTAGCGCCTGGAATTAGCTGGTCACCACCTGTCCTCACCGGCGGCCTGCGGTCGCTGAAAATCGGGGCCCCCAAACCGATCGCTGAGATAGTCGCCGCGCACCAACGGTAGGGCGCCCGATCAGTTTGCGTCGTCAGGGTCGCCGAAGGCTTTCCGGATCTTGGCAGCGCCGTACTGGCCCGCGGGATTGCAGATCGGGCACGCGCATGGCGGTCTTCCGTGGGCGTCCGGCATGTAGCGCCACCCCGTCACCTGATTGACGCTGCGGATGCGGTGGATCTCGTCAGCCCGGACAGGCCGCGAGAGGAAGAACTCGTACCCGCGCGCATCCGGCTGGGCCGCGATCAGCGCCGCCGCTTTGGCGCTGGTCATCTCGGCGGGAAACCGGCTGTAGTGGCCGACCTGCACCGGTTCGTCATCTGGCACTCGGAAATAGACGGCGACGAGCGTACGCTGCCCGCCTCGCCGCAGCTCGCGGACCCACTGATGGGTGATCTGGTACGACGGGAGCACCGGCAGGCAATAGACGCCAGAGACCCCCTCATGCCCACCGCTCACCGCGCGGATGCCGCTGCGCCGCATTGACCGTGTGTTCTTGGCCGCGGTGATGTGAACAAGCATGGTCATCGTGACAGGCTCCTGGCGAGATCGGGTAGAAGGTGGAAGATGCCCCTATCGCGGGGCCGCGCGCAGGACAGCGGTGGAGCTTGGTGAAGCGGCTACATGCCGGCGTCGGCCAGAACGCCCTCTTCGGCGCTGACCAACTCGGCGATGGTGCCGAAAAAGGCAGCGATGCCCGGCAGGTTGGCGCCCTTGGCACGCGAGGCGGCGAAGTCCTCCGCCGAGCGCCATTCGACGACATCCAGCCACTCGTCTCCGGGCAACCGCACCAGACGGGCACCGAGGAAGCCCTCCCGGTCGCCGCGGAAGTCGGCCAGCATCGCCGGGCGTGCCGCCAGCATCGCCTCCGCGTGGTCAGGGCGCACCTTGAAGCGGGTCAGTTCGATGGTTGTGCTCATGGGTTCCTCCTCGATCGCGGTACGGTGAGAACGGTATAGTCACCCAAGTATATAGTCAATAAAGGTGACTACTAAGCGGAGGCAGATCATGAGGCGTAGCGAGCGAAAGCGGGCGGATCCTGATTTGGGGGTGCTCGCCAGCCAGTTACTGTTCGCCGTGCAGGAGGAACTGTTCGACACCCTCGCCGAGCAGGGACATCCCGGCCTGCGACCGCAGCATGGGGCGGTCCTGGCCTATCTGGATGCCGAGGGCAGCCGTGCCACCGATCTGGCCCGCTCGTCGGGGCAGCACAAGCAGGTCGTCGGCAAGCTGATCGACGAACTGGAGGCCCTTGGCTACGTCGAACGCCGCCCCGACCCCAGTGACCGCCGCGCCAAGCTCATCGTGCCCACAGCGCACGGGCTGGACCAGATGAGTCGCTCGGACGCCATCCTGGCCGCGATCAAGCACCGGCACACGCACGCCATCGGCGCCGACGTGTACGCCGAGTTCGAGCGCCTCCTGCGCGAGATCACAAGACGGCAGCGCGCCTGGCGGGAGAGCGCGGGGGACTTATGACCAGCTACTGGCACTTCCCCTTGAGCCAGGCGCTGAGCTGGGGTGTGTAGTCGGTCGCGATCCGCTTGGTCTGCCGCTGGAGTGCGGCCTGCCAGGCGCTCTCGTTCAGCTTCCACGAGGGCGGCGGTTCCTCCCATTTGGTGACCTCCGGCCAACTGGGCCCACCGGTCAGCACCCGAGCCAGGCCCGCCGCGGTGACGCGCCGCTTGAGCTCGGCCTCGAGGTCGGCGTCATGGGAGTACAGGATGATCTCCTGCGACGCGTACCCCTCCCTGACCGGGTCCAGCACCTCCGCCCATGATCGCGACTTGATCGCGGCGTCGGCGCCGAGCAGGAGCGGCCGGGTCTCGGGCTTGATCTCGACCAGCCCGATCATGCTGTTGGCCTTCATGGCGGCCAGCCACTCGCGGAAGGTGTAGACGGTCTCACCGCTGAAGACGCCCCGGTTGATCGTTCGCCCCTTGAGCGCGGTGTCACCGGCGGCCCACCAGATATCGGTGATGTTCTTCTTGACGCCGCTCAGGCCCCAGGTGGAGGTGTTGTGCCACATGACGGCCTTCGTACCGTCCTTGGTGAGTTGCAGATCTGCCTCGACCCCCGCCGCACCCCAAGCCTTGTACTTCCGGATCGCCGTGGGGTTGTTGGGCTGGCGTACTTGATCCCTGTTCCAGGTGTCGGCGCCGTTGGCGCCGCTGGGATAGCCGCCGTGACCGAAGATCTGCGGACACGGCGGGAGCGCGGCGTTCGCCATTGCGGGACTGCTCGCAGGCAGTACGGTCGCCAGCACACCCACGGCCAGCCCGCCTGCGACACGCGATAACGCCAAGACCCCACCTTTCGATCACGCAAGTCCCGCGACTTTGGCATATCCCACTCAACGCTCGCAACCACAGGGCCCCACGCTCTATGGCGGGCGCTCTCGCATGCCCATCCCGATTTTGTCAGCCCCATCGGCCATGATCGGCACACACTTTCGGTACGTCCTTCCAAGGAGCGCCATGTCTGTCAATGAGCGACTCGGCTGGTCCGGCGTCGGCTGGGATGGCTGGACCGACCTCGACCTGATCCGTGCCCGGCTCGACGCGGGCGCGGACCCCAACTCGGGCGTGCCCCTCCACGTACGACCGTTACACGCCGCGGCTGAGCAAGGCTCACCGGAAGTCATCACGGAACTGGCCCGGCGCGTGGACGATGTCGACGCTGAGCATGAGGGCCGTACCGCGCTCTGGCAAGCCGTCTTCGCCAACCGCCCCGACAACGCCCGCGCACTGGTCGATGCAGGAGCCGACCCGTGGCGGCCGATGATGGGCGGCTGGTCACCCGGACGGCTCAGCCTGGCTGGACTCACCCCAGATCTGTTCCTTGTGCCGCCCGGTCAGGCGGGCCTGTCCACAGCGGAGATTGAGGCGGCGGCGGAGTCCAGGCGGTTGATCGCAGCCTTCGGCACGCTGTACGTGGAGGGCACCGGGCTGGCCTGCGTGGCCGGCATCACCGCGGCAGAAGCGGCAAGGCGGCTGTCGGCCACACCGGTCGAGGAGTCGGAGATCGAGGAGCTCGGATACGACGACGATGACGAAAGCATCCTCACGGTCGGTATCACGGATGTGCCCGGCGGATGTGTCGTCAGCCAGCCCTGGGGATACGGCCCGGAGATGCCCCGGGTCATGAAGCTGCTGTCAGCGGGCACTGTCTGCTACGGGCTCTACGCCAACCCCAAGAGTGGGAACCAGGGGAGCATTGTCCGTGACGGTGTCATCGAGGGCCGAGATCTGCACCCGGGCGGCGGGCACCCGTCGTCCGACGACTCGGCCAACGAGATCCTGGCCTCGTTCCTCTACCGGTACAACGCCGTGGCCTACTGCTGCGCCTACGCGGGACTACGGTTGACGAACGCCGCAGCCGTCAACGGGTCGCCCGACATGTGGGTGCGGCTGCCGGACGGCGACTACTGGCACTGACGACGGCCCGCGCCGAGACGGACTTTGCCCCCAATAAGCCATCTGCCCCCACCGACCGCGCACCTGCTGCCGGGCTCCGTGGTCGCACATCTGATCACCGGCGGCCCGCACGGCCGACCTTCCGCCCCGGCGCTTAGCACGTATGCGGAGGAGCGGCCCGAGGCACAGGAGAGAACGCGTGCCCTCGTGGACAGCGTGCTCGGCCGTGTGCCCCGGATGTGCCCTCCGCGATCTCTGACGTACGGTGGGCGCCCGCTACCGGTAATTCACGAACTGCAGGGCGATGTCCAGGTCCTTGCCCTTGAGCAGGGACATGACCTCCTGGAGATCGTCCTTCTTCTTCGAGCTGACCCGCAGTTCCTCACCCTGAATCTGGGCCTTGACGCCCTTGGGCCCCTCGTCGCGGATGAGTTTGGAGATCTTCTTGGCGTTCTCCTGGTCGATGCCCTCCTTGAGCGCGACCAGCATGCGATATTCCCTGCCGGACAGCTTGGGCTCATCCGCGTCGAGGATCTTCAGGGAGAGGCCTCGCTTGATCACCTTCTCCTTGAACACGTCGAGCGCGGCCCCGGCCCGCTCCTCGCTGTTGGCCTTGATCTCGATGCTCTGCCCGGACCAGCTGATGCTCGCCCCGGTGCCCTTGAAGTCGAAGCGGTGTCCGATCTCCTTGACCGTCTGGTTCAGCGCGTTGTCGACCTCCTGGCGGTCGATCTTGCTGACAATGTCGAAAGATGAATCGGCCAAAACGCACATCCTCTCGCTGCGTAAGCATTAGGCGGTATCCGGTTCCAGTTCTTGCGGACCTCGAAACGCGCCCCCTGCGAACGCGGACCCCAGCGTACGAGCCTAGCCAGCATCGGGGCGTCGTGCAGGGCAGCCGGGCCTTGATCCACACACCGTGCCGGCGGATCGTCGGCATCGCCTGCCTATTAGGGCGGGTTCCGATCAGGTTGGCAGGCGTCATGCGGGTGATCGGGGTCGGCTTCGGTCGTACAGGAACGCTGTTCATGAACGGCGCGCTCGAGCGGCTGGGAGCACTACCCCCGCGCCAAGGTCATCCTGACCGTGGGGGCCCAGAGCGCTGGCTGGCCGGTGAACGCGACCATCTTCAAGCACGCGTTGTGCACCTTCTCGAAGCATGTCGCCGAGGTCAAGGCCGTGATCGCGATCGAGCGCCCGCTCGTTCTTCCAGGTGAGCCCGGGCTGGGAGCCGCTCTGCGATTTCCTCGGCGTCCCGGTGCCGGAGGACCCGTTCCCGCAGGCCCATGACGCGGACATGTTCACGAGGACGGCACGGTCGGCGGTGGGGACGCTGTTGTTTCGGCGAAGCAGATGAGCGTGATCCGGCGTGGGACAAACCGGTGTCACGCGTACCTCGGAAGTCCGCTATTCTTCTTTCTGTCGCCGCGAGAGCGGAGGACGAGGCAGGTTGCCCGAGTGGCCAAAGGGAGCGGTCTGTAAAACCGTCGGCTCAGCCTACGCAAGTTCGAACCTTGCACCTGCCACACCAGCCTGAAGAGGCCCGTCACCAGCGGAAACGCGGTGACGGGCCTCTCGCTTTGTGTCCGGCTGTCCACGGTCGTCAACGGCGCTCTACGGGCTCGTGCGTCGTATGCGTGTCGGCGATCAGTCGGGCTTTTGTGGAGGCTTCAGCGCCTCGCTGATCAGCTTTCGGGCGAAGTCGTCCTGACCTACGATGCACTTCGCGTAGACCCGTAGAAGCACGTTCACGTTGTGACCCGCCCACTCAGCGACCTGGGGGCCGGAACCCCAGCGTTGAGCCACGTCGAGACGCAGGCGTGCCGCAGGTCGTATGGCCGGGCAGCGAGCGGTGAGGCGACCTCAGGCATGCTCAGCGCCCCCATACGAGCTTTCTGCCAAACGCGGCCATAGACGCTCTCCGAGAGCGGACCGCCGCGCTCTCCGACGAATAGGTGACCGTCCGGGCTTACGCCATACGTCGCGAGGTGAGCGCGAAGAATAGCCACCAAAGGCGGAGGGGCGAGAGCCCGCGTCATGAACGCCTCTCGCCAGGGCCTTTCAGTGGTGAGTGACCGCACGGTGTAGGTGGTGCCCGTTGGTGAGCACGCGCCACACGCGCACGTCGTAGGTGGTGTTCATCAGGCGGTCCTCTCGGGAGCTGACCGGCCAGCTCCGAATCACGGGTGTACTGGGAGATGAGCGACGTGATGTCTCGCCGGTCGCCCCGCGCCCCCGCACCGTCGTGGCGGTCGACATGACCAGGTCAGATGCGCAGGAACCGGACCCCGGCACCTGGCTGTTGAACAAGATCGACGCCCGCGAGCGGGCCCTGACCGGCCAGATCGAGCAGACCCAGGCGGAGGTTGACGCCATGGCCGCGCAACTCGGCGAACTGCACGAAAGAGCCGGCCCCACCGCCTCCCGTGGTCCCCGACCACCCCGCCTATCGGCAGATTCTGGACGTCTTCGCAGGCCTCGGCCGCCCCCTACCAGCTCGTGACCTCCGCGAGGCACTGGACCTGCCCATCGTGAAGAAGAACACCGAAAACATCCGCGCCAAGCTCAAGCGCCTGGTCAACCAGGGCATTCTGGTCGAGACCGAGCCAGGATTGTCGCTCAGCCACGCCCCCAACCCAGCTGATAACGCCCTGACCAGCCCGCCTTCCCCAAGGCAAAGGACGAAAGGGTCATCAACTCGCGCAATGCTCACCGAGAACTCGATCCGTCACATCGGGAAAAGACAGGCATGACACAAACGCACCCGGCGGTGACAGCCGAGGTGGACGACGCCGAGCTGATCCGCTGGTCACGTGACGACCCAGAACAGTTCGCCGGCCTGTTCGACCGCTACATCGAGCAGATCCACCGCTTCGTCGCCAGGCGGCTCGGCACTCAGGCGGCCGACGACATCGCGGCTGAGACGTTCCTGACCGCCTTCCGTGGCCGCGCTTCCTACGACCCTGCCCAGCGGCTCGCCGGTCCTTGGCTCTACGGCATCGCGACCAACCTCATCGCCAAGCATCGGCGCGGCGAGGAGCGGTTCCTGCGCGCCTTGAGCCGTACCGGCACGAACCCGCTGCCCGAGCCGCCGATGGCCGACACGGTCGTCAGCCGCGTGGCCGCGCAGGAGGTGGACCGCCGGCTCGCGGGAGCGCTGGCGTCCATGTCCTCCGGCGACCGCGACGTGTTGCTGTTGGTGGCGTGGGGCGAGCTGACGTACGAGGAGGTCGCGGCGGTGCTCAAGGTACCGATCGGGACGGTCCGCTCGCGTCTCCACCGAGCGCGCAAGAAGGCACGGATCGCCCTCGGGGGCGACGATCCAACAAGAGAGGTCGCATGATGGACGAGATCAAGCAGTTCCTCGGGTCCACCCCGGTGATCACCCGCGAGGCGAAGGACGCGGCACGCGCCCAGCTCCTGCAGGCGATGCGCGAACCGCTCCCTCAGCCGGCGAGGCGGCGCACGTTCCGCATCCCGCGCCTGGCCTGGCGGTTCGGGATCGCCGCCGTGGCGGCCTCGGCCCTGCTCGTCGGCTACGGCGTGGTACGCGGTGACGATCAGTCGGCCGCATACGCCGAGGTCAAGGAGCTCGGCGAGCGGGCCGCCAAGGCAGCCGAGCGCGGCCCCGACGACGCCTACACGCGAACCCCTTCTCAGGGGCAGTGGCTGTACGTGAAGGAGTCGATCGCTCCGCTGCTCGCCGAACCCCGGCCCGAGGTGGATCGCGACAGGCGCGAGACCCTGGAGACCTGGTACAGCCTGGACGGCAAGCAGATGGCGATCGACGACGGCGCGGGCAAGCTGGCCATCGAGGAGGTGAACGCCGGTCTCAAGGGATCCGACCTGGCCCAGGAGCCCGTCACGCCCGACGCGATGCTCGCCAAGGTCAAGGCGTCCGTCGCCGCGACGCCCGCCTCGCCGTTCGAGCAGGGGCGGGGGATGTCCGAGCAGGAGCGCGCCTTCCACACGATCAGCACGCTCATGGGCGGGCAGCCGCTCACCCCGCAGGTCCGCGCGGCGCTGTTCCGGGCCCTGCCGAAGATCGACGGCGTCTCGGTCAAGCAGGACGCCGTGGACGCCGCGGGCCGCCACGGCGTCGCGTTCGCCTACACCGGGCCACGGGAACGTTCCGAGATCATCGTTGACGCCGATGACTACCGCTTCCTCGGCCTGTACGGCGAGAACCTCGCCGACCAGCCGTTCCCCAACGAGGGCGGACCGGCCGCTCCGACCCTCCCCAGCGGGACGGCCGGAACCGTCAAGGCCGGCGCTCCGCTGGTGTGGAGCGCACAGCTGGAGACGAAGGTCGTCGACAAGCCGGGGACCCGTCCCTGACCCCCGGCTGAGTAGCGGGACGTGACTCAGGCAAGTACAACCTCTCGCTCGACGGGAACCCGGTTGCTGACGTAGCGCTGCGGGGCAATCTGCATGTAGAGCAGCCGCAGGGTCAGCACGATCTCAACCCTCACCTTGGCTCCGGGCTCCGGCGCCGGGTCGAGCTGGATGATCACGTCCGGCCGATCACCGACGAACCAGAGCGTCTCCCACTGGTTCGGCAGTTCCTCGACCCGGTAGCTGTGCCCCTGGAGCTCGAACCGCAGCCGGTCGGCGGGGATCTCCTGGCCGGACACCTTGGCGGTGAGGTTGTCCACCGCCGACAGCCAGAGACTGCGGTACCAGGGCAACTGGATCGAGACGGCGATGCCGTCCGGGTGCCGGTGGACGTCGGTCTCGGCGAACAACGAGTTGTGAGTGGCCACGATGCGTCCTCAGGCAATCGATTGGATGGTGCGGCGGATGAGCTTGTGCTGGGCTTTGACGAGTTCGACAGGGTCCGACTCGCCCAGGTCGGCGAAGGCGTGCCCCTCCCACTCGCTGGACAGGTAGCCGGTGTAGCCGCCCTCGACGAACTGCCGGATGATCCGCGGGATGTCCATCGCGGGCTCGTCGCCGTTGTCGTCGATGTCGTAGAACTTGGTGTGCACGTGAAAGATCCGCGGCATGATGTCCATCCACTCCTCCGGAGGCACCAGCCCGTGCATGTTGAAAGCCAGCCGGGTGAACGGCCCGAGCCGCGCCGGGTCGAAGCCGTGGGCGCGGAGATACTCCTCGAACTCCTGGTTCCGCTCGTGCATCGGGACTGGTTTGCGCCAGATCCGCTCCATCACCGCGAAGTGCTCGTCCGGCAGCCCCATCTGCCGGAGTGTGCGGTGCAGCGTTGGTGACAGGCTGTGCATGGTGGCGCTGAAGTCGGCGGTGAAGCCCAGCCGGTCGGATCCCAAACTGTCGTACAGCTCGCGGATTCCCATGATCTTGTCGTCGTTCGGTCCGGCCGGGGCATGCAGTTCATAGGCCAGCCGTTGGTCGTACTTCTCAGCCAGCGGTAGCAACCGTTGAAGCAGTTCCCGGCCGGCGCTGCGGATCACGACGGTGTGGAAACCGAGCCGGTTCGCCGTCCGCAGTTGCAACGCCAGGAAGTCGTACTCCTCGTCCAGGGTCATGTCCCGGTCCTTGCGTCGGCCCATGTCGAGGTTGGTGCCCATGGCGCTGGGCTCCAGCCCGAGTTGGTCGAGGCGATCGCGCCACATCCGAACGAAGTCGTCGTCCACGGAGGGGTAGGTCCGCAGCATCTGCGCGGCGTTGAACTCCACGCCCGGCCCAAGCCCGGAGTCCGCGACCTCCTGCAGCAGGCTCTCGAAGGTGTAGCGCCCGGCGGCCCACTCGGAGGTCAGTGAGTACAGGGTGATGCCGAGCTTCATCCCGGTGCCGGCGATGTCGGCACTCGAGGTCGTGGTCATGGTCATTCCTCCACCTAGAGATTGATCAGCCGCGGACGGGCTGGGCGAGATGACGGTGCAGGGCGTCCCGGGCCTGCGCCGGGTCGACGACCATGCGCGAGCCGGCGTTGTGTGCGGCCGAGCGCTGAAGCGCCTGCTCGGCCCGGACGATTTCGAACGGGCTCTCCCAGTAGTTCCAGTGCCAGCCCTCGTACTCGCTGGAGACGGCGCCGTTGTAGCCGACATCGACCAGCAGCGCGATCAGGTCGCGCACCGGGACCGACGGCTCCTCGCCGACGGCGTCGACACCGAAGAACTTGCCGTGACAGTGGCGGATCCACGGAGCGATCTCGCGCCAGGTGTCAACCGGCGCCGGGCCGAACAGGCCGGTTCCGTTGATCGCGAAGTCGATGCCGAGATCGGGCTGGCCGTGGCGGTGGGCCAGCTCGATGAAGGCGCCGAACCGCCGGCCGTGCGCGGCCTCGGTCAGCGGCGGGCCCTCCTGACAGGTCTGGTCCCACAGCGCGGAGACGGCCTGCAGCAGTTCCTCGGTTGCTCCGCGGCGGCGGTACGCCTCCAGCAGGGACGGCGCGAAGCGGCTGACGGTGGCTCCCCAGTCGGCGGTGAACCCGAGAAGGGGCGAACCGAGCTCCTCGTATTGGTCGCGCAGCGCGAGGATCAGCTCGTGACGGCCGTGCTGGTGGGCGTGCACCTCGAGGGCCAGCGTGACACCGTACCGCTCCGCGACTGGGAGAAGGGCCTGCATGGAGTCGGGGGTGAGCGAAATCTGCACCCGGGCGATCGGGAAACCGAGCTTGGCCGCGGCCTCGATCTGACGGGTCATGTAGGCGACCAGCTCGTACTGCGACATCAGGCGGTCCGGCCGCAGCGCCCAGTCCCCGTTGATCGCCAGTGAGGTCGGCACCAGGTCGACCTCGGCCACCAGGTCGCGGAACCAGCCGACGAACGCGTCGTCCAGCTGGGGAAAGCCGCGGAAGCTGGAGAACCCGATGATCTCCAGGCCTGGCCCGAAACCGTCGGCGGCAACCTTGCGTATCAGTCCCTCCAGGTCATACTCGCGGGCGTGAAAGGCGCGGGTGAAGCTGTAGAGGGTGACCCCCTGGATGGGCCGGCCTGGTGTCATCACTGCCTCGCCTCCATCGTGGCCGCCGTCGCGCGCATCGTCTTGGAGTCGCGCTCCTCGATCCGCAGCACGCCGTGAGCTGTGACGATGTACGGGATGTAGAGCTTGAGTTCGATGTCCACGCGGTGCTCGGTGTCGCCGGGCTCGACCGCGAGGTCGCCCTCGACGACCGCCGAGTCGGCCGGGAACCACCATTCGTCCACTTTGTCGGCCAGGTCGGGGATGGCGAACGTGCGGTCGTTCATGGTCCAGCGCAGCGACTCCGCATCGGCCTGGACGCCGTCCACCGTGAACGTCACCTCCGCGATGCACGATCCCGGGAGGGCCCGGTACCAGGGCAAGCGGACCTCGACGCCGGCCCGGGAGCCGTCCGTCGTCAGGGTTCCTTGTTCGATGATCCGGTCGGGAATCACCACGATCTCCTTGTCAGCGCTGGAAGCAGAATCTGGTGGAGGTGATAGCCGCTGAGCAGCGCGCTGGTGGCCGGGTGCGGACTGGGTGCGGTGTTGACCACGATCCAGCCGCCGTAGCCCAGTCGGCCGAGCGCCGCGAGTACCGCCGCCGGATCGACCAGGCCCGGCTCCTCGAGTTCACCGAACCAGCGCGGGATGCGGCGCTGCCCGCCGGACTGCCGCAGCGTGAATTCCGCTCCGGGACGAGTGAATTCGCCGAGCCCGTCGCCGGCCAGCGCGTTCGACAGGATCACGTGGCGCAGCGGCAGCGGGCTGCGCTCGATCTCGGCCAGCGGATCCCGCCCCGCCGCGGCCAGTTCGCCGGTGTCGAGGGCGAGACCGACCAGGGCCGGATCCAGCGCCGCCAGCAGGCGGTCCCAGCCGTCGGCCAGCCGTAGGCAGGACAGGAAGTCGAACCGCACCGTCGTCGTCACCCCCAGCTCCGCGGTCGCCTGGCCGGCGGCGTTCCAGCACTCGGCCAGCGCCGCGATCGCCGCGTCGTCCGCTTTCCCGGCGGCGCCCGAAGGTGCGGGGCGGCAGACCAGGACGTCGCCTCCGGTCAGCGCGACCGCCTCGGCGAACCAGCGGCACTTCGCCACTACCGCGTCCCGGTCGGCCGGCCTGCGGGCATCCGCACCGTGGCTGAGGTCTTCGTGGAAACCCTGACCGGGGTCGACGACGAACGCGGCGACGGCGTCCAGCGCGCACGAGCGGACGAACTCGCCGAAGCCGTCGACCGATCCGAAGTTGGCCGCCAGTTGGCGAGGGTTGCCGAGCGGCTGCCACCGGCCGGTGCCGGACGTCAACTGGACGCCGCTGAAGCCCGCGATCGCGATCGTCTTCAGCGCGCGCTCGTGGTCGCGGCGCCGGACGAAGTCGTCGAACTGCGGCTTCCACTGGTCGATCGCGTATCCCAGTTTGAACGTGGTCATGATGATCCTTCGGCGCGGCTCAGCGGTAGATCCGGGACAGGACGTGCTCGGCGTACCAGCGCGAGATGGCGGTGCTCTCGGCGTAGTCGCCACCTGCCTTGTTGGCCTTGTCGTGCTCGACGCTGATCCAGCCGCGGTAGCCGTTGTCGCGGACGGCGCGCATCATCGCCTCGAAGTCGACCAGGCCCTCGTCGGTGCCCATCTCGTAGAACCACTTGTCCGTGGTGGGCGCCATGATCTCCGAGTCGGGCCGGTGCCGGTGATCGTCGCCTCGCGCCTGATCACGGGTGTCCTTGAAGTGGAACCCGGTGACCCGGTCGGCGTGTGCGGTGTAGAAATCGACCGGGTCGACCGAGGCGATGCAGTGCTGCGCGGTGTCGACGAAGAGGTTGACGTAGCGCGGATCGGAGCCGGCGTAGAACAGGTCGAGGTCCGGGCGGCTCTGGATGCCGCAGAAGAACTCGTGATGACAGGTGAGCTTGACCCCCCACTGCAAGGTGATCTCGCCGACGGCGTTCCACAGGTCCGCGGTGGTCTTGATCTTGTCCGGTGTCACCGGTTCCATGTCGTAGTAGAGCGTCGCCGGCATCACGATGATGTTGTCGAGCTGGATGCCCGACCAGCGGTCCATGGTGACCCGGAAGTCCTCCAGGATCGCGGCGTGCGTCTCGGGGACATGTGGCGCATAGCTGCGCGGGTCGTAGTCGGCGGCGTGGAAGGTGTTGACGATCCGTTCCAGGCCGTGCTCCTGCACGAACTCCTGGTAATTCGCGACCGATCCGTAGTCACCCATGATCTGCCAGAAGCGGAAGTCGAAGGTGTCGATCGCGTCGAAGCCGGAGGCCTTGATCTGCTTGAGGAAGCGGCTCATCGAGGCCCGGTCGTACCACTGGTCGATCGGACCGGCCGGGCCCGCGGAGCGCCAGTGGTCCATGTAGCTCCACTTGATCGCGCGCTCGCCGGCCGCGGGCTCTGTCGCCGGAGCACTCATCAGGCGCCGGCCGCGATCGAGGTGATGTAGGCGACCGAGGCCGCCGACTCGGTGGCCGGATAGTACTCCAGGCCGATCGGCCCGTCGTACCCGCTGCTGCGCAGGCCGGCCAGCCGGGCCGGCCAGTCGATGGCGCCGGTGCCGGGCTCGTGCCGGCCGGGGTGGTCGGCGATCTGCACGTACTGGATGACGTCGGCGGCCGCGGCGAGCTCGGCGTCGACGTCCTCGCCCTCTACGGTGGAGTGGTACAGGTCGTAGAGCACGCCGAAGTTGGGCGAGCCGACCCCGCGGGCGATGTAGGCCGCCTCGCCGGTGCGGTCCAGCAGGGCACCGGGGTGGTCGACCCGGACGTTGACCGCCTCGAGGACCAGCGTGATGCCGGAGCCGCTGATGTGCTCCACGCCTTTGGTGAAGATCTCGATCAGCTCGTCGAGCTGGTCCTGGCGCTTGCGCCCGCCGAACCCGGTCCCGCTGCCGACCACCAACCGCGGGCAACCGAGCTGCTGGGCGACCTCGACCCCCGCGTCGAGCCCGCTGAAGAACGGCTCGTGGTTCTTCGGCGGGATCATGAACTGCACCCGGGGCTCGGCGAGCTGGGCGACCAGGGCGACGCCGGTCTCGGTCAGCGCGTCGCGCAGGGCGGAGATGTCCTTGCCGGTCGGTCCCCACATCTCGACGGCTTCGAAGCCGGCGGCGGCCGCCGCACGAACCCGGTCGTGCGCTTCGCCCGCCTCGCCGAACAGCAGGTCGATGTTGGGCGCAAGTTGGTACATCAGTGAATTCCTCTTCGGATCGGACGCGGGCGCGTCAGAACATCGGATGGTCGTGGACCGGATTCGTCGGCACGGGCTGCAACACGTCCCAGTGCTCGACGATCCGGCCGTTCTCGAATCGGTAGATGTCGGCGACGGCTGCCGGCTGGTTCCCGGGCCGGGTCGCCTTGACATGGACCATGGCCAGGTCGCCGTCCACGAGGATCCGCTGAACCTCGAATCGCGCGGCCGGGGAGCCGTCGAACTTGGGGGTCAGTGCCGCGACCGCCGCCTCCGGGCCATCGGCGATGGTGGGGTTGTGCTGCCGGTAGTCGTCAGCAACGAGGAACGCGAAGGCGTCGGCCACCCGCTTCTGCGTGTAGAAGAGGTCGACGAAGCGCTCGAAGGCGGCCCGGTTCGCGTGGCTTGTATGATCGCTCACGATCAGCCCTTGAGCCCGCCGGCGAAGCCCTGGATGAACCGTTTCTGGGCAATCAGGTAGAAGGCCAGGATCGGGATCATTGACAGGATCACGATGGCGAAGATCTGGTTCCACTGCGAGACGAGCGAGCCGATGTAGTAGTACATCGCCACCGGCAGCGTCTGCTGGTCCGATCCGCCGAGGAAGATCAGCGGCGTGAAGAAGTCGTTCCAGACGATCAGTCCGGCCAGGATCGCGACCGTGCCGGTGGCCGGAGCCATCAGCGGAAGCACGACCCGGAAGAAGATCTGTCCTGGGCCGGCGCCGTCGATCGCCGCCGCCTCCTCGTAGTCCGTTCCCAGACCGCGGAAGAAGCCGGCATAGATGAACACGGACAGCGGCAGCAGCAGGCCGCCGTAGAGCACGATCATGCCGGGGGCCGAGCCGGTCAGATGCAGAGTCCGCGCACCGATGTAGAGCGGGACCGTCCCGAGCTGGATCGGCAGCACGATGGCGACCAGGAACAAGAAGAACAGGCCCCGGCTCCAGCGGCGGGTGCTGCGGGCGATCACGTACCCGGTCAGCGAGCCCAGCAGCACCAGCACGACAATGCTGCCGGTGGTGATGAACAGGCTGTTGGCCAGTCCCACCTTGATGTCAGACTCGCCGCCGGCCGACAGCACATGGGTGAAGCTCTCCAGCGTCGGCGACTTCGGCGGCGCCAGCGCGGAGGTGCTGAAGACCTCGCTGTCCGGCTTCAGCGCGGTGGCGATCAGGACGTAGAACGGCGCCAGATAGACCACGGCGAGGAGCCAGAAGCCGATCTCCCGCAGGGCGGACAGTTTCGTGTAGCGGAACATCGGTCACACCTCCGAACGGCCCTGGACGACACGCTGCTGGATCACCGCGAAGACCAGGATGATGACGGTCAGGATCAGGGCCAGGGCCGCGCCGTAGCCGAAGTTGCCGAGGCTGAAGGCCTGCTTGTAGACCTCGGTGGCCAGGGTCGCGCTGGCGTTGGCGGGGCCGCCGCCGGTGAGGGCGAGGATCTGGTCGAAGATCCGAAGCCCGTTCACCAGCCCGAGCGTGGTGGCGATGGCGATCGCGGGCCGCAGGCACGGCAGAATCACGTTCCAGGTCCGCTGCCACAGGTTGGCGCCGTCGATCGCGGCCGCCTCCTCGACCTCCACCGGGACGGAGGCCAGCCCGGACATGTAGATGACCATCGCGAACCCGGTGTTCTGCCAGACGACCACCAGCAGAACCGCCCACAGTGCCCAGGTGGGGTCAGCCAGCCAGGGCCGGACCAGGCCGTCCAGGCCGATGCCGGACAGGATCGCGTTGAGCGGGCCGTCGAGCTGGAAGATGAACTTCCAGATGTACGAGGTGGCGAGCGGGCTCAGCACCACCGGCATGAAGAACAGTGTCCGCAGGATGTAGCGGGTCTTCAGCACGCGGTTGAAACCGATGGCCAGCACCAGCCCGGCCAGGTTGCTGAGGATCACCGACCCGAACGCCAGCACCAAGGTGTTCTTGAGCGCTGTGAGCTTGGTCGGGTCGTCGAAGATGCGCTGGAAGTTGCGCAGGCCGACCCATTCGAACGAGCCGATCCCGGTCCAGTTGGTGAAGGCGAACGACCCGCCGACTCCGGTCGCGCCGTAGTGCATGGCGATCACCAGCAGCGCGCCCGGCAGCGCCCACCACCAGCGTCCGAGAGTGTGGACCGCCCGCCTCTCGCCGCCGGAGCGGCGGCGAGAGCGGTCTGCCGACTCGGGCGGGGGTGGCTGCACGGCGGTGGTCATCGGATCTCCCGTCGGTATCTGCGTGGCAGTCATCTGGTCCCCAGTCGAGTCAGCGTTCGGTCGGTTAGATCACTGGTCCCAGGCGGTGTCCATCGCCTTGAGGACCTTGTCGACGGTGGACTGCCCGGTGAGCAGGCCCTGGACTCCGGTGCCGAGCGCGTCGTACACGCCTGCGCTTTTCCAACCGGAGTTGGGCAGCGGGGTGTAGTCGCCCTTCTTCAGCAGGTCGGCCACGTCGGCGTAGATCGTGGTGGAGAGATCCTGCTGCTGGAGCCCGCTGATGGGCAGGCCACCCGAGGCCTTGGCGAACAGGCTGGCCTGGGCCGGATCGGCCAGCCAGTCGATGAACGCCTTTGCGGCCTCCTTCTTCTGGGACGCGGCGTTGATCGACAGCGAGTAGGTCGCGCTGGCAACGCCGAAGGCCTTGCCGTCAGCGGTCGCGGGCGGGAACGCTTCGGCCACGAACTTCTGCTGCGGAGCCGCCTTCTGCAGTTCCGAGGCCGAGCCGAGCGGGCCGAAGAACGACACCGAGGTGCCCTTGGCCATGTTGTTGGTGATCGCGTCGAAGCCGGCGCCCTCGGCGCCCTTCTGGAAGCAGCCGGCCTTGTTCAGGTCGACGATGGTCTGCAGCGTGTCCTGCCAGCCCTTGGTGCCGGCGAACGTGGTCTTGCCGCCGGCTCGCTTGGTGTTCCAGTCGGGGTCATCGGCGTAGACCCGGGTCGCCGAGATGATCAGGCTGGTGATCCCGGCGTTGGGCACCGTGGCCCCGGCCAGCACGAACAGCGCCTTCCCTGCGGTGGCGGCCTTGGTGCAGGCGGCCTTCACCTCATCAAGGCTCTTCGGGGCGGCGGTCAGGCCCGCGGCCTGCGCGGCCACCGTGTTGTAGACCAGGCCGACATAGGAGATGCCCAGCGGCTCGCCGTACGTCGTGCCGTTGAGCTGGAAGAGGCTTTCGCTGCCGGACGGGATGGTCTTGGTCACGGCGTCACTGAGCGGTTCGAGGAACTTGGCCTCGGCCAGCGGGACGACGCTCCGCGACTGGCCCGAGCCGCCCTCGGTCTCGATCACGTCGGCGGCGTTGCCCGCCTGGAGCTGGGTACGGATCGAGTCCCCGTAGGTGTCGTTCGGTTTGCCCTCAAGCTTGATCGTGATGTTCGGGTTCGCCGTCATGTACTCCTTGGCCAGAACCTCGAACGGGCTCTGGATGTTGTTGGACTTGGCGTACGTGAGCGTGAACTCGGTCTTGCCGCCGGAACCCGAGCCGGAGTCCGAGGAGGAGGAGGAGGAGCAGCCGGCCAGCGCGAGAGCTACGACGGCCGCCGACACCAGGAACTTCCCCGTGTGGAGGTGATGGTTCATGTCAGCCCTTCTGACGTCGTTGTTGAGGCATCGACAAGCCAAGGCACGCACCCGCGAGGTCGGCGGCCAGCGCCGCGGCCCCGCGGACCGCGATCGCGACGCTGGTCAGCGTGGGGTTGCACGAGTTCGCCGTCGGGATGAGCCCATTGCCCGCGAGGACCAGGCCGGAGACACCCCAAACCCGCGACTGCGGGTCGCAGACGCTGGTGCCGTCGTCGACGGGGCCCATGCGGACCGTGCCCATGTAGTGCAGCGAGCTGCCGGCTGGCATGACCTTGGGCATGCCGTCGACGAACTCGCCGAGCGCCGCGGCCGCACGGGCCTGGTGGCCGCGGGCCCGCTCGAGCTCCGCCTTCTCGCGGTCCGTCAGCTCGTAGGCGATCCGGATGCCGGGCAGGCCGTTCTCGTCCGGGTCGTCGTCGGCGAAGACGAGCCGGTCCTCCGGTCGTGGCCATTTGCGCACGCCCCACCCCATGCCGACGTAGCCGGCGGAGTTGTTCCGGTGGCGGCTGTCCGCCGGCAGCGGTACCGGGCAGATCGGGCTGAACAGCAGCTGCGCGTGGTACGGGTGCCGCCCCTCGTCGAAGCCGATGGAGATGATCGCGCGGATCGGATCGACGGGCGTGACCGCGTCCTCGTCCTCGTCCACGGGGACGGTGCCCGGGCGCAGGGCGACGACTCCGAACAGCAGCGGGTGCTCGGTCAGGTACCGGCCCAGCGCCGGGGGGCGGATGCCGGAGGCCCACAGCAGTTGGGGGGTGCGGATCGCGTCGGCCGCGACGACCACCGCGTCGGCGCGGACCTCCTCCTCGGCGCCGGTCCGCTGGTCGCGCAGGACGGCGCCGACGACCCTGTCGCCGTCGTGGAGCAACCGCACGCACAGCGTCTCGGGCCGCAGTGTGAAGCGCGGATCGTCGAGCGTCGGACCGAGGACGACGTCCGTGCCGCTCCATCGCAGCGTGCCGTCGGGCCGGGAATCGGCGGCGACCGGGAGCGGCCGGACGGCGATCCCGTCCGGGGCGAATTCGGCGCCGAGCAGTTCGAGGATCGCGGCGGCCTGCGGCGAGTCGCCGAACGCCGTGCTGGTGACGTGGAGCAGCCGTTCGGCCGCGGCGATGTGCTCCTCCCACTCGGCCGGGTCGATGAAGCCGATCCGCTCGCTGCCGACCGGCCGGGGCGTGGCACACGTCCAATGCACACCCTGCCCGCCGACGCACGTGGCCGCGGCGGCGGCCGGCATCCCGGCGGAGCCCTCGGCGGCGCGCCCGATGAGGTGGGTGCCCTGGCGCGCGGTGATGGTGCCTTCGACAACGACGCCGCCGGGGATGCCGGACACGCCGCTCTCGGCGGACCGGCCCTGGGACGCGCGCCGGGCAGCGGCCTGCTCGTCCGGGTCGGTGAGGTTCTTGACGTTCATACCCGGTGGAGTCGAGACGACCGGCCCGGCTTCCACCATGAGCACGGAAATCTCGCGGACGGTCTCCAGCAGGCGGCGGGCATAGGTGGCGCCGGTCGGGCCGCTGCCGACGATCAGCACGGTGGCGGTCATGGGGCTCCTATCCAGCGGCCAGCGTGAGCCGCTTGCGGTCGCGGCCGCCGCCGGGCACGGGCATGTACGAGATGCGCAACCGGACGACGACCGAGAGGTCGTGCTCGCCCGATGCGAGGGGCTGGTCGGTCTCGAACGCGAGCCGGGCCCGTTCGCCCATCTCCCAGCGGTCGTCGGTGACGTCCGGCAGCCGGTCGAACGTGTAGGTGTTGCCGTGCACGGTGAACGTGGTCCGCTCGGCCGGAACCGGCGTCCCGTCCAGGACGACGTCGACGGCCTCGACCATCGACAGCGTCAGACCGCGGTAGTACGGCATCCGCACCTCGACGACGCCGCCGGGACGGCCGTCGTCGCGGTGTTGAAGGCTTTCGTCGCAGACGATGTACTTGTCGAACATCAGGCCTCCCCAAGAAGTCGGGCGAACATGGCGTGCTGGCGGCGGACCTGCTCGACGCTGTCGACCGGATAGGCGTCCTGGATGTGCCGGTTGCCCTCGTACTCGCTGGACAGGTAGCCGTCGAAGCCGCCCTCGACGAGCAGCGGAACGATCTCGTCGTACGGGATCGAGTACTCGACGCCGTCGTCGGTCATCTCGTAGAACTTGGCCTGGATGTGCCCGATGAGCGGCATGTACGACAGCATCAGCTTCGGGTCGGACCAGATGTAGTGGGTGGCCTGCCGGGCCAGACCGAAGTCGACCGGCCCGCCGCCGCGGTAGTTCACGATGTCCATCAGCGCATGTGAGTCGCCGTGGTCGTCGTAGGTTTTCACGATCAGGTCGACGAGCTCGGGCTTGGCGCCGTCGCGCAGCGCCCGTTCGCTGACGACGCGCGGGAAGCGCCGTACGTAGGTGCCCATGTCGGGCATCAGGCCGAGGGCCGGCGTGTCGAGCCGGTGCATGACCTCCAGGTGCTGCTCGATCCACGGGTGCGAGTAGTGGAACGGCGCGTGCACCTCCAGCAGCAGCCGTACGCCCTTCTCCTCGGCGTACGGCGCGGCGGCTTCCATGACCTCCGGCGGTGTGTTGATGATCGCCCGGATGACCGTCGCGCCGAGCCGCACCGCGATGTCGATGTCGCGGTGAACGGAGGCGACCTGCTCCTCGAGGGTCAGCCAGCGGCCCGGGTACAGCTTGGTGTCCAGGAACAGGTCGGTCGCTACCGGTGTGGTGTCGTACTTGTGCATCCAGCCGAACCAGGCGTCGACGAACTCGTCGGTGAGGTGCGGGTAGCCGGGGATCGACTGCTCCGGGATGATCTCGATTCCTCGGGCGCCGATGCCGGCGGCGGCGCGGATGCAGTCCTCCAGCGACATCGTCCGGAGGAAATACTCCTCCTGGAACGAGTAGAGGCTGACGCCGCGCTGGATGGTGCTCATGCGGTCCTCGTTTCCGTGGAATCTGTCCGGGGTTTGCGGGGATCCACCCAGTGCGGCAGGTCCCAGGGGCGGGCCAGTGCCTCGCGCAGCCGGGCGGCGAGGTCGTCGTGGTCGGGCAGCGGCGAGCTCCGGCCGTCCGGACGGGTGTAGACGCGGCAGGCCAGCGCCGGTGGTGTCGCGGCGGGGAACAGGTCGACGCGGCCGACCTGGAAGGTCGGTGAGCCGGGAAAGCCGAGCCGCTGTGCCTCGTCCCTGGTGCGTACCTCGCGTTCGAGCACGCGCACCTCGTCGCGGCCCAGCTCGGTGAGCGTGTCCTGCAGCAGGTCCGCCGCCTGCCCGTGGGTGGGGCAGCCCTGCCACCACAGCAGTTCCACCCGCCACTTGATCGAGCACCCGGCCGGCGAGGTGAGCGGCCGGGCGACCTCGCGGCCGGCGAGCATGTCGTCGAGGGCGTCGCGCAGCCACCGCGCGTCGTGCGCCGGGTCGTCGTGGTCGCCGTCGGGCGCACCGTGGTAGCGCACGACGTTGTCGCGGTCGATGACGAAGACCTCGGGGGTCGCGGTGGTGCCGTACGCGCGGGCGGCCGACTGGTCGGCGTCGCGCAGGAACGGCCCGGCCAGCTCGCCCGCCGCGACCCGGGCGGCCATCGCCGCGACGGAGTCCTCGGGGTGGTCGGTCTCGTCGTTGCTGACCACCTGCAGGACGGCGATGTCCCGGTCGGCGTACTCGCGCGCGACGGCCTGGATGCGGTCGTGCCAGGCGCGGGCGAACGGGCAGCCGTTGGCGGTGAACACGACGACGGACGCGGCGTGTCCCGCCGGTTGGAGGCGGACGAGCGTCCCGTCGGTAGCGGGCAGTTCGATCGGCGGGGCGGGGTCGCCCACAGTGAGCCGGTGTGCGGTCATGGGATGGTGAACTCCGTTCGGACGACCGCGCGCTGCACGAGCGGTACGCCGGCGGCCTGCTGGATGTAAGGGATGCGGACCGCGATACCGACCTCGATCGGCACGACGGTCCCTGGCCGGGCGGGCGCATCGAGCGTGACCTCGAGCGAGTCACGGAGGTCCCAGGCGGCGTCGCTGCGGCCGGCCTCCTCGAGCCGGCCGGTGAAGCCGGGGACCGCGATCGACCTGATCGCGACGCGGACGCCGTCGACGGCGACGTCGATGGATTCGATGCAGGAGATCGGCAGCGAGCGGTACCACGGCAGGTGTACCGCCACGGCCAGTTGCCCGTCCCGGGCGGTCAGCGCGTCGGGGCGGATCATGCCCTCGGTCATCGTCATGCGGTCACCGCCGTCGGGTGGTCGGCGAGTTCGGACAGCACCGCGAGGTGCGCGCGGGTGACGGCCAGCGGGTCGGCGTCGGCACTGTCGAGCAGCTCGTGACCGCCCCACTCGCTGACCACGGCGCCGCGGTAGCCGGCGTCGGTGAGCGCCGCGAGCCACGCGCCGTGCGTCGCGCGGATCGTGTCCACCGCCGGGTCCCAGAACTTCGCGTGGGCGTGACGGACGGCCGGGAGGACATGCGCCCAGTCGGCCGGCTGCGAGCGGCCGCAGCGGCCGAGAACCCCGGCGACCAGGTTGGCCAGGATCGCCTCGTCGCGGTGGCCGGCCACGGCGGCCAGGGCCGTGCCGATCCGACCTCCGATCGGTCCGTCGCCGTCCCACGCGCGGTAGACGGCCCGCACGGCGTCATCGGGAAGGTCGGCGCGGCGCAGCGCGGCGCCGAACGCGGCCGGCAAGGCGGGCGTGGTCAGGCTGAAGTCGACGGTGAAGCCGAGATGTAGGCTGCCGGACTCCTCCCGCAGCGCAAGGATGTCCACAATCGGTGGGGCGTCGGGCGGTGTCGCGCCCTGGATCTCGAACGTGAGCACCACACCGAGCCGGTCTGCCTCGGCGAGGACCCGGCGCAGGAGCGCGGGCCGCATGCCGAGCGTGGCGCGTACGACGCCGAATCCGAGCCGGGCCGCGACCTCCAGCTGCGGCCGGATGTCAGCGAACGCCTCATCGGTGGTCATCGGGAGGCCCGGGCGGCGGTACAGGTCGGTATAGACGCCGAGCGCGACGGGTCGCAGGCCCAGCCGGTCGATCGCGTCGCGGAAGGCCCGTTCGTCCGCTGTGGACAGTGCTGGGAAGCCACGCCACGCCTGATGTCCGATGACCTCGATCGCCGGACCGCAGCCGGCATCGGCGACGCGTTCCAGCAGTGTCACCGCGTCGGCGCCGACGCGCCACAGCGGCGTCAGCGAGAACATCGTCGTCCCCAGCGTCAGGTCGGCACTCACGGCATGACCTCGACCCACTGCGACGTCCGCGACGAAACCGGCACGGCGTCGCGCAGGCCGTCGGCGCCCGCTGCGGCGTCGACGCGCCGGTTGTCGCCGGCGGAACGGACGGCACGGGCGTGCACCACGCGATCGGCCATGGTTGAACTCCTTGGGTTACTTCATGCCGCCAGCGAATCCCTGGATGAGCTTCTTCTGGGCGAGCAGGTAGACGGCGAGGATCGGCGGCATCGAGTCGATGACGATCGCGTACATTTCGTTCCACGCGGAGACCGGCGAACCGGTGGTGTGTTTGGTCATGGGAGGCCTTTCGTGGCGATCCCAGGTAACCGGACGATGGGGACGAAAGGGTTCTGACTGCCACGGTCCGGACGGTCCGTGACATTGTTGTGCAGATGGGGCTGCCACCCATGCTTCTGCCTGCTACCGGAAAAAGTCAATGTCCTGCGAGCCAAAGATGAGTTATGCGTAACATCAGCGCAATCTATGGTGGCGTGGCGCGGGCAAAGGTCCGGCGAGGGCGCGCTGTGTAGCGAACTTCATCCACTGATCGTCATAAGGGCGCTCCGCACCGGCCGGCTTGGGAGGACGGGATCGACGGCCTGGTGGACTTCCGGACGGTGACCCGAGCCCTGTGGACCGTGGGTTAATCTGGCTAGGCTAGATCGCGTTCGAAAGCGATCAGGGCCTACGCCCCGCCGCCGGTGCCCTGCTGGGCGGCTACCTCATGTACCGCGAGCTGCACCCGGTCGTCGATCGGGCCGAGGCGACGGCGAAACTGGCCCAGTCAATACGTCGAGCACATCGTCGGAGACTCATCTGTGCTGAGTGAGCGCTTCATCTCGCTGGCCGCTGTTCTGGACGCTGTCCGGGACGGCGAGGGCATCACCCAGGCGACGCTCGTCGAGCGAACAGGGCTCGGCCGAAGCATCGTGGCACAACGCGTCGCCGAACTGGAGGCTGCTGGGCTGGTCGCCTCGGATGGCCTCGGCCCGTCGACCGGCGGGCGGGCGCCCCGACGGCTACGGCTACGCGCGGAGGCAGGATTCGTCCTGGGCATCGACATCGCGTCGAACGAGTTGACGGCCGGCATCGCCGACCTCGCCGGGACCCTGCACGGTACGAGCCACGAGCACATCGACCTGGACAGTGGGCCGGAGGCCGTCCTGGCCACGGCGGAGCGCATGTCCAACGTGCTCATGGAACAAGCCGGCGCGCGGGCAAGGATCCGGTCGGTCGCGCTTGGCCTGCCCGAACCGGTCGCGTTCACCAGCGGATCACCGGTCGCGCTGCCGACGATGCCCGACTGGGACCGCTACCCCGTCCGGGAGCGGCTGGCCTCCCTGTCCTCGGCCCCGGTATGGATGGACGACCGCGTCAACCTCCTGGCGCTCGGCGAGCGGCGCGTCAACCCGGAGGCCGGGCGGTCTGAGCACATGCTCTACATGGGCGGCGGCGCGAGCCTCGGTGCCGCTGTCGTGATGGACGGCCGACTCTACCGGGGTGCGCGGGGCCTGGCCGGTGCGATCGGGCACATGACCGCCCCGCAGGCGAACGAGGTCATCTGCCGGTGCGGGAAGGTCGGCTGTCTCGATACCGTCGCCGGCGGTGCGGCGCTCGCCCGGGACGGTCGGTTGTTCGCGGACACCGGGCAGAGTCCGGCGTTGGCCGCGGTTCTCGCGGACACCGGGGCTGTCCGACCGATCGACATCACGCGGGCCGCGGACAACGGAGATCCCGCGGCCCGGGCGCTGCTCAACAGGGCGGCGACGACAATCGGTGGCGGCCTCGCCGCGCTGGTCAACGCGTACAACCCCGACCTCGTGATCATCGGCGGCGGGATCGCCCGCGCCCGCGAGCATGTGCTCGGTCCCATCAGGCAGTCCATCCGCCAACACGCGCTTCCCGCAGCGACGCAAGGCTTGCGGATCGAGCTGTCCGCAGTGGACGAGGAGATCGCGGGGGTCATCGGAGCCGTGCAGTTCGCCCTGGACCAGCTGTTCTCTCCGGCGCACCTGGCCACCATACTGAGCGCGGCCCAGGCCCAGAGCACATAGGCGACGCTGATACCGCCTATCAGCACTTGCAGGCCCGCCATCGATTGACTTTCTCCACTCATCGGAAGAAGCTGAGCTCGCCTGAAATGTGAGTCCAGCCGACGCAAAGGTGGAAGGTGCCGATGAGTGAGCCGTACGACGTCGTCATCATCGGGTCCGGTCCGGTGGGCACAGCGGTCGCTCGCGAGTTGGCGGATACCGACCCGGCGCTGCGGTTGATCGTCCTTGAGGCCGGGCCCACCCTGGACGACCCGCCGGGTGGACACGTCAGAAACATCGCCGACCCCGATCAGCGCAACCGCGCGCTGGCCGATCTCCCACCTGGCGCGGACCCGATGCCTGGCGGAACCGCGGCCCGGCCCGGCACCGCTCTGGTCGGAGCGCCGGCGATGCCGAACGCGGCCATCTCCACGAACGTCGGGGGCATGGGCGCGCACTGGACAGCGGCGTGTCCGCGGCCGGTCGACGACGAGATCCCCGACGCCCTGGACGCTGACATCCTCGACAAGGCGCTGGGCCGAGCCGAGGAACTCCTCGCCGTCACCACGCACGCCTTCGACCGTGCCCCGCTGATCGGAGCCATCCAGGAACTGCTCGGCGCGTTGTTCGACCGGCCGGACCGCCGCCCGGTGGGACCGATGCCCGTTGCGGTCACGGTGGAGGACGACGGCGCGTTGCACTGGACGGGCCCCGCGATCATTGCCGGCGACCTGTGGCAGCGGCCGAACACCACTCTGCGCACCAGTGCGCTGGCCACGCGCATCCGGCTCGACGGCAACCGTGCGACCGGGGTGGAGCTTGTCAGTCTGGCCACCGGCGAGCGGGAGTTCCTCGGCGCCCGCGCCGTCGTGATCGCCGCCGACGCCTTCCGGACTCCGAGGCTCCTGTGGGTGTCCGGTGTCCGTCCCGCGGCGCTCGGCCGCTACCTCACCGAGCATCCCCAGATCATGGCCGCCTCCCTCTTGGACGAGAAGTACATCCCCGACGACGCGCCCGTCGACGTCCACCTACCGGTCTCGGCAGCCGTCACCCCGGGCAGCGGCGCCATCGTGCCTGTCTCCGGCGTTTCCTGGGTGCCCTACGCCCCCGACCGTCCCTTCCACGGCCAGATCATGCAGATGGATGCCTCACCGGTACCGCTGGACCCGGGCGTCACCGTCCGGCCAGGTCAAGTCATCGGCCTCGGCTGGTTCTGCCGCAAGGAACTCTCACCCGACAACCGGGTCTGGTTCGATGAGGACACCGCCGACGAGCACGACCTGCCGGCGATCCGCATCGACTACCGGCTGAGTCCGGCCGACCGGGTCGCGATCGCGACCGCGACCGAGGAGGTCCGCGCCGTGGCGCAGGCGCTCGGACGACCGCTCGGCGAGCCGTTCCTCATGCCGGCCGGCAGCTCGCTGCACTATCTCGGGACGACCCGTATGGGCCGCGTCAACGACGGCACCAGCGTCTGCGACCCCACCGGCCGGGTCTGGGACACCGACAACCTCTACGTCGGCGGCAACAACGTGATCCCCACCGCGACCGCCTGCAATCCCACCCTGACCGCCGTGGCCCTGGGCGTCATCACCGCCCGCGCCGTACGCGAGCAGCTCCGGACCGATCATTCGTTGAGTAAGGAACACCGTGCCTCGCACCTTGTTCACCGGTCAGTGGGCTGACCTACCGTTCGAGGAGGTCGGCCGACTGGCCTCTGCCTGAGGCTACGACGGCCTGGAGATCGCCTGCTGGGGCAATTGGTGACCGACGAGACGCTGGTCGCCGCAGTGCGCGTCGTTTGCGCTCTCGCGCAAGCTCATCGCCCAAGTCGCCAGATTCGATGTGCAACAACCGCAATTCGGCCAGCCTTTATGACGCCTTGCATCGAATACGGAAGGCTATTCTTGCTTTTTGCTTATGGACGCCAGTCTGTCGGCTCCGTATGGTCCATCCATGACCCAAGTCAGGGGACACTGGCGTAGAAACGCTAATGGCACGCTAAGTTGGGTACGAGCGCATTCCCGTGGCGCGGCAGCCGCAGGAGGGGCCGGGGGGATCCTCCTCGTCATCGGATTGTTCGTATGGGGAGGAATTTCGAATTCAGCCAGTAACGACGTTCGGCAGCCCCAGGTAACCGTGACCCGCAGTCCGTTGAGCCCTGCGCATGCACAGTTGGTCGAGGCCCTACGAGCTGCACGGCAGCGTTCTGGGCTCTCGCTCGAAGGCGCTGGTAGGCGTGCTGGCGTGTCCGCCAAAGAGGTCTCCGACATCGAGACGGGCTTGCTGGTTCCCACGCCAGATGACGTCACCGGCCTTAGCAATGCGTATCAGCTCTCACCAGATGAATGGACGAGCCTGGTGATTCTCCAGTCATCGGTCCATTAGCTCGAGCGTCACGTTCGCCATTCAAACATCGGGCAGATGTTCGATGTTTGCGCACTGCCGGGACGAACATGGCGTAAGGGCAACGAACATGTTCTGTAAAGCCGTCGGCTCAGCCTACGCAAGTTCGATTCCACGGCGTACTCCAGCACGTTGTGGAGGACGGCCCGCTTCCACTTGACGGTGTTGGCGCCCGCTTTCGTCCTGTCCGGGCACAACGCCAGGGCATCGAGCGCCGGGCGTCTCCCTGGTCAGAGCCGGAAGGGCCGTGGAAAGGGCGTCGGACATGCTGTCGCGGCTCTTGGACGCCGCGTGCAGCTCCGCAGTGGCGATGGCGCTGATCGTCACGCCCTCCAGGTCCCCTCAACCTGGTGGCGAACAGGCTGCTTGACGGGCAGACAATCTCGATTTTACAGAGTATTGGGATGGCCGATACGGTTGATTCGGTCAAGATCTTTGCTCTTATGAGGTTGAAGCATGTACCGCAAGAAGCTCACATCCGTTCTGCTCAGCTCCGCCGCCACGACGGCCATGCTGCTGACTCCGGCAACCGCAGCTTCCGCACAGGCAGGCACCGCACGGACGAGCACGGAGACCGCCGGGACGAAGGCCACCACCGCGTCGGCTCGAGCCGGGGTCGAGCGCGACAGCATCCGTTGCTCCAAGCCCAGAGGCAAGTGGGCCAACTACTCGTGGGGTGAGGGCAACACGAGCGCCACCATCTACTTCAACAACCACTGCAGCCACAAGGTCAGCGCCAAGATCATGTTCGTGAGGAAGGGCTCGGTCGGCGACAAGGCCGCCAAGTACCGTTGCATGACGGTCAACGCCCACACCAAGGGCAAGAAGAAGTTCTACGCCGCTGTCTACAAGCCGTATTCCGTCACCCGCGTCGCGCGCTGCAGCTGAGCCGGCCGGCCGTGCCCAGTGGGGGCTTGATCCGGAGTCGCCACGGCCAATGCGCGGCCAAGCTGAGGGCTCCCCGGAGATGATCTAGGCTGGGCGCCTCGATCTACGACCAAGTGGCGGCCCTCGTGCTCCCGTTACCGGCGATTCCCCCGCGCTGGGGGTTGTCCTTGTTGACCCTGGCGGCGCTGGCGGCTCCCGCCTCGCGTACCGCCTGGTGGGACTTCCCCGAAGAGCCGGTCTACTACTGGACGGGCTCTGCCTGCCCTTTGAGCGGTGAGCCGCCGGTCTTTACGGATGTCGGCTGGCTGGTAGAGATCAGCTGGGCAACCGTGTCCGCGGAGATCAACGGTTGGCCCACCGCGGTGATGGCGCTCGGTCTGAGTGCGACTATCGCCTTTCGGCGAAGGCGGGGCGCCATCGCTGGGTGGATGACTGCGGCGTTCATCTGTGGGATTGCGCGGACAAGCCGCAGGGCTCCGGAGTTCATGCGGAGTCCTGCGGCTTGTCCGGGCGAGATCGTCTCAGGAAGGCGGGCGGAGCCGCCGGCACCGGGCTCGCGTTCTTCAGGTCTTTTGCTTGAAGCTACCCGGTACGGATTGCCAGATCATCGATCTGGAACGCCGGCCCGGCGGTGCTCGCGTTCCAGACAAAGGTCCAGTCGACGCGGGTCGTGCCCGCGGGCGCGGTGAACGTGCCGGCCGCTTCGGTCCAGGCGGTCTTCTGGGCCAGGGAGATGGCGTCGGTACGCAGCACCGTGCCGGACTCGTCGCGCCACCGCACATTCCACGTGACGGCAGGCATGGTCGCCACGGCCTCCCGGTACCACAGCGACACGCGGTAGCTCGTACCGGCGACCACACCGCTGTATCCGGGGAAGTTGTCAAGCTGCACCGCGCTGCCAGACGCCTGGCTGCTGGTCATCTGCAGCGAGCCTGTGCCACCATGCGCGCCGCCGGTCTGGTGCGCCAGACTGGCCCCGTACCACGGGGTGTAGGGCGAGGTCGTCGAGGACTCGAAGTCCTGCTCGGTGATCGACGGCGGGACGGGCGTGCCGCCGTCGAACGTGCTGCCGGCGTCCTGGCCGTACTGGGGGCCGACCCACTGCCCGGGCGCGATGCGAGTGCCCATGTCGGTGACCCTGAACTGCCACGGTCCTGTGTAGGTGTTGTCGTGCCAGGAGTTGTTCGACTCGTGGACGATCGACTGCTGGATCACGGCGCCCTTGTACGGGGACCAGGCTGGGTAGGTGCCCCAGTTGGACAGCAGGGCCATGTGCCCGCAGTACTGCGTCGGGCAGCCGCCGTTGACGGCACTGGGGTCGAAGGCGAACGTGTTGTGGTGGATGTCGACGTTCTTCGTCCACCAGCGGCAGTTGGTGTAGAGCGGCTCGCTGGCGATGGTAGGATCCGAGCACTGCGAGGTGTTGGTCGGCCCGACGATCAGCGTGCAGTCGCTGGTCGTCGAGGCTGGGCTGTTGCAGAACCGGTCGGCGTTCGCCCACGCGGTGATCCCGCCCCAGTTGTTCTCCAACCGGTTGCCGGTGATCTCGATCTTGCTGGTCCGCGCTTTCACGCGGGGCTCACCATCCGCCTCGGACAGGTAGATCGCCGCTTCGGGGAACGGGTCGCCCTTCGTTGCCCGCTCTGAACCGGAGGCCCAGGCGTTGCCGCGGATAGTGTTGTTCCGGATCACGGCGTTGTAGCTGATCTCGTAGAAGATCGCGAGCGAGTCGTTGCTCTCAATGAGGTTGTTCTCGATGAGGAAGTCGTTGTTGTTGGTGTCCGCCCAGACCCCCGGCCCGTGGTTGCCGTGGACCCAGTTGCCGGTCACGTCGGCACCGTTCACCGCCCAGAACTTCATCCCGCCGGTACATCCGCACCCAGGGATCTGGTGCTCCCAGTCCTCGGTGTTGTTGCCGGTGAACTCGTTGTCCGCCACAACCAGGCCGGTGATGGTGTTGCCGGCTTTGTACGCGTTCAGTCCGTACTGCCCGTTGTCCTTCAAGCAGTTGCCACGGATCTTGTTCGTGGCCCCGGCCATCAGCCCCGCACCGGAGTTGTCACGGATCGTGTTGTGCTCCACGACCCAGCCGTCGCCGGAGTCGTGGTTGACCACACCCTGATCGTGCGGTGCGACGAACCCGGTGATGGTCAGGTACTGGATCGTGACGCCGATCGCCCCCTGAGTGAACGCGAACAGGTTCCGCCGCTGCCCGTCCAGTACCGCGCCGGGCGCGCCGATGAACGTCGCGCCGGTGCCGGGCATGATCTGGGAGTACTGGTCGGTGCCCAGCGTGTGCGTGCCGGTCTCGAAGTAGTACGTGGTGTTCGCCTTGCGTAAGTCCACGCCGCTGTTGTCGCCCGCAGGGACCACGACCGCGCCGGCGGGCGGTGTGGTCGGGCCGTTCAGTGACGAGCTGCCGCAGACCGCTGCCGTTGCCGTCGTCGAATTGGTTGCCGAATCGACCGCGTCGCCACTCGCCGGCGTCGCGCCGCTCATGACAATCGTGGCGAGGGCCACCAACGCCACCGGCCAGGTTCTTCGCATTCCTGTTCTCCTCCCGATTTTTGGCCAGCCTTAACTGCATTTGACTGCTGGCCGTCGCCACTGTAACCAGCTCGCGTCGGCCCTTAAGATCAAACGCTGAAAGAGGGCTGCGGGCGGATGCCGGCGTCCTGAGGATCAGGGTCAGCGACAGACATCACCGTCCCTGAGATGTCCTCGCACCATCGGCGTTCCCCTGTATGGCGTGGGCGAGGCAGGCTCCGTACCAGGCTCTGTCGCAGGCCAGGCCTGCGTAACCGGCCGTCGAGGAGGCCCACGGCGGCGAGGGTGACCACGACGACCGCCAGCGCGGGCCACGGGTCGACATCGAGCCTGCGCAGGACCACAACCGTCGTCAGTGCCGCGACCACGACCACCCACGTGATGCGAGGCGTGTCGACCACCTCGTGGCCGGCACGTCATTGCCGCTGCCTGACGTGGTCACGAGATGCGGGCTGGGCTCGGTCGAAACCCTCCGCCGGACGTTCGTGCGGCGGTACGGAATCCCGCCGTCGCAGTACCGCGCCATTCACATCGCTTCGGCCGGTCTCCCCAGTCCACGAAAGATCGCTAGAGGTCGCCGAAATCAGGAAGGGTGATCGAACCGTCCTCGGCGAGGGGGAACCCGGGATTGTGCGCGATCTCCCAGGCGTGGCCATCCGGATCGACGAAGGCACCGGAGTAGAACCCAATCGCGTTGATGGTCGCGGGCTTGGTGATGGTCCCACCAGCCCGCTCCACTGCCGCGAGCAGAGCATCGACCTCCACATCGGACCGGACGTTGTGTGCCAGGGCGATCCCGCCGAAACCGACCGCCGGCCCAGGCTCCAGGCCGCAGTCCTTCGCGAGTTTGTCGCGACCCCACAGGATCAGTCCTAGGCCGCCGGCCTGGAAGAAGACGGTCTCCTCGACTTCTTGCCCCCGCCAGCCCAGGGCCTCGTAAAAGCCCTTGGCGCGAGCGAGATCGGAGACCCCCAGCGTGATCAGAGTGATTCGCTGTTCCATGCGATCACGCTACTCCCCCCGATGATGCCAACCACGCCCTTCTGACCTGGTGGCAGGCATGACGTCGGGAAATGGGGACGGCCATCGCGTGAGCCTTCGAGTGCGCAGTTCAAGATCGAAGGAGAACAGGGCGATGGCCGTGGACAACAGTGTGACGCCCGCGCAGCGGCCGGCGAGGCAGATCGAGACCGATGATCCGGACATGTTGCGATCTATTGTCAAGATCATGACCGACGTGCCTGTCAGTGGTGGTGGTCGTGCCGGCCGAGGGTCTCCACGGGGGTCGCGCCGGGGCGGGTCCACTGCGGCACGGGGCGGCTGGTCGGGCCCCAGGTGGCGTTCCCGTCCGCGTCCGAGCGCCAGTACCAGCACGGGTGGCGCCCCTCGGGCCAGCCCTCGGGCTTGTCCTCCCACGCTTCGCCACGGCCGTAGGGCGTCATGTCGAGCAGGCTGAAGGACCCGGCGACCGCCTCGTTGCCACGGCCCGTCGTGGAGTAGGTGAGGAACACGCGGTCGCCGTCGCGCAGGAAGCAGGTGAGGTAACCCATGCTGCCGCCGACCGGAGCATCCACGTCGCGCACCGAGTACCAGGGCTGGGTGTAGCCCATGAACTCGACGTAGGAGACCACCTCGTCCCACGGGCCCGTGGTCAGGATGGCGAACGAGACACCGCGGGCGTTGAGGTAGACGGCGTCCTTCAGGTGCCAGGCCACGGTGGTGCAGCCCTCGCACTGCCCCTGGTGCGGCGCGCCGTCGTGCCACATGTGCTTATAGACCACGAGCTCGTCGCGGCCCTGGAACAGGTCCAGGAACGGGACCGGGCCGTCGGGTCCGACGACCTCGACCGTCCCGTCGAGCTCCACCATCGGCAGCCGGCGGCGGGCCGCGGCGATGGCGTCGCCCTCGCGGGTGTGGGCCTTCTCGCGGACCAGGAGCTCGTCGCGGGCGGCCTGCCAGGTGGCCAGGTCGACGATGGGCGGGCGGCCGGGCAGCGCGGTGGTCGGGTCATTCGGCGTGGTCGTCATGGTGTCCTCCGTGGTGTTCTCGTGCCGGACAGCG
Source organism: Nonomuraea sp. NPDC049269 (assembly GCF_043197155.1). NCBI lineage: Bacteria > Bacillati > Actinomycetota > Actinomycetes > Streptosporangiales > Streptosporangiaceae > Nonomuraea > Nonomuraea sp. NPDC049269. The sequence continues at coordinate 817,764 of NZ_JBICSO010000002.1, forward strand.
TCGTGCGACGCCCTTCGACGGTCAGCTGAACAGACCCGCGACCCGGCCGAAACTCATCGCGCGTGCCACCGAGCCCCTCGCGGGGCGCCCTCGACCCAGCTGACCAGCCCGTTGACCGTGCGGTGTGGTGTCAGCGGCCGTGTCAGGGCAGCGACGGTCCGGTATCAGAGCGGTCGGCGATGGTTGACCCATGAACGGTTCAGCGATCGCGGCCAAGACGCGGTCCACCAGCCGTCCATCCAATCTGAAGGAGCACACCATCATGTCCGTCACCCTTTCCGACCAGGACAAGCTCACCCTGCGGATCGCCGCATGGGGCGCCGTCTCGCTGATGTCGGCCGCCGGTGCCGCCGGCTCGGCTCACAAGGTCGCCACCCACGGCTCCATCGCCCTGACCTCCGCGACCGGCCTGGTCGGGCACGTGCTCACCAAGGCGCCCAAGGGCGTGAAGTACGGCAAGTCCGTGGCCGAACTCGCCGACCAGGTGCTCCCGGCCCTGACCGCCGCCATGCGCCTGCTGAACCAGCAGGATCCGGCAGAAGCCGACAACTTCCGCGGCACCGTCACCGTCGCCATCGAAGCAGCCCGCACCCACCAGGGCGAGCCCAGCCCCACCATGGCCGAGATGGCCCGCAAGATCACCGAAGCCCTCGACGCCGCTTGATGACATGCCGACCTGCTCGTCACCGGGGCCCGCTCCGGACCCCGGTGACACGACGGCGTGCCGGGTCAGGGATGAACACGATCCTGCCGAAGGGCACATTCCGCCGTCCCCGCCAGAGATGATCTAGGCTGGGCGCCTCCATCTACGACCACGTGGCGGCCCTCTTGCTTCCGTTACCGGTGGTTCCCCCGCGCTGGGGGGTGCCTTTGTTGACCCTGGCGGCGCTGGCGGCTCCCGCCTTGCGTACCGTCTGGCGATACTTCCCCGAAGGACCGGCCTACTCGACGCGGAGCTTTATCCGCTTCTCATGTGCCGACTACCCCTTCGCGAATGTCGGCTGGCTGATAGATATCAACGGGCAGACCATATCGGCGGAGATGAACGGCTGGCCCACCGCGGTGATGGCGTTTGGCCTGAGCGCGACTCTCGCCCTTCGGGGAAGGTGGGGGACACTCGCCGGGTGGCTGACGGCGGCGTTGTTCGTGATGATCGCCGGGGTATTCACGATTCCGTTCGCCATCCAGGTCGTCATGGATGGGTGTATGGACACCCTCCGTTTCGGGGGTTGGAAAATCGTGGAGTCCGGGCCGATCCTGCACTATTTGGCGGGTGCGGTGCTGGTCATGTTTTTGACGCTGGTTCGGCGTGAGGAGACGGGCACGCCCGGGGGAACGTTGCCGTAGTCCTCTGCGCCGGCATGGCCTGGATCGCCTCACGATCGGCGGTGTCACGGGCGATCGCGAGGCACGGTCACGCGACCAGGCGCAGCCAGGCCGCCGCGAGTGCGGCGTGACCGGCCGGCGTCGGGTGCGCGCCGTCCGCGGCCCAGTACTCCGGCCCGGTCGTCGCGGCGAGTTCGGCGAACATGCCGTCGGCGGCGAGCAGGTGCGCGCCGTACTTGCGGGCGAGCTCGCGCACGACCTGGATCTTCGGGTCCAGGTCGGCGCGCCATTCCTTTCGCTCCTTCTCGCCGACGTACACGTCACCGACCTCGACGCTTCCGCTGATCGGCAGGAGGAACGTCTCGATGAGGATGAGTTCGGCGCCGGCCTCGGCGAGGGGCGCGAGCAGGCGGTCGTAACCCGCCGCGTACTCCTCCGCGGAGATCACGTAGCCGTCCGGGTCGTACGTGTGCCAGGCCACGTCGTTGCCGCCGACGAGGATCGACACCACGTCCGGGCGCGCGTCGAGCACGTCCGCCTGCCATCGGGCTTCGAGGTCCATCACCTTGTCGCCGGCCATGGCGGTGTTCAGCCAGGTCACGGGCCTGTCCGGGTGCCGGAGTCCCCACTCTCCCGCGACGCGCAGCGGGTAGCCGAACCCGAGACGGTCTTCGCTCTCAAGTCGTTGGCAGTCGGTGACCGAATCGCCGGTGAACATTACGGTGCTTCCCGGTCGGAGGGTGATTGTCATGTGTACGCTCCTAGAACTCGGTTGAGGAGATTGTCGGATTACCGAACCAATGGCCGGCGGCCCGCTCAAAAGCTTCACGATCAGGCTCGCGATCACCTGCCCAGACGACTACGCCGTCAGGTCGGACAAGCACGGCACCTGATCCGAGGTCGTTTCTCGCCGGCCCGGCCGCATACCGCACCCGGCTCTCCCAGCCCATCGCTGAACCGTGGAGGCATCGGTCGATGCTGAAATCGAGCGCGACGCCTCGTCCGTCCTGCATCAGGTCGCCGAGGCGAGTGCCGTCCTCGAAACGGAAATCCGGGGCGTTACGGCCGACCAGCGGCTGCTCGCTGCCGAGGTCGTAGCGGATCGACGATCCCGACATCTTGTCGAACAGGTAGGTCGTTCCGTCACGGGTCCCGATCAGGTCGCGAATCACTCCTTGGATCGCCTGGGCATGCGGGTCCGGCTTCATGGCCGCCACCTGGGCGCGCGTCCAGTCGAGCACCCAGGAACCGATCGGATGGCGCTCGCGGGTGTAGGTGTCGAGAAGCCCGTCCGGCGCGTACCCGTGCACGGTCGCCGCGAGCTTCCATCCCAGGTTCATGGCGTCGCCGATGCCGGTGTTGAGTCCCTGCCCTCCGAGGGGAGAGTGGATGTGAGCGGCGTCGCCCGCGAGCAGGACGCGCCGCTGCCGGTAGGTCGTCGTCTGCATCGCCCGATCGGTATAGCTGGAGGCGAGATGGATCTCGCTCAGCGTCACGTCGGTGCCGGATACACGGCGCAGAACCGCCTGGAGATGTTCGCGAGTCGGCTGTTGCGAGCGATCGAACGCGCCGCCGTCGAACTCCATCATGCCGATGTGCCCTTTCAGGGGCGTCTGGAGGTACATGCCGGTCGGCGTCGGATTGAACCCGGGGCGCAGCTTCTCGGGATCGGCGATGGTGGCGTGCACGGCGTAGCCGGTGAACTGCGGCTCGGTGCCGACGAAGTCGAAGCCCGCGAGCCCACGCACCGCGCTGCGCCCGCCGTCGCAGCCGACGAGCCAGCGCCCCGCGTACTCGTGCTCGCCGGCTCGCGCGACCACGCTCTCATCGTTCTGCGCGATGGCTGAGATCGTGACGCCGCGCCTGATCTCCACGCCGAGCATGGATGCCCGCTCGGACAGTACGGTCTCGATCGCTTCGAGGTTCGTCATCACGCCCTCCATCGCCGGGCTGGGCAGCCGGAACGGCAGAGCGGCGACGTCGACCTTGGCCGGATCGAGCATCATGCCGGCGAAGTGGCCCACGCCACGAGGGGATGGTGACGGCTCGTCCGCGTCGGGATAGTCGTTGACGCCCGACGTCTTCAAGAGCGGGTGCAGCATCCCCCGGCGGTAGAACGCCTCGACCGACGCGGCGGACAGGCCCCGCATCCCGAGCGGGTCCGCCTTCCACGGGGAGCGGGGCTCCGGATCCCGCTCAAGCACCAGGACAGAGCAGCCCGCGAGACCAAGCTCGCAGGCAAGGAACAGACCAACCGGGCCGGCGCCCACGATCACTACGTCATGCATGAGAACTCCCTTTCCGAGGCTTTCGAGGCTTTCGAAGCTCGTCGTCCTGTTCTCTTCAGGCACCCCAAGACTGAAGCGGGCCGCTCACACGGGGCGCACACGGCGCTCACAGGGGCGCACACGGCGCTGACACCCCGCGTCACCGCTGCGTTCGAGCAAGCACCCGGCAGGCTTCCCATGGCGGATGATTTGGGGACCCGAGGGTGCGTACGCGAGGATCGGGAGATGGACGGGGGTGCGCGGCTTCGCGTCACGCTGCTCGGCGCCTTTCAGGCGTCTCGCTGTGACGTCGCCCTGTCCGTTCCGGGTGCGCGGTTGCAGGGTCTGGTCGTACGGCTCGCGCTCGCCGGCGGGCGCGCGGTCGAGCAGGGCGTCCTGTTCGACGCGATCTGGGCCGAGGACCCGCCGGCCGACCCCGCCCACGCTCTGCAGGCCCTTGTCTCGCGGCTGCGCCGGGCACTCGGCTCGGCCGGCGATGTCGCGCAGGTCGCGGGTGGCTACCGGCTGGACGTCGACGCGGCCGACGTGGACGCGCTGCGGTTCGAGCAGCTCGCCGCCGCCGGGCGTGACCGCCTGCGCGCCGGCGACCCGAATGGCGCGGCGGCTGTGCTCGGCGAGGCCGTGGCGCTGTGGGGCGACCGTCCCGGCGCCGAGCCCACGGTCGTCGCCGCGGTAGCGCCCGCCGCCGCGACCCGGCTGGCCCACACCTCGATCGAGGCCGTCGCCGACCTCGCCGATGCCGAGCTGTCCCTGGGCCGCGCCGACGCGGCCGCCGCCCGCCTGGCCGCCCTGCTCGCCGAGCAGCCGGTCTACGAGCGGGCGGCCGCGCTGCTCATGGACGCGCTCGCCGCCCAGGGTCGCCAGGCCGAGGCCCTGGCCCTGTACGAGCGGGTCCGCGAAACCCTGGCCGACGTCCTCGGCACTGACCCAGGCACCGCCCTACGCGAGCGCCACCTGCACCTGCTCCGCGCCGAGCGGCCCGCCGCCGCCACCGCCGCCGCCAGCACCGCCGCCAGCACTGCCACCGCCAGCACCGCCACCACCGCCGCCGCGAAGACCAGGCCGAGTAACCTGCCCGCGCCGCTGACCAGCTTCATCGGGCGCGACGACGACCTCGCCCGGATCGACACGCTGCTCGCCGCCGGTCGCCTGGTCACCGTGCTCGGCCCGGGCGGCGCCGGCAAGACGCGCCTCGCCGTCGAGGCCGCCCGCCGCCACCGCCACGACTACCGTGACGGCGCCTGGATGATCGACCTCGCCTCGGTCACCGAGCCGGCCAAGGTCGGCGCGGCCGTGCTCGCCGGGATCGGGCTGCGCGGTGGCGCGATGTTCGAAGCCCGGATGCGGGTCGAGGGCGACGAGCTGGACGTACTCGCCGACCAGCTCGGCGGCCGGGAGAGCCTGCTGCTGGTCGACAACTGCGAGCACCTGATCGACGCCGTGGCCCACCTGGTCGCGGCACTGCTGTCCCGCTGCCCCGGGCTGCGCGTGCTCGCCACCAGCCGCGAACCCCTCGCGGTCGACGGCGAGGTGCTGGTGCCGCTCGGCCCGCTCGCGCTGCCCGGGCCGGACGACGGCGTCGAGCAGGTCCGGCGGGCGGCGTCGGTACGCCTGTTCACCGAACGAGCGGCGGCCGTGCGCCCGGGCTTCGACGTGGACGAGACGACGCTGCCCGAGGTCCGGCGGGTGGTCCGCGGCCTGGACGGGATGCCGCTGGCGCTGGAGCTGGCCGCGGCCCGGCTGCGGACGCTGTCGCTGCCCGAGCTGGCCGACGGGCTGTCCGACCGGTTCCGGCTGCTCACCACCGGCAGCCGTACCGCGCTGCCCCGGCACCGCACGTTGCGCGCGGTCATCGCCTGGAGCTGGGAGCTGCTGAGCGAGCACGAGCGTACCGTCGCCGAACGCGTCTCGATCCTGTCCGGCGGCGTCACGCCGGCCTCGGCCACCGCGGTCTGCGCCGACACCGCGGTGTCGGCTGCCGAGATTCCCGAGCTGCTCGCGGGCCTGGTCGATCGGTCGCTGCTGCAGCTCGCGCCCGACCCGGGCCGCTACCGCATGCTGGAGACGCTGCGCGAGTACGGCATTGACCGCCTGGCCGAGACGAGCGACCTCGACACCGTCCGCGACCTGGCCGCCGGCTACTTCGCCGAGCTGATGGCCCGGTGCGACCCGCAGTTGTGCGGACCCGGCCAGCTGGCGGCCATGCGAGTCATCAGCGCCGAGTACGACAACACGCTGGCCGCCCTGCGCCGGCGGTGCGACACCGGCGACGCCCCCGGCGCGGTCGCTCTCGCCCTGAACCTGACCTGGTACTGGCAGATGCTCGGCCGGCACGCCGACGCGGCCTACTGGCTGGGTGAGGCACTGGCGGTGCCCGGCGGTGCGCCGACGCCCGACCGCGACTGCGCCCACGCGATCTACCTGATCAACCGGGTCGGCACCCGGCCGGGGATGACCACCGAGGAGGCCGCGTACGACCAGGCGCAGCTGCGCGAGCTGGCCGACCGGCTGCTCGCCTGTCCCGAGCTGCCGGGCCCGTACGGCGCGCTCACCGCGCTCCCGCTCGCGTTCGGACAGGAGGTGAAGACCACGCTCGTGATCACCGAGCGCTTGGTCGACGGCGACGACGTGTGGCTGTCCGGGCTGGCCCGCATGTTCCGGGCCCAGTTCGCCGAGAACGCGGGCCAGCTGGACAAGATGCGCACCGACGTGGAAGCGGCCCTGGCCTGCTTCCGGCAGGTCGGCGACCGCTGGGGCCAGGCCACCGTGCTGCCGATGCGCGCCCAGCAGCGGCAGTACGACGGCGACCTCGACGGAGCGCTGGCCGACCTGCGCGAGGCCCGGTCGCTGGCCGGGGAGTTCGGCTCACTCAGCCTCAGCGACGAGGTGTTCAGCGACCTGCGCTGGATCGACCTGCACCTGCGGCGCGGCGACACCGACGCGACGATCGCGATGATCGACTCGGCCCGGGAACGGGCGCTGCGTGCGAACTCGCCGGAGATGTCGGCCCTGGTCGACGCGTGGGAGGCCGCCTTCCGGGTGCGGCGCGGCGACCTGGACCGAGCGCGGGAACTGCTCGACGACGCCGACCGGGCTCTGCGCGGTGACACCACATTCCCCGGTCACCACGCGCGGGCGCTGGCCGGCAACGTGCGGGCCTCGCTCTGCCTGGAGCTGGGTGACCTGGCCGGCGCGAAGAAGACGCTGGAGAAGGCGTACGCGGTGGCGCTGGAGACCCGGGACCTGCCGATCCTGTCGCTGGGGGCGGTGACGGCGGCCGCGCTCGCGGCGGCGCACGGGCGGCATCACGAGTCGGCCGTCCTGCTCGGCGCCGCCTCCCGGCTGCGCGGCGCTCACGACCGCACCGATCAGCAGGTACGCGAGCTGACCCGCCGAGGGCGGGCCGCGCTGGGCGAGGAAGCCTTCGCCGCGGCGTACGGGAAGGGTTGGGAGCTGGACGGAAAGACGGCTGTGACCGAAGTCGACCCGGCCCGGCTGCGCCGGGAACTCAGGACGGCTCACCCGGATCCCGAGTGATCCAGCCGGGCGGGCACCTGCTCACGGTGTCAAGCGCGCTCGAAGGGGAGCACTTCCGTCAGGTGGAGGATCAGGGCACCGGGATTCCTGGTCTGTGTCATGATCCGGCCCGGCCCGGTGAACTCGAAGACCAAGCCTTCGCCTGACTTGAGTGACTGGACCGTCTTACCTTCGACCGCCCGGCGCAGATTGCTCTTGACCGTCTCGTCGTAGGCGACCAGGTGCCCGGAGTCCACCACGACCTGCTGCCCCTCCGCCAGCGTGATCACGTCCATCGCGCCGTAGCTCCGGTCGTGGTGGCCACGCAGGGGACGTTCGCCAACGTGGACCTGGAGGAACTGGTGATTCCCACGGTGCGCGTCCTCGGCGACTCCGATGCCCTTGTCGTCGCGGCCACCGCGCGTCCGGATGGTGCCGAGGAGGTGCGGAACCTCATGGGAACTGTCCCGGACAACGCACGGCTGGCGGACTTCATCCCCTTCGACATGCTGCTGCCCTTCGCCGATGTTCTGGTGACCAACGGTGGCTACGGTGGTGTGCATACCGCCCTACGGCACGGTGTCCCGCTCGTCGTCGGGGGCGCCACCGAGGACAAGCCGTTGATCGCCGCCCGGGTCGAGTGGAGTGGCTCAGGAGTCAACCTGGGCACCGCCCGGCCCGACGACGCCGCACTCCGCAGCGCCGTGGACACCGTCCTGTCGACGCCCTCATATCGCGCTCGTGCGCAGAAACTTCGGGATGATTTCTCCCGCTTCGACGCCCTGGAGGCGATCTCCAAGCTGGTGGACGCAGGAGTCTGACCTTCGCAAGCGGTCAACCGACCGCGCGCACGCGCTCCAGGAGTTCGTGGAGGAGGGTGACGACCTCGGTGGGGGTGAAGTCCATCGCGTTCTCGCCGACGGTCACCTCGAAGCTGCACCGGGACGGGTCCGGTCCGGATCGCACGCGGCCGTACAACTGGACGCCGTGTTCGGCGAGTATGGCCGCGCCGGCCTGCTCGACGGCCCGCCGGGGTGCCGGCAGGTGGACGTGGAAGATCGGCGTCTGCGGAGGATCGGGGTAGGCGCGGGCGGCGCCGTCGGCGTTGACGGCCGCCGCGATCGCGATGGCGTGGTCGCGGTAGACGGGCATCCGGTCAGCGATCGTGTCGAGGCCGACCAGGGCGGACAGGGCGAGCGGCCACGCGTCGCGGATGCCGCCGCCGAGCCGTTGCCGCCAGGTCCTGGCGGTGGCCACCGTGGCGGTGTCCGCCGCGAGTACGGCGCCGCGTGTGCCCAGCAGGCTCTTGTACAGCGAGACGTACACGGTGTCGAACAGCGCGGCGATCTCCGCCAGAGGGCGGCGGTAGTAGGTCTGGGCCTCCCAGATCCGGGCGCCGTCCAGGTGCGGGACGGCGCCGGTGGCCCGCGCGATCGCGACCTGGTCGCACAGGTCATCCCATTCGGGCAGGAGCCCGCCGAGATCACGCTGCGGCAGCTCCCACACCACCGCGGCGAGCGGTTCGCCGATGGCCGTCAGGTCTTCGGCGGTCATCAGCTCGAACGGGTCGCCGGTCCGGTGCAGCCATAGGCCGTGGACGGCGTTGTAGCCCTGTTCCTCCCATACGTCGAGGTGGGACTGGGGGTGCGCGGCGAAGGCGCGCCGTCCGCTCCGCTCGGCGTGCACCCGCAGCGCCGCCTGCTGGGCCATCGTCCCGCTCGGGAAGAACAGCGCGGCCTCCTTGCCGAGAAGAGCGGCCATGCGCCGTTCGAGCACCGCGACCGGGCCATCGGGGCCATCCGGCGGGGTGTCGTCGTCCACGAGGGCGAGCATGCGCTCCAGCACAGCGCGCGGCCCGCGCCGGATGGGCGCGTGGAGGAACAGGGACCGCCGTACTGGCGGGGTGGGGTCAGTCATGCTCCATATTATTGCGACTATTTAGCAATAGCATTGTATATGCGACTACTCTTCATTCTTGGTCGAGCTTGCCGTGAGCCTCCGCTGACAGGTCCTGCCAGTCGGCCCAGGTCTTGAGCCGGTCGGCGTAGACCTGCTGGATCATCGGGTAGAAGCCCTGGCCGAAGAGCACCCGCAGGGGCGGGTCGTCGGAGTCGACGATCTTGAGGAGCGCCTGGGCCGCGGCGGCCGGGTCGCCGGCGGGCTGCTTTCCCGCGATCCCCGCGAGGCGCTGGCGGAGACCGTCGTAGATCGGGTTGGGCGCGGCCACGTGGCCGTTGGCGAGCGGATCGGGGTTCTTGCCGGACCTGGTGGCGAAACCGCCGGGCTCGACCACGGTCACCTTGATGCCGAAGCCGGCGACCTCCTGGGCGAGGGCCTCGTTCAGGCCCTCCAGGGCCCACTTGGAGGCGTGGTACGCGCCGCCGAGCGGCATTGCCAGGAGCCCGGCCGCCGAGGACAGCTGGATGATGTGCCCCGCGCCCTGTTCGCGCAGGTAGGGCAGCGCGGCCTGAATGACCCACACCGCGCCGAACAGGTTGGTCTCCAGTTGGTCGCGCAGGTGCTGCTCGGTCAGCTCCTCGATCGCGCCGACCTGGGCGTAGCCGGCGTTGTTCACGATGACGTCCAGCCGGCCGAAGTGCTCCTTGGCCAGCTTGACGCTGTCGAAGACGGCGGCCTTGTCGGTCACGTCCATCTCCAGCGGAAGCAGTGCGTCGCCGTAGGTGGCGACCAGCTCGTCAAGGCTTGCGGTGTTCCGGGCGGTCGCGGCCACCTTGTCGCCGCGCGACAGGGCGGCCTCGACGAAGTTACGGCCCAGGCCGCGTGAGGAACCGGTGATGAACCAGACCTTGCTCATGATGTCTTTCCGTTCTTTCTGCGGTGGCGATCACCGCGCGGATCGCGGTGTCCTGACGAACATGAGGCGCCGCTGCCCCGACCTCTGTGACAGCGCGGCCATGTGACGTGCGCCACCGTCACGGATGTCACACAGCGGTGAGGGTCGCCGTCTTGTGAGGCGAGCACAGTTGACAGCGAACGGCAGGAGCCGGCCATGAACGAGCGCAGCGAGCCAACGACGGGCACAGCCGAGCCGCTCGCCGGCGGTGACCCGATGGACTCCGCCACCGAGGTGTTCGTCGCCCACCGCAACCTGCTCTTCACCGTCGCCTACGAGATGCTCGGATCGGTGGCCGACGCCGAAGACGTCCTCCAGGAAACCTGGCTGCGGTGGATGAAGGTCGACATGGGCCAGGTACGCGACCAGCGCGCGTACCTGGTCCGGATCACGACCCGGCGCTCGCTCGACCGGCTGCGCACCATGAGACGCCGCAAGGAGGCGTATGTCGGCTCCTGGCTGCCCGAGCCCCTGCTCACCACGCCGGACGTGGCCGAGGACGTCGAGCTCGCCGAAAGCGTGTCGATGGCGCTGATGCTCGTGCTGGAGACGCTGTCGCCGACCGAGCGCGCCGTCTTCGTGCTGCGTGAGGCTTTCGGCGTCAGCTACGACGAGATCGCGGCCACCGTCGGCAAGAACCCCGCCGCCGTCCGCCAGATCGCGCACCGCGCCCGCCGGCACGTCGATGCCCGCCGCCCTCGCGAGGTGATCTCGCCGAGCGAGGCCCGGACGGCTCTGGAGTCGTTGCGGCGCGCGCTCGAAACCAGGGACCTGCAGGGCCTCCTTGACGTGCTCGCCCCTGAGGTCGTCCTGGTGGGCGACGGCGGCGGCGTCAAGAAGGCCGCGCCGCGGCCGATCACCGGCGCCGGCAAGGTGTCCCGCTTGATCATCGGTGGCCTCGGCAAGGCTGGAGTCGCGGTCACCGGTGACCCCACGGTGGTCAACGGCAACCCGGCACTCGTCCTACGCCTGGACGGCGAGATCGACGGCGTCATCGCGATCCGGGTCGAGGACACCCGCATCACCGGCCTCTACTACGTCCGCAACCCGGAGAAGCTGACCCGCATCGCATCCGAGATCCCACTCACCCTGCGATGAACGCCGGAGCCGAGCCGGCTAAGCCAAAACCCGTCAGTGCCCTTTCAGGCAGCATTCCATGCCGCTCCGAATTTACGCCACCACTTACGGGCGCAGGCGTCCGTCATCATCCTTGACCCCTGAATCGCAGCGTCCGGCTCCGCGTCGGCGAGCGTCCAACCCCGACGCGCGATGTCCCAGGTGCCTCAGCCGGACAGGCTGGTATGGCGGCCACGGTCTTTGAACTTGTCGTCGGCGGCCCCTAGGCTCAGCCGAATGCACAGGGGTGTAGGGCGGGTCGCTTGATCCACTTCAGCGTCCTGGGCGCGCTACGTGTGAGCAGCGCCGGAGCGGAGATCCCCTTGTCCGGGCCCAAGCAGCGCATCGCGCTCGCGACGTTGCTGCTGCACGCCAACGAACGCGTCTCCGCCGACCACCTGATCACGCGGATGTGGGACGGTGACGAGTCGGCCAACGCGCGAGCGGCCCTGCAGACCCACCTGACCCGCCTGCGCCAGGCCCTGGGCGCCCCCGGTCTCATCCGGACCTTCGACGGCAGCTACACCATCACCGCCACCCCCGACAGCCTCGACCTGCTGCGTTATCGGGAGATCTGCCGACGATCCCGCAGGGGTGAGCCGGCCGAGGAGCTGGCCGCGCTGACCGAGGCGATGGCGCTGTGCGGAGAGCCGCTGCTGGCGAACGTCCCCTCGGAGGCACTTCATCGCGAGGAGATCTCCCTGCTCGTCGAGGAGCAGCTGCGTACCCTGGAACGCTGGTCGGACCTCCACCTCGAATGGGGCAGGCCGGAGCAGGGGATCGCCGTCCTCAGGGCCGCCACCGCCAGGCATCCCTACAGCGAGCGCCTGTGGGCCAACCTCATCCGCGCCCTGCACCGCTCGGGACGGCAGGCGGAGGCCATGGAGGCCTATCAGAGCGTCACCCACCGCCTGCGCGAGGACCTGGACGTACGCCCCGGCGAGCTGTTACGCCGGGCCCACCAGTCCATCCTGACCGCGGGCGAGACCGAGGTGGTCGCCGCCTCGATGACGCCGCAGCAGCTGCCCTCCGGCGTCGCGCACTTCACTGGGCGGCTGGCCGAGCTGGACCGGCTGGACCGGCTCGTGGCCGACGTGCCGGGGCGTACTGAGATCGTGGTGATCGGCGGCCCGGGAGGCGCGGGCAAGTCCGCGCTGGCGGTCCATTGGGCGCATCAGATGATCGACCGCTTCCCCGGCGGGCAGCTCTACCTGAACCTGCGCGGGTTCGGCCCCGGTGCGCCCATGGAACCGATGGTCGCCATCGAGACACTGCTGCGCGCGATGGGCGTCTCCGCCACCAGCCTGTCCGCGGACCTGGACGCGCGCGCGGCGATGCTGCGCAGCACGCTGGCCGGCCGGCGCATGCTTCTCCTCCTGGACAACGCCCGCGACAGCGCGCAGGTACGGCCCCTGCTGCCGGGGGCCAACTCGCTGGTCCTGGTCACCAGCCGCAACCAGCTCCGCGGGCTGGCCGCGAGAGACGGCGCCCGCCAGCTCACTCTCGACACCCTCACCGGGCCCGAATCCCTTGAGCTGCTGGAGAAGGTGATCGGCGCGCGACAGGTGGCCGACGAGCGTGACGCGGCCGTACGCCTGGTGGAGCTCTGCGCCGGCCTTCCGCTGGCGCTGTCCGTCATCGCGGAACGTGCCCACCGCGGCGGCGGCCTGGCCAGGATCGTCAGCGCCCTGGAGGACGAGAAGGCCCGCCTGGAGCAGTTCCGGATCGGCGAGGACGACCCCCTCGCCGATCTCAACACCGCCCTGCTGTGGTCCTACCGGGCGCTGACCCCGCCGGTGGCCAGGATGTTCCGCCTGCTCGGCCTGCATCCCACCGGAGACCTCTCGCTGGAGGCCGCGGCCGCGCTCGTCGGCGTGCCGCCGTGGGAGGCGAACGCGCTGCTCGACCAGCTCGTCGCCGCCCATCTCGTCAAGCAGGTCCAGCCGGACCGCTTCGAGCTGCACGACCTGGTGCACCTGTACGCCACCGGCCGCGCCATGGAGGAGGAGCGGGCCGGTGAGCGCGACGCCGCGGTGGACCGGCTGCTGGACTGGTACCTGTACACCGTCGTAGAGGCCGATCGGCAACTGCTGCCCCACCGCGTCCGGGACTTCGTCGAGCCGTACACCACCGAGATCCCGCCACTGGCGTTCGGCGACCACCGCCAGGCGACGAGCTGGCTGGAACGGGAGTATCACTGCCTGCGCTCCGTGATCGCCTGCGCGGCGGCGAGCGGCCAGGCCGGGCACGCGTGGCGCATCTCCATCGCCATGACCACCTTCTTCGACCGGTACATCCCCTGGCACGACGGCCTGGAGTTCGCCCGGTCGGCGCTGCGGGCGGCCGAGATCGCCGGCGAGCCGGCCGGGCAGGGCTACACACTCAACTCCCTCGGCTGCGTCCACTTCGACATGGGCGACCACCCGGCCGCCCTGTCCTGCTTCGAGCGGTCGCTGTCCCACTTCCAGCAGGCCGGACACGCCAGAGGCGAGGCGATGGTGCTGGGCAACATCGGCCTGGTCCACGGCGAACTCGGCGATCCCGCCGAGGGCAGGCGCTGTCTGGAACGGGCGCTGACACTGTACGAACGGCTCGGCGGTCAGTACGGAATCGCGCACCTCCTCGACAATCTGGGCACCGTGAGCCACCTGGCCGGCGACCACGTGCTCGCGGTTCACTACTTCCGCCGGGCCCTCGATGCCGCCGCCCTCAACGGCAACACCGATGTGCGCGGCGACGTTCTGAGTCATCTCGGACGTGCGTACGCGGCCCTGCGAGATTGGCGCCGGGCCCTGCGCTCCTTCCGCGAGGCGGTGGCCCTTTACCAGGGCAAGGGCAACCGCCGCTGGCTGGCCACGGCCCTGACCGACCTGGGCCAGGCCCTGGCGGACGCAGGCCGGCGCGAACCGGCCAGACAGGTCCTGCAGTCCGCACTGGCCGAATGGAAGGCCATGGACGACCCCCGGGTGGGGGAAGTCGTGGCGATCCTGGAAACGATCTAGCCCGCATATCGTGCAGGGCTTGGTCTTGGACCGCGCTGTTATGACGCCTCTTGGGCTGCCGGGGCGTTGAGCGGTTCGGTTGGGACGGTCAAGATCGTCGCGGTGAGGATGGCCAGGACCAGTGACGCGACTCCGATGACCGCGAGGGAGAGACCGAGCCCTCCGGTTGCCGCGGTCAGGGCGCTGACGAGCAGCGGAGAGAGGAATTCCCCGAGGAACAGAGCGCCCGTCCACAGGCCGGTTCCGCGACCGCGCTGGGCGAAGGGCAGCTTGTTGACCGCCCAGGTGAGCAGTGTGGGGAGCAGAACACCGGTGGCGAAGCCGGTCAGTACGGCACCCGCGATGATCAAGGGAACCGCTTGTGCCATGAAGATCAGCAGTAGGCCGAGGCCGGATACCACGAATTCGGCGATGAGCAGCGTCCGCGCCCCACGGGCGGAGACCTTGGCGAACAGGCCGGCTCCGATGGCGGTCGCCAGCGATACGAGCGCGGTGATGCCGCCGATCGCGGCCGTGTCGGAGACCCCCGCGTCGTCCAGGACATAGGACAGCTGGACGATGAGCGTGTAGAAGACGACGCCCCCGCCGATGGTGACCAGACAAGGGAGGGCCAGGATGCGCCATGGCCACGGGCTGCGTTCCTTGTGGTGCGAGGCAGCCGGTTGCCACAGAAGGACGGCCATGGGAATCGCGGCGAGCGCGGCCGCCGCGTACAGCCAGAACGGCGTGCGCCACCCGTCGGCCCCGAGCAATCCGCCCAGCGCGAAGAAGGCGGTCGCGGCCACGGTGGCGACCAAGGTCTGCAGCCCCAGATAGCGGACCCGGAGGGGGCCCGACCAGTAGTCGGAGATCAGGGTCGTGCAGCAGGTCATGATGGCCGCTTCACACACGCCGACGAGCACGCGGCTGGCCAGGATCGCCTGGATCGAGTCCAAGTAGAGCGGCGCGGTCCCGAAGATCGCGTAGCCGACCATGGCGGCGATCAGTAGGCGCTTGCGGTCGAACTTGTCGGCGATGGCGCCGGCGAAGGGTGCTCCGAGTGCGATGAACAGCGCCGGAACGCTCAAGATCACTGGGACCAGCACGTCCACGCCCGGCGTGGCGGCGAAGTGCTGGCTGATGCGGGGGAGGACAGGCGAGAGCAGGACGGCGCCCAGCACGGGCATGCAGCTGCCGATGAGCAGCAGAATCAGCTGCGGCAAACCCGCCTGCTTCACGGTGGCCGGCTGTGACATGCGGGCCTCGCTTGATGTCGCGGGGAATGTGCAGCATCACTGTTGGACACCGGACGCGGTGCGCGGAAGACGGAAAGTCGTGATGCCCGTTATTCAGCGGGTGGATGGCTCTGGGGCATTTCGCAAGGCTTGTCCCACCTCGGTAGCCCTTTCACGCAACCAGATGTGCGCGGGGTCGTGCTTGTGGTGCGGATGCCACCACAGGGCCATCTGTACCGGGACGGCGGGGAAGGGGCACGGCTCGACGCGTACGCGCGCGCCGCCGACCGAGAGACGAGCCAGTCGCTCCTGTATGAGGGCGACCCTCCGGGTCTTCTCCACCAGCAGGGGCAGCAGCTGGAAGGTAGGGGCATAGACCTCCACCCGCGGACTCGTCCCCATCATGCTGAGCTGCCGGGCGACCGGGGCGTCGTAGGCGCGCTGGTACACCACCCAGGGCAGGCGGTTGAGATCATCGAGAGTCGGCCCGCCGGGTACGTCGGGATGATCGTCGGCGATCAGGCACACCCAGCGGTCCTGGTACAGCTCCACGGCGGGCAGGCCGTCGATGACGCCGTGCGGCAGGACCATCCCGTCGATCGTGCTGAGCACGGTGGCGGCGTTCTCCACCAGCGCCGGGGAGAGATGGCGCAGATGGAGACGGATCTGGGGGGCGTGCTCGTGCAGGACGCGGGCCAACGCGGCGCCGAAGACCGCGGCGCCGTAGTCGGAGCAGGCCAGCGTGAAGTCGCGGGGTTCGGCCGGGTCGAAGGACGCCTGAGCGCTGAAGACCCGATCCAGCATGTCGCAGGCGGCCGCGCTTCGCTCCCGCAGGATGGCCGCCAGCGGGGTCAGTTCGTAGGCGTTGCCGGCGCGGGTGAGCAGGGGGTCGCCATAGTGGCGGCGAAGGCGCGCCAGCGCGGCGCTCATGGCGGGCTGGCTGAGGCCGAGCCGCGCGGCGGCCCGGGTGACGTTGCGTTCCTCCAGCAGTGCCCGGAGTGCGGCGACGAGGTTGAAGTCGAGATGTGTCATGTGGTCGCCTCGTGTCCGTTGTCGGAGAGAGCCGGTGGATCCGGGAGCTCGGCGGCCACCCGTTCGGCGGTTTCGCGTAGCCAGATGTGGGCGGCGTCGTGGGTGTGCACCGGGTGCCACCACATGGCCTCCTGCAGCGGCACCGCCTCGAACGGGCATGGCAGTGCGCGGACGGGGGCGAGGTCGCGCAGCAGGTGCGCGAGCCGCTGCTGCACGAGGGCGACCCGGCGGGTGCCGGCCACCAGTGACGGCAGGAGCTGGAAGCTCTGCACGGACACCTCCACGTGCGGTTCCAGCCCGAGCATGGTGAGCTGGCGGGTGACCGGGGTGTCGAAGGTGCGCTGGTAGACCACCCATGGCAGGCGGGCCAGATCGTCCAGCATGATGTGCTCGCCGATCTCCGGATGTCCGGCTGACACCAGGCACACCCATTCGTCGCGGTAGAGCTCGACCGCGGGCAGGCCGGAGATCACGCCGTGCGGCATGAGCATGCCGTCCACGCTGGGCAGCAGGGTTTCGGGGTTCTCCACGATGTCGGGCGGCAGGTGCCGGAAGTGCAGTCGTACGCCGGGCGCCGACTCGTGCAGCACGCGGGCCAGCCGCGCGCCGAAGACCGCGATCGCGTAGTCGGAGGAGAGCAAAGTGAAGTCGCGCTGTTCGGTGGCCGGATTGAAGTCGGCGCGGCTGGTGAACAGCCGTTCCAGCGTGGCGTAGGCGTTGGCGACGGGCGCGCGCAGGGCGGTGCCGAGCGGGGTCAGCTCGTAGCGGTTGCCCTGTCTGACCAGCAGTTCGTCGGAGAAGTGGCGGCGGAGTCTGGCCAGGGCGGCGCTCATCGCGGGCTGGCTCAGTCCGATGCGCAGGCCGGCCTTGGTGACGTTGCGCTCTTCCAACAGCGCGCGCAGGGCGACGAGGAGGTTGAGGTCGAGGTTGGCGAGGTTCACGCACATATCCATGTCGTGGATGGCTTGCATCTGAAGAATAAATTTCCCAAATTCTTATGGGTGGCTCAAGGTTAAGGCATCGCATCCGGAGGAAACCTCATGGAAACATCCCTGTCTCTCGCCGGCCCTTTCGCGCTCGGGTCCTTCTCCGCTGGGACCGCCCCGGCCTTTCCCGGCCTGGTCGTCGGCGATCGCGTCCTGGACCTGCGTCCTGTCGTCCCCGCGCCGACCACGCGCGCGCTGCTGGAGAGCTGGGAAGACGTCCTGCCGCTGCTGCACGACGCCGCGTCGACGTCTTCGGGGGCGTGGTTGCCGCTGGCGGAGCTGCGGGTGCACGCGCCCGTCGAGCCGCGGCAGATCCTGCAGTCCGGCGCGAACTACCGCACCCACGTGATCGACCTGGCCGTGGCGCACGAGCCCGCCGGCGGGCGGCCGGCCGAGCAGGTGCGGGCCGAGGTGGGGGCGATGATGGACCGCCGCGCGGCCGAGGACCAGCCGTACGTGTTCGTCGGCCTGCCCTCCTCCGTCACCGGCCCGTACGACGACGTGGTGATCCCGGCCTGGTGCGTGAAGCCGGACTGGGAGCTGGAGCTGGCAGCGGTGATCGGCCGCCCGGCGTTCCGGGTGGATCCGGAGGACGCGCTGGAGCACGTGGCCGCCTACACCATTGCCAACGACATCACCGCACGCGAGCTGGTGTTCCGCCGCGACATGCCGGAGATCGGCACCGACTGGCTGCGGGCCAAGAACGCGCCCACGTTCACACCGCTCGGCCCGTACCTGGTGCCGGCCGCGTTCGTGCCCGACCCGTCGAACCTGCGAGTGACGCTGCGGCTCAACGGCGAGGTCATGCAGGACGAGTCCACCAAGGACATGATCTTCGACGTGGCGCGGCTCGTCTCCTACGCTTCGCAGACCGTGGAGCTACTGCCCGGCGATCTCGTGCTCACCGGCAGCCCGGCCGGGAACGGCCTGCACCACGGCCGCCTGCTGCGCTCCGGTGACGTGATGGAAGGCACGATCACCGGGCTCGGCGTGCAGCGGAACGGGTGCCGCGATGAACGCTGAGGACGCCATCGCCGAGGCCGCCGCGAAGTACTCCAACTGGGGCCGATGGGGCGCCGACGACGTGCTCGGCACGGTCAACTTCATCGGCACGGCCGAACGGGCCGGCGCCGCCCGGCTGGTCCGGCGCGGCGTGAGCTTCTCGCTGGCGCAGCGGTTCGACATGAACGGCCCGCAGAAGGGCTGGCGGCGGCGGACCAATCCCGTGCACACCATGCTCGACACCGGCACGGACGCGGTCCACGGCGACCAGGGCTTCCCGCACGGCCTGGGCGGCGCGGACGACACGATCTTCATGCCGCTGCAGTGCTCCACCCAGTGGGACGGCCTGGGCCACATCTTCGACCACGGCCGGGCATGGAACGGCCGCCCCGCCGACAAGGTCGTCACCAGCGAGGGCGACCAGGTCACCGGCATCGAGCACCTGGCCGCCCCCGTGGCAGGACGCGGGGTGCTGCTGGACGTCGGCCGGGTGATCGGCGACGGCGAGCTGCCGGACGGGTTCGCCATCGCCGAGGAGCACCTGACGGCCACGGCCAAGGCGCACGGCGTCCGGGTGGGGTCCGGCGACCTCGTGTGCGTGCGCACCGGCCGGCTGGCCAGGGCGAAGCGCGAGGGCTGGGGCGAGTACGCGGGCGGACCCGCGCCGGGCCTGTCGTTCTGGAGCGCGGGCTGGCTGCATCGTACCGAGATCGCCGCCATCGCCACCGACACCTGGGGCTTCGAGGTGCGCCCCAACGAGTTCGAGAACTCCTTCCAGCCCCTGCACCAGGTCGTCCTCCCGCACCTGGGCCTGCTCGTCGGCGAGATGTGGGACCTGGACGCGCTCGCCGCCGACTGCGCCGCCGACGGCGTCTACGACTTCTTCCTCACCGCCGCGCCCCTGCCCATCACCGGCGCGGTCGGATCCCCCGTCAACCCCCTCGCCATCAAATGAGGCCCGTATGCCAGCAGTAGGGAACGTCCTCATCGTCGGCGGCGGCACCGCCGGCTCGGCCCTGGCGATCCTGCTCGCCCGTGCCGGAGTCGCCGTGGACATCGCGGAGATCGAGCCGGCCCCGACCACGTTCGGCTCGGGCATCACCTTGCAGGGCAACGCCCTGCGAGTGCTGCGCGACCTCGGCGTCTGGGAGCAGGTCAGCGCGGCCGGGTTCGGGTTCGACACGCTCGGGTTGCGCGCGCCCGACGGCGGCCTGCTCGCCGAGATCCCCGACGTCCGCACCGGCGGCGCCGACCTGCCCGCCACCCTCGGCATGAACCGGCCCGAACTGGCAGCCGTCCTTGCCACCGCCGTACGCGAGGCAGGGGTACGTGTCAGGTACGGGCTCACCGTGGACAGCGTCACAGCTGACGGCCGGGTGCGCCTGTCCGACGGCACGACCGCCGGCTACGACCTGGTCGTGGGCGCCGACGGAATCCGCTCCAAGGTCCGCGGCCTGATCGGCATCGGCCTGGCGCCCGAGCCGACCGGCATGGGCATCTGGCGCATCCACACCCGCCGCCCCAAGCAGGTGGAGCGCACCGATCTGATCTACGGTGGCCCCTGCTTCATCGCCGGCTACTGCCCGACCAGCGACGACACCATGTACGCCTACCTCGTCGAGAAGGCCCGTCCCCGGGAGGCCGTCGGCGACAAGGCCGGGCACATGCGCGCCCTCGCCGAAGGGTACGGCGGGGTCTGGGCGGAGATCCGCGAGGACATCACCGACCCGGCGCGCATCAACTACACGTGGTTCGAGTCGTTGCTCGTGGATCGCCCGTGGAACCGCGGACGCGTCGTGCTGATCGGCGACGCCGCGCACGCCTGCCCGCCCACGCTCGCCCAGGGCGCCGCCCAGTGCCTGGAGGACGCCGCCGTCTTGGCCGAACTGCTGCTCGCCGCCGACCGGCTCGACGAGGAGCTGTTCGACGTCTTCATGGCCCGCCGCCACGACCGGGTCAAGGCCGTGGTCGAAGCGTCGGTACAGCTCGCGCGCTGGCAGCTCGACGGGGTGCGCGACGCGGACGTGCCCGGCCTGATGGGACGGATCGCGGCGATGGTGAGCGAGCGCCCATGACGACCGTGGACGTACACGCGCACCTGCTGTTGCCCGAGATCGAGCGGGCAGTGGCCGGACAGCCCGGCCACGCCGCGCACCGGGAGCTGGACGCCCGCCGCAACGGCCCCGACGCGCTCGCCGTGTCGGGCGAGATGGTCGGCGAGCGGATCGGCCTGCTCACCCGGGTCGCCGACCGCCTGACGGCTATGGACGAGGTGGGCGTGGACGCGCAGATCGTCAGCCCGTCGCCCTCCCACTACCACTACTGGGCCGACCAGGATCTCGCCGGGGAAGTGTGCCGCCTGGCCGCCGAGGGCGTCGCCGGGCACGTGGCCGAGGCGCCCGACCGCCTGTACGGCCTCGGCCTGGCCCCGCTCCAGCACCCTGCCCTGATGGCGCAGACCCTGGACCACGCACTGGACCTGGGGCTGAAAGGGGTGGAGATCTCCTCGCACGCCCCCGGCCGCGAGCTGTCCGACCCCGCCTACGAACCGTTCTGGGCGCGCGCCGCAGAGTCGGGCGCGGTGGTGTTCCTGCACCCGTTCGGCTGCACGCTCGACGAACGTCTGAACCGCTGGTACCTGTCCAACATCGTCGGCCAGCCTGTCGAGAACGCCGTCGCCCTCTCCCACCTGATCTTCTCCGGTGTGCTCGACCGGCATCCCGGCCTGAAGCTGCTGGCGGCGCACGGCGGCGGCTACCTGCCGTACTACCTGGGCCGGTCCGACCACGGTTGGCGCGAGCGGCCCGACGCCCGCGGCTGTGCCCGCGAACCGAGCAGCTACCTGCGCCTGCTGCACTTCGACTCCCTGGTGCACGACCCGGCCGTGCTGCGCGAGCTGGTCCGGGCCGCCGGGCCCCAGCGCGTGCTGCTCGGCTCCGACTTCCCCTTCGACATGGGCGAACCCGACCCCCTTGCCGCCCTGCGCGCGGCCGGGCCCGACTCCACGACCTTCGACGCCATCCGCGGCGGTAACGCCATCCGCCTGTTCGACCTGAAGGACGGCTCATGAGACTCATCACTCATTTGCGGCACGTCGCTCTCGCCGTGCCCGATTACGACAAGCAGCGAGACTTCTACTCCGGCGTCTGGGGCCTGACCGAGGTCGCCAACGACTCGGGGATCAGCTTCCTGGCCGCCGAGGGCTCGCCCGAGCGGTACGTCATCCGGCTGCGCAAGGCGGAGGAGAAGCGCCTGGACCTGGTCTCCTTCGGCGCCGCGAGCCCCGCCGACGTGGACGCCCTGGCCGAACGGCTGCGCGCCGCCGAGGTCAGGCTCATCACCGAGCCCGGCAAGATGGACACCCCCGGCGGCGGGTACGGCTTCCGCTTCTTCGACCTCGACGGCCGTACCATCGAGGTCTCCGCGGACGTCGCCGTGCGCGGGCACCGCAAGCTGGAGGCCAAGGAGTCGGTGCCGGTCCGCCTCTCTCACGTGGTGCTCAACGCGCCCGACATCGACGCGACCCGCACCTGGTACGAGACCCACCTCGGCTTCGCCCTCTCCGACACCCTCGCCCACCCCCACATGGGCCAGGTCATGCACTTCATGCGCTGCAACCCCCAGCACCACAGCATGGCCATCGCCCGCGGCCCGCACGCCTCCCTGCATCACGTCAGTTTCGAGCTGCGCGGGCTGGACGAGTACATGTACGGGACAGGCAGGCTGCTGCGCGCCGGCGTCCACATGATCTGGGGCCCCGGCCGCCACCTCGCCGGCGACAACACCTTCTCCTACTTCCTCGACCCGCACGGCAACACCGTCGAGTACACCACCGAGCTGGAGGAACTGGACGAGGACGCCTGGCACCCGCACGTCCACGACTTCTCCCAGCCCGAGGTCACCGACCAGTGGGGCACCGCCAACCCCATGAACGAGCTGATCGCCAAGGAATCGTTCAACGACGTCGACCGCGGCGTGTTCGTCGCCCCGCCCGTCTGATGCGCCTGGCCACCTACACCCACGAGGGCCACGTCCGCTGCGGCGTCGTGGCAGGCGGCATGGTCGCCCCGGTGCACGGCGACCTGCTCGGCCTGCTCCGGCAGGGCCGCCTCGACGTGGAGCCCACAGGGGAGCCGGTCCCGCTGCCCGAGGTGCGGCTGCTGGCGCCGTTCCAGCCGCCGACCGTCCGTGACTTCGTCGCCTTCGAGGAGCACGTCGAAGGCGTGCGCAAGCACGTGGACGGCCGTGCCGGAGTGCCCGACGCCTGGTACGACGCGCCCGCCTTCTACTTCACCAACCCTTATGCCGTCATCGGCCCACATGACGACGTGCCGGTGCCGCCCGGCTGCCAAGATTTCGACTTCGAACTGGAGGTTGCCGCCGTCATCGGCCGGGCCGGGCGCGACCTGACCCCCGAAGCCGCGCGGGAGCACATCGCCGGGTACCTGATCATGAACGACTGGTCCGCCCGCGACCTGCAGTCCCGCGAGATGCAGGTCAACCTGGGCCCGGCCAAGGGCAAGGACACCGCCACCACGCTCGGCCCCTGGCTGGTCACCGCCGACGAGTTGGCGCCGTACCGGGACACCGACGGCTTCTTGCGCCTGGCACTCACCGTCACCGTGAACGGGGCCGAGGTCGGCCGTGACCTGTTGTCCAACATGGGCTGGCCGTTCGAGGACCTGGTCGCCTACGCCTCCCGGGGCACGTGGGTCCGCCCCGGCGACGTGCTCGGCTCCGGCACCTGTGGCAACGGCGGCTGCCTGGCCGAGCTGTGGGGACTGCGCGGCCGGCAGGACCCACCCCCACTGCGACCCGGAGACGTGGTGGAGATCGCTGTCGAGGGCATCGGCGCCATCCGCAACACCGTTGTCGCCGGCGTGGACCCGGTGCCGCTGCCGAAGGCACGCCCTCGCCTGCGGCGCCGTCCTTAGGAGCTACATGAACCGCGTACAGGGCAAGGTCGTCGTGGTCACCGGAGCCGCCCGCGGCCAGGGTGCGGCCGAGGCCGTCGCCCTGGCCCGGGAAGGTGCCGAGGTCGTCGCCACCGACCTTGTCCCGCCCGAGCTGGAGGGCAGCACCGGCCGCCGCCTGGACGTCACCGACGCCGCCTCCTGGGCAGAACTGGCGACGTGGCTGAGCGCCACGCACGGCCGGGTGGACGGTCTGGTCAACAACGCCGGCATCACTTGGCGCGCCCGCCTCGACGAAGTGACCGAAGCCGATATGTCCAGGGTGCACGCCGTCAACCTCACCGGCCCGCTGCTCGGCATCCAGCACCTCACACCCCTGATGGAGGCCGGCGCCTCCATCGTCAACGTCGGCTCCGCCGCCGCCCTCACCGCCCACTACCCGATTGCCTATACCACCAGCAAATGGGCCCTGCGTGGCCTGTCCGCCGCCGCCAGCCTGGAACTCGGTCCGCGCGGCATCCGCGTCAACACCATCCACCCCGGCTTCATCGAGACCCCGATGACCGCCTCTGCCACCCCGCCCTTCCGCGAGGCCAACCTGGCCCAGACCCCGCTCGGCCGCACCGGCACCGTGGACGACGTCGCCCCGCTGGTCGTTTTCCTCGTCAGCGACGAGTCGTCGTACATCACGGGCGCCGAGATCCCGATCGACGGCGGCTACACCGCCCATCGTGGTGCCAAGCCCATCTCGGACGCGCTTCGCGAGGCACCGCCATCAACCCGTCCAGCCGACGTCAGGAACTCGTGAGGATGACGAGCCGCTGGGTCGCTCGGGTCATCGCGACATAGCGGTCGACCGCTCCCTCGATGCCCTCGCCGAACGACTCCGGGTCGATGAGGACGACCAGGTCGAACTCGAGCCCCTTCGACAGCTCCGGAGTCAGCGACCGGACGCGGGACGTCGCCCGGAACGTGGGGTCGCCGATGACGCAGGCGATCCCGTCGGCATGGGCGGCGAGCCAGGTGTCGAGGATCGAGCCCAGGTCCGAAGTGGATCCGTGTACGACGGGGACGCCGCTGCCGCGGATGGAGGTCGGCACGTTGGCGTCCGGGAGCACGGCCCGGATGACCGGCTCGGCTTCCGCCATGATCTCTTCCGGGGTCCGGTAGTTGATGCTCAGGGAGGCCAGGTTGATCCGGTCGAGCCCGATCCGTTCGAGCCGTTCCTGCCACGACTCCGTGAACCCGTGCCTGGCCTGGGCTCGGTCCCCGACGATGGTGAAGCTCCGGGACGGGCAGCGCAGCAGCAGCATCTGCCACTCCGCGTCGGTCAGCTCCTGCGCCTCGTCCACGACGACGTGGGCGAACGGGCCGGCGAGCAGGTCCGGTTCGGTGCTGAGCAGTGCGGCCTCGTCGACCAGGGCGTCCCGTAGGTCGTGTCCGCGAAGCATCGTCACCGCGCCTTCACCGTCGTCATCGGCCTCGAGCAGGTTGTCGACGACACTGGCCATGCGCTCGCGTTCGGCGGCGACAGCGGCCTTCTGCCGGCGCTTGCGTCGCGCCGCCTCCGGGTCGCCGAGGCGTTGCCGGGCCGCGTCCAGGAGCGGCAGGTCGGACACCGTCCAGGCCTGGGCGTCCGCACGCTGCAGTCGCCGCACGTCATCGGGGGTGAGCCAGGGAGCGCACATCCGCAGGTAGGCGGGGACCGTCCACAGGTCTCCGACGAGGTCTGCCGCTTCGATCAGCGGCCACGCGCGGTTGAAGATCGTGAGCAGCTCCCTGTTCCGCAGCAGTGACTTGCGGAGCAGGTCAGGCGAGATGTCCTCGTTGTCGTGCTTGTCGGCCAGGATCGTGAGCAGCTCCTCCCAAATCTGGTCGCGTGCCTCGTTGTGCGGAGTGCCGGGTTCCGCCGCTTCGAACGCCTCGGCCCAGTCGTCGGCGCTCAGCCGGATGTCGGACCAGGGGGTCGTGACCGTCAGTCCCTTGGTGGGCGGGTTCTCGTAGAACCTGACGGCCGGCTCGATCGCCTTCACCAGGTTCGCGGACGACTTCAGCAGGGCCACGTCCGGGTCGGGCTCGATCGCGGCCGCGGCTCCCTCGGCGACGAGGTCCCGCAGGGTGCAGGTCTGTACGCCCTCCTCTCCGAGGCTGGGCAGGACATCGGCGACGTAGGCCAGGTAGGGCTGGTGCGGACCGACGAACAGCACCCCGCCCCGGCGGTGACCGAGGCGAGGGTCGGAGTAGAGAAGGTAGGCGGAGCGGTGCAGGGCGACGACGGTCTTCCCCGTACCCGGACCGCCGTCGACGACGAGAGCGCCGCTGGATCCCGCGCGGATGATGGCGTCCTGGTCGGCCTGGATGGTGCCGAGCACGTCTCGCATCCTGGCCGACCGGTTGCCGCCCAGGCTGGCGATGAAGGCGGACTGGTCGTCGAGCGCGGCGTGCCCTTCGAACCCGTCCGAGGTGAACACCTCGTCCCAGTAGTCGCTGATCCGGCCGCGGGTCCAGCGGTACCTGCGGCGGCTTGCCAGGCCCATCGGGTTGCCGTGGGTGGCTCCGAAGAACGGCTCGGCCGCGGGGGAGCGCCAGTCGAGCAGCAGCCGGCGACCCTCTCTGTCCGTAAGGCCAAGTCGTCCGATGTACACGGGCTCGGGGTCGTCCGCGCTGACTATATGCCCGAGGCACAGGTCCAGGCCGAAGCGGCGCAGTGCGCGCAGGCGGGAGGTCAGCCGGTGGACCTCCAGGTCCCGGTCCAACGCCTGCCGGCCCTTGCCGCCGGGCGCCTTGCGCTCGGCGGCGAGGCGGTCGGACAGGTCGGCGATCGCCTGCTCAAGGCTGTCCGCGATGGCCGCGAAGTGCTGCTCGTCGCCGGCGATCAGCTTCGGGTCGGCCTTGGGAGAGAGGTGGTCGGGAAGGTCAAACGCGCTGGTGGTCAGCGGGTTCACGTGATTGGCTCCGATCTGAGGTCGCTGGCGCGTCTTTACTGGCTGACCGCGTCGAGCAGCAGCTTCGCGGTCACCGTCGGGCCGAGCGGCCAGCGGTTCGACGTCCCCGCGCGATCCCCATGTCGACAACGACACCCGCATTTCGTACCCCCCATTTCCGCAGGTTCTGGCCCTACGGTCGGTAATCATGAGGCACGACCCGGGTCTTGCCGCAAGCCCCCCAGTGCGCTATACGTTGAGAGTGGAAAGGCGTGGATGCTCCCCTTTCCGTTACGTGCGGTAATTCTTCCCCAAGGGCTTACCAGGGATCGGCTTGGCGATGAGAGCGACGGGGATGAAGAAGCAGATCTGACCGATCACCAAGGTAAGCGTCCAGAGTGCCTTGTCGTCGTAGTGGGCGGATGCCCTGGCGTACAGCTCGTCGGGGACACGCTCCCCGAACGGGTTCGGGGTGAGGACGGCCTCCAGGAGCTCCAGCGCGACCCGTTCGGCATCGGTGAAGTAGGGGGCGTCCCGCCATGATGCCACGGCGGTGATGCGCTCCTCCGTCTCCCCGGCCTTGCGGAGGAGGCCGGTCTGCCGGACGGTATGGTACGTGGCGCCGACGATCTGCCCGGCGCGGAGCTGCACCAGACCCACGGTGGTCTGCGGAATCGCACCGTTCAGGGCGGCCTTGGACATGGCCCCGGCGATGCTTCCCACCTCGGGAAAGAACTGGGTGGGGTCGGGCATACGCGATCGAAGATCGGTCGTGGGTGTGGACATCGCGAGGTCTTCCTCTCTCGATTTCAGCGGTGTTTCAGTAGCCGACGACACAACCGCTGGGAATGTGAGACCTCACAGTTCAGGGCGCTGTTTCGTCGAATGGGTGAGGGCAGCTGCGACCAAGGGAGCCGACGACACCATGACCACCCCAGATCCGAGCCTGAGCGCGATCATGAGCGAGCGGCGTCAGCTGATCAATCTGGCGTACCGGCTGCTCGGCTCCCTGGCCGATGCCGAGGATGTCGTCCAGGAGACCTACACCCGCTGGTACGCCATGTCCCGGCAGCAACAGGACGCCATCGAATCGCCCGGTGCCTGGCTGACGACGGTGGCCAGTCGCATCTGCCTGGACCTGCTCGGCTCGGCACGGGCCCGGCGGGAACGCTACGTGGGCGAATGGATCCCTGAGCCGCTGCCCGATCGTACGGAGTGGATCAGCGCGCGGCCGGGCGGCACCGCGGTCGATCCGGCCGAACGGGTCACGCTCGACGAGTCGATCAACATGGCCTTCCTCGTCGTGCTCGAATCGATGACCCCGGCCGAACGCGTCGCGTTCATCCTGCACGACGTCTTCTGCCACTCCTTCGCCGAAGTGGCCGAGATCGTCGGCCGTACGCCCGCGGCCTGCCGCCAGCTGGCCTCCTCGGCCCGCCGGCGCATTCGCACGTCGCAGGCGCCCGCGACTCCAGCGGTGCGGCAGGCCGGCATCGTCCGGGACTTCAAGCAGGCATGGCAGGCCAAGGACATCGCCGCCCTCATCAGCCTGCTCGACCCGGACGCCACGGCGATCGCCGACGGCGGCGGCCTGGTCAGCGCCGTGCTCCACCCCATCCAGGGCAGTGAGGACATCGCGCGCTACGCCATCGACATCGCCATCAGGGCGGCCGATCTGGTGATCCTGGAGCGTACGGTCAACGGCCAGCCCGGCCTGATCGGTCAGCGGGACGGCGTCACCGAGATGGTGATGGCGTTCGACGTCGCAGGCGACCGGATCAAGCACATCTGGGCGGTACGCAACCCCGAGAAGCTCCGGCCGTGGACGGTGGCTTGATCGAGCAGGATCGGAGAAGCGCTGGTCATCGAGCTGTAGCTAGTGTGGACGGCTATGGACCTCACCATTCACACAACCGTCCTCCCGCATGACGACCCGGACGCCGCCCTGGCCTTCTACCGCGACACCCTCGGCTTCGAGGTACGCAGCGACGTCGGGCAGGGCACGATGCGCTGGATCACGGTCGGCCCCGTCGGCCAGCCCGGCACCTCCATCCTCCTGGCGCCGCCGGCCGCCGACCCCGGCATCACCGAGGACGAGCGCCGCACCATCACCGAGATGATGGCCAAGGGCACCTACGGCTGGATCCTGCTGGCCACCCGTGACCTCGACGACACCTTCGAGAAGCTGCAGGCCGGCGACGCCGAGGTCGTCCAGGAGCCGACGGAGCAGCCGTACGGCGTCCGCGACTGCGCCTTCCGCGACCCCGCGGGCAACCTGGTCCGCATCCAAGAGCTGCGCTGAAAGGAGTTCTCTCATGTGCCATCCCGCATGGGGGCGCGCGCTCACCGCGGCACAGCGCCTGAACGATCTCGCCCGGCTGCGCAGGGTCCGCGATCGGATCGATCGGGAGTACGCGCAGCCGCTGGACGTCGAGGCGCTCGCCCGTGGCGTGCACATATCGGCCGGGCATCTCAGCCGGCAGTTCCGGCTCGCGTACGGCGAGTCGCCGTACTCCTATCTGATGACGCGGCGCATCGAGCGCGCGATGGCGCTGCTGCGTCGTGGCGACCTCAGCGTCACCGAGGTCTGTTTCGCGGTCGGCTGCTCGTCGCTGGGCACGTTCAGCACTCGTTTCACCGAGCTGGTCGGCATGCCGCCCAGCGCCTACCAACGCCAGGCGGCGGGCGGCGCGGCGGGGATGCCGTCGTGCGTGGCGAAGCAGGTGACGAGACCGGTCAGGAATCGAGAAGCGCCGGTCATCGAGCCGCAACTAGCGTGACGGCCATGACTTCCATCGCATCCCTCACCCTCGAAGTGGCCGACACCGAGGCCGCCAGCCGCTTCTACACCGCTTTCGGTCTGGGCGCTCACGTGCGCCTGCGGGCCTCGGAGGTGCCGGCGACCGGCTTCCGTGGGTTCGTGCTGTCGCTCACGGTGTCCCAGCCCGCCACCGTCAACGCCTTCATCGGCGCCGCCCTCGACGCCGGCGCCACGTCGCTGAAGCCCGCCGCGAAGTCGTTCTGGGGCTACGGCGGCGTCGTACAGGCCCCGGACGGGACGATCTGGAAGATCGCGACGTCGGAGAAGAAGGACACCGGGCCTGCCCCTCAGCAGTTCGACGAGATGGTGCTCCTGCTGGGTGCCACGGACGTGGCCGCGAGCAAGCGGTTCTACGTCGACCAGGGCCTTGTCGTGGCGAAGAGCTTCGGCCGCAAGTACGTCGAGTTCGCCACCGAGTCGAGTCCGGTCAAGCTGGCGCTGTACGGGCGCCGTGCCCTCGCCAAGGATGTCGGCGTCCCCATGGACGGCACCGGATCGCATCGGATCACGCTCGGCAGCGATGCCGAGTCTTTCATCGACCCGGACGGGTTCGCATGGGAGGCCGCGGCATGACCGGCGCGCCGCCGCGTGAGCTCGAGGAGAGGCTGCGGGACACTCGCGCGAGACTGGAGGCAGACGTCAATCTCTGGGTCGCGACGCCGGGCTCGGCGGGCGTCCACCTCATCCCGCTCTCCTACCTCTGGGACGGGACCGCGTTCCTCATCTCGACGCCGAGCGCCTCGGTCACCGGCCGCAACCTGCTGGCGGACGGCCGGGTACGCCTCGGTCTCGGGCCGACGCGCGACGTCGTGGTCGTCGACGGCACCGCCGAGCCGGTGCACCTCGCCGACCTCGCCCCGGAGACGGGCGACGCGTTCGCGGCCAAGACCGGTTTCGACCCGCGCGAACTCGACGAGCCCTACCAGTACTTCCTGATCCGGCCACGGCGCATCCAGGCCTGGCGGGAGGCGAACGAGTTGCGGGGCCGCGACCTCATGCGCGACGGCCGCTGGCTCGGCTGACCGCCGCTCATGACTCGTCCAGGTCCGGCGCCGGTGAGATCGCCGCACCGGCCGACAGCAGTCTCTCCGCCAGCGCCCGACAGCGTCCGCCGAGCTCCGGGGGGTCGAGCACCTCGAAGTCGTGCCCCAGCAGGAGCACGTGCATGAGCACGAAGTCGAGGCTGCCGGCGCCACTGAGCACTTCGCAGAGCTCGGCGCCGCGCCGCCGTACGACCGCCGCCGACGCCGGAATCTGCGCGCGCACCGTGTCGGCCGACGCGTGCACGAGGAAGCGCGCCTGGTGCGGGTAGACCCGGCTCGCCACACTCTCCTGCACGTACGTGGCCGCGTCGGGCGCCGCGCGCGGGCGGAAGTGCCAGGTCCGGACGGACACGTCGGTCATCCGGTCGACGCGGAAGCTGCGCCAGTCGTCGCGATCGAGGTCGTAGGCGAACAGGTACCAGCGCCGGTCGGAGGCGACCAGGCGGTAGGGCTCGATCCGCCGTCGTCGTACCTCACTCCCGGACGGATAGTCGAAGCCGGCCTCGACCTCGTCGCGGCAGGCTCTGGCCAGCGTCATGAGCACCTCGGAGTCCACCGGCGTACGGCCGCCGCCGAAGGACTCCACCGAGCCGGAGAGCGCGCGCACCTCGTGCCGCAACCGGGTGGGCAGCACTCGGTCGAGCTTGGTCAGCGCCCGGAGCGCGGCGTCGCCGGCGCTGGCGACCGCGCCACCCGCGCCGACGAGCAGCGAGACGGCGGTGGCGATCGCCTCCTCGTCGTCGAGCAGCAGCGGCGGCAGGTCCTGCCCCGGGCCGAGCTGGTAGCCGCCGCCGACACCCTGGCCGGCATGCACCAGATAGCCGAGCGTGCGCAGCCGCTCGACATCACGTCGTATCGTGCGTGGCGTGACCCCGAGCCGTTCGGCGAGCTCGGGGCCGGTCCAGACCTGGCGCTGCTGCAGCAGCCCGAGCAGGGTGAGCACTCGCTCCGTCGTACCGCGATCCGCACCGCTTGCCAGGTCCATGTCCCACACCCTGCCAGAGATAGCGGACCGATCCTGTCCGCCAGGGGTGTCAGGGTGACTCCATGGACGCAGACGAACTCGACTGGAACCATACGCTGCGCGAGCAGTGGGAGTTCCATTGGAACCATCAGGTCCGAGCCCGGCTCGACGGCCTCACCGACGACGAGTACTTCTGGTCGCCGGTGCCGGACGCCTGGAGCGTGCGGCCGCGCGGCAGCTCGACGGCGCCCGTACAGGCAGGTGCCGGGGACTTCACGATGGACTACGCCTTCCCGCAGCCGGTCCCCGCGGCCTTCACCACGATCGCCTGGCGACTCGGTCATGTCATCGTCGGCGTGCTCGCCGCGCGCAACGCGGCGCACTTCGGCGCGCCGACGGCGTCGTACGAGACCTGGGAGTACGCCGGCAGCGCGGCCACCGCGCTCGACCAGCTCGAGTCCCAGCTCGACGTCTGGCTGACCGGGGTACGCGGCCTCGGCGCGGCCGGCCTCCAGGTCCCGGTAGGCGCGAAGGAGCCCTACCCCGAGGCGTCCACGGCCGATCTGGTGCTGCACATCCACCGCGAGCTGATCCACCACCTGTCCGAGGTCTGCCTGCTGCGCGACCTCTACCTGCACACGAACGGAGTGACTCCATGAGCCGCCACATCCAGGTCACCTTCGACGCCCACGACCCGCGAGCGCTGTCGTCCTTCTGGCGCGACGTACTGGGCTACGTCCACCCGGCCCCGCCCGGCGTCGACCTGCCCGAGGGCGCCGACCCGCTGGCCGCGTGGGACGACTTCCTCGCCCGGGTCGGCGTACCGGAGGAGCAGCGCAACACCAGATCGGCCATCGAGGACCCGGACGGGCACGGCCCACGGCTGTTCTTCCAGCAGGTGCCGGAGGACAAGGTCGCCAAGAACCGCGTCCACCTCGACGTCCGCGCCGCTCCCGGACTGCAGGGGGAGGAGCGGATGGCGGCACTGGAGGCCGAGTGCGACAGGCTCGTCGCGCTGGGAGCGACGCGGGTACGTCGTTACGAGCCTGATCCTCCGATGAGCGGGGGCAACATCGTGATGACGGACCCCGAGGGCAACGAGTTCTGCCTGGACTGACGCGGCTCAGCTGTAGTCGCGGGTCGGCTGCTAGGCGGGGAACTGTACGGGGCTGTCTCTGCGCGGATGCAAGCGCCGTCGTTGCCACCACGGCACGTCCGGCGACATATACGGCACCGGCGCCGTTCGACGGAGGAAGTATTGATCGACTGGGTGGACCAACGCGTACAGATACGGTTGGACCCACGGCGGCAAGGCGATGAGAGCCTGTTGAAGTCGCCAGCGGGGTGCCTCTCCGTTGCACTCCTCGCACATGCAGATACATTCGACCCGGTCAGCGGTCCCGAGCAGGACGGCCGCCTGCCAGGCGACGAGGGCCGCCGCCACCTCGCCTGGCCGCAACCGGGTGTGTTCGAGGGCGATCACCGCGGCCATGGGCCGCTGGCCGAAGCCGGGGACCTGGTGGATCAGGGCTCTGTGGGCTCCGCACACCGATCCACGCGTACGGACCTCGGAAGGGCGCCTACGCGGCATGGCCCTTTCTGATCGACGTCATGGGCATGATGATCGCACAGCCATGTGGTGGGCGCGGTTTCAGTCACGGTCCGGGTTGCCTCGTGGCCATGCGTCGAATTGGAGAGCGGGCGGGTGCAGGAAATCGCTGGCCCTCTTCACGCAGTCAGGGCAGATGGGTTCCTTGACCGATCTGGCCAGGGCTTCCGCTGTCGGCTCACGGACGGTGCCTAACACGGTCATGCCTGGAAGAAGGCCGGTCTCGGGGTCGATCATGGCGGTCGTGACGGTTGCCGGGTTAAAGCGGAAGGCGCGCTTGCACGCATGACATCTGCCTATGGTCGGGATCTGCTCATCTCCCATGGCGTCTATCCTCCTCTCTCACGCTGCTCTCTAGAAGGGCCCGGTGGCGCTGCGCTGGTCCAGCTGGCGAGGATGTTGAGGGCTTCGGCGGAGGGGGTGGCGGGCTCGGGGGTCAGGATGACGAGGGTCTGGTCGGGGTCGTCCTCGACGGCCAGGACCACGTAGTCGAGGGTCAGGTCGCCGACGAGCGGGTGATGCAGGCGTTTGGTGCCGGTGGTGTGGGCGAGGACGTCGTGGTCGGCCCACAGGCGGCGGAAGGCGTCGCTGCGCACGGACAACTCGCCGATCAGCTCGGTCAGCTGTGGGTCATCGGGGTGGCGTCCGGCGTACAGGCGCAGCGTGGCCACGCAGTCGCCGGCGGCGCGGTCCCAGTCGGCGTACAGCGTGCGAGCGGCCTCGTCGAGGAAGACGAAGCGGGCGAAGTTGCGCTCACGGTGGGGCCGGGCTTCGAAGTCGGTGAAGAGGGCGTAGCCGAGTCGATTGGCCGCCAGGACGTCCATGCGCCGCCCCTGGATGATCGCGGGGACGCTGAGCGCGTCCAGGGCCCGGTACAGGGTCGGGCGGACTCTCTGCGGGCTGAGCGGCCGGCGGCGGCGGGACCGGGCCGTGGTGGGCTGAGCGAGATCGAAGAGGTGGGCGCGTTCGGTGTCGTCCAGGTGCAGGGCGCGGGCGACGGCCTCCAGGACGGTTTCGGAGACGCCCTGGGTGCGGCCCCGCTCCAGGCGGATGTAGTAGTCGACGCTGACCCCGGCGAGCTGGGCGACTTCCTCGCGGCGCAGCCCCGGCACGCGGCGGGTCCCCGGGGGCGGGGCGAGGCCGGCCTGGTCGGGCGTGATCCGGGCCCGGCGGGTGCGGAGGAACTCACGGATCTCCGTACTGCGCTCCATGGTTCCACCGTACGACGGGCCCCCGCCGGCCTGTGACCTGGAAAGGGGTACTGACGGACCCCCGGAAGAACAGTGCCCCGTACGGGGGGCCGTGCGGTGGGCGTCGGGTGATTGCCTGGATTCAGGGGCGGGTCCCTGGCGTGCGGCACCTGATGGGAGGCCTGCGCCGACACACCGTACATCTGGAGAACAGGACAACATCCCATGACAGCGAAACTGACCGGCACCGCCGCCCTCGTCACCGGCGCGAGCAGCGGTATCGGCGCCGCCACCGCCCGCCGGCTCGCCGAGCACGGGGCCTCCGTCGCCCTCGTGGCCCGCCGCCATGAACGCCTCGACGCCCTCGCGGCCGAGATCGGCAAGGCGGGTGGCACCGCGCTGGTGGTGGCGGCGGACATCACCGACCGCGTCCAGGCCGAGGCGGCCGTGCAGCAGGCTGTCGAGCGATTCGGACGGTTGGACACCCTGGTCAACAATGCCGGCCTGATGCTTCTCGGCCCGGTCGTCGGCGCGGACGCCGAGGAGTGGGAGCGCATGATCGCGGTCAACGTCAAGGGGCTGCTGCACACCACCCGCACCGCTCTGCCGCACCTGCTGCGGGCCGCCGAGGAGGGTCCGCGCCGGGTGGCCGACATCGTCAACATCAGCTCGATCGCCGGCCGTGTGGCGTGGAGCGGTTACGGCGTTTACAACCTGACCAAGTTCGGGGTGAACGGATTCACCGAGTCCCTGCGTCAGGAAGTCGCCCAGCGGCACATACGCGTCGGCGTCCTCGAACCGGGTGGTGTGGCGACCGAACTCGGCTCGCACAACAAGCCCGAGGTCCGCAACGAGATGATCGACCCCTTCTACGAGCAGACCGAGGTCCTCGCTCCGGAGGACATCGCCGACGGCGTCGCCTACATGGTCACCCGTCCGCGCCATGCAGCCGTCGCCGAGCTGTGGATCATGCCCACCGAACAGGTTTGACCGCATCCGGCGACCCTCACAACAGCGAAGGAATCTCATGAGCAAGGTCATTTTCGTCACCGGTGCCGGACGCGGTCTGGGCACGGACATCGCCCGCGAGGCACTCGCCGCCGGCCACCAGGTCGTCGCCACCGGCCGCCGCCCCGAGGCCGTCGAGCAGACTCTGGGCGGGCCGCAGGACAACCTGCTGGTCGCGAAGCTGGACGTCACCAGCCTGGCGGACGCGCAGGCAGCCGCACAGGCCGCGGTCGGCCGCTTCGGACGTATCGACGTCCTGGTCAACAATGCCGGGAACTTCTTCGCCGGCTACTTCGAGGAGATCTCGCCCGCGCAGCTGCGCCGGCAGATCGAGACCAACCTCTTCGGTCCGATGAACGTCACCCGCGCAGTCCTGCCGATCATGCGTCAACAGCGCGCCGGCCACGTCATCACCATCTCCTCGTCCGCCGGCCTGATCGGCCAGGAGTTCTGCGCCGCGTATGCCGCCTCCAAGTTCGGGGTGGAGGGGTGGATGGAGTCGCTGCGCTACGACGTCGCCCCCTACAACATCCACACCACGATCGTGGAGCCCGGCTTCTTCCGTACCGAGTTGCTCGTGGACGCCTCCACCAACTGGCCCGAGCTGTCCATCGACGACTACGCCCCGCGGACCGCCCCGACGATCGAGGCCTGGAAGGGCATGAACGGCCGGCAGTCCGGTGACCCCGCCAAGCTCGCCCGGGCCCTGCTGACCATCGCCGACCGGGACGAGCCGCCGCTGCGCTTGGTCGCCGGCGCGGACGCGATCCAGGCCGTCGAGGGCAAGGCCCGGGAACTGCTGGCACAGGCCCAGGCCTCCCGCGAGCTGGGGGGCGACGACCTGGCATACGACGACACCAACGCCTAGAACCAGCAAGTCGCCGAAGTCGTGGGCGAGCGGGCTTTGCATGAGCATGCGTTTCAATGCATACTCTCTCTCATGTCCAAGGTTCTCACCTCCCTGCCCACCGGCGAGCGTGTCGGCATCGCCTTCTCGGGCGGTCTCGACACCTCGGTCGCTGTCGCGTGGATGCGCGACAAGGGCGCCGTCCCGTGCACCTACACCGCCGACATCGGCCAGTACGACGAGCCCGACATCGCCTCGGTGCCCGGTCGTGCGGCGAAGTACGGGGCCGAGCTCGCGCGCCTGGTCGACTGCCGGGCGGCGCTGGTCGAGGAGGGCTTGGCCGCGCTCGCCTGCGGTGCGTTCCACATCCGTTCGGCTGGGCGCCCCTACTTCAACACCACGCCGCTCGGTCGTGCTGTCACGGGGACGCTGCTGGTGCGGGCGATGCTCGAGGACGACGTGCAGATCTGGGGCGACGGCTCGACGTTCAAGGGCAACGACATCGAACGGTTCTACCGTTACGGGCTGCTCGCGAACCCCCACCTGCGCATCTACAAGCCCTGGCTGGACGCGGACTTCGTGTCCGAGCTCGGCGGGCGCAAGGAGATGTCGGAGTGGCTGCTGGTCCACGGCCTGCCCTACCGCGACAGCACCGAGAAGGCCTACTCGACCGACGCCAACATCTGGGGCGCCACCCACGAGGCCAAGACCCTGGAGCACCTCGACAACGGCATCGAGACCGTGGACCCGATCATGGGCGTGCGGTTCTGGGATCCCGACGTCGAGATCGCCACCGAGGACGTGACCATCGGGTTCGACCAGGGCCGGCCGGTGACGATCAACGGCAAGGAGTTCGCCACCCCGATCGACCTGGTGATGGAGGCCAACGCGATCGGTGGACGGCACGGCATAGGCATGTCGGACCAGATCGAGAACCGGGTGATCGAGGCCAAGAGCCGTGGCATCTACGAAGCGCCCGGGATGGCGTTGCTGCACGCGGCCTACGAGCGGCTGGTCAACGCGATCCACAACGAGGACACCCTGGCCAACTACTACAACGAGGGACGGCGGCTCGGCCGGTTGATGTACGAGGGCCGCTGGCTCGACCCGCAGGCGTTGATGATCCGGGAGTCGCTGCAGCGCTGGGTCGGCACGGCGGTCATCGGCGAGGTGACGCTGCGGCTGCGGCGCGGTGAGGACTACTCGATCCTGGACACCTCCGGCCCGGCTTTCAGCTACCACCCCGACAAGCTGTCGATGGAGCGCACCGAGGACTCGGCGTTCGGCCCGGTGGACCGGATCGGCCAGCTCACCATGCGCAACCTGGACATCGCCGACTCGCGCGCCAAGCTTGAGCAGTACGCCAGCCTCGGCATGGTCGGCACCACCCACCACGCGCTCATCGGCATCCCCGTAGCGGCCTCGACCGAGCTGATCGGTGCGATGCCGGAGGGTGGCGCCGAGGCCATCGCCTCACGCGGTGAGGTCTCCGAGGAGGACGAGATGCTCGACCGCGCCGCGATGGAGCTCGGCACCGACTGACCGGCCCCAGCCCCTGGGGAGCATCGATCTCAGGTGGAGAACGCCGCCGGGTTGCGGCGCACGGCGGCGGCCCGGCTGCGGCGTGCGTACACGATGGTCCAGGTCACGAGCGCGGCCGTGACCACGATGGGCAGCACCGTGGAGATCAGGACCATCGTCGAGGTGGGCAGCACGTACGACAGGACGACGCGTGCGACCGCCTCGGCGAGGTACACGACGCCCCACACGAGGGTGAGGACGCGCTGCGTCCGGCGGAAGCCGGCGTACTGCCAGAGGGCGTTCCACTTGGCCAGCCCCTCCTCGGTGCCGTCGGTGCCGAACTTCCGGCCGAAGTAGAACATCAGCGGGCGGCGCGTCAGCAGCGACCCGAGCAGCACCAGGCCGAACAGGCCGGTGGCCGCCGAGTCCTTGACCAGCACCAGCTCCGCGCTGCGGAACACGAGCGCGCTCAGCACGCCGAGCCCGACCACGATCAGCGCGAGCACGCCGAAGTCGTCGACGCGACGCTTGATCAGGAAGATGCCGAGCACCTCGACGGCGGGCCAGACTCCGGAGATCGCGAGCGCGGCGACCGTCGACACGCCGCGGTCGGTCAGCACCGTGTACGTCAGGTAGGGCAGGACGACGTTCAACACGATCGTCGGTCCCCAGTTCAGCGCGATTGCCCGGAACCGTGCCATCAGACCCTCCTCGTATGTCGAATAAACTCACGAGCGTGACCAAAAATGTATCATCGGATTGGTCGCTCACACGACCTTCGCGTGGGCGCTCTGTCGCGCTCGTCCCGTTCCTCTTCGGTGTCTCTGGGCTGACGGAGCTGTCCGGCACCGCGCTGACCCGCCTGTTGGGGGATCTCGGCCTGACCGAGGCGGCGGCGCGCGCCCTTGTCGCCCGGATGCGGCGCGACGGCCAACTGGTCAGCGAGCGGCGCGGCGGTGGCGCGTACTACCGGCTGGCCGGCGCCATGGCCGCCGGCTTCGCGCAGATCCGGCGCGGCGCCTCGAACGAGCCCCCACCATGGACGGGGCACTTCCACGCGCTGCTGTACCAGGTGCCGGAGAGCGAGCGCGCCTACCGCGACGCGCTGCGCCGGGCCGCGCTGCTCACCGGGTACGGTCTGCTCCAGCAGGGCGTGCTCATCGCGCTCACCGACCGCTCCGCCCACCTCGGTGGCCTGCTCACCCCGCCGGAAGGCGTCCGGCTGCACCGGGCCACTCTCGCGATGGCGGAGGCGGACGCCGCTCATGCCGCGTACGACGCCTGGGATCTCGGGGCGCTGAGCGACACGTACACCCAGCATGCCGAGGCCCTTGAGACAGCGGTCCGCACGGCCCCGGACGGGCTCCGGGCGGACGCGGCGGTGCTGCGTATGTTCAGCCGGCTGCTCAGCACGGCCCTGGTCGACACCCTGCGCGCGCCGCGACTGCCGGAACCGCTGCGGCCGGCCGGGTGGGCGCTGCCCCGGTTGTTCGCCGCGGTCGGCGCGGTGCAGCGGGTCTACGGTGCCCCGGCCATCACGTATGTGCGCCAGGTGCTGGAGGAGGACTGACCAGACCGAACGTGCCCTCCCGGCGTACGCTGTGCCAGCGCAGCCGTACGCCCAGCACCGCGGTCGCCAACGACTGGATCACCACGAGGTACAGGAGCTGACGGTAGACGAACTGCTGCAGCGGCAGCACCCACAGCGCCGAGGCCCGCTCGCCGTCCAGGCGTAGCGCGTACCAGCCGGTCAGCGCCTGCACCAGGACGAACCCGGCCCACACCGCGACCACCGGCAGCGGATCGCCCACGGCGGTGCTGTAGATCGCCATGAGGTCGACGACGGGTGCGAGCAGCGGCAGCAGCACCTGGAACAGCGCCAGGTAGCCGAGGCAGCGGCGACCGAACGGGTCCTTGTCGAGCACGGCGCGCCGATGCTTCCACATCGCCTGCATGGTGCCGTAGCACCAGCGGTAGCGCTGCTTCCACAACTGGCCGAGC
Organism: Nonomuraea sp. NPDC049269; assembly: GCF_043197155.1. NCBI lineage: Bacteria > Bacillati > Actinomycetota > Actinomycetes > Streptosporangiales > Streptosporangiaceae > Nonomuraea > Nonomuraea sp. NPDC049269. The sequence continues at coordinate 856,941 of NZ_JBICSO010000002.1, forward strand.
GAGGTCGGCGCCTCGGTCCAGGCCAGCGCCTTCTCCTCGTAGACCACGCGCCATCCGGCCCTGCACAGCGCCATCGTGAGGTCGGTGTCCTCCGCCAGGGTGTCGCTGCTGACGCCGCCCAGGGCCACCAGCGCCGAGCGCCGGAACGCCCCGATCGCGCCGGGTACGGTCGCCATGCAGTCGAGCTGTTCGAAGGCGCGCCTGTCGAGGTTGAACCCGATGACGTACTCGATGTGCTGCCAGCGTCCGATCATGCCCCGCCGGTTGCCGACCTTGGTGTTGCCGCTCACCGCGCCGACCGTGGGGTCGGAGAGCTGGCGTACCAGCCGGCCGATGGTGGCGGGTTCGAAGACCGTGTCGCCGTCCACCATGATGAGCAACTCGTGACCGGCCTGTTCGATGCCGGTATTGAGCGCGGCGGGCTTGCCACCGTTGCGCCGGCGGATCACCCGTACGTTGGCGAACCCCAGCCCCGCGGCCAGTTCGGCGGTCGAGTCGGTCGAGCCGTCGTCGACGACGAGGATCTCCACCTGGCCCGGATGGGCGGTCTCGGCCAGCGAGCGTACCGTCGCCTGGATCCCGGCCGCCTCGTTGTAGGCGGGCACGATCACCGTCACCGGCGGGGGCGCCGGCCAGGCGGGCGCGCGTCCCCTTCGCCGCCTGCCACCTCGGGTACGGCGAGCATGCACCCACGCGAGCACGGCGAAGAAGACGAGCCGCGCCAGAGTGAGCGCGCCCGCGGCGACCAGGACCCACGACAGCGCACCGGTGAACCAGCCGGATGCCCGCTGGGCCACGTTCAGGGCGGAGCCGACGAACCGCTCCACGCCGCCGGCCGGTTGTTGCGCCGACGGCATACCGAGGGCCTTGGTCACCGTGACCGCCCGGTAGCCCTTGCCCATGAGCTCCTTCAGGACCAGATCGACGGCCTCGACGGTCTGCCGCCTGTCGCCACCCGAGTCGTGCATCATGACGATCGCGCCTCGCCCCCCGGCCGGGAGCGACGAGGTCACGATCTTCCGCGTGCCTGGGCGGCTCCAGTCCTTGGTGTCGAGATCCGCCAGCGTGACGAGGTACCCCTCGGCCGCCAGCGCCTTCATGCTCTCCCACTGCGGGCCCGTGATCGCCTCGGGTGTGGCGGAGTACGGCGGGCGCACCAGCGTGGTGTGCAGTCCCGTCGCTCCCGCCAGCGCCTTCTGCGTCAGTGACAGCTCCAGCCTGAGCCGCCAGCCGGGAACCGCCGCCAGGTCCGCGTGCGCGTAGGTATGGTTGCCCAGCTCATGACCTTCCGCGATGATCCGCCGGGCCAGTTCGGGGTGTTCGGCGACCTTAGAGCCGACGGCGAAGAACGTCGCCTTGGCGCCGTACTTCTTCAGGGCGTCGAGCACCGCCGGGGTCCAGGCCGGATCCGGGCCGTCATCGAAGGTGAGGGCGATCGTCCTGTCCGGCAGGCGAGCGCTGGAGGGCTCGCCGCCGGTGAGGTTCAGCACGGGTCCGCCTCGCCGTATCTCCGCGAGTTGCCGGGAAGGGTGGTCGGCGGTGGGCGGGACGGAGCGCGTCTCGCCGACGACGTTGGTCACGTACCCGTTGAGTACGAGCGCGAAGGCCGCCAACAGCATGCCGATGGCCAGCAGGAACCAGTGGCCTCTGGGGTCGGCCCGCTTGGCGGGTGGGGGCATGGGCACGGGGTTCTGCGTGGGTTGGCTCGCCCACCGGGCCGCGGCGGGATCCTGCCAGGCCGAGACCGGCGCGCGTGGCCAGACCTTCTTGTCCTGGTGATCGGCGAGGCCGCTCACTTCTTCGGCCCCTTCGTCCGGTCCGGGTCGAGCCCCGGCGGCGTCTTAGTCTGGCCGGGGGGCTGGTCGGCACTCGTGGTCGGGTCGGCGGTGGGCTCGGCCACCGGCTCGGTGGTGGGCTCCGGTTGCGTGCTCGGTTTCACACTGGGCGACGACTGCTGCGGCGGGGTCCGGTCGGTCTCGGGCTCCACCGACCGTACGGCGGACCTGGTGCCGCGCGGAGTGGGGCGGGCCGACGTCCGGGTCGCCGACGGGGTGGGCCGCCTGGTCATGCTCGTCCGAGGCGTCGCCGAAGGATCAGGCGAAGCCGTGCTGCCCATCCCTCCTGGGCGATCGCCCGGCCATCCGTTCACCGACAGCGTCGTGGGGGAGAACAAGCCGCCGATGACGACCGCGAGCAGCGCGATGGCCAGCACGCCCGACGCGATCGAGCCGATCATGATCAGCCGTCTGCGGCGACCGCTCTGGTCGACGAAGACGGCTGTCGTGTGGTGTTGCTCAGGAGACACATCAGGAAATGGTAGTGACCAGATGTAACTTGTGGGGAAATCAGGGGTGATCGGCCAGTCGTGAGCTGTGCTGAGCAAAAGGCGCAGAAGTCGATGTACGTAACATTCGCCCTCTAGGCTCTTGCGGACGCATCATCGAAAAGTGACTCCTTGTGATCAATCAGGGACGGATGGTGATAGCTATGCCTTCGGACGAGCCGGCTCGGATATACGACAGGGCAGCGATCAAGCGGCTCGGTGACGCGCTTGTCGACGACACCACCGGGACTTCTCCCGTGTCACATCTGGAAGAGGCCGGCACCTTTCCCCCGCATATGCGGATCGGCTGGGCCGCGATGGGTTTGCTCGGACTTCCGTTGGCCTTGGAGCACGACAAAATAGTCGCCGTCGCCGAGCGGAAGCTGGGCGACATGGTGCAATCGCTGCACGGCCGTCGAGACGAGCTGTATACGGCATCCGGAAACGTGGGCACCGCGGAAATGGAGAACATAGAAAATGCCAGAAATATTTAACGTCCCCATTCCCAAAGTCCCCGTTCCGGGCGGCACGCCCAGCCCGTACGAGTCCGGCGGCGGCGGCGATCTCCGGTGGATGCAGCTGACGACACTCAGTGAATACGCGTTCGCCAACGCCATATTTCCCGTGCTGCAGAATGCCGTGCTCACGTACGGCCTCACGATGTATGCGGATCCGCAATTGCTGCACAGGGCCTCGGACGGTTGGGGTGCCGTCAGTAGCAACTTGTCCGCCTCCGGCCAGTCCATGCAAGATGAGCACGACAGTGTGCCCGCGGTCAGTTGGCAGGCGCTGGATCGAGCGGCTTTCGGGCAGAAGGTTTCCGAGTACGCCACGGACTCGCAGGCCGGCGCCCACTCGGCCAGCTTTCTTTCGGCGATCCTCAGACTGCTGGCCGACGCTTTGACCGTGTGGATCTACTTCAGCTTCACGTTCGCGTCGTCCTTGGCGATGCTCGCCCTCTCCGGGGCGTTCACAGGAGGAGGAGGGAAGATCTTCGAGATATGGCGGGCGCATTCAATGGCCATCACGATTGAGACGCGGTTTTTGCTGCTGCGCCGCCTGCTTGCGGTGGACCTCTTCGCGCTGCTCGTGGAGTGTGGGGTCGCCTTCGGGTACGACAAGATCATGACGGACGGCCTGAAGTGACGGGTGTGGCGACATCGCTGGGTGACTCCAGTCGCTGAACGGTCCATCGCCACGCCCGAGGGCGGGTCACCCGGTCAGCTGCCGAACTCGTTGCGCATGCGGTTCAGTTCGCCCATCGTGTCGCTCATCATTCGGTCGAAGGCATGCTGCGCCTCTTCGACCCGCGCCAAAGCGGCTTCAGGATTCAGGGTGTCCTCGCCGAACGAATCCGTCAGGATCCCCGACAGCTGGCGCTTGAGGTCCGCGTCGGCATCGTGAATCGCCTTGAGTATCGCCGCGGACATCTCCTCGACGCTCATGCGCTTGGCCCGGGGGTCGATATCGAGTCTGCTCACCCCGGAGGAGGTGCACTCGACCGCGATATGGTCGTCGGCTGTAGTGGCCCGGCCGACCACGTCCGCGGCTCTTTGCTGTGCTTCCGCGAAACGGGCCGCCCGCTTCTGTGAATCCCGCAGGAACGCGTCGACATCTATGTTCGCGAAATCACCGAAGCCATGTGCTGCCACTTGTCCTACCTCAGCTCTCTACTTGCCGCCAGGGCGATGCAGGGCATCACAATATCGACATGCAGTGGGGTTTTGACAAGACGCCGCGTGTTAAATTCGGACGACCTGGACGCTATATCAGGGACATTGCCAGTAGTCGATTCAGGAGTATTCGAGGGAGAGGCGACGGAGGACCGCGCGGATGGCCTCGTTGAGGTCAGGGAGGTTGGTGCCGACCTCGGCGGGCTCGGGCTGGCGTGAGTATATCGTGGGGTAGGCCGTCCAGAACTCGACCGTGCGCCCCAGCAAGCCGCCGCGGCGGAAGTGGGTTCGCCGCGTGCTCCGCGTTCTTGTGGGTGGCGGAATGTGCCCGCACGCCGCCCGCCGTGTCCCACAGGCGGGCGAGGAGCGATGCGTACGCCTGCGGCGCGACCCGCAAAAGATCCGCATGCGCCACATCGCATTCTGGAGCGAGTCCTCTGGTCTCCGCCGCTCCGTGGCCGTGGATGGCGGCGAAGGTCTGCCGGACCAGAATGTCCAGGCGCTCCGTTGCCGTCTGAATGTAGTATCCCGCCGACCGTGCCCACTCCTGCAGCGCCTTCCGGCCTGCCCGGTCGCCGACTCGCTGTGCCTCCTGCGCGGTCAGCTCGGCCCGCCCTTGCTCATGCCGCCGGTAGTTCTCGTTTTCGATGGCTGTTTGGTAGGCATATCCGTAGTCGCTGTCTCCGGTATATCTCTCGCCACGGGCGGTCCCGAGCTGCACCTGGAACTCGTGGGCCCTGATTTCACCGTCGATCTCCTCCTGGACGGCCGCGTTGACGAACTCCTCCCGCCCCATGGTGAGCGGATCAGGCCCGCCCTGGTGGCGGGCGTGGTTCACTTCGTGAACGAAGGTCGCGGCCAGGTCCTCTGCCGAGCGGGTGTCCGCGCCCCCAACGCGCAGCACATCCAGCTCGTCCTGGAAGTCGCCGAGGCCGACAATCTCCTCGCTGCCGTCGAGATGACGCTTTTGGCCTTTCGCCGGTCAGGGCCCGCCGGGGAGGTGTTCGGCCAGTTGCCTGGCGAGGGTCAGTCCCGTGAGGACCGGGTTGACCGACCCGACCGTCGGGAACAGCGACTGGTCGCAGGTGTAGGCGTTCCGTACGTGATGGAAGCGCCCGATCGGGTCGGTCACCGAGGTGGCCGGATCGTCGCCCATCCACAGCGTGCCGGACTCGTGGTAGGTCGTACCGAGTCCGCGGTGCCATTCGGGGAACGGCCGGTCAAGGGGGAACGGCGCCGCGTGCCATGCGTTGTCGTACAGGTACTGGATCTGGTCCGGTGAGCCGGAGACCGCCCGGGCGATGGCGAGCGCCGCGGTGTCCATGGCCTGCCAGACCTGCTCGTCGCGCGGATCGAGCGTGAGGTGCAGGTAAGCGCGCGGGATGCCGTACTCGTCGACTTCGTGCGGACTGAGATTGATCCAGCTCTTGTCCGGATCCGGGATCGCGGTCGTCCGGTCCCCCCGCATCTCGCCGATGCAGCGCAGAGTGACGGTGATCCACTCGGGATCGGTGTTGGCCAGCTGCCGATCGAGCAGGTCGATGTCGGGGAGCATGCGGAACAGGAGCTCGTCGGATCCGCCCTGGCTCGTCGACGCGGTGACCTGGATGTGGAAGCGGCCGGCGGGCACCAGCCCGCGCAGGAGCAGCGCGCCCGTCTGCACGTGGTCCGGCACCGGGGGCAGTGCCGTCCGGCGGATCCTGACGGTGAAGTCGCTGCGTACGTGCGCCATCAGATTGCGGCCCATGAGCGGGGTGGGGAACGAGCACAGGGCGAGCCGGGTGGTCTCCACCGCGCTCGCGGCCAGAATCACGGCACAGCCGGGGGAGACCTGAAGGGACTCCGGCTGCCCGGCGGCGTCGACGTCGATCCTGGTCACCGCGCCGTCCGCCGTGTGCGCCCTGATGACGTGCGCCAGGGGCACCACGAAGAGCCGGCGATCCGCGTCGCGCCCGCCGGAGGCGGCCACGTCCTCCCGGACCGCGTCCATCAGCATCGGCAGGCTGCTGTACTTGTCGAAGCTGAAGAGCCCGGACACCGGCGAGTCTCCCTGCACGGCGAGCGGCGCGACCTCGGCGCCACGATCGCCGATGCCGGTCTCGAACCCCGGCGTCACCGAGGCGGCGCCGGCGAACGCCTCGAACAGCGTCGTACAGAGCTCTCCCGCGATGAAATCGGTGGCGGGCACGACGCCGATTTCGCTCTCCACCTCCAGGTAGTTGCCCTCCAGGTACGCGGCCGTCGACGCCGGCCAGCTCCGCAGATCACTCGCCGTGAGCCGCGGGCACCAGCCTCCCCAGTACAGGGACTTGCCGCCGGTGCAGTACGCCAGCCCGGGAAAGTCGACGTTGCCCCGCCACGGCAGCCCCCACACCAACTCTCGCGGCACGCGGGGATCGGCGCTGGGCGAGATGGGAGCGGGGACGTTGAGCCCGATGGGGCCAAGGTTCTGCACGTGCTCGGAGACCAGGAAGGGACCGGCGTCCAGCAGCAGCACCCGCTTGCCCGGGTGCCGCCGGTAGATCTTGGTCGCGCAGTAGGCCCCGTACATGCCGCCGCCGATCACCACCGCCGAGAACGGCGGCCCGCCGCCGCCCGTCGCCTCTTGCCAGGTGCTGCAGATGAAGCGGCCGAGAACATCGAGCGAGAAGCTCGTCCGCTGGACGTCCACCTGCTGACCGGAGGGAACCAGTTCGGGAAGGGCCATGGACAAGTAGACCCCGCGAACGTACTTCCCGCAATCCTCGGGGCGGATACCGCGATCCGCCCCGGATCCGGACTATTCGGCGCCGGCCCGTTCGGCCGCGCTGACCTCGACGCAGAACTCGTTCCCGGCCGGGTCCGCCATGACCACCCAGCCCCGGCCGTTCGGCTTGCGACGGTCGTCGACGATGGTCGCGCCGAGCGCGGACACCCGCTCGACCTCCTGGTCCCGCGACTGATCAGGTTCGAGGTCGAGGTGCAGCCGGTTCTTGACCGACTTCTTCTCCGGTACGCGGACGAACAGCAGGGTCGGCTGACCGGCGGGCACCGCCAGGCCCACCTCGTCGTCGCCCGGCTCGTCTATCGGGTCGATCGGATAGCCGAGTACTTTGCTCCAGAACTCGGCGAGCTCGTACGGCTCGTACGGCTCCGCGCAGTCGACAGTGATGTGTCGGATGATGGAGGTCATCTGAATCCCATGCTTGGTGAGGACACTGGTGGTCATGCGGAACGGCTCACGGATCTCAGCCCCCGCACCTCCAGAAATCGCCGACCGAACACGGTGTCCAACCGGACCCTAGCATCCCCGCAGGACGTCAGAGCTGCATCAATCCCGCCGGCGTGGGGCGGAAGCCGCACTGGGCGTAAAAGCCTTCGAGATGGGGTTCGTAGTCCACGTGCAGCCAGTCGGCGCCGCGAGACTTCGCCTCGTCAGCGGCCGCGCGGACCAGGAGCACCCCGAGCCCCGCTCTGCGCTCCGAGGGATGCACGGTGGTGTCCAGGATGAAGGCGTGGACGCCGCCGTCCGTGGCGACGTTCACGAAGCCGACCAGCCGGTCCCCGCGATGGGCGGCGATCCAGCAGAGGCTGTGGTCAAGTGTGCGGGCGAACGAGGTGTCGTCGTGGCCGGGCCAGGAGGCCGCGAAGAGGTCGTTGAGGTCGTGGTCGGTGAGGGGCGGGCACACGGTGAGCGTGATGCCAGGGGTCGGCGTCATGATCGAAAAGGCTACCTGAGCGCGTCCACCGGCTCCATTCTGGCCGCGCGCAGTGCCGGGTACAGCCCGGCCAGCAGGCCCACCACGGCTCCGGCGATGGGGGCCCCGATCGCCAGCCGTACGTCAAGGAGGGGCGTCCACTGCTTGGCGGCCGAGACGGCGACGACGGCGACCACGCCGACGCTCGCGCCGATCACGCCGCCGGCCAGCCCGATCAGCGTCGACTCCAGCAGGAACTGGGCGGCGATGTGCCGGCGGGCCGCGCCGAGCGAGCGGCGCAGGCCGATCTCGGCGATGCGTTCCATCACGGTGACGAGCGTGACGTTGGCGATGCCGACCGCGCCCACCACGAGCGAGACCAGGCCGAGGATCAGGAAGAGCGCGTTGACGTCGTCCTGCGCCTGGTCGCGCGCTCTGGTGGGGCTGGGCGGGGCGACCACCTGGAGCATGTCGCCGTTGCCGGGGGAGAGCGCGTCCGGCGCCTGCCCGGCGATCAGGTCGGCGGCGCCCAGGCTGGTGTTGACCAGCACCCTGGTCACGTCACGTAGTCCGAACTGCTTGCCCACCGTGGGCGGCACCATGACGGCGGTGCTCAGGTTCCGTTCGCGGCGCAGGTCGCCGAGGATGCCGATGACCGTGTACGCGTGCCTGCCGATGAAGATCGCCGGAGCCCGGTCGAGGCGGGTGATGCCGAGCATCTTGGCCGCCTGGTCGCCGAGGACGGCCACCCGGTCCGCGCGCCGGATGTGACCTGCGTCGTAGAACCTGCCCTGCACGATCCGGCCCCTTGCGGCCTCGGGCAGGCCGGTGGTGGCGGCCAGCACGGTCAGGGTCTGCGTGGTGACGCTGGTCGGGTCGACGATGTCGTTGGAGCGTACGGACAGGTTGGAGCTGTCCTTGCTCTCGGCCACCGCCGCCGCGGAGACCACGCCGCGCAGCCTGGTCAGCCGTTCGAGCGAGTCCCAGGCGACCAGCGGCGCGTTCGCGTTCTCGGGCACCTCCACCGTGATGGCCGTGGCGACCAGCTCGTCGAAGCGCCCGACGATCTGGTTGCCCGCGGTGGCGGCCACGCCGAGCGTGATGACCAGCGTGGTGATGCCCAGCACGGTGCCGAGCGTGGTGAGCGCGGAGCGCACCGGCCTGGCGAGCATGCCCGCGACCGCCTCGCCGGCCAGGTCTCGTACGTGCATCACGCCTCCTCCACCAGCACGCCGTCGGTGATCTTCACCCGGCGTCCGGCCCGCGTGCTGACCTCCCGCTCGTGCGTGATGACCACGATCGTCAGCCCCTGCTCGCGCAGCTCGTCGAACAGGTCGAGCACCGCCCCGGTGTTGCGGCTGTCGAGGTTGCCGGTGGGCTCGTCGCACAGCAGCAGGGACGGCCCGCCCATCAGGGCCCTGGCCATGGCCGCGCGCTGGCGTTCGCCGCCGGACAGGCGGTCGGGCAAGAAGTTCACGCGGTGGCTGAGCCCGACCCGGTCCAGCGCCGTCAGGGCTCGCTCGCGCCTGCCCTTGCGCGGGTGCCCGCCGTAGATCTCCGCGAGCATCACGTTCTCCACGACGCTGCGGTGGGCGAGCAGGTGGAAGGACTGGAAGACGAAGCCGATGCGGTCGCCGCGCAGCCTGGTCCTGGCACCGTCACGCAGGGCGGTGGTCTCGATGCCGTCCAGGCGATAGCTGCCCGAGGTGGGCCGATCCAGCAGGCCGAGGACGTTGAGCAGGGTGGACTTGCCGGAGCCCGACGGGCCGACGATCGCCAGGTAGTCGCCGCGCGCCACCCCGAGCGAGACGTCGTCGAGCGCGCGGACCGGCGGCTCGGCTGGGTAGTCCCTGCGTACGGCGGTCAGCTCGATGACCTGCTCAGGCATCGCCGACCACCACCCGGTCGCCTTCGTGGAGCGTGCCGCTGACCTCGACGTTTCCGTCGGCGGTCAGGCCGGTGCGGACCTGGACCTCCTTGGTCTTGTCCGTGGCGTACTCCACCTGCACGCGCGCCTTGCCGTCGGCCCCCGTGACGACCGCGGCCACCGGGACCACCAGCACCGGCTCCTCGGTCGCCCCCACCGTCACCCTGGCCGTGACCGCGGTGCCCGACAGGCCCTTGAGCCCCTTCATCGAGCTCGGCGTGAGCAGGACCGGTTGCGTGTTGTCGGCGGCCTTCTCCTGGCCGGGCACCGTGGCCTTCTCGCCGACCGCGGTGAGCGTCGCCGGGTACGTCTTGCCCGAGTCGAGCTCGATGACCGCGCTCATGCCCGCGCGGAGCAGGTCAGACTCCGCGGTCTCGACCGTCCCCGTCACCATGAACGTCGAGCTGGTCACCGTCGCGACCTCGTTCTCGACGGCCTGGCCCGCCTTCACCCCGGTCTTCTGCACCCGGGCGGGCAGTTTCGGCAGGAACACGACCTCGCCCGGGGGGATCGCCGTGCCGTAGGTCCGGCTGAACTCGGCCAGCAGCGACCTGGCCGCCGCCACGTCCTTGGCCGCGTCGGCCACCTTGAGCTTGGTGGGGGAGAGCTGCCGGGCCTGGCGCAGCGCCTGCTGGGCCGTGACCAGCCCGTCGTTCGCCGTGCGCACGGCCTTGCGCAGCTCCTCCAGCAGCTTGGCGCGAGCCTGCCGCGCCTCCTCCATGATGCGTCCGTACGCCTCACGCGCCTGCTCCAGCTCGGCCCTGGCGTTGTCCACCCTCAGCTCCAGCAGGCTCGTGTCCGTCGTCTGAGGCGCGGGGGTAGCCGTCGGGGTGGCGGTCGGCTGGGATCTGGCCGCGGTGAGCGCCTGCTCGGCTTCGAGCAGCTTCTCCTCGGCCGCGCGTACGGTCGTGTCGGCGGTGGCCAGCTTGGCGTCGTCCTCCGGGGTGAGCCGCTGCCCTTCCGCCTCCTTCAGCGCGGCTCGCGCCGACTTCAGGTCCGTCTTGGCGTTGGCCAGCTTGACCTTCAGCGGCAGTACGTCACGCCCCTGGTCGAGCGCCTGCTTCTCGGTCGCGAGGGTTTCCCGCGCGGTCTGTACGGCCTTGCGCAACTGGTCGTAGGCCTGCCGGTCGGCCAGCGTGGGCTGCTGGGCCTCGTACCCCTTCTTCTTGTACATCCGGGTGACGGCGGCGATCGTGGCCCCGTCGAACACCCCCGAGGCGGGACCGCCGAACCCGAGCCGGCGCAGCGCCTTCTGGAGCTGCTTGACGTCCTTGCCCTCGGTGCCCGGCCCGATCGTGCGGTGCATCGGCACGGAGCCCCGCAGCGCGAACACCGGGCGCCCGTTCACCTCCATGAACACCGCTCCTTCCGCCAGCCTGCCCTGACGCGGCGCCCGGGTGACCCGCTGCAGCTCAGAGGTGCCGCCGACCACCCCGGCAAGGGTGAGGGGCACCGGCGAGCCGTACGCGAGGGTGCCGCTGACCACGATCGTGCTGACCAGCTTGCGGCGCTCGACGGCGGCGGTGACGAGCGACGCCTTCGGCGCGGTACGGCGGGCGGCCTCGTCGGCCGGGGACCGCAGGCGGGTGCTCACGACCCAGCCGGCTGCGGCGATGACCACGACGCCCGCGATGACGAAGGCGAGCATCCTGCGGGGCGACTTCACCGTGCCTCACATGCCGAATTCTTCGTTGACCTGCCGGGTGACGGCCGCGTCCTTGGGCAGGTACGCCGGGTAGAAGTCCTTGCCGCACTCCAGGTCGTCGAGGGCCGCCTTGATCTCCTTGGTCAGGTAGGGCCTGGCCTCCTCCGGGGTGAGCGTGGGGGCGTAGGTCATCCTCATCTCGCCCTCCTTGACCGGCGGCGCGACATCGGGCACGTCGTCAAGCTGCTGCCTGCCCAGCTTGTCCTCCTGGACGAGGAACGTTTCCTGCCCCTGGCGGGACATGGCCATGGGCGTGGTCTTGCCGATCGGGTAGCCCTTGCCCTTGAGGCAGCCGGCCATGGCGGAGGCAAGCTCGATCAGCTTGGGGTCACTGTTGACCATCCTGGCAAGGGCCTGCTCGGAAGCCCGGTTCTGCTGGTTGAAGTAGTCGTCCATCGACTTCAAGGTCTTGCCGAGGACCTTCTTGGCCGCCTCGATCATGCAGCTGTCCGTCGCCTTCCGGTAGGCCGTCGACTGGGCCTTGGACAGCGAATTCTGGATCTCCCAGTTGGGGTTGATCTCTGGCTTGTCGGGCTTGACGGCCGGGTTCCCCATCTCCTTGGGGTAGACGTGCATCGCGAACACCCCGAACCCGTATTTTTCGCGATATTTCCGCATTGCTTGGTAGTCGCCGATGTCGCGGGCTTTGTCGTCCTCGCTGTCCTGCTTCGGCGGCTGGACGTAGGCGACGTACTTGAAGCCCTTCTGCTTCATGCAGTCGGCTTTGACCGATTCGAGCTGATGCTTCTTGTCCTTGGCCGCCGCGGCTTGGGATGGTTCCGGCGCGTTCTCGGTGGTGCCCCCGCACCCGCCGAGTACGACCAGTGCGGCCAGTGCCACGACAGGAGCAAGAGGGGATCTCTTGAGCATGGCAGGTGACCATACTCCGTTTAACAGAGCATGGTCAATCCAGGCAGTGCCTGCGCTGCCGATAGGGCGCGAACGCGGTCGCCAGGGTCAGCACGACCAGGACGCCCCAGTAGGCGAGGTGCTGCCTGGTGAGTTCGTCCGCGTGCAGGCCCAGGTCACCCGACGTGACCAGCAGGTAGATGCCAGCGGCCAGCGCCCAGCGCGGGTCGCGCGCCAGGTACGCGCCCGCCACGGCCAGTCCCAGCGCCACCGCCTCGACGGCCATCTTGCTCAGGCTGATCGGGAACCACGTGTCCTCCGGCAGCCACGAAGGGCCCGCCCACGAGGCCGCCACCGCCGCCGCGAACCACCACCATGACCGGACCCGCGGCCGATGCCGCCGCAAGATCAGCACCGCCAGCCCGGAGAGCGCGACCCCGTAGCCGGCGGCCACCACGACCGGGCTGCTGGTCTCGAACAGAGGGCGGTCGGTGAGCGCCGACGGGTAGACAGGCAGAAGGGTGAGGTCCAGAAGCGTCCAGCCGCCGGCGATCGCGAACGCCTTGACCCCGGTGACGAAGGTGAGCGCCAACGCCGGCCACACCCATCCGCGCATGACCGCCAGCAGCGCGAGCACCGACAGCAGCGTCCACAGCGGTAGCGAACCCGTGTACGGCAGCAACGCGGCCAGGTTCGCCGCCGAGACCGCCGTGATCCCGAGATGCAGGCCGTCCGCCCACGCGCTGCCCGTCGCCTGGTGGGTGATGCGGGCGCGCACGCCGCCCCGGAGCAGCCCCCACGCCTCCTTGAGCACCGGGGAGGACTGCCCAGGAGTGGCGGAATCGAGCAGGACGTCGAGCAGTTCGTCGCCGTGCGCCACGCGGTACTGCCTCGGGTAGGCCAGCAGCAGCCTGCGGTAGCGCCGTTCGAGCGCCGTCATGCGGTCGGGCGCGAGCCGAGGAGCGCGAACGTGGTCGGCCGCAGGACGAGCGACGCGGCCTCCTGCATGCGCCGGGCCTCGGCCTCCACCAGCGCCTGGCCCTCATCGGTGATCCTGAAGTAGCGCCTGTTGCGACCGTTGACCGTCTCCTCGCGGTCCACGGCGATCACGCCCCGCTCGTTGAGCCGCTCCAGGATGCCGTAGAGCGTGCCGACCGAGGGCTGGACCCGGCCACCGGACAGCTCCTTGATCGATTTGCTGATCGCGTGTCCGTGCAACGGGCCGCCGCGCAGCGCGGTCAGCACGAAGTACATCGGCTCGCTGACTTCTGAGGTTCCCCTGGGCATGGGATGAGATTATTCCGTTTAACGAAGCGTCTGCAACGGCTACAGCGTCCGGTACGCGATCAGCCAGCTCTGCCCGCCGCAGAGCCGTTCCACCTCCTCGGCCGGAAGCCAGGCGGCGCTCGTGCTCTCCGACTCTGGAGGGGGCCGCACGTCGGGCCCAGGGGAGTCGAGCCGCGCTTGGAACATCACCAGATTCGTCAGCGCCCCGTAGCGGTACCCCTCGGGCGCCGGCCCCGTCAGCTCGATCCGCAGCCACGCGAAAACGGAGAGCTCCTCCGCCGCCAGCACCAGCCCGGTCTCCTCGGCCAGCTCGCGGACGGCGGCGTCCACGGGAGATTCGCCGGGTTCGAGGTGCCCGCCGGGCATGTCCCAGCCGCGCCCCTCCCGATCGACGCAGGTCAGCAGCATCCTGTCGGCGTCGTCCCGGACGACGGCGAAGGCCGTGGTGATCTCTCCGGTGGGTGGCAGCCGGGAGGACAGGACGACCTCCAGCCGGTGCGGCATGGGGATCCATGGTGCGGTCTGCGTCGCGATCACCTGATCCATGGCCTATTTCCCCCAAAAGGGATGACAGGGCATGATCGGTAGTAACTCCGGAAGATTGGGCAGCATTCTGTATATGCTCCGTTACCTAGCGCGATGGTGGATGGTCGCGGTCCCCCTGCTGGCGCTCCTCGCTCTGGCGCTGTCATGGGGGAGTGAACTCCCGTTCGTCCTGGCGGTCATCCTGGCCGTCCTGCTCGCCGGCGCCGTACTGGCCGCCGTGCACCACGCCGAGGTCATCGCGCACCGGGTGGGCGAGCCGTTCGGATCGCTGGTGCTGGCCGTGGCCGTGACGGTGATCGAGGTGGCGCTGATCGTCAGCCTGATGATCTCAGGTGGCGAGCATTCGGCGTCGCTGGCCCGCGACACGGTGTTCGCCGCAGTCATGATCACCTGTAACGGCATCGTCGGGCTGTCGCTGCTCAGCGGCACGCTCCGGCGCAGGGTGGCGGTCTTCAACGCCGAGGGCACGGGCGGCGCGCTGGCGACGGTCGCCACGCTGAGCACGCTCAGCCTCGCGCTGCCGACGTTCACCACGAGCGCCAAGGGGCCCGCCTTCTCTCCCGCGCAGCTCGGGTTCGCGGCGGTGGTGTCGCTCCTGCTGTACGGGCTGTTCGTGCTGACTCAGACCGTACGGCACCGCGACTACTTCCTGCCGGTCACCACCGAGGGCACGGCCGCCACCACCGAGGAGCACGCGCCGCGGCCGTCGGCGCGGGCCACCATGATCAGCCTCGGGCTGCTGCTGGTGGCGCTGGTGGCGGTCGTCGGCCTGGCCAAGGTCGAGTCGCCGGTGATCGAGCTGGCGGTCTCGTCGGCCGGGCTGCCCCAGGCGGTCGTCGGCGTGGTGATCGCGCTGCTGGTGCTGCTGCCGGAGACCATCGCCGCCGTTCGGGCGGCCCGGCGCGACCAGATCCAGATCAGCCTCAACCTGGCCCTGGGCTCGGCGATGGCCAGCATCGGGCTGACGATACCGGCCATCGCGGTGGCCTCCATCTGGCTGAAGGGGCCGCTGTTGCTCGGCCTCGGCGCCACGCACCTGGTGCTGCTGGGACTGACCTTCATCGTCACGACGCTCACCGTGGTGCCGGGGCGGGCGACGCTGCTGCAGAGCGGCGTACATCTGGTGCTGTTCGCCGCGTTCCTGTTCCTGGCGATCAGTCCCTAGACGCCGCGTCTCATCGCCCGGTTGCCCAGCCAGAGGCCCAATGCGGCGATCAGGCAGGTGGCCGCCGTGCCGTACAGGATGGACGGGTCGGTGAGATCGCCCGAGAAGAGGGCGCGCTGGGCGTCGACGACGTACGAGATCGGGTTGATCCGGCCGACCACCCGCAGCCACTCGGGCCCCGACTCCACGGGCAGCAGCACCCCGGACAGCAGCAGGACCGGGAACATCACCACCTGGGTGACCATGTAGAACAGGGTGCCGCTGGGCGCAGACTTGATCGCGAGGACGAACGACAGCGCGCCGAGCCCGACACCCAGCGTGATGAGCATCGCGAGCCCGGCCAGCACCCCGACCGGATACAGCCGGAAGCCCAGCGGGATCGCCAGCAGGATGATCAGCACGGCCTGGCAGAGCAGGACCGCCATCTCCTTCAGCGTCCGGCCGACCAGCATGGCCGTACGGTTCAGCGGGGTCACCATGAGGCGCTCCATCGAACCGCCGAGCAGCTCGACCAGCATCAGGTAGCCCGCGGCCATGGGCCCCGACAGGCACATCATGACCAGGATCCCGGGCACGAACCACTGCCACGACGAGCCGACCGCCCCGTCGAGCAGCGAGCCGAACAGGAACAGGAACAGCAGCGGCTGCCCCATCGAGAACAGCAGCCCGGCGGGCTCGCGCAGGGCGGGGATGGCTTCGCGGGTGAGGACGGTCGCGGTGTCACGCAGGAAGGTCGTCATCGGTGAGGCTTCTCCCGGTAAGGGTGAGGAACACGTCGTCGAGGGTCGGGCGGGCGGTCTCGGCGGTGACGACCTTGACGCCGGCCGCCTCCAGCGTGCGCAGGTATTCGGGCAGGGCCGCGGCCGCGTTCGCGACGCGCAGCCACACGGTCGTGCCCTGGACCTCGACCGCTTTGGTCGCCGCACCGGCTGCCGTCTCGACCGTCATCTCGCCGTCGGCGATCTGGGCGGCCATGGCCGCTTCCTGCTCGGTCGCCGTGGTGATCGTGATGCGGTCGCCGGCCAGGTCGTTCTTGAGCCGCTCGGCGGTGCCGTCCGCGATGATCTCGCCGTTGTCGATGATCACCACGCGTTCGGCCATGCTGTCGGCCTCTTCGAGGTAGTGGGTGGTCAGGAAGAGCGTCGTGCCGTACGCCTCGCGCAGCCGCAGGATGTGCGACCAGACGTCGGCGCGGCTCTTGGGGTCGAGGCCGGTGGACGGTTCGTCGAGGAAGAGCAGCCCCGGGCGGTGAACGAGGCCGAGCGCGATGTCGAGGCGGCGGCGCTGGCCGCCCGACAGCGTGCCGGGCTTGCGCTGGGCCAGTGGCCGCAGTTCGAGCAGGTCGAGCAGCTCGTCGGCGCGCCTGCCCGCCTCCGCCGGGGTCAGGCCGTAGCAGCGGCCCTGGGTGACGAGCTCGTCGCGGGCGCGGAAGTTCTCGCCGGCGCTGTTCTTCTGGCCGACGTACCCGATGCGGGCGCGCACACCGGCGGGGTCGCGGGCGATGTCCCGGCCCGCCACGGTGGCGGTGCCGGAGGTGGGTGGCAGCAGGGTGGTCAGCATGCGGAGGGTGGTCGACTTGCCTGCGCCGTTCGGGCCGAGGAAGGCGACCAGCTGGCCGGCCTCCACGTCGAGATCGATCCCGCGTACGGCTTCGACGGACTCTTTCTTCAGCTTGAACACTCGGGTCAGTCCCCGGGCGTGGATCATGGTTGTTCTCCTCCGGGCATGGCGAAGAAACCCCAGGTCGGGGGCTCGATTGAGGATCAGCATCAGCTTGAGCCAGTTAAAGCCGGTTTGGCAAACGCGAATGTCACGTTCATATACGGCTGTGACCTGCGGAGACGCCCTTTCGCGCACAGGCTGTGGATAACGATTTTCTGGCCGCTGAAATGCGGTTTTATATCGATATATGAGATTTCTTGCGAGCCCGTGTGGCGCTCCGAGATGATCTTCCGCGTGAAACGTCTGTTGTTATTGGCGGCGGTCGCCACGGCCGGCATGACCGGCACCGCGTGGGCCGCCGACGGGGTCGCCGGGGTGGACGTCAGCAACTGGACCGGCGAGATCGACTGGCCGAGTGTCGCGTCCGGTGGCGGGAAGTTCGCGTTCGTGCACGCCACCGAGGGGACCGACTACCGCAACCCCTCCTTCGACGCGCAGTACGGCGGCGCGGCGGAGGCCGGGCTGTTCCGCGGGGCCTACCATTTCGCGCAGCCGCACGAGTCCGACGGCGCCGCCCAGGCCGAGTTCTTCGTGCAGAACGGCGGCGACTGGAAGATCGACGGCCGGACCTTGCCCGGGGTGCTCGACCTGGAGGAGAACCCGTACAAGGACAAGAACGGCAAGGACGGCTGCTACGGCCTGTCGCAGAAGGACATGGTCGCCTGGGTCAAGTCGTTCAACGCGAAGTACCGGGAGCAGACCGGCCGCCGGGCGATCATCTACACCACCCGGGCCTGGTGGCAGACGTGCACCGGCGACTCCGGCAAGTTCGGCGCCAACCCGCTGTGGCTGGCCCGCTGGGGCGGCGACCCCGGTGAGCTGCCCAAGGGCTGGGAGCGGCACACCTTCTGGCAGTCGGCCGAGAAAGGCACGCTGGCCGGTGGCCAGAACTCCTTCAAGGGCTCCGAGGCCGAACTGGAGGAGCTGGCCAACCCGGCCGCCGAGGTGACGGTCTCCGGCATGGCCAGGAACAGGAAGTCCTACACGGTCACCGTGGCCAACACCGGCCCGGTCACCGTCACGCACGTCAAGCTGACCGGCCGCGCGTACGGCGGCCAGCGGGTGGTCGCGGCATCGGGCTGCGACTTCAGCGGTACGGCGGTCCGCTGCGACGTCGCCGAGCTCCGGCGGGGCCAGAAGGTCACGCTGACCTTCACCACGAACCCCAAGGCCAAGGGGAAGGTGGGCATGCGCTTCACGGTCGGCTCGGTGAAGCTCGTCCTCGCGGCCCGATAAGCCGGCCCGCCTACGCGGCCTCCCGATAAAGCAGAATAAATCCCGATGCCTACTTTTCGGGAGTCAGCGAGATCTTTTCGGGAGTCACCGGGATCGCGATGGCGTTGGGTGGCGATCGCGCTCGTCCTGGTGACCGCCACCGCGTCGATGCCGCTCCTGCGCTACCCCGTCCCTTCGGTGATCGTCAGGATCGCGTACGAGATCGAGCGGCGGGGCGTCGTCTACTCCTGGGGCGGCGGCCACGGCTCGGACCCCGGCCCGTCGAAGGGCACGTGCCAGGGCTACCGGGGAAAGACCCGGCCCTGCCCGGCGGCCACGACGCGGGGGCTCGACTGCTCGGGTTTCACCAGGTGGGTGTACGCCCGGGCCTTCGGTCTCGACGTGCTCGGCCCCGGCACCACCGACGCCCACGTGCGCCGGATGCGCCGGGTCGGCTCCGCCGTACCGGGCGACCTCGTTTTCTTCGGAAAAATAACGAAAAACACCGTTAAGACACACCATGTAGGCATCTACCTGGGCAACGGAAAGATGATGAACGCCCCCGAGACCGGAGCCTCAGTACGCGTCGACGACATCGGGCGGAAAAAGGATTTCGCGGGCTTCTACCGCTATTGAGCGATCGCCTCCCGTGGTACGAGATCACCTACGCCTGAGAGGAGCCGACAGTGATCGTCGAGTGGGCCGCGCTGTCCGCCGCGGATCTGCCGGCGGTCGCCGATCTCGCCCAGCGGTGCGTGGCGCACGACGGTGGGCCCCAGGCGACCGCGTCCCCGTCCTTCCTGGAGCGCAGGTACACCACGGGGCCGGCGGTGGGCGCGTTCACCGATGGCCGCCTGGTCGCCTGCGGGGTCGTGCGCCCCGTGGGCGACGTGCCGGCGGTGACCGGCCTGGTCGATCCGGAACATCGGGGACGCGGCCTGGGATCCGGCCTGCTCGACCGGCTGATCAAGGGCCCGGTCCGGCTGGAGACCGAGTCGCTGACCCCGCAGGCCCATGCGCTCTTCGTGTCGCGCGGGTTCCGGCAAACGTTCGCCGAGGACGTCTATCGCCGCGATCTGACCCTTCCGCTTCCGGCCGTCCCCTTCCCTCCGGAGCTGGAGATCGAGGAATGGTCGCAGGACACCGAAGGGTCCTTCTATGAGGCCTACGCCGCGTCCTTCGCCGACCGTCCCGGCTTCCCCGGCTGGTCGCGGGAGGAGTGGGTGGACTGGCTGGTCGACGACGAGTTCCTGCCCGAGTGTTCGCTGGTGGCGCGCGGAGCGGGCGGGGCCGCCGGGTTCGTGGCGTGCGCGGAGGGGTTCCTGATCCAGGTCGGCGCCGTACCCGGGTGGCGGCGGCGCGGCCTCGCCCGGGCACTCGCGGCCGCCGCGCTCGACCGCATGCGCACCCGCGGGGCGACGGAGGTCTTCTTGGACGTCAACGTCAACAACCCGGCCTCGGCCGCCCTCTTCCAGGACCTCGGGTTCGAGGTGATCGCCCGCCGGGCCCGCTACGAATGACCCAACGCGATCAGCGAGCCGGGAGACGGATCTTCGGCACCGGCTGGGCGCGGCGGGCGGCCTCGGTCTGAAGTCGGCGCCGTAGCTGTCTGCCGTGGCCGAGAAAGGAACGGGTCCGCACGCGGCGGTCCTCGGGCAGGCTCCAGTCGGGCAGCGCGCGGTCGATCGCGACGGTGAGCCGGTCGTCGCCGCAGGCGGTGGCGGTGCCGAGCAGTACGACGTTCTCCTGCCACCGCATGCCGGGATCGTGCCGGTGGAAGGTCAGGCAGACCGGGCCGGGCGCGGCGGCCACACCGGCGGGCAGGTCCAGCTCGTACCCGGTGGCGATGGGGGAGAAGGCGCGCGCGGGCACGGTCACGGGCAGGCCGTCCGCCACCATCGACACGATCGGCCGGCCCAGATCGCGGGCCCGGCGGGCGTACGGGCGCCATTCGGCGGGCGGCGCGGAGCGGCTGGGCAGGCGGGGGCCCGACGGGACCGGGTCGGAGGCGGGGGCCGTGGTGCCGGGCGGGCAGGTCCAGGACAGTGGATCGCCGGTCAGGTCACCGCCGGGCCACCAGGTGATCCGCTCGGGGGTCACCTCGACGTAGATCCGCGCGAAGTACCAGGTCAAGCGCTTGACCACAAACCACGGCATTCCCGAGAAGGCGTCCGGGATCTTGACCAGGGAGTCGCGGACGTACCGGTCGGTGTTGGCCTGCAGGTCGGCGTCGCGGACGGTGGCGCGGCCCTGCACCAGCACCACCGGGTCGCCCTCGAACAGCAGGGCGACGCGCGGATCGCGGCGCGCCCGCTCGGCCTTGCCGGGATAGGTCAGGCCGGTGCTGACGTCGATCGTGCCGCGGGGGCCGGTGTACGGGGTGACGGGCCAGGTGATGGGGCGCTCGTCGCGGGTGAGCGAGGTGTAGGCGCACACCACGGAGCTCTGGAACGTCGTGGTGGGGAGCGTGAGTGTCATGGCCGCACACGCTAATGACCGGGTCTTGAGCCGCTCTTGGAGCCGATCTTCCAGAACCGCCCAAGACCGAGCGGCCACCATGACGGCACCTCTCCAGAGCAGAAGGAGCACGACCATGCGTACCGCCGCGCACCCGAACATCCCGCAGATCATGCTGCCCGGTCAGGCCGCCGTCGCGCCGGGGCCGCTCGACATGACCAACATGTACCTGGCGCACTACGGTTTCCGCCGCGACCTCGGCCATCTGCTCACCGCGATCGGCCGGGTCCCCCTCGACGACCGGCGGCGCGTCACCGCCCTGCGCGAGCACTACGCGTGGGTGCTGTTCGTGCTGCACCACCACCACACCTCCGAGGACGAGACGGTCTGGCCGCGGCTGCGGGAGCGGGCGCCGCAGGCGCTCGGCACCATCGACGCGCTGGAGGCCGAGCATGAGGCCTGCGACCACTGGATCCGCGAGAGCACCGAAGCCTTCCAGGCGGTCGACGCCCGGCCGTCCGAGCAGGGGCGCGAGCGGCTCATGACCGCCCTGCGCGCGCTGGCCGACACCATCGGTGCGCACCTGGCGCACGAGGAGATCGACGGGATCCCGCTGATGATGGCCCACATCACGCCCGAGGAGGACGCGGCGACCCACAAGGCGATCATGAAGCAGTACGGCCTCCGCAACCTGATCACGCTGCTCGGCTGGATCACCTCCGAGCTGCCGGCCGACGTCGAGGCCCACCTGCGCAAGACCTCGCCTAGGCCGCTGCTGCTGCTCAGCACCCTGGCCAGGGGCCGCTACCAGCGGCGTACGGCCTACTTGTGGGGCTGACCCAGCTCCCGCTCCACGATATCGGCGTGCTCGGCGTGCCGCCGCGCGGCCTCGGTGTCGCCGAGGGCCTCGGCCAGCTGCGCGAGCGACCGGCTGACCGGCCACATCAACATGCTCAGCCCGGCGATCCCCATCCGGTCGGCGTACGGCAATGCCTCCTCGTACAGGTCGGCGCAGGCCTGCCGGTCGCCCAGTGCCGCCCAGACCTCGCAGCGGATGACCAGCCAGAACAGGTAGACGAACGTGCGTGGCATCGGTGGTTGCCGCTCCCACGGTCCGAGCACCTGCCGCGCCTCCGCCGGCCGGCCGCTGACCACCAGGTAGTGGGCGTACCCGTCCGGGTTGAACTGGTCGAGCTGCTCGTGCGCGATGTCCTGCGGCGGCTGCGCCGCGTCCGCCGTCCCGCGGCGCAGGCGCATGAGCGCGACCTGGTACGTGACGCCGGTCGTGCTCGTCTCCACGCCCCACATCGAAGTGGCGCGCTGCTCGGCGGCGGTGGCCGCGAGCAGCGACTCGGCCGCCTCCAGGTCGCCGCGGTGGACGAGGACGCCGAGCCGCAGCCAGCCCAGCATGATGCGCAGGTACGGCATGTGCGTGCGGCCGATCAGTCGCTCCGCCTCGGCCAGCACGTCCAGGGCCGCACGCACCCGGCACAGCTCCAGCAGCGTGCCACCTTGGCAGGTGAGCCCGATCGTGCGCAGCTCGTCGTCGCCCGCCTCCAGCCCGGCGCGGGCCATCTCCTCGCCCGCCGCCAGCCGCTGGTGCACCGAGTCGGGGTCGAGCAGCGCGTAGTAGCGGGCGAACAGCACCCGGCCGAGCAGCGTCGCGTCGTTCTCCTGACGCGCCAGCCGCGCCGCCTCGGCGCTCCACCGGTCCCGCTCCGCCGGGTCCCGCCCCGGCTGGTAGTACGTCTGGAGCGCCAGGCAGGCCAGCACCCGGGCCCGGGCCAACGGCTCCAGCCCCCCGTCGGCGGCCAGCTCCATCAGGTCCGCCACCAGGTCGGCGTCGTAGCCGCCGTAGACCTTCCAGGGTTGCAGGATGCGGCCGCCGTACCCGGTCGCGGCCTCGATCCAGCGCCGCCGGTCGCCCTCCTGCTTGGCCAGGCGGCGGATCCGTGTCAGCTCGGCCTCCTGCCCCAGCGAGTCGCCCGCCCCGAACCTGGCCTCGGCCAGCGCGAACAGCAGGTCCATCCGCTCGGCCTGGTCCAGCTCGGGGTCGTCCTCGGCCACCCGCTCGGCCCGCTCCAGCAGCTCGACGGCCGCGTCGTACGCGCGCAGCCGTTTGGCCTCCTCGGCCGCCCGCCACGCCGCCCGCCAGGCACGCGCGGTGAGGCCCGCGGGGATCGCCTGGAACCAGTGGTGGGCGGCGGCGGCCAACCGGTCGGAGGCCGAGCCGCCGGTACGCGACTCGAGCGCGGTGGCCACGGCGGCGTGCAGCCGGGCCCGGCGCAGCACCGGCACCACCTCCGTGAGCGCCTCCTGCACCAGCGCGTGCACGAACAGGAACCGGCCGGGCCGCCCCTCCGCGACCAGGCCGGCGGCCATGGCCGGTTCCAGCCGGTCCAGCGTCGCGTCCAGGTCGAGCCCGGCGGCCTCGGCCACGATCGCCACGTCGAACTCCCGGCCGGCCACCGCCGCCGCCCGCAACAGCTCGGCGGACGGCTCGGGAAGCCGGTTCACCCGGCCGAGCACGACGTCCCGCGCGCCCAGCGGCAGCGTGCCGCGGCCCGGCGATCCGGCTTCCAGGTAGCGCATCAGCTCCGTGACGAGGAACGGGTTGCCGTTCGTGCGGTCCCTGAGCGCCCGCACGTCCGTGCCCGCCGGGGTCAGCTCGGCCAGGTCGGACGCCGACAGGCCGGACAGCGGCAGCCGTACCGCCTGCCGGCGCGACAGTGCTTCGAACACCTCTGCCAGCGCGCCCTCTGGCGGGGGCCAGTCGCGTGCCGTGCCCACCACGGCCAGCCTGCCGTTCAGCGCGTACTCTGCCAGGTAGCTCAGCAGCCGCAGCGAGGACCGGTCCGCCCAGTGCAGGTCGTCCAGCACCACCAGCACCGGCCGCCGCCCCGCGGTCAGGGCCCGTGCCGTGGCCTCGTAGGTGCGGAACCTCGCGCCCTCGGGGTCGGTCCCGGTCGCGGAGCCGACTCCGGGCAGGTTCGCCCGCACGTCGGCGGGCAGCGGCGGCAGTGTGTCGGCCAGCCGCTCCAGCACCGTCACCCAAGGCCAGAACGCCGGCGCGCCCTCCGTCGCCGCGCACCGCCCTACCGCGACCGTGAAACCCCTGGCACCGGCTCGGCTCACCAGTTCCTCAGCCAGCCGCGTCTTGCCGATCCCCGGCTCGCCGGTGATCAGCGAGAACCCCGCTCGGCCCGCCGCCGCCGCTTCCAGCAAGCCGTCCAGCGCGGTCAGCTCCGCCCGCCGACCCGTGATCCCCCGTTCGGCCACCTGCGGTTCGATCGGCGGCGGCCGGTTGGGGAGCAGCGCGGGGGATTGGCCGAGGATGTCGCGTTCCAGCTCGCGTAACTCCTCGCCCGGGTCGATGCCGAGCTCCTCGGCCAGGATCCGGCGCGCCGTGCGCAGCGTCTCCAGGGCCTCCCCCTGGCGACCGCTCCGGTAGAGCGCCACAGCCCGCAGCGCCCACAGCCGTTCGCGCAGCGGGTGCTCGTACGTCAGGGCCTCCAGCTCGCCCAGCAACTCGCCGTGGCGGTCCTGATGGATGACCGCGCTCACCCGCAGCTCGCGGGCCCGCTCCCGGGCCTCGGTGAGCCGCGCCCTGATGGCGGCCACGTACGCCTGATCGTCCAGGTCCTGGTACGGCTCCCCGCGCCACAGCGCCAACGCCTCGCTCGCCAGCCGCTCCGCCTCGGCGGGCTCGGCCGCCTGCTCGGCCTGCCTGACCAGGCGCAGGAAACGCGTCGTGTCCACCTGCTCCTGATCGATCGCCAGCGTGTAGCCCACCGGTCCGAACGTCAGCAACCGGCTCTGCTCCCTGGCCTGGCGTCCCGGCTCCAGCAGGCGGCGCAGGTTGGACACGTACGAGTGCAGCGAAGCCTGTGCCTCGGCCGGCGGCTCCTCGCCCCACAGCCGGTCGATCAGCGTGGCCGGGGCCACCGGCCGCCCCTCCGCCAGTACCAGCGTGCTCACCAGCGCCCGCAGCTTCAGCGACGTGATCTGACACGAGTGCCCGTCGTCGCCGACGATCTCCAGCGGGCCCAGCACTCGGATGTCCACAGCCTTACCACTCTCGTGAAGTCGCCCGATTTTACGACAAGGGGAGGCCGGGGTGGTTCATGCCGTCTCTCTCGTCGGCTCGGCAATTGAGATAGACGTGCCTTGATCGTGGGAGGCGTTAGGTGCGTGGGGCTCGAAGATGCCGGTCTCGATTGCGGGAAAACGGCGCTGGCCGAGGACCTTCAGGAGAACGGTGGTCACTTTCCGGCCCGCCCGGGAACATCTGCGATTCGGTTGATCCGGTTCGCTACCGACTCGGTATGGCGTGTAACGCCTGTCGCGTAGCGGAAATTGAGAGACCCAGGAGCTACTGTGTGCCGCTATGGACAGGCGATGGGTCGGGATAGACGGCTACGAGGTCGTTCTCGCCGAGCGTGACGGCCGGCAGGTGCTCCGGGTGCGCCGGGACGGGGTTCCTGTCGCCGACTGTGTGTCGGTCGCGGAGGTGGCCCGTCACGTCGATCTGGCCGATCTCTGCGAGGTCGTCGATCTGCCGTTTCAGCGGGGGTACGAGGCGGTCGGCTGATGAGGCTGACGAGTTCGCATCATCGCTGAGTGCCGTGTATGGTTACACCTGTCCGCAGCGCCGGACAGGCCCCTATAGCTCAGTCGGCAGAGCGTCTCCATGGTAAGGAGAAGGTCAACGGTTCGATTCCGTTTGGGGGCTCGCACACTGACAAGGCAAACGCCCGGACCCAGATCACTTGGGGCCGGGCTTTTCTGATCATCCAGGGATTTTCGCGATGGATTCGCCCTCTTAAGAGCTCTCCGGCAGTTCTCGCCAGAGAAGAGCCACCAGTAACCCCAACGCCATCACGCTATTGTGATGATATAGCTACCTTCTGTGACTGTTGTTGGCGTCGACAGTTGGAGGGCTGCGTGAGAAGCCAGTCGGCCGCGCGTCTGATCGCCGCACTGTTAGCCGTCTCGAGCGGATGCGCCGACCAAGCCGAGGGTGGCGAGAATTGCGAACTCCATTGAGCAGCGGTCCGCCCGAGCAGCTGCGCTGCGACATGTGGCTGACGTTCTGCGAATGTGCGTCCTCGGCCGTCCTCGCAAGGGGATTCTCGGTTACGCCTCCTCCGGACCCCGACGCAGACCGCTGACCATGTATGCATCTCGGTGGAGAGCGCTCCCGGAGGCCGTTGCCCGTGCCCTCCGCCCAACGCCCGAACCGGCGCTCGGCACTGCTGCCGAATGGGTGCTGGCCAGGGAATCGGGCGGCTGGGCGGTCCGGCCCGGTGGTGCTCTCGACGGCGCACCGACATACTTCACCGCGGACATCCCCGCGGATGATCAGAACGCGGCGTTCGACTGGGCGCGCGAGATCACGCCCACCGCCGACCAGAAGGCGATCCCACTACATGGGGCCGCCGCCGCGCTGACCATCGCGTGCTGAACCATCCGTCATCCCGGGACGTATCAAGGGAGCGAAGAGTCGCACGTGTCGTTGTTCATCGGCAGATGGGAATCAGCCAATGTCTCGTCGCGCAATCGCCCTGTTCTTAGGCGCCTCGCTCGCCGCCTCGGTCTTCGCCGGGCCGGCCTCCGCCACCACCGACACCACCCCGCCCAGCGCCCCGACCATCCTGACGGTCTTCGAGTACCAGTTCCTCGAGTTGGCCTTCAGCTACTCGCTCTCGACGGACGATGTCACGCCGAAGGCCGCGATCACGTACGAGCTCTATCTCGACGGCGTATTCGAGAGCGACATCGTCCCGTTCATCCGGCCCCAGTTCCCGAACAGCTCCAACGCCTTCGCCTACGCCCACGCTCCCGGACCGGTCACCCTCACGATGCGGGCGGTGGACGCGGCGGGCAACAAGTCGGCGTTGAGCAACGCCATCACGGTCACCGCGACCGAATAGCGCCGAAGATCGGCCGCACAGCGTTTGCGCTGATTTTGCCCGCCGTGCACTGGCTGCTAGGCTTACTGGCTGGCCAGCCCGGTAGAGCTGGCCGAGTACGTATGCGCTCCCCAGGTCAGGTATTCTCTACGGGCCGGGGTCGTTCGTCCGGCTCAAAGGCGGAGTAGCTCAGTCAGGCAGAGCAAACGGCTCATAATCGTTGTGTCGCCGGTTCAAGTCCGGCCTCCGCTACTGCCCCTCCCCAGGTCGCCGACCTGGGCTTGGGCATGTCCCAGTCCCAAACGTAGAAAGGCACTCCCACGTGGCTGCCACCGACGTTAGGCCGAAGATCACGCTGGCCTGCCAGGAGTGCAAGCACCGCAACTACATCACGCGGAAGAACCGGCGCAATGACCCGGATCGGCTTGAGCTGAAGAAATACTGCCCCAACTGCCGCTGCCACCGCGCGCACCGCGAGACCCGCTAGCTCTTTTCCGAGCGCGGTCTCGCCAGGGGCATTCTCCTGGCCACATAACGCACAACCGGCGTCCTACCTCAGGGCGCCGGTTTGTCGTGTCTACCTGCTGCCTGCTCTTGCAAAATCGCGGTCATCACGGCGACAGCCGAACCTTGTTCTGTTAGCGTCTGCCTAACGGACATGCGAGGGAGCACAGATGGCCTTGAACCGCGACTTCGTGGGCCGGACGTACGCGTCCAAGGCTTCGTACGAGGTCAGCCGGGTGAAGATCAGGGAGTTCGCCGCCGCGATCGGCGACGGCAATCCGATCTACCGCGACCGGGACGCCGCCCAGGCCGCCGGCCATCCCGATGTGGTGGCACCGCCGACCTTCCCCATCGTGTTCAGCCTGCAGAGCGGCGGTGAGGCGCTGGCCGATCCCGACCTCGGCCTCAACCTCGCCATGGTCGTCCACGGCGAGCAGCGTTTCGAGTACGTTCGCCCCATCTACGCCGGCGACGAGCTGGTCACCAGCTCCACGATCACCGACATCCGCAGCGCCGGGCGCAACGAGCTGCTGACCGTGCGAAGCGACATCACCACGGTCGACGGCGAGCCGGTCTGCACCACGTACAACACGATCGTCGAGCGCGGAGGGGCGGCCTGAGATGACGGCCACGGTGAAGTACGACGAGATCGAGGTCGGGCACGAGATCCCGGCCACCGACTATGGAGTCCGCAGGCTCAATCTGGTGATGTACGCGGGAGCGTCGGGCGACTTCAACCAGATCCACTGGAACGAGCGGTTCGCCAAGGCGGTCGGGCTGCCTGACGTCATCGCGCATGGGATGTACACGATGGCGCAGGGCGGGCGGTTCGTCACCGACTGGGTCGGGGATCCCGGCGCGGTGGTCGACTTCGGAGTGCGGTTCTCCTCGATGGTGGTCGTCCCCGACGACGACGAGGGTGCGACGATCACGGTCAGTGGGGTCGTGGAGGAGAAGCTGGCGGACAGGCGGGTGGTCGTCGCGCTGACGGCCAAGGCGGGCGACGCCCGTGTGCTGTCCAAGGCCCGCGCGGTGGTCCAGCTCGCCTAGCGCGGCGAGCCTGGCGCGGTGGGCCTGGCGGCGGCGAGCCCGGTGCGGCGAGCCTGGTGGCGATGAGCCCGGCGTGGTGGGCTTGGTGGCGATGAGCCCGGCGTGGTGGGGCTGGCGTGATGATAGGCGGGGCGGCTCTCGGGTACGCGGGAGCCTATGAATACAGCTCCGCACCACGTCAGGATCTGGCCCACGGTCGAATCGATCCCGGTCTCCGCGGTGACCGACAAGCCGCCTGGCCATCTCGGTCCGGTCAGAGCCGCAGCCCCGGCGGACACAGTGGCTGGCGCCGTAGGCACGGGCCGCGACACGACCGGCGGTGACGCGGCCGGTCATGACACGCACGCGACAACCAGCCATGACATTCACACAACGACCGGCTACGGCCCGAACGCGCCGACGGGCCGCCCGGGCGCGCCGACCGGCCGCGACACCAGGCCGGCGACCGGTGTCGGTACGGCGGGTGCCCAGCCGCGCGGCGCGGGTGCCCGTGGCAATCCCGCCGCTGAGATGGGCTTCTCCGGTGACCCCGAGCAGCGCGGCGATCCCGGCGACGACATGCTGCATGCCCAGCGCATCTGGGACGGGAGCCTGGCCGCCAACCGGCTCGACGACGCGGGCGTGACGGCCGAGCGGCAGCGGGTGGCGACCGCCGAGGTCACGGCGTCCATCTGCCTGATCATCGACGGTTGGCCGGAGGACGTCTGGGCCTCCGTCGAGTCGGTGCTCGAGTACACCGACGCCCATGTCCTGGCCCTCGACCTGGGCGACGTGGACGGCGCCGGCGAGGTGCTGCACAAGCTGGCCCTGCGGCATCCGGACCGGATCACCGAGTGGCGGGTGGCCGAGACCCCGCACTGGCGCGGCGGCTCGGCGACGTGGGGCGCCTGCCGCGCCAAGCTGCTCCGCCTCGACACGTCCGAGGTGCACGTGCTGATGGAGACCTCGATAGCGCTGGCGGGCGACGCGCTCACGCCGCTCGTCGCGGCGGTCGCGGACGGCGCGGTGGCCGCGGGCCGGCGCGGCGCGGAGCCATCGCCGGACGGCACGGAATGGCACGAAGCGGGACCCGGCCCCGTCCGCGCGCTGCGCGGCGACCTGATGGCGGTACGCCGGTCGGCCGCGATCGGCGCGCTGCCCGAGGACGCCCGCTACGGGGGGAACGCCGACCTGGAGCTCTCGCTGGCCCTGAAGGGTGAGCTGGTCGTGCCCTCCGACCGCCTCCCGGTACGGCAGTTGCGCCACCACGATGTGTCCCCCGAGTATCGGGACCGCGAATCCCGGCGAAACCACGACAATGTGCTGCGCATGCTGAGCGCCTCATAAGCTTGGGCCCCATGGAGAACCTCGCGCCGTACACCACCCTGGGGCTGGGCGGCCCCGCCCGCGAATTCGTCGAGGCCAGTACGGCGGAGCACCTCGTCTCGCTGATCGCCGAGGCCGACAGGCTGGCCCGGCCCACCCTGGTGCTCGGCGGCGGGAGCAATCTCGTGGTGGCCGACGAGGGGTTCGACGGGCTGGTCATCCGGGTCGTCACCCAGGGCGTGGCCGTCTCCCGTGACGGCGACGAGGTGCTGGTCACGGTCGAGGCGGGCGAGGACTGGGACGCGCTGGTCACCCGCGCGGTCGCCGAGGGCTGGTCCGGCATCGAGTGCATGTCCGGCATCCCGGGGCTCGTCGGCTCGACCCCGATCCAGAACGTCGGCGCCTACGGCCAGGAGGTGGCCCAGACCATCAGGTGCGTACGGGCCTACGACCGCAAGACGCGGCAGGTGGTCGACCTGGAGGCGCGGCAGTGCGGCTTCTCCTATCGCGACAGCGCGTTCAAGCGGGATCTGGCCCGGCATGTGGTGCTCGGCGTGACGTACGCGCTCGATGTCTCCGAGCTGTCGGGCCCTGTGGCCTACCAGGAGCTGGCCGGGCGGCTCGGCGTCGAGCCGGGTGACCGGGTGCCGCTCGACCGGGCCCGACAGGCGGTGCTGGAGCTGCGGCGCGGCAAGGGTATGGTGCTCGATCCGGCCGATCCCGACACGCGCAGCGCTGGGTCGTTCTTCACCAACCCGATCCTGTCGCCCGCCGAGGCCGAGGAGCTGGCGGCGCGGGCGCCCGGCCACCCGCGCTGGGACATGCCTGACGGTTCGGTCAAGGTGCCCGCCGCCTGGCTGATCGAGCAGGCGGGCTACCCCAAGGGCTACGAACGCGGCCCGGTGCGCATCTCCACCAAGCACACGCTGGCCCTGACCAACCCCACCGGCGCGGGCACCACGGCCGACCTGCTGCTGCTGGCCAGGGAGGTGCGTGACGGGGTGCTGGAGAAGTACGGCGTCACGCTCGTCAACGAGCCGGTGCTGGTCGGCTGCTCCCTGACGGAATAGGTCCTCGGGGACCGCTGTTAGGGTTAGGCGGAATTACCGAAGGGGAGTAGTCCCAATCGCGTGATCGACATACTGGCGCGCTCGCGCGCCCGGTCACGCGGGCCTGAACGGGCGGACGAGACCTTCGGCCTGGTAGCTATGGAGCAAGACGCTGCCGGGCCGAAGTCGTGCCCGAAATCCCCTGGGGTGCCTGCTTCCGGCTCGGTGGCGCGGAAGAGGACCGTTGGAAGCGTTCTGGATCAGCCTTGTGGTCATTTTCGTGGCCGAACTGGGTGACAAGAGCCAGCTCATGGCGATGACGTTCGCCACCCGTTTCAAGACCTGGCCGGTGCTCGCCGGCATCACGATCGCCACGACCGCCGTGCACCTCGTCAGCGTCGCGGTGGGCGGGCTGATCGGCGACTCGCTGCCCACCACCGCCATCTCCATCGTGGCCGGCATCGCCTTCCTCGGCTTCGCGCTGTGGACGCTGCGCGGTGACGAGCTGACGGAGGAGGAGTCGGGCAAGGCCCGGCGCACCACCAGGAACGCCGTGGTCGCGGTGACGGTGGCGTTCTTCCTGAGCGAGCTCGGCGACAAGACCATGCTGGCCACGATCACGCTGGCGACGCAGCACGGCTGGCTGGGCACTTGGATCGGGTCCACGGTGGGCATGGTGGCCGCCGACGCCCTCGCGATCGTGGTGGGCCGCCTGCTGGGCAAGCACCTGCCGGAGAAGGCGATCAAGTATGGCGCCGCCGCCGCGTTCGCGATCTTCGGCGTCGCCCTCCTGGCGGACGCGATCCTCTGATCAGCGCCGCTCGATGAGGACCTGAAGCCCGTCCAGGACGCGCTGGAGCCCGAAATCGTAGGCGTGGCCGGTGCTGTAGGGGGCTTGGTGCACGGCCCCGGCGGCCGCGCCGACCCGGCTGGCCGTCGGGTAGGCGGCCTCGTCGATGACGCGGGCGAGCAGCGGAGAGCTGACCGCCCACCACTGCTCGTCGGTCATCGCCTCGCTCTGGGCGCTGCGCGCGTCGGCGGCCGAGCGGGCGGAGGCGTGCACGAAGCCGAGCAGGTAGGTCAGGGCGGCGTCCATCTCGACGTCGTCCAGGCCGAGCCCCTCGAAGGCCCTCAACTCGTGCTCGTACTTGGCCAGCACCCCCGGGCCGAGCGGCGGGCGCGTGGTGGACACGGCGAGCACCCACGGATGCCGTTCGTACAGCGTGAGGTTGTCGCGCGCCACCGCCTCCAGCCGCGCCCGCCACGGCAGCTCCGACAGGTCGGGGCGGGGCATCTGGCCGAACACCGTGTCGAGCATGAGGTCGAGCAGCTCGGCCTTGCCCGGCACGTACGTGTAGAGCGACATGGCGCCGATGCCGAGCGCCTGGGCGACCCGTCGCATCGTCGTGGCGTCGAGCCCCTCCTCGTCGGCGACGGTGATCGCGGCCGCCACGACCTCGTCGACCGTGCGGCCCTGACGTGGCCCGCGCTGCGCCGGCCGCGCTCCCGGCTGCCTCCAGAGCAGCTCCATGGTGCGTACGGGGTCTCCGGCGCTGGTCCGGTCGGTCGTGGGTGGCACGGCATCCATCTTCTCACCGAGCATAACTCCGTACATAGTACTATGTACTTCGTACGGAGTTTATCGAGATCAAGGAGTGGCGTTGCTGACGTCCTGTATCCAGATCATCGGCGCGCGGGAGAACAACCTCCGCGACATCTCCCTGAGCATCCCCAAACGGCAGATCACCGTCTTCACCGGCGTGTCCGGGTCCGGGAAGTCGTCCATCGTGTTCGACACCCTCGCCGCGGAGGCGCAGCGTCAGCTCAACGAGACCTTCACCAGCTTCGCCCGCAACAGGCTGCCGAAGTACGGGCAGCCGGACGTCGACGTGATCGAGAACCTGTCCGCCGCGATCGTGGTCGACCAGAAGCGGCTCGGCGGCGGATCGCGCTCGACCGTCGGCACGATCAGCGACATCTACTCGCTGTTGAGGCTGCTGTTCTCGCGGGTCGGCAAGCCGTTCGTCGGCTACTCCAACGTCTTCTCGTTCAACGATCCGCAGGGCATGTGCCCCGAGTGCGAGGGCCTGGGCCGTACGGTCGCGCTCGACCTCGACGTCTTCCTGGACAGGTCCCGGTCGCTGAACGAAGGGGCCCTGCTGCACCCGCACTTCGCCGTCGGCACCTGGTACTGGAAGATCTACGCCAACTCCGGCCTGTTCGACAACGACAAGAGGCTGGCCGACTACGACGAGCGGGAATGGGCCATGCTGCTGCACGGCGCCCGGGCCAAGGTGGCGCTGGAGTGGCAGGGCGGCACGGTCAACTCCAGCTACGAGGGTGTGGTCGAGCGGTTCACCCGGCTCTACATCAAGAAGGACGTCGCCGAGATGTCCGACGCCAACCGCCGGCTCTTCCAGGAGTACGTGACGACGGCCACCTGCCCCCTGTGCGCGGGCGCCCGGCTCAACCAGGAGGTGCTCGGCTGCGAGATCGACGGCTTCAATATCGCCCGGCTCGCCGCGATGGAGGCCACCGAGCTCGTCGAGGTGCTCGCCGGGTTCACCGACCCGCGGGGCGCCCCGGTGGTGGCGAGCCTGCTCGACCGGGTGCGCGACCTCGTCACGATCGGCCTCGGCTACCTCAGCCTCGACCGCGAGACCGCCACACTCTCGGGCGGCGAGTCGCAGCGCGTCAAGATGGTGCGGCACCTCAGCAGCAGCCTCACGGACATGATGTACGTCTTCGACGAGCCGAGCGTCGGCCTGCACGCCCGCGACGTCGAACGGCTCAACACGCTGCTGCGGAAGCTGCGTGACAAGGGCAACACGGTCGTCGTCGTCGAGCACGACCCCGAGGTGATCAGGATCGCCGACCACGTCGTGGACATCGGCCCCGGAGCCGGGGTGCACGGCGGCCAGGTGGTGTACCAGGGCACCGCGGCGGAGCTGGCCGAGGCGGCCACCCTGACCGGCCGGCACATGAAGCGGCGGCTGCCCCTGAAGACCGCCTACCGGCGGCCCACGGGCGCGATGACGATCGCCGGGGCGAGCACCCACAACCTGAAGGACGTCACCGTCGACATCCCGGCCGGCGTGCTCACGGTCGTGACGGGCGTGGCAGGGTCCGGCAAGAGCACACTGGTCAACGACGTGTTCCTGAGCCGGCACCCCGAGGCGGTGGTCATCGACCAGTCGGCCGTCAGCGCCTCGCGCCGCTCCAACCCCGCCACCTACACCGGGATGCTGGACGAGATCCGGCGGCTGTTCGCGCGGGCCGGTGGGGTGAGCGCGTCGCTGTTCAGCGCCAACTCCAAGGGCGCCTGCCCCGACTGCCAGGGGCTCGGCATCGTCTACACCGACCTGGCGTTCATGGACGGGCTGAAGTCGACCTGTGAGGTCTGCCAGGGGCGGCGCTTCCGGCCGGAGGTGCTGGAGCACAAGCTCGACGGGAAGTCGATCAGCGACGTGCTGGAGATGACGGCGGCCGAGGCCCTGGAGTTCTTCCCGCAGCCGAAGCTCGGGAAGGTGCTGCGGGCCGTCAACGACGTCGGGCTCGACTACCTCACGCTCGGCCAGCCGCTCAGCACGCTGTCGGGCGGCGAGTGCCAGCGCCTCAAACTGGCCACCGAGCTGCACAAGAGCGGCACCGTCTACGTCCTGGACGAGCCGACCACCGGCCTGCACATGTCAGACGTGAAACGGCTGCTCGACATCATGGACCGGCTCGTCGACGCCGGGAACTCGGTCATCGTCATCGAGCACGACCTGGACGTGGTCAAGAACGCCGACTGGGTCATCGATCTCGGGCCCGAGGGTGGCGGCCAGGGCGGCCGGGTGATGTTCGAGGGCACCCCGCGCGACCTGCTGGCGGCGACCGGCTCCCACACCGCCGAGTTCCTCAGACGAGACCTGGCTTCCTAACGGGACAGCAGCGAGAGGCGGTGCGCGGCCGCGGCGGCCTCACCGCGGGTGGTCACGCCCAGCTTGGCCAGGATGTTGGAGACGTGCACGCTGACGGTCTTGGCCGAGATGAACAGCTCGGCGGCGATGTCCCGGTTGGTACGGCCGAGCGCCACCAGCCGGAGCACCTCCGTCTCACGTGGCGTGAGCAGTTCGGGGTTGGCCGCCTGCTGCTGGACGACGCCGACCCGGCGGCAGAGCGCCTCGATCTCGTCCATCAGCGGCCGCGCCTCCAGCGCGGCGGCCAGGGGCGCGGCCACGGTGAGCCGGGTCGCCGCGCCCTCCCGGTCGCCGGAGCGCGCCGCGGCCGTGGCCGCGCGTACGAGGGCCTTGGCCTGGTTGTGCGGGCGCTTGAGCCGCTCCCAGGCGGTCGCCGCCGCGTCGAAGTCGCCCGAGTAGGACAGCCGGTACGCCTCAGCGACCGGCCCGCTGACCTTGAGGCTCGCCGCCACCTCGGCGGCCGTCTCGCGCACCGCGCGAACCCGGGCCGGCTCGGTGGCCTCCATGGCGTCGCAGACCAGGCTGAGCTGGGCCAGCAGCCGCCAGCCCAGCATGGCCTTGGGAGACTGGGACGGCCGGGACAGGAACTGCTCCGTCACGGCCAGCGCGGCCTGCGGCTCGCCCCTGAACAGGTGCCAGCCGATGCGCAGGCGGGTGTTGTTGGTGAGGTCCTGAAGGAAGACCTCGGGCCGCTCCTTGAGCACGCCGAGCTCCGACAGGATGCCTTCGACGACCGCGAGCTCGCCTCGGGCCAGCGCGATGTCGGCACGTACGCGGAGCAGATGCTGATGGGTGCGCAGCACGGGACCGAAGCTGAGCGCCTGCCCGACGGTGTCGATGGCCTCGTCCCAGCGGCCGATCGCCTCCAGCGCCTCGGCCCTGTTGAGGAGGATGAACAGCCCGTTGAGCCGCATCCGGCCGTACTGCTTGGCGAGCTGCCAGCCTTCCTCGCTCAGCGCGAGTGCCTCGTCCGAGCGGCCGAGATCGCTCAGCGCGTCGATGTTGTTGCCGATCGCCCGGGTGATCAGCCGTCCCGAGCCCTCCGCGCGGCCCAGCTCCAGCGCGCGCAGGTTGGTGGCCAGCGTCGACTCCGTGTCACCGGCGATCGAGTGGCCGAGCGCCAGGTTCAGCAGCAGGTCGCCTTCGAGGCACTTGTCGCCCAGCTCCCTGACCAGGTGCAGGCCCTCCTCGATGAGCCGGGTGCCCTCCTCGACGTCGCCGCGGAGCATCAGGTGCTGGCCCAGCGGCATGACGACCTCGGCGCGGGCCAGGTTCGGCTCGGGCACCAGGCGCAGGGCGTGGCGGAAGTCCTCGAGCACGCCCAGCTTGCCCTTGTAGATCTTGAGGTTCGCCCAGCGCACGATCAGCGCGGCGACCCGGGCGGGCTCCTGGGTCTCGTCTAGCTCCGACAGGGCCGCCCTGACGAACTTGATGCCCCGGTCGAGCTCGCCGCCCGCGTGGGCGGCCTCACTGGCCCGTTCGAGCACTGCCGTGTGGTCCGCGCCGATGCGCTCGGCCGCGTCCGGCACCCGGTCCCAGAGCATGAGCACGCGTTCGAGCAGCGGGATCGCCTCGGTGTACGCGAAGGCGAAGAACGACTTCTGCGCGGCCTCCCACGCGGAGATGAGCGCCCACAGGTCGTTCCGGGCGCCGTACCAGTGGTGGGCCAGCTCCACCGCGGCCCGGCCGGGCGGGACGAGCTTGCGGTCGCGGGAGATCTCCTCGGCGTAGCGCGCGTGCAGCCGCTGGTGCTCGCCGGGCAGCAGTTCCTCGTGTACGGCCTCGCGGATCAGGGCGTGCCGGAAGACGTAGGCGCGGTTGTCGGCGATCTGCAGCACGTTCCCGGCGATGGCCGGGCGCAGCGCGGCCTCCAGCTCCAGGTCGGACAGGCCGCTGGCGGCGGCGAGCAGGGCGTGGCCGACCCTGATGCCGCCCGCGGCGGCGATGCGCAGTACGCGCTGGGTCTCCTCGGGCAGCCGCTCGACCGAGCCGAGGATCAGGTCCTGCATCGACTCGGGGAACGTGCCGTCCTCGCCGCAGTCCAGCAGGGCCTCGACGAACAGCGGGATGCCCTCGCTGCGCTCGTAGATCTTCTGCACCTTGGGGTATTCGGGGGCGCTGCCGAGTATCCCGGCCATCTGCAGGGCGACCTCGTCCCTCGACAGGCGGGGCAGGTCGAGCCTGAGCACGCCGCTGACCCTGCCCAGCTCGGCGAGGACCGGCCGGAGCGGATGCTGCCGGTGCAGGTCGTCGGAGCGGTAGGTCATGACGAGCAGTATCTGCGCCGCGCTGAGGTTGCGGCTGAGGAAGGCGATCAGGTCGCGGCTGGACCGGTCGGCCCAGTGGATGTCCTCGATGAGCAGGATCGTCGGCCGGTGGCTCGCCAGCCGTTCGAGGAGCGTCAGGAACTGCTCGAACAGGCGGGCCCGGCCGGTGTCGGTCTCACCGTCGCCGCTGGGCTCGCCGAACTCGGGGAGCAGCCGCGCCAGGTCGCGCTCGGCGCCGCCCGGCAGCAGCGCGGCGATCTGGGAGGTGCCCTGCTCTCTGACGAGCTGTCTGAGGGCAGCGGTGAACGGCGCGTAGGCCAAGCCCTCCGTGGAGAGCTCGACGCACCCGCCGTACAGCACATGGGCGCCGTTGCGCGCCGCCTGCTCGGCGAAGCGCTGCACCAGCCGGGTCTTGCCGACTCCCGCCTCGCCGCCGACCAGCACGGCCGTCGCGGCGCCCTTCCGGGCCTCGTCGAAGGCTTGAGAGAGGGCTGTGAGCTCCTCTTCCCGCCCCACGAAGACGGGACTTACCGAACGTCCCAGCATGTCATCCAGCATGTCATGCCCCAACAGCCGCTTTCGACGCATTTATGGAGGAATAATGGCCCGGCCGCGAGGGAGGTTGCGGCCGGGCGCTTGTGGGGTGGTCATGAGGAGCGGCGCTTGCCGAAGACCGAGCGACGCTCGGACTTGTTACCCTCCTGAGCCTCGCGTACCTGACGGTGCCGGGCGGCCGCCTGGCGCAGCTCGTTCACGTGGCTCTTCATGATCTGGTATTCGATCTCGGGACTCACGGTGACTCCTTCTTGTTTCTTGCTGACACTCTTAAGGTTCGGGCTAAGGCACCCACCGGCACATCGGGCGGATGCCCTATCTCCGGGAATCTCCAGGCTGTGAGGTACCTAGGAGATGGGCGGGAACCGCCTTATAGATCCGGTTTGGAGGTAGCCCTCCCGGTCAGCGATCCTGTGGAGGTGTCAACTGTGACTACCTCGCTCGCCGACGTCGGCTCGTCCGGCGCGACGCTGCGAGCATTCCTGCACGGCCTGCCCGGCGTCGACCGGGTGGGCGCGGACCAGCGAGCGGCGATGCTCGGCACCCGCTCCATCAAGACCAGCGCCAAGGCCATGGCGATCGACCTGGCCATCTCGATGGTCGACCTCACCACGCTGGAGGGCGCGGACACGCACGGCAAGGTCCGTGCGATGTGCACCAAGGCGATGCATCCCGGCGAGGGAGCGCCCCGGGTGGCGGCCGTCTGCGTCTACCCCGACCTGGTGGCCGTGGCCGCCGGGTCGCTGCGCGGCTCGGGGGTGAAGGTCGCCTCGGTGGCGACCGCGTTCCCGAGCGGGCGTTCCTCGCTGGAGGTCAAGGTGTCCGACACCGCGCTGGCGGTCGCGGCGGGCGCGGACGAGATCGACATGGTGATCGATCGGGGCGCGTTCCTGTCGGGTGACTATCTCAAGGTGTACGAGGAGATCGTCGCGGTGAAGGCCGCGTGCGGCGCCGCCCACCTGAAGGTGATCCTCGAGACCGGTGAGCTCTCCACCTACGACAACGTGCGGCGGGCCTCCTGGCTGGCGATGCTGGCCGGCGCCGACTTCATCAAGACCTCTACCGGGAAGGTGGCTCCGGCGGCGACGCTTCCGGTGACGCTGATCATGCTGGAGGCGGTGCGTGACTTCCGTGAGGAGACGGGCCGGCAGGTGGGTGTGAAGCCGGCGGGCGGGATCCGCACCACCAAGGACGCGATCAAGAATCTGGTCCTGGTCAACGAGACGGCGGGCGAGGACTGGCTGTCGCCCGACTGGTTCCGGCTGGGCGCGTCGTCGCTGTTGAACGACCTGCTGATGCAGCGTCAGAAGCTGGCCACCGGCCGTTACGCGGGCCCCGACTACTTCACCCTGGACTGATGATGGCGATGTTCGAGTACGCACCGGCGCCCGAGTCGCGCGACGTCGTCGAGGTGAAGCCGTCGTACGGGCTGTTCATCAACGGCGAGTTCGTGGACGGCGGCGGAACGTCGTTCAAGACGGTCAACCCGGCGACGGAGGAGAAGCTGGCGGAGGTCGCCACGGCCTCCGCCGACGACGTCGACCGGGCCGTACAGGCCGCGCGTAAGGCGTTCGGGGTCTGGAGCGCCATGCCGGGCTCGGAGCGGGCCAAATACCTGTTCCGGATCGCCCGGATCATCCAGGAGCGGGCCCGCGAGCTGGCGGTGCTGGAGTCGCTGGACAACGGCAAGCCCATCCGTGAGTCGCGCGATGTGGACCTGCCGCTGGTCGCCGCGCACTTCTTCTACTACGCCGGCTGGGCCGACAAGCTGGAGTACGCCGGGTTCGGCGCCGATCCCCGGCCGCTCGGCGTCGCCGGGCAGGTCATCCCGTGGAACTTCCCGCTGCTCATGCTGGCCTGGAAGATCGCGCCGGCGCTGGCTTGCGGCAACACGGTGGTGTTGAAGCCGGCCGAGACGACGCCGTTGACGGCGTTGCTGTTCGCGGAGATCTGCCAGCAGGCCGACCTGCCGCCCGGTGTGGTCAACATCGTCACCGGAGCGGGCGAGACCGGCGCCGCCGTGGTCGCCCACCCCGACGTGAACAAGGTGGCCTTCACCGGTTCCACCGAGGTGGGCCGGATCATCGCCAGGACGGTGGCGGGCACCGGCAAGAAGCTCACGCTGGAGCTGGGCGGCAAGGCGGCGAACATCGTGTTCGACGACGCCGCGCTGGACCAGGCCGTCGAGGGGATCGTCAACGGGATCTTCTTCAACCAGGGTCACGTGTGCTGCGCGGGGTCCCGGCTGCTGGTGCAGGAGTCGATCCAGGACGAGCTGCTGGCGGCGCTCAAGCGGCGCCTCGGCACGCTGCGGCTGGGCGACCCGCTCGACAAGAACACCGACATCGGCGCGATCAACTCGGCCGACCAGCTGGCGAAGATCCGCTCGCTGAGCGAGGCCGGCGAGCAGGAGGGCGCCGAACGCTGGTCGCCCGCCTGCGAACTGCCCGAGCGGGGTTTCTGGTTCCCGCCGACCCTGTTCACCGGGGTGGCGCAGTCGCACCGGATCGCCCGGGAGGAGATCTTCGGGCCGGTGCTGTCGGTGCTGACGTTCCGAACTCCGGCCGAGGCGGTGGAGAAGGCGAACAACACGCCGTACGGGCTGTCGGCGGGGGTGTGGACGGAGAAGGGGTCGCGCATCCTGTGGATGGCCGACAAGCTCAGGGCCGGCGTGGTCTGGGCCAACACGTTCAACCGGTTCGACCCGACCGCGCCGTTCGGCGGGTACAAGGAGTCCGGGTACGGCCGCGAAGGCGGCCTCCTCGGGTTGGAGGCCTACCTTGATGTGTGAGCACCGCCGTTCCCGCCGGGTCAAACGGCGGAAGCAGGCCACCCGGGGCCACGCCTTCGCCCGCGCGGGCCGGCCCGTACGCACCGGCTGGTACGCCCACCGGTGCGGCGTGAGCCGGTGCGGCCAGGTCTTCGCGCCGGTCCAACTGTCGGAGGAGACCATGTGGAGGGGGCGCGGCGATGAGTAGGTTGGCCGTTCGCAAGACCTACAAGCTGTACATCGGCGGGGCGTTCCCGCGCTCCGAGAGCGGGAGGTCCTACGCCGTGACCTCGCCCAAGGGCGACTTCCTCGCCAACGCGTCGCGTGCCTCGCGCAAGGACGCCCGTGACGCCGTGGTGGCGGCACGCAAGGCGTTCCCCGGCTGGTCGGGCGCCACGGCCTACAACCGGGGCCAGATCCTCTACCGGATCGCCGAGATGCTGGAGGGCCGCCGCGCGCAGTTCGCCGAGGAACTGGGCGGCGGCAAGAAGGCGGCGCTGGAGGCCGTGGACGCCACGGTCGACCGGCTGGTCTGGTACGCGGGCTGGTCCGACAAGATCGCCTCCGTGCACGGCACGGCCAACCCGGTCGCCGGCCCGTACTTCAACCTCTCCTCACCGGAGCCCACCGGGGTCGTCGCGGTCGTCGCCCCTGAGGACCCGCTGGTGGGGCTGGTCTCAGTGGTCGCGCCGGTGATCGTCACGGGCAACACCTGTGTCGTGATCGCCTCCGAGAAGGCGCCGCTGCCGTCGATCACGCTGGCGGAGGTGCTGGCCACCTCGGACCTGCCGGGCGGCGTCGTCAACGTCCTCACGGGTCACCAGCGGGAGCTCGCGCCCTGGCTGGCGGCCCACATGGACGTCAACGGCCTGGACCTGACCGGCGTGTCCGACGCCGACCTGGCCCTGAGCTGCGAGCAGGCGGCGGCGGAGAACCTCAAGCGGGTCCTGCGCCCCTCGGACGAGGACTGGCGGGCGGCGCCGGCTCTCACCCGCATGACGCGTTTCCTGGAGACCAAGACGGTCTGGCACCCGCTGGGCGCCTGACCGTCAGGCCGGTGGGATGTTGGCGTTGAGCCGGAACAGGTTGCCGGCATCCCACACGGCCTTCAGCGCCACGAGCCGCCGGTAGTCGTCCGGGTCGTAGGCCAGGCGCACCTGGTCGGGCGCGGCGTTCTCGCCGTACAGGAAGTTCAGGCTGCGGCCTCCGGTGGCCCACGGCGACAGCGCCTCGCGGACCCGCTGGTGGAGCGGGCGCACCTCGCCGGGGTCGCCGCCCGGTGCCAACCGGGACAGGACGCCGACCTGGTATTCGGCGTCGCGGTTGACCACCGGCCCGAGCCCCGGCTTGGCCAGCGCGCCACCCAGGTGCCTGATCTCCAGGATCGCGCGCTCGGTCGCCAGCAGCGCGTCCA
Organism: Nonomuraea sp. NPDC049269; assembly: GCF_043197155.1. NCBI lineage: Bacteria > Bacillati > Actinomycetota > Actinomycetes > Streptosporangiales > Streptosporangiaceae > Nonomuraea > Nonomuraea sp. NPDC049269. The sequence goes on from NZ_JBICSO010000002.1 coordinate 898,275, forward strand.
CAGCCTGTGCGGGGAGCTCGCGCAGCAGCGAGTGGGTGGCGTAGTAGGCCATCGGCTCGGCCGGGTCGTTGTGGATGCTGCCCGACTCGGTGTAGGGCAGCTCCTTCACCGAGTCCACCAGCCGGGGGCCGACCGCGCGCAGCGGCTCCAGCAGGCGCTCGCCCTCTGCCGGGCCGCCCGTGTACGCGATCCGCACGTGGGCGACGCGGCGGCCGCGGAACACCTCGGGCACCTGCGGCGCGTCGGGGAACGGGATCACCGCGACGGACGAGGTCATCTCCTCGGGCAGCCCCTGTGTCCACTCGGCCCAGCGCTGCACCACGCCGGTGGCGAGATCGAAGAACAGGCCGCCCCCGTACAGACCGGCCACCGGGACCAGCCCGATCTCCAGCGCCGTGACCACCCCGAAGTTGCCCCGCCCGCCGAGCAGCGCCCAGAACAGGTCCGGCTCCGTCGCGGCCGTCACCTCCCTGAGCTCGCCGTCGGCGGTGACCACTTCGACGGCGCGTACCTGGTCGACGGCGTACCCGTAGCGGCGCGCCATGAGCCCCAGCCCACCGCCGAGCGTGTACGACACGGCGCCGACAGACGGCGCCGAGCCGGACAGCGGCGCCAGCCCGTGGCGGGCCGCCTCCTCGATGACCCGCTCCCAGCGCACCCCGGCCTCGATCCGAGCCGTCGCCGCCTCGGGGTCGATCCGCACGCCGGTCATCCTGCGCGTGCTGATGAGCAGGCCGCCCTCGGCCGCGATCGGCATGCCGTGCCCGGTGGCCTGCACGGCCACGGGCAGCCCGTTCGCCGCCGCGTGGGCCACGGCCGCGCGCACGTCGGCGGCGTCGGTCACGCCGACGATCACGTCCGGCCGGTGGTGGGCGAGTGCCTGGAAACCTGCGCGTTCGCCGTCATATCCCTCATCACCCGGTCGGAACACCGGGCCCTTCACCATGTCCATGGATCCAGCCTGTGTTCGACCTATCCAGAAGTCAAAGAGATGGATTGTCTGGCTGCTAGCATGTTTGGTTATGGAGCTTCGGCAGCTTGAATACTTCGTGGCCGTGACCGAGGAGTCGGGCTTCACCCGGGCCGCGGCCCGGCTCCATGTGGCCCAGCCCGGGGTGAGCGCGCAGATCCGGCAGCTGGAGCGGGAGCTGGGCCAGCCGCTGTTCGACCGCTCCGCGCGGCAGGTGCGTCTCACCGAGGTCGGAGAGGCCGTGCTGCCCTACGCGCGGGCCGCGCTCGCGGCGGTCGCCGCCACCCGGCTGGTCGTCGACGAGATGACCGGGCTGCTGCGCGGGCACGTCGTGATGGGCGGTGTCTCCGCTCCCTCCGTGCTCGACCTGCCCGGGCTGCTGGCCGAGTTCCACGAGCGGCATCCGGCCGTGGAGATCTCGCTCCGGGAGACCGACCCCGAGAGCCTGATCGAGGCGGTGCGGGCGGGCCGGATGGACCTCGGGCTCCTCGGCATCGGATCGAGCGTGCCGTCGGGGCTCGACGCGCAGGTGGTGGTCGACCAGGCGCTGGTGGCCGCCGTCGGAAAGGATCACGATCTGGCGGGGAAGCCTGCCGTCGGGGTCGCTCACGGCTCTGCGGGGACGCCCGCTGTCACGCTGCGGGAGCTGGCGGATCGGGCGCTGATCTGCCTGCCGCGCGGCACCGGCTTGCGGGCCGCTCTCGACGAGGCGTGCGCCGCCGCCGGGTTCACGCCGCGTGTCGCCTTCGAGGCCAGCGAGCCGTACGTGCTGGGGCAGCTCGCCGCCAAGGGGCTCGGTCTGGCCGTGCTGCCCGAGTCGGCGGTCGCCGCCGCGAAGGACGAGCTACACGTACTGGAGATCACCGAGCCGCGGTTGCGCGGCCGGATGGCGCTCGTGTGGCGGTCCACGGGGTCGTCGGGCCCCGCGGCGCGGGCGTTCATCGCCCACGCCCGCCGGCGGCTGCCCGACTTTGGGTGAGAACAGTTAGTTCGAGTAGCCCCGTGGGCGGACCGGTGGGTGGGCGGCCGACAGTTGGGCGGCCAGGCCGAGCAGTTGCGGTTCGCCACCGGGTGGGGCGATGAGCTGGACGCCGATCGGCAGGCCGCTGGAGTGCGTGGCGATGGGGACGGTGAGCGCGGGCCAGCCGCACATGTTCCAGGCGCCGGTGGCGGGTGCGTACCTGATGTTGGCCAGCAGGTTGCGCGGGAAGCCGCGATCGCCCCAGCGGTCGGCCTTCGGCGGGATCGCGGCCAGCGTCGGCGTGATCAGCACGTCGGCGTCGCCGAACCACTGGTCGGCACCGTAGCCGTGCCAGCGGGCACGGCGCCGCCTGCCGTCCAGCCGGAGCGTATGGAGCACGTGGCCCGCGCGGGCGAGCACGCGGGTGCGGCGTTCCAGGCGACTCCGGTCGAGGCCGGCGGCCGCGCTCGAAGCACGGGTCAGCCAGGTGGCGATCGTGGCGGGGCCCAGCGCGGCCGGCAGGCGGCGGTCGTGCTCGACGACCGTGTGCCCGGCGATCCTGAGCGTCTCGGCCGCCGCGCGCACCGCTGCCTGGAACTCCCGGTCCATCGGCAGGCCGACCGGCAGCGGCTGAGGGGCGTACGCCACACGCAGGTCGAAGGGCTCCGGGCTGTCGGGCGGCGGCTGGGCGGCCCACACCTCGTCGTCGTCGGCCCAGACCGAGCGGAGCAGGGACGGCCGGGGCTCCACCCGCGTACCGCCGCGCCACGCCTCGGCCAGGCCCGGGTCGGCGGCCAGGATGGAGAGCGTCAGCGCCAGGTCCGGCACGTTCCTGGCCAGCGGGCCGTTCTCAGTGAGGCCGCCCCAGTCGTCCGCCGGCGGAGGTACGAGGCCCGTGCCCGGCTTGATGGCGAACACCCCGCAGCACGCGCCGGGGATACGCAGCGAGCCCATCCCGTCGTTGCCCAGCGCCACCGGCACCATCCCGGCCGCCACCGCCGCGGCGCTGCCCGCCGACGAGCCGCCGGCCGTACGGGTGAGGTTCCAGGGGTTGCGTACGATGCCGTAGGCGCTGTCACCGAAGGCGACCAGGCCCAGCTCGGGCAGGTTCGTCAGGCCGATGACCACCGCGCCGGCCGCCCGCAGCCGGCCGACCGTCTCGTGATCCTTGGGCGCGGGCCGGTCCGACGTGGCGGCGGATCCGCCGCGAGTGGCCTCGCCCGCGACCTCCAGATTGTCCTTCACCGCCACGGGCACGCCGGCGAGCGGCAGCTCCGCGAGGTCACGGCGCCGCTGCAAGGCCCGCGCCTCGTCCACGGCCCGCTCCCTGACCAGGCGGAACGCCCCGACTCCCGGATCGCGCTCGGCGATCGCGTGCAGATGCTCCTCGACGACGGCCGCGGCCGTCACCTCACCTTGACGTACGGCTGTCGCGATCTCGATGGCGGACCTGCCTGCCCACAACATGCCTTAAAGTGTGCGGGTTTTCACTCTTCCTTGCGAGGCTCCCGGCCCGCCTGCTTCAGCGCGAGCCGCAACGCGTACTCGATCTGCGCGTTGACGCTGCGGAGATCGTCGGCCGCCCACTTGGCGAGCGCGTCGTAGACGGCCGGGTCGAGGCGCAGCAGGAGCTTCTTACGCTCAGGCATACAGGCTGCCGGTGTTCACCACCGGCTGGATCGCCCGGTCACCGCAGAGGACGACCAGGAGGTTGGAGACCATCTGCGCCTTGCGCTCCTCGTCCAGCTCGACCACTCCCTCGGCGGCCAGCCGGTCGAGCGCGAGGTGAACCATGCCCACCGCGCCCTCGACGATCCGGGTGCGTGCGGCCACGACCTGCCCGGCCTGCTGGCGGACCAGCATGGCCTGGGCGATCTCCGGTGCGTACGCGAGGTGCGTGATGCGTGCCTCCAGCACCTCGATCCCGGCCAGCTCGGTGCGCTCGCGCAGCTCGGCGGTGAGCTCGGTGGCCACCTCCGCGCCGTCGCGCAGGCTGGTGCGCCCGGCGTCGTGCGAGTCGTACGGGTGGGTGGTGGCCAGGTGGCGCACCGCGGCCTCCGACTGGATCGCGATGTAGTTCTCATAGTCGTCCACCGAGAACTTGGCCTTGGCCGCGTCGGTCACCTTGTAGACGACGACCGCGGCGATCTCGACGGGGTTGCCGTCGGCGTCGTTGACCTTGAGCTTGGCCGTCTCGAAGTTACGGACCCTGAGCGTGATCTTGCTCTTGTAGCTGAACGGCAGCACCCACACGAAGCCCGCGTCCTGGACCGTGCCGATGTAGCGGCCGAAGAACTGCACCACCTTCGCCTCATTGGGGTTGACCACGGTGAACCCGCTGGCGACGAGCACGAAGACGACGACCCAGACGAGGGCCAGATCCTCCAGCGACACCACGGCCGCGATCGCGGCGAGCACCAGCAGGACGAGCAGGACCAGGAAACCGTTCAGGCGGAAAGCGCGTCTTTCCATTCCAGCTCCTTGCTATCGAAGTGATATCACGATGATAGCGCGTTTAGGCTTGGGCGGCGTGAACGGACCATCCCTTGCCTCGGGCCAGCGTTCCCTGGGCGATCCCTCGATCACGTATCCGCTGTGGCCGCCGCTGACCCGTGGTTGCCCGAGGACGAGCACCGCCTCGCTGGCCTACCCGGTCGAGGTCGACTACGACTACGCACGAGTCGGCGCGAGCCTGTTCGAGCAGGAGCCGGGCCCCGACCTCGCCCGCTGGTCACCGCTGCTGCCGCCGCTGCACGCGCCCACGCTGGGCGAGGGCGGCACGCCGCTGATCCCGCTGGAAGGCGTGTACGTCAAGGACGAGTCGCGCAATCCCACCTGGTCGCACAAGGACCGGCTCAACCGGATCACGGTCAGCGCGGCCCTGGGCGCGGGGGCGCCCGGCGTGGTGGTGGCCTCGTCGGGCAACCACGGCGCCTCGGCCGCCGCGTACGCCGCCCGCGCCGGCCTGCCCGCGATCGTGCTCGCCTCGGCCGACGCGCCGCCCGCCGTCCACTCGTTCGTCCGGGCGTACGGGGCCAAGGTGCTGGCCGTGCCGGTCGAGGCGCGCTGGCCGCTGATGCGCGAGATCGTGGACCGGCTCGGCTACCACCCGGTCAGCAACCTGACCGTCACCCACACCGGGCACCCGTTCGGTCCCGAGGGCTACAAGACGATCGCTTACGAGCTGTTCCTGCAGCTCGGCGGGGTGCCCGCGGCGGTGTTCGCGCCGACGGGCTACGCGGAGCTGCTCTACGGCGTGTGGAAGGGATTCACCGAGCTGCGCCGGCTGGGGCTGGCGGGCGCGACGCCGCTCATGTTCTCCTGCGAGGCCGTCGCGGGCGGTCCCATCGCCCGGGCCGTCGCCACGGGCGCGCCGGCTGCGATCGTCTCGCTCCAGCACACCGAGGCCTACAGCATCGGCTGCTCGGTGGGCGGGCACCGGGGGGTACGGGCGGTGCGCGACAGCGGCGGCGAGGCGCTACTCGTCACCGACGACGAGATGCGGGCGGCGCAGCGGGCACTCGCGGCCCGGGGGCTGTGGCAGGAGGTGTCGGGGGCCGCGGGGCTGGCGGCCTATCGCAAGCTGGGGCGGGACTTCGACGGGCCGGTGGTCTGCATCGCCACGTCCAGCGGGTTCAAGGGTGTGGGGGTGGGGGAGGAGCCGGTCGAGGTACTGACGAACCCGACGGTGGACGACGTGCTGTGAGGTCGGGTGCGGTGCTGCGGGCGACGTGCTCCGAGGTCCTCCGGGGCGTCTCCGGGCCGGGCCGGCGCGTGCGGGGTCATGCCTTCAGCCACACACGGAGTGGGCCGATCGGGGTGAAGCCGTGCCGGGACGCGGGGGCCGGGTCGGTCTCGTAGCCGACCAGTGGGCGGCCGGGGAACAGCTCGGCCGCCAGCGCCACCGTGCCCGACCAGGCGGCGTCCAGGTCGCAGCCGGAGGCGAACACGTTCGACACCCCTACGACGCCGCTGCTCGCGTTGAGCGCGGACCCGCACACGATGTCGCCGCCGATCCGGCCCGCCAGCACGGTGACTTCGCGCAGCAACAACGGCCGGAACAGGTCGTTGTCCTGCCCGGGGAAGCAGGCGCGCTCCCAGTCACGGAGCGTGCCTGGGTCGCGGACCACCGCCCAGTCGACGACGTCACCGGTCGCCGCGGTGGCGATGGCCTGGTTCGCGGGGGCGGGGCGGTGGATCCACTCGGCCTCGAACAGCAGGTCCCAGCCGGGCGGCCGGATCGCGGCGAAGCTGTCCTTGACGGAGGCGCTCTCCTTGCCCTCGACCCCGTCCCGCAGGTCGGTCCAGGTCGCGTCCGGGGAGAGGGTGATGGCGTCGGGGTAGTAGGGCGGGGTGGCGCTGGGGTTGGTCCAGCTCAGGGCGCTGAATGTGCCGGGCGATCCGTGTGAGCGGCATACCGCGTCACACCACTCGGCGTTGTTGCGCGCCGCCTCAAGCAGCCGGTCATCGGTCATCTCGCACTCCATCTCACCCGGCTCGCCCGGCCGCGCGAGTCGCCCGTCAGGCGGGTCATCTGTTGTTCGGGTCGCCCGGCCGCGCGGGTCATCTCGGGTTTGTGCGGCGGGTGGGGGCCGCGGTCAGTGGGTCCTCCGGCCAAGGGTGTCTGGGGTAGCGGCCGCGTAGTTCCGCGCGGACCGCACGGTAGCCGTCGCGCCAGAACGACGCCAGGTCCGCGGTGACCGCCACCGGGCGGCCGGCGGGGGAGAGCAGGTGTACGAGCAGCGGCACGCCGGCGATCCTCGGCGTCTCCGTCCAGCCGAACAGCTCCTGCAGCTTGACCGCCAGCACCGGCTGCCCGCCCGAATAGTCCACACGGACGCGGGAGCCGGTCGGCACCGCGATGCGCTCGGGCGCCACCTCGTCCAGCCGGCGGTTCCAGGGGATCAGCCGTTTCAGGGCGGTGGCCACGTCGATGCGCTCCAGGTCGGCGCGGCGGCGGGCGCGGGAGAGTTCCGGTTCCAGCCAGCGTTCGGCCAGGGCGGTCAGGTCGTCCATCGGGGGCCATGGGTCGCCGAGTTCGCGATGGCAGAACGCCAGGCGGTCCCTGAGCGCGGTGGCCTCCTTGGTCCAGGTCAGCACGTCTTCGGTGCGCAGGCCGTACAGGATGGCCTCTCGCACGTCCGCGTTCTTCAGCGGGGTGGAGGAGAGCTCGATCGCGCCGAGCCGTTCGATCGCGCGGGCGGACACGTCGCCGCGGCGCTCGCCCGGCGGGGTGCGCCACGCGATCTCCTCCTCGGTGGTGACCGGGAGTGCCAGCCGGGCGGTCTCCTCGTCGATCACCACGGCCTGGCGGATCCGCGCCGACGCCGACCCGGTGGGACGGTCCGCCACCGCCACGGCCAGCCACTTCGCCTCGCCGAGCCGCGAACCCTCGGCCAACTGGGCCTGAGTGCCGGACGCCATCAGGTAGCCGCCGCCACGCCGCCGCGCCACCCGCTCGGGGAACGCCAACGCGACCGCCAGCCCGGCCATCGCATCGTCGGTCATGTCCCGCTCGTCTGCTCGGGCTTGTGGGGTGCTTCTGGTGAGGCGGCGGACCTCCTGGCGCCAGCGGGCGGTGAAGCCGTCGCGGCCGTGGCGGGCCGAGCGCCAGATCTCCACGAGGTCGTCACCCGCCTCCCGCGGGAGCTGGTCGGACAGGAGCGCCACCACCTCGGCGGCGCGCGGTCCGAGGTCGAGGAGCGTTCTGGCCAGGCGCGGGTGTACGCCGACGAGGGCCATTCGCCGTCCCCGCTCCGTCACGCGCCACGTCACCCGATCGGCGCCATCGCCCAACGCCTGATCGGCCCCGGTGCTCGGGGTTCGATCGGTGTCGTCGTGCAGTGCGTACGCGGGCAGGTAGGCGGAGTTGTTGGGGGCCGGTTCCAAGGCGCCCAGGGTGTGGAGGGTGCGGGTGGCGGCGGTCATCGCGGCGGGTGGGGGTGGGTCCAGGAGGGCGAGGCCGGAGGCGTCCGGGGTGCCCCAGCAGGCGGCCTGGAGGGCGAACCCCGTGAGGTCGGCCAGTGCGATCTCCGGCCGGGCGTGGTCGGCGAGGCGCTCATGTTCCGCCACTGTCCAGCATCGGTACACCGTGCCGGGGGCCTCTCGTCCCGCCCGGCCGGCGCGCTGGTCGGCTGAGGCCTTCGAGACTCGTACGGTGGTGAGTGAGCCGAGTCCCCGGGCGTGGTCGGTGCGCGGTTCCCTGGCCAGGCCGGAGTCCACCACCACCCGCACCCCTGGCACGGTCAGGCTCGACTCTGCCACCGACGTGGCCAGCACCACCCGGCGGCCCACCCCGGGCGACAGTACGGCGTCCTGGACCCGGGCCGGTGCCTGGCCGTGCACCTGAAGCACCTCAACGCCACCGAGCATCGACGCCACCCTCGCGATTTCGCCCGTGCCGGGGAGGAAGCACAGGATGTCGCCGTCCCGTTCCGTCAGCGCCTGCCGGACGACCTGGGCGACGTGAGAGAGCAGGGCGGGGTCGACGCGGAGGCCGTGTGGTGGGGCGGTCGGGCGTACCGGTGGGGTCCACACGATCTCTACGGGGTGGGTCGCGCCCGAGGCGTGGACGATCGGGGCGTCGCCGAGGAGGCGGGACCATGGGGCGGCGTCCGGGGTGGCCGAGGCGGCGAGGATGCGCAGGTCGGGGCGGAGTGTGTCCCGTACGTCGAGCAGGAAGGCCAGGGCGGTGTCGGCGTCGAGGTGGCGTTCGTGGCATTCGTCGAGCATCACCACGTCCACGCCGGGCAGCTCCTGGTCGCGCTGGAGCCGTTGAAGGAGTACGCCGGTGGTGACGACCTCCACCATGGGGTTCGCGCCGGTGTGCCGCTCGCCGCGGATGGTGTAGCTGACGCCCATCCGCTTGGCGGCGGCTCGTACGGCCAGTCGTCGCGGCTCCGCCACCAGCACGCGTAGCCCGGCCTCCGCCAGCGCGAGCGGCACGACGGTGGTCTTGCCCGTGCCGGGCGGGGAGGTCAGAACGGCTGCGCCGACGCCATTGAGCACTCCGAGCAGCTCGGGCAGGACATGCCGGATGGGCAGCCCGTCATCTGGAGACACCGACCGCCCATCAGCCGGGGGAACCGGCCGTCCGTCAGACGCGGGCCGTCGCTCAGACCGGGACATGGGCCGCCGACAGGATCGAGTCGAGCAGGCCGGGGAAGCGGGCGTCGAGGTCGGTGCGCCGCAGGCTGATGTACTTCAGCCGCCCCTCCTGCTTCGACATGATCACCCCGGCCTCGCGCAGCGCCCGGTAGTGGTGCGAGGCGGTCGACTTGTGGACGCCGAGGTCGTCCCCCGCGGTGGTGCACGTCATCTCGCCGCGCAGGGCGAGACGGATGACGATCTCCATGCGTACGGGATCGGACAGCGCGCGCAACACCTCGGTGAGCTGGATGTCCTCGGTGGCCGGATGTGGGAGCAGGCGCATGGTCCGACCTTACCTCCGTCTTATTGTTTGACAACAATCCAACTATGCGTCAGTTTGATGAGCATCCAACTAAAGGAGACCCAGTGAGCAGTCGGCTCTACCCCCTAGCGCTCGGGAACTTCGCCGTCGGCACCGGCATGTTCGTCACCGCCGGGCTGCTGGCGCCCATCTCCCGTGACCTGAACATCTCGCCGTCGGCAGCCGGTCAGTTGATGACCGTGTTCGCGATGGCCTACGCGTTGCTGTCGCCGCCGCTCGCCGCCCTGACCGCCCGGCTGTCGCGCCGGCGGGTGCTGCTGATCGCGCTGGGCGTGTTCGTGCTGGGCAACACGTTGACCGCGCTGGCGCCCACGTACCCGCTGGTGATGGCCACCCGAGTGATCGCCGCGGCCGGTGCGGCGATGTTCACGCCGACCGCCTCCGGCGTCGCCACCGCGCTGACCTCGCCGGAACGCCGTGGCCGCGCGCTCGCGCTGGTCATGGGCGGCCTGACCGTCTCGTCGGCGATCGGCGTGCCGCTGGGCACCTGGCTCGGCGCCGCGTCGAGCTGGCGGGCCACGATCTGGCTGGTGGTCGGGCTCGGTGTGGTCGGGTTCGCCGGGGTGGCCGCCGTGGTACCCGACGTCATGATCGAGACGACGCGACGGCTGGCCGATCGGTTCGCCCCGCTGGCCGACCGGCGCGTGGTGGCGGTGCTGACGACGCAGCTGCTGATGTTCGCCGCCGCGTTCGCCGCCTACACCTACATCGGCTCGCTGTTCGACCTGCCGCTGCCCGCCGTGCTGTGGGCGTGGGGGATCGGCGGGATCGTGGGCAACCAGCTCGGCGGGCGGTTCACCGACGCGTACGGGCCGCGGCGGATGGTGCTGATCGGCATCGCCGCCTCGACGGTGTTCATGGCGCTCATCCCGGTCGCGAACCTCGCCCTGCCCGTCGCCCTGGCGTGGGCGTTCTGCTGGGGCGCGCTCGGCTGGCTGGTCGGGCCGGCGCAGCAGTACAGGACCGTCGCGGCCGTGCCGCATAACGTGCCGATCGGTCTCGGGCTGCTGTCGTCGGCGCAGTATGTCGGGCTGTTCGTGGCGGGCATCGCCGGTGGCCTGGCACTCGACGGGTACGGCCGGACAGGCGTCGTCGTGCTGGCCACCGGGCTCGGGCTGCTGGCGCTGCTGTTCACGCTGGTCACCTACCGGCCGGAGCCGGCCGACTCGTCGAGCCAGAGCGCGCCCGTCAGCCCTGAGCGGGAATCCAGCCGATCGTGACCGCGAGGATGACGAACAGGCCCAGCAGGATGCGGTAGACGACGAAGGCGGTGAAGCGGTGGCTGCCGATGTACTTCAGGAACCAGGCCACCGCGGCGTAGCCGACGAAGAACGAGATGATCGTCGCCAGGATGGTCGGGCCCCAAGCGGGAGCCGTGGTCCCGCCGATCTGGGCGACCTCCAGCAGGCCCGACGACAGGACCGCGGGGATGGCCAGCAGGAAGGAGTATTTGGCGGCGTCCTCGCGCCGGTAGTCGAGCAGCAGACCCGCGGTGATCGTGCCGCCGGAGCGGGAGACGCCGGGGATCAGCGCCAGCGCCTGCGCGAAGCCGTACACGATGGCGTGCGTGAAGCTCAGGTGCTTCTCCAGCGTGAGCTTGTTGCGGGCGGTGTGGTCGGCGAACCAGAGGATGATGGCGAAGACGATCAGCGTGGTGCCCACCAGGCGCAGGTCGCGGAAGACCGTCTCGATCTGGTCCTTGAACACGATGCCCAGGACGCCGATGGGCAGCGAGCCGACGATCACGTACCAGCCCATGCGGGCCGCGTAGTGGCTGCGCAGGTCCGGTGTCCACAGGGCGCGGGTCCAGGTGGAGATGATCTCCCAGATCTCTTTCCTGAAGTAGATCAGCACGGCGGTCTCGGTGCCGAGCTGGATCACCGCCGTGAACGCGGCGCCGGGATCCGGCCAGCCGAAGAACGCGGAGACCACCCGGATATGGGCGCTGGAAGAGATCGGCAGGAACTCCGTGAGGCCCTGTATGAGCCCCAGCACCACTGCCTCGAGCCAGCCGATCACGACTTCACCCTTCCTGCGCCCGCGTAAGTGACCAGGCGAGGCTAGCGGATCCGCGGGCCGAGCAGTTGCTCGCGGAGGGCGGTCAGCTGGTGGGAGTGCTCGACGGAGCGGGTCTCGTCGACCGAGTCGAGCGCCAGCAGCAGCGCGTCGGCCACGATGATGCCGGTCAGCGGCTCGGCGCTGATGCCGGTGGGGGTGTGGGGGGCGGCCAGCACGGCGTCGACGCGGTCGGCGAAAGTGCCGCCCAGTTCGTCCGAGATGAGGATCACGCCGGCGCCCACCGCGTGCGCCCGGTCGATCAGGACCGTGAGCTCCCTGAGCTTGCGGCCGGGCTGGAAGATGACGACGGCCTCGCCGTGCCCGAGCGAGAGCAGGTCGTCGGCCAGCGCGAAGCCGGTGGCCGAGACCGCGCGGGCGCGGTGGCCGCGGCGGCCCAGCTTGAGCGCGAAGTAGCGCGCCGCCGGCTCGGAGGCGCCCACGCCGTAGACGAGCACCGAGCTCGCGTGGGCCATCACCTCGATCGCGCGCTGGAACGCCTCGGCGTCATAGAGCCGATGACAGTGGTCGACGCGCTCGCGGGCTTCGTCGAAGACCCTGGTCCAGATCGCCGACAGGTCGTGGCCGACGTGGCTGATGCGTTGCCGCAGACGTACGTCGGGCGCGACCGCCGAGGTGAACTCGCCGGCCAGTGCCCGCTTGAGCCCCGGCAGCCCGCCGAACCCGAGCCGCTGCATGGTGCGGATCACGGTGGCGTTGCTCGTGCCGGAGGCCGTGCCCAGCTCCTGCGCGCTGGAGAAGAGGATCTGCTCGGGCGCGGCGGAGATCAGAAACTGGCACACGGATCGCTCGGCCGGCGACAGCTCGTCCCAGAGCTGCTTGACCACGCTCCTGAGCTGCTCGATCGGGCTGTGTGAATTTTCCATTACGACTCTTGACTCCCGTGTAGCGCTCATTACTCTTGCTTGGAAACGACCGCTACAGACTCGTTGCCTCGCTGAAATGAACGTTACAGGCAATCGGCCGGTCCAAGGAGAACCATTGAGCCTCACTTCCCTGCCCGTCGTCGAGATCGCCGGCGGTCCGCGAGAACGCGGCCGCCAGTACGGCGAGCAGGCCCGCGACCGGATCCACCGGGCGATGGCCTACTACACCGAGGCGTTCGGCCACTCCAGCGGCCTGACCTGGCCGCAGGTGACGCAGCGCGCGGCGCGCTGGGTGGAGCCGAGCAAGGCGTTCGCCCCCGACCTGGTCGAGGAGATGGAGGGCGTCGCCGAGGGCGCCGGCCTGGACTTCCTCGACATCGTCGCGCTGAACGCCCGCGGGGAGATCATCTACGACACCACGTTCAACTCCATGGAGCCCGACGGGTGCACCTCCTTCGCCCTGCTGGAGCAGGCGTCCGGCGACGGCCACGTCTACGCGGGGCAAAACTGGGACTGGCGCGACGGCGTGTCCGACACGCTCATGGTGCTCAGGGTGGTCCAGCCGGGGAAACCCACGGTGATCATGCATGTCGAGGCGGGTCAGGTCGGGCGGCAGGGGGCCAACTCGGCGGGCATCGCGCTCAACGCCAACGGGCTCGGCGGGCGCTTCGACGACGCGATCGGCGTGCCGCAGACGCTGATCAGGCGCCGGGTGCTCGACAGCGCCGACCTCAACGCGGCGCTGGAGGCGCTGACCAAGTCGCGGGCCCACATCGCCAGCAACGCGCTGATCACCCATCGCGACGGCTTCGCGATCGACCTGGAGACCACGCCGGGACCGGTCGGCTGGATGTATCCCACCGACGGGCTGCTCGTGCACGGCAACCACTACCAGGCGTTCATGCCGCCCCAGCTCGCCGCCACCTACCGCCCCGGCTCGGCCGACTCGCTGTTCCGGGTGCCGCGCGCGGAGGGCGGCCTGCGGGCCGTACGGCACGCGTCCGGCAGTGCCGAGGCGCGCAAGCTGATCAGGCACGCCATGTCCGACCACCTCGGCTACCCCGAGTCGCTCTGCACCCACCCAGACGAGACCCAGCCCCCCGTGAAGCGGTGGGCCACCCTGCTGTCGAGCTGCGTCGACCTCACCACGGGCGACTATCTGATCGCGGCCGGCACGCCCTGCGACCACGAGTACGAGCGCGTGCCCTGGAACCTCTATGACGGACCGCACGGAGAAGAGACGTTGTGAAGAAGACACTCGCCCTGGTCGGGCTGATCGGGCTCACCGCCGCGTGCGGCGGCCCGGCCGCCACCACCAAGGCGCCCGACCCGGCCAAGCTCACCCTGGTCAACCAGACGGCCAAGGCGACGGGCGCCCTCGACTCGGCCACCTGGCTGCTCGACGAGGAGCCAGGCACGCTGGACATGGACATCGACGGCAACACCAACAACCGCACGGTCATGGCCAACGTCTGCGAGCGGCTCATGCAGACGCAGCCCGACATGACGGTCAAGCCGTGGCTGGCCGAGAAGGTCGAGCAGCCCGACCCGAAGACCATGGTGCTGACCCTGCGCAAGGACGCCACCTTCCACGACGGCACGCCGGTCACCGCCGACGACGTCGTGTGGAGCCTGAAGCGGCACGCGGGCGAGGGCATGGACGAGTCCGACGAGTTCGAGGACGTCGACTCGATCACCAAGTCCGGCGAGGGCAAGGTCACGATCACGTTCAAGAAGCCCAACGCGCTGTTCGTCCAGGCCATGGCGGGCGGCGGCGGCATCGTCCTGAACAAGAAGATCGTCGACAAGCTCGGCAAGGAGTACGGCACGCCGGGCCACGAGGACGCCTGCAGCGGGCCCTACCAGGTGAAGGACTGGAAGTCGGGCACCGAGCTGTCCATCGAGCGCTATGCCTCCTACTGGAACAAGGACGTCAAGCCGCTCACCAAGACGGTGACCTTCAAGTGGGCCGCCGACACCGCGCTGGTCAACAGCCTGACGACCGGCGCGGCCGACGGCGCGTACCTCTCCGAGACCGGCCCTGCGGTCGCGCTGCAGGGCAACCAGGCGGTCAACGTCGCCTACGGGCCCACCACACGCGTGTACGTGCTGCTGCCCACCGACCGCGGCGTGCTGAAGGACCCGAAGATCCGCCGGGCGCTGTCGCTGGCGGTGGACCGGGCGGGCATCGCCAAGTCCGGGTTCGCCGGGCTGGCCAGGCCGTGGAAGGTGCCGGTGGGCGCGGGCGCCTGGTCGTACGAGAAGCAGGCGTTCCAGACCGCCTACGACCAGCTCTCCGGCGCGCCCGAGACGCCGTCGCTCGACGAGGCCAAGAAGCTCGTCCAGGAGGCCGGCACGCCCAAGGAGCCGATCGTGGTGGCCACCAACGGCGACGAGGCCCGTACGGTGATCGCCAACGCGGTGGTCGACGCGGCCAAGAAGATCGGGCTCAGCGCGCAGATCAAGACCGTGCCGCCGTCGGAGTTCGGCAGCTTCTACACCGACAAGTCGCTGCGCGCCCAGGTCGACCTGGTGCCCGACGACTGGTACATCACCAAGTCCGACCCGATCGGCTTCTACGACAACGGGCTGACGGGCTCGGCCAACAACTGGGTCGGCTTCAGCTCGCCCGAGTACGACGCGCTCGTCGCGAAGGCGCTGGCCGACACCGACGACGCCCAGCGCGCCAAGGACGTCATCGACCTGCAGCAGCGGTTCACCGCCGACATGGTGTGGATCTCGCTCGTCGAGGTGCCGTCCGCGGTCGTGCTCGGCGGCAAGGTGACCGGGCCGCCCGCCTCCCAGGTCTACATGGGCTACCCGTGGGCCGCCGATCTCGGGGCCAAGGGCTGACCATGGTCCGCAAGCTGGCGGGCCTGCTCGCGACGCTGCTGGTCACCTCGTTCGTCATCTTCGGGGCGTCGTACGCGGCGCCCGGTGACCCGGTGACGTTCCTGGCGGGCGGCAAGGAGAACCTGACGCCCGAGTATCTGGCGGCCGTCCGCGCTCAATACCACCTGGACGACCCGTTCCTCGTCCAGTTCGGGCGCTGGCTCGGCGACGCCGTGACGGGTGACCTGGGGCGGTCGACCCAGTACAACGACCAGGTGGGCGACCTGCTGGCGGCGCGGCTGCCGAGCACGCTCGGGCTGGTCGCCTACGCGGCCGTGCTGTTCGTGGTGTTCGGCATCGCGCTGGGCGTGCTGGCGGCGGTACGCGGCGGGCGGACCGACGCGGCGGTGGTGGCGGGCACGACGTTCGCCACCTCCGTGCCGCCGTTCGTGGTGGCCACCGTGCTGATCTCGCTGTTCGGCGTCCGGCTCGGCTGTTTCCCGGTCATGGGCGGCGGCTCGCTCTGGCACCTGACCCTGCCCGCCGTGACGCTGGCGCTCGGCGCGCTCGCGATCATCAGCCGGGTCACCAGGCAGGCCATGGTCGAGCAGCGCGAGCTCGACCACGTGACCGTCGCCCGCGCCTCCGGGCTGGCCGAGCGGCTGATCGTGGTCAGGCACGTGTTCCGCGGCGCGCTCGGCCCGATCGTGACCATGTGCGGGCTGGTGACGGCCGGCATGCTCGCCGGGACGGTGACCGTGGAGACCGCGTTCGGCCTCAGCGGCATCGGCTCGCTGCTGGTCAACGCGATCAACACGCACGACTTCCCCGTGACACAGGCGGTGCTGCTGCTCATGGTCACCGCCTACATCCTGGTGACCACGCTGGTGGAGCTGGTCCAGCCGCTGATCGACCCCCGAGCAAGGAGGCGGGCATGACTGCTGTCGCGACCCTGTCCCCGCGGCCGGCCCGGCCGCTCGGCTACCTGCTCGCCACCGCCTTCCTCGCCCTGGTCGTGGTCGCCGCGGTGTGCGCGCCGCTGGTCACGCCGTACGAGCCGGACGCGGTCGACTTCGCCGGCTCGCTCGCGCCGGTCTCGCCCGAGCACCTGCTCGGCGCCGACCAGTCGGGCCGCGACCTGTTCACCCGGATCCTGTACGGCGCCAGGACCTCGCTGGTCGGGCCGCTGGTGCTGCTGGCCATCGCCTCGGCCCTCGGCGTCGCCCTGGGCACGCTGGCGGCCTGGCACCGGGGCTGGGTCGACACCGTGGTGTCCAGGGTGACCGATGTGATGTACGCCTTCCCCGGGCTGCTGTTCGTGGTGCTGATCGTGGCGGTCTTCGGCAACGGCATGACCACGGCGGTCATCGCCCTGGGCCTGGCCTACGCGCCGACGATCGCCAAGTACACCAGGAGCGTCGCGCTGGCCGAGTGCGGCAAGCCGTACATCGACGCCTATCGGGTGCAGGGCATGGGCGGCCTGGCCATCTGCGTGCGCCACCTGGTGCCGAACATGGCCCGCTCGATCGTCGGCTACCTCGTGGTGCTGTTCGGCGAGGGGCTGATGAGCTTGGCCACGCTGAGCTTCCTGGGGTTCGGCGCGCAGCCGCCGTCGTCCGACTGGGGCCTCATGGTCAAGGAGGGGCAGCCGGCGATCGTTCAAGGCGCCTTCCTGCCCGTGCTGGTGCCCGGTGCGGCCATCGCCCTGGTGGTCGTGTCGTTCAACGTGATCGGCGTACGGCTCGCCGACCGCATGGGCGTGAGGGGAACCTGATGCTGCTCTCCGTGGAGGACCTCACGATCGAGGCGGGCGGCCGGCGGCCGATCCTGCGCGAGGTGTCGCTGAGCGTCGGCAAGGGCGAGGTCGTCGGCCTGGTCGGCGAGTCCGGCTCGGGCAAGTCCACGATCGCCCGCGCGGTGCTCCGCCTGCTGCCGCAGGGGGCGACGGTCTCGGGACGGGTGCTGGTCTCGGGTGCCGACGTGCTCTCGATGAGCCCCGCCGCGCTCAGGGACCTGCGTGCCTCGCAGGTGTCGATGATCTACCAGGATCCGCGCTCGTCGCTCAACCCGGTACGCCGGATCGGCGACTTCCTCACCGAACGCATGGTGCACACCCTGGGCCGGCCCAAGGCCGAGGCACGGGCGCGGGCCCTGGAGCTGCTGGCCGCCGTCGGCATGCGCGACCCCGAGCTGTGCGTACGGCAGTACCCGCACGAGCTGTCCGGCGGCATGCTCCAGCGTGTGGTCATCGCCGCCGCGCTGGCCGCCGATCCGGCGCTGCTCCTGGCCGACGAGGCGACCAGCGCGCTCGACGTCACCACCCAGGCCGAGACGCTCGCCCTGCTCCGCCGCGTCCAGGCCGAACGGGAGCTCGGCATGCTGTTCATCACGCACGACCTGCACCTGGCCGCCGCCTACTGCGACCGGGTCCACGTGCTGTACGCGGGGACGGTGGTGGAGTCCCGGCCGGCCAAGGAGCTGTTCGCGGACCCGCGGCATCCGTACACGGCCGGACTGCTCGCCTGCACGCCCGAGCTCGGCGACCCGCGCCCGATCCGCCCCATTCCCGGCCGGCCGCCGTCGCTCGACGACGCGTTCACCGGTTGCCCGTTCGCGGCGCGCTGCCCGCACGCGAGCGCCGAGTGCGACACCTGGCAGCCGCGGCCCCTGACCGTCGCGGGCGGCTCGGCCGCCTGCCGCCTCGTGGAGACCTGATGCCGGCCGTACCAGACCCGATGCCAGCCGTCCCAGACTCGATGCTGGCCGTACAGAAGCTCTGCAAGTCCTTCCAGAGCACCGTGGCCGCCGACGAGGTCTCCTTCGAGCTGCCGCCGGGCGGCTCGCTCGGCCTGGTCGGCGAGTCCGGCTCCGGCAAGACGACGATCGCCCGGATGCTGGTCGGCCTGGTCACCCCCGACTCCGGCACGATCACCGTGGCCGGCCGCGCCCGCGGCCCGAAGGAGCACGGCAGGGCGGCCAGGCTGCGCAGGGCCCGCGAGATCCAGATGGTCTTCCAGGATCCCTATCTGTCGCTGGACCCCCGGCTGACCGCGACCGAATGCCTGCACACCTCGCTCCGCCTGCACGGCAAGCCGCCCGGCCGCGCCACCCAACTCCTCGACCAGGTGGGCCTCGGCAGCCGCGAGGCCGGCGCGCGCCCGCACCAGCTGAGCGGCGGCCAGCGGCAGCGCCTCGCGATCGCCAGGGCCCTCGCGGTCGAGCCGTCGGTCCTGGTGCTCGACGAGGCCGTGGCCGCGCTCGACGTCTCCATCCAGGCCCAGATCCTGGAGCTGCTGGCCCAGGTACGCCGCGACTCGGGCGTGGCCCTGCTGTTCGTCAGCCATGACCTGGCCGTCGTCCGGCATCTGTGCGACGAGACGCTGGTGCTGCACCGGGGGGTGGTCGTGGAGCGGGGCCCGGTCGAACGGGTGCTGTCCGAGCCCGAGCACCCCTACACGCGCCTGCTGCTGGCCTCCGTGCCCGGCCCGGGCTGGGACCCGGCCAAGGTGGTGCGCTAGCCGCGTTTTCCGCACGTACCGCTTCGTCACCGGCACCGCAAGCGATCGCCGTCCCTACTCCCCAGAAGGACCTCAGCGATTGCCGCCCCCGCTCCTTGGAAGGACCCCAGCCGAAGTACGGCGGGGAGTGCGGAATGCGGGGCTAGCGCACGGTCCAGGCCGGGGCGTTCGCGGCGGCGTAGTCGGAGAAGTCGCGGGCGGGCCGGCCGAGCGCCTGGCGTACGCCGTCGGCCAGGTGCGCGTTGCGGCCGTCGAGGACCTCGGCGAACAGCCCGTTCAGCCCCTCGATCTCGTCCTCGGGCACGCCCTGCTCCCGCGCCCCCGCCGCGAACTGATCGGCCGTCACCGGCACATAGCAGATATCCCGGCCCGTGGCCTTGGACAGCTCGGCGGCCACGTCCGCGAAGGTGAGCAGCCTCGGCCCGGTCAGCTCGTACAGCTTGCCGGTGTGGCCCTCCTGGGTCAGCGCCGCCACCACGACATCCGCGATGTCGTCCACGTCCACGAACGGCTCGGGAACGTCCGCGATCGGCAGCGCGATCACTCCTTCGAGCACCGCGTCGAGCAGGTAGCCCTCGCTGAAGTTCTGCATGAACCAGCTGCACCGCACAATCGTCCAGTCGGCCCCTGACGTCTGGACGATCCGCTCGCTCGCCTCGGCCATCGGCTCGCCCCGGCCCGAGAGCAGGACCAGCCGCCCCACGCCGCTCGACACGGCGAGCTCGGTGAACGCCTCGACGGCTTCGACGGCCCCGGGAAAGGCGAGGTCCGGGTAGTAGGTCACGTACGCCGAGTCGACGCCGTCCAGCGCGGGCGCCCACGTCGACCGGTCGGTCCAGTCGAAGGGCGGTCTCGCGGAGCGCGAGCCGATCCGCCACGGATGGTCGAGTACGGTGAGCCGGTGAGCCACGCGGCGGCCGGTCTTGCCCGTGCCGCCCAGCACCAAAGTTGTCATGGCTCAAGTAAGCCGCCGAAGGCTGAGACTCTCCATGGTTGAGAAGCGCAATCCCATATGCGATCGTCTAACCCATGGACCAGCTTGCCGCTCTACTCGACGGTCCGCGGGCGAGGGGCGCCTTCATGCTCCGCTCCATCCTCGATCCGCCCTGGTCGTTGCGGATCCAGGACGAGGCGCCGCTCACGGTGGTGGTCATGGTGCGCGGGGAGGCGTGGGTGGTGCCCGACGACGGTGACCTGACCAGGCTGCGCCCCGGGGAGGTGGTGATCGTGCGCGGGCCCAAGCCGTACACGGTGGCCGACGACCCCGCCACGCCGCCGCAGGTCGTCATCCTCCCTGGCCAGCGCTGCGCCACGATCGACGGGGAGTCGCTGTACCAGGACCTGGACCTGGGCGTACGCACCTGGGGCAACGCCACGGACGGCGACACCGTGGTGATCACCTGCACCTACCACATGGAGGGGGAAGTGAGCAGGCGGCTGCTGGACGTGCTGCCCACGCTGCTGGTCCAGCAGGGAGACCCGCTCCTCCCGCTGCTGGCCACCGAGATCGTCAAGGACCAGCCGGGGCAGGAAGCGGTCCTCGACCGGCTGCTCGACCTGCTGCTCATCTCCGTGCTGCGGTCCTGGTTCGCCACCCACGAGGCGCCGGCCTGGTATCAGGCGCAGAGCGATCCGGTGGTCGGCCGGGCCATGCGGATGCTGCAGAACAACCCGGCCCACCCCTGGACGGTCGCCACGCTGGCCGCGCAGGTGGGCGTCTCGCGGGCCTCGCTGGCCAGGCGCTTCACCGAGCTGGTCGGCGAGCCGCCCATGGCGTTCCTGACCGGCTGGCGGCTGGCTCTGGCCGCCGACCTGCTGCGCGAGCCCGACATGACGATCGGCTCGGTGGCCAGGCAGGTCGGCTATGGCAGCCCGTTCGCGCTCAGCGCGGCCTTCAAGCGGGTGCGCGGCGTCAGCCCGCAGGAGCATCGGGCCGGCCGATGAGACCACTGCTGCTGCTCGACGTCGACGGTGTGCTCAACCCGTTCAGGCGGCCCACACCCGACTTCCGCCGCTACCAGTGCAATGTCGGCGAGGAGGTCTACACCGTGCACCTCAACCCCAGGCACGGCACCAGGCTGCTGGAGCTGGCCCTGGTCACCGGGGCCGAGCTGGTCTGGGCGACGACCTGGGAACAGCACGCCAACGAGTGGATCGGGCCCCGGATCGGCCTGCCCGAGCTGCCCGTCATACCCATGGGGCCGGACCGGGGCGGCTCGTACGGCGAGATGTTCAAGACGCCACATGTGGCCGCCTATGTCGATCGCAGGCCGTTCGTCTGGTTCGACGACCAGGTGTGGCTGGAGGACGAGGAATACCTCAGGGGCACTCAGGGTCTCGATGATTTCCTGCTCATTCATGTCGAGCCGAGAGAGGGCCTGACCAGCCGACATCTCGCCCAGGCGCACGAGTGGCTGACCCTCTCAGGGTTTTCTCGGGGTTCCTAGTGGGATATCTCCTGCCTGACCATCCGTTTCTCAGGTAGGTGCAACCAACGGAGGAACACGATGTACCGCTCACGAGAGCACAGAATCCTGGCCGGCGTCTGCGGCGGTCTCGCCGACAAGTTGGGCTGGTCTCCCACCCTCGTCCGGATCCTCTGGCTGCTGCTGTCGCTCATTCCCGGGCCGCTCTGGGTGGTCTACGTGATCATGTGGATCCTCATCCCCGAGGAGCCGAAGCGCTTCTAGACGTCCTATCCTGGGACGCATGAGGGCAAGGCCGCTGACACTCGTCCAGGATGAGCTCGTCGATTACGACAAGGCGATGGAGCGCATGACCGACCTCGTCGGTGAGCGCCAACGGGACGAGCGGCCGGACACGCTCTGGCTGCTGAGTCACCCGCCGGTCTACACGATCGGCCGCCGCACGCCGGTGACTCACCTGCCCGACCCGTCGCGTGGCATCCCCGTGGTCGAGACCGGCCGCGGGGGCCAGCTCACCTACCACGGCCCCGGCCAGCTCGTCGGCTACCTCATCGTCAAGCTGGGCGAGGAGGAGGGCATCGTCGACTACGTGCGGGAGGTGGAGCTCCGGCTGGTCGAGGCGCTGGGCGCGCTGGGCCTGCCCGCGGAGCGCCGCGACACCCCGCCCGGGTCCGAGTTGCTGACGGGTGTCTGGACGTCCGAGACGGGGCGCAAGGTCGTGTCCATCGGCATGAGGCAGAGCCGTGGCGTCACCAGCCACGGCTTCGCGCTCAACGTCGACGGCGACCTGGAGCCGTGGCACTGGGCCGTCGCCTGCGGCATGCCCGACGTGGACATGACCTCCCTCAAGAGGGAGCTCGGGGCCACGTCGATGGACACCGTCCGCTCGGCCGTGGCCACGGCTTTCGAGGCGTCCTAAGGCATGGGCAGTTCGTCGACCGTCCTGCGTGGCCCGGTGAACCAGTGCTTGGCCGACAGCTTCCACCACAGGGCGATGCCGATCAGCACGACCCCGACCAGGACCGGCGCGTAGTTCACGTCCGTCCAGGTGAACTTCTCGTTGCCCGGGATCGCCGAGGGCTTGATCGGCATGATGAAGTAGATCGAGATGATCACGATCTCGATGCAGGCGATCCAGCACATGGCCCGATATTTCCGGCCAAGGGTCCACGGGCCGGGCCGGAAGCTGTCGCCCATGCGCAGCCGTAGCCAGATCGGGATGAGGAACGCCAGGTAGAGCCCGATGACCGCGATCGACACGACGGCGAGGAAGGCCACCGGAGTGGTCGAGCCCGGCGGCGCCCAGAGCGCGGGCAGCGTGATCAGCGCGGCCACCACGCAGCCGGCGATGATCGCGTTGACCGGAGTCCGGTTGACGTCGACCTTGGACCACAGCCGCCAGCCCGGGACGGCACCGTCTCGCGAGAACGCGTAGGTCATCCGCGACATCGAGGTCACGCAGCTCATCCCGCAGAAGAACTGGCCGATCGTGGAGATCGCGAAGATCGCGGTGGCCAGCGGGGAGGAGAGCGCGGTCTCGAAGATGGCGCCCACGAAGCCGCCCTGCTTGTTGATCTCGTCCACGTTCGTCGCGGCGAACAGGAACGCCAGCAGCAGGATCCAGCCGCCGATCGCCGAGTAGAAGATCGACTGCCAGAGTCCGCGGGCCGCCGCCGTGGAGGCGCCCTGCGTCTCCTCCGACACGTGCGCGCAGGCGTCGAAGCCGGTGATCGTGTACTGCGTGAGCAGGAAGCCCAGCGGCAGCACGTAGAACCAGAACGGTATGCCGCCTTCACCGGAGCCGAAGCCGGAGTTGTTGATGGTGTCGGTGAAGACGAAGCCGACCGTCTGGTGGCGGGTCGGGGCGAAGATCAGGATCGCCACCACGATCGCGGCACCCGCCACGTGCCACCAGACCGAGATGTTCTGCAGCAGCGAGATGAGCCGGTGGCTGTAGATGTTGATCAGCGCGTGGAGCACCAGAATGATCACGAACAGCAGGAACGCGTTCCCGAGCGAGGCCTCCCAGCCGCCGCCGGTGAGCCGGTTGATGGTGATGTTCAGGAACGTGGCGCAGCCGTAGTCGACCGACGCGGTGACCGCGATGAGGCCGATCAGGTTGAGCCAGCCGGTGAACCAGCCGTGGATCGGCTTGCCCATCGTGGCGGCCCACCAGTAGATGCCGCCCGCCGTCGGGTACGCGGAGACCAGCTCCGACATACAGAGACCGATGATCAGGATGAAGATGGAGATCAGCGGCCAGCCCCAGGAGATGGCGATGGGGCCGCCGTTGTTCCAGGCCTGGCCGAACGTGGTGAAGCAGCCGGCGAGGATCGAGATGATGGAGAAGGAGATGGCGAAGTTGGAGAAACCGCTCCAGGTCCTCGCCAGCTCCTGCTTGTAACCGAGCTCGGCGAGGCGCTTGGAATCCTCTTCTGTGGTCATTGAGGTCTCCCTGGGGGGTATGTGAAGGAGGGGACTCTCTGGGTATTTGGTCTAGGTCTAGACCATTTCCAGTCCACAGGCAAGGCGTTACAGCCGAGTTTCGACCTGGTAAGGACCGTTCTTTACCTAAATAGGCACCGCAGGTGCACCGCACCCGCGACCGCGGCCCCCACGGCGTACCAGAACAGGTCGGGCGGGTTGAAGGTGCTGCCCAGCAGCGGCCGGAGCAGCGGCGGGATCTCCCAGAGCTGGGCGAACTCGATCGCCCAGCTCAGCCCGGTCGCCCCCAGCGCCGCCCACACCGGCCGGACGCGCGGCAGGACGAGCACGATGAGCAGGTAGATCAGGACCGTGTAGAGCGCGTCCCCCGAATATTTGGCGAACGGGCCATCCCACAGCAGCCGTACCCCCAGCCCGGCCATGACGGTGACGACGGCGGCGGCGAGTACGGGCCAGCGAGGCATTTGGCTCACGTTAGTAGCATCGATCTACATGAGCGCGACGATGGTGGTGAAGGACCTCGCGGCGGGGCACGGCGAGCGGGTCCTGTTCTCGGGCCTCGACCTGGTGGTGGCCCCCGGCGACGTCATCGGGCTCGTGGGGGCCAACGGGGCGGGCAAGTCCACGCTGCTGCGCCTGCTGGCCGGGCTCGACCGGCCCGAGGAGGGTTCGATACGGCTCAGCCCCGCCACGGCCACGGTCGGCCATCTGCCGCAGGAGCCCGAGCGCCGCCCCGGCGAGACGGTCGCGCGGTTCCTGGCCAGGCGCACCGGCGTCGAGCGGGCGCAGCGTGAGCTCGACGACGCCACCCAGGGCCTGGTCGAGGAGCGGCCGGGTGCCGACGACGACTACAGCGTCGCGCTGGAGCGCTGGCTCGCGCTCGGCGGCGCCGATCTGGAGGAGCGGGCGGCGGAGATCGGGCTGCCGGTGGACCTGGAGCAGCCCATGACCTCGCTGTCCGGCGGCCAGGCGGCCCGCGCGGGGCTGGCCTCGCTGCTGCTCAGCCGCTATGACCTGTTCCTGCTCGACGAGCCGACCAACGACCTCGACCTCGACGGGCTGGACCGGCTGGAGGGCTTCGTCCACGGCCTGCGGGCCGGCACGGTGGTGGTCAGCCACGACCGCGAGTTCCTGGCCAGGACCGTCACCAAGGTGCTGGAGCTCGATCTGGCCCAGCAGCAGATCCGGCTGTACGGGGGCGGCTACCAAGCCTACTTGGACGAGCGCGAGGTGGCTCGGCGGCACGCCCGGGAGCGGTTCGAGGAGTACGCCGACACCCGATCCCAGTTGGAGGCCCGGGCCAGGACACAGCGGGCCTGGATGGAGAAGGGTGTCAGGAACGCCCGGCGCAAGGCGCCTGACAACGACAAGATCGGCCGCAACACGCGCATCGAGACGACCGAGAAGCAGGCCGCCAAGGCCCGCCAGTCGGAGAAGCTCATTGAGCGCCTGGAGGTGGTCGAGGAGCCGCGCAAGGAGTGGGAGCTGCGGATGGAGATCGCCGCCGCGCCCCGCTCCGGCGCGGTGGTGGCCACACTGCGTGGCGCGGTGGTCAAAAGGGGCGCGTTCACGCTCGGGCCGGTCGATCTGGAGATCGGCTGGGCCGAACGGGTGGCGATCACCGGGTCCAACGGCGCGGGCAAGACGACGCTGCTGGCCGCGCTGCTCGGGCGCACCCCGCTCGACGACGGGCACGCCACGCTCGGGCCCGGCGTGGTGGTCGGCGAGGTGGACCAGGTCAGAGGGCTGTTCGAGGGCGGGGAGCCGCTGCTGGACGCCTTCGCCGCGCAGACGCCGGAGCTGCCGCCCGCCGAGGTGCGGACGCTGCTGGCGAAGTTCGGGCTGCGGGCCGCGCACGTGCTGCGGCCCGCCGACACGCTGTCGCCCGGCGAGCGTACCCGCGCGGCGCTGGCCTTGTTGCAGGCCAGAGGCGTTAACCTGCTGGTGCTGGACGAGCCGACGAACCATCTCGATCTCCCCGCGATCGAGCAACTGGAGTCGGCTCTGTCGAGCTACCCTGGCACGCTGTTGCTGGTCACCCACGATCGGCGGATGCTCGATGCCGTTCACGTCGATCGCCGCCTGAGCGTGAGCGACGGAACGGTCCTTGAGCTCGGCTGAAAATTTACACCGCTCAAGGAAACGAAGGTGAAACAATTTTCCGTCACTCGTTGACACGCGGTGTTCGTATGGTGTGCCTTTCTCTACACAGGAAACCCCCGCCTGAAGGTGAGGCACAATGAGGAAATGGTTCGCACGCCTGGCTCTGCTGGGCGTAGCGGTATTAGTTGCAGGTCAGGGCCAGGCGGCCCAAGCCGCGGAACCGGCAGCGGGGAAGAAGATCGTTCGCATCGGTGCCACGCAGTCGATGGACTCGATGAACCCCTTCCTGGCGGTCAGGCTGGTCTCGTCGGCGATCCAGCGTGAGATGTACAGCTTCCTGACCGTGCCCGACCCCAAGACGCTGAAGCCCAGCCCGGACCTGGCCGAGTCGTGGACGACTTCGCCCGACGGGCTCACGTGGATCTTCAAGATCCGCAGCGCCAAGTGGTCCGACGGCCAGCCGATCACCGCCGAGGACGCGGCCTGGACGTTCAACAAGGTCATGACCGACGACGCCGCGAAGACCGCCAACGGTCCGGCCGTCGAGAACTTCGAGAGCGTCACCGCCAATGGCCAGGAGCTGGTCATCAAGACCAAGGCGCCGCAGGCGTCCATGCTGGAGAACCCGATCCCGATCATGCCCAAGCATGTCTGGGAGAAGGTCACCGACATCGCCAAGTACGAGGCCGATGTCTACCCGGCCGTGGGCAGCGGGCCGTACATCGCGGTCGAGCAGAAGAAGGACCAGTACGTCAAGCTCAAGGCCAACCCCGACTACTGGCTGGGCAAGCCCAAGATCGACGAGCTGCAGTTCATCTTCTATGACAACCCGCAGGCCGCCATCGCGGGCCTGAAGAAGGGTGACATCGACCTGATCGGCCGCATGACGCCGCCGGACTTCGAGTCGATCAAGGGCGACCCCAACATCGAGCAGTGGAACACGCAGGGCCGCCGCGCCGCGTACCTGGAGGTCAACCCAGGCGCCACCACCACGGACAACAAGCCCGTCGGCGACGGTCACCCCGCGCTGAAGGACCCGAAGGTGCGCACCGCGCTGCACTACGCGATCGACAAGCAGAAGCTGGCCGACGAGGTGCAGAGCGGCCTGGCCAAGCCCGCCGACGGCTCGATCATCCCGCCGCTGTACAAGGAGTTCTTCTGGGAGGCCACCGGCGACCAGAAGGTCACCTACGACGTCGCCAAGGCCAACAAGATCCTCGATGACGCCGGCTACAAGAAGGGCGCCGACGGCGTCCGTACGATGCCCGACGGCAAGAAGAAGCTGGAGTTCCGCTTCAGCATCCACACCGACACCCCGATCGAGGACAAGCTCGCCGAATACCTGACGGGCTTCTTCAAGGAGATCGGCGTCACGCTGACCACGGTGAAGCTCGACTCCAGCAAGTTCAGCGAGCAGACGGGCGTCACGGGGCTGTACGACATCGCGATCAGCGGCTGGTCGGTCAACCCCGACCCCGAAGAGGTCCTGGCCACGCACCTGTGCAGCCGCAGGCCCACCGCGGCGGGCGAGGGTGGCGGCACCGAGTCGTTCTACTGCGACCCGACCTTCGAGAAGCTCTACCAGGAGCAGCTCAAGGAGCTCGACCGGGCCAAGCGCGTGGAGATCATCAAGAAGATGCAGGAGCGCCTCTACACCGACGCTCCGGTGATCGCCATCTACTACCCGAACGACCTTGAGGGCTACCGCAAGGACCGGATCACCAGCGTCACCCCGGTCCCCGAGGACAAGGGCCTGATCTACGGCGGCAGCAGCGGCTATCCGTTCTACGCCATGGACGTCAAGGCCACCGCCACGGCGGGGTCCGCGGCCGCCGGCGGCTCCAACACCGGCCTCATCGCCGGCGTGGTCGGCGGTGTCGTGGTCATCGGCCTCGCCGCGTTCTTCCTGACCCGGCGGCGTAAGAGCGTCGCCGACGAGCGCGAATGACCACTCCGCTCGAAGCGGCAGAGCCCGCCGTCCAGGCGGCGGGCTCTGGTGACGACCGCCCCGCCTACCGCGGCACGCTGAAGTACGCGCTGTCGAAGGTCGGCGGGGCGTTGTTCAGCATCGCCATGGTGATCGTCGGCACGTTCTTCGTGTTCCGGCTGCTGCCCGGCGACCCCGTGCGCAACCTCGCGCAGGGCCGCAACATGACCCCGACGCAGCTCGCCCTGGAACGGCACCGGCTCGGCCTGGACAAGTCGATGATCGACCAGTTCTTCGACTTCGTCGGCAAGACGCTCCACTTCGACCTGGGCACCTCCTACGAGTACAAGCGGCCGGTCCTCGACCTCATCGGTGAACGATTCCCCGCGACGCTGCTGCTCGCGGGCGGCGGCCTGGTCATCGCGGTCAGCCTCGGGATCTGGCAGGGCCAGCGGGCCGGATGGCGGCGCGGCAGCCGCTTCGACCAGATATCCACGGGCGTCTCGCTGGTGCTGTGGTCCATGCCGACGTTCTGGTTGGGGCTGCTGTTGCTCATGGTGTTCGGTGTCGGGATCGGGCCGATCCCCGGCCTCTTCCCGACCCGGGGCATCGAGAGCGTGGACGCGCCCGACGGCTTCGCCTACGTGCTCGACGTGGGCATGCACATGGTGCTGCCGTGCCTGACCCTCGTGGCCGTGGTCTACGCGCAATACCTGTTGGTCATGCGGTCGTCGCTGCTGGAGGAGGTGGGCCAGGACTACGTGAACGTGGCCCGCGCCAAGGGCCTGCGCGACGAGGAGGTACGGCGGCGCCACGCGGTCCCCAACGCGCTGCTGCCCACGGTGACCCTGGTCTTCATGCGCATCGGCTTCGTGGTCGGCGGCGCGGTCACCGTCGAGACCATCTACAGCTGGCCCGGACTCGGGCAGCTGTTCTACGAGGCGATCAGGGTGCCTGACTTCACACTCATGCAAGGCACGTTCATGCTGATCACCGTGTCGGTGATCCTCATGAACACGCTGGCCGACGTGGTGTACCACATCATCGACCCGAGGGTGAGGTCGGCATGACCTCCGTCGCCGCGTCCCGCAGGCGGCTGGCACTCGGCCGCTTCTGGGGGAGCTTCCGTCAGGAGCGGGCCGGGATGGCCGGGCTGGTGGTGCTGGTCATCGCGGTCCTTTTGGCCCTGGTCGCGCCGCTGTTCATCGATGACGGCGTGACCAGCGTGGTGAGCGGGACGGGCGAAGACTTCGCGGCGCCCAGCCTCGCGGAGCCGTTCGGCACCGACGAGTCCGGCCGGTCCATCCTGCTGATGGTCTGGTGGGGCTCCCGCACCTCGCTGCTCATCGGCTTCCTCGCCGCCCTGCTGAGCATCGTTATCGGCATGATCGTCGGCATCGCCGCCGGACACTTCCGCGGCTGGATCGGGGCCGTGCTCATGCGGGTCACCGACTGGTTCCTGGTGCTGCCCTCGCTGATCACGGCGCTGGTGCTGGCGGCCATCCTGGGTGGCAGCACGGCCACGATCATCGTGGCCATCGGCATCACCACCTGGCCGTCCACCGCCCGGCTGATCAGGTCGCAGACGCTGTCCGTGGAGGCCAGGCCGTACATCGAGCGGTCGAAGGCGCTCGGCGGCGGGCACTGGCACATCACCACGCGGCACGTGCTGCCGAACGTGGCGCCGCTGCTGCTCGCCAGCACCACGCTGGAGGTCGCCAGCGCGATCGTCACCGAGTCCACGCTGGCCTTCCTCGGTGTCAGCTCGAACAAGACCTCCTGGGGCACGATGCTGCGCGCGTCCTACGACTTCGGCGCTCCCAATGAAGGCGCGTGGTGGTACATCCTCATCCCCGGCCTGTGCATCCTCGCCGTCGTCATGGCGTTCACGCTGGTGGGACGCGCACTGGAAGCCGTGCTCAACCCGCGGCTCAGGAAGGCGGGCGCATGACCCTGCTCGAACTCGACGACCTCTCGGTGACGTACCGTATCGCCTCGGGCGAGGTGCCGGCCGTACGGGGAGTTTCTCTGAAGCTGGACTCGGGAGCGGCGCTCGGGGTAGCGGGCGAGTCGGGGTCCGGCAAGTCGACGCTGGCCATGGCGCTGCTGCGGCTGCTGCCGCGCGACGCCCGCGTCGGCGGCCGGATCCTGCTCGACGGCGAGGACATCCTCACCATGAAGTGGGGCCGGATGCGCGCGGTCCGCTGGGCCGAGGCGTCGATCGTCTTCCAGGGTGCCCAGCACGGTCTCAACCCGGTGCAGCGGATTGGCGACCAGATCGCCGAGCCGCTGCTGGTGCACAACCTGGCCAAGCCCGACCAGGCCGGCAAGCGGGTGGCCGAGCTGCTCGAACAGGTCGGCCTGCCCACCTGGCGGGCCCGCAGCTACCCGCACGAGCTCTCCGGCGGCCAGCGGCAGCGCGTGATGATCGCGATGGCGCTGGCCTGCTCGCCGCGGCTGATCATCGCCGACGAGCCGACGACCGCGCTCGACGTGATGGTCCAGGCCCAGGTGCTGACCTTGATCAAGGAACTGATCGCCGAGCAGAACATCTCGCTGGTCATGATCTCGCACGACCTCTCGGTGCTCGCCGACGTCTGCGACCAGCTCGCGGTCATGTACGCGGGCCGCGTCGTGGAGAACGGCCCGTCGCGCGAGGTGTTCCACGAGGCCAGGCACCCCTACACGGGGGCACTGGCGGCGGCCTTCCCCACGGTCGGCGATCCGGTGTCGCGGCTGGCGCCCAAGGGCCTCGGCGGCGATCCGCCGGATCCGATGGACCTGCCCACCGGCTGCACGTTCCATCCGCGCTGCCCGGTGGCGCTGGAGGAGTGCGCGACCCTCGATGTCGAGCTCTGGCCCGCGGGCGGCGGCCGTACCGCCGCCTGCGTGCACGTACGGGCGAAGGAGGAGGCCTCATGATCGAGACGGAGACGTCCTCGGACACCACTGACACGGCGCACCACACCCTGCTGGAGGCCCGTGACCTGCACGTGGAGTTCCCGTCGCGCGGGCGGCGGGCCCGTGCGGTCGACGGGGTGAACCTGTCGATCGGCGCGGGCGAGATCGTGGCGCTCGTCGGCGAGTCCGGCTGCGGCAAGACCACGCTGGCGCGCACGCTGATGGGCCTGGAACGTCCTACCTCGGGCTCGGTCGTGTACGACGGGAAGGCGCTGGACTACCACTCCAAGGCGCTCAAGGCGTACCGGAAGATCGTCCAGCTCGTCCTTCAGGACCCGATGGGCTCGCTGAACCCGCGGCACACCGTCTACGAGGCGGTCGCCGAGGGCCCGCGTATCCACAGCCTGTCCGGCGAGCGGGAGATCGTGGCCGAGGCGCTGTCCAGGGCCGGGCTGCGGCCGCCCGAGCGCTTCTTCCAGCGCTATCCGCACGAGCTGTCAGGTGGTCAGCGTCAGCGGGTGGTCATCGCCGGGGCGCTGGCCCTGAATCCCAAGGTGCTGGTCGCCGACGAGCCGGTGGCCTCGCTCGACGCCTCGGTGCGGGGCGAGATCCTCGCGCTGCTGCTCAAGCTCCGTGCGGATCTGGGCCTGTCGGCGCTGGTCGTCACCCACGACCTCGGGCTGGCCTGGAACATCGCCGACCGGGTCGCGGTCATGTACCTCGGCCGGATCGTCGAGTCGGGCCCGGTCGAGCAGGTGCTGACCGCTCCCCGGCACCCGTACACGCAGGCTCTGATGTCGGTGCTGCCGGAGTCGCCCGAGCGGATCGTGCTGACCGGTGAGCCACCGGACCCGACGCGGATCCCGGGTGGCTGCCGCTTCCACGCCCGCTGCCAGGTGCTCGCCTCCGGCAAGGCGGCCGAGGCGGGCGTGGACGGCAAGTGCCGGTCGGAGCTGCTCGACATCCTGCCCGCCACGACGGCGGCGCAGGCGGCCTGCTACTACGCGGAGCTCAGCGCTTGAGCTGCCGGGCGCTCAGCGCTTGAATGCCACGGCGTGCTCGGTGGCCCACTGGGCGAAGGAACGCGGTGCCCGGCCGGTGACCTGCTCGACGGTCGGGACCACCGTGTAGCCGACCTCGGGGGTGTCGCCGAGCGCGCCGATGAGGAACTCGATCGTCTCCGCCCCCATGCCGTCGGCGAGCCACTTGGCGCGGGCCTCGTCCTCGGAGAGCTCGACGAACCGGATCTCCTGGCCGACGGCCTCGCTGAGGATGCGTACCTTCTCCGTGGTGGTGATGGCCCGCGGCCCGGTCAGCGTGTACGTCTTACCCGCGTGCCCGTCGCTCGTCAGCACGGTGGCCGCCACGGCGGCGATGTCACGCTCGTGCACCACGGCGCTGAGCCGGCCGCCGAACGGCTCCCTGATGACACCTTCGGCCTTGATCGTCTGGGCCCACCACTGCAGCGTGTTGGACATGAACTCGACCGGCTCCAGCAGCGTCCACTCCAGCTCACTGGCGGCCAGGGCCTGCTCCAGCGGACCGTCGGCACGCCCGCCCAGGACGGTGACCTTACGCACGCCCGCCTTGGCGGCCAGCTCCACGAGCTGCTCGCCGGTCTTCAACGGCGCGTAGTCGTCGCCCGCGAAGTTGATGAGGTGAACAGCCTCGACGCCGTCGAAGGCGGCCGTGAGGCTGCCCGGCTCGGCCAGGTCTCCGGCGACGACCTCCACACCTTCGGGCAGGTCGGCCTTGGCCGGGTCGCGGGTCAGGGCCCGCACCTGGTGCCCGTTCCGGGCGAGCTCGTCGACGATGAGGCGGCCGACGGTTCCGGTGGCACCGGTGACGAGAATCGTCATGACAGGCTCCTATGCTTGGAACGGAACGTTCGGTTCTCACTATATCAGAACGGAATGCTTTATTCCACGTAGTTCTTCAGCGTGATGGCCGTCGCGGCGCGGGCCATGGGCCCGGCGATGCGGTCGATCATCCGGTCGCGGCCGGGCAGGTGGGGGAGCAGCTTGATCATCCTGGTCTGGAACCAGATGACCGCGCGCGACGGCAGCACCATGCCCTTGACGTTGGCCGGGCCCAACTTCTGGTTGGCGTCCACGAACCCGCGCATCTCCCGCTCGTAACCGTCGACACCGCCGCCGGCGGCCAGCTCGCCGGCCAGCACGTACGCCCCCACCAGGGCCAGGCTGGTGCCCTGGCCCGAGGCCGGTGAGGCGCAGTAGGCGGCGTCGCCCACCAGCACGACCCGGCCCTTCGACCAGCGGTCCATGTGGATCTGGCTGACGGAGTCGAAGTAGAAGTCCGTCGATCCGCGTACGGCTTCGAGCAGCTCGGGCACCTCCCACTCGACCCCGGCCATGGCCTGGGCCAGCAACTCCTTCTGCTGGGCGAGGTCGCGATGGTCATAGGCGAGCGGCTGTGACGACCACATGAACAGCGCCTTGGCGTTGGTGTCCTGCCGCGTGCTGTAGACGTTCGCGGTCCGGCCGGGGGCGGCGTGGACCGCCTCCTCGCGGTCGAGGCCCAGGCGGTTGGGGACCGTACAGATCGAGATGTAGTAGCCGAGGTCGCGGACGAAGGCCGACTCCTCGCCGAAGGCCAGCCGGCGGGTGTTGGAGTGCACCCCGTCGGCCCCGACGACCAGGTCGAACCGGCGCGGCGCCGACCGCTCGAAGGTCACCGTCCCGTCCTCGGAGATGCCGGTGATCGAGTCGTCGAAGATGTACTCGACGTCGTCGCGGGTCAGGTCGTACAGGAGCTCGTTGAGGTCGCCGCGCATGATCTCGGCGTCGGTGCCCTCGCGCCCGCCGAACAGGTCGGCGTCCATCTCCGCGATCCGCCGGCCCTTGGCGTCGTAGTGCGTGGCGATCCGCATGTCGGTGCTCCTGGCGCGGACCGCGTCGAGCAGGCCCATCCGCTCGATCACGTCGAGTGCCACGCCGCGGATGTCGACCTTGTAGCCGCCCTCGCGGAGTGCGGGCGCCCGCTCCACCACGGTGGGGGTGAAGCCGTGCCGCCGCAGCCAGTAAGCCGTCGCGGTGCCGGCGATGCTCGCGCCGGAGATCAGGATGTTCGTCATGCCCTGAAAGGTACACACGTCTCAGACGCTTGTCTAGAACGATTGTGTTAGACTTTGGAGTATGGGAAACCGGGAAGATCTGCTGGCCGGGGCAAAGCGTTGCCTGATCGAGAACGGCTACTCGCGCACGACGGCGCGCGACATCGCCACCGCCTCCGGCGTGAGCCTGGCGGGCATCGGCTATCACTTCAGATCGAAGGAAGCGCTGATGAACGAGGTGCTGTTCGAGGTGATGCGCGAGTGGGGCGATGACCTGGCGGCGACGCTGACCGCCGACATCAAGGCCGACGCGACGCCCCTCGAACGCTTCGAGGCGGCGTGGGACCGGGTGATCGAGTCATTCGACCGGCTGCGGCCGCTCTGGGTCACCCAGTTCGAGCTGCTGGGCCAGATCGATCACACACCGGACATCCGGCAGCAGCTCGTGGCCGGTATCAAAGAAGGGCGTGACGGGCTCGCGGAGTTGTTCGAGGGCATCGACCCGGCGGCCGAGCCGGAGCGGGCGCGGCTGGTCGGCACGTTCTACCAGGCCATGCTGACGGGGTTCCTGTCGCAGTGGCTGGTCGACCCGGACAGCGCGCTGTCGGGCCGCGAGTTGGTCGCGGCCCTGCGCATGGTCCAGAACTCGGGGTGACTCGGGTCAGAAGGCGCTGATCGTGGCGGGCGCCCGCTCGGCCCGGCTCAGCGTGCGGATCACCGCCGTCGCGCCATGACGGTGTACGGCCAGCCGCGCCAGCAGCTCGACGACCGGATCGATGACCGAGGCCGGCAGCTTGGGAGTCTCCACGCCCACGCTGGCGGCCAGGTCGTCGGAGTGCACGACCAGCTCGACCAGCCGGGTGAGCAGGAAGTCGTCGAACCGCAGCGACCAGCCCGACCACGGCAGGTGCACCACCTTGTCGCGGGGCTGCGCCGGCAGCTCGGCCCGCTGCCGCTCGAACAGCTCTCCGGCCTTGGCGGCCAGCGCCGCCGGGCCGTCGGCGGCGGCCGCCTCACCGGCCCGCCTGATGCCCACGTTGCTCTCATGGTCGAGGCCCGCCTGCACCCACGGGGACCTGGAGAAATGCTCGATCAGCGGGACCGGCTCACCGGGCACTCCGCCGTCGTCGAGCAGGCTGTCGATGCGGACGAGCTGGTGGGCCAGGTGCGCGGCCAGCCCCGCGACGCTGAACTCGTTCAGCGCGCTCGGCTTGCTCCACGCGGCGGCCACGGCGGGCTCGCGCAGCAGCGCCACCGCGGACTCCGCGGCGACCAGATAGGACTCTCTGATCTCCCCCATGTGCCGCCCTTCCCCGGTTTCTGATGATGACCCGGCCCACACTATCCCCCGTGGGATCAGGGTGAGCGGGCGCCTCTGAGGCTGTCAGGCCAGGGTGCGCTTGATCGCCGCCCTGATGAAGACCCGGGCCAGCGTCCCCCGCCTGTATCGGTTCAGGAACGGCCGCGGCAGGTCGTACCTGCGGGCTCGGATGTCCTCCACCACGTTCATCGGCGCGCCCATCTCGGCCAGCACGTCCAGGGCCTCCCGTTTGGTGATCAGCCGTCCGTCCCGCAACGTGACCGTGGCTCTGGCGACGGTGATCATCCCGAGATCCACCCAGACGTCCTGCAGCCAGCGCTTGCGCCCGCGCGTCCTGGCCAGCCAGAAGTCCCGGAGATCGGTCCGGATGAACTCGCTCAGCTCCTGGTCCGACACCGGCGGCAGCAGTCCCGCGGGCGGCTCGCCGTACAGCTCAAGAGCGCCCGCGTGCAGCTCACGGCGGGTCACCGGGGTGACCGGCCGCTCGTACAGCTCCTGGTGCGCCCAGGTCACATGCTCGGTCGCGAAGTCGTCCAGCCGGTGCCTGGGCATGTAGGAGCAGTGCAGGTGCTCGACGAGCGGCAGGTTGAGCCGCTCGTGCAGCTTGGTGAGCCGCTGCCGCTGCTCCTCGGTGACGTCCGTCTCGACCACCGCGATGAGATCGAGATCGCTCTTGCCCGGCTGGTAGTCGCCCGCCGCGAGCGACCCGTGCGCCCACAAGGAGACCAGGGGTACGGACGGCCTGAGGTCGTCGAGAAAACGGGTTAGCAGGAGGTCGGTGGGTCCGTGCATGATGGCCACTATGGTCGATACAAGATCCAACGGAAAAGTGGCCCTGGTCACCGGCGTGGGCCGCACCGTCGGCATCGGCGCGGGGATCGCCCGCCAGTTGGCGGCCTCGGGTTGGGACATCGCCTACACCTATTGGACGCCGTACGACGAGCGCATGACCTGGGGTGCCGAGCCCGAGGCGGCCGAGGCGATCGGCAAATCCCTCGCCGGGCGCGGCGCGGCGATCGAGGCGGACCTGGCGGACGTCGACACGCCCGCACGGATCTTCGACGAGGCCGAACGCCGGTTGGGCAACGTCACCGCCCTGGTGATGTGCCACTGCGAGTCGGTCGACTCCAGCCTGCTCGACACCACCATCGCGAGCTTCGACCGGCACTTCGCCGTCAACGCGCGCGCCACCTGGCTGCTGGTCCGCGAGTACGGGCGCCGTTTCGCGGGCACCAGCGGGACCGGCCGGATCATCGGCCTCACCAGCGACCACACCGTCGGCAACCTGCCCTACGGCGCGAGCAAGGCCGCCCTGGACCGCATCATCCTGGCCGCCGCCCGCGAGCTGGCCCACCTCGGCGTCAGCGCCAACGTCATCAACCCCGGCCCGGTGGACACCGGCTGGATGTCGGACGAGGTCCGGGAGAGCCTCACCCGCCAGACCCCGTCCAACCGCCTCGGCACGCCCCAGGACACCGCCCACCTCGTCGACTTCCTCTGTTCCCCGCAGGGCCAGTGGATCAACGGTCAGCTGCTGATGAGCAACGGCGGCTTCGCCTAGAGCGCATGGCCCCCCGCCACCTGGAGGACCTGACCGGTGATCCAGCGTGCCTGGTGCGAGGCGAGGAACACGACGGCGTCGGCGATGTCGGCCGGCTCGCCCACGCGGCCCAGCGGCACGATCTCGCCGGCCCGCGCGTACGTCTCGGCGTCCATCCAACCGGTCTGCACGGGGCCGGGGGCCACCGCGTTGACGCGGATTCCGGCGGCGCCGAGGTCGAGCGCGGCGGCCCGGGTGAGGGCCTCCAACGCCGCCTTGGACGTCCCGTACCCGATCTGGCCGGGGAAGGCGCGGGCGGCGTCCGTGGAGATGTTCACCACGCACGGCCGGCGGCCGTCCCGCCGCCGTGCCAGTTCGGAGACGAGCAGGGCGGGGGCGATCGCGTTGACCTCGTAATGGCGGCGCAGGCCATCGGCGGTGAGGGAGCCGAACGCGTCCGGGGCCTCGCAGTGCGCGGCGTTGTTCACCAGCACGTCGACCGGTCCCAGCCGCCGCTCGACCTCGTCGAGCAGGTGCCGGGCCGCGTCCGGCTCACGCAGGTCGGCGGGTACGGCCACCGCGTCCCCGAGCTCGGCGGCCAGCGCCTCGGCGACGTCCGCGGCGGGGGTGACGTGCTCCCAGGTGACGCCCGGAGGAGCGGATCTCTCGCTGAAGTAGTGCACCGCCACCCGCGCCCCCTCGGCCGAGAAGGCCCGCGCGATCGCCGCGCCTATTCCGCCGCTCGCGCCGGTGACGAGCACGGTCTGACCCGCGAGTTTCGTATCAACCATCCGAGGAGCATGCCGTGATCGATCCGCGATTGCGAGGACGGGTGGCTCTGGTGACCGGGGCATCGGCGCGCGTCAGGCTCTACTGATGCGTCACGGCGTCCCGAACAGCGCGCTCACCGACTCGCCGTCGTGGATCCGCCGCATCGCCTCGGCCAGCGCCGGGGCGATCGACAGGACCGTGAGCTTGTCCGTGGGCTTGGGCCCGGGCACGGTGTTGGTGCAGACGATCTCCTCGACCTCGGGCAGCGAGCTCAGTCGCTCGATCGAGCCGGCGGCGAACAGACCGTGCGTGCACGCGATGCGTACGGAGTTGACACCGCGCTCGCGCAGCCGGTCGAGCAGCTCGATGACGGTCGTGCCCCTGGCGATCTCGTCGTCCAGGACGATCACGTCCTTGCCCTCGACCTCGCCGATCACCGAGCTGATCACCACCCGGTCGTCGCTGAAGCGCTGCTTGGCGCCCATCGCCACGTCGGCACCGAGCAGCCGGGCGAAGTGGGAGGCCTCCTTGGCGTTGCCCAGGTCGGGGGAGACGACGACGGTGTTGGACAGGTCGTACTGGCGGAAATGGGCGGCCAGCTCGCGCAGCGCGTGCAGGTGGTCGACCGGCACGCTGAAGAAGCCGTGCACCTGCGGCGAGTGCAGCGTCATCGCCAGCACCCGCCCGGCGCCCGCCGCCACCATCAGGTCCGCCACCAGCCTGGCCCCCATGGAGATGCGTGGCGCGTCCTTCTTGTCACTTCGGGCGTAGGCGTAATGCGGCATCACGACGGTCGTCCTGGCGGCCGACGCTCCGCGGGCGGCGTCGAGCATGAGCAGCAGCTCGACCAGGTTCTCCTGTACCGGCGGCACCAGCGGCTGGATGATGAAGACGTCGCGTTCCCTGCAGTTGGCCTGGAGCTGGACCTCCAGCACGTCGTTGGCGAACCGGTTGACCTGGACCGGATGGAGCGGGGTGCCCAGGTGGGAGCAGATCTCCTCAGCCAGATCGGGGTGGGCGCTGCCGCTGAATACCGTGATGTCTCGCACGATTCCGAAAGGATAGCTTCACGGGCTCAGGTAGTGGTGCACCAGGGCAGGCTCACCGGCCGAGTTGCGCCATCGGGCCCGGGAAGTGGCGACGCGCAGCCAGCCGTACCTCTCGTAGGCGGCGATGGCCGCCGTGCCCTCGTCGGAGACCTCCAGTGTGAGCCGCCCGCCCTCGGCGGCGAAGGCGGTGTCGAGCAGACGGGCGGCGAGCCCGCCGCGCCGGGCGGAGGGCGTGACGAACAGGCGGGTCACGGACGCCCGGACGGGCGTGCCGAGCAGCTCGGCCACCCGCGGCTCGACCTCGGCGAGCCCGACATGGCCGACGACGGCCCTCTCCTCGTCCAGGGCGATCCAGGCGCGGAGCAGGTCGCCGGGGGTCAGCCAGCCGTGCGGATCGTCGGGCCAGTCCACGGGGTAGCGGTCGGTGGCCTGCACCTCGGCCAGGGCCTTCACGCACGCGTCGAGGTCGGCGGGAGTTCTGAGCCTGATCATCGGTCGATCGCCGCCACGGTGAGGGAGTCGAGGTCGGGCACGACCCGCCAGGCGAGGGCCAGCGCGTCGGGGGCGGGCGGATAGCGGGGATGGGGGACGGCGATCACCCGCATCCCGGCCGCGTGCGCCGAGCGCAGGCCGTTGCTCGAATCCTCCACCGCCACACACGCGCGCGGATCGACGCCGAGCTGGGCGGTCGCCTCCAGGTAGCCGTCGGGGGCGGGCTTGCCGCGCGGCACCTCCTCGGTGGAGACGGTGACGGCGAAGCGGTCACGGAACCCGGCCGCGTCCAGGACCACCTCGATCAGGGCGCGCGGCGAGGAGCTGGCCAGGCCCAGCGGGAGCTCGTCCGCCAGGCGCCGTACCGCCTCGGGCGCCCCCTTCATCAGCGGTACGCCGTGACGGTAGCGCTCGGCCATCTGGTCCACCACGCCGCGGGCGATCTCGTCGGGAGGCAGGGTCACGCCGAGTTCGTGCAGGTAGGCGGCCCACTCCTGGGTGCTCATGCCCATGAGCCTGGACTGGGTGTCCTCCTGCCAGGTGCCACCGTGATCGGCGACGAACGCCCGGCGTACCTCCTCCCAGACCGGCTCGGAGTCGACGAGCACCCCGTCGAGATCGAACACGCACGCTTCCACCGAACCTCCGTAGCTACTGCGGTCTTTGTCGGGATTGCCCATTATCGAGGATATGCGTTGACCGGTATCCGGGAATGGCCCCGGGCATGGCGGACCTACCACTCCACGATCGCGGTGACTTCGAGGCGGCGGCGGGCCGCGGCTTCATCGCGAAGTTCAGTCCGGCGGTGGTCAGCGCCGCCGACAGCAAGGTCATCTGGGACGGCGACTCCAATGCCTTCCTGGAGCAGGAGTGTCCCGGCAGCGCGCATCCCAGCCTGTGGCGGCAGGCGCGCCTGTCCGCCCGGCAGGGGCTGTACGAGGTGACGGACGGCGTGTACCAGGTACGCGGGTTCGATCTGTCGAACATGTCGATCGTCGAGGGCGACACCGGCGTCATCATCATCGATCCGCTCATCTCCACCGAGTGCGCGGCCGCGGCGCTACGCCTCTACCGAGCCCATCGCGGCGCGCGACCGGTGACCGGCGTGATCTACACGCATCCGCACGCCGACCACTTCGGCGGCGTACGCGGCGTCACGGGCGGCGGCGTGCCGGTCCTGGCGCCCGCGGGGTTCCTGCGGAGCGTGGCCCGCGACCACCTCCACGCCTGGTCCACCACCGCCCGCCGGTCCGTCTACCTGTACGGCCAGGCCCTCGAACGGTCACCGGACGGCCAGATCGGCACGGGCCTGGGCAAGCCGGGGACGATCTCCCTCATCACCCCCACGGTCCACGTCGAACGTACGGGCCAGGAGGAGACGGTCGACGGCGTACGCGTCATCTTCCAGCTCGCCGAGGCGCCACCGGAGCTGGCCCTGTACCTGCCCGGCCACCGGGCGTTGTGCCTGAGCGAGAACGCCACCCGCAACCAGCACAACCTCCTGCCCCTGCGGGACGCCAAGGACCTGGCCCGGCAGCTCGACGAGACCCTCACGCTGTTCGCGGGGGAGTTCGACGTCGCCTTCGCCTCGCACCACTGGCCCATCTGGGGCGGGCCGGAGATCGCCGGATACCTGTCGCAGCAGCGCGACCTGTACGCCTACCTGCACGACCAGACCCTGAGGCTGATGAACAAGGGCCTGACCGGGGCGGAGATCGCCGAGGCGATGCGGGTGCCACCCGGGCTTGAGCAGGTCTGGCACACGCACGGTTACCACGGCCCGGTCGGCCACAACGTCAAGGCCATCTATCAGCGCTATCTGGGCTGGTTCGATGGCAATCCCGCGCATCTGTGGGAGTACCCGCCGAGGGAGAGCGCGATCCGCTACGTGGAGTGTCTCGGCGGCGGGCAAGCCGTCGTCGCCCTCGCCAGGGCCTACCTCAAGGAGCAGGACCTGCGCTTCGCCGCGCAACTGCTCAACCACGCCGTCTTCGCCGATGAGGGCAACAAGGAGGCCCGTGACCTGCTCGCCGAGGTGTACACCCGGCTCGGGCACGCCGCCGAGAACGGCACCTGGCGCAACCTCTACCTGACGGGGGCGCTGGAGCTGAGCGACGGCGTCGTGCCGGCCACCACGGAGCGGGCCGCGCCCGGCCTGGTCGACGCGCTCGGGGTGGACCAGATCCTCGACTCGATCGCCATCCGCGTCGACGGGCCGCGGGCCTGGAACGAGAGCCTGTCCATCGACTGGCACCTGACCGATCTGGGCGAGCGGTATCGGACCACGCTGTCGAACGGAGCGCTCATCCAGCGGGCCGACCCGCCTGACGGGCCGGTCGACCTGACGTTGCGGCTGACCAAGGCACAACTGCTCGCCCTGCTGGCCGGCCGGGGGGTCGAACGGGTCGAGCGGGAGGGCGACATCGGGGTGCTGCGGCGGCTGGTGGCCGTACTCGACCACCCGATGCCCGACTTCGCCATCGTGACCGCCTAGCTCCTACGGCGGGGCGCCAGACTCGAGATCACGTAGTAGAGGATCCCGGCGAGCACCAGCGCGACCACCACGCCGATGTTGGCCGCCCCGAACGTGCCCGCCTTCAGCTGGTCGCTCATCAGGAAGCCCACCACACGGGCGATGTTCGGGTCCAGGGAGGTGATCAGCCCGATGCCCACGATCGACGCCAGGACCAGCGAGATCACCCCGGGCCAGTTCAGGGCGGGCGCGCCGGGGCGCAGCAGCCGCTCGTCGTAGGACCGGCCACCCGCGCGCCACCGCCACATGTCGACCAGGAAGACGGCCACCCAGGCGGCCATCACCACCCCGATGATCGCCAGGAACGCCTGGAAGGTCGCCAGGAAGCTGGACGAGACGAACAGCAGGTAGTAGCCGCCGAGCACCATCAGCGCGCCGTCGATGAGCACCGCGTAGTGCCGCTTGATCGGCACCCCCAGCGCCAGCATGGACAGCCCCGACGAGTAGATGTCCATGATCGCCCCGGCCAGGAACCCGCCGATGGCGGTCAGCAGGTACGGCAGCAGGAACCAGGTCGGCAGGGCGCTCGCCAGTGCCCCGACCGGATCCGCGCCCGCGGCCGCGGCCAGCTTGGGGTCGCCGCCGGCGAGCAGCACGCCGAAGACGAGCAGCACCATGGGCGGCACGGCCCCGCCCACCGCCGTCCACAGGGCCACCGACGACGGCTTGGAGCCGGCGGGCAGGTAGCGCGAGTAGTCGGCGCCGCAGTTGACCCAGCCCAGGCCGAGCAGCGTCATCGCGAAGATGACCGCGCCCACCCAGGCGCCGGGCCCGGCGGTCGTGTTCAGCGTGGTGCCGAGCCTCGGGGCCATCAGGATCATGTACACGACGGTCAGCACGACGAACGCGTACGTCAGGTACCGCTGCACCGCCATGATCAACGCGTGGCCGTACACCCCGACCACGATCACGACCAGCGCGGCGACCGCGAAGCAGACCGCCACGGCGGTCGTGCCGGGAATGCCGGGCGCCACCCGGTTCAGGATCGCCGCGCCGCCCTGCGCCGACAGCGTGACGAGGACGATCTCCCAGCCGACGTTCGAGATGTAGGACAGGACGGCCGGCAGCTTGTTGCCCTGGTAGCCGAAGGGGGCGCGGCCGAGTGTCATCGTCGGCACCCCCGACCGGGTGCCCGCGATCGCGACCAGCCCGACCAGCCCGAACGACAGCGCGTAGCCGAGCGCCCCGGTGATGATCGCCGGGAAGACCCCCAGGCCCAGCCCGACGATGTAGACGCCGAAGGCGACGCCGAAGAGGGAGAGGTTGGAGCCGGCCCACGGCCAGAACAGGTCCGAAGGCTTACCATGCCGCTCGGCGGCCGGAACGGCGTTGATGCCGTTCTGCTCAACGGTCATCGTGTCCATGATCGGACATTACACCCGGCGACCTCGCCTGCCCCAGAGCAGAAGCCGGATCAGTCGCCGAGGTCCAGCAGGGTGGCCTCCACCTTCGGGTCCAGGCCGACGGGCGGCCGGTCGGTACGCATGGGCGCCTGGCCGCCGATGCTCCGCAGCCAGTCCCACGTGTCGGCCACCGTCTCCGCCACCGGCCGGAACCGCAGCCCCGCCGCCACCGCCTTCTGCACGTCACCCTGGTGCATGGCCTCGTAGTCGTCGCCCTGCAGCCAGATCGGCAGGTCGGTCCACGGCTCCACCCCGGCCGCCAGGATCGTCTCCGGCTCCACCCACCGCAGCCCGGCCCCGGACCCGGTCACGCGGACGCAGGTCTCCAGCAACTCCTCCATGGTGACGAACCCCGACGGGCTCACCACGTTGTAAGCTCCGCCGAGCCCGTCGCCGGCCGCCTCAAGACACCACTGGGCCAGGTCGCGCACGTCCACGTACTGCAGGGGCAGCCCGGCGGGCCCCGGCGCGAGCACCGGCCCGCCCCGCGCGAT
Organism: Nonomuraea sp. NPDC049269; assembly: GCF_043197155.1. Classification (NCBI taxonomy): domain Bacteria; kingdom Bacillati; phylum Actinomycetota; class Actinomycetes; order Streptosporangiales; family Streptosporangiaceae; genus Nonomuraea; species Nonomuraea sp. NPDC049269. The sequence goes on from NZ_JBICSO010000002.1 coordinate 941,447, forward strand.
CCTGCTCAGCCACCACGGCAACCGCCCGATGTTCTCGTAGGGCCCCAGAATCAGCCCGGCCCGAGCCAGCAGCGCCCGCTCCCCGAACGCCGCCACCGCGGCCAGCTCTCCACCGGCCTTGAACCGCGCGTAACCCACCTCGTCGCCGTCATCGGCCGATGCCTCCACCACCGGAGCGTCCTCCCCGGCACCGGCCGCGGTCGGATAGGTGTAGACGGACCGGCTGGACACGTAGACGTAGTGTCCCGCCCGCCCGGCCAGCAGCGCCGCCGCGTCGCGTACGGCGGACGGCGCCCACGACCAGGTGTCGACCACGACGTCCCACTCACCGGTGCCGAGCGCGGCCAGCCCGTCCGGCTCCGCCCGGTCGCCCCGCAGCGCCGTCACCCCGGGTGCCGGGGCATGCGTGCCCCGGTTGAACACGGTCACGTCCCAGCCGGAGGCGACCGCCTCGTCGACGAAGGCGCGCCCCACGAACTCTGTCCCGCCCAGCACCAGCAGTCTCATGCCCACACCCTGCCGCCCCCGGCGGCCGCCCGGTAGCCATGCACGCTGACAGCGGAATCGCCGAAAGCGAATCTTGTTACTCTCCGCTACTCTTTAGCGCCGCTAAAGTAGATATATCAGCAGGTAGGGCCCAATAGCGGTTTAAACGTCACGAATGGGTAGTGGATTACATACAGTGATATTGGAGGGCCTTTAGCAGGTGAAACAGATCTTTCCTCGCTCAATCCGGGCGCGTCTGACGGTGCTGGCGAGTCTGATCGCGGCGGTGGTACTCACCTCCACGGCAGTCATCACCCTTGCGACGCTGCCCGGCAGCCTCCGCGGCGCCGTGCAGAACAGGGTGGAGCTGGACGTACGGCGGGTCGCGAGCGACGCCCGCACGACCCAGCTGCGCAGCATGCTGCCCACGTCGCCCCGTGTTCACCTCCTTCAGGTGGTCTCCCGCGAGGGCACCGTCCTGGCGGCCAGCCACAACCTGCGGGGCAAGCCCCCCATCACGCACCTCCAGCTGGCCAAGCCGGAAACGATCTACACCACCGAAGGCCGGCTCAGCGGCGACCCCGAGGTCATAGAGGCCGATGCCAAGTACCTGATCATGGCCATGGAGTCGCATACTCCATACGGCCTGGTGACGGTGTACGGCGCGGCATCCCTGGCCGATGTGGACCGGGCGCTGGGGTGGCTCTATGCCGTGATCTTCCTCGGCATCCCCCTGGTGCTGGTCATCGTCGGGAGCATCACCTGGACCGTGGTCGGCCAGGCCCTGAGCCCGGTCGAGCGCATCCGGTCCGAACTGGCCGAGATCACCGGGCACGACCTGAGCCGCCGGGTTCCCGTACCGGACAACGGGGACGAGATCACCCAGCTGGCCGCGACCACCAACCACACCCTCGAACGCCTGGAACGTTCCGTGGAGACGCAACGCCGCTTCGTGGCCGACGCCTCGCACGAGCTGCGCAGCCCCATCACCGCGCTGCGCACCCAGTTGGAGGTCGCCACCGCCTACCCGGACGACACGGACTGGCCGTCGACGGGCGCCAGGGCCCTGATGTCCGCCGACCGCCTGACCGACATCATCGACGAGCTCCTGATGCTGGCCCGGCTGGACGCGGGCGCGGTCACCGACCGGCACGTCGTCGACGCCTGCCGCCTGGCGGAGGAGCAGGAGCGGCGCCGCGCCGGAGGTGCCGTCAGCATCGTCACCGACGCGCCGGGCACGGCACCCGTCTTCGGCTCTCCCCTGCAGCTTGACCGGCTGCTGACCAACCTGCTCGACAACGCCACCCGGCACGCGAGCGCCAGGATCGATCTCCAGGTGGCAGTGGACGAAGGGGACAAGACCGTCGTCATCAAGGTCACGGACGACGGGCCGGGTATCGCGCCCGAGTACCGGGACTGTGTCTTCGAGCGCTTCACCCGCCTGCCCGAGGCCCGGGCCATGGACAAGGACGGCAGCGGCCTCGGCCTGGCCCTGTCGCGGGAGATCGCCCTGGCGCACCAGGGGAGCCTGACGATCAGCGACCACTTCCCCGGCGCCCAGTTCGTCACCCGCCTCCCGCTGTACGTGGAAGGCTATTCACCGGCGTGAGCGGTGCGCGCCCGTCCAGGACGGCCGCCACGTTCGACACCGACAGACCACACATCCGCTCGCGGGTCGCCGTGCCCGCGCTGCCGATGTGCGGGGTCAGCACGGTGTTGCCGAGCTCCGGCGGAACGCCTCGCGAAGCTCCTGGCAACCTGCGCTTCGGTCACCTTGGTCGGCATGCGGCCTGGCCTACGCCGCGTCGGCCGAACGGCACGGCCTTGAGAACGCGGGTCATCTGGTGCCGGCGGCGCCCGCCGCAACGAGTCCCAGGAGGTTGTCGTGAATCTCGGTGAACCGGGCCCGCACCGCTTCCGCGGCCTTGGCGACATCGGGCGCGGCGGGGTCGCGAGGCCGTTCGAGCAGCAGGTGGACGGTGTCGGCGAGGGCGATTTCGGGATCGTCGATGCTGAGCGGGCCTGCGACATCGGCGTCGTTCATGACGGTGCTGAACCCGACCAGCACGGCGTGCAGGGCGTACATCTGCCTGGATAGCGGGAGATCGTCGCGCACGATCCCGCGGTCGCGCAGGATCGTTACGACCGCGTTGCCCATCGCGCTCGCGGTGGCCTCGGCGAAGCGCTCCTGGTCGGCGGGGCGGTGGAGCAGCTGCCGCAGGGCGCTGTCGTCGCTCATGAGCAACCGCAGCCACGGGTTGCCCAGTATCGTGCGGATAAGCAGCGGAGCGAGACGGCGGGGCAGGATGGACTGCGGGTCCTGGGCGATCTGGTTGTTGATGGTCTCGATCCAGACCAGTACCTCGCGCGCGGCCAGCCCCACGAGCAGGTCTTCCTTGGTCTCCCAGTACAGGTAGACCGTGCCCTTGCCCACGCCCGCGGCCGCGGCGATCTCGGCGATGGTCACCTTGCGGATGCCGTGTTCGAGGACCAGCTCGCGCGCGCTGTCGAGGATTCTGGCCGCCTTGACGGAGTCGTGTTCGATCAGCCGGCTCACCGTCGTGGTTCCTCCCGTTCGCTCTTCGGCGGCATGATGTCACGTGGGTTCACGGAGGTGAACCCTACAGCGCGGCGGGCCCGTGGCCGGGTCACGTCAGGGCGATGTCGACCGTCTTCATCCGGGAAGCCTTGCTGCGGTGCTCGGCCTCCGAGAGGAGTGTTCTGCCGAGCGTCGTCCCCACCACGTGGTCGAAGACGAACCGGATCCCGTACTCGGTGCGGTCGGCCGGGACGAAAAGCTTGCGCATGGCCATGCCGGAGCCCTGGTGGAACTCGATGAAGGGGCGGAGTTTCTCCTCCCAGGCCCGCAGCGCCCGCGGCACGTCTCCGGGATACCGCTCCAGCATCGTGCCCAGCATGTCGGCCCCGGCCAGGCCGCTGGAGGCCCCCATCCCGGAGTAGAGGGTCAGGCACCACGCCGAGTCGCCGACGAGCACCACCCTGCCCTGGTGCCACGTGTCGAGCCGCACCTGCTCGGCGGTGTCGAACAGGTAGTCTGGCGCCTGCTCGAACTGGTCGAGCAGCCAGCCGAGCGTCGCACCCGTGGGCTCCGGACCGAACACCGCCCGCAGCGAGTCGATGGCGGGCCGGGTGAACTCGCCGTCCACATCGTCGGTCCGGTAGTTGAACAGCACCGTCGGTGGCCGGTCTGCGAAGGCGAACACCCATGCCGACCGGCCCAGCTCGGACATGATGATTCCGTCCGTGCCCCGGAAACCGGGGACCGGGCCGGGCAGGGCGCACGCCGCGACCATGTAGCCGAGACGGTGAATGCGGCCCTCATCGGGCCCGAACGCCAGCCGGCGCACGGTCGATCGCAGGCCGTCGGCCCCGACCACGAGGTCGAACCGTTCGGTGGTCACCGTCCCCGTGGTCCGGTCCTCGATGTCAACCTGCACGCTCTCCGCGTCCTGGCGTAGCGCGACCGGAACGGAGGAGTACCGGATCTCCACGTCCTCGGGCAGGGCGTCGAACGCGGCCTGCTCGACGTCGCCGCGCACGACCGGGCGTGACTCGCCGGCCACGGCCTCGGCGAAGCCCATGCCGCGCCGCCGCCGGCCCGCGCGATCGACGTTGTAGTAGGCGATGTCCGTCGAGAAGCGGTTCGGCACCTCGATGCCCAGGCGCTTTGCCGCGGTGATCCCGGTGCCGAAGAGGGTGAGAAAGTACCCGCCGCGGCGGCGTTCGGCTGCTTTCTCCAGGACGACAATGTCCCAGCCCGCCTTGTGCAGCCGTAGCGCGGAGGCGGTTCCGCTGACGCCGAGTCCGACTACAAGAGCCCGCTGTCGCGGGGTGGTGTTCGTCTTCATGGCGGTGACTATACTCGCTGACCAGATTGGTCATCTGGTCAGCTTGATCAATATGAACGGAGTTCCCGCCATGCCAACCGTTTTCGTCCACGGCTTCCCTGAGACGCCGGAGGTCTGGGAGCCGCTGCTCGTCGAGCTCGAACGTATCGCTCCCGCTCGACCCGGCCCGATCCGCCTGTCCCCGCCCGGTTTCGGGGCGCCCTTGCCGACAGGGTTCGGTGCGACCGTCGGTGATTACCGGGACTGGCTCATCGGCGAATTGGAGCGTTTCGCCGAGCCCGTCGACCTGGTCGGGCACGACTGGGGCGGCGTGCACACCCTCAACGCGGTGATGGCCCGCCCGGACCTCGTGCGCAGCTGGGTCAGCGATGTGATCGGCCTGTTCGACCCGGACTACGTGTGGCACGAGTTCGCCCTGAGTCAGCAGGCGCAGGAGAGCATGGGACCGGACCCCGCCGTCCCGCTCGGCCCGGACCTCGCGATGCGGGTCGCGATGCTCGTGAAGTTCGGCATGAGCGAGCCGACGGCGAAGCGGGTCGCTGTAGGCCAGGACGAGGCGATGGGGCGGGCCGCACACGCGCTCTACCGATCAGCCGCCCAACCGGTGATGGCCGAGCTGGGCCGGAACCTCGAACGCGCGGCGCAGCGGCCGGGCCTCGCCCTTCTCGCCACCGAGGACCTCTTGGTCGGGACCAACGAACAGCGGTGCCGCACGGCGCGGCTGGCCGGCGCCGGGACCGCGACCCTCGACGGGCTCGGCCACTGGTGGATGACCCAGGACCCCGGCCGGGGTGCCCAGGTACTCACCGAGTTCTGGGACTCGTTGGACCGCTGACGAGCCAAGCGACCCGAACTGTCGAGCGGGTGCGATCGGCTGTCACATTCAGCCCCTCGTCCTTGTCCTATTTACCGATTCGACGAGAAAGGGCGGAACGCAATGACGAGAAAGGAAGGAACGCAATGAGGATGGCGGTGGCCGGGGGAACCGGCTGGGTCGGCAAGCTGGTGGTTGAGCGGGCGCGGAAGCAGGGCCACGAGGTCGTGGTGATGTCCCGGTCGGGCGGCGTCGACCTGATAACCGGGGCCGGTCTCGACGACGCGCTGCGCGGTGTGGACGTCGTGATCGACGTGGCGAACGTGACGACGCTCAGCCGCAAGAAGTCGGTGGCGTTCTTCGAGACCGAGACACGCAACCTGCTGGCGGCGGAGGAGCGGGCGGGCGTACGCCACCACGTGCTCCTGTCGATCGTCGGGGTCGACCGGGTCGACTCGGGCTACTACATCGGCAAGCGCCGCCAGGAGGAGCTGGCGCTGGCCGGCCCGATCCCGGTGACGCTCCTGCGGGTGACGCAGTTCCACGAGTTCGCGGCGCAGATGCTCGACAAGGTGCCGGGGCCGGTAAAGGTGGCGCCGGTGATGGTGAGCCGGCCGGTCGCCGCCTCCGAGGTCGCCGCCGAGCTCGTACGCCTGGCCGAAGGCCCCGCCCAGGGCCGGGCGACCGAGCTGGCCGGCCCCGAGGTGCTGACGATGGCATCGATGATGCGCCGCCTGGCCAAAGGCAAACTGGTGCTGACGGTGCCCGTCGGCAAGGCGATGGCGAACGGTGGCGTACTGCCGACCGGCGCCTTCCGCAGCGGGAAGATCACCTTCGAGCAGTGGGCGGCGTCGCGATGACCGTGGCGGCCAAGCGCTGGATGGCCGGGGTGCTGGCGGTGGCGGCGGCGTACCAGGGGGTGTGGGCGGCGGCGTTCCCGTGGTCGTACTACACCGACTTCCCGGCGCCGGGGCTCCACTGGGTGGCGGCGCTCGGCCCGTACAACGAGCATCTGGCCGTCGACGTGGGGGCGCTCAACCTGGCGCTGCTGGTGCTGAGCATGTGGGCGCTGCGCCGGCCGACCCGGGCGTCCATGGCGGTGACGGGGGGCGCATGGTCGATCTACAATGCGATCCACTTCGTGTGGCACATGATGCACCTGCACGTCTTCCCGATCATCGACAAGATCAGTGTGGCGGTGATATTGGGTGGTCTCCTGATCCTCTCGATCCTCCTGATGCTGCCCGTCAAGGAGATCAAACCCGGTCCTTCCGTACGCGTCGGCGAGGACGCTGGGCAGGGCTGACCTCAGACGTACACCCGCGCTGTAGCTGGGAGTCGCATCTTCAATGTGATCTCACAAGCCGGCGGCTCCAGCTATCACTCACATCCGCCATCTATCGTTCACATGGCTCGCCGGGGCCTGGTGGGGGCGCCAGGTCGGCGCCGACCAGCAGCGGTCACAGCTACCGGACCGGCCTGATCTCGCTCGGCTTCGTGCCAACCGCGTGGGCGTTCCTCTTGCCTGCGGTCCTGGGTTTCCGCATTCCCCGCAACCCCAGAGAATACGGAAACCCAGTCGGCTCGCTATGCGAGCAGGCCCTTCAGGTTGTTTCGCTAGGGAGTGACGGTGATGCGGTTCGTCGTGGGCGGAGCGATCGGGTTGTCGCGGCCCAGCTGGTCGACGAAGGCGTCGATGTCCAGCGGCCCGCTCCAGAGGTCCGTACCGTCCTTGAAGCCCAGGAAGGCGTCACCGCCGCCGACCAGGAAGTTGTTCGCCGCGACCCGGATCGTCTGCGTGTCCGTCACCGCGACGCCGTCGATCTTCATGTTCGAGACCTTGGATCCCCACGCCGCGCCGCTGCTGTAGGTGTAGGTGAAGTTCGCCGACGGCTGGAGGATCTTGGTGAACGGCTGGGCGTTCGGCCCACCGGTGAACTGCTGCTCCAGGACCGTCTTGAGCTGCGCACCGGTCAGCGTCACGACCTGCATCAGGTTGTTGAACGGCTGCACGGTGAACGCCTCGCCATAGGTGACCACGCCGTCGCCCTCACCGGCCGAGGAGCCGGCGTAAGTGAGCGAGGCCCGGACGCCACCCGGGTTCATCAGAGCGATCTGCGCGTTGCCGCCCGTCTTGGTGGCGGCCAGCTGGCCGTCGGCGATGAGATCGCCGAGCGGCGACTCGCCGCTGGGGGCGGCGGTGTTGGGGATGTCCGCGGTGATCCGGCCGACGGCCTTGTTGGCGACCGGGGCGACCCGATCCTTCCAAGTCTGCACGAACGCCGAAATTTCGGGATCTGGGGTGACTGTGCGGGTCACGACGTGGTTGTCCGCTACCACCGAGGCGCGGTCGATGTCCCGCGTCTTGACGTTCACGTTGAGGTCGACCTGCGTGATGACGCGGCCGAACGAGCCGCCCTGCGAGTACACGCGGTCCTGGCCGGCGGGGTCCTTGACCTTGCACAGGTACGCCTGGTGCGAGTGGCCGCTGAGAATCACGTCGATCTCGGGGTCGACCTGCGTGGCGATGCGGTTGCCCGCGCCCGGGACGGCGCTGCACGCGTCAGGCGACTGGCCCGCGGTCACCTGGTCGCCCTCGTGCACGAGCACGACCTGGGCCTTGACGCCCACCAGCTTGAGCAGCTTGGACGCCAGGTTCGCGGCCTTGACCTCGTCCACGAACTTGAGGTCCTTGATGCCCTCGGCCGTGACGATGTTCGGGGTGGTCTGGGTGACCAGGCCGATGAAGCCGATCGGCACGCCGTTCATCCACTTGACGCTGACCGGCGGCAGGGCGGGCACGCCCCAGTCGCTCATCAGCTTCCTGGCCTGCGCCTGCTGCGCGCCCAGCGCCGCGAGCGCGTCGGTCTTCTCGTTCGGGTTCTTGAACAGGACGTTCGCACCCACGTAGTCGTACTGGGCGCCCTTCCACGGACCGGCGGGCGAGCACCCGTCCACCGGGTGGCAGCCGCCCTTCATGATCCGGCGTAGCTCCGTGTAACCCTCGTCGAACTCGTGGTTGCCGACCGCGGCCACCTTGAGCCCGAGCTTGCCCATGAACTCGACGGACGGCTCGTCATGGTAGGCCGCCGAGATCAGCGGGCTCGCGCCGATCAGGTCGCCCTGGGCCACCGCGATCGTGTTCTTGTCGGTGAGGGCCTTCATGTGCGTGGCGACGTACGCGGCGCCGCCCGCCTCGACGGTGGCGCCCGTCTCGTCGACCATCCGGCCGGAGGAGCCGGTGGGGGGTTCGAGGTTGCCGTGGAAGTCGTTGAGCGCGAGCAGCCGGACCGGAACGGTCTTCGGAGCCTTGCTCGCGTCCGCGGGGGCGGCCGCCGCGGCGAACCCGCCCGCGGCGACGGCTCCGGCCAGGACGAGCCGGAGGAGGGAACGTGGGGTCATGGCCTTAGACGTTACGGCCGGAAGCCATGCAGCCAATGTCGCAAAGGTAACGATTCATCGGCCGACCACATGGCGGTATTTGCCAGGCGTACGCCTAGAGTTCGTGCTGTGACTGCGCACGTGGAGATCAGACAACGACTTGATGACCGCGAAATCACCCAGGTGCTCGGCGTGGTGGAAGCGGCGACGAAGGCCGACGGCGTCCGCCCGCTCAACGAGCATGTCATGCTCCACCTGCGCTACGGCGGCGATCCGCAGGCCCGTTCCCTGCTGTTGTACGACGACGAGACGTTGGTGGGCTATGCCCACATAGACCCCACCGACGAGGTCGAGGGCCCCAGCGGCGAACTGGCCATCCATCCCGCCCACCGCCGGCAGGGACACGGCACGCGGCTGCTACGGGCCGTACTCGAGAAGTCGGGTGGCAGCCTGCGCCTGTGGGCGCACGGCGATCATGAGGGCGCGGGCGCGCTGGCGGCGTCGGCGGGGTTCGAGCGCGTGCGCTCGCTCTGGCAGATGCGGCGGTCGCTGTCCACGCCGCTGCCCGCTTTCGACCTGCCCGACGGAGTACGGCTACGCGCCTTCGTACCAGGTCAGGACGAGGAGGCGTGGCTCAAGGTCAACGCCGCGGCCTTCGCCCACCACCCAGAACAGGGCGCCTGGACGGCGAACGACCTGCGCCAGCGCGAGCAGGAGCCCTGGTTCGACCCGGAGGGCTTCTTCCTGGCCTTCCGCGGCGAGCGGCTCGCCGGCTTCCACTGGACCAAGATCCACGGCTCGTCCGAGCACGGCCACGAACCGATCGGCGAGGTGTACGTCGTCGGCGTCGACCCCTCACAGCAGGGCACCGGCCTGGGCAAGGCGCTCACACTGGCGGGCCTGGACCATCTACGCGCGCGTGGCCTCGCCCAGGCGATGCTCTACGTGGACGAGGCCAACACGGCGGCGATCCGCCTGTACGAGTCCCTGGGCTTCGACCGCTGGGACGTCGACGTGATGTATGCCGCTACTCAACCACCCAATGCAGAGCGAAATAGGACACCGCAGCCACCAGAGCCGCAGCCGGAATCGTAAGGATCCACCCGGTCACGATGTTGCCCGCGACACCCCAGCGCACGGCCGAGAGCCGCTTGGTGGCGCCGACCCCCATGATCGCCGAGGTGATCGTGTGCGTGGTGGAGATGGGCGCCCCGAACCCGATCGCCGCCGTGTACAGGACCACTGCCGCCGCGGACTCGGCGGCGAAGCCCTGTGGCGGGTCGAGCGCGATGATCCGGCGGCCCAGCGTACGCATGATGCGCCAGCCGCCGGAGTACGTACCGAGCGAAATCGCCCCCGCCGACGCGAGGATGACCCACTGCGGGATCTCCGCCCCCGGGTTGATGTACCCGCCGACGACGAGGGACAGGAAGATGACGCCCATCGTCTTCTGCGCGTCCTGCAGCCCGTGGCCGAGCGCCATCGCCGCGGCCGAGACGGTCTGCGCGTAACGGAAGCCGCGGTTGGTCTTGCCCGGCTGGCTGTTGCGGAAGATCCAATAGATTGCGATCATGATCGCGCCGGCGAGCGTGAACCCGAGCAGCGGTGACAGCACCATCGGGAGGACCACCTTCTCCAGCACGCCGTCCCAGTGCACGGCGCTGGCCGACGCGAGTGCCGCGCCGACCAGACCGCCGATGAGGGCGTGGCTGGAGGAAGAGGGCAGGCCGAAGTACCAGGTGATCAGGTTCCAGCAGATGGCGCCGATGAGCGCCGAGGCCACGATGACCAGGCCGTGCGAGCCGTCCGGCGCGTCGATGATGCCCTTGCCGACGGTCGCGGCGACCTGGGTGCCCAGGTGGGCGCCGATGAAGTTCATCGCGGCGGCCATGAACAGCGCGGCTCTTGGAGTGAGCGCGCGGGTCGAGACCGAGGTCGCGATGGCGTTCGCCGCGTCGTGGAACCCGTTGGTGTAGTCGAAGGCCAGTGCGATGACGACCACGCCGATGACGAGGGCGAGCGAAAGGTCCACAGAGCTTAGCTTTCCTTGACCGCGATCGACTCGACCGTGTTGGCGACGTGCTCGAAGGCGTCGGCCGCCTCCTCCAGTGCGTCGACGACCTCCTTCATCTTCATGACCGTGAGCGCGTCGTACTCGCCGCTGAACAGCTTGGCCAGCAGCCTCCTGTAGACCTGGTCGCCCTGGTTCTCCAGCCGGTTGACCTCGATCCAGTACTCGTTGAGGTTCTTCATCGACCGCAGCCGCGGCATGGCCTCGGCGGTAAGCTCCGCGGCCCGCTCGAGGACTTCCACCTGGCGGACGACGTCCTTGGGGAGGTGGTCGATCTGGTACAGAACGATGAGGTCGGACGCCGCTTCCATGGCGTCCATCACGTCGTCGAGGTTCGATGCGAGGCGGTAGATGTCCTCGCGGTCGAACGGGGTGATGAAGCTCTCATTGAGCCGGTTCATGATCGCATGGGTGCGTTCGTCCCCGGCATGCTCGCAAGCGCGCATCTTTTCGGCCAGGGTTTCCCTGTCCGATCCGTCGCTGATGATCTCGACCAGAAGGCGGGATGCCGTGACCAGGTTGTTCGCGGAGTCGGCGAACAGGTCGTAGTAGCTGTCCTCACGTGGCGTGAGACGCAGGCGCACGTCGTTCTCCAGATGTGCGGGGATGGTCCGTGGTAGAGAGTACGGGTTACCAGGTGAAATGCGAACTTCATGTCCCCTTCTCCTAGTGGCTACCCTCCGTTTGGTATGCGACACCGGGCCTGCCGGTAGTTTGATCGCCCTTTTTCGCGCGGCGAGGTGGGGGGAGGCTTGACCGGGGGTTTCGGTCGTGGCATGTCCAGTCCATCTTGGTGACATTTCCGGACCACCGCTAGGCCGGGGGTGCGTGTTGGGCGTGTCTTTGGGGGTGGGGTGGGCTTTTGGGCAGGGCTGGGTGGGGGAGCGGAGCGGTTGTGTGCGGGCCGGTTGTGTGCGGGCTGGCCCTTCTTCAGAGCTCCTCCTGGCGGGCCCACGGTGGGTGCCTGCAGATTGCTCCTTGCGGGTGCCTCCAGCGTCGGGAGCAGCTCCCAAGCCGTCCGATGCAGTTCCAGCCCCGTCAGTGGCGACTCCAGCCTCGCAAGTCGACCCCAGCCCCGTCAGTGGTGACCCCAGCCCCGCCAGCCGACCCCAGGCCCGCCAGTCGGCCTCAGGCACCCCGAGGAGCGGCCCAGGTATTCCTGGAGGGCGTCTTGTAGGAAACAGCTCTTGGACGGCTGTTCTCGGGACATCGTCGTCCAGGAGGCGCATTACGGGAAGCAGACACGCACAAGATCGCGTCTCGGGCAGGGACCTTTCACCGGCAACAAGCGTGAGCAACCGCCTTCACAGGCCACCCACTCCGGCCGAGCCCTCAACCATGGGCGTCAGATCTTGGTCCGATGAAAGTTCCGAAAAGATCGAGACGGCGTCGGCCCACGCTGCCCCTGATACCGCGACCCGTACTTCGGCGACCCATACGGATGCTCAGCCGGAGAACTCAACCGGAACACACACAACTGCCCGATCTTCATCCCCGGCCACAGCTTGATCGGCAACGTGGCCACATTGGACAGCTCCAACGTCACATGCCCACTGAACCCCGGATCGATGAACCCCGCAGTCGAGTGAGTCAACAACCCAAGCCGCCCCAGCGAACTCTTCCCCTCCAACCGCGACGCCAGATGATCAGGCAAGCTGATCACCTCGTACGACGAGGCCAGCACGAACTCCCCGGGATGCAGAATGAACGGATCATCCCCCTCGGGCTCCACCATCCGCGTCAGATCCGGCTGCTCTACGGCCGGATCGATGTGCGGATACCGATGATTCTCGAACACCCGGAAGAACCGATCGAGCCGGACGTCGATGCTGGACGGTTGAATCATGTCCCGATCGAACGGATCAAGGGCGAGTCGCCCCGAGTCGATCTCGGCCAGGATGTCGCGGTCAGATAGCAGCACGCAGAGCAACCTACCGCGTGCCGGTGGGAAACTTGGGGGCACGGCTGGCTGATGTGGGCCGAGTTTCCGCTAGAGTGGTGGTCGCGGTTGCGGCCGATGCGGGTGTAGTTCAATGGCAGAACATCAGCTTCCCAAGCTGACAGCGCGGGTTCGATTCCCGTCACCCGCTCCATTTCGTACTGTGGCAGGCCCGGCTCTCGTGTGTGCGTGAGGGATGTCACCCTTCCTCTGTAGTCTCTTGAAGACAAGGAAGGGAGCGGGCATGACCGCACAACCGCAGGACTTCATCTCCGTCGGCGCGCCTCTGCCTGAGAAGAACCTGCGAGGCATCCGCGCCGCGCTGGTCGTCCCGGAAGATCGCGAGGCTTTCGACGCCGGGCTCAAGGCTGTGCTCGACGAGGTCAGGGTGAGCCTGGATCTTGGAGCGCTGAACGCTTTCGTGCACCGCTGGTGGATCTCCGCGTGTGACACCGCAAAGGATCCCGAGGGGCGCCGTCAGATGCACGTCCGCGCCCAGCAGGCTCTGGCCGGCGAACCCGTTCCTCAGGGGAGGCCATGGCGGGAGATCCTTGCTGCTCGTGGGATCGATGTCTAGGTGTTCAAGCTCATCATCGATCCCGTAGCCGAGGAACAGATCGCTGCCCTACCTGATCATGCACTGCATCCGCTCGCGGATCTGTTCGCGCTGCTGGAGACCGCTCCTTGGAGTGGAGACCCGTACAACTCCAAGGACCCAAGGGCGAACATGCTTACGCACCCGTTCGGAGAACGTGGTCTCGCCACCTATGTGGTCCTGGACCGGCAGCACGAGGTCTACCTTGTTCGCATCGAATGGCCATAGGGGTCCGTGCCCGTTGCGTGCCCGTTCTCACAGCGATCAGCGGGGAGTCACGGGAACTCACGGTCACTCGACCGGCATATGCCCAGGTCGGCGTTTCCCCTGCTCAGAGGACATGATCTTGAAAGACTTCCCAAGCTGACAGCGCGGGTTCGATTCCCGTCACCCGCTCTTAGCGTGATAGTCCAGGTCGGATGCGAAACCTGAGACCTGGGCTTTTTGATCGCCTTAGCTCAGATCGTGGTGGAGGCGCTCCTCTTGAACTGGGCCCATGCTCGCTTACCAAGCCAACCCATCAGCCATCGGACATGTGATGGCGCTCCCAGATGCCGGCCTTCCTGCCCTTCACCCATACGGGCGGCGACCACATGCACGGTTCCTCCTTTTCTCCGATGGTGCTCACCGCGATCTCTGCCTCATCTTGCGGCGAGACCTCGAAGTAACCGTCATTGAACGGTTCGGCGAAGTCGCGGGCAATCGACTCCGCGAGCCACGACGCGGCTGAAACTCAAGGAGGTCCTGGCAGCCTGCCCGCACCTCGACGCCTTACACGGCCACATCAAGACCTTCGCGGAGATGATGACCGAACGCCAAGGCCACCGCCTCGACGCCTGGATCGACGCCGTCCGAGCTGACGACCTGCCCCACCTGCATTCCTTCGCCAACGGCCTCGAACGCGACCACGCCGCCGTCCTGAACGGACTCACGCTCCCTTACAGCTCAGGCGCTGTCGAGGGCAAAGTATGCAAGATCAAATTCTTGAAACGGCTCATGTTCGGCCGCGCCAACTACGACCTACTCAGAAAGATGGCACTGCTGAACTGAGCCGAGATCACCGACCGTGACCACTCCCCAGCAAATGCACCAGACCCCGGTGAATGGCCGGAGCCTTCGGCGCTATTTGGCCGGGCCGGGTTCAGGTGTGCCGGCGAGGTAGCGGTGCAGCGAGGTCTTGGGGATGCCGGTCTTGGTGGCGATGACGCCGAGGGAGTGGCCTTGAGCCTTGAGGAGTCGCGCGTATTCGATCTTGTCGTTTGGATGGGCCTGGGGTCGGCCGACGCGGCGGTTGTTGGCCTCGGCGACGGTGCGGGCGTGGGCGGCGCGTTCGGTGGTGAAGGTGCGTTCCATCTCGGCGAACAACGCCAAGAGGAGGAAGGCGATTCTGGCCATGCCCTCGTCGGCGGTGTTGATCGGGAGGGGGTCGGCCAGGGATCGCACCCCGATGCCGCGCTCGGACAGGTCGTGGACAAGGTTGAGGACCTCGCGCAGGTTGCGGCCGATCCGGTCCAGGGTGTGCACCACGATGGTGTCGCCGGGCCGGGCGTAGGCGAGCAGCTGGTTCAGACCATCGCGATCGACGGTGGTGCTCGTCTTCTTGTCGACGTAGGTCCGTTCGTCGCCGATGCCGATGGCGGCCAACGCGTCGAGTTGCCGTTCGAGGGACTGCTTGGTGGTGGAGACCCTGGCGTAGCCAAGTTCCAGACCTTGCTGGGGATGATCGATACCGCTGCCCATGCCCGGCAGAGTACCGAAATTCATCTCCGTACTCTATTTACGGAACGGCTGTTGTGGAACGACTTCCGGAACGGCAGTCGTCCACCGATGTCCGGTTTCCTGGCTGAGATGACGGACCTCGGCAAGGCGTTCCGGTTCCAAGGATGTGGAACGACGACGTGGTCGCGGTCGTTGTCGCGGAGGGCCAGGTGATGAAGGAGCTGGAGCGGTTCCTGCTGGATCGGGCAATGGAGCACGACTCGCCGACGCTGCTGTTCAATCTGGCGCGCGAGTATCTGATGGCGGCCAAGGTGATCCGGCCCGGCGCGCTGGTGTTGGCCAAGATGGTCGGCACCGCGCGTAAGGCGGCATCTGATCTGACGTCGCAACTGGTGGCGCACCTGCTGACGGTGGAGGTTCGCTCCGATCTGGGGCGGATGCTGCTGGTGGATGCGGGGTTGGGGATGACCCGGCTGGAGTGGCTGGTCACGCTGGCCCGGGGTGCTTCGGCGACCTCGGTGAAGACCGCGATCGACAAGCTGACCTGGTTGCGCGCGATCGACGCCCACTGCCCACCGGCGCCGACCGCCAGGCCGCCCTCAACAAGTTGACCGTGGACGAGTAGCGGGAGGCACGTCCGTTACCGCCATCCCGGTGATGAATGGACCACGGTGGGCTCCAACCTGTTCGGCATCCTTGTGGAGATCGACTCGTCGCCCATAGGAGCACATAAGGTCAGAGCGTGGATAGTTCGCTCTACGTTCTCGTCGAGGATCTGCACGGTGAGGGCGTCGAGAAGGTGCTCGACCGTGTGCGGGGATACGGCGTGGCCGGGATCACGGTCGGCGCCGTCCATCACGGGTCCAGCGACATCACCCCGCACGGGCGGTCCAGGCTGACCCTGCGGCACGACGGGGCACACTTCGACCTGCCTGACGACCTGTTCGCCGGGCTTCGGCTGGTGCCGCCGGCCGGTTACACCGACGCCTTCGACGGCCTGCTTGACGCCTGCCGCGCGCGCGGGCTGAAGCTGCACGGCCGGACGGTGTTCCTGCGCAACGGCACGCTCGGCGCCCAGCATCCCGACGTGATCGTGCGCAACTGCTTCGGTGACCGCGGCTACCCGACCGACCTGTGCCCGGCCCACCCCGATGTGCGGCAGTACGCTGTGGCCCTGGCCAGGTCGGTGGCCAGGCTCGGGGTGGACAGCGTTGTCGCCGAGGGACTGCACTACCGGCCGCTCAAGCCGGAGCGGTCGTTGGTACCGCTCGGGCCTATGGACGCCTACCTGATGGCCTTGTGCTTCTGCAACTTCTGCATGGCGCGCGCGTCCGATCTCGGCGTCAACGTCGACATGGCGCGCGAGGAGTGCGCGCGGATCGTCGGCGGCGTCCTCGACGGCGACCCGCCGGCCGAGGGCGAGGTGACCAGGGCCGCTCTGACCGCCTACGCGGGGCCCGACGTCGTCGACTACGCGCGCGCCCGCTGCGAGACCGTGACCTCGCTGGTCTCGCAGGTGGCGGACGCGGTGGCGAGCGAGGGTTCCAAGCTGGTCTTCGTCGACCCGACGGGCGCGGTGAAGGGCTACCGGGACGGCCTGCCCTCACCAGTGCTGGCCGCGCACGACGCCTGGCAGCTCGGCGTCGACCCGGTCGCGCTGAGCGACCTCGTGCCCTCCTTCGCCGTACTCGCCTACGCGCGCGACGCCGCCCGGGTGGCCGACGACGTAGGCGCCTACCTGCGTTCGGTGGGCAAGGACCGGGAGGTGCGGGCGGTGCTGCGCCCCGGCTACCCCGACAGCGACTCGGCCGACCGGCTGACCGCCAAGGTGCGCGGCGCCCAGGCGGCCGGCGCGCAAGCCATCGACTTCTACTCCTACGGCCTGGCCAGCAGCCCCGTGCTCGACCGCATCCCGCACGCGCTCAGCTGACTCCGCGTGCCGAGAGGCGGTGGCGTCCGCGAAACCATGGAAACGCTTTGCCCTCCGTCCGCCGCCGTGGCGTTCGGTGCGCAACTGCTCCAGCTCGGCACGCAACTCCATGAGCTGCCCTTCCCGGACCGCGCGCTGCTCCTACAGCTCATCCCGGGTTCCGGTGAGCTCGACCGCCAGGCCCTCACAGGCGGCGCGTTCGAGCGCCTGGCGGGCGTCCGCCTGGCCCTGCTCGGCGCGGGCCTGCGCAACCTGTGCGGCCCGGAGGTCGCGGGCGGCCTGGTCCTGGGTGGTGCGGATTGTGTCGGCGGCCACCGTCTTGGCCTGTTCGGCTACGGCGCGGTCCGCCGCGGCGTCGGCCTGAGCCTGGTGACCGTCGGCGTTCGCTTGCCGCTGGATCCGGTCGGCCTCCTCGCGGGCCTGGTGCACGTCCGCCTTGGCCTGAGCCGCGGTGTCCCTGGCCAGCGCGTTCGCGTGTGCGATCTGCTGCTCGGCCTCTTCACGGGGCCTGGCGCACGTCCGCTGATGAACTCGGCCCCCTTGGAGCGGCGGTAGGACAGCGGTGTCGGCGGTTCAGGCCCGCGTCGATGGTCGTATGCGGGCGTCGGGCATGTCGCCGGTGGCAGGCCAACGCCTGCCGCCTTCCCAGTAGGACTGGACTTCGTCCAGGGAGCGGCCCTTGGTCTCCGGTGCCAGGAAGTGCACGAAGAGCCAGGCCAGGGTGGTGATGGTCAGGAGGATGAGAAAGGTCAGCATGCCGCCGACGGCGTTGAGCAGGTCGAGGAAGAACTGGGCGATGAACAGGTTCGTCGTGAGGTTCGTCAGCAGCATCACCGACGCTCCGGCGCCACGAAGGTGGTCTGGGAAGCCTTCGGCAGCAAAGATCCACACGACCGCTCCGAAACCGGAGTTGAAACCAATGATGAAGACAATGAGGCCGAGGAAACCCACCACCTCGGGAGAGTCGGTGGCGAACATGAGCACCATCAGCGCATGGCCCAGGCCCATGAGGGCGGTGCCGGTGAGCAGAACGAGCCGTCTGCCGAACCGGTCGATCGTCAGTGCGCAGACGAACGCCGCGGCAGCGCCCGCCAGTTGGACGAAACCAGGCAGAACCAGCAGCCCGAAGCTATCGGTATAGCCCATGCGCTGGAAGATCCGGGGGCTGAAGAACACTATCGCGTTGACGCCCGTAGCCTGCACGAAGAAGCCCAGCGTGACAACGAAGAGCGTCAGCGCCCGGTATCGGGAGCTGAGCATGGTGCGCAGGACACCCAGCCGGCGCGAGGCCCCGGCCGTCGAGTCGGCCCTGCGATCCTGCTGGAGTTGACGCCAGCGGTCGGTCTCGGGCAGCCGTATCAGCGGCGCGGTGCTGGCGAGGGCGAGGACGCCGGGAATGACGAGCATCAGACGCCACTGCCCGCCGCCCGCGAGGAGGTAGCCGCAGAGGTAGCCCATCGCACATCCGAGCGAGGTCGCCACCTGGTACAGGACCGCGATGCGTCCGCGAGCGCGCGTCGAGGCCGATTCAGCGATGAAGATGGGCATCGCCACGATGGCTACGCCCATCATGGTGCCCTGCACGAAGCGGCTTGAGTCCAACCACACCAGGGTTTCCGACGTCACGGTAAGGGCGGTGGCTGCCACGTACAGCAGCGCCAGCCAGATCAGGGTTGCCCGACGGCCGAGTGTGTTGACGAGCTTGCTGCCCAGCAGCGCGCCGACGATCCATCCAGTCGCCGTAGCGGCGTACAGCGAGCCCTGCTGAGTCGTGGTGAGCCTGAAATGGTCCGTGACCAGTAGTAGCGCGCCGGCCATGGCGCTGGCGTCGTATCCGCCGGTCAGTCCTTTGAGCATGGCCAGGAGACTCACTTTGGTGTCCTGTCGGTGCCGGACAGTGGGTGTGGGAGTCAAGGAATTAGTCCTCCACGGGTACAGGGGCCGTGTGCCGCTTTGGTCGTCGAGCTGGGGGCGACTGATCTCCGGTCAGGCCCGGAGCCGGTACGGCGCGTTCGTTGCGGCACGCCGGCGGTGACGGCGATGCCAGCTGATTGCCGGTGCGGCTCGAAGATGGGGTCGGTGGGTCGTCGTCGCACCGGGCCTCGGCGATCGGCTGGGG
This sequence comes from Nonomuraea sp. NPDC049269, assembly GCF_043197155.1. Classification (NCBI taxonomy): domain Bacteria; kingdom Bacillati; phylum Actinomycetota; class Actinomycetes; order Streptosporangiales; family Streptosporangiaceae; genus Nonomuraea; species Nonomuraea sp. NPDC049269. Next base: position 960,370 of record NZ_JBICSO010000002.1, read on the forward strand.
TCGAGCAACTGATGAGCGAGCCAGCCGTTCAGTACCAGGAGGAACAAGACGACGAGAGATACGGCGGCCTGAAGCAGCAGCATTCCTCTATCGTTCAGCGGCGCTGGTCGGTGAACCAGTGACAAGAATGCCGATGGTCGATAGTTTCTGGCCATGCATCGAGTGGCGGTCCTGGCGGTCGATGGTGTCGACAGCCTCGACCTGGCGATCCCCCTTCAGGTGTTCGGCCTCGCCCACTCGCTGGACAAAGCCCCAGGCGCCCTGTTCGGCGAGCCGCTGTATGAAACCTTGATCTGCGGCGAACGGCGCACTCTGACGGTGACCGGTGCCGGAGGTGTGGAGTTGTTCCAGATGACAGCCCCGCATCTGCTCGACGTGGTGCACACCGCTGACACGATCGTCGTCCCTGGCAGCAACGAGGACCGGGAACCGACACGGGCGGTGATCCAATGCCTGCGGGACGCGCACGACCAGGGTGTGCGGATCGCCTCGATTTGCAGCGGAGCGGTCATACTGGCGGCAGCCGGCCTGCTCAACGGCCGATCAGCCACGACCCATTGGAGCAGCGCGGCCCAGCTCGCTGAGCGCTACCCGGACGTCAACGTGGATCCTGACGTCTTGTTCGTCGACGAAGGCGACGTGCTCACCTCGGCCGGTGCCGCCACTGGGCTGGACCTGTGCCTGCACATGGTCCGCACCGACTTCGGGTCGGCCATCGCGGCCGAAGTAGCCCGGCACACCGTCATCGCACCTCAACGCGACGGCGGGCAAGCCCAGTTCATCATCCATCCCCAACCAGGCCCAGACCACGGCTCGCTCGAACCGACGATGCGCTGGATCCGCGATCACCTCTCCGAACCGATCACGCTGGCCGACATGGCTGGCCACGCTGCCGTCAGCCAGCGCACCCTCAACCGCAGATTCCGCGAACAGACCGGGACGACTCCGCAGCGATGGCTACTCCTGCAGCGGATCCACCTGGCCCAGGAAATCCTCGAAACCTCAGATCTCTCCGTGGAAGAGGTCGCTCGGCGATGCGGCTTCGGCACTTCAATGAACCTCCGACAACACTTCGCCAAGCACGTCTACACCTCCCCGAACCGCTACCGGCAAACCTTCAACCCCCGCTGACCAATGCCGCCTTCACCAACCTCATGCACTCAGCTCACCATCGCCCGGGCGGTGAGCCCGCACCTCACACCGCGGGACATGCGGGTCGGCGGGGGGTGCAGGCGAGCGCGGCACAGTGTGCGATGGTGAACATCGTGCGCCTCCCGGCAGCGGTCTTTACACACTTCCGTCTGCGTTTGGTGATACCCCCACCAGGGCCCCCGACCTTGGAGATCGCGGGGCCCTGCCACGCGTCTATTACCGGCGCCCCTACTTGAGCGATCTGCAAGCGATCGGCCGGCCGGCGACGACGCAGCGCTCGACCAGCGCATCCCGAGGCACGAAATAGGGGGCGAGCAGCGGTGGCAGACGATCGCTGGCAGGGGGATTCTGGTGTTCGTGGCGGCGGATGAGACGGGCGGTCCGGTCGGCCCGGCCGGTGAATCCGGCGGGCAGGACGGTCGTGGGGGTCCGCTGAGCGGCCTGACGGAGCTTCGCCGCCAGCAGGCGATGGAGCGGTGGCGGCTTCTCCGCCCGCATGTGGAGGACGGCGTGCCGCTGGCAACGCTCGCGGCTCGCTGTGGCGTCCCTGAACGGACGCTGCGGCGCTGGCGCGCGGACTACCAGGCCGACGGCCTGGCCGGTCTGGCTCGTGCGCGGCGTTCGGACCGTGGCCGCCGCAAGATCCCCGACGAGCTGGTCGTCTTCATCGAAGGCCTCGCGCTGGCGCCCGCCCAAGCCGAGCGTCGCGGCGATCCACCGGCAGGCAGCCAGCGTCGCCGCCGCCCGCGGCTGGCCGGTCCCGGGATACACCACGATCTACGAGGTCGTCAGGAACCTCGACCCCGCGTTGGTGACCCTCGCGCTGGAGGGTACGAAAAGGTACCGGGAGGTGTATGACCTGGTGCATCGCCGTGAAGCGTCCAAGCCGAACCAGATCTGGCAGGCCGACCACACCGAGCTGGACATCTGGGTGATCGACGCCTCCGCCAAGCCGGCGCGGCCGTGGCTGACGTTGATCGAGGACGACCACTCCCGCGCGATCGCCGGGTACGCGCTCAACCTGGAGGCACCCTCGGCACTCACGACCGCGCTGGCGTTCCGGCACGCGATCTGGCGCAAGAGCGAACCCGGCTGGCATGTGTGCGGCATCCCCGAGGTGTTCCATCTCGACCACGGCTCGGACTTCACCTCCGCACACCTGGAGCAGGTGATGGCCGACCTGAAAGTCCGTCCAGTGTTCACCAAGAAGGGACAGCCGCACGGCCACGGCAAGATCGAACGGGTCCTGGAGACCTTCAACCAGATGTGCCTGGCGCACCTGCCCGGCTACGCACCCGTCGGCACCCCCGACCGGGCCGGCCAGGCCACCCTGACCCTGCCCGACTCGACGCCGCGATCGGCCGGTTCATCCGCGAGGTGTACAACCTGCGGCCGCACTCCGAAACCAGGACACCGCCCCAGACACGCTGGGAGGCGGGCGCGTTCATCCCGCGCATGCCCGACTCGCTCGAACAACTCGACCTGCTGCTATCGACGGTCGCCAAACCCCGCAAGGTCCACACCGACGGGATCCATTTCCTGGCGCTGCGGTTCATCGACCCGGTCCTGGCCGACTACGTCCGCGAGGACGTCACCATCCGCTACGACCCCCGCGACATCACCGAGATCCGCGTCTACCTGCGCACCCTGGACGGGGAGAAGTTCCTGTGCCGGGCCATCTGCCCCGACCTGGCCGAAGAGACGGTCAGCCTCAAAACGATCACCGCCGCTCGCAACGCCCGCCGCAAACACCTGCGCGGCCAGCTCACCACCCGCACCGCGGTCGTCGACGCCCTCCTGGCCGCCCACAGCGAACCCCTGCCCGCCGCCTACCCGGCCCCCGCCCTGCGCACCTGGACGACTCCCGACGAAAGCACCGCGGCCGACCCCGCTGCCACCGGCCACACGAGCGGCCCGAAACCGGCTCCGTCGTCCGCCAGGCCCCTGAGCAGGACGGCGCCAACCCTACCCCAGGTGACGCTCCGCGACTCAAACGCTACTGGAATGAGTGAGCTGCTCCCCGCCCGGACAAACACCCAGGCGTGGAGCAGCCCTCAGACCCAGACGAGAACACGGCCGAACCGGACCCAGCAGACCTCCCCGACCCTTTATCCACCCGACTGCCAGTACCCGCTGGCGGCCTGACGTACGCCAGCGATCGACCAGCCCCGCCCGACCCCACCGCGGCCGCCAACACCACCGACAGCGGCCCGCCCGCCGCCACACCGATCATGGCGACCAAAGAACACCGCCGGTTCCTGGAATTCGCCGACGCCGTCCGCCGCAAACGCTACGTCGGCCTGTGCTTCGGCGCCCCCGGCGTCGGCAAGACCGAATCCGCCCGCAGCTACACCCGATGGGACCAACTCGCCCCGCACCTGGCCGGCACCCGAGCCACCGGCTCCCAGGACACCGACGCCGACGTCCACGAGGTCCTGGCCGCCCGCGCCGTCATGTACACCCCCAAGGTCCACAGCACCCCCCAAAACCTCGACAAAGAGATCTCCTACCTGTGCGACAGGCTCGGCTGGACCGTCGAACTCATGCTCCAGACCGGCCGGCGACCGCGCACCCGGCCCGAGCAGCCCGTGCCCCAGCGGTGCCGAACTTCTCATCGTCGACGAAGCGGACCGGCTGAAGACCGCCGCGCTGGAACAGCTCCGCGACCACCACGACCGCACGGGGATCGGACTCATCCTCATCGGCATGCCCGGCATCGTTCCCTACCCGGTTCGGGTCTGTTGCAATTTGATCTTTCATAGTCGTCTTGGAGCCCATCAGGGCACGGGATCGCAGTCCCAGGGCTCGGAGGAGATACCTAGTGCCGCGTCAGGCAACGTTTGCGACGTTCGTCGTAGACCCTGAGCCGACGGTAGGTGACGTGGCACCGTGCATCGAAGTCGAGCGTTATGGGCGCCGTCCCGTTGCGAACCTGAACGCCCCGAGCGCCGAATTGGTCGTGCGCTCGGTCTGCGGTCTGGTTCGCATCACGACGGCGTCAAAGTTCGCATCACGACGGTGTTGAGTAGGTGGAATCGGGCGCCGATGAGAAATGGCGCCGACAGTCGTCTAAGTACGGTCCGGTGAAAACGCGCTGCGCGCATCAAGGGAGAGCAACGAGATGAGACCACTTCGATACTCGATCAACGTCACGCTCGACGGCTGCTGCCATCACGAGGCAGGGCTCCCCCCGGACGAGGAGTCGATGCGCTACTGGACCGCTGAGATGGAGCGAGCCGATGCCCTGCTATTCGGCCGGGTGACCTACGAGATGATGGAGTCGGCGTGGCGGAAGCCGGCCACGGACACGTGGCCTGACTGGATGGATGAGTGGCAGATCCCGTTCGCCGAGACCATCGACCGGGCGAAGAAGTACGTCGTGTCGAGCACGCTGAGCGGGGTCGATTGGAATGCCGAGCTGGTGCGAGGCGACTTGGGGCAAGCGGTTCAGCGGCTCAAGCAGGAGTCAGGCGAGGGCCTGTGGGTGGGTGGCGTGACGCTCCCCCTGGCGTTGGCAGATCTGGGACTGATCGACGAGTACGAGTTCCTTGTGCAGCCGGTCCTTGCCGGACACGGGCCGACGTTGCTCGCCGGTCTGCGCGAGCGCATCCAGCTTGAGCCCGTGGACCGCCATGAGTTCCGGTCGGGGGCGGTCGCCCTGCGATACCGGCCCACGCGAGTTACGGCTTGACGTGGTGCATCCTGGCACGTTGGCCGCTCCCTCGCGACGGAACGACGGCTCGGGGTCGCGTTGGCCGCGCTGGCCGTGCCCCCGAACGCGCGGACATATCGACGGGGGACATCGCCCCGAGGTGCCGGTAGCGGACAGGGCAAACGTTGCCTGACGTGGCACTAGGCCTGTTTCAGGGCCTGGGGTCACTTGGCGGTGAGCTTGTCGACGTCGGGGGCGTAGACGGTCATCCAGTGCGGGCGCAGTCGGTAGAAGACCACATCGTTGTCCCAGTCGAAGGCGGTGCTGCCGTAGAAGTCTTTGAAGTAGGCCAGCAGGTCTGGCCAGTCCGCGGCAGACTCACCGTCTTGGGGATTGAGGATCTCCACCGTGCCATGCGTAAACACACCCAAGTCCTCTCCGCGCATGTGCGCGACGCTGGCGGCCGGCCGGGCGGCGAGATGGCGGGCCTTGGCGGCGCTACGCGCCGTGCCGAAGTGCCACTTGCCGCGCAGGAAATGCCCGTCCACGCCGCTGATCCGCGGCTCGCCCTTTGCCGTCACAGTTGACAGGGCGAGGGTGCACATGCCAGTGAGGACCTGGGTGAGCTGCTCCGCGGTCAGGGTGCGTTCGGTGATGATCGACTGGAGGTGTGAGGTGGAGCGGGAGAGGGAGGAGTCGAGGAGGCCTTGGAGCTCTTTGAGATCTTCTGGCGTTTCGCGCATTGAGGTCCTTATCTATCCGCATCTATCTGTAGGCCCGGTTCGCGTCCGCCATTGACGCCGACCGGTGAAACCATGCTCGACCAAAAACCTGACACCTTGTGTCGTATTTTCCTCTGGAGATGATCAACCACGCACGGATGTATCAACACACCTACCCGCGGCGGTGGGCGCGCCCATTAGCGGGTGAAGGTGTCGTTGGCGCGGCGGGTCGGCCGGTGGTCGGCGAGGACCGCGACGGCGTCGTGGTGCCGCCGGGCGAGTTCGGCCAGGGCCTCGTCTCGCTGCTGCTGGGCCTGGATGAGCTCGTCGGTGAGTTCGGTGATGACAGCGGCGTAGGTGTCGACGAGTTCCTTGAGTCGTCGCTTGTCCTGGCGAACTTTGGTCAGGTCCTTCTCCAGTTTGGACGGGCGCCGACACTTGGCCCAAGGTCTTGAACTCGGCTTGGAAGGCGTGCATCAACTCGGGATGCTTGTGGGTGAGGACCCAGCGCTTGATACCCGCCTCGGCCGCCAGGTCGGAGACCGTCAGTTTTCCCGATGACCTCAGCGCCGTCCCGGCGATCAACCGGTCGGCAGCACCGCGCAGGTCCTTCAGCAGCTTCTCGTCCGGTTCAGCCTTCGTCATGGCCGATCACCTCATCGTCGGTCACGCTCGTCCCGTGCTCAGTGATGATCTTCTCCAGCCGGTCGAGTTGTCTGCGCTCGCGATCGTGGCGGATCGGGGGGCTGAGCGGATCATCGACGATGGCTCGCAGATCGGTGGCGTGCTGGTGCACGGTGGCCATGTCCTGGTCGGTGCGTGCGATGTTGCGGCAGCCGGGGCGGCAGTCGTCCAGGTCCGGGGTGCGTCGGTCGTCGCCGGTGTCGGTGCCGCGCATCTGGCAGAGGGCTTGGGTGGGGTCGAAGACGCAGGTCATACCCTTTCCTGGATAGATCTGCAGGGCTGGGTTGGCCAGGACGGCCTTGGCTTGGCGGCCACTGCGGATTACCCGGCCCGCGAACCGGGCCGGACCACCGACGACGCGGCTGCGGTAGTTGTCGGCGGCGGGTCCGCTGACGTGCTCGCCCGCTTGAAGGCGTTGCTCGGCCTGTTCGAGGTGTTCGAGGCGGGTCAGCCATTCCTCCAGGGCCAGTTCGTCGGGGAATCCGGAGGCGTAGGTGCCGCTGTAGCCAAGGCTCTGCAGCATGTGCAGGTGTCCGTACTGCAGCGCGCAGGCGACCAGGCCGCGCGGCCGTCGACAGATGAACCAGGCGAGGGTGCGTCGGAACCGGGACGGCGTGATGGATCCGCAAGGGTCGTCAGGGATGGAGTCACGGCGGTCGTTGGCGGTGCAGTAGGTGTTCACCCAGTCGATGAACTCGGCCATCGTTTCGCTGATCTCGGCGCTGTTGCGGGCCCGGTCCTTGCCGGACGGGCCCTTGCGCAAGACGACAGCGGGGAACAGCAGGTCGCTGCTGTGCAGGCGTTCCAACGCGGCGACGGCATGGGCGACCGGTTCGGCGATCACCCATGGGTGCTCACGTTCCTGTCCCTCGGGGATCTTCATCCCGTTCTCGTTGCGGGCGCCCTTCCACTTGCGGCCGTGCATGAGCCACATCCGGGTGTCGGTGTCGTAGCTGACGCAGCCGCGGCGCAGGCTGAGCACCTCCCCTGGCCTGGCGCCCGAGAGGTAGGAAATCGCGGCGAAGCAGGCGCCGGACAGGATCCGAGATCTTCTTGTCCCCGCAGCGTTCGCCAGGCCGTGCCCGCTGCGTGCCCGTTCGGACGGCGATCAACGGGGAGTCGCGGAGACTCACGGTCACTCGACCGGCATATGCCCAGGTCGGCGTTTCCCCTGCTCAGAGGTCATGATCTTGAAAGGCTTCCCAAGCTGACAGCGGGGGTTCGATTCCCGTCACCCGCTCCACTTATGAAGGCCCAGGTCAGGATGTGAATCCAGGTGGTGGATCTTCGTCGGCTTCTGAAATAACCCTCTGGGCCAAGAGGCCTTCGGGCGCTTACTCATTCGGGTCGGCGCCGCCTGGCGCGATAGTGATCGGCACGCTCCGCCGCCATGCGTTCCCGTCGCTCCTGAATCAGGATCTCCTGGGGACTCGGCACCCGCCGCTTCTCATGTCTGATCGCCAGGCGGATCGCCCAGTAAAGAAAGAAGAACACCAGCACAGCCGGAATGGCCCATATCACCAGCAAGAACAGAATCTCGGTGAACCCGATCGTCATCTGATCCTCCGTACAGGGGAAACCAGCATGCCTGATCTTGCGGAATGCGTCCATCGATGACTTCGCCCGGCCGTCGGCCTAAGGTCAGTTTTCACGTGCCATCTACGCCGCTCCATGCTCACCGTTCCCAGGGATCGGGCTTGATCGCGTGCCAGATGCGTGCCAGAACAGGCGGGTCGCATGATGTTGTAGAAGTCGGCGATCCAGGTGGCGATCTTCAGGCGGGCTTCGGCTCTGGTGCGGAACCGGTGGCGGTGCACGTACTCGACTTTGAGGGTGCTGTTGAAGGCTTCGGCGGCGGCGTTGTCGAGCGCGCTGCCGACCCGGCCCATGGACTGGACCACGCCCAGGCGCCGGCATAGGTCCTGGTAGCGGGCGGCGGGTTCCCCGCGCCGCCGGTCGCCGCTCGAAGCGCGTAGGCGTTGCTCACCTGGCGTACCTCCCCTGCCTCCAGCGATCCAGGGTGTGGTCGAGGTACTGGTCGAAGAGGCCGACGAGGTCAACGGTGGGGTCGAGGAGCCACTGGATCTCCAGCCCGTCCATGGTGGCGCACAGGGCGCGGATCTCCGATTCGGCCTGAACCGGAGTGATGGGCGGGATCTCGCCCGTTCGCGCCACGTCGACCAGCCGCTCGGCGAGCATGTCGACGAAGGTGGGCGTTGCGGAGATGGCCCGCACAGCTCGGCGTATCGGGGTTACGCCGGTGAGGGGATGTTTGAGAGATCGACCCGATCGCGATGGCAGACGGCGCAGGGCGGAGTGTGTCTGACGTTGGAAACCAGCGCATGCAACGAGCTGCCTCCACGGTGCCGCTAGCACATCAGCATGCGGGACGCAGTCAGGTGGCGGGCCGGGCGTAGCGCGGGTCCTGGTTGCCGGAGTAGACCACGGTCATGGTGAGTCGAAGCGTCTCAGCGGTCGGGTTTCGGTACAGATGGGCTCGGTCGCCTCGGATGCGTATGGACCCGCCTTCCGCGACGTGGAACGTGGCCCCGCCGACTTCCACCACCAGTTCTCCCTGATGCAGGTGGATCAACTCGCGAGTGCCGACGGGATGGGCGTGCGAGCTGATCTCGTCGTTCGGCGCGATGACGAAATCCCATAGCTCGACGAAAGGCGCTTGCCCATCGTTGATGAGCAGCCTCGCCTCGCTGGCGCGTCCAGCTCGCCGAACGTCGATGTCGGCGGCGGGCGTCACGCGGCCGAGGTCTTCCGGCGGCTCGACAAGCTGTCCGATGGTGATCCCGAGTGTGGCGCAGATGCGGGCGACCGTCGCGATAGAAGGATTGGTCTGACCCGTTTCGATTTGCTGGAGCATGCCGCGGCTGACACCGCTGCGAGAGGCGAGGTCTTCCAAGCGCCATCCGCGCTCTCTTCTTCCCGCCCGCAGATTCGCCGCCAACGTCGCACTGACCGCCTCTGCTGGATCTGTTGACAACTTCACGCCTCCATGTCCAAGATTCTATATCCGCAATCCAGGATAATGTACCCAGGGAGAGTTGAACATGGCGAGTCAGAACCTAGCCACCCGCCAGGATGTCCAGTTCTGCCTAGACGGGATAGGCGTAACCCGGCCCGGCTGGAAGACGCTTATCGTCGCCGCAACAGCCGACAGCCCAGCCGACCCGCACGACGTCTGGACACTCTGGAGCGACCTGAGCAACTGGCCGTCCTGGTCGCCGTTGCACCAGGCCACCGAGTGGACCGGACCGCCCGGATTCGCAGTAGGTGCGACCTTCGACCAGACCCTTCGCCTCGGTTTTCCCGCCGGGACCACCACCGACCATGTCACCGTCGGCATCGCCGAGCCCGCCCGTCGCGCCTCCTGGACTGGTGACGCCAACGGCGTACGGTCCTGCCATTTGTGGACCTTCACCGCGCGAACTGGAGGAGGAACCCGAATTGGCAACACCGAGGTCTTCACCGGCACAGTCATCGGACTAACCAAGCCGATGCTCGCCTCACGATGGCGCCGCCAGTTCCAGCAAGCTGTCGACGCACTCGCAAGCATGGCGATGTCAGGCCGTCGTTGAAGGCGTCGCCAGCACACCGGGTTCGCGAGGCCTGACTCACTCGTCCAGCGAACCCGCGTTGGCTACGACAACCGTAAGTGGGCCAGACCCCGAGTAGGTCCGTCACAGCCACCCGCGTCCACGTCGGTCCCGAGATCGCCGCCGCCTCGGCCCGACGGGCGTCTCAGGATCCAGGACGTTCCCACGCGTGCCTGATCACCATCACTCCGGTCCAGCACCTCATCGATTCAATGACTGAGAACGGTCACGGCCCCACAGAGGGCTGGACACGGCTCATGGACGAGCACGACATCTCGATCTCCTAAGGCACGATCAGGCTTCGTGCCCACAGCCAGACCCGCTGACGGCTCAAACTTCGCTGTCAGCTCTTCATCGACCTGCACGCTCACACAGCGGGCCAGCTGCCGCTCGAGCCCGCGCAGGCGCTGGAGATGCTGCTGCGGCAGCTCGGTGCGCCGACCGAGCGCATTCCCGCGTCCATGACCGAAAGGGCAGCGCTGTGGCGAGCGGAGTTGGCCGGCCGCCGAGTGCTGCTGGTATTGGACAACGCCGCCGACACCGCCCAGATCCGGCCCCTGCTTCCGGGCGCTTCGAACAGCCTGGTGCTCATCACCAGCCGCCAGCGGCTCACCGACCTGGACGGCTCTCAGCCCCTGTCGATGGACGTCGTGGCCCACCTCGCCGGACGCCTGCGTGACGAGCGCCGCAGGCTCACCGAGCTGGCCAGGTCGGAGCGCGGCGTGGCGGCCGCGTTCACCCTGTCCTATCGGCAACTCACCGCCGACCAGCAGCGGCTCTTCCGGCTGCTCGGGCTGCATCCCGGCCGCGACATCGAGCCCCATGCGGCCGCCGCGCTCGCCGATCTTCCCGCGGAGCGTACCGAGGACCTGCTGGACGCGCACATGCTCCAGCAGCGCGCCACCGGCGACCGCGACTGGCGGAATCGGTGTCCTCACCGGTCCCCCTCCGTGACGCCCCGCAGGCGCTGGCCTGGCTGGACGCCGAGCGAGCCAACCTCGTCCTGGCCGCCGATCGCGACGTGGTGCACACCGGCCTGCTGGCCACCACGCTGTATCGCTACCTCTACGACCACGCCCACCACGACGATGCTCTCGCTCTGTACGGCAAGGCGCTGCGGGCCGCCCGATCCCGCGAGGATCGGACCGGTGAAGGGCGGGCACTGACCGACCTCGGCTGGGTGCATCGCGTACAGGGCAGCCATGACGTCGCCCGTGAGCACTTCGATCGAGCTCTGGCCGCATGCCGTACGTCCGAAGACCTGCGAGGTCAAGCGCGGGGGCCAAGGTGCTCAACAGCCTGGCCGGGATCGCCGCGACCATGGGCGATCCCGGCCAGGCCATACGACTGCACACCGCCGCCCTCGAGCTGGCCGTGGACGTGCACAGCCGGGGCGAGGAAGAACGGGCCCGTGAGGCCATCGCCCTACTCCAAATCAACCTCGGAGACCTCCCGTATCAACAAGTGGGGGCGGTCACCAGCCTGCGCAGGGTCATCGGCTCGGCCAGGACCAGCTCCAGAACCTGCTTGGCATGGCGGAAATGCGGAGAGGTGCAGTGCTCCACGAGGGCTTGGGGGCTGGCCCATTCCTCGATTGCCACCATGCTGGCGGGGTGGTTGGGGTCGGTGTAGATGCGGTAGGCCAGGCAGCCGGGTTCGTCCAGGGACGGTTCGATCATCGCCTCCAGCGCGGTGCGGAGCCGGTCTTCCTGCCCTGGCACGGCCAGGCATTCGGTGAGGTGGATGAGGGACATTTCCTTCACTCTCCCTGCGTGATGACAGGCGGTTACGGACGGGCGGCGCCGGTACCGGCGCCTGTGGCGGTGATCGCGGCGGCGACTTCCTCGAGGTCTGCCGGGGTCAGCCGCACGGCGCCCGCTCCGATCCAGCCGCCGACCTGCTCCGGCTTGCGGGCGCCGACGATGGCACCGGTAACGCCGGGCCAGGCCAGTGCCCAGGCGATGGCAACCTCGGCCAAGGTGCGGCCATGCCGTTCGGCGATGGGGCGTAGCGCGTCGGCGAGCTGGAGGTTGGCGGTCAGGCCGGTGGTGAAGTCGTCGTGGGCCGCGCGCCAGTCGTCGGCGGGCAGGTTCGCCACTCGTTCGGCGGAGAAGGCGCCGGTGAGAAGCCCCGACTGGAGCGGTGAGTAGACGATCACACCGGTGTCGTGGGCGCGGGCCCAGGCGATCTCCGCGGCAGCGGAGCGGTTGATCGCGGAGAACGGCGGTTGGATGGCGTCGACGTGGGCGATCTGTTCGGCGGCCTCGAGCAGGTCGGGCGTGTGGTTGGACAGCCCGATCGCCCGGACCTTGCCCTCGGCCTTCAAATCGGCCATGACCTGCCAGTACTCCTCCAGCGGCGTGGCGTTGGGTGACACCGCTCCGAACCCGCCACCGGCGTACTCCAGCGACTCGCCGGTGTCGGGATAGTGCACCTGGTACAGGTCGATGCGGTCGATGCCCAGCCGCCGCAGCGAGTCTTCAAGCTCGCGGCGCACGCTGGCCGGCTTCATGATCCGCCGAGGCGCGGCCGACGGATTGTCCGGGTCCCAGACCAGGCCAACCTTGGTGAAGATGTACGGCCAGCCGGCCTCGGGCAGGTCGGCGATCGCCTTGCCGACCAGCTCTTCGGAGTGGCCGAGTCCGTAGACGGCGGCGGTGTCGATCCAGTTGACGCCGGAGGCGACGGCGTTGCGGATCGCGGCGATCGACTCGGCGTCGTCGGTGGCACCCCAGCCGAAACGCCAGCCGGACCCGGACACCGCCCAGGAGCCGAAGCCAAGACGCGTGATGTCCATGCCGGTGCTGCCGAGAGGCCGGGTCGGCACATCAGTGGTGCTCATGTCGCAGTGCTCCCTGTGAGATCGAGTGGCCAGGCACCGTTAGGGGCGTCTGGCGCTGCGCACACCACTGTTGTCTCCCGGCGGCTGACGACCCAGTGCCCGCCGGTGCCTAGGCACGGCATGACCAGGCTCGCAACGGCAGCATGGGGCCCGGGTAGGGATACTGGTCACATGGAATCGGGCAGACGCGCAGAATTGGGTGAATTCCTGCGATCGCGCCGGGCCCGGTTGCGGCCCGAAGAGCTTGGCCTACCAGAATTCGGCGGCCGCAGACGTGTCCCGGGGTTGCGCAGGGAGGAGCTCGCCCTGCTGGCCGGGGTCAGCGTCGACCACTATGTCCGGCTGGAGCAGGGCCGCAGCCTGCACTTTTCCGCGGAAGTCCTGGACGCGGTCGCCCGCGCTCTGCGGCTGGACGCCGCCGAACGCGACCATCTGCACCGCTTGGCCCGACCGGACCCTGCCACCGCACCCGGCGCCGCCGACCGCCGGCCTCCGCGCTCAGGCATCTACCGCCTGCTGTCATCGATCCACGACGTGCCCGCCTACCTGGTCGACCGCAACACCACCGTGCTGGCCTGGAACCCGTTGGCCGCCGCGCTGATCACCGACTTCGGGGCGCTGCCACCCGAGCGGCGCAACCTGGCCCGGCTGAACTTCTTGGACGAGGGCGTGCGCCGGCTCTACGCCGATTGGCCGGCACGGGCCCGCGATCTGGTCGGCTTCCTGCGGCTGGACGCCGGTCACCGACCCGCCGACCCGTCCACTGCGGCCCTGATCGAAGAGCTGTCCGCCGCCAGCGCGGAGTTCCGTCAGCTGTGGGCGGAGCACCAGGTGAAGGACAAGCGACACGGGCGCTACCTGTACCGGCATCCTCTGGTCGGCGAGCTCGAGCTGGCCTACGAGACCCTGCGCCTGCCGGACGACCCCGGACTGGCCCTGGTGGTACACGCCGCCGACGAAGGGTCGGCCTCCCACACCGCGCTCCAGCTCCTGGCCACCTGGACCGGCCGACGTTAGAAGACGTTCTTCAGGAAGGGCAGCAGGGCCTCTGCTGTCCGCTCGGGGAACTCCGACATCGGGTAGTGGCCGGCGTCGTCGATCACCACGGCCTGCCCGCGCAGCAGCGACGCCTGCGTCCGCGCCTCCGCCGCCGGGTCGGGGAAGTCGGGATCCTTGGCTCCCATGAGGACCAGCGACGGGCAGCGGACCTGCGCGATGACCTGTTCGGCTTCCGGAGCGCGGTTGAGCAGCATGCGCCGCATCGCCTCGCGCCGCTGCGGGTCGCGCAGCATGGCCACCAGTTTGGCGCGGTGTTCGGCCAGGTCGGCGGGCTTGGCGGTCGGATGGGCCGTGGTGTAGTACACGCTCCACAGCCGCGGGGACGAGGCGATCAGCCTGATGAGCGCACGGACGGCGAGGTTGAGCGGGATGGCCCGGATGAATCCGTCGATGGGCACGATCCCGGCGACCCGCTCGGGGGCGTCGGCAGCCGCGCGGATGATGCCACCTCCGGCGTAGGAGTTGCCGAGCAGGACGACGGCGGGCGCGTCCAGGTGCTCCAGGAGGGCCACGATGTCGGCCCCTACCGCGGACTGGGAGTAGTCGTCCCAGCCCGCCGACGACTCCCCGTGGCCTCGCAGGTCCATCGCCACCACCCGGTATCCCGCTGCCACCAGCACCGGGCGCAGCGACCGGTAGGCGTCCCGGGTGTCGCCCAGACCGGGTACGCACACGAGGAGTGGCCCTTCGCCGGCGGAGTCGTAGGCCAGGCGGCCCCCTGGCACGTCGATGAACAATTCGATGCCCTTCCTAGCTGAGGATGTCAACGGCCAGGCCCAGGACGAGTAGCAGGGCCATGACACCGCCGGAGACGATCGCGCGCCAGGTGATCGAGGTGCGTTGCCGTACTGAACGGAAGTAGAAGAAGGCGCCGGTCACCAGGAGAACGCCCTCGATGACGGCCGTGGCCCACGGGGTCTGCCACAGGCCGAGGCCAAGCAGCGGCAGGTCGCCGGCGTTGCCGGGCAGCAGGGGCAGGTCGGCGCGGTGGACGAGCAGGTCGAGCACCCAATGGCTGAAGACCATCAGGCCGAGCACAGTCCCGGCCCGGCGGCCCCACCGCCATGTGCCGAAGCCGCCGTACAGGGCCGCCAGCAGCAACGATCCCAGCAGGGAGTGGGTGTACTGCGCGTTGATCAGCGCCTCGCCGTACGTTCCCGGGGCGACGGCCTGGAAGGACTCGATTCCGCCCGCCAGGTAAAGGACGACGAAGACGACGTCGAGGAACTGCGTGGCGAGCATGAGCGACCACAGCGGGACGCGCGGCTGGGCTGCCTTGACCGACGCGGCCAGGCCGAAGTGTCCGATGAACATTCAGTGTCCTTCCTTGCTGCCGGGATTGGGGGTGCGAGTGGCCCAGTGATCGAGCCAGCCGCACAGGACGACGAACAGCAGCAGAAAGATCAATAAGGACATGCGTTTCTCCTTACGTCACCGTTGGGGAACAGGTACGACGGTACGGAGGGAGGGCGTACGTCCGGCATCGGACGATTGACTGGTAATCCCGCGATGACGGTAGATTCCGATGGTGTTGCTGGGGCGAAAGCGGGAACAGGCGCAGATCGAGGCTCTGATCGCGGAGGCCAAGGATGGCCGGAGCGCGAGCCTGGTCATCCGGGGCGAGCCCGGGATCGGCAAGTCCGCGCTCCTCGGCCACGCCGATCAACTGGCGGAGGGACTGCAGCGGCTGCACGGTACCGGCATCGAGACCGAGGCCGAGCTGCCCTTCGCGGCACTCCACCTGTTGCTGCGCCCGGCCCTCGACCGCATCGGCGCTCTGCCTGCACCGCAGGCCAGGGCGCTGGAGGGCGCGTTCGGCCTCGCCACCGCCCCTCAGGACCGGTTCCTCATCGGCCTGGCCGCCCTGACACTGCTCACCGAACTGGCCGAGGACGGCCCGCTGCTCGTGCTGGTCGACGACGCCCAATGGATGGACAGATCCTCGGCCGAGGCACTGCTGTTTACGGCCAGACGGCTTCACTCGGAGGGGATCGCCCTGCTGTTCGCGGCCAGGGACACCTTCCACGCGCCCGGGGTGCCCGAGTTGCGGCTCAACGGTCTCGACCGCCAGGCCGCCTCCGACCTGCTGCGCGAGCACACGCCCGGTCTCGGTCCGGCCGTACGGGAAAGGATCCTCGCCACCAGCGGCGGGAACCCCCTCGCGCTGATCGAGCTGCCCCGGGTGCCCGACGCGCTGCCCGACACCCAGGAGCCGCTGCCGCTGCCGCGCCGCATCCAGGAGGCCTACGAGGCACGGATCGCCGTACTACCACCGGACACCCAGACGATGTTGCTGGTCGCGGCCCTCGACGACGCCGGCGATCTCGACGTCGTCGTCCGCGCAGCGGGGACGCTGGGAGTAGGCGCCGCCGCCCTCGGCCCAGCCGAGCGCGCCGGGTTCCTGTCCACCGCGGGCGGTCGCCTGTCCTTCGGCCACCCGCTGATGCGTACGGCGGCGGCACGGCGGGCGGCCTACGACGAACGCGTGACCGTGCACCACGCACTGGCCGGGGCACTCAACGACGACCAGGACGCCGACCGCCGCGCCTGGCACCTGGCGGCCGCCGTGACCGGCCGCGACGAGCCCATCGCCGCCGCGCTCGAACAGGCGGCCGGCCGTGCCCGCGAACGCGCGGGCCACGCCGCGGCCGCCGCCGCACTGGAGCGCGCCGCCCGGCTCACCCCCACGTTGACCGAACGTGCCCGACGGCTGGCCCTGGCCGCAGAGGCCGCCGCCGAGGCCGGAGCCCTGGAACACGCTCAAGTCCTGGCCGACCAGGCGCGGCGACTCGGTGACTGCCCGCTCACCCTCGCCAGGCTGGCAGGACTGCGCGGCCGGATCGCCTTCGACCGGGGCAATGTGCACGACGCGCACCGGATCCTCCTCGACGGCGCCGCCTCCATCGCCGACGTGGACCGGAAGGAGGCGGCGCTCATCCTGCTCGACGCGGTCCGCAACGCCTGGTACCTCAGTGATCCCGCGGCCGTCACCGAGGCCGCGGCGCGGCTCGCCGAGCTGCCGCTGACGCCGGAGGACGGGATGGACGGGTTCGTCCGGGCGGCCCGCGCGATGGCCGACTTCCTGGCCGGCGACCTGGACCGGGCGCTCCCACCGTTCCGCGAGCTCATCGCCGTGGCCCTGGCGATCCCCACCGGCATGACGGCCCTCAGGATCAGCGTCTGCTCACTCGCCGGAATCTCGGGCGACTTCGACAACGGGCTCGCCATCGCCCACTCGGTGATCGAGGAAGGCCGGGCCGACGGCATGGTCGGGCTGCTGTCGCTGGGCCAGGTGGTGCTGGCGATCCACCAGATGTACCTCGGCCGGTTCCGCGACGCCCTCGCGACCGCCACCGAGGGGCGCCAGCTCGCCACCGACATCGGCCAGACGCACCGCATCGCGCACTTCGAGAGCGCCATGGCCATGGTTGCCGCCGTCCAGGGCCGCGAACAGGACTGCCGTGAGCTGGCCGAACGTACGATCGCGCACCACGAAGCCCACCCGGTGGCGACGATCGTCGGCTGGGCCGAGTGGGCGCTCGGCCTGCTGGACCTCGGCCAGGGCCGCTTCGAGGCCGCGCTCGAACGCTTCGAGGCCGCCGCCCTGGGACCGCTCCGGCACCAGATCATGCCCATCTACTTCGCGCCCGACCAGATCGAGGCCGCCGTACGGCTCGGCCTGCCCGACCGCGCCGCGGAACCGCTCACCCGCTTCGAGTCCTGGGCCACGGCCGCCCGCCACCCGTGGGCCGACGCCGTACTGCACCGCTGCCGTGCCCTCCTCGCCCACGACGAGGAGGAGGCGCAACAGCATTGGGAACAGGCCGCACGCTCACACGCCGAGGCGAATCGGCCCTACGAGCGGGCCCGTACCGACCTGCTGCACGGCGAGTGGCTGCGCCGCGCCCGCAGGAGAAACGAATCTCGCACCCGGCTGCGCGCCGCCCTGGAGACCTTCGACCGCGTCGACGCCGCTCCCTGGGCCGAGCGCGCCCGCGCCGAGCTGCGCGCGGCCGGGGAGACAGTCGCGCCGAGCGCCCCCGACCTGATCGCTCTGCTCTCTCCCCAGGAACTCCAGGTGGTACGGCTTGCCGCCACGGGAGCAACTAACAGGAAGATCGCCGCCCAGCTGTTTCTCAGCCCCAGGACCGTCAGCCACCATTTGTACCGCGCCTTCCCCAAGCTCGGCGTCACCACCCGCACCGAACTCGCCCGCCTCGACCTGGTCTGAGCCTGCCCTTCAGCTGCGCCACAAGCACAGAAGGTGTAGGTGACTTGCTCGACGCGGCGCTTTGCCGAGATGAAGGTCTGGCCCTTCGGCGACTTGAAGACGAACTCCTCGGGATACTTGCCGGCGATGTTCGGCAGGATCGCGTCCATGACCATCGGGGACAGGGCGATGGTCCGCCTTGACTGCTTGGTCTTGGGCGGGCCTGGCTTGAAGGTGTTGTCCGCCTGGTGCTTCCGCGCTCGCCGCACGCGCAAGGTCGGCACCGGCTTGGCGAACGGCTCGATGTCACGCACCTGAAGAGCGGCGAGCTCGGCGTAACGCATGCCTGTCCCCGACGAACACCGTGAGCATGTCGCGGACGTCAGGCTTGGCACAAGCAGGCGACGGCGTACACGGTCAGCATTGCAGCTGAGTTCCTGACGTCGAGGAGTGTGCGCTCCTCCTTGGTCGGATTGCGCGCGGTGATGTGATCGAGCGCAGTGCCGGCCGCGCCCCCAGCGTAGTGAGACACCGCCGCAGGCGTCGTCATCGCACGCGAAGCCGGAGCCACCGCGCCGACCACCGTCACGCCGCCGCCAGAGCCGCGCGGCCCTGCTCATCTCGGCCGGTGGATCATCACAGCCGCTTGAGGCTGAGGAACGTAGAAACCCTCCACCAGCGCGATCTCATCCGACGAGCAGCACCACAAGAACTTCACCTCTGCGTTCCGCTTGAGCAGATCCACCGTGCAGGCCACCGCCGACACGGTCCGCACCGGAGACGAGCCGACCCACACATCGATGCCCTCACCGTCCCCGCCTTGAGTCCCCGACAAGAAGGCATAATCCAGCGGGTAGACGAAGCTCGACACCTTTGGATGCGGCGTGCCCGCAGGACGATCAATCACAATCTCGGCGTCACCCACGAGGGAATCCGCTTGCTCCCACAAGGAAAGCCGCGCCCATGCTTCAAAGTCCGGCATGGGCAGACCATAGCCTCCGGCAGGGGCGCTCCGGCTCCGGGATGATCGCCGCGCGGACCGGGAAACCGTAGAGGGCTGACGTAGAAGCCTGATCATCCCGCCCGCCATCGACCCGGGACAAGCTGAGCGGGCCAGGGCCATGGCAGACGGGATGATCAGTCGGGCGGAGGCTTGCGCAGGTGCGCATATCCCAGAAACCCTACGGACATGCTCACCGTACGGCAGCTCCTTAACTACCTCGAAGGTCTACCCGACGACGCTCCGGTAGTGATCGACGTCCGCCCTGGCGATGAGTACGTGCTGGTCGAAGACATCACCACTACCGACGAAGGCCAGGCAGGAAGCCGTACACCCACGGGCGTGGAGTTGGCGACGCGTAGAATCCAGCGAGACGCGATCCAACGAGAGCTTGGTGAACTGCGCGCGGCACTCTGCTACACCTTGGGCAAGTTCCATAGGGAACCAGGCCCGCAAGGATTGACGATCATCTCGGTGCTGTCCGACCAGGAGATCTTCAACGAGATCCACAGGCTCCGCACGATTGCCGAGTCCGTCGAGAAGCAGAGCTCAGGGCCCTGATCGCCGTGCGATTAGCGTGCCATTAGCCAGGGTGACGAGGGGTCAACCACGGTCACCCATGACCGCCCTCAGTCGCAGATCAACGCCTCTACAAGCCAAGATCGTTTTCCCGCGCTCTGGGGTACGTCATTCGCCCTCGGGGTCCTCGGCCTCCCAGCGCAGCAGGTCGCCCGGCTGGCACATAAGTACCTCGCAGAGCGCGGCGAGCGTCGTGAAGCGCACCGCCTTAGCGCGGCCATTCTTGAGTACCGCCAGGTTGGCGGGCGTGATTCCTACGCGGTCCGCGAGGTCGCCCACGGACATCTTCCGCCTGGCCAGCATCACGTCGATGTCGACGACGATCGGCATCAGATCACGTCGTCCAACTCGGCCTGCATGTGCGCCGCTTCGACGTCGCGCGCCACGGCCTGGGCGAGCAGCATCCGCAGCACGAGCACGATGAGCGCGACCCCCAGGATGGCCAGGCCAATCCCGCCCATGATGACGGTGACGCCTGGGTCTTCCCGCTGGCCCGGCGCATTGAGGGCCGTGACCGCGAACCACAGGAGGGCAGCCGCCACGATCGCGCCGATCACGGCGTCCACGTACCGGAAGGCGGCGTGGGAGAACACGGTTCCGCGTCGCACCATCGTCACCAGCCGCCATACGCTGACCAGGGCGACCTGGACCGTCACCATGCCCAGGATCGTGATCACGCGCAGCGAGGTCAGCGGGAGCGACCCGTCCTCCGGGTCGCTCCCGCTGATCAACACCCACACCATCAATGCCTGTACGCACACGGTGCCGCCGAGCACCACCACGAGCACGGCGCGAAGCGCACGCACTGCCAGCTTTCCCATGACCCATCCTTCCATCGAGTTACGATGAGAATCTATTGAATCTCGATAGGTGAGGCAAGGGCTGGGGAGGAGGGTTGCAGCAGGGGGCGTCGCCATGCGGCCGCTGGGCCGCATCGGACAACGCGTCGACTCATCGGCAGGCCACCGCTGGCGGGTTTCGCTTGTATACGATCACATTATGTTCGCCCCCCGAAGAACACGGATTTTTCTGGCGACACTCGCGGCCTCGACCGGTGGCGCTTTCCTCGGTGTCCTTGGCGAAAAGGTCTTCATCCAGGGCATGCCCCTTTCAGATGCTTCCAGCGCTGCTCTGAACTCCTGGGTGATATTCCCTGGGTTCTTTCTCGGGTTGATAGGCGCCCGTCGCAGCCTGCAGCGGGCAGCGAAGGAAACGCCTAGGCAGGAAGCAGTCTCCGGCGGGGGGTACTCGGCTCCGGGATGATCAGGCGGGAGGGGTACGCGCGATGCGCTTGAACCGCAGCTCGTGGGGGTGATCGTCGGGTCAGATGCATGCCAGAACAGGCGGCAAGTCAAGGTCAATAAGAGTCGCTCACGGTCACTCGGCCATGCCTGACTAGGGCCCCGTTTTCCCAGCTCAGAGCGGATTCGATTCCCGCCACCCGCTCGACCATGATCTGCGCGAACCGTTCCCGGAAGCCCGCGATAGCGCCCTCGTTCACTCGCCTTACCGAAGCTCCCTTCCTCCTGACGGCCTCACCAGCTTAAGATGATGAAAAATTTCATGAAATTCGTGAAATGAAGGTGGCGTCGCTGCCGTGAAGGACACTGAACTCGTCGGAGTGCAGAAGACCCTCAGCCCCGTTCTCAGGGCCAAAGCGCTGGACAACCGACTGCCGGCCCCGATTCTCGGCGATGAATACGCCGAACAGGCGATGCGCCGCCTCGACCCCGACTACGACAACCGTAGATTCGGCACCAGCCAGCTGGGCCTCGCCGCCGTGGTGCGCGCCAAGGCCCACGATGACTGGGCCCGAAGCTTCCTCGCCGACCACCCCAACGCGGTGGTGTTGCATCTGGGCTGTGGCCTCGACGCCCGGGTGTACCGGATCGACCCGCCCGCCACCGTTGACTGGTACGACCTGGACTATCCGTCCGTCATCGAACTGCGGCGACAATTCCTTCCGCCGCGCGAGCACTACACCCTGATCGACTCCAGCGTCACCGACCTGACCTGGCTGGAACGCATCCCCCGCGGCCGGCCGGCACTGATGATCGCCGAGGGACTGGTGCCCTATCTGACCGAGACCGCCGTCCGGCAACTGCTGACCAGCGTCGTCGACGCCTTCCCCACAGGCCAAATACAGTTCGACACGGTGCCGGTCTGGGCGTGGCGAACCTCTAAATGGGACCCTATGCTGCGCAAATACGATGCCCAGTTCCACTGCGGCTTCAACAACCCGGCCGCGCTGGCCGATTGGCACCCGCGGCTCGAATACGTCGACGAGGCGCCGATGAACGACTCGCCAGTGCTGATGGCCAAGGCACCCGCGAACGTACGCCGCATGTACCGCCTCATGAACCTGCTGCCGGGCATGAAACGGTCCACCCGCATCGTGCGGTTCCGGTTCTAACGCGCCGACGGGCTCTGTTACGTCTGGGCAAAGCTGGGCTCGCGATGCCCCCACTGTTCTGGAGCCAAGACCTGGGCATCGGAGGGTTGGCCGGCATGAGCTGGCCCCCCGGCCCCAGCCGTGTGTCGTGTAGGGACGGCAAGGCGTAGCGGCACTTCACGAGATTGAGGGTGGCCGGGCGGCCGACCGGCGTCTATCCAGATTCGGGCGTTCGCTGACATCGCGCTATGAAATGAAGGCGGTCATGGCGTGATCCTTCGAGGGCTCAGTCCAAGATCGAAGGAGAACACGGCGGTCAAGGCCATGGCCCAGTCGGGCCGCGGCTCTCGTCCTGCGTGCGCTCATACTTCAGATCATGGAACTGACCACACCTCGGCTGCTGCTGCGTGAATTCCGCACGAGTGACCACGCAGCCGTTCACGCGTTCGCCAGCGATCCCGAGGTGACCCGCTATGCCGACTGGGGGCCCAACAGCTTGCATGACACCACCACCTTCCTCACTGAGGTGGCACGGGATGCCCGCGACCTTCACCGATGCCGGATCGCGCTTGCCGTCGTCGACCGCGAGCATGACATGCTCATCGGATCAATAGAACTGCGGATCACCAGCGCCTCCCACCAGCGCGGAGAGATGGGCTACGTCGTACACCCCCAATGGTGGGGAAGGGGATATGCGAGTGAAGCCGCCCGCGCCCTCCTTCGCTGGGGTCACCACGAGCTTGGCCTGCACAAGATTTCAGCCACCTGCGATCCCGACAACGCCGCCTCGGCTCGAGTCCTCGCCAAGATTGGTATGCGACGCGAAGGTCATCTACGAGAACACCTGTATGTCCGAGGGCAATGGCGAGACCGTCTGCTCTATGCGGCATTGGCCCGATAGCCAGCAAAGTCAAAGCGGGGGCCAGTTATGGCACAACACTGGATACGGGGCTCATCGCAGAAGAGGGTGTAGTCGGGGTCCGCCGGTTTTCGAGGTCGTCCGCACGGATTTTCACGCTCGGCTGCGCTCCTATCCGGGCGCGACGAGACGTGCGCCGGGGAACGAGCTATGCACCGTCATTGCCTTCGTGCAGGGAATGGATCATGCTCCGCAGGATCCGGAACGCGTCTGACTGCTCGGTCTCGGTCATGCCGGCCAGCATTCTGACCTCGACGGACCGGACCGCTACGGTCGCCTTCTCGAGGCTCCGTCGGCCGCGAGGCGTGAGCCGCGTGGGAAGAGCCTTCCCGACGGGTGCCTCCGCGGGCCTGGTCACGTAGCCGTCTCGTTCCAGGGCCTGGAGCAGCACGTTCATCGTCTGCCGGGTCACGAACGCGCCCCGCGCGAGCTCGGAGTTCGACAAGCCCGGTCGTTGAGCCAGCAGTTCGAGGCAGGAGTAGTGCGTCACGCTCATCCCGAGCGGCCGCAGCACCTCCTCCATGGCTGCACGGAGGGCGCTCGACGCCTCTTTCAGCAGGTAGCCCAGTGACGTCTCCAGGTCGACGCCGATACCGTTTTGACTCATGTCAGTATTCTGACATAGATTCGCCTGTGTCAGAAAACTGACACGAAGTGAAGGAGTATCATCATGCCCGCCACCGGCCCCGACTTCATCTCGCTCCAAGCGCGCGACCTCGACGCTTCGCAGGCGTTCTACGAGCAGTACCTCGGCCTCGTCCGCTCGCAGGCCGGGCCTCCGCACGCCGTCGTCTTCGAGACGAAGCCGATCGCGTTCGCACTCCGCGACATCGTTCCCGGCACCGATCTCGCATCCGCGGCTCAGCCCGGCATCGGTGCCGCGATCTGGCTCCACGCCACAGACGTCCAAGCCATTCACGATGCTCTGGTCGCCGACGGTCACACCATCGTCTCCGCACCGATCGACGGCCCCTTCGGTCGGACATTCACCTTCGCCGACCCCGACGGCTACCAGATCACTCTCCACGATCGCGCCTGACAGGCCAAACGCCACCAGACGATTACCGGCCCCCAAAGACCGCGATCGCGCCCGAGGCTCGAGAATCCAGGCGACGTTTGTTTACCCAGGTTGATCACCTTTCCGGCTCTTCGCACTTGGGGTGGACGGAGTGTGACGTCGAGGCCGGGCGGTCATGGTTCAGCACGTCGAGGGCCGAATAGAGGTCGAGGTCTCCCAAGGATGGAGGTTCCTACGCCGCCTATCCGGAAGACCTCGACGTGCCCGACGCTACCGTCGGCGTGGGCTTCGCCTGCGCTGATCTGACCACCTTCTGCCGACTCGACGAACTCGGACTAAGTACCTGCAACTGGGGCGTAGGCGGCTGAGGTGGAAGCCTGATCACCCCGTTCGCCATCGATCCCGGACAAGGCGAGCAGATCAGGACCACGGGTATCACGTCGTTCGTCCGGTTCTGGTACCTGTGGCCCTGGCCCGCTTCCCTTTCGGGCGGGTCGACGGCAGACGGGATGAACAGGCGAGGCGGAGTGTGCGCGGTGCGCAACCGTGGACACTGCTGGCATGAGCAACCGCCCCGATCCCACCAGATCCGTAACCATCCAGGTCCCTGTATACGTTCCGGACTATGGAGTCGCCTGGGCGTGGCCCATGGATCATCCGCTGAGCGTCCGAGTGCATCCCGGCGAGGTCGTGATCGAGGGAGACAAGATCGCGCTTCGTACTCTTGCCGAACTTCTGCTGACGCTTTCTGAGCCCGATACACCCTCTAGCTTTCACTTCCATCTAGAGGCATCCAAAGGAGATCTAACACCAGAGTCCGTGAACCTCGTGTTCGATCATGATGAGTGGGACGAGTGACGGCCGGGCCATTGATGGGCCATTAACCAGGTTCGATTCCCGTCACCCGCTCCACACATGGAAGCCCAGATCACCGGGTCGATTCTGGGGTTGAAGTTGCAATTCTGTCGAGCCTTGATCACGGCGTCTCTGTCATGTCGCTCTTGTGGCGAGCGGCAGTGGCTGCCATCAGAAGTCGCTCGGTGACGCCATCCGCACGGGTCCGCCGGCCCAGCCATCGCGCGATGTTGGACTTTTGCACGGCCCAGGCTACGATCTGGCGTCCATCAGTCAAGGTGAAGCAGAGGCCGTGATAGCCGCCCGAGACCATGCTGATCTCTGCGAGAGAGACTCGATAGGTCTTATAAGGGTTGCGAACGACCACGCTGTCCTCGGTCAAGGTGATGTTCGGTCGCACACCCAGGAGCCAACAGCGCACCCCCGCTGCTCCAATAAGAGGACACACCCCGATCAGACTAAGAACGCCTATAAACGCATCGCCGCTCACGGCCATCTGCACTCCGATCGCTGCAAACGCGACCATCAGTCCTGCGAAAACCACAGTGCCCAGCACGCCAGCAATACGTCCGGCATATCCAACTCGCCACACCTGCCGCATTGTCCAGCCACCTCACAGAGACTCAGGAGCCAGATAACCAACTCGTGAACGAATGGCGCTCGCAGAGCGTTCCTGCCTCTGGCGCCGCTTCGGCGTGGTGACTTTCGCAAATCCGACGTAGATCACGTGCCAGATCCGAGCCAGAACGAGCGGCCAACCACGGTCACATAAGATCAGTCGACTACTCCTGACCAGTGCTCTCGTTTGTGCAGGTAACACGGCCATTCAGGACCGGCTCTCATCACGCCGTGTCGATGCGGTTCCCAAGCTGACAGTGCGGGTGAGTCGCATCGGTAACGCTGGGTAGCCGTGGGCCTCGACGGCCCTGCTGGGTGGGACGGCGGCGGCGGGGCGATCAGGCGGGGTTACGTGAGTGACATGGCGGCAGTTACTGTCGCCTCATGGAGTCTCGATCGCCGTTGATCACGCATGTTTCATGGGGCCGGATGGTGGTCGAAGGCTTGGGTGAAAGCAAGGACTTCAAGCTTTACCCCGGCGGCGGGAGACCCTGGGACTGGCGCGAAACTGGCACAAGACACAAGCCCGGCATCCAACCCGCGGACGTACAGGAGCTACTCGACAGAGGCAGTCAAGTGATCGTTCTCTCCCGGGGGATGCGCTTGGTCTTGGAGACCTGCCCCGAAACGCTGGATCTCTTGAAAGCTCACGGCGTCGAGGTGTACGTCGAGGAGACAACCGTGGCCGTTCACCGCTACAACACGCTGGCTGAATCCCTTCCTGTCGGAGGCCTGTTCCACTCCACTTGCTGATGGCGTGAGAGCATCCGCGGGTGAGCGGTCCATGGGATGCCATCGATGGTCATGTCTTCGCAGAGCGCATCATCCAAGCCTTAATGATCATTCGAGATCAGTTCGGCGACACGGTTCCCGAAGCCATAGACCGGTTCAGCGAACGCTATGAGTATCTCCGGGAGACACGTCCAGACGACTTCGCCAAGCCCCGCGAGGAGTACGGGCGAGGCTTTTACTCCTGAGGTAGACAGTTTCATCCCGTCCCACGACGTTTATCGGAGACCGCACGGTACCCCTCACCTGCGTTGAATCGTGTGGACAGCTCAAGATCGAGCTTTAATCCGTATGCGGCTCATTGGCGTCAGGCGGAAGCGCACCACATGCACTTTCGATCTCTCCTGTCGCGATCATGTCTCGTACAGCAGCGATCATAGAGGCGAGGCCTGGGTCGCGAATGATGATCTGATCGGAACACCAGAAGTACCGGCCGTTGAGACATTCGCCCGTGTCTCGCCAGCGATCCATGACCTTGCTGACGACCGCTGGCGTCATGAACGTTGCGTAGCGACGAGTACCGTCAGGAAGTGTGATGGTCGCGTCAGCCTCATCCGCCGTCTCGAGAGCGTGGTCCTCCCAACGTGGGATCTGCATCTCGAATTCGGGCTCACTGATGCGGTAGAAGGCACCATCGATCTCGATCACGGGCCTACCCTGTCGGGCTTCTCGTTGTGTCGCAACGACGTCGCATCAGTGCCATCTCTTCCACGCAGGTCATGCGCTGATCGCCAGTTGGGTGGGGCGACGGTGACGGGATGATCTCAGACGTCGGTGGACTGGTGCGGGAGATATCGCTGCCCCATAACCTTGTCCAGACCTGATCACCGAAGGGTTCGATGTGCGCATATTCGTCGTGGCCATCGTCGCGATCCCGCTCTTGGGGGGTTGCGCAGTATCGATCCGTGACCAGCATGGTTCGGGATCCGAACCGATGCCTCGCGGCCTGATTGACCCACCCGCAGTCACTCGTACTCTCACGGATCTTGTGCGAGGAGCCAAAGGAAAGGTGCTCCTTCATCACGTCGATCGGAAGGGGCAGAACACTGTCTGGAGCACGGAGCTCAATATGGGAACGTCGTTTCGCCTATCCATCGACTGCGTAGAAGCGAGTGGGGTGATGACCGTCCTCATTGATCAGTCTCGGTTGCCGCACCAATGCTCTATCGGTCCCAACGACATTCGGATCAGTACAGTCCCCGACGAGCTGGCCCTCCGGAGCATCAAGGTGGAAGTGCCCAAGGGGGCCAAGTGGGCCATTCTCATTTCGAAACCACCTCAGAGCTGAGAGGAACCTGTGCGAGAGGTCGTCAGTCGACGGGCCTGGTAGCGACGACGTCGGCCATGATCGCGTGCCAGATGCGGTTCAGAACGGACGGGGAACCGCGCTCTCTCGCGGGAACTCGCGACCACTCAACCCCCGCCGACCTGGATCCCCGTTTTCCCAGATCAGAGCGTCAAGATCAGCAGTCGGTTCCCAAACTGAGAGTGCCGGCTCAATTCTCGTCACCTGCTCTTTTGAAGCCCCAGGTCATACAGGCTGGGGATTGTTTGTCGTCCATCTTTGCTCTGGGAGTAGGCCTGCCACCCCGCGGCGCTCGCGGCTGCGGGCCTTCACGGTCGCGGAGTCCACTTGATCGACCATACGTCAGCCAGGAGGGCCGTCGGCGGATCGACACCGGAAGTGCTCGTAGACCGCCTTCCAGCCTTGCCAAGTGAACGGCCCCGCCTCCCCTCTTCGTAGCGGATGCGGTGCGCGCTTACCGCTTCCGAGGCGGCGGGGGCAGGAGCGTGGCAGTGAGCGTGTCGGCCAGCCATTCCTCGTACGTGTCTGCGGACCAGCCCCGTCCTGTTGTGAGCTGGGTGTACAACTGTGGGCCGGTCAGGGCCCAGACGGCGTCCGCCAGGTGGGCCGGATCCGCCTCCGGACCCCGGCCTGGGTTAGCAGTGCGAACAGCACGGCGATCCGTTCATGGATTCCGCGCGTACGCGGCGTAAAGCCGGAGCTTGGCGCCCAACTCTCTGGTCCGCAGGATCTCTCGCACCTGGGGGCGGTCCGCCATGGGAACCGGTTCGACGAGTGCCGGCGTTTCCCCGACGTGGTCTACCTCGCGCCGACACCTGACCAGCCGTTTCGCGCCCTGACCGAGGCCGTCGTGGCACGGTGGCCCGAAGCGCCGCCCTACGTTGGGCAGTTCGCGGACGTCATCCCGCACCTGACTGTCGCCCACGACCGGCAGGCGCACGTGTTCGACGAGGTGGAAGCCGCGTTGACCGCACGACTGCCCATCACTGCCAATGTGGCCTCGGTCAGCCTCTTCGTCAGCGACGGCAACCGCTGGCACCCACGCGCCGAGTTCCCACTACTCGGGTGATCTCCCACTCGCCATCGACCCGGGACAAGCCGAACTCCTTCGGGCGGGTCGACGGTCAGCCGGGCGGGGTGCGACGTCGCGCGGGAAATCATTCAGGCGGTGGCCAAGCAGGGGATCACACGCATCTTTCTCAGCGTCGAGCGCGCCAACTACACCGCCAAGCAGCTCGCCGACACCATGATCTACGAAGCTTCATAGTTTCTCTGCCGGAACGAAGCGCCTCCGGCAGGGGCACTCGGGGCCGCCTTACAGGGCCGAAAACACGTTGCAGGAGAAGACCGAGACACGGAACGCTTCCGGCGTGAAGATGCACGACAACCAGCTGTCAGTGTCACCGGAGACAGTGCGCACATTGGTGGATGAGCAGTTCCCTGAGTGGCGGAGCCTTCCCATCACAGGCGTCGCTTCGCATGGGACGGTCAACGCCATCTTTCGCATCGGCGACCGCTTCGCAGCTCGGTTCCCTCTACAGGCCGGGCACGTCGACCCAACGCGGCGCTGGCTGGAGTCCGAAGCGGAAGCAGCCCGCGAGCTGGCCGGTCGTACGCGGTTCAACACGCCCGAGCCGGTCACGCTCGGTGAACCCGGCGCGGGATACCCACTTCCATGGTCGGTGCAGACTTGGCTGCCCGGCGTCGTGGCCACCGATGAGGACCCGGGCGAATCAGTCGCGTTCGCCCATGACCTGGCCGATCTCATCAATGACCTGCGCGCGATCGACACGCGTGGCCGCGTGTTCGCCGGCAAAGGCCGGGGAGGCGACCTTCAATCCCACGACGCATGGATGGAGACCTGTTTCAAGCACAGCGAACAACTCCTGGACGTTCCGCGTCTTCGCGAGCTGTGGAAAAACCTTCGAAGCCTGCCGCGCAAAGCCGCCGACGTGATGACCCACAGTGATCTCATCCCCGGCAACGTGCTTGTGTCCGCTGGTCGGCTGGCCGGGGTTCTCGACGTCGGTGGCTTCGGACCGGCCGACCCTGCTCTGGATCTCGTGAGTGCCTGGCATCTGCTCGAGGCTGGGCCGCGGCAGGTGCTCCGTCTGGACCTCGAGTGCGACGACCTTGAATGGGAGCGAGGCAAAGCGTGGGCGTTCGTACAGGCGATGGGGCTCGTCTGGTACTACCTCGAAACCAACCCGGTCATGAGCCGGATGGGACAATGCACCCTGGAACGCATCCAGGCCGACAAATCGCCGGTCTGAGCTTGGAGATCCCGGTTGGCGCGCGCCCGTGTTAAAGCCGCGGCATGACGTTATCGAGGGCGGGTCCCCAGGTTCTGAGAGATGCGCAGCAGGTAGCCGTCCGGGTCCTGCACCGCGAACTGGCGCACGCCCACGGCGTCGACGGTGCGCGCGTACCAGCGATCTTCCAACGGCAGCCACATCTCGTAGCCGGCGGCAAGCAGCGTGGTGTGAATCTGGTCTACGTCATCCACTTCGACGGTGAGGTTGATCCCACGCCCGTAGGGGTGGTCCAGTTCGGCGCGCGGGTAGAGACGGTCCCGGCTCCGCGGCTGCTCCAGCATCAGGTCCGCTCCACCACCACGTTCCAGGTAAGCGAATCGCTCCTGGGGGCGCTCGTAGCGAATCGTGAAGCCCAGCAGGTGGTAGAAGGCCAGGCTGGCCTGGATATCGGAGCAGATCAGCTCAGGAACAATCAGCGACACTTCATCACTCTGGCAGTTCCCCGAACACTCCAGCAAATCTCATCGGCCCAGTGCTCGGGGGGAAGGAGGAAGTCAACCCATCAGCAGGCTGGTGAGCGGAGACCGTACATCGGCCGGGTAGAGGTTCACCTGCTCGAACTCGCCTGCAGTTACCCATCGGAGCTCGAAGCTGTTGTCCGGCCCGTGTGCCGCAGCTTCGTCACCTGACGGCACAGGGACACCGCTCACCCCAACGACCAGGAAATAGAAGGCGGGGCGTCCGTTATGCGTGCTCGTCCACAGCAACCGATCGATCTCTCCCGTCAGGGTGGTCTCTTCGTGCAGTTCACGGAGCGCCGCGATCTCTGCTGATTCACCAGCCTCGACATGCCCGCCGGGGAGGACGGCGTAGTCATGTCCGGGACATTGAGGACCTTGCCGCTCGGCTGCCTCACACATGACGCAGCCCACTCTGCGGCTACGCCGAAGGAACCGCTTGATGATCAAGACTCGGTCGCCATCGACGACAACAGCAGCGGCCCGGGGGATCGGCATGATCTCGATCATAAGTCGGGTTCGGTTAGCGAATGGGGTCGGCGTCCTCGAACTCATGGCGATCATCAGGGAGCATGTGCGTCCGGAGAGCGGAGGCGCCGCCGGCCCGGTGCTCACGCCGAGCCGGCCGACCTGCCGACCCGGGCCTGGAGCGCGCGCAACGAATCGGCCACCACCTCCGGGTACTCCTCGTGCAGGAGGTGACCCGCCGACGGGACCACCCGGACCGTGAGGTCGTCGGCGTACCGCTCGCCGCCCGGCAGGAGGTCCGGCGGTATCACCGGGTCCAGTGCGCCGCCCAGGATCACCGTGGGCACGGCCAGCCGGAGGCGGCGGTGCGTGCCGAGGAGTAGCGCCGGAATGTCGCGCAGCACGTACTGCCAGAACATCGACTGTCCCGCGTGCGCCGACACGGCGGTCGCGGCGGCGAACTCGTCGAGGTCGGCGGTACGCCACGCCGACGGATCCGCGACGCCGTACCTCAGCAGGAACCGTGCGAACCCCGGCCGGCGCCGCAGTATCCACCGGCCCAGTACCGGATACTCGACCACTGCGGTGAACCACATCCGCCACAGGTTCCGCAGCACGGACAGGTGCCGTGGCCACGGATGGACCATGTTCAGCGCCAGGTACGCGGCGACTCGCTCGGGGGCGCGCAAGCACAGCCGGAAGCCGACCTGTGCGCCCCAGTCGTGCGCGACCAGGACAACCCGGTCGAGGCCGAGCTCGTCCAGCAGGGCCAGCATGTCACGGCCCAGCCCTTCGATGTCGTAACCGCGCCTGGTCTGCTGCGACCAGCCGAAGCCCCGCAGGTCCACGCAGATCAGCCGGTGGCCGGGGAGCAGCGGTACGAGTTTGCGCCACGCGAACCAGTGCTGCGGGAAGCCGTGGAGCAAGAGCACGGGGTCGCCGCCGCCGGACTCGTCCCCGAACTCGGCGACATGCAGCCGTACGCCGCGAACCTCCACCCACCGGTGCCGGACGGCCGCCTGGGCCATCTGGGGCATCGGCCGCTCATTTCGCAGTTCCATGACGGCACCTCTCTTCTCGGGCAGGCTTTGCACCCATCGAGAGGCGGGCCGGCGCGCGGAGGTTCCCCGGGCGGTCGGGTCGCGGATGTGTTCCATGTCACCGGAACCTTCCGCGCCCTCGCCCCCTCCTCCAGCCGGACACTCATAACGCCGTCGTGGAGGTCGCGTTGAACCTGGACCCTGGAAGACCCGTTCCATGCCCACCCAGGCTGTAATGGTGCGTATGCCCACCCCCGAGGGAAGTCGCGGGTCCGGGCTGGTGCGTGGCGTGGACCCGGCGCGTACCCGCGCGCTCGTGCGGGCCGCGCAGCGCGATGACGCGCTGGCCATGCAGGAGTTGCTAGCGCTCCTCAGCCCGTACGTGGGGCGGCTCGCGGGCCCGATCGCCCTCGAAGACGGCCCCGACGCCACCCAGGAGGCACTCATCGTCATCTTCACCAGCCTGAAGCAGCTCAGGGAACCGGACGCGCTGTTCGGTTGGGCACGGGCCATCACGGTTCGCGAAGCCGTACGGATCGCGCGCAAGGCCGGTCGGGCACGGCCCGCCGAGCTCAAGGACGTGCCCGCGCCCGGCGACCCGCAACTGTCCGCCGACGTCCGTGACGTGTTGGACCGGCTCTCGCCTGAGCACCGTGCCGTGCTTACCCTGCGCGAGCTGGAGGGCCTCGACGAGCGGGCCGTCGGCGAACTGCTCGCCGTGCCGCCGGGCACCGTCAAGTCCAGACTGTTCCGCGCCCGGCGCAGCTTCAGGAAGGAGTGGGATCGATGACCTGGCCCATCGCCGAGATCGACGACGTCGCGAGACTGCGCGTCCTCGCCGCCGCCCAGCCCAGCGCCGTGTTCGCGGACGGGTTCGTCGACGCCCCCTTCGAAACCGTGTGGGCGGTAGCCGCCGACTTGGAGCGGGAACTGCCCGTCCTGTTGCCCGACGTACGCTCTCTGCGTGTGACGGCGGCCGACGGGGAGCGGCTGCGCGCCCTCGCGCGCGGGTACGGCGGGCTGCGCGCGCAGTTCGACATTGTGCTGAGGCCGGGCTGGTGCGTGATGCAGAGCAGGTTCCTGCTGGGCGGCATGGCCGCCGTCCGGGTGGGGGACCGGACCAGATTCGCCTTCCTCGGTGGCTTCCGGTTTCCCGGTGTACGGCTGCTGCGCCCGGCCCTGACCCCGGTCGGCCGCGCCTACGCTCCGATGGTCCTCCGCAGGCTGCGCGACCGCCTAGGGAGCTCAGACAGTTTCTAGTGGGGGTGCGGCCCCCACGCCCCGCTCAACTGCATCGCCTTCGCTTACGGGGGCTGCTTCGCGCCGATCAAGCTCAGACTGTCGCTTTCCCTTCGGGCGGGACGACGACAAACGGGAGGATCAGACGGACGGCGTATGCGCGTGGCGCTCCCAGTCGACCTCGTCGTATTCGTCGATCCACACTTCGGCGCGGACCTCGCCCAGAAGCTTGATCACGGCGGCGTCCAACATGAAGCACAGAGCACCTTCTCCTGGTCCGAGCAGGTCACGCGTAAGGTGCAGTTCGGTCTTTGCTCCCTGACTGACCAGTGAGGCGAGCTTGCCCGGGCTGTCAAGGGAGGAACCGCTCCGGGCGGAAGTCCGCAAGCATCTCATCTCTCTTCCCGCTGAGGATCTCCGAAGCGAGCAGTCGGCCGATTACCGGCCCGAGTGTGATGCCGCTGTGGGTAACGGCCTCGTAGTAGCCCGGCACAGACGGCACCGCTCCCACCGAGGGGAATCCGTCGGCCGGGATGGGCCGGTTGGCTACCCGTGTCTCTACGATGCGGGAGTTGCCGAGCTCGGGAACGACGTGCCGCGCCGATTCGTGGAGCAGCCGTGCGAGTTCCGCTGGATCTTCGCCTGTGTCGATGAGTGCGTCGATCTCGCGGCTGTGGAGGACCATCGAGGCGTCTCCGTCAGGACGGAGCTCGATGTGAGGCGCGTGCATGGCCCGGTGAATCGGGACCTGGGCACAGCTGATCCGGGTGATGACGCCGGGTTCCCGGCGCATCGGCAAGTGCCGCGCGATGAGCTCGGCGACGTGGGAGGCGTTGGGGCCTGCTGCGTTCACGACGATGTCGACGTCGAGACGGCTCCCATCGGATAAGGCAACTGCCCGGATGCTCCCGTCGGCACCGGTGCCGATGTCACGGACCGCGGTGCCGGACCGGTGCTCGGCGCCGGATGCGACGGCCTGGCCGACCAGGCGGCCGACGAGATGACGTCCGTGCACCCAGGCTTCGTCGGCGTAGAACAAGACTGGAACCTCGCCGGGCATCGTGAGAGCAGGTTCGAGGCGGCGGCGCACCTCGGCACCCGTGTACACCTCGACCCGGTAGTCCCAGCTAGCCAGCAGTTCGGCTGTTTCCAGGAACTTCGCCTCCGCTGCGGGATCGTCTGTCCAGCGCAGGTGGCCGCTGGGATGCCACCATGAGTCTGGCCCGATGGTCCTGGCCAGCTCACGGTACGCTGCCATGCCTGCGACGTTCAGGTCGAAGTAGGACTTGCGCACAGTCTTGTTGCTGGCATTGACCCACGAGAAAGACCAGTTGGTGACGCCTTCGCCCGGCTGGCCCGCGTCGATGAAGACCACCTTGGCGCCGTGCCGGGTCAGGTTCCATCCCACGCTGGCTCCGAGGATGCCTGCTCCGATGACCGCAACACGTTCGGGCCGCTTCACGGACGCGATCCTCACGAACGGCCCCTTCCCAGATCACGGGCGAACTCCCGTTTCTAGTATGCAAACAGGTGGAACGGTGAGCACTATGAACGGGACAGGCAAAAGCTCCGTAATCGGGTGCGAAGCGGGCCCGGCTTCTTGGTGATGGCAGGCGATGGCACCGACATTCCCGGGGCGGTCGTCTTCCCGGATGGCGGTGCGTGGGCGGCGCGGGTAGGTGGCGAGACCGGCGGCGTTGGAGCTGGCCAGATGCGACGAGAGGGGCTGCACTCATGGGAGCAGCCGCCTGATGATCACGTGTTGGTGAAGACAACAGTGCGCGGAGGCGGTCAGGCAGCTGACCAAGGACAAGAAGGGCGAACGGCATGGGGAGGTCCGCCCCGCCGGCAAGGACTGCTTCGGGCTCGACCAGTGCCGGGCACGTGCGTACTCGCCCGGTCACGCCGCACGCTGGCGTGCTTGGCGACGCTGCCACCAGGCACGTCCCCGCTGGTTCCACCGCCGCACCCGCCTCAGCCGACCTGGCGGCTGCCGTACTAGATCTCCGTTCTCGCCTGCTCGATTTGCCGCACGATGGCATCGGCACCATGCGCCTGTGCGATGGCGTGCGCCTCGTCGAGTGTCGCGAGCGCGTCCGCCCGGCGGTCCTGGGCGGCGGCGATGTAGGCCAGCCCGACCATGTTGGCGGCGGTCTCGTTGTCACGTCGGATGACCTGATGTAAGCAGCCGATCCAGAACAACGCCTCGGCCTCGCCGCGCGCCTCGCCCAGCGCCCGGTACAGCTCGATCGCGCGCTCGAACAACGGCAGTTCAGCCGGGTCCTCGACGGGTGACGAGCCGGCGCCGGCGCGCTCGTTGAGGAACCGCGCATGCAGGATCCGCCCACGGGCCAACGCGGTATCGGCCTCCACCGCGTCCAGGTCCCGTTCGGCGTTGGTCAGCACGCTGGTGTCGCCGCTGAACACTGCCCGTTCATAGAGCGTCTTGGCCCGTTCGATCCGGTCTTCGGCGTTCATCGCCGCCCCCGCCCTGGCATCGCCACTATGTACTGGATCAGCAGCAGAGTACTCAGGCCCAGGATCGTCATGTGGACGGTCAGCGATGAGTGGGTTGGCCAAGCAGGTGGGCGGCCGCCACGTGATCATCTTCGACTTGTGGAGACAAACTTCAGAACCGCCGTCCTGCACTACCTCGTGCTGGTCATGCCGTACTGGTCAGCTGTGCGGCTGACCGTCCCGGAGATCAATCGGACCCGGGCGTACCAGAACAACGCCCCAGGCGCCGGTAAGCGGTGCCTGGGGCGTGTGTGGTGCTGCGTCAGGCGGCCCCACTTCCACCGGCCAGATACCGCTCGTTATCCGAACTGGCCGGGCTGGTAGTCGCCGGCGGGCTGCTGGATGATGACGTTCAGCCGGTTGAAGGCGTTGATGAGGGCGATGAGGGACACCAGGGCGGCGAGTTGGTCCTCGTCGTAGTGCTTGGCGGCGTTCGCCCAGACCTCGTCCGTGACGCCACCGGCCGCGTCGGCGATGCGGGTGCCCTGTTCCGTCAGCTCCAGGGCGGCGCGTTCGGCGTCGGTGAAGACCTTGGCCTCCCGCCAGGCCGCGACCAGGTTGAGGCGTACCGAGGTCTCCCCGGCGTGGGCGGCGTCCTTGGTGTGCATGTCGGTGCAGAAGCCGCAGCCGTTGATCTGACTGGCGCGGATCTTCACCAGTTCCTGCGTCGCGGCGGGCAGCGTCGAGTCCGAGAGGACCTTGTCCGCCGAGACGATGTGCTTCAGGACCTTGCCTGCGATCGGGTTGCCGAAGACGTTCAGACGTGCATCCATGGTTGATTCCTCTGCCGTTGCCGGTGGTTACACATGTCCGACGGAATCGCGTGGCGAGATGTGACACGAACGAATGTGATGTGCGTCTCCCTCGCACCGCCACTCCGGCGGGTCGGCGTAGGCGGGCAGGGGCGAGCCGACCAGCAGCGGCGCCGCGCAGGCGAACATCGTTCACGAGATTGTTGGGAAGGATGGGGCGGCATCGGGCAAGAAGAGATGTTGGCCTGATCCGGGAGCCGTTGAGTGATCCTTGCCCCTGACACGTTTGAAGCGGTGTTCGATGCCCATTACGAGGAGATCCGCCGCTATATTGCCAGCCGGATCGGCCTGGATATGGCGGAGGACCTCGCGGCCGAGACCTTCCTTATCGCGTTCCAGCAGCGCGAGCTGTTCGATGCCTCGCTGGGTGGCATGCGGCCGTGGTTGTACGGCATCGCGACGAATCTCATCAGCCGGTACCGGCGCGCGGAGTTGCGCCGTTACCGCGCGCTGGCCAGGTCTGGGCCTCCGCCTGACGACGTGGGGCACGACGAGCGCGTGGTGGATCGGCTCGCAGCGGGGGTGGCGGTGGACCGGCTCGCCCAGGCGCTGGCGGACCTCTCGCCTGGCGAACGTGACGCGGTCCTGCTCGTGGCTTACGGAGCGCTGAGCTATCCCGAGGTGGCGGCCGCGCTGGGAATCGCTGAGGGGACCGTGGCATCACGGCTGAGCAGGGCCAGGACGAAATTGCGCAACACGCTGGGGGTGGAGGTGTGATGAGGGAGTTCCAGTTCATCGAAGAGGTGATGCCGGCTGTCCCGCCTGCCTCCCCTGAGCAGATCGCCGCTGTACGAGCCCGCGTCTTGAACGCGGCGTCGAACTCCGGTGGCGCCTCGCGTTCGAAAGCCTCGCGTTCGAGAGCAGCCTTGCGTTCGAGAGCAGCCTTGCCTTCGAGAAAGGCGGGACTCGTTCGCCGACCGCCCGGCGCCCGGCGAACCACCCACGGGCTGATCGGGACGGTGCTGGCCGCGGTGGCCGTCGTCCTCGTGATCACGATCGTGATGGTCGCGATGCCCAGGCCGAGCGAGAAGGCGGCCGTGACCTCCCCCAGACAGGAGCTCAACGCGGCAGCCGACAGACTCGCCGCCCAGCAACCGGCCACGGGACGCTACTGGTGGTTGAAAACCCAGGAACTCGTGCGGACCAAAGACGCTGAAGTCGACATGGTCGAGCTACGCGGTGACGACGTGCTGGTCATCGGACGTGACGGGCACCGGTACACCTGGTACGAAGCCGTGTCGACCAGACCATACGGCTCGGCAGCGGAGCAGGCGTGGAAAAAGGCTGGATCGCACAAGCTATGCCCAGGGCGCGGTTGCGACTCCAAGAAGCGCTTCTACGCGAGCCGGTCGCTCGATGAAGCGCTGAAGCTCGCGAACGGCCCCGACCTGACGCTTAAGGATCTCCTTGACCTGCCGAAGGAGGCCACCGCGTTGCGGACTCGGCTGCTGGAGGACTACCCGCCTAACTCCGATCTGAGCCGGGAGCAGTGGCTGATGGAAGTGGGCATCAGGCTTGTCACCGAGACCCCGGCCACTCCTGGGACGCGTGCGGCGGGTTACCGGATGCTGGCCGCACTGCCAGGCGTGAGTGTGACGGATCGCGTACCTGACGTGATCGACCGTCGAGGGGTGGTCCTGCAGTTTCCCACCCCGCAAGGTGTTGTCTGGACCCAGCTCGTCATCGACAGGGAGAACGGAGAGCCGCTGGCCGTCCAGGGAGTGGGTCCCATGCCTGGCCTGCCCGAGGGCACAGCGTTTCATGTAAGGATCATCAAAATGGCGAGCTGGACCGATACTCGCCCTGTGGTGCCGC
Source organism: Nonomuraea sp. NPDC049269 (assembly GCF_043197155.1). Taxonomy (NCBI): domain Bacteria; kingdom Bacillati; phylum Actinomycetota; class Actinomycetes; order Streptosporangiales; family Streptosporangiaceae; genus Nonomuraea; species Nonomuraea sp. NPDC049269. The sequence goes on from NZ_JBICSO010000002.1 coordinate 998,439, forward strand.
CCGGCTGCCGCTCTGGATGCGAGGGCACGTACTGAAACAGTGCTCGATGGTGACGTGGTGCCGCTCGGTCAGTCGCTGGGCGATCAACGATCGGTGGCAGGCCTCGGGGTCGCGCTCGACACAGAGCAGCGCTGCGGTCCCACTGCTCGGCAGCGCCGACACGATCGGCGTGAGGTCGGCGCGGTCGAGGATCTCGGTGGTGTAGCGGCGGGTGTACTCGGCAGCGAGTTCGCGGCGCGAGCGCTTGCCGACCCCGCCATAGACGCCGATTGTCACCACCCTGAGCACCGGAAATCACCCACCTGCCTACTACTCGTGCCGCCTCCGGCAGCCCTGCCGGAGGCGGCGTGGTCACATCACGCGACGGCGGTTCCCTCAAGCTCGACCATCAGGTCGGGGATCGCCAGCCGTGTCACTCCGAGCATCGTGGTGGACGGTGCCACCCCGGCGGCGCCCAACCGCGACGCCAGCACGCCGTAGTGCTCGAAGAGCCGATCGACGTCGGTGGTGTAGACGTTGAGCCGGACGAGGTTCGCGAGGGACATGCCGGCCTCGCCGAGCACGGCCTCCAGGTTGTCGAGGCTCAGCGCCAACTGCGCCGCCAGGTCATCGGCATGCTGGGGCTTGCCGTCGCCGCTCATCGCGGTCTGCCCCGAGCAGTACAGGGTCCGGGTGTGCCCAGAGACGATCTCACCCTGGTTGTACCCGAGGTTCACCGACCACGCCCACGGGTTGACCGCAGTTCGCTCCATTGCCACATCAGCTCCATTCGATTCGTCGACATTGCGTACGTCCATCTGGGCGCGCTGCTGAGCCTCCCAACAAATCACGACATCCTGTGTCGTGTATTTCGATAGGGTTTTCGTATGCGCGCCGACCGGTTGGTCTCGCTGGTGCTGCTGCTGCGACAGCACGGTCGGCTGTCCGCGACCGCGCTGGCCCGCGAGCTGGAGGTATCCACCCGCACCGTGCTGCGCGACATCGAGGCGCTGTCGGCAGCCGGCGTCCCGGTCTACGCCGAACGCGGCCGGCACGGCGGTTTCGCGTTGTTGCCCGGTTTCCGGACCGAGCTCACCGGACTGAACCCCGACGAGGCCCTTGCCCTGCTGGTCGCCGGATCGCGGCGCGGCGCCCAGGCATTCGGCCTCGGCTCGGCGCTCGCTTCGGCGATGCTCAAGGTGGTTGACGCGCTACCCGAGAGCTATCGGGACACCGCGGCCGGCGCGGCCGAGCGATTGCTCATCGACCCGGAGACCGATCTCCTCTCGCGTCGGCTGGTCGATGAGGAGGTGCCCGACGCCATAGCGGCCGAGGTCCTGCGCGCGGTGTTCGCCGGACACAAGCTGCAGATCCACTACGCGGCTGTGGACCAGACCCCGAAGTGGCGCACGGTGGACCCGATCGGCCTGGTCACCATACGAGACCGGGGCTACTTGCTGGCCATGAGGTCTGGCGAGGACCGCACCTACCGGCTGTCCCGGGTCTTGGCCGCCAAGGAACTCGCCGAACCCGCACAGCGACCAGACCGGGTCGATCTGGACCGGGCCTGGCAGGAACGCAGCACGCAGTTTCGGAGCGGCGGCGACGACCAAGTCACCGTGCTGGTACGAGTGAACCCGGCGCGGCGGGAGGACCTGGTGGGCACCGCGCTGGCCGTCCTCGCCGAAGAAGCCGACCCAGACGGCTGGCTGCGGCTGGAGGTGACCTTCCAAGATGCGAGACACGCCGTATGGGCGCTGTGGCAGCTCACCACGAACGCGGAAGCCCTGTCCCCGCAGTGGTTGCGCGACTCGCTGCGCAACCGCGCCGCCGCGATCGCCACCCGCTACGGAGTGCCATCCTGAGAGTTGTCGCCTTCTGCGGGCCACCACCAGACTCACAGATCCTTCGAGGGAAGTGGTGCTCGGTGCGCGGGATCTCACGGCGCCACCGGGCCTGCGACCTCATCCGCCGTGGCGGTTCCCGACGAATACTTCTAGGAAGCGCTCCGCCGAGCGTTCACTCTTACCGGGGGGTTGCGTGAAGGAAAGACTGCGGAAGCTCGGCCTTGCCTTCGTGGCGGTTCTGGTCCTTGGGCTGGTCGCTCTGACGGTGGTGATCTCCGTGCCGGAGTCACTGCCGTATGTGCTTTTCGCCGTGGTGGCCATCCTCGTGGTGGGCTCCATTCTCTTCGACCGCTTGGTCTTCTCCGATCCGGAGCCCCCCGACCTGCCGCCGCGATCGGCTCACGATGTGCGGAGGGAACAACGTCGTCGCGATCCCTGGTGACGCCGTCTTCTCGCTTAACATGATCACCATGCATCGCAGTCGTGTCTACGCCCTCCTGATCGACACCCCCACGGCGGAGGCCGAGGCGGCGGCCGCCTTCTGGGCCGCGGCGCTGGGGGCCACGGCTCGCCCGCTGCCCTCCGAAGAGCAGTTCATCTCCCTGCACGGCGCCTTGCCCGAGCCCGGTCCGCTCGTGGCCGTGCAGTCGGTCGACGACGCGCCCCGCTTCCACGTGGACATCGAGACCGACGACGTCGAGGCGGAGACCCGGCGCCTGCTCGCCCTGGGCGCGAGTGAGGTGACGCGGTGGCAGGAGTGCCGCACCCTGCGCGCCCCCGGCGGTCATCTCATGTGCGTGCTGCCCGTGGAGAGCGACCGCGCGGTGTTCGAGTCCGAGGCCAAGACCTGGCCCTGAGCCTCCCGCTGGTAGACCAGGGTGGGGCGTAGAGGACCTCGCGGGTCAGGGCGTTCGCGAACTCGTACGCGCTGCCGCACACCACCAGCAGCCCCTGGCCCAACCCGCGCAGTGCCGGTCCCGCGGTGGTTTTGAAGGACGGCGATGGCTTTGCACTGGTGGCCGGCCCTGGAGAGCTGCAGGTTGCGGAGGATCTTCCAGCTCTTCAGTTGCGCGTTCGCCGGGGCCGCGGAGTTTGGCGTGGGCGCGGTTGGCCCGCCTGAGGGACTCGGGTTTGTTCTTGCCTTTGTACGGGGTGGAGCCGGAAAAGGGTTCACTGATCTTGACGCTCCACCACAGCGGTGCCAGCATCCAGTTGCTATGACCGCCGATCCCTTACTTGCCAACGGGCAAACCTATAAGCCCCTCGCCTACGTTCTCGCTTTGCTGAGCGTGGTCTTTATGATCATGCCGGTTCGCCGCGTCGTGATCGAGGTCAGCGAGTTCGGCCTGCGGGAGCTTTTTGTTCCGGTGCTCATCCTGGTCGGACTACCCGTGCTCGGAGCGCTCGGTGGAGCCTTCTTGAGGTTTCGGGGTCCAGGTGGCAGATTCCTCGGAATCATGTTGGGGATCTTTGCCGCCACTCTGCTCTTGATGGCGCTACTCGCCTACTGGTGGTTTTACTCCATCACCACCGGCTTCTGATCCGGTTCCAGACACGACCGCCAGAGACGGTTGATCTCTCTCGTTCCTCAGCTGTCACAATTCAGGCATGTTCGTTGTCACAGTGACCTACACAGCAGCGCTGGATGAAGTGGATCAGTGGCGGCCGGCCCACGGCGACTGGCTGAACGATCTCATTTCACGACGGTTGTTTCTCGTCGCCGGGCGCCGGGTTCCCCTGACCGGCGGCGTCTATCTCGCCTCGGAGATGCCCGCCGAAGAGCTTGACTCGATTCTCGCCACCGATCCGTATGTCCTCAACGGCGTCGCCGCGCACAGTGTCGTGGAGTTCACGCCGTTGCTGGTCGCAACCGGTCTGGAGAGCCTCAAGGGTTAGAGGAGATGCCTTGTGAGCGATGACGTCTGGGCTTCCCTTGCCGACCAGTTCGTGGACGGGGCATACGCGTCAGTGAAGGGGCAGGTCCGTACCTACGTTCTCCATCAGCAGTTGATGGAGCACCTCATTGAGCCGCCAGGAGCTGTCTTGGATGTGGGGGGAGGGGCGGGCCATCAGTCGTTCCCATTGGCCCGGGCTGGCTATGAGGTGACCCTCCTCGACTCCTCCCCGACGATGCTGGCCAAAGCTGAGCAGAGGCTGGCATCCGAAGCCCCGGAGGTGCGCGACCGCGTTCGGTTGGTGCAAGCCCGTGGTGAGGACGCCGCCGAGGCGACCGGTGGCCGGCGCTTCGAGGCTGTGCTCTGCCACGGCGTTCTCATGTACGTCGACGACCCCGGCCCGCTCATCACCTCGCTGTCCAGCTGCGCGGCCCCTGGTGGAATCGTGTCGGTGATGGCGCTGAACGCCAAGACCCTGGCGATCCGCCCCGCACTGGAGCGCCGATGGGCTGACGCGCTGGCGGCCTTCGAATCCAAGGGTGAACAAGGGATCCTTGGTGTCGAGACCCGGGCGGACACCGTCGAGGAACTGTCCGAGCTGTTCCGAGTTAACGACGTAGAACCGGTGGCCTGGTACGGCGTATGGCTCTTCGCCGACTGGATGGACCTCGCGGTGACCGAGGAGGTCTCGGCCGTGGCGGCCGTCGAACTGCGAGCCAGCCGCCGGGACCCTTATCGCCGGCTCAGCCGGGTCTTCCACCTGGTGGGTCGCAGCCGAGCCAAGGCTTGACTTCCACGGCACTCGTGGTCGTGCCTCACATCCGGGATCTCAGCACGTCGATCTCACAGCCCGGCGCGAACGGGTCGAAGCCGTGCTCGACCAGCCAGCGGATCGCCAGCAGGCTTCGCAACGACCACCACGCGCGGATCACGTCGAGGTCGACGTCGGTGCCATAGCCGGCGACGACGTCGCCGAGGTGCTCCTCGTGTCCGAGTGTCAAGATGGCGAGGTCGAACAGGGCATCACCTTGGCTCGCCTCGGACCAGTCGATGATGCCCGTGATCCCGTCGCCGTCGACGAACACGTGATTGAGCTGCAGGTCGCCGTGCGTGAATACCGGAGCCCACGGCCGGAGCGCGGCCTCGGCGACCTGGCGGTTGCGCGTGACCAGCTCGGCAGGAAGGACGCCGTTGGTGATGAGCCACTCGCATTGGACGTCGAGGTCCGCCGCGATGTCGTCGAGGCTCCGGCCGGGCCATGGCGGCAGCGGCGCGTTGTGCAACCTCCGGATGGCGGCGCCCGCCGCGGCCCACGCCGCCGGGGACGCGGTCGACGGCTCGCCGAGGCGGCCGAGCGCTGTCCCCGGGACTGCGGCGATCGCGAGCACCGGCGGCTTGTGCCACAGGACCTTCGGGGTCGGGACCGGCGCCAGGGCCATCGCCCCGACCTCGACGTCAATGCGCGCCTGATCGGCGTCCACCTTCAGGAACACGTCGCCGACGCGCAGGGTCGCGCGCTCGGAATGAGCGACGACCACTTTGACCTCATCCATGGGCGACCAGTATCCCCGGGGATGATCGTCGACGTCACCGGGTTTATCGTGTGCGGCCGCGTCCCGCACCGCAACACCCCGATCGTGCGGGCCATCACGCCATCGAGACAGGCCGCTACTCAGGATGAAAGGCGTTCCATAATCGAGTAGCTCATGCTCCCGATCCTCATTACCGTGACCAGGTGCTGAGCTATGACGTGCTCGTCGAGCAAGCCGTCCAGGCATCCGTCCGCGGATGGGACTTCAACTGGCTGCGCGGCCGAGTGAACGGTGGAAATCCGTCGTGGGTGTACACCGAGCGAGCCCTGTCGCTGCTTCCAACGGCGCGGCGGGTGCTCGACATGGATACCGGCGGTGGTGAGGTCCTGGCTTCCCTGTCCCCACTTCCGCCTTCCACGGTCGCCATGGAGAGATGGCAACCCAACATCCCCATCGCCGGCGAGCGGCTGAGGCCGTTGAGGGTGCCGGTCTTGGGTGGGACCGCCGAGCACATCCCCATCCGCGACACCACCTTCGACCTGGTGCTCAACAGGCACGGTGCGCTGAACGCGGCCGAAGTCGCCCGAGTTCTCGTTCCTCATGGCCGACTGCTCACGCAGCAGGTCGGCAGCCGTAACGGGTTGGACCTGAACGTCGCCCTGGGTGCGCCGCCCCCAATCGATCCAGAGAGCTGGACATTGGCCGTCGCAGTCGACCGCCTCCGCCACTGCGGGCTGCGCGTGCTGGACGCGCGTGAGGAGATGGTCGAGTACGTCTTTCACGACATCGGCGCAGTCGTCTTCCAGTTACGTGCCGTTCCTTGGCAGGTTCGCGACTTCGATCGCAACCGCTACGACCGGCCGTTACGTGCTCTTCATGAGCGCATCTGTTCCGAGGGTGCTTTCGCTACTCGCGATCATCGCTTCCTCATCGAAGCCGAACTGCCTAGTCGCTAAGGGCGATTCCTTCCGTATTCCCAAGCCGCTCATCAGCGCGATCTTCGCTCGCTAGCATCGGTCGGGGTAACCGAGGGACGCGAAGGGGACACATGGAGTCGGAAGCACGGTTCACGCTTCTCGGGCCGGTGTCGGTCCATGGGCCTGACGGGCCGATCGCGCTGGGCTCGCCGAAGCAGCGGACCGTGCTGGCCGCGCTCCTGCTCCATGCGAACCACACGGTGTCGGACGACCGGCTCGTCGCTCTGGTCTGGGGCGAGTGGGCGCCGCGCACGGCGGTCGCGCGCTTGCAGGTGTACGTACACGAGCTGCGGGCGCTGGTCGGCAAGGAGCGCATCAGCCGCGTCGGCGCCGGCTACCGCATCCAGGCCGGCGCGGACGAGGTCGACCTGCAGTTGTTCGAGCGGTACAGAACAGCCGCGCGCGCCGACGCCGAGGAGGGGCGGCACGCCGACGCCGTGGCGCGGCTGCGTGCCGGTGCGGGACTGTGGTGCGGGCCCGCGCTGGCGGGGACCAGCGCCACGCTCATCGACCAGGAACGCCCGGGCCTCGAGGACAGGCGGATCTGCGCCCTGGAGGAGTTGTACGACGCGGAGCTGGCGTCCGGGCGGCACGCCGAAATTCTCGGCGAACTTCACGCCGCGGTGGTCGAGCACTCGCTGCGCGAGCAGCTACTGGGACAGCTCATGCTGGCACTGCACCGGTGCGAACGTCGCGCCGAGGCGCTGGCCGTGTACCGGGACGCGAGACAGCGGCTGGTCGACGAACTGGGCATCGAGCCCGGCCGGCCTCTACGCGAGTTGCACCAGCGGCTCTTGGAGGACGAACCGGACGTCCCGGGGCCAGACACACAGAGGGCCGCGCAGCCGACGCCGCAACGCGGACCGGTGGCACCCCTTGTCGCGCGGCCGGCCGAATTACCCAGGGACGTGCCCGGGTTCGCCGCCCGCGAGGCGGAGCTGGCGTGGCTGGACGAGTGCCTGGGCGGCGGCGACGGCGTGTGCGTGCTGAGCGGCACCGCGGGCATGGGCAAGACGGCCCTCGCGTTGCACTGGGCCCACCGGGTCAAGGAGCGCTTCCCCGACGGCCAGCTCTACATCGACCTTCGTGGTTATGATCCGGACCACGAGCCGCTGACCACGACCGCCGCGCTGACCCGGCTACTGGTCTCGCTCGGCGTCGATCCCGAACGGGTGCCGGGCGGGTTCGAGACCCAGCTCGGTGTCTACCGTTCGCTGCTGGCGGGGCACTCGTTCCTGCTGGTCCTGGACAACGCCCGCTCAGCGGCCCAGATCGAGCAGCTCCTGCCCCCGACCGGCGTGGCGCTGGTGACCAGCAGGCACCGGCTCGGCGAGCTGGTGGCGTACGCGGGTGTCAGGCAGCACTCGCTCGGCCCGCTCTTCGACGAGGACGGCCGGGCGCTGCTGGACGGCGTACTCGGGCCGGCGGCCGACCCGGCCGAGTCGGACGCGCGGGGAGAGCTGGTCCGTGCGTGCGGCGGGTTACCGCTCGCGCTGCGCATCGCCGCCGCGAACGCCGCCACCCGGCCCGACGGCGGCACCACGGCGGTCGCGGCGGAGCTGGCCGCCGGCAACCTGCTGACGGGACTCACCGTGGACGGCACCGAGCACAACGCCATCACCCTCGCCTTCTCCGCCTCCTATCGCGTGCTCGCCCCCGTCGAGCAGCGGGTCTTCCGTCTGCTCGGGCTCGTGCCCGGCCCCGATGTCACCGTGGCGGCCGCGGCGGCGGCCACCGGCCTGTCTTCGGACACGGCGCGTGCCTCGCTCAAGTCCTTGGCCGCGGCCCACCTGCTCGAACATCACCTCACCGACCGGTACCGCTTCCATGACCTCGTCCGGCTCTACGCCGTGGCGGAAGCCGGGCGTGACCCCGAATGTGCGTCGGCATGGCATCGCCTGTTCGACCACTACCTGGAACTGGGCGCCACCGTCGCCGCCCAGTGCGCGCCCGGCGAGTTCCTGCTCCCCGGTCCCCAGCCGCACACGGACGCCTGTGAACAGTCGCTCCCCGAGGCGGCCGACGTCATCAATCTGATGGCCGCGCTGACGCACGCGGTCGAGCGTGAGCCCGGCCCGGGGGTCTGGCGCCTGGCCGACATGGTTCGCGCCATCTGCGCCCGCACCGGGCGCATCGGTGAGTGGATGGAGATCGCGCCGACCCTGCTGGCGGCCGCCTCCGCCCACGATGTGCCGGCCGTGACCGCCATGCTGCACACCGGCATGGGCGAGGGCCTGTTCCGGATCGGCCGCCGTGAGGATGCCGTCGGGCACCTGGAACAGGCCGTCCGCATCGCCCGCGACAGCGGTGAGCTGAAGGGCGAGGCGGCGGCCCGGATGGGGCTGAGCTTCGCGCACGCGTGGACCGGCCACCTCACCGAAGCGATGGCCGACAACGTACGGGCCACGCAGCTCTTCGGTGAGCTCGGCTCGGTGCCCGGGCACATCCTGGCCCTCAACGCGCTCGGCAACCAGTACCACCAGTTGGGCCGGCTCGTTCTGGCCGAGGAATACTGCAGGCAGGCGGTCACGTTGAGCCGGCGCCACAGTCTGTCCCACGCCGAGGGAGCCGGCCTGCGGGAGTTGGGTGCCGTACTCCTCGACCAGGGCCGGTACGGCGAAGCGGAGACCTGCCTTCGGCAGTCGGTCGCCCTGATCGTCTCGATAGGCGGCCACGGCGCGGCCACGTCGCAGATCTGGATCAGCCGGCTGCACTGGGAGAACGGCCGGTGGGCGCAGTCGCGGGACGAGGCGCTGCGAGCGCTCGACGTGTGCCACAGCCAGGGTGACCGGCTGGTGGAGGCGGCGGCGCTGGTCGCCCTGGCCGATGCCGGAATCCGCCTCGGTCTGACGACAGAGGCCTCTGACAGTCTCGACCTGGCCGAAGAACTCATCAGCACAGGTGGCCTGCCCTGGCATCGGGCGTACGGGCTGCTCGCCCGTGCCCGGCTGCACGACGCCCAAGGCGACCACGAGGGTGCCCTCCGCCACGCGCTGCGGGGGCGTGCCATCGCGTCCGAGAACGCGTACCGGCTGCCGGAGCTGGCCGCCCTGACGGAGCTGGCCGGGCTGGAACAGCGGCGCGGCAACCGCGAGGCGGCGGCGCGCAAGGCCGACCAGGCCTTGCGACTGTGCCGGCAGATCGGACACGCATCATGTACGGAGAAGCTCGCGCCGCTGCTGGTGGACGCGATGTAAGCACCTACAGGTGACCGCGGGTCACTTCAGGACCCAGAGCGCCCAGAACGGGCTGTCCCATTCGCATTCCCAGTATTCCTGGTCCCCGGAATACTTGAAGCCCGCTTTCTGGCACTGCGCGTAGGTCTTGTGAACGCTCTTGATGTGGCCGGCCTTGGTCGTCGCCACGTCCGCGCTCGCGGAGGCCGCGGTGCCGAGCGTCGCGGTCGTCGCGGTCGTCGTCAGGGCGGCCGCTGCGACCACCGCACTCATGATCTTGTTCCTCATGCGAAAAGTGTCGCAGTCAGGGCTTCCGTAAATCTTCTCCTTCGCTCGCCCATCAGTACGGAGCCGGAACCGGAACGGAAGAAGAACGGAAGAGCGGTCTCGTAGCATTTCGGAACGCCACGGTGGTGTTCGCAGTCCCTCTTTCTCTCTCTCTGATCGTGTCTTTCCGTCGGGGGCAGGGAGAGGAAGAGGGGTCGGTCTCTGTTCAGCTACCCTTTGGGCCGTGAATCAGAACGGTAGTGTCGAAGCGGCCGAGCAGGCTCTGACCGGCCTTGGGGGAGATTCCTCCCGCGTGACCTTGCGCCGCCTCACCATTGACGATCAAGACGAGTTCATCGAGTTGGTGCGTGCCAGTGCCGACCTGCACCAACCGTGGATGTCCTTGCCCAGCACACCGCAGGACTTCCGCAACTTCCTCGGGAAGTTCGACGACCCTCAGTCCGCTGAAGCCCTACTGGTCTGTGTGCGTGACACCGGAGCCGCAGCGGGCAACATCAACATCAACAGCATCATCCGGGGGCGGTTCCAGTCCGGCTCACTGGGCTATGCGGCCTTCGCTCCCTCCGCCGGCCGAGGGTACATGTCCGAAGGAGTCGGCCTGGTGCTGCGGTACGCGTTCGAGCACTTGCGCCTTCACCGGCTGGAAGCCCAGATCCAGCCCGGCAACCACGCTTCTCTGAAGCTGGTTCAACGCCACGGGTTCCGCTCCGAGGGTTACTCGCCCGACTTGCTGTTCATCGATGGCGCCTGGCGGGATCACGAACGGTGGGCCATCACCAACAGCATGGCCGGCATTGTTCCGAGCGCTCCACATCCAAGCCAGCCCGTTCGTTGAATGAGTGGCGATCAGCTCATGCCCCATCGCTGATGAGCTTCGAATACAGATACATGTCCCGACGCTCGCCCCCCACCTCCTGCCAGCTACGCAAGAGGCCCTCGCGAACGAACCCCGCCCGCTCGGCGGCCTTCCACGACGGTGCATTCCACGGCTCCACGTGTAACTGCAGCCGGGGAATCCTCAGCCCTTCCAGGCCCCAGGACGAGATCGCCCGCAAGGCCGTACACGCGACCCCCTGACCCCGGGCCGACTTCGCGACCCAGTAACCCACCGACGCCCGGCCATGAGGGCCGGGCCACAACCCGATCTGGCCCACGGCTCGGTCGTCGGTGGCGTTCGCGATCGCGATCGCGAAGGAGTACCCGACTCCGTCGGCGGCCTTGCTCCACTGGCGCCCGATGAAGGCGGCGCCCTCCGCGTCCGAATAATTCGGCGGCACGCCGGTGATCAGCGGGATGTACGCGTCTTCGGAAGCCTCGCGCACCACCGCGGCATCATCCAGCCGCCATGGGCGAAGGAAGAATTTCTCGCCGGCGCGGAGTTCGGGAACGACGAGCGGGTTGGCCATTCTCGCATCATGCCACCGGAGGTGATTTCGGGGCGGAATGGCGGGTGCCGAATAGACTGCGGCGATGACCGCGTACCGGATCCTGGCGGTGGACGACGATCAGGCCATCCTGCGCTCGCTCCGGCGCGGCCTGCGACTGGAGGGGTTCGCCGTGGACACCGCCGAGTCGGGGCGGCAGGCGCTGGAGCGGGTGGAGGGCCGGCCCGATGCGATCATCCTCGACGTGTCTATGCCGGAAATGTCGGGCATCGAGGTGTGCAGCCGGTTGCGTGGGGCTGGGTCGCAGGTGCCGGTGTTGATGCTGTCGGCCATGGATGAGGTGGCCGACCGGAAGGCCGGGCTGGCGGTGGGCGCCGACGACTACGTCGTCAAGCCGTTCGATCTGGGTGAGCTGGTGCTCCGCCTGCGCGCTCTGTTACGCCGTGCCGGATGTGCTCCGGGGGCGGTGGTGCGCGTCGGAGCGCTGGTCGTCGAGCCTGACGCGCGCCGGGTCACCTTACGCGGTCGTGAGGTCGAGGTGACGCGGCGTGAGTTCGACCTGCTGGAGGTGCTGGCGCGTAACGCGGGCATCGTGTTGTCCCGGTCGGTGCTGCTGGAGCGTGTCTGGGGCTATGACTTCGAGGTGACCGGCAACGCGGTGGACACGTTCGTCGGATACCTGCGGCGCAAGCTGGAAGCCGATGGCGAGCCGCGCATGCTGCACACGGTGCGCGGGGTGGGGTTCGTCCTGCGGGAAGCACAGCCGTGAAGCTGTCCACCCGGTTCGCGCTCTGCCTCGCTGTCGCGGTTCCGCTGCTGGTCGCGCTGGCGGGGCTGGTCTTGCTGGGGCTGGTCTCGCAGGATCTGCGCGCTGAGCGAGACGACCAGCTCACGGCGCGGCTGCGGGCGCTGACCCCGCTGGCGGCGACGTTCACGGTGCGGACCCGCATACTGCCCGCCATCCCGCCCGACCTGCTTCAGCAGCGGCTGACCACGGCCGCCAGCACGGGCGGGGTCTGCGTCGCGGAGCAGGAGAAGAAACTGCTGGTTATTGGGGATGTTCCGGGTACGCTGCCGGCCGGTGCCGGGCCTGCCGATCATGTCGAGGGGGAGCGGCGCTGGCGGTTCGTGGCCGCCGACGTGCGGCGGGGGACCGCGCGTCTGATCCTCTTCGATCCGGAGGAACGCCTCGGCGACCAGATCGCGGTGCTCCGCAACCGGCTGATATCCGTCACGCTCGTCGCGGCCGGGGTGGGCGCGGTGGCCGGGTTGCTGCTGGGCAGGTTCGCGGTACGTCCGCTGTCGAGGCTGGGCAGCCAGGCACGGACGATCGACAGGCGGCAACGGCCGCCGGACCGGCAGACGCGCCTGGCGACCACGGCAGGCGTCGCCGAGATCGACGAGCTGGCCCGCCTCCTGAACGATCTCCTGGACCGGCGCGACGCGGCCGTGACCCGTACCGGCGAGGCCCTGGAGACCGCCCGCGCCTTCGCGGCCACCGCCGCGCACGAGCTCCGCACCCCGCTCACCAGCATGGGTACCAACCTCACCCTCCTGGACCACCCCGAACTGGACCCCGCGGACCGCGCCGAGATCATCGCCGACCTCGCCGCCGAACAAGGCCGCATCCAGCGGCTCATCACGATGCTGCGCCGGCTCGCGCGCGGTGAGCTGCTCGACCCCGGCGCCTTCGCGGACACCGACCTGACCGAGATCGTCAACGACGCGGTCGAGGACGCGCGGCACCGTCACCCGCACGCCACGATCACGGCCCGTCTGGCGGACAAAGTGCGCGTACGCGGCTGGGCGGAGGGGCTGCGCATGGTCGCCGACAACCTGCTCGACAACGCCGCCGTCCACGGCGCCGACGGGTCCGGCCGGGCGGCGATCAGCGTGAGCCTGGACGTGGGGGAGGAGGTCATCCTCGCCGTTCAGGACGCGGGCTCGGGGGTGGTGCCGCAGGACCGCGATGCGATGTTCGCCCGCTTCCGCCGCCGCTCCGGCAGCCCGGGCTCCGGGCTCGGCCTCACGCTGGTGCGGCAGCAGGCGACGCTCCACGGCGGCACCGCCACGCTGAGCGCTTCCCTCGACGGTCCGGGAACGCGCGCCGAAGTACGTCTCCCCTTGACCGGCCGGCAAGCGCCGGCATCCGCGCGGTCCTGGCTGGAATAGACCGCCCGCCTGCCAGAGATCTGCCAAGAAGCATCGTCACCATGCCTCGCATGATCACACCAAGACTGGGTGCCGCCCTCATGGCCACCGCCACCCTCCTCGTCACGTTTCCGCAGCACGCCGCCGCGGCCACTCCGCCGGTGACGCCCGACTGCGCATGGGAGGTCAAGGTCTCCGCCGACACGCGCAACGTCTTCTACCCCGACTCCGCCGCCACGTACTGGGTGCTGCCGTTCACCGTGCAGGAGGGGTTACGGATCACGCTGTCCGGCGAGTACCCCGACAGCCGGTACGCCTCTGTCCAGGTGTACAAGGAGGGCGGCGGCCTGTTCGAGTCGAACGGCGTCCCATCGTCGCTCACCGACCACCGCATCCAGCCGGACGCGGGCAGCGTCAACCCCTGGCAGCAGCAGGCGACCCCCGGCGGCCACTACACGCTCACGGTGGCCGCCGATGCGGCTCCGGGGCAGGTCAACACGCTGCCGCTGGCCCCGCCCGGCACCTCAGTAGGGGCCACGGGGAACATCGTCTACCGCGTCTACCTCCCCGCCGACGGGGACTTCAGCCAGGTGCGACTCCCCGCCGTCACCTTCGAGCGCGACGGCGTCTCGCAGCCCGTACCCATCTGCGACGATCCGCAGCCCACGACCAGCATCGCCACCCCACCAGCGAAAGGCACGGCCGTGGCCACGCGAGCCGCGGCCGCGTTCGCCCGCGCGGACCCCGCCGACCGTCCGACCGGCGGCTTCCCGAACGGGGACTCCGCCTATCTCTACGCCGACGTCACCCCACCCGTCGGCGGCCGGGTCGTCGTCATCCGCGGCAAGGCCCCGCACAACGCCCAGGGCTCGCACCCGGCCCCCTGGCCGGCCCTGGGCAAGGACGTGCGCTACTGGTCCATGTGCACGAACCTGACCCTGCCCCCGTACCAGGTCGTGGTGAACCCGCTGCCCGACGGCACGTCCGACTACGGATGCCGCGCCGACGACCACACCGGGCTCGACTCCGACGGCCGCTACAGCTACGTGGTCGGCGGGGAGTCGCAGCGGGAGGCGATCGAGCAGGTGCCCGGGGTGACGTTCCTGCCGTTCTCGGCCGCCCGGCCCGCGGCGACGCATCGGATCATCCTCCGCAACATGGTCGTGGACGCCGGCTTCGCCGAGGCCGTGCAGAACGTGCCGGAGGACGGCGATCCCGCCTCCGCCGCGGCCGTCATGGGTGAGTACTACCCCGTCACGAAGGTCTGCTCGCTGGCCGCGCTCACCTCGGAGGGTCCCGCGGACTGCTGAGTCACGGCCGGCGGCGGGAGTATGCGTCCATTGATAAGGACGGGAGAATTGCCGCCCAGAGTTACCATTCGCTACAACCAGTTGTCCCGTCAAAAGGTCAACCAGTCAAATCTTCAAGCGGTCAACCCGAAATCAATGAACAGCCGGTCACGGGCAGGCGACGCAGTGCCGTTGAATTCCACCTGGCAAATCCACCTACCGATATCAGGAGCCTGAATCGGCCGCCCAAATCTCCCAGCCAATTGTTATGTACGGGAATCACGGTAAACGTTCTCAGAAAGTTAGATAACGTTTACAGTGGCCCTCATGACGAGATGGAGCGGCTGATGGTTCCAGTCTTGACATACGGAATCCTGGGCCCATTGATTGTCCGACGTGATGACACCGAGGTCCCCGTCGCCGGGATGCGGGACCGCACCGTGCTCGCCCGCCTCCTTCTCGCCCCCGGCGAGGCGGTCTCCAAAGACCAGCTCATTGACGCCCTCTACGGCGACTCGCCGCGCAAGACAGCGTCCACCCAGATCCACGGCGCCGTCAAGCGGCTGCGCGGTCTGCTCGGTGCCGGGTCGATCCAGCGGAGCGTCGACGGTTACGCGCTGTTCGCCGAGCCCGAGGCCGTCGACGCGCACGTCTTCGACGGGCTGGTCGGCCGGGGGCGTGCGGCGGCGCGCGCCGGCCGGACCGGTGAGGCCGCCGCCGAGCTGTGCCGGGCGCTGGAGCTGTGGCGCGGCCCCGCGCTGGCCGGGTTCGAGGGCGAGGTCTTCCAGACGGTGGCCCGCAGATGGGAAGAGTTGCGCCTGGCCGCGCTGGAAGAGCGCATCGAGGCCGAGCTGGCCCTGGGCCGCTACGCGGAGCTCATCCCTGAGCTGCACCTGCTGACAGCGGTCCACCCGATGCGCGAACGCTTCGCCGCCCAGCTCATGCTCGCCCTCTACCACTCACAGCGCGGACCTGAGGCGTTGCGCACCTACGTCGAGCTGCGCAACCGGCTGATCGACGAGCTGGGCGTGGATCCGGCGCCGGAGCTGCAGCGGCTGTACGCGCAGATCCTTCAGCAGGACTCCGCCCTGCACCACTGGCATGAGGTCGTGCTCGCCCCCCAGCAACTGCCCCCGGGCCTGCCGTCGATGATCGGCCGGGGCGCCGAGGTGAAGCAGGCGATGCTCGCGCTGACCCCGCAGCGGCGCAGGCACCTGCCCGTGGTGGTCGTCGTCGGGCATGGCGGGATTGGCAAGACGACCGTGGCGCTGGAGGTCGCGCACGCCCTCAAAGGGGACTATCCCGACGGCCAGCTGTTCGCCAACCTCGGCGGTACGGGGCCGCGGCCGGCCAGGCCGCACGAGGTCCTGGCCAGGTTCCTGCGCGCCCTGGGGACGGGCGGCGCGGCCGTTCCCGCGGACATGGAGGAGCGGTCCGAGATGTTCCGGTCCGTGGTCGCCGACAAGAGCCTGCTGATCGTCCTGGACGACGCGGTGGACGCCCAGCAGATCGCCTCGCTCCTGCCCGGGAGTTCCGGCTGCGCGGTGATCGTGACCAGCCGGGCCAGCGCCGCCCAGTTCCACGGCGTCACCCTGATCCCGCTCCTGCCCTTCGAACTGGACGACGCCAGGGCGCTGCTGACCCAGTGCGCCGGAACCGAGCGGATGTCCGCCGAGCCGGAGGCGGTCAATCGCGTCATCGAACTCTGCTTCGGGCTGCCGCTCGCCCTGGCCATCGTCGGCTCCCGGCTGGCGGCCAGGCCCATGTGGCAGATCAGCAAGGTGGCCGCCCGGCTCGCCGACCGGGAACGGATACTCACCGAGCTGAGCGAGGTCGAGCCGGTGCTCGAGTGGGCCTACGGCACGCTGGACAGCGAGACGCGCTCGCTGCTGAGACGTATCGGCCTGTCGGGCCAGCGCGAGGTGTCCGCCTGGATGGCCGCCGCCCTGGCCGGCGTCTCGCTCCTGGCCGCCGAGGAGCGCCTCGACCAGCTCGGCGAGGCGGGCTTCCTGTCCCCGACCGGCGAACGGTCGCACGAGGGCGCCCTCTACACCTGTCATGACCTCGTCCTGGCGCTCGGCCACGCGCGGGCGCTCAAGGAGGACTCACCCGCGGAGCGGATCGCGGCGCTCGACCGGTCCTTCGGCGCGCTGCTCAGCCTGAGCGACGGCGCCTACGTCGCCATCCGCGGCGGGCACTGGGGCATCGTGCGGGGTGGCGCCCGCCGCTGGGAGCCGCGCGGGGCCGCGCTCCACACGCTGCCGCCCGACTGGGCACCCGCCTGGCTGGAATCCCAGGCCGCGCGGATCGCGGCCGCGGTGCACCAGGCCGCCGAGCTCGGCCGGGCGGAGTACTGCTGGGAGCTCGCGCTGGCCCTGTTCCCCCTGCTGGAGGCGGGTGGCCACTTCGAGTTGTGGCGTACGCTCACCGATCGCGCCTTGGAGGTCGTCCGGCAGGCAGGAGACCTGCGCGGTGGGGCCGCCATGCTCTACTCCCAGGGCCACCGGGCCGTCATCCATCACGATCGGGGCGAGGCGAGAAAGCTCCTCGACCGAGCGGCGGCCCTGTTCCGGCTCCTCGGGGACGCCGGGGGCGAGGGACTGGCGTTGAGCGACGTCGCCGCCATCCGCAGGAGCGCGGGTGATCTGGCCGGGGCGGAGGAGACGTACGCGAAGGCCGCCGCGCTGCTGGCCGCGGTGGGTGACCGGGCGAGCGAGGCGGGGGCCGTACACGGGATGGCCAAGATCTTCCTGGACCGGCACGCCGACTGGACGGCCCGCGTCTACCTGGAGAAGGCCAGGCTGCTCGCCCATACGGCGGGCAACCGCGGCCTGGAGGCGCAGATCCTGCACAGTCTGGCCGTCCTCGACGCGCACGTGGGCAATCTCGACGCGGCCGAGATCGGGTTCGAGAACGCGTTGCGGATCATCCGCTCCGTCGTTCACCACGTCGGGACCGCGTTCGTCCTGGTGGATCTGGGCGTATTGCAGGTCGGCCAGGGCAAGCGGGACGCCGGGTTCCTCAGCCTGCTCGAAGCCTGTGAGCTGGCCCAGATCGCCGGGGAGCGACGCATTGAGGCCAAGGCGAGATGCGCCTTGGCCTCGGAGTACGTGAAATTCGGAGAGCTGGCGCTGGCGGTCGCCGACTATACGGCGGCCCGGGCGCTCTTTCTCGCGCTCAGCGACGAAGAGGGCGCCGCTCGCGCTCAGGAGGGACTTGCGGACATTGCACGGGCGGTGCCTTAGCAGAAGAAACCCCACGGCGGGTCACACTGGACCGCCGTCGGGGAAAAAGCCGTGTCGGCCGCGACCGGCCCGGCGATCGCGAAGGCGAGCAGAGCAATGAATGTTCCGGCGATTGCCTGTTTCCATCTCATGAACCGAATCATTCAGCACCTCACTACCTGCGCTCTATCCCTGCCCTACGTCCGCTGACCCGAGTTCCCGGCCATGGCATAGCGTCTCCGCGTAGGAGAAGACGAAGCCGCGGCCGACCTCGGCCGGCGCGAGGGCGGCCAGGTCGTCCTCCAGGTCGTCGGCGAAGCGCAGGCTCGCCGCGCCCGCCCAGATCTCGCCGAACTCGACGCCGGCGACCACGGAGACCACCAGTTGCGAGAGCGGTTGCTCCGGGGGGACCCAGGCGGGGAAATGCCGGGTGTGCACGAGCGGAACGGTGTGCAACTCGGGCGGGTCGCCGACCGGCCCGTCCAGGGTGACGCTCGCCTCGGCGATGCGGCGGCCGTACTGGGAGGCGATGCCGTGGAAGCGCCCGCCCCCGGCCAGCCGCGGACCGGCGTGGCCCACGGCCTTGGGATGGGTCTGGTGGACGGTGCCGAACTGCTTCGGCATGCCCTGGATCCAGCCGCGGGCCATCGGGACGGCGCCGTCCACCCAGGCGTACGGGCAGCGCGCCATCGGCCGCCCCTCCGCGGTGCAGCCGAGCAGGATCAGGAACTCGTTGAACTGGTTGCGCGCGGGGTCGGCCGACTCCCGGTCCGGCTCCGAACACCAGTGCCAGTGCGCGAAGACGGCGGCGGCCGCACCGGGATCGGCGCCGGGGTCCACCCCCGGCGGGAGGAAGGCGGCGGCGACAGCGGGGTCGACCCGGTACTCGACCATGATCACGTCACCGGAGAAGTGCCACGGGGGCGGGGTGACCATGGCCGAGAGTCCGGAGGGGGACAAGGGGAGGCTGTACCCATGGGGTCCAGTGGCTACGTGCATGAGCGGGTCCGATCCGTCGGGTTCCAGGCCGCGGCCAGCCTGAGCGCGGCGGCGGCCAGCCTGGCCGGTGAGTTGAAGCTGTAGGCGAGCCGGATGCTCGGCTGCGCCGATCGGCCGAACCGGGAGCCGGCCAGGACTCTGACCCCCGCTTCCTGCGCCGCGGCCAGCAGCGCCGGTTCGTCCTGCTGACCGTACGAGCGGAGCCAGAGGAAGAAGCCGCCCGCCGGGCGGTCGAACCTGATCTCCTCGGGCAGGTGGGCGCGGAGCGTGTCGGCGAGGGCGTCGCGACGGGCCCGCAGGCGGGCCCTGAGCCAGCTCAGCTGCCGGTCGTAGGCGCCGCTCGACAGCAGGTGGGTCACCGCGAGCGAGGCCAGGTGGTTCGGCGAGCCACCGCTGTCGAACACGGCGTGCCCCTGGATCCTGGCGGCCGTCTCGGGGTCGGTGGCCAGCCAGCCGAGGCGCAGGCCGGGAGCCACCGACTTGGAGAAGGAGCAGAGCCGGATCACTCCGCGATACCCGGACAGCGCGCCCAGTGAGTCGCGCGTCGCGGCGCGGTCCAGGGCCAGCTCGGCGTACGCGTCGTCCTCGACGAGCGGCACCCCGTGCTCGGCGGCGACCCTGATGAGCTCGCGCCGCCGCTCTCCCGGCACCAGCAGTCCGGTGGGATTGTGGAAGGTGGGACTGAGGTAGACGAACGCGGGACGCCCGTCACGGTCGGCCAGCGCGCGGTCCAGCGCCTCCGGGACCATGCCCGAGGCGTCCATCTCGACGGCGCGCGGGCGCAGACCGCAGTCGGCCAGGATGGCGCGGCCGAGGTCGTACCCGACCTCCTCGACGAGCGCGACGTCGCCCGGCCCGCCCAGGATGGTGGCGATCAGGTAGAGCGCGTGCGACGTGCCGGCCGTCACCACGATGTGATCGGGGGTGCAGAGGTGGTCGGCCCGCTCGGCGAGGATCGTACGCAGCGGGAGCGCCCCGGCGTTGTGGCCGTAGCTGAGCGCGGCCGACCCGAATTCGGCCAGCGCGTCCGCGTAGGCCGCGCGAAGGAGATCGACCGGTAGCAGGGCGGGATCCAGATAACCGGGCCCGAGGTCGAACATCCGCGGCGGGGCCACGTCCTGCACGACATCCGGATACCACCGCCTCCGGTGCGACAGCGGCCCGGCGAGCTCCTCGGGCTCGGCCATCAGGCTTCCGAGAGCACGGCCCGTAGCGCCGCCGCTCCCGCCGCGAGCGCGGACGGCGGCCTGGCCAGCGCGATGCGCAGGATGCCCTCGCCCTCGTCGGGATTGTTCCAGTAGAACTTCTGGCACGGCAGCGCGAACACGTTGTGCTCGCGCAACGCCGACCACACGGCCAGGTTGGACCGCGACCCGATGCCGATCCGCTCCACGCTGGTGCGCGAGAACGGGTCGAGGAACTCGACGCCGGGAACGTTCGCCAGCGTGGTACGCAGCATCGCCCGGTTGCCGGCGATGAACTCGTGCAGCTCGGCCAGCCCGCCCTCGGCGGCGTCCTCGCAGAATCGCCGCACCATGGACATGATCAGCGGGGAGACGCCGAGCAGGATGTCCGAGTACACCTTGGCCAGCGGCAGCCCGACATGGGCCGCCGACACCAGCCAGCCGATCTTGAGCTCCAGCGTGGGCCACAGCTTGCCGGTGTCCTCGATGACCACCCACCGGCATCCGCTGGCTTCGAGCACGGCGTAGTGGTCGTAGTGGGCGTCGGTGTCGAACCCGCGGAAGCACGTGTCCAGGGCCAGCACCACGTCGTGCTCCGCGCACTCGTCGGCCAGGCGGCGCAGCCGCTCTCGGGAGACCACCCGGCCGGTCGGGTTGTTGGGGGTCGTGATGAAGATGGCCCCGACGCCGCGCAGCAGCTCCGGGTCGAGGTCGCCGCCGTGCAGGGCGTCCTCCTCGATGGGTACGAGCTTGAGCCCCACCCCGCGCAGGATGTCGGGGATGTTGTCGAAGGTGGGGTGGACGAGCCCGATCGAGCCGCTCACTCCGGCGAGTGACCTGGCGAAGATCTCCATGGCCACCGACGAGGAGTAGCAGCTCAGTACGCGGCCTTCGGCGATCGGGTAGTGGTGCTGACCGAGCAGCCCGAAGAAGGCGCTCTGCGTGTCCGCCTCGACCTCGCTCACCGGCCGCTTGACGGCGTCGGTCCAGAGGCTCGGCAGCTCTTCGATGATTCTGGCCTGGTTGGGGGTGAGTTCCTGCCGGGCATGGCCGTCAGAAAGGTTGAGTGGACTGTTCAGCGCCAGGTATTCAAATTGGGTGAGATTTCCTAGCTCGATGGCGAGTGGATTCCGTATTGCGTTCACAAGCACCTCGCTCAGCCGGGGGACTTAAGCGATCATAATAAATCCACCAAAAGCAGCAAGGGCTAAAAAATGGCCGACCTGCGTACTTAACATATAATTCAAAAATGTCGACACCGGTGCCGGCCGGCGGGATGATGCGCCCATGGTGGCTACTATTAGGGATGGCGCCGTGAGAAACCGGGCAATCAACATCGTGTCGATCAGCGGCTGGGACGTGCGGTGGGCGCCCGTGGACGAGCCGCGCCTGCGGCTGTTCTGCGCCCCGCACGCGGGCGGCGGAGCCGCCGTCTACAGGACGTGGGCCCGGCTGCTCGCCCCGGAGATCGAGGTGGTCGCCATCCGGCTGCCGGGCCGGGAGATCCGCTTCCAGGAGACCCCGTACACCCGCGTGGACCAGCTGGTGCCCGAGCTCGTCCGGGGCATCGCGCCGCTGCTGGACCGGCCGTACGCCTGGTTCGGCCACAGCATGGGGGCGCTCATCGCGTTCGAGGCCTGCCGGTGGATCCGGCACCTGGGGCTCAGCGAGCCCAGCGGGCTCGTGGTGTCCGGGCGATCGGCGCCCGACCTGCCCATGCGGGAGCGTCCGGTGCACGGCGTGCCCACTCCCGAGCTGGCGAAATGGCTGCGCGAGACCGGGGGCACGCCGCAGGAACTGCTGGACGATCCGGACCTGTTCGCGGCCCTGCTGCCCATGTTGCGCGCCGACCTGGCCGTCGCCGAGACCTACCGCTACCGTCCCGAGCCGCCGCTCTCCTGCCCGCTCTCGGTCTTCGGCGGCAGCGACGACCACTATGCCGACGAGGACGAACTCCGGCGGTGGGGCCGGCACACCACCGCCGAATGCCGGGTACGGATTTACCGCGGCGGACATTTCTTCATCCACGATTCGCAGGAACAGATCCTCCCGGTCATAAGCGCGGACCTGTTGCCCTGCCGCGCTATTCCCGGCGCCGGACCAGCCTCCCGGTGATCTGCAGCAGATCGACCCGCCCGGTCGCCGGGTCGCGAAGGAATCTGCCGATATAAGGCATCGCGCCCCGGTCCGCTCCGGCGGTGGTGAAACGCAGGTCCTGGAAGCAGCTCAGCTTCCACCCTGGTTCCGACCCGACGGAGAGGTACAGCTCCCCGCCGGACGCCTCCACGACGCACGTCCAGGACCCGTTGGCGTAGTGACCGGCGCACTCGGCGGGGCCGGGCACCGGCGGCCCGGGGTCGAGCAGTGCCGACAGGCGGTAGTCGCCCACGTCCAGCCCCATCGACCGGAGCTCCCCGACCAGCGCCTCCCACAGACTGACGCCGGTACTCCCGTTGGTCATCAGCGCGACCACGGTCCCGCTGACCGGCTCGGCACGCAGGTGGCACCACGCTCCGTCGCCGGTCCCGTCGTGCCCGAACCACTCCCGCCCGGCACGGCGGTACAGCGACCAGCCGGGACCCCAGCCGTCCGCCAGTCCGAACGAGCCGACGGCCACGTCGTCGAGCCGGTCGCGCCGCATCTCCTCGGTGGTCGCGTCGTCCAGCAGCGCCGGCTCGGGGCACGCGGGCAGGTGCAGCCCGGCGAAGGCGACCAGATCCGCCGCACTGGCGGCCAGCCCGGCGACCGGTTCCTCCAGCGGGGACACGGACTGCTCCCTGATCGGCAGCGCCGGGGCATGCGGCCGGACCGCGTGCCCGTCGGCGACGGGCGGCGTCCCTGAGCGCGGCGGAGGGTCCACGACGAACAGCGGCGCGATGCCCAGCGGGCGCAGCAGGAACGACTCCACGGCCTGCCGCCAGCTCATCCCGGTGATCACCTCGACGAGGTGCGCCGCCAGGAGATAGCCCGCGTTGGAGTACGAGAACGCGAAGCCCGGCGGGTGCGCCATCGCGGCGCGGGAGTCCACCCACCGACGCCGGGTCATGCCCGAGGCCGTCTCGTCGACGGTGGCCACCAGCCCGCCGGTGTGGCTGAGCAACTGCCTCAGGGTCACCTGCCCGGGCCCGAAGCCGAGCTCGGGCAGGTATGTGGCGAGCGGCACGTCGAGCTCGACGTCGCCGTCGGCGACCAGCATCATCGCCAGGGTCGCGGTGAACGGCTTGGTAAGGGATCCCATCGGGAACGCGGACCGGCTGGTGACGGGACGGCCCGTGGCGACGGACTCCTCGCCCGCTTCGGCGGTGATCGTCTGGCCCTGCCACCGTACGGCCAGTTGCGCCCCCGGAATGCGATGCCGCCGCACCAGTCGCGCCAGCAGGACGGACAAGGTCTCGGAATCCACCTGTGGCCTCACCGTTCGATGCCCGGGTCGCTGAACCGAGCGAGTGACCGCAGAGCCGTCCGGAAGTCCTCGGCCACCCGTTCGACGGTGGCCCGGTCATGCAGGCCGGTCGAGTAGTGCCAGTTGAACATGAGCCGGCCCTCCTCCGCCGCGCCGACGATCTCCAGCGGGTGGACCACCTGTTCGTCGGGGTGCTGTTCCTGCCCGATGGTGTCGTGGAAGGCGTGGTACAGGGACCGGCCGTCCGTTCTGGTGATCTCGTCGATCTGGCTGTGGTAGTTGAACAGCGCCTGGGGCGAGACCCGGCCGGCCAGCGCGGAGTCGGCCGGGCCGAGGTGGCGCAGCGCGCCGTACCCCAGGCCGTTGCCGGGAACGGAACGCAGGCACCGGCGGACGGACCTGACCACCGCCGGCCAGTCCTGGTCCGTCAGGCTCGGCACGTCGAGGACGACGGGGTAGGAGCTGGTGAACCAGCCGACCGTGCGGGACAGGTCGATGTCGTCGAAGATCTCCTCCCGCCCGTGGCCCTCCAGCTCGATCACCAGCCGCCTCTCGCCCGACCACCGGCACAGCGTCCAGGCCAGGGCGCTGAGCAGCACGTCGTTGACCCGGGCGCGGAACACCCCGGGAGCCACGTGCAGCAACGCCTCGCTCTCCCGCTCGGTCAAGGTGATCGGCAGGATCCTCCTGGAGGACACGGTGTTCGGGCCGGGTCCGTCAGCGGGCAGCGGGGTGCTCTCCGGCAGCGCGGCCCAGTAGCCGAGCTGCTCGTCGAAGCCGCCGTCCTTGACGTGCCCGGCGAGCCGGTCGGCCCACTGCTGGAACGAGGACGTCTTGGGCCCCAGGTCCACCGGTTCGCCGCTCGCCGCCTGCCGGTAGGCGGTGTCCAGGTCGTCGTTGAGTATCCGCCAGGACACCGCGTCGATCACCAGATGATGCACGGTGAGGTACATCCACGCCCGTCGGCCCGCGCCGAGGTCGAACAGCAGCGCGCGCAGCAGCGGACCCTCGGCCAGATCGAGCGTCGAGTCGGCTTCGACCGCCAGCTCGTCCATGGCCCGCGCGCGCCTCGACTCGGCCACGGCCGACAGGTCATGCCGGTGCAGCAGCTCGGCCTGTTCCGCCGGGGCGTTGTACTGCGACCACCGGTCCCCATCGCGTACGTAGCGCAGCCGCAGCGCGTCGTGGTGCGCCAGCACGGCCGACAAGGCGGTGCGCAGCGCGTCCTCGTCGACGTCCGCGGCCAGCTCGACGAGCATGGACTGGGTGAGGTGGTGCGGGGCCACCGTGTGCGTGTCGAAGAACTCCCGCTGGATCGGTGTCAGCGGGACCGCGCCCACCACCGCCGTCTGAGTCGCCGCGATCTGCTCCGCCTGACCGGCCACCGTGGCGAGCTCCGCGATGGTCTGGTGCCGGAACAGGTCGCTGGAGGAGACGGGCAGACCCGCTCGCCTGCTCCTGAAGACCACCTGGATGCTCAGGATCGAGTCCCCGCCCAGCTCGAAGAAGTTGTCCTCTACGCCGACCCGCGGGACACCGAGTATCTCGGACCAGATACCGGCCATGGCCTCCTCGACCGGCGTGCGCGGGGCGACGTACGGGCGGTCGGCCAGTCCCTGCTCGGGGGCGGGCAGCGCCCGGCGGTCGACCTTGCCGTGCGGGGTCAGCGGGAGCTGCTCCAGCACGACGAACGCGGCCGGCACCATGTACTCCGGGATCTTGCCCGCCACGAACCTGCCGAGCTCCTTCGGCTCGACGGTGGCGCCCGCCTTCGCCACGACGTAGGCGACCAGGCGTCTGTGCCCCGGCTGGTCCTCCCGCACGATGACGGCGATCTGGGCGACCCCGGCGTGCCGGGCGATGACCTTCTCGATCTCGCCGAGCTCGATCCGGAAGCCCCGGACCTTCACCTGGTCGTCGGTCCGGCCGACGAACTCGAGATTCCCGTCCGCCCGCCACCGCATCAGGTCGCCGGTGCGGTACATCCGGGAGCCCGGCGGCCCGAACGGATCGGCCACGAACCGCTCCACGGTCATCGCCGGCCGGGCCCAGAACCCGCGGGTGACGCCGTCGCCGCCGATGTACGCCTCGCCCGCCACTCCCGTCGGCACCACGTTCAGGTCGTCGTCCAGCAGGTAGATCGTGGCGTGGGCGACCGGCCTGCCGATGGGCACCACGGTGTCCCCCGGCCCGATCGAACGGACCGGGAAGCAGCCGGCGGTCACCGAGCACTCGGTGGGACCGTACGCGTTGACGATCTCCAGGTCGGGCAGCCGGTCCAGCACCCGCGCGCAGTGCGCCGGCGAGAGCGCCTCCCCGCCGATGACGACCTTCCGCAGCCCGGACAGGATCCCGGGATCGGTGTCCGCGATGGCATGGAAGAACCCGGCCGAGAACGACATCGCGGCGACCTGGTTGGCCTTCAGGAACTCGTCCAGCTCGTCGACGGCGTGGAAGCCGCCGGGCCGCACCGCCAGGCAGGCTCCGGTGAGCAGCGCGTTCCAGAGCTCGTTCTGCGAGGCGTCGAAGGAGATCGAATGGTGCTGGGCGATGATCTCGGCGCCGGCGAAGGTGTGCGGGCCGGCGGCGAGCACCAGCCGTACCAGGCCCCGGTGGGTGAGCATGGCGCCCTTGGGCACGCCGGTGGAGCCGGAGGTGTAGACGAGCACCGCGAGGTTGTCAGGCTCCAGGCGGACCGCCGGTGCCGTTCGGGGATGCCGGGCGATGGCGGCCTGACGTTCGTCCAGGTAGATCACGTTCGCCCGGGTGGCCGGCAGCCGGTCGGCCAGCCGGGTCGCGGTGAGCAGGACCGGGACCGCCGTGTCGTCGAGCATGTACGCCAGCCGCTCCGGCGGGTAGCCCGGGTCGAGTGGCACGTAGGCGCCGCCCGCCTTCAACACGCCCAGCACCGCCGTCACCATGTCCAGGCCGCCTTCGAGGCAGATCCCGACCGGGACCTCCGGCCCCACCCCGCACTCGGCCAGTTCGCGGGCGAGCTGGTTGGCGCGGGCGTCCAGCTCCGCGTAGGTCAGCCGGGCCTCCCCGCACACGACGGCCGGCGCGTCCGGTACCCGCCGGGCCTGTTCGGCGAAGATCTCGGGCAGGCAGCGGGCGGGATAGCCGGTGGCGGTGTCGTTGCGCTCCACGACGAGTCCGCGCAGCTCCGCGTCGCCGGCGACCGGCAGCGCCCGCAGGGGACGGTCCGGCGCGGTGACCATGGCGTCCAGCAGCCCGAGCAGGTGATCCGAGAACCGCCGGGCCGTGTCCTCGTCGAACAGCCGGGGGTCGTAGCCGAGGCGCATGCGCAGCGTGTCGGTGATGAAGGCGACACAGGTGAGCGGGTAGTTCGAGGTCTCCACGCTGGTCATCTCGCGGACCTGGAGGCCGTTTTTGGCCGCCGCCTCGTCGTCGTAGGGGAAGTTCTCGAACACGACGACGCTGTCGAACAGGTTGCTGCCGTGCGGTATCTCGCTCCACTGGCGTACCTGGGCCAGCGAGACGTACTCGTACTGCCGGGCGTCCACCTGCTGTTCCTGGATCCGCCGCAGCCACGACAGCGTGTCGAGATCGCGGTCCACACGTACCCGGGCCGGCAGCGTGTTGATGAACAGGCCGATCATCTCGTCCGCGCCGGGGAGCTCCGCCGGCCGGCCGGACACGGTGGTCCCGAAGGACACGTCCCGCTCGCCGCTGTAGCGGGACAGCGACATCGCCCAGGCCCCCTGGATCACGGTGTTCACCGTCAGACGGGCGTTCCTGGCGAACCGCTCCAGCCGCCGGGTGTGCTCCTGCGACAGTGCCAGATCCAGCCAGGCCGAGTCGCGGGACTGGTGGGCCCGCACCGGAGCACGGTCGAACGGGAGCGGGGTGGGCGCGGTGAAGCCGGCCATCGTCCGCCGCCAGTGGTCGGCCGCGGCGTTCTTGTCCTGGTCGGCCAGCCACCGCACGTACTCCCGATAGGGGCGGCGGACCTTCGGCGCGCTCACCTGTTCGCCGGTGAGCGCGGCGTGCTCTTCGAACACCTCCGACAGCACGTCGGCGAAGCTCCAGCCGTCCAGCAGGATGTGGTGCGACGACCAGAGGATCTGGACGCCGGTCTCCGACAGCCGGGCCATGTGCAGTCGCATCAGCGGCGGCCTGGTCAGGTCGAGCTCCTGTCGCGTGGCCTCCTCCCACAGCCGCTTCTTCCGCTCTTCCTGCGCGGCTGCGGACAGTCCGCGCCAGTCGTGCTGGGTCACCGGCAACCGGACGTCTCGGTACACCACCTGTAACGGCTCGCCGGCCTCCTCCCCGGCCACGGCGGTACGCAGGATCGGCGTCCGGTCGACCACCCGCTGGAAGGCTTCGGCGAGGATCTCCGGATCGGTGACCCCGTCCAGCACCAGACCGAAGTGCGTGAAATAGATGTCGGTGTCGTGCGCGCCGAGCGAGTGGAACAGCAGCCCGCTCTGCATCGGCGTCAACGGGTAGACGTCCTCCACCGACCGCCCGTCACCGGCGATCCGGTCCACACCGTCCTGGTCCAGCCCCGCCAGCGGGAAGTCCGACGGCGTGCAGCCCCCCGCGCCCGGCCGCGCGCAGTGCTCGACGATCTGCTCCAGAGCGGCCACGAACTCCGCGGCCAGCCGGGCGATGGTCGCCTCGTGGTGGATGCCGACCGCGTACTCCCAGCCGAACTCGAGCTCGCCCTGCCGCACCATGCCGGTGACCTCGATGAGGTTCTGCCGGGCCAGGTCCGGGCTCCGGTCCGCGACCGGGCTGGGCAGCCAGCCGCGGACCAGGCCGCCGCCGTCGTCGGTGTCCACGTCGAAGCGGCCGTGGTAGTTGAACCCGACCTGGCAGGGGCGGCCCCGCCCGAGCGCGCCGCCATTGCCCAGGTAGCGCAGCGCGCCGTAGCCGAGCCCGGCCGTCGGTATCTCGCGTAACTGCTCCTTCACCGCTTTGATGACCGCTCCCCAGTCCGGCGCCGACGGTACGGTCAGCGCGACCGGGAACAGGGTGGTGAACCAGCCGACCGTGCGCGAGAGGTCGACGTCGTCGAACAGGTCCTCCCGGCCGTGACCCTCCATCTCCACCGGAATCGTGTCGCCACCGGTCCACGCGGACAGCACCGTGGCGAGCGCGCCGAGCAGCACGTCGTTGACCTGGGTCCGGTAGACACCGGGCACGTCCCGCAGCAGGGCCCGGGTCGTTTCGGCGCTCAGCCGCACCGATACGGTGCGCGTGGCTCCGACCGTGTTTTCCCCTGAGACGGTGTTCTCCCCGGAGCCGTCCACCGGCAGGACCGCCGCGTTCTCGACCGCCCGCTCGACCTCCGACCAGTACGCGAGCTCCCGCTCGAACCTGCCCGCGGCCACCGCCTCGCCCAGGCGGCCGGACCAGTCCCGGTACGAGCTCGTCTTCGGCTCCAGCCGCACGTCCTCGCCACGGGCGGCCTGCTGGTAGGCGGTGTCCAGATCGGACAGCAGCACCCGCCAGGACACGCCGTCGACCACGAGGTGATGCGCGGTGACGAACAGCCGGGGACTCCGGCCCCGGCCGAGGGTGAAGAACACGGCTCTGACCAGCGGCCCGGTGTCCAGCCGCAACCCGCGCTGCGCCTCCATGACGGCGTCGCGCATCGCGCGGTCCTGGCCGGGCTCGTCGAGTTCCGACAGGTCGGCCGTCCGGAAGACCTCGCCGTCCTCGATGCTCGCGTAGTGCTGCCGCCATCCGTCCGCCGTGCGCTCGGCCCGCAGCCGGAGCGCGTCGTGGTGGGCGAGCGAGCCGGCGAACGCCGTGCGCAACGCCGCGACGTCGGGGTCGTCGGACAGTTCCAGGAACATCGACTGGTTGAAGTGCTCGGCTCCGTCCGGGTACTCCTCGAAGAACCAGTGCTGCACCGGCGTCAGTCGCACGTCCCCGACGGCCGGGCCCGCCGCCGCCCTCGGTACGTCCTCGACGGTCACCACCGTGGCCAGGTCGGCGACGGTCTGGTGGAGGAAGATCTGTTTCGCGGTCAGTCGCAGGCCCGCCCGCCGCGCCCGGGACACCACCTGCAGGCCGAGGATCGAGTCCCCGCCGAGGCCGAAGAAGTTGTCCTCGATGCCGACGCCGCCCTGATCGACGCCGAGCACCTCGGCCCAGACGGCCGTCAGCACGGTCTCGACGTGGGTCCGGGGAGGTACGTACCGATCCGCCGCCCGCTCCACGCGGTCCGGGGCGGGCAGGGCGCGCCGGTCCAGCGTTCCACTGGAGGTCAACGGCAGCGCGTCCAGTATCACCAGGGCGGACGGCACCGCCGGGTCCGGCACGATGTCGGCCAGGAAGGCCCGCAGCTCACCCAGATCCGGCGCCCGGTCCCCGGCCGGGACCACATAGCCGACCAGGCGGTCGCGGCCCGTCTCGTCCCGCCGGACGGCGGCCGCCGCGGCGGCGATCCCGGTGTGCCGCAGGATCGCGGTCTCCACCTCGCCGAGCTCCACCCGGAATCCGCGGACCTTGACCTGGTCGTCGGCCCGGCCGACGAGCTCCAGGTTGCCGTCGGCGCGCCAGCGGCCGAGGTCCCCCGTCCGGTACAGCCTGGCTTCGGGATCGGTGGTGAACGGGTCGCGCAGGAATCGCCGCTCGGTGAGGTCGGGACGGTTCCAGTAGCCCTGTGCCACGCCGTCGCCGCCGATGTAGAGCTCGCCGAAGACGCCGACCGGGACCGGGCTCATGCGCGCGTCCAGTACGTACACCCGCGTGTTGATCAGCGGCCGGCCGACGGGGACCATCGCCGCCGGCCCGATCGGGTCGGCGCGCAGCTCGAACACCGTGGAGTCCACGGTGGTCTCCGTCGCGCCGTAGGCGTTGGTGACGACGGTGTCCGGGCCGACCTGCTCCAGCAGCTTCGCGCAGTCGTCGGCCAGCCACGGCTCGGAGCCCACGGCGAGCACCCGCAGCGAGTCCAGGCTGCCGCCGACCCAGGTGAGCTCCTGCGACACCGCCTTCGCCAGCGACGGCGTGGTGACCAGGATCTCCGGGGCCTCCTGTCCCAGCATCGCGGCCAGTGCCGGCGGGTCGGCCACCACGTCCGCGGGGCACACCACCAGTTCGCCGCCGAACAGCGTGGACAGCAGGAAGTCGCCGAAGAACACGTCGACCCCGAGGCTGGAGACCGAAAGGCAACGCCCGCGCAGCCGGGTCAGGCCGTAGCGGGCGTCCCAGGCGCGCATGATGTGCCGCACGTTGTGGTGGTTGACCATCACACCCTTCGGCGTTCCGGTCGATCCCGAGGTGTAGACGACATAGGCCAGGTCGTCGGGGGTCACCGTGGTGGCGGGCGGCACCGCCGGCAGCCGGTCCAGCGCCGGCCGGTCCCGGTCCATGTCCACGATGGTCGCCTGGTGCGCGGCGACGCGGTCGCGCAGCCGGGCTTCGGTGATCACGACGGAGGCGGCGCCGTCGTCCAGCATCGTGGTCAACCGCTGGGCCGGGTGGTCCGGGTCCAGCGGCAGGAAGGCGCCGCCGGCCTTCAGGACGCCCAGCAACGCGACGACCGCGTCCACGCCGCGTTCGAGGCAGACGCCCACCAGCACTCCGGGGCCCACTCCCAGGCCGGTCAGGTGCTGGGCCAGCTGGTCGGCGCGGGCGGCCAGGCCGGCGAACGTCAGCCGCTCGTCGCCGCAGCTCACCGCGATCGCGTCCGGGCTGCGCCGGGCCTGCTCGTCGAACAGCTCGTGCACGCAGCGGGCCGGACCGCGTCGGACCGTGAGGCCCTGCCAGGCGGTGGTCAGCTCGTGGAGCTCGGCTTCGGTGAGCATGGCCAGCGCGTGCAGAGGGCTGTCGGGAGCCTCGGTGATGCTGGTCAGCAGCATGAGCAGATGCCGGCTCATGCGCTCGATCGTGGCCCGGTCGTACAGGTCGGTGCTGTATTCGAGATAGCAGGTCAGAGACCGGGCGTCCTCGTAGAAGTCGAAGGTGAGATCCAGCTTGGCCACGTTCATCGGCGGCTGGATCTCCGACACCTCCAGCCCGTGGAAGGCGGGCGCGCCGTCCGCCGTGTTCTGCAGGTTGACCATGACCTGGACCAGCGGCGGGCGGCTCGGGTCCCGCTCCGGCCGGAGGATCTCGACCAGCCGCTGGAAGGGCACCTCCTCGTTGGCGAACGCGTCCAGCAAGGTGGAGCGGACCTGCGACAGGAAGGCCGTGAACGGCAGCGACCCGTCCACCTGGGAACGCAGCACCACCGTGTTGATGAAGAAGCCGATCAGGTTCTCCAGGTCCGGCCGGCCGCGGCCGGAGGTCACGGTGCCCAGAGCGATGTCCTGCTCGCCCGAGTAGCGGCTGAGCAGGAGCTTCGTCGCTGCCGCCAGCGGCATGAACAGCGTCGCGCCGTTGTCGCGGCTCAGCTCCCGCAGGCGCGACACCAGCGGCTCCGGCACCTCGAACACGTGCACCGCGCCGGCCGAGGTACGCACCGGAGGCCGTGGCCGGTCCGTGGGCAGTTCGAGGGCGGTCATCCGGTCCAGCCGCCCCCGCCAGTAGGCGAGCTGGTCATCGAGCGCGGGGCCGGCCGCCCGGTTCCGCTGCCATGCCGCATAGTCGGCGTACTGGACGGGCAGCGGGGGCAGTACGGCTTCGGTCCCGCTCAGCTCGGCCGTGTACGCCGTGGACAGCTCGCCGGCCAGCCGGCCCATCGACCAGCCGTCGCTGACGATGTGGTGCATGCTCAGCACCAGGACGTGGTCCCGCGCGCCCATCCGCAGCAGGGACGGCCGGAACAACGGGCCGCGCCGCAGGTCGTACGGCGTGTTCATCTCGTCGAGCAGGCACTGCTCCACCGCGCCGTCGGACGCCCGCCCGGACAGGTCGACCAGCGGGAGGGGCAGGTCGACGTGGTCGTGCACCACCTGGACACCGCTGCCGTCCACCGCGTCGAACGTGGTCCGCAGTGACTCGTGCCGCCGCACCACGTGGTTCAGGGCGGCGGTCAGCGCCCGGATGTCCAGGTCACCGCGGAGCCGCAGCGCCCGCAGCGCGTTGTATTCGGCGCTGCCCGGCTCCAGCTCGGCATGGAACCACAGGCGTTGCTGGGCGAACGACATGGGCAGGACGCCGTCTCGCGGCACCTGGGCGATCTCCCGGTCTTCGGGGTGCGGCTGCTCGCCGGCGAGCCGGCGCCGGACGAGCTCTCGGAGATGGGCGGGAACGGCGGCCAGCTTGTCTTCGAAGGACGTGGACATAGATCGTGGTCCCTTCAGATCCTGCCTGAGGCGTCGAGTCCGGATGCTGTCGGCAGGCTCTCCAGGATCTTGCTCTGGATCCGCTCGGCCAGCGCCGCGATCCGCGGTCGATCGAAGAGGTCATGCGGCGAGACGTCGACGTCGAAGGCGCCGCGGATCCTCGACACCAGCCGAACGCTGCTGATGGAGTCGCCGCCCAGGTCGAAGAAGTTGTCCTCGATCCCGATGTGGTCGATCGCCAGCACCTCCGACCAGATCCGGCACAGCGCCTCTTCCGTCGGGTTGCGCGGAGGCAGATACTCCTTCTCGGCGTCGTCCTGGTAGCCCGGCGCGGGCAGCGCCTCGCGGTCGAGCTTCCCGTTGCGGTTGAGCGGCAGCTTCGCCAGCGGTACGAAGGCGGACGGAATCATGTAGTCCGGCAGGAACTCCGCGAGATGCCCGCCGAGCTCGCCGCCGGAAGGCGTGGGGGCGCCGGGCGGCGACACCACGTAGGCGATCAGGCGTTTGTTCCCGGCCTCGTCCTCGTGGATGGTCACGGCCGTCTCGGCCACGCCCTTGTGCCGGGACAGGACGTTCTCCACCTCTCTCGGCTCCACCCGGAAACCGCGGATCTTCGCCTGGTCGTCGGCCCGGCCGGCGAACTCCAGCGTGCCGTCCGGGTTCCAGCGGACGAGGTCCCCGGAGCGGTACAGCCGGGCGCCCGGCGGACCGAACGGGTCGGCGACGAAGCGCTCGGCGGTCAGTCCGGGGCGGCCGACGTAGCCGCGGGCCACGCCGTCGCCGCCGATGTACAGCTCGCCGGTGACGCCGACCGGAACGGGGGAGAGCCGCGCGTCCAGCACGTAGACGCGGTCGTTCGGGATGGGCAGCCCGATCGGTACGTTGCCGTACTCCGTCCCCGGCTCCACCGGGAACAGGGTGACGGCGATGCTGCCCTCGCTCGGCCCGTAATTGTTGACCAGCCTGCGGCCCCGTGACCAGATTCTGGCCAGCTCGGAGGTGAGCACCTCGCCACCGACCCGGATGAACTCCAGACCGGACAGCGCCTCGGCGTCGAGGGCCGGCAGGACGGTGGGCGGCATGGTCACGGCCGTCACGATCTTCGTACGCAGCTGCTCGATCAGCTGCGCGCCGCCGTACCCCGGAGCCGTCACCGGAGCCACCAGCGTGGCCCCGCTCACCAGCGTGGTGAACAGATCCAGCGAAGCGGCGTCGAAGCTCATCGGGCAGAGCTGGAAGACCCTGCTCTCCCGGGTCAGCCACAGGTCGCACACCGCCACGACCGTGTTGTACAGCGAGCGATGCTCGACCATGACCCCCTTGGGCTGCCCGGTCGAGCCCGAGGTGTACACGACGTAGGCGAGGTCGCGCGGCCCGCCGGTGTTCGGCGGCGGAGCATCCGGGCACTGGGCGATGGCCGGCCAGTCCCGGTCCAGGCACACCGTACGGGCACCGGCCGCGGACAGGTCGGCGACGAGCCGTTCATGGGTCAGCACCACCGCCGGCTGGGACTCGGCCAGCATGACGCGCAGCCGTTGCGCCGGATAGTCCGGGTCCAGCGGCACGTAGGCGCAGCCGGACTTGAGCACGCCGAGGATCGCGACGACGAGGTCCAGGCTGCGTTCGACGGCCACGCCGACCAGCACGTTGCCGGTGACGCCCAGGCCGGTCAGGTACTGGGCGAGCCGGTTCGCCCGCGTCTCCAGCTCCGCGTAGGACAGCCGCTGCTCACCGCACTCCACCGCGATCGCCTCCGGCCATCGCCGGGCGCCTTCGGCGATCACCTCGTGGACGCGGCGCTCGATCGAGTAGTCGGCCGTCGTGCCGCTCCACTCGTCCACGATCATCCGGAACTCCGCGCCGGTGAGCATGGGGATCTCGCCGATCACCTGGCCGGTGTCTGCCACGAAGGAGGCGAGCAGGGCCAGGAGGTGCTGGGAGATCCGGTCGATGGTGGTGGCGTCGAAGAGCTCCGGGTCGTAGAGCAGCCGCATCGACAGCGTCTCGTCGGGGAAGACGCTGAGACCGATGGGGTAGTTCGTACTGAATTCGGGGTTGAAGGAGACGAGGTCGAGGCCGTCCGCTGTCGTCCGACGATCGAACGGGTAGTTCTGGAAGACCAGGACGCTGTCGAACAGGTTGACCCCGGCCGGCACGTCGCTCCACGACTGCACCCGGGGAAGCGACACCGAGCCGAACTCCCTGGCACTCGCCTGTTCGCGCTGCGCTTCGCGCAGCCAGGGCAGCAGCTGACGGCGGTCGTCGACGTCGATCCGGATGGGCAGGGTGTTGATGAGCATCCCGAGGATCGAGTCCGCTCCGTCCAGGTCGGCGGGCCGTACGGACACCGTGGTGCCGAAGCACACGTCCCGCTCGCCGCAGTGCCGTGCCAGCAGGATCGCCCAGGCGCCCTGGACCAGGGTGTTCATCGTCAGCTTGGTGCGCTGCGCGCAGGAGACGATCTTCGAGGCCAGCGCCTCCGGCACCTCCACCTGGACCGATTCCGTCGCCCGGGGCCGGTAGCCCTCCCCGGGCTGCCGGTCGAAGGAGAGCTTCGTGGGCGTGTCGAAACCGGCGAGCTTGTCCCGCCAGTACGTCTCCGCGGCCGGTTCGTCGTGCCGATCCAGCCATTCCACGTAATCGCGGAACGCCCTCCGGGGGGCGGGCGCCGCGGTGCCGCCGTAGTGGGACAGGACCTCCCCGAGCAGCTCGGCGGCGCTCCACCCGTCCACCAGGATGTGATGGACCGACCAGATGACCTCGACCCTGGTGTCGGTCAGCCGGATGATGGACAGCCTGCTGAGCGGAGCCTGGGTGAACTCGACGCCGGCGGCCCGGTCCGCGGCGATCAGCCGGCGCAGCTCGCGTCGCCTGTCGTGCTCGGGCAACGATCGCCAGTCGGCGTGGGTGATGGGCAGCGTGGCCCGCTCGTACACGACCTGGAGCGGGGTGTCGACGTCTTCCCAGACCACGGCGGTGCGCAGGATCGGATGGAGATCCGCGGCATGCTGCCACGCCCGGCCCAGCGCCTCCGGGTCGTCCACGCCGTCCAGCACCACCTCGAACTGGATGAGGTGGAGGCCGGAGTCGCGCACCATCAGCGCGTCGAACAGCATGCCGCTCTGCATCGGTGTCAACGGGTAGACATCGGCCACGTCGACGCCGCCTGTCGCCGGCGGCAGTTCGGCGGCCGGCCGGTCGGTGGCGCGGCGGTGCTCGTCCACCGGAGCGGGCAGCGGCTCGGCGGCCGCCGCCAGCTCGGCGATGGTCTGCTTGACGAAGACGTCCTTGGCGGTCAGGCGTACGCCGCGGGAACGGGCTCTGGACACCACCTTCATGTTCAGGATGGAGTCGCCGCCGAGGGCGAAGAAGTCGTCGGTCACGCCGACGTGCTCGATCCCCAGCACCTCGGACCAGACGTCGGCGAGGATCCGCTCGACGTCCGTACGCGGAAGCACTGCTTCGGCAGCGGGCCGTGGCGCGGCGTCGGGCGCGGGGAGCGCCCGCTTGTCGATCTTCCCGTTGCTGGAGATCGGCAGGCTGTCCAGCACGATGAAGCGGGACGGGACCATATAGCTCGGCAGCCGCTCGGCCGCGAAGCGCCGCAGCTCCATCTCCTCGGCCTCGCCGGCCACCACGTAGGCGATCAGGTTGCGCGTCCCGTGGGAGTCGTGGACCGTCACCACGGCTTCGGCGACCCCGGGGTAGCGGCGCAGCGCCGTCTCGACCTCGCCCAGCTCGATGCGGAAGCCGCGGATCTTCACCTGGTCGTCGACCCGGCCGACGAACTCGATGTCCCCGTCCGCGCTCCACCGCACCAGGTCGCCGGTCCGGTACATCCGGCTGCCCGCGCCGAAGGGGTCCGCGACGAAGCGCCCGGCCGTGAGCTCGGGGCGGCCGAAGTATCCCCTGGCCAGACCCTCGCCGGCCAGATACAGCTCACCCGGGGCGCCGATGGGGACGGGCCGCAGGCACTCGTCCAGCACGTACGTCCGCGTGTTGTCCGTGGGCCCGCCGATCGGCGCGACACCGGCCCGCACCTGCTCCAACGTCAGCACCTGGGTGGTCGCGAAGGTCGTGGTCTCGGTGGGGCCGTACCCGTTGAGGACGACCGTGCCGGGACAGGCCTGAAGGACCCGTTCCACCGCGGCCAGCGATGGGGCCTCGCCCACCGTCCACGCCTCCCGCAGGCCCGCGAAGCAGTCCGGCGCCTCCTCGGCGAAGAGGCGGAACAGGGCGGCGGTGAGCATCACGGCGGTCACGCCGTGGTCGGCGACCAGCCCGCGCAGCACCTGTGGGGTCAGCTCCGCCGGCGCGACCACCACCCTGCCGCCCATCAGCAGCGGGACCCACACCTCGTAGGTCGCGGCATCGAAGGCGTGCGGGGAGAAGAACAGGAATCGCTGGTGCGTCTCGGAGCGCGCGTGACGGTCCCAGGCCAGGCTCACGATGTCCCGGTGGGTCACCGCCACACCCTTCGGGGTGCCGGTGGAGCCCGAGGTGTACATCACGTACGCCAACTGCTCCGGACGCACGGTCACCGCGGGGGCGTCCGCGCGCGGCTCGGCGAGGTCCGGCTCGTCCACCACGATCACCGGGATGCCGGCCGCCCGCGCCTTCGCGCCCATGGTCCGGTCGGTGAGCAGGACCGCCGCGCCGGTGTCGCGGAGCACCCAGCGGATCCGTTCCGCCGGATAGCTGTCGTGCAGGGGTACGTAGACCGCGCCGGCCTTGAGCACCGCGAGCATCGACACGACCGCGCAGGGCGAACGGTCCAGCAGGAGGCCGACCCGGGACTCGGTGGTCACGCCCTCGGCCAGGAGGCGGTGCGCCAGCCGGTTCGACAGGCCGTCCAGCTCGGCGTAGGTGAGGATCACGTTGCCCGCCACCACGGCCGGTTCGTCCGGGTTCGCACGGGCCTGCTCGGCGATCAGCTCGGGTACGCACTGGTCCGCCGGATAGTCGTAGGCGGTGTCGTTCCACTCCACGAGCAGCCGCCGCCGCTCGGGCTCGGTCAGCAGCGGCAGCTCGGACACCGGCCGGCCAGGGTCGGTGAGCACTCCCGCCAGCAGGACCTCGAGATTGCCGGCCAGCCGCTCGATGGTCTCCGGGTGGAACAGCTCGGCGTTGTATTCGACCGACAACGCGAGGGGGCCGGTCTGTTCGGCGAAGGTCACCGCGATGTCGACGGGATTGGCCGGTGGGCCGCCCTGTACCACCATCGCGCGTATCAGGGGCTGGTGCCGTACGTCGGGCTCGGCGAACGCGGTGCGTACCGTTTCCCGGACCGTGGCCAGGAAGGCGTCGAACGGCTGTGTGCCCACCACCCGCGACCGCAGCAGGAGCGTATGAGGTGGATATTCGGTGCCCACCGCTATGTCCTCCTGCCCGGAATAACGGGCGAAGAGCACCTGGCAGGCGGCGGTCAGGATGACGAATAGGGAGGCGTCGTGACGGGCGCCGAGTTTGAGCAGTCCTTCGGTGAGTTCCGCGGAAAGCGCGAATGGATGGGACGCGGGGGAGAATTTCCGCGCCCCGGACCGGCGGCGATCGGCCGGTAGCCGGAGCGGGGTCGCCGGCAATTCCGCGGATTCCCGTGTGGACGTCAACCTATCATCGGACATGTTCGACCTCCGATAGAATTCCGCGCCGCTGGAACGGATATCAACCCCACGCGGAATTCCGAATTTATTTCACCTGGGGGTGCCAGCTTCCCGCGGAATATGCGGGAGATCCACGTCATTGACTCGGCAGCTAAACAGAGTGGTCGGGCCTCACTCGCGGGCGCCGATGGCCTCCACCGGCCTCTGCCGCATGGCGACCCGCGCGGAAATCATGATCGCCGGCCAGGCGACGAGCACGGCGGCGAGCACGATGCCCGCGTACGCGAGCGGCGGAATCGACGGCACCGGCCAGCGGCTCACGGCCACGCTGACGCCGACCAACGCCGGGATCGCGGCCAGCGTGCCGATGAGCACGGCGGCGACCACGATGATCCGCGTCTCGCGGCGCATCATCGACAGGACCTGGGCGCGCTTGGCGCCGATGAGCCGCAGCATGGCGAATTCGCGTACCCGCGCGACGGTGGCCATGACCAGGGTGTTCACCACAGCGATGGCGATGTAGCCGAGCAGGATCGCGTTGAGGAGGAGGCTGACCGCGGAGTCGCCCGCCCCGTCGCCGCTCTGCGCGGCCGTGAAGGACCCGCTGTCGGCGACCGCGGCCGTCGGGTAACGCGCCAGGGCCGAGCGCAGGTCGGTGCCCTTCGCCGCCTTGACCAGCAGCCAGGAGTCGAGATGGTCGGTGGTGTGCCGGATGACCAGGTCGTGGGGGAGAGTGACGTCGCCGAAGCCGAAGCCCTTCTCGTAGAGCGCCACCACCCGCGCCCGGACGGCGGCGCCGTCGCCGAGCCGCAGGGTGACGGTGTCGCCGAGGCCCGCGCCGATGGTGCCCGCGGCGATCCGGCTCAGCG
The DNA here is from genome assembly GCF_043197155.1 of Nonomuraea sp. NPDC049269. Lineage (NCBI taxonomy): Bacteria > Bacillati > Actinomycetota > Actinomycetes > Streptosporangiales > Streptosporangiaceae > Nonomuraea > Nonomuraea sp. NPDC049269. The sequence continues at coordinate 1,037,446 of NZ_JBICSO010000002.1, forward strand.
CCACCGTCTCGCCGCGCAGGCCGGCGAGGTCGCCGGAGAGGACGCCGAGATCCATGGTCGCCTTGAGGCCGCCGGGGTCGACGCCCTGCGTCGCGAAGATCTTGTACTGCTGACTGTCGTCGGAGGTGTAGGTGGCGATCGTCTGGGTCCGGACCACCGGCGTCACCGCCGCCACACCGGCCGTCCTGCCGAGCACGCCGGCGAGCTCCGGAGACAGCCCCGCGGACCTCGGGGTCACCACGTAATCGGCGCGGATGCCCTCGACGGCCTGGCTCTGCGCGGCGGACGCCAGGGTGGTGGCGCTGAAGATCTGCGCGGCGGCCATCGTCACGCCCATGATCAGCGGCGTGGTGGCCGAGCTGAGCCGCCGCGATCTGGCGTGGGCGTTCGCGATCGCCAGGAAGCCGCTGACCTCCCCGGACCGGTTCAGCCGCGGCCCGAGCACGGAGACGGCGCCCCCGAGCAGGCGGGGGCCGAGCAGGGCGACGGCGATGACCAGCATCAGGGCGGAGCTGCTCGCGCCGTCCACGGCCGCCTCGCCGGGCAGCACGATCGGCAGGACGATCGCGGCCGCCAGGGCGGCCGGGATGAGCAGCACGCCGACCGTCATGCGGATCCAGCCAAGCTTGCGTGGATCCACCGCCGCGTCGCCGAGCGCCTCGACCGGGCTGACCTTGGCCGCGCGCCGTGCGGCGATCCAGCCGCCCATCCGGGCGCCGATCACGCACAGCACCATGGAGGCCAGCACGGGGACCGGGCCGATCACCAGCTCGAAGTCCTCGGGTAACACGCCGACCGCGGCGAAGACCTCGTGGAACACCAGGCCCAGGCCGATGCCCGGAACCGCGCCGAGCACCGCTCCGGCCACGCTGACCAGGGTCGCCTCGGCCCCGATCATGCCGAGGACCTGCTTCGGGGTCGCGCCGATCGCCCGGAGCAGCGCCAGTTCCCTTCTCCGCTGCTGTACGGACAGCGCGAGCGTACTGGCCACGACGATCACGACCACCATGACCATGGTGGCGCCGAACGACAGGGCCAGCTCGATCACGAACGAGCGCGTCGCCCCGATGTCCAGGATCTCGGCGTCGCTGCGGTCGTCGCCGGTGTAGGTCACGACCTTGGGGACGGCCTTCTCGACGTCGGCGGCGAGATCGGCGGGCTCGGCGTGCGGGGCGGCCAGGACGCCGATCGCGTCCACCTGATCCGGCCGCCCGGACAGCTGCCGGGCCCGCTCGTTGGTGAGGAACAGCGCGGACTGCCGGATCAGCCGCCCGCCCGGCGGGGTCACCAGGCCGCTCACCCGGTAGCTCGACGGGGTCGAGCCTACGGTCAACGTCACCGAGCCGCCGACGGAGACCCCTGCCCGCCCGGCCAGCCCCGATTCCAGCACGACCTCGTCCGGCGCCTGGGGCTGCCGCCCGGCGCTCAGAGTGAACGGCCCGAGCACGGCGGCCGGCCAGCCGTGTCCGAGCAGGGGAAAGCCGTCCGGCCCGTCGAGCACCCGGCCGTCCCGGGTCACCACGCTCATCGGCACGCTGACGTCACCGATCGCGGCGCGCACGCCGCGTACCCGCGCGACCTCACCGACGCGGGCGGCCGGCAATCGGACCCGCTCGCTGAACCGGGGGTCGATGTCATCGGCGATCGGCAGGGACTGGTAGGCGCCGACGACCACCGCGGCCGCCCGGTACCGCTCGGTCGGGACGCCGGAGCTGAGGCCGGTCTCCAGCAGGATCCCGCTGGCGGTGATGACCGCCGACCCGAACATCACCGCCAGGAACGCGGCGACGAAACCCCCCTTACGCCCCTTGATCGTGCTCCAGGCCAGGGACAGTGCCCGCTTCGACATCACGCGCGGCGCCATGTCACCAGTCGCCCAAACGAGTCATCCGGTCGGCGACCTTCTCCGGCGAGGCCCCGCGCAGCTCACCGGCCAACCGGCCGTCGGCCAGGAACACCACCGAGTCGGCGTGGGAGGCGGCGACCGGATCGTGGGTCACCATCAGCACCGTCTGCCCCATCTCCTTGACCACCTGCCGCAGCAGCTCCAGGATCTGCCGGCCGGTGCGGGTGTCGAGCGCTCCGGTCGGCTCGTCGGCGAACACCGCGTCCGGCTGATTGATCAACGCCCGGGCGATCGCGACCCGCTGCCGCTGGCCGCCGGAGAGCTGGCTCGGATAGCGGTCGTGCTGCTCGCTGAGGCCGACCGCCGCCAACGCGGTCCGCAGACGATCGTGCTGGATGGGTTTCTCCGCCAGGCGGAACGGCAGCGTGATGTTCTGTTCGACGGTCAACGAATCGAGCAGGTTGTACGCCTGGAAGACGAACCCGACGCGCTCGCGCCGGAGCTCGGTGAGCGCGTCCTCTTTCAAGCCGGATAACTCCGTGTCGCCCAGCCAGACCTTTCCCGACGTGGCCCGGTCGAGGCCGGCCGCACAGTGCAGGAACGTGCTCTTGCCCGAGCCGGACGGGCCCATGACCGCGGTGAACGTGCCTCTCGGCAAGGCCATCGTCACGTCGTTGAGCGCGTGTACGGCGTTGCGTCCTGATCCGTACACCTTGCCTACCGAATCCATTCGGACCGCGTACGTCGCCACCCCGCACCCTCGCAAGTATCGAATGTCGCGCCGAGTATTGCATTAAGACTAGTTCATTTTCGCCGTTCGCTGAACATGCCCGTGAACTGGGTTTTTCTCTGACGAGTCAAACAGGTAGTCGCCGGCCGGGCCGATGCGAATACTGGGGAAAGCTCGGCGTGACCCTCCGCGGCCGGCGGCTGCCGGAGTTTCGCCTGCGCATTTTCGCCGGCCAGGGCATTTAAGAATGCCTGATGAGTATCGACCGGATTGGCCGTCTGCCATGATTCCAGCGCATCTCGAACGTGCCGTCTTCGGAATTTATTCTACCTACTCCCTGCATCTCGCCGACAAGTCCGGGGTGTTCACCTACCTCGCGGACAACGCCGGCGCCACCACCGCGAAGCTCGCGGGCGCGCTGGAGACCGACGAGGAGACCCTCGAACGGCTGCTGCTCGTCCTGGCCTCGCTGAACGTGCTCGATCGCACGGCCGGCGGCCAGTACGCCCTCGCCGACGGAGTGCGGCCCTACCTCGACCGGCGGGAGCCGCGATACCTGCTGGGATTCGTCGACCATCTGCTCGGCAGCACGGCGGAACGGTTCGGCCAGTTGGCCGCCTATCTGGAGCGCGGCAAGAACGCGGTCGACGCCGACCTGCCCGCGCCGTTCGCCACGCTGTATCGCGACGAGGAGTCCACCCGGCGGTTTCTCACCGCGATGTGGCAGCTCAGTTTCCACGTCTCCCACGAACTCGCCGCGCTCGCCGACCTCGGCGACGCCCGGCGACTGGTGGACGTCGGCGGCGCGAGCGGCCCGTTCTCCGTGGCGGCCCTGCTCGCCTACCCGCGCCTCCGCTCGACCGTGTTCGACCTGCCGCAGGTCGGGCCGTACCTCGCGGAGACCGCGCGAGAGCACCGGCTCGGCGACCGGCTCGGCTTCACCGGCGGCGACTTCTTCCGGGATCCGCTGCCCGAAGGCGACTGCGTCGCGTTCGGCTACATCCTGTCCGACTGGGACGACGAGACCTGCGCCCAACTGCTGCGCAAGGCGTACGACGCCTGCCGGCCGGGCGGCCGCGTACTCGTCATGGAGCGCCTCTTCGACGAGGACCGGCAGGGCCCGCTGGCCACCGCGGTGATGAACCTGTCGATGTACTTCGAGACCCAGGGCAGGCACCGGACCCCCGCGGAGTACCTGAGCTTGCTGGAACGCGCCGGATTCACCCGCTGCGCCGTGCACCGCTCCACCGCCGACAAGCACCTCCTGGTCGGTCGGCGCGATTGACCACCGCTCGCAACCCCGTGGGGAACAGATGACCACCGATGCCGTTCGATTAACCTTCCCTGAACACAGCACAGCGCTCGCCGACCGGCTGGCCACGACCGCGCTGGCCGAACTGAGCCAGGAAGAACTGGCCGACCTGTCCCGCCGCTACGACGAGGCGCTGGCCGGTCCGGACACCGAAGAGAACGACACCATCCGCCTGCTGACGCGTCCGTTCAGCCGGCGTCTCGCCATTCCCGAGTACTACCGCTACACCGGGCTGCACGTCTTCGGCCAGTTCCTCTCCGGCCAGGACGACGCCTTCGGCGGTTGCCTGCTCGCGATGCACGCGACCCTGACCGAACTCGCCGATCTGGAACGCCGGGAGGCCTGCCGGCACGCGGTGGTGCCCGAGCACCTCGCCGAACGCCTGCTCGGCCTGCATCGGGTCATCGATCAGGTCGGTGCGATGTCCGTCGCGCCTTACAGCGCGCTGCGCGGCGCGGACCTGGTGCGTGCCGCGCACGAGGACGAACGGCTCGAACGGCAGTTGCTGCTGCTCAGGCGGTGCTGCGGATTCCGCCGCTCGGACAAGCACGACGAGCACATCTTCATCCGCTCCGTGCAGGCCTGCGAGCTGACCTTCTTCATGATCCGAGGGCTGGCCCGCCAGGCGATCGCGGTGGTCGGCCTCGACCGCGCCGAGTTCATGTTCCGGATGGGCCAGCTGATCGCCTGCTCCGAACTGCTCAAAGAGATCTTCCACGTGCTGAAGACCCTGTCGCCCGAGCTGTTCCTCGGCTTCCGGGACGCCACCGGGGACGCCAGCGCGGTCCAGTCGTTGAACTACCACCTGATGGAGCTGGTGGTGTACGGCTACGACGAACGCAAGGCGGAGACGTACGCCGGTTTCGCCCACCTCGACCTGATCAACGACCCTCGGCTGCGGGAATTCCGCTCCCTGAAGGACGTGGTCGCCGCCGGCGCGGACGCGGAGGTGGTCAGCGCGTACACGGAGGTGGAGCGGTGCCTGCTGATGTGGCGGGGCCGGCACTACGGATTCGGCCGCACCTACCTGCCGAACATGAAGGGTTCGGGCGGCACCGAGGGAGCCGGCTACCTCAAGCGGTTCATCGACAAGAGCGGCCTCTGCTCCGGCACCAGGCTGGACGACCCCGAGGACCTGCTCTCCCGGTTCGCCTTCTGCTGATCGACCGTACGAAAGAGGCCTCCGCTCTGGTTCGCCAGAGCGGAGGCCTCTTCATCGACGGCTGATCAGGTGCAGCCCTCTGTGCTCGTCGCCGTCACGGCCTTGGCGGTGTACGGGCACTGGAAGCCGATCCAGCGAAGCTTGGGCCACAGCAGCGACCACGACTCACGGGGCTGCCGGCACACCATGAACTCCTGCCCCCGGTCGGACACGGGCAGGTCGATGTCGAACTTGCCGTGCGGCTCGCACCGGGCGAACAGCTTCGAGAACTGGGCACGATCCACGCCGATCGTGATGACGACGGTCTTGTCATCGGTCGGCTGTCCGAAGTCGGCGTAGGAGTTGTGGCCGCTGTAGGCGTGCGGCAGCCCGTACTGGGGGCCGTACTTGTCCAGCGCGCCCGCCTGGCCGTAGTGGTTGCCGTAGAAGATGGCATGGGCCTGGTCCGCCGCCGGCAGCCCTCGGTAGATGGCGGCGGCCTGGGCGGTCAGCTCCGGCCACCCGGCCTGGTCGAACTGGACGATGGCGAGTTCCTGCAGCACGGGATTACCGGCATACGTCTGGATGGGGAACACCGGCAGCATCAACACCGCCGACGTCACCAGATTGAGGCCCACCGCCGCCCCGAACAGGTATTTACGCGTGACGGTCCGTGCCCATTGCTCGACCATGACACATCCGGTGGCCAGCAGCACGAACTGCAGAGCCGAGGCGTACGCCGCCTGCCCGCCGATGACGAGCAGCAGCACGACCATGAAGAGGTAGGCCACCCCGATGAACCGGTACGGACGCCATTGCGGGCGGCGCAGCAGGCCGACCAGGCCGGCGATCCACACCGGGCTCAGGAACAAGCCGATCATGAGGATCTGCATCGGGATGAAGGAGACCCTGGACAGGGTGTCGAGCGCCGTCGACAACGCCTTGGACATCTCGACCTGCGGCCAGCCGTGCATCACCTGCCACACCAGGACGGGTGCCGCGATCACCGCCGCGATGACGACGCCGGCGACCAGTTTCCAGCTACGCAGCGCCTCCCGCGGCCCGCAGAGCAGTATTCCCGCCGCGAGGGAGAGCAGGAGCAGAGCGAGGAGGTATTTGGCGTGCAAGCCGAATCCGACCACCGCGCCCATCACCAGCCACAGCCGGTAATCGCGGGTACGGGCGAGCCTGATGGCCAGCCAGCAGACGACGACCCAGACGAGCACGTCGAAATTGTTGGTGCCCAGGATATGTCCGGTGTGCAGCGCGAGACCGGACGCCGCCGCGGCGATCGTGGCGAGGAGCTGGGCTCGCTGATTCGCCCCGAGTTCGCGGGCGATGAATGCGGCGAGAATCACCACCACCCCGATCAGCAGGGCGGGCACTATGCGAAATGCCGTCAGGCTGTCGCCGAACACCATTATTTCCAGCCTGGCCACCAGCGCGACCAGTGGCGGCTGGTCGATCTGCCCCCAGTCGAGATGCTGGCTGGCCGCTCTGGTGTACAGCTCGTCGAGGTGGTAGCCGTGCCGCCCCGACAGTACGAGGAGCAGGGCTGTCAGCGCACCGGCGACGCTCAGCAGGGGCCACCATCGCACGGCGGGTAATGTGGCCTTGATCGAGGTCGGTAGGTCGGGTTTGGCTGTCGTGGTCGTCACGACATACCTCCATTCCATCGCAGCCTGGCGAAACGCAGGCCGCGTGAGGCGTGAATCAGTCGACCGTGGCCGTCGCTGCTCTCCCGATTTCTTTCTGTGACCGCAGTGGCGGCGGAGGCACCTGGCCGCCTCATGGTGTTGGACACCGGTCCCGTGCGGCAATGAAGTTGACGCGTGCAGAAAACTCGCAGGCCATTCTTTTGCGGCCGGTGGCCTTCATGGCGTGGCCCTGGCCTCCGGATTTCGCGGTCGAGTCAAAGACATAGCCGGCCGGGCGAATTCAGCAGCAAGATCTGAAGGTAAGCGCGGTTCGGCCATTGGGCGCCTCCGCGGGGACATATTCCTGCGCGTGAGGATCGGCCCGGCATTCGGGCACCAGAACAGATCGGCGGGCGCATGGCGCGACACGACCAGATCGGCGGGCGCATGGCGCGGCACGACGAGAGCACCGGGCGTACGGCGCGACGCGACGAGAGCGCCGGGGTGTCGGTGCCGGGTGGCGGCGGACGGGACGAAAGCACCGTGGTGTCGGCGGGGGACGAGCCGGTTCGGTTGTCCCGGAACCGCGACTACAACATCCTGTGGACCAGCATGTTCCTGTCGGAACTGGCCGGCGAGATCGTGTTCGTCGCCTTTCCGCTGCTGCTCCTGGCGCACTCGGCCTCGGCGGTGCAGATCGGGCTGATCACCTCGATCTTGGCGGCGGCGCGGATGGCGGTGAACGTCCCGGCAGGTGTGATCGCCGACCGGTGGGACCGCAAGAGAGTCCTGTTGCTGTCTCAGGCGGTGCGCTCGGCGGCGATGTTCAGCATCGTGATCGCGCTGCTGCTCGGGGTCTTCTCCTTCCCCCATGTCGTTCTCGTCGCCGTGATCGAGGGCGCTTTCAGCTCGGTGTTCCAGCCGGCGGAGCATGCGGCGCTTCCGCAGGTCGTACCCGGTGCCCAGTTGCCCGACGCGCTGGCGCGCAACGCGGCGCGCCCGTTCGGGGCGCTCCTGCTCGGCCCCGCGGCGGCCGGGTTCACCTTCGGGCTGCACGAGCTGGTGCCGTTCTCGATCGACGCCGGAATGCTGGCGGTCTCCTTCGCCGCGCTGACGGTGCTCCGGCTCCCTCGCCGCCGCCCCGCCGGTCAGGTCTCGCCCGGTCAGGTCTCGCCCGGTCAGGTCTCGCCCGGCCGGCCGAGCGATGACGGGCTCTTGAGCGGGTTTCGCTGGCTGTTGCGGCAGCCCGTCATCAGGACGACCGTCGTGTGGATCGTTTTCGTCAATCTCGCGTTCCACGCGCTGATCATCATCATCCTGGTCCAGTCGGGCGAGGCCGAGGTGGCTTACGGCGAGATCGGGTTGATGATGGCCTGCTTTGGCGTCGGTGGGCTGCTCGGCGCCATGGTGGCGGGCCGGCTGCACGCCGCGCTGCCGGCACCCGTGATCATCATCGGCGCGTCGTGGGTCTTCGCCGCGATGGCCGGGCTGATGGCGCTCGTGTCGCGAGGGCTCCTGCTCGGCGTGTTACTCGGGCTGGCCGCGGTGTTCTTCCCCGTCGCGAACACCACCATCGTGACCTACCAGCTCACGATCGCCCCTGACGAGATACGCGGCCGTCTGAGCGGTGTCGTCGGCCTCTGCTCCGACCTGGCCGGCACGGTGGGTCCGATGGCCGGCGGCCTGCTGATCGCCGTCACGGGCGACGGTGCGATGAGCATCCTGATCTGCGCCGCGGCCCTGGGCATCGTGGCACTCGGCGCCAACCTCAGCCCAACCCTCCGCCACTTCCCAACCCTGCGCCCCGCACCCGCCGCCCCGGAGACGTAGCCACCCGGTCTACGACCGCGCCCCCGCGTGACCACTCGGCGACCCGGGCGGTTTTTATGATCCCGGTGCCGCGGGAAAGGGGTGCCGCAGGGAAGCGGGCCAGGCGTACGGAAGCGGGCCGGTCGCTGCGGCGCTCGTCGAGTGCCTGCGGTCGCGACCGGCCCGCTCCAGAAACCACACCAAATCAGGAGATCAGTAGATCGTCCGAGATTCCGCGCCCAGCCGGCGGGCCCGGGATTTACGGAGATCCCTGGCGATATTGAGCCGCCGCAGCCATCTGTCGGTTCCGTCGAACCGCGCGGAGAACGCGTTTCGCCCGTGCACCATCCGATAGTTGTCGATGAAGCAGATATCGCCGGGCCGGAGCACGATCTCGGTGACGACCGCGTCGAGCGCGCGGGTCACCACATCGAGCGCCTCCTGCTCGGCCACCCCCTGGACGTGCCGCATGAAATGCGGGTCGATACGGATATATGGATCGTCCGGGTCACCGAACAGCACCGCGGTCGCCGTCGGCGAGCGCAGCTCCTGGTCGACGATCTTCCGGCTGCTGCGCAACAGCGCGGCGGCCTTGTGCCGCAGGCCGTCCGCGCCGGCGGGGGCGCCCACGCTCTCGGGCCGGTGCGAGTGGTCGGGCAGGATGCGGAAGCGCTCCTGACGCAGCAACTCGCCGGTGACCTGGTCCAGGCGTACGTCGGCGACGTCCGCGACGGTGGTCGCGACCCCGTCGTGGTTGCGCAGGCAGATCAGCCCGAGATAGTCCGTCCGCAGCGGGTGGAAGGCGTCCTCGGTGTGCCAGGTGAGCACCTCCTCGCAGCCCGAGCCGATCTGCTCACGCTCATGCCCCTTGATGGGCAGGATGTCGTGCATGAGATAACCGTCTTGCTGGGTGGCCCAGCCGATGGGCTCGCCGAGCAGGCAGGCCATCAGGTAGAAGGCGATGTCCTGCCGCAGCGACGGCGACGGCACCGGCTTGTCCTTCCAGTGCGCCGGGGTCGGCCCGATCACGCGGTCGTCGACGGGCAGCCCCGAGATCACGCAACCGCCGTGGCGCTCCGCCGCGACGAATCCGTTCAGGGCCGCGCGCAGGCGCCGGGGTAATTCCTGGGCGAAGGTCTTGGCCTCTCGCTGGAAGTCGGCCGACTCCACGCTCTGGTGGTGTTCGGACAGCTCGTCGACGAGTTCGTGGACGAACTTGGTCTCGGCCGCGTCCAGTTTTATCGTGAGCACGGGTGAGTCCTTTCTTGATGGGCGCTGGCGAATCTCACGACCCCTCCATCGACCTGACGAGGCTGGCGGGCCGCATGTCGGTCCAGTTCGCCGTGACGTAGTCGAGCGCCGACTGCCGGTTCGTGTCGGCCCGGGCCACGGTCCATCCGGCGGGCACCTCGGCGAACGAGGGCCACAGCGAGTGCTGCCCTTCCTCGTTGACCAGCACGTGGTAGGTGCCGTCCGGGTCCTCGAACGGGTTGGTGCTCATCATCGATCCCTTCCATGGCTAGCGGGCCGGTACGGATTCGCGGCGTCGCAGGAGAGCGACGCCCAGCGGCGTCAGTGTGTGGAGCACCGTGTTCCTGCTCCTGGAGGCGTTGGCCAGACCGGCCCTGCGCAGGACGGTCGCGTGTTTGCTCGCGCCGGCGAGCGAGATGCCGAGGCGCTGAGCCAGTTCGCCGGTGGTACAGCTTTCGGCGAGCGCCTGTAGGGCCGCCGCCCGGGTGTGGCCGACCAGAGCGCCGAGCGCCTGCTCAGGCGGGGGCTCGGTGCCGAAGATGTCGGCCACGTCGAAACGCATGGAGTAGGCCAGTGCGGGCGGTTTGTCGTTTCCGGCGCCCACGACTACGCAGGACCTACTGCGCAGGAACAGCGACGGGCTGAGCAGCAGCCCGCGCCCGCGCAGATGGACGTCGCGTTCTTCGTCGTCACGGATCTCGAGGACGGGTGGATTCCATTCCATGTTGGGGTGCAAGGTACGGAGCAGACCCTCGACCCCGGTAGTGATGCCGATGCGGCCGCGGATGGCCCGTTCGGCCTCCAGAGAGCTCTGAACCCGGCCCCAGTAAGGGACCACGGCCGCGCCGCAGAACTCGAAGACCAGCGCCGTGACCCGCGCGCGGGTCTTGGCGTCGGCGGGGGCATCACCGAGGAGCTCCAGCAGCTCGGCCAGCGAAAGGCGCTCGCGGAGCAGCTGCTCCATGGCGCCGACGCGTGGTCCGAGACGTCGGCGCACCTGCTTGCGCCAGCCGTCGAAGACGGCGCCGTTGCGCTGGAACAGGTCCAGGGCGAAAGCACCTTCCGCCACCAGCCCGAGTCCCGCGCTCATGCGCAGGCGGCCCATATCCTGGACCGTGAAGTGAATCCTCAGCACACTTCACGAAATTAGGGACGACCGCTATCTCGGGACTACCGCGGTCCTACCCGGCAACAGCGCGGTAACGAGCGGACGATGTTACTGTGGCGGCGCACGAAGTGCCGCGTCGGAACGCTTCGTGTGTCACGGCTGTGGCTCCCAGGGCGCGCTCAAGCTAGTCGCTGCTAACGCAGAGGAGCGCTGTGTCCACCTTGGTGATCGGAGCCCGCGGAAGCGTCGGGCGTCATGTCGTCGATCGGCTGCTGGCCGCCGGAGAATCGGTGCGCGCGTCGGTGCGTGACCTCGCGTCGGCGGACCTGCCCGCAGAAGTGTCCGTGGTCGCCGCGGACCTCACCCGGCCCGACACGCTGAAGGCCGCGTTGGACGGGGTGCGGAAGGTCTTCCTGTACGCGCCCGTCGGCGGCGCCGATGCTTTCGTTGGTGCCGCTCGGGACGCTGATCTCGAACGCATCGTGCTGATGTCCTCGGGAAGCGTCTTGCTGCCGTACGCGGCGGGAAACGCGATAGCCGAAGAGCATCGGTCGGTCGAGCGGGCACTGGATGGTTCGGGTCTGCCCTGGACGCCGATCCGCCCGCTGGTTCTGGCGAACAACGCGCTGAACTGGGCCCACTCGATCCGTACCGACGGCATCGTCCGGCTGGTCCATCCCGAAGCGGTGATGGCCCCCATCCATGAACGCGACATCGCCGCGGTCGCGGTCGCGGCCCTTGCGGGGGAGGCCGGCAAAGAAGCCGGCGCCTTGCTGACGGGTTCCGAGCTGCTGTCCCAGCGGCGTCAGGTCGAGTTGATCGGCGCGGCGATCGACAAGGACCTCCAGATCGAGGAGTTGTCGGAATCAGCGGCACGTGACCGTTTCGGGCAGTTCGAGAAGCCGTACATCGTCGACGCGATCCTCGAGTTCATCAAGGCGGCGGCGAACGGAGGATCACCGGCGACAGGCACGGTAGAACAGGTCCTTGGACGACCCGCCGTACCCTTCTCGCAGTGGGCACGAGAGCACGCTGCCGACTTCCACTGACCCTAGGGTCGGCGCAGCATTACGGCCAACCGTGGCATGCCCACGAGCAACTCCGCGGTGAAGCGCCGGCGGGCGCGTCGATCGGGCAGCGCGTGGAGCTCTCCGAGCCACTCCGCGATCCAGCGAGCCCGGACAGCATGCGGAAGGATGATCGCCCCCGCAGTGATCACCCGGAGAAACGCCTGCGTTCCGGCATCGAGTCTCGCCCGCGCGAGACCTTCGAGTTCCCGGCCGATCTCGTCCATGCCCAGCCGGCCGGCGATCGGCACGAAGACGTCGAGGGTCTCACGCGCTTTCCGCAGTTGCTTGTCCGGCGGGAGGAATCGCATCGTCCGCTGGTTGTGCAGGCGATCGGCCACCTTCAAGGTCAGCACCCGCTCGTCGGTGGTGGCCGCCCAGCCTTCAGCCAGCAGCGCGGGGTCATCGAGCGGCCGCAGGTCCGTCACCAGACGCACGATCGTCTCGCCGAACTCCGCCGCCAGTTCCGTCTCGGGACACGAGGTGTCTTCGAGGACGTCGTGAAGGAGCGCCGCGCAGAGTAACTCGTGGTCAGCGCCGTACTCGGCCAGGATGGCGGCGACCGCGAGTGGATGGGTGATGTACGGCTCCCCGCTCCTCCGTGTCTGGTCGCGGTGCCAATAGGCGGCCACCGTGTACGCACGCTCGACCATCCGCGCCTGATCCGCTGTCAGGTAATCGGGCAAGGCGTCTTCCAGGGTGTTCATGCCGTGCCTCCAGCGATCCCGGGACGCCTGCTTCCGGCGGCCCGCCTGCGCTTTCCGGCCGTCCGAGCGATGGCCTCACGGCCGCGTTCGAGGCCGTCTTCGGTGATTCTGTAGTGCCGGCGCGGTGGACGACCCTGGTGGGCGGCCGGGTCATCCCAGCGGCTCTCCACCCAGCCGTACGCTTCCAGACGGACCAGAATGGGATAAAGAGTGCCACCGGCGATTCCGGTGGCTTTACATAATCCCAGTCCGTAATGCTCGGCCAAGGGATCATTCAACAGCTCCCGCAAGACCGAGATGGTCTGCGGCGTCATTCGTGGACTGCCTGCCATGACTCTTAATCTAGCTAGGTAGAGATGGCCCGCCATGTCTCTCGAAAGTGACAGCGATGTCGCGGCGCAGGGGTGGGCGGCGGGCCCAGGTGGCCCAGCGCCAGAGCCATTCGAGGGGGCCTTGCTGGTACCGCCGCAGCCAGAGGGCGGACCACAGCCACTGGACGGCGAGGACGGCGCCCGCGATCAGCAGCACCGTCGTCAAAGACCAGTCGTCCGACCGGCCGCGGAGGACGCGGCTGATCGCCAGGACGAGGATCGTGGCGGTCAGGTAGTTGGTGAGCGCCATCTGCCCCAGCGGTGCGAAGACCGCCTGCAGCGCTGGTCGGATCGGTGTCCTGAGCAGGACCAGCAGGGCGCACACGTACACCCCTGCGATCAGCAGCCCGGCCAAGGCGAGCGAGCCGCTGAAGCCCGACCCGCCGGTGGAGTGGGTCTGCCACCACAGGGCGGGCGCGGCCCCCACCGCGAGGACTAGGCCGAGCACGGCAGGGCCGCGGGTGGACCGCTCGATCCGGGCGATCACCCCGTACCGGGTCAGCGCTGAGCCCAGCAGGAACAGCCCGGGGACCAGTGCGAGAAAGCCGCTGCCGACGATCAACGGCGCCACGAGGAGCGCGGCGGCGAGGCCGGCCACGGCCCACCGCGGCAGCCAGGTCGAGGGCAGCAGTACCACCAGGCCGACGACGGCGTAGATGGCCAGGATGTCACCCTCCCAAAGCAGGAAGTGGTGCACCAGGCCCATCGCGAGCAGCACCAGGAGCCGGCGCAGCAGGAGCAGCCGCGGGTGAGGGGCGCGGTCGGTGGCGGAGTTCAGCAGCAGCGAGAACCCGACGCCGAACAGCAGAGAGAAGATCGGGAAGAAGCGCTGCTCGACGAGCAGCCCCATCCATTCCTCCCCAGGCATCGGTGCCGGCTCCACGGCGACGCTGCCGACGTGGGCTATCGGCTGGACGTTGGCCACCAGGATTCCGCACAGCGCGAACCCGCGTATTACGTCGAGCGCGGCGATACGCGGTCGCCTGGAGGTGACGCGGGCGGCTTCCGGCACCGAATAGGGATCTTGATGTCGCATGAGGCTCATCCTGCGAGCCCGGCCCGATGCCGGGCATCGGGCGAAAGCAGGGTTACACCATGCACGACGGTACTTTCGGCCGGTTCGGTGCGCGGTGCACATCTCCTAGCCTGAACCATGTGAATGTGCGGGCCGGGATCGCGGCCGACGCCGGGCTCGGCGCCGTGTTCGCGGCGGCGCTCGCCTTCCAGGCGTACCGGATCGCGGACAGTTGGGGCGACGGTTACTGGCAGTTCGACTGCGTCGCCGGAGCGGTGGTGTGCGCGACAGCTCTGGTACGCCGGCGCCACCGGGTATGGGCGGCCGTGGCGGGCCTGGCCGTCGCGGCGGCCGCCATGCTCATCACCCGCTTCGTCCATCTCCCCAGCGAGCCCGGCCTGGCCATGGCCCTGGCCCTGTCCGTGCTCGTCGGCTCCGCGATCAGAGCGCTCCCGGCCCCCTCGGCCTGCGCGGTCGCGGCCGGTGGATTCGCGGTGGTCGTGGGCAGCCTGCTCGCCACCCGCACCCCTGCCGCCGGCGTTTCGCCCGTCGTGGTGCTGAACGGCGCGGGATGGCTCGCCGCCGTCGCGCTCGGGCTGGGCCCGCGACTGCTCGCCGCCCGCCGGAGGACCGTCGCCGAGCGGGTACGCCGCAACGAGCGCCTGGTGCTGGCCAGGGAACTCCATGACGTCGTCGCCCACCACATCACCTCCGTCGTACTCCAGGCCCAGGCCGCCCAGCTCGTCACCCGCAAGCACCCGGAGAAGACGGAAGACTCCCTCGCGAGCATCGAGGCCGCTGGCTCCGACGCGCTGGCCGCGACCCGCCGCGTCGTCGGCCTGCTGCGCGACGCCGAGGACGCGGCCCCCGCCACGCCCGGCCCCGAACAACTCAGCGAACTGGTCGAACGCTTCGGCGGCCACGGCCCCGAAGTGAGCCTGAGCCTGCCCGAGGACGAATCGGGGTGGCCGCCCGAGGTGTCCAGCACCGTCTACCGGGTCGTACAGGAGTCGCTGACCAACATCTCCCGCCACGCACCGCACGCCCGCTCGGTGACGGTCAGCGTCGCCCGCGAGCGAGACGTGGTCACCGTCGAGGTCGCCGACGACGCCCCGCCGGTCCCGGCCCGTTACCCCCACCGCGGCGGCTACGGCCTGGTCGGGATGCGCGAACGCGTCGAGGCCCTCGGCGGCCTGCTGTCCGCCGGCCCGCGCCCCGGGACCGGGTGGTCCGTACTCGCCACCCTGCCCGTCCCCGCGCGGAAACGCCGATGACCACCTTGCGGGTCGCCGCGCGGAGACGTCCATGACCATCAGGGTCCTGCTGGCCGACGACCAGGCGATGATCCGTGGCTGCCTGCGGCTCATCCTGGAGGACGAGCCCGACATCACCGTGGTCGCCGAGGCCGCGGACGGCGCCGAGGCGGTCGCTCTGGCCCGCAGCCTGCGGCCGGACGTGTGCCTGGTGGACATCCAGATGCCCCGCCTCAACGGCATCGAGGTCACCCACGCACTGGCCGGCCCCGGCGTCCCCGACCCGCTGCGGGTCATCGTGGTCACCACCTTCGACCTCGACGAGTACGTCTACGGCGCGCTGCGCGGCGGGGCGGTCGGCTTCGTGCTGAAAGACGCCGGCCCCACCCTGCTCGTCGAGGCCGTCCGCGCCGCCAACGCCGGGGACGCCTTGATCTCCCCGTCGATCACTCTGCGGCTCCTCCGCCACCTCACCGCCACCGGCGCACCGACCGCCCGCAAAACCGCCCAGCCGCTGTCCGAACGGGAGGCCGAGGTCGTCCGGGCCGTCGCCCGGGGCCGCACCAACCAGGAGATCGCCGCCGAACTGTTCATCTCCCTGAGCACCGTCAAGGGCCACATATCCGGCATCCTGGCCAAGCTAGGCATGCGCAACCGAGTCGAGATCGTCGCCTGGGCCTGGGAGAACCGCATCGTGGGGTAGACCCAGGCAGACGAACGCCGCTAGACCGACCAAAGTTGACCCCACGCCCGTACGTGGGCATCGTGAACCGGGTGACCAGCGATGAAACGCGGGACGGAGTGTCGCTCACCAATCTCGACCAGCCGCTGTTCGACGGATCGAACGCGACGAAACGGGATCTGGTCGACTACCTGGACGCCGTCCGCGACCGCATCATCCCCGTCCTGCGGGACCGCGCGCTGTCGGTGATCCGCGTACGGCCCGGCCAGGCGCCGTTCATGCAGAAGAACGTGCCCAAGTACGCCCCCGACTGGATCCGTACGATCTCCGTCTGGGCCGAGGCGTCGCACCGGCAGGTGTCCTACGCGCTGTGCGACGACCGCAGGACGCTGCTGTGGTTCGCCAACCAGAGGGCGGTCGAATACCACCCGGCGCTGTTCCGCGGCGAGCATCCCACCCATCTCGTGCTCGACCTCGACCCGCCCGTCGAGGACGCGTTCCCGCTGGCCGTGGGGGCGGCCCGGCTGGTGCGCCAGGCCCTCGACGACGCGGGGCTGGCCGGGGCGGTGAAGACCAGCGGGGCGAAGGGGCTGCACGTGTTCGTGCCCGTGGTGGCGGGGACCGCGATGGACGACCTGGCCGCGGCCACCCGCGCCCTGGCAGCCCGCGCCGAGCGCGTCGACCCGGCGCTCGCCACCACGGCGTTCATCCGGGAGGACCGCGAGGGCAAGGTGTTCCTCGACTCCACCCGCGCGGGCGGCGCGACGGTGGTGGCCGCCTACAGCCCGCGCATCCGGCCGGGCGCGCCGGTCTCCTTCCCCTTGGCCTGGGAGGACCTCGACCGGGTCACGCCGTCCGACTTCACCATCCACACCGCGGCGCGGCTGCTCGCCGACGCCGACCCCTGGGCGGAGCTCATGCCCGAGCCGCAGCCGCTGCCCGCCGACCTGGTCGAGGAGGGGCACACGATCCCGATCGCCCGCGTCCAGGCGATGCACGAGGGCAAGCGCCGAGCGAAGGCCAGGAGAGGCGAGTGATCAGCGGGCCGGCGTGGCCTGCTTGAGTGAGCGCAGGACGGAGTCCGGGTCGTCGGCGAAGAAGCGGATCGTGGTGGCCTCGGCCCGGCCACCGAGCGGGCGGATCACGGTGATCGGCTCGGCCAGTTGGACGATCACGTTGGTCTGGGAGGAGACCGCCACACTGAGCCGCCCGTCCGCCACGGCGACCATCCTGCTCTCGTTGTAGCTGCGCGACAGCCGTACCGAAGAGATCAGCTCGCGGGGAACGCGCAGGTCGAAGTACACCCCGAACCGGACACGCAGCTCGCCGGGCGTCACGACGTGCGGCCGGGTGACGCAGGCCGCGCCGAGCGCCAGGCAGTAGAGGATGCCGTAGACGTCGCCGATCAGCACCACCACGCGCAGCCAGTCCGGAACGTCGATCGCCCGTAGGAGCAGGTCTATCCCCACTGTCTCCACAATCATCACGAACAGGAAGACGAGCAGGATCGGCGCCTGCTCTCTCGCGTACGGCACGGCGGTGGCGCCGGCCGGCACGCCGTGGCGTCGCCGCGCGATCCACAGGACGAGACTCACCAGGCTCAGCAGCTCGATCTGGACTAACCGAAGCACCTTGCGTGCCATCAGAACCTCTCCTTGAGCGCGATCAGAAGCAGCCGGAACACCTCGGACTGCGCGGGGGTGAGCTCCGAGAACATCGCTTCCAGCCACCCGCCGTCCCCGGCGGAGCCGTCCGGCAGGTGCGCGATCATCTGCCTCGCCATCTCGTCCGGCAGGTGCGCGGCGAGGTCGGTGGCGAGCGCGGCGAGGCGGGGGTCGCCGGGATCCGCCTGGGCGAGCTCGTCGAGCCGCCGGTAGAGGGCGTGACCCCGCGCGAGCGCGCCGGGCTCGGTGAGCGGGCGCATCAGGTCGAGCATCCGCGTCTGGGCAGCCGGGTCGGCCACCGTGTTCACCACGGTCAGCAGCTCGCGATCGAGCTCGGCGAACCTCGAACCCGCCGCGGGCAGCTCGCGCAGCACCTCCGCCAGCTCGGGTGACATCAGCGAGCCGGAATGGAGGTCGGCCGCCTCCAGGAGCGCGGCCAGCCGGTCCCGCTTGGCGTCGATGGCCGCCTGCTGCCTGGCCAGGTCGGCGTCGAGCTCCTGGAGCACCTCACGCAGCTCGCGCCCCTCGTCGTCGGCCAGGACGTCGCGGAGCTCGTCGAGGGACAGGCCCAGCTCGGCCAGCTGCCGGATGCGGGCGAGGGCCACCGCATCGCGCAGCCGATACTCACGGTAGCCGTTGGCCAGCCGCGCCGGCTCGGGCATCAGGCCCAGGTGATGGTAGTGGCGCACGGTCCGGGTGGACACCCCGACCAGCGCGGCGAGCTCGCCGATTCGCATGTGCTCATTACACACGTTGACCTTACGTGAAGGTCAATTCATCACAGAGCGTAGGCGAGCGCCGCTTCCACGATGACCAGCAGCGGCACGAGCGGCACGGCGTACAGGGCCGCCCGGCGAGCCCCCGCGTGCCGCTCCGGGACGGCCGAGAGCAGGGCCAGCAGCACCGCGCAGCCGATCGGCGCGAGCAGCCAGGTCGACAGGGTGACCGTGCCCCACGTGCTGACCGTGTCGCAGTCCTCGATCTGGTACGAGGTCAGCGCGCACGCCTTCTCACCGAGGATCGACACGGCCAGCCAGGCGATGAAGCCCGCCAGCCAGATGACGACGGCGAGGACGGAGGTCAACGCGACGGATGTGCCGCTCGGCGAGGTCGTCCGGTCGGCAGCGGGAGAGGGGGCGATCACGGCAGGACTCTAATGGTGATCAACGCCGGCGGGGCCGGCTTTGATCAACCTGAGTCGTCTTCAGCGCTTCACGACGGCCACCCCGCCCGCGGGGACCTCGCCCGTGAAGGGGGCGCCGGTGAGCAGGTCCGTGCCCGTCATGCCGGTCACCGTGACGGGCGCGTCGCCGTGGTTGATGAGGAAGGCGAAGGCGCCCCGCCGTACGAGCTCCAGGGTGTCGGGAAGGTCGCGCGGCCGGGAGACGCCCGCGCGGTCGAGCACCTCGCCGAGCAGGGCGCGCAGGTCGTCGCCGCCGAGCGCGGCGGCCAGGTAGCTCGCGGTGCCGCCGCCGAACGCGTTGGCGGTCACGGCGGGATGGCCGGCGTCGGGGCCGTCGGTGAAGTGCCGCATGGCCACCGCCCGTTCGAGGCGGACCCGCTCGGACCAGATCCGGCCGGTGGCCCCGCCGGTGAGCGTCACGGTCTCCAGCTCGCGCAGCGGGTGGAACTCCTCGACCGACAGCCCGAGCACCTCGCGCAGCGCGCCCGGGTAGGCGCCCGCGTGGACGGTGTCGTTCTCATCAACGATGCCGGAAAAATACGACACGAGCAGGTGGCCGCCCGACTCGACGTAGCGCTGCAGGTTCTTGGCCGAGCCTTCGGCGAGCAGGTACGAGCTCGGCACGACAACCAGCCTGTATCCCGAAATATCGGCGGAAGGGTGGACGAAGTCCACCGTGACGTGCTCCCGCCAGAGGGCCTCATAGAAGGCGTCCACCCGCTCGCGGAAGCGCAGATCGCCCGAGGGCCGCCACTCCAGCTCCAGCGCCCAGTACGACTCCCAGTCCCAGACCATCGCCACCTCGCTGGTGACGCGCCCGTCCTTGACCGGGGCCAGTCGGCGCACGTCGGCGCCGAGCGAGACGACGTCGCGCCAGATCTGCGAGTCGGTCCCCGCGTGCGGAATCATCGCCGAGTGCCACTTCTCGGCGCCGTACCGCGAGGCCCGCCACTGGAAGAACAGCACCGAGTCCGAGCCCCTGGCGACGTGGGCGAGGCTGTTGCGGCG
This sequence comes from Nonomuraea sp. NPDC049269, assembly GCF_043197155.1. Taxonomy (NCBI): domain Bacteria; kingdom Bacillati; phylum Actinomycetota; class Actinomycetes; order Streptosporangiales; family Streptosporangiaceae; genus Nonomuraea; species Nonomuraea sp. NPDC049269. The sequence continues at coordinate 1,057,230 of NZ_JBICSO010000002.1, forward strand.
CATCTCACCGGGACGCTTGGCGATGCCGCGCGGCTGCCAGCTGATCGCGCTCGTCGAGTGCTCCATGAGCAGCCACGGCCCGCCGCCGGCCAGGGAGCGGCTCAGGTCGGCCGACATGGCGAGCTGGATGTGGTTGTCGGGCTGTTCGCCGTTCAGATAGTGGTCGTTGGCGATCACGTCCAGCTCGGGGGCCCATCGCCACAGGTCCATCGACTTGCAGTTGACCGTGCCCGCGAAGTTGGTGGTGACCGGTTTGCCGCTCCGGCGCAGAATGTCGCGCTGCAACCGGTAGTGCGACAGGTGCTCCTCGTTGGCGAAACGGGCGTAGTCGAGGCGCTGCGCCGGGTTGACCACGGTATGACTCCACCGGGGCGCGTCGATCTCGTCCCATTCGCCGTAGTGCTGGCCCCAGAAGGCGGTGCCCCAGGAGGTGTTGAGCGCGTCGAGGCTCTCGTACCGCTGCCGGAGCCAGTCGCGCCAGGCGGCCACGCTCGACTCGCAGTAGCACTCGCCGAGCGGCGCCCCGTACTCGTTGTGCACATGCCACATCACCACGGCGGGATGCTCGCCGTAGCGGGCCACCAGCCGCTCGGCCAGCCGCGCGCTGGCCGCGCGGAAGGCCGGGTGGCTGGAGCAGGCGGTCTCGCGCGCGCCCGCGCCGACGCGCAGGCCCTCGCGGGTCACGGGGGAGGCATCGGGATACTTTCTGGCGAACCAGGCGGGCGGAACCGTGGTCGGGGTGCCCAGGTTCACCGAGATGTCCGCGCTGTGCAGGCGGTCGATGATGGTGTCGAGCCAGCCGAACTCGTACACCCCTTCGGCGGGCTCCATCAGCACCCACGCGAAGATGCCCAGGCTGACCAGGTTCACCCCGGCCTGCCGCATCAGCCGCACGTCCTCTTCCTGCACCTCCAGCGGCCACTGCTCGGGGTTGTAGTCCCCGCCGAACGCGATGCCCTCAGGCATATAAGTCCCCCTTTTTTGATAATTTGTCAGGCTTTGACGGCGCCGCTGCTGAGGTCGGTGCGCCAGAACCGCTGCATCGTGAGAAAGAGCGCGATCAGCGGAATCAACGCCAGGAACGTACCGATGAGGATGAGGTTGTAGAGACTCGGATGGTTCGCCCCCGCGGCCAGCATCGTGTAGAGCCCGACCGTCAGCGGGAACTTGCCGTCGTCGCCGAGCATGATGAACGGCAGCAGGAAGTTGTTCCAGATGGCCACGAACTGGAACAGGAAGATGGTCACCATCCCCGGCCCCATCAGCGGCAACGCCACCCGGGTCAGCAGCGTCCAGTGCGAGGCCCCGTCGATGCGCCCGGCTTCGAGCAGCGAGTCGGGGATGGCCGCGCCGGCGTACACACGGGCGAGATAGATGCTGTACGGATGCAGGATCTGCGGCAGCAGGACCGACCAGTACGTGTCCGCCAGCCCGACCTTCGCGAACAGCAGATACTGCGGGATCGCCAGCACCACCGCGGGCACCAGGATGCCGCCGATCAGGATGTTGAAGATCAGGTTCCGGCCGGCGAAGCGGTACTTGGCCAGCGTGTAGCCCGACACCGCGGACACGGCGGTCGACAGCAGCGCCCCGCCACCGGCGTACAGGAGCGTGTTGAGCATCCACAGCCAGAACACCCCGTCGCGATAGGCGGCGAGATCGGCGAGGTTCTGGAAGAACCCGGTGCCGGGTGAGAAGGTCGAGGTCGAGAACAGCTCGCCGGACGTCTTGGTGGCGGCGATCACCACCCAGCTCACCGGGAACAGGCAGTACACCGAGCCGATCAGCAGGATCCCGGTCGGGGCCAGGCCGAGCGGCGCGTACGCGGCGCGGGCGCGGGCCATCACGCCTCCCCGAACGCGCGGTTCTTCACCACGCGCAGGAACCCGAACGACAGCACCAGCGAGATCCCGGCGATCACCACAGCCGTCGCCGCCGCCGCGTACAGGTCACCGGTCACGAAGGCGTCCCGGTAGATCTTCATCAAGGGACTCCAGGTCGAGCTGATGGTGTTCGTGAACGGCCGGAGCGTGGTCGGCTCGGTGAACACCTGGATCGTGGCGATGATCGAGAAGACGGTGACCAGGATGATCGCCGGGGCCAGGATCGGGATCTTGATCCGCAACGCGATCTGCAGCTCCGACGCGCCGTCGATCCTGGCCGCCTGATACAGGTCCTGGGGTATGGCCCGCAGGTTCGTGTAGAGCACCAGCATGTTGAAGCCCGTGCCGCCCCACACCGCCACGTTGGCCATCGAGTACACCACCGCGCTCTGGCTCAGCGGCGCCACCCCGAACAGCTCACTGATCGGGCTCACGCTCGGCAGGTAGAGGAAACCCCACATCAGGCTGGCGGCCACGCCCGGCACCGCGTACGGCATGAAGATCGCGATCCGGGAGAAGCGGGCCAGCCGTACCTTCGCGGCGTCCAGCATCAGCGCGAACACCAGCGCGAGCCCCAGCATCACGGCCAGGACCAGCGCGGCGTAGCCGACCACCCGCAGCCAGCCGGCCCACAACTCGCCGTCGCCGATGGCGGCGACGTAGTTGTCGAGCCCCACGAAGATCTCCCGCTTCGACCCCTTGCCGAGCCCGAGCCCCGACACCTTGGTCCGGCGCAGGCTGAGATAGACGGTGTAGCCGATCGGCAGGGCCAGGAACAGGGCGAACAGTGTCACGGCCGGGGTCAGGAACAGGTACGGTGCCCAGCTCTTCCTTGTTGTGCCTGTCATTGGGCGAGCTTGAAGCCGGACTTCGTCATGTCCGCGACCGTGGCGTCCTGGACGCTCTGGAGGGCGCCGCTGAAGGAGGTCTTGTTCAGCGCGGCCTTGTCGAAGGCGTCCTTGAAGGCGTTGTAGGTCACGTTGACGTTCGGGCCGAAGGTGAAGCCGCGCGCTCCCGCGCCGAACCCGGCCGCCTGCTTCCAGAAGTCGGGCACGTTCGAGAAGTACGCGGGCGGCTCGGAGAGCAGGTCGGCGCCCTTGGTCGCGGCGGGGTAGACGGAGCCCTCCTTCACCAGCAGGGCGAGCGCTTCAGGATCGCTGTTGAGCCAGGTGGCGAACTTGGCCGCGGCCTCCTTGTTCTTGGAGCCCGCCGACACGGAGACGGCCGAGCCGCCCCAGAAGCCGCTGAAGTTCTCGCCGGCGTTCCACTGTGGCAACTGCGCGATCCCCCACTTGCCCTTGGCCTTGGGCGCGTTGGTCGACAGCGGGCCGGGCGCCCAGATGGCCGATGGCCAGGTCAGCAGCCTGCCGTCGTTCAGGGCCTTGTTCCACTCGGGGGTGAAGTAGGGCATGTTGTCGATGACGCCCTCCTTGACCAGGCCGCCCCAGTAGTCGGCGAGCTTCTTGGTGGGCTCGTCGTTGATGGCGACCTTCCACGCCTCGCCGCTGATCGACCACCACTGCCCGCCCGCCTGCTGGGCGAGGCCCGCGAAGGAGCCCGGGTCCTTGCTGGAGAACGTACCGAGGTACACCTTTGCGTCCTTCGCGTGCACGGTCCTGGCCGCGTCGGCGTACTCCTGCCAGGTCTTCGGTACGGCTATGCCGTACTTCTTGAACAGGTCGGCCCGGTAGTAGAGCAGCATCGGGCCGCTGTCCTGCGGGATGCCGTAGACCGCGTCGGTGCCGAGCATGACCAGCCCCCAGATACCCTCGCCGAACTGCGCTTTGACCGGATCCGCCGCCGGCTTGATGTCCGCCACCGCCTCGGCGGCCACGAACGACGGCAGGGCCTGATACTCCGCCTGGACGAGGTCCGGCGGGTTCCCGCCCTTGGCGGCGGTGAGGAACTTGGTGGCCGAGTCGTCCCCGCCCGCCTGGGTGCTGGAGGTGACCTGGATGTCGGGATGCGCCTTGTTCCAGACCGCGACGATCTTGTCCATGCCGGGCACCCAGTTCCAGTAGGTCAGGGCGACCTTCTGCGCGGCGGGGCTCGACGGGGCGGCGCTCTGCTGCGCGCCACCACTGGAACAACCGGCCACGAGGGTGACGGCTGCGGCTACAGCGGCAAGCCTGTTCATCTGCATGGGTACCTCGACTTGGGGGGAGTCTGTGAACGTTCACAGCGTGTGTCTGGGCACTCTGCGCTGTCAACCCTTCGTTACGGGGTCGTTAAACGGGCTAAAAGGTGTGTGCACGTTCACAGTGTTTGGGCTGCGGGGCATGAGATGCTGAACCCGTGAAAAGGCCGACCATCCATGACGTGGCCGCGGTGGCCGGGATCTCGCGCGGCACCGTCTCGCGGGTCCTGAACGGCGACCGTTATGTGAGCCCCGCGGCCCGGATCGCCATCGAACGCGCCATCGCCGAAACCGGCTACGTCGTCAACCGCAACGCCCGCAACCTGGTCAGACAGCGCGCCGGATCGGTCGTCATGGTCCGCTCCGAAGCCCACTTCGAGGACCCCAACTACAGCACCACGATCCGCACCGCGATCCGCCTCCTCGGCGAACGCGACCTCTCGCTGGTCATGATGATCGCCGGCGACGACAGGGAGCGCGAACAGGTGCTCCGCTACGTACGCGGCGGCCACGCCGACGGCGTCCTGCTCCTGTCCACCCACGCCGGCGACCCCCTGGTCGACACCCTCCACGGCGCCGGCATCCCGGTGGTCTCCTGCGGCGCCGTCATCGGCAGGGAGACGGTGATCCCGTACGCGGCCTGCGACGAACGGGGCGGCGCCCGCCAGATGGCCGAATACCTGGTCTCGCGCGGCCGCAAGAAGATCGCCATGATCACCGGCCCGATGGACACACCGGGCGGCATCCAGCGCCTTGAGGGCTTCGCCGACGTCCTCGGCCGCAAGGCGTCCAAGAAGCTGATCGAGCATGGCGACTGGACTCACGCCAGCGGCGAGAGCGCCATGGCCCGGCTGCTGGACCGCGTACCGGACCTGGACGCGGTGTTCGCGGCCTCGGACGTGATGGCGTCGGGTGCACTGCACACGCTGCGGGCGGCGGGGCGGCGGGTGCCTGAGGACGTGGCGGTGGGCGGCTTCGACGACTCGTCGGTGGCGATCTCCACACACCCGCCGCTGACTACGGTGCGGCAACCGCTGGGGGACGTGGCGATGGAGACGGTACGGCTGCTGCTGGCGCTCATCGACGGCGCTGAACGGGTCGACTCGATCGCCCTGCCCACCAGCTTGATCGTCCGCGACTCGGCCTAGCCTCTAAAGGGCCTTCGCTTCGCTCCGGGGGTTCCTCCCCCACGCCCGCCGTCAAAGGGCCTCCGCTTCGCTCCGGACGTTTCTTTCTTCCCACCCGTTACCCGATTCGGTGGTTGGCCGTTTGATACCCGCCCGCCCACAAAGGCCCTCCGCTACGCTCCGGACGTTCTCCCAGGCGGGCTGACGCCCGCCCCCTGAAGGACCTCGCTACGCTCGGACCGCCTTCTCCAGCACGCTTCGCCGGGCTGGCTGGTTGGAGCGGGAAAAGATGGACGTCCAGTTCAGAGCTTTCGGCATGCTTGACGCCAATAGCTGTCATCAGTCACCGAACAGCAGGACTCCGTCCCTAGCCGGTGCTGCGCTTGTCGAGCTGTTCACACGGCCTGCGTGCCGTACCAGCGCCACTTGGTGAGTTGTGGGCGATCGGGGAGAGCGGTGCGTCCGGTCGCCCACAGCAGGGTCTCCCAGACGTCAACATCGATGGCGGCATGGGGAAAGAGCCTCTTCAGGACCCGTTCGCACAACTCCCGTGGGGGCGACCACTCCAGATTCAGCCCCTGAGCGATGTCATGGACGTGCACGAGGGTCTCAACGACAACCATTGCGGCGAAGCCCTCTGGCCCGGCACGTCTTGGTCCCCGCTCTCGGATTGTTATCGAACGGGCCCACGCAGCCGTTCTTGCACGGATCCGGCGGTGGTTTCGGCTGCGGATTCTCCGGCTATTCCGTGTTCATCATTCTCCTCACGCGGATGACCATTTCCAGGCGAGCCGCTGCGGGTCGGGTGGTCGAGGGCCGGGGCCGCAGCGGGGTCTGGGCGCGGTCCCCCTCTCGGCCGACCTCCCGCGCTCACCGCGGAGCAGGTGGCTCACGCCCGGCACATGCTGACCGCGCCTGACGCGACGGTCGCCAGCATGGCGAAGCTGCTCGGGGTCAGCCGATCCACGATAAGTACGTGCCCGAGCTGACCGGAGCCGAAGTTACAGCTGCCGGGACGCGGTAACGCACGGCGTCTCGGGACGCAGATCCCGCACATGCACGGTCAGGGCACGCGCGAGGGTGTATTCGAGCCGATGGAAAGCGTCCAGCGGAACGTCCTGGGCGATGGTCAAGCGAGGCGCTCCGTCGAGGTCCAGGGTGACGACGTCTCCCAGCACGCCATACAGCTCGTACTCGCCGCCCGAGGTGTAGACGTGCGCCTCGGCGCGGAGACGCGGGCATGACCGGATCGCCTGCGGGATGCACCCGAGGCACGTCGCAGGCTTGGTCGCATAAAGCGATGCGGAGGGCGCCGGCCGGGGGAAGACCCACCACAGGCGTCCGCTGGACGCGTCCAGGGCAGTTCCCCCGCACACCTGGCACAGCGCGTTCAGCATGCACTCCCGCTGCCGCAAGGTGTGCACCTGGTCCCACAGAGGTGTGCCGCGCCGATGGCTCTCCTGGCGGGCCCACAGCACCCCCAACTGCCAGTCGTCCTCGGCCGGATCGGGGTAGGACAGCCTGCGACCATCCGTCGCACCGTCGTAGAACGCCAGGACAACCCCGAGGTCGACCCGCTCGGCGCTGCGGGGTGCGATGTATGGCACCGGAAGAATGGTGGCCGCAGTCATGCCAGCACCCCGCGGACGTTGGTCTCCCAGATGGCCTGGTGGAGCAGCCCCGCGGTTCGGTCGGCGATCGGCTGTCGCCCTCGGCGCCACGTCCTGTGTCGGGTCAGCCAGATGCGGTTCTCCCTCCGCGCCAGCCACGTAGGGTAAGCGCGCAACAGCAGGTCGCACACGCAGCGGGTGTAGGCCGGGTCGTCGTAGTAAGCCACGACGTCTTCCTCGGTCACAGCCGTGCCCCCGTCTGGAAGGGCAACTCCCGAGGAGACGTCATCCACGGCAGGGGCACCGGCTTCGGCTTGGTGGAGGGCTGCGGGTCGCGCTCTCCTATCCCCACGTCATCGTCAAGGTGCATGTCCGGCACGGCTTGATCGCTGTCCCCGGATCGAGATCGAACGGGCCGACGCAACCGTTGTCGCACGGCTTCTCCGGCTCGTTCGCTTCCGTGGTCACTGTTCTCCTTTGGGGGGTGACTGTTTCGGGCCGAGCCGCCGTGCGTCAGGTGGTCGAGGGCCGGGACTGCAGCGGGGTCTGGGCGCGGTCCCCGGCCGAGCAGCCCTGCCGGTCCGGAACGGGCAGGGCTGAGTCCGGCAGCGGGCCATGCGGACGAGACGGCGACCCAGGTGTTCCGGACATTCGTCGGCGCGATCATGCGCTCAGCCCGCTCACACGCACCGAATGAGCGATGCGCACAATCGGCGCCTCGACCATCTCCAGAAGCTCGAACGTCAGAGCATCGATCACCACGCCACAGCCGAAATGCGTGGCGGTCCACATGCGGTCATCGCGCCTATGGACGTCATGAAACTCGACGATCTCCAGATGGATCGCGGTCTCAGCTGAGGCGGGCGCGTGCTCGACGGTCTGCCGACGCCGCGTCACATCGCCGTCGGCAGACCCGTTCGTGGCGTCAACGCCCGCCGGGAAGGGCGTTCCCGTGGGAGATGCAGACCTGTGACTGTCCATGCCCAGGACGGTACGAGCGGCCCCAGCAGGATCTCAAGGCGATTGCGCGCCATTGCGCTGGCTTGGAACAAAGTAGCTCACGATAGCTCGGTCGGATCCCCCTCAGGGAAGTGCGTAGCGGCAAGGTCGTCCAACACGCTGGTCATCAGCGCGCGTGCGGCCTTTCCGTACAGGGCGACATCCTTCATCAATCCGAAGATCTTGGCGTAGACCGCGATCTCCTCCGGTTGCGTGAGCGAGAGCTCCGCCGCGAATGTCTCGACGGTCACCAGACCCGTGCCATAGATCCAGAATCCATGCACGGGTGACTTGGGAAGGCGGGCCGTGAAGGGGATCACGCCGAGAGCGACGTTGGGCAGGGTGGCCGATGCGATCAGTCGCTCGATCTGCCCCATCAGGATCTCAGGGGGGCACAACAGGTTGCGGACGGCCGCCTCAGTGAGGACGAAATGGAAGCGGTGGCCGGGCTTGTAGAGGATCTCCTGACGCTCCATGCGGGCTTGCAGACCATCCTCCAGGTCGTCGACGATGTCGTGAATCGCGATCGACTGGGCCATGATGTGCCGCGCGTACTCCCTGGTCTGGAACAGGCCAGGCACCGTGGCGGGCTCGAATCCGCGGATAAGGTCGGCTTCCGCCTCGATAGTGGCGATCTGGCGCTGCCGGTCGCGCGTCCCGGTGCGCAACTGCCGCTGCCACGCCGCGTAGGCCAGCTCAAGACCGCGGAGCTGAGCGATCAGCGACGACTGCTGGTCGGCCGCGCCGCAGGCGCCGAGCCAGGCGCGAATGTCGTCCTCGCTGGGCGTCTGCTTGCCGAGCTCGATCCTCGAGACCTTGGTGGCCTGCCAGTGGAGCGTCTGCGCGAGCTGCTTGCCGTTGAGGCTGGCGTCCTTGCGCAGCTCGCGCAATCGCGCTCCGAGGGCTTCACGCGTCTGGCGCGGGTTCGCCAAGATCAGCCCACTTCGGTGCGTATTCCTGATACGGGATTGCGAGACGCCAGGTCGCGTCCCGGCCGGCGCAGAAGTTCTCGATCGCCGCGGGCGCGTCGACAAGCTCCATGCCGAGGAGATCGTCGTCGTCGCCGAAACGGAGCACCACGGCGGTGGCGGAGTCGAACAGCCAGTAGTCCTCCGCAGGGAGGGCCAGCCCTTTGATCTGGTCGCGCGGGAGGTAGCGGATGACTTCGCCCGCTTGGGCATTGCCTTCATTGAGGCGGAGCTCGAACTGGATGTACTGGGTCGGCGGTTCGGAGACCACTCTGACCCGTTCCACGCGCTTGCCTGCCGAGGTGACGTCCCCAATAAGCTGCATCCAGGTGGCGCGCTGGGCCTTGTTCAGCTCGTCCAGCCGTGGCCAGTCGCGAGCTTGGAACGCCTCCCAGCGGTCACGCTCGTCGGGCACGTTGTAGCGGTCGCGGAGTTCCAGCCGGAAGACGTCCGACTTGGCCTGGCGGAACAGGTCGAGGAACTGCTCGCCCGATATCTGCAAGGTCACCGCGCGCGCCGTCCGAGCTCGATGACGTCCCAAGGCACCTCGACAGCGATCTCGTCGGGGGCGAGATCGCGGAGGTCGCCGAGGGCCTCGGGGTCGGTAATACGCTTCCCCTGCACGACGGCGGTGCCGCGGTCGGTCTGGTAGAGAGCCGGGCAGCTGCCTTCATTGCTGGTGCCGGTCTTGCCGAGATACGTCAGTCGCATGGTCGTCCTCTCGACGGGCGATTGCGCGCCATCGCGCGCATGCTCATCGATATTTCATTCCATGGCTGGCGGCCGCGTCAATCCCGCCGCCTGCGCCTGCTCGACGCCAACAGCTGCCATCAGTCACCGGACAGCCGGGTTCCGTCCCCCGTACTCCAGCTGTAGATCGTGATCTTTCCGTCCAGCGTGGCTGGGCAGGCGAGATGGCGGATTGGCGCGTGGGATCAGTGTCGTGCCGCGGGCCACGCGACCAGGGCCAGTTCGGCGGTTTCGGCCAGCTCGGCCGCCGCGGCCCCGTCGCGGGCGCGCTGCGACATGCCCTGGATGATCGCGGCGAAGTACGCGGCCAGCGCACGGGGGTTGGCCGCATCGGACAGCTCGCCAGCCTGTTGCGCCACGCGTAGGTGGGCTTCGAAGACGTTCAGGTTCTCGTTGCGTATGTTGCGCAGGAACGCCTCCACGTCGGCGTCTTGCGGGGTGACGTTGGTGGCTGCGCAGATCGTCAGGCATCCGGCCGGGTGGGCGGGGTCGGGATAGATGACCGCTGCCTCACGCAGGATGCGGGTGAACGCGGCGTGGGCGGTGGGTTCCTCCTCAAGGGCAACGCCCATGAAGGCGCCCACGGGGGAGCGCCCATAGCTGTGCACCACTTCCTTGAACAGAGACTTCTTATCCCCGAAGGCCGCGTACAGGCTGCCGGGCCTGATGCCCATCGCCTCGGTCAACTCGCCGATGGAGGTGGCCTCGTAGCCGCGTTCCCAGAACAGACGGGTGGCCGCGGTCAGTGCCGCGGCGCGGTCGAACGCCCTCGGCCGTCCTCGCTTCGCGCGTGTCTCAGTCACTCCTCCATTTTAGAGCGCTCGTTCAAGAAGGCGTGCTACCTTATTTGTTGAGTCATCGCTCAATAAATCGGGAGTGGCCACATGGGAACACGCACACTTGAGGGAAAGATCGCACTGGTCACCGGCGGCAGCCGCGGGATCGGCCGGGCCATCGCGCAACGTCTCGGCCAGGACGGCGCCACCATCGCTGTCGCCTACGCCCGCGACGAGACAGCGGCGAACGAGGTCGTCGAACTCATCCGCAAGGACGGCGGCCGGGCCTTCGCCCTGCACGCGGAGATGGGACGGCACGGGGACGCGGCCTCCCTGTGGGCTGCTTTCGACGCCCATGCCGACGAATACGCATCTGGCGGAGCCGTCGACATCATCGTCAACAACGCCGGCATCGGCCGCAGCTCTGATCTGGCGTCGCTGACCGAGGACGGCTTCGACGAGGTCTTCGCCGTGAACGTCCGCGCACCGTTTTTTATCGTGCAGCAGGGGTTGAAGCGGCTGCGCGACGGAGGGCGGATCATCAACATCTCCAGCGGCGCGGCTCGCCTCGCCATGCCAGAGATCATCGCCTACGCCGCCACCAAGGGTGCGCTCGACACCTTCACCCTCAACCTCGCCAAGGAACTGGGACCCCGAGGCATCACCGCGAACTCGGTGGCGCCCGGCATCATCGACACAGACGTCAACGCGAGCTGGCTACGCGGCAATCCGCAGGCCGAAGCTCAGGCGGCGTCCCTGGCCGCGCTGGGCCGGGTCGGGCAGCCGGAAGACGTGGCTGACATCGTGGCCTTCCTCGCTTCCGACGACGCACGCTGGGTGACCGGCCGGGTGATCGACGCGACGGGCGGTTCTGGGCTGTGAGTCTCTCTCCTTGGGCGGGAGCACCCCGCAGTGATTTCCGCCTGAGGGGCCAGTTGGAGTACTAGAAGGCCAAGGCGGCCCGTCGTGCGGTGCTGCGAGCACTCACACGCCCTGCGAGCCGTACCAGCGCCACTCGGTGAGTCGTGGGCGATCAGGGAGAGCCATGCGTCCAGTCGCCCACAGCAGGGTCTCCCAGGCATCAAAATCGATGACGACATGGGAGAAGAGCCTCTTGAGGACCCGTTCGCACAGCTCCCGTGGCGGCGACCACTCCAGATTCAGCCCCTGAGCGATGTCATGGACGTGCACGAGGGTCTCAACGACGCCCATCGCGGCGAAGCCCTCTGGATCCGAGGCCCCGAAGACGTGGTAGGCAACGGTGGTCGAGGGGGCGGTGCGTAGGACGGACGCGAGCAGGCCACCACACGCCTCAAAGATGGTCAGGAGGCCCTCGGGGCCCGAGGCCGGGTCAACGAAGATGACGTTTTCGGGCCCTCCGCTTCGGTCGCTGCTCGTCCGGAATGGCAACAGCGCGGACACCGGCGGCTTCTCGAGCCCGAACCTCGCGGCGTAAGTGAACAGGTCATCGGCCAGGTGCTCGAGCGTCTCCCAGCACGTCCACTCGAGCGTTCCCGCTTTGGCCTCCCACGCGTGAGGATCTGCACCTCTTAGTGTGTCGATGGCCAGAGCGACGACCTGACGTACGTCTTCTCCGTCGACTGCGCTGTCTGCTCCGTGCATGCGAAGGATCGTAACAACGGACAACTTGAGCCCTGGTCCGCTTGACTCCCCAAAGGCCCTCCGCTTCGCTCCGGACGTTCTTCCTTCCCTCCCGTTACCCGATTCGGTGGTTGGCCGTCTGATGCCCGCCCGCCCACAAAGGCCCTCCGCTACGCTCGGGACGCTCTCCCAGGCGGGCTGACGCCCGCCCCCTGAAGGACCTCGCTCCGCTCGGACCGCCTTCCAAGCACGCTTCGCCGGGCCGACTGGCCGGAGCGGGACCAAGCGGATATGTGGCGCCGAGGGTGCCAAATGAACGTGGACCAGGTCGAGTTGCACTCCGTCGACCTCGGTCAGCAGCTGACACACCGCGTGCGACCAGGGGCGCCTCTGATCGTGCTGTATCTCCAGTACCCGGATCAGCGTTCCACGCACGAACCACACCAGGTGGCAGCCGTCGTGGTTGGATTTCATTGGGAATCCGCGCATGCCTAGCACCCGCTCAGCTCACATCAGGGTGCGAAACCTAGCCTCCCGGACACCGAGCGCGTGAAAGTCGACCTAGGCCATCCTGGGGATCTGCCGACGCAGTCAGGTGTCATCTCGGCCGTCGTTGTCGAACCCGTCATCATGCACATCGGATGATCCCACCCGTAACAGCTTCGTCTCTGACCTTCTCTATTCGGCGGAAGTGAGGCCCCCGGTTGGAAAGTGCGTCCAACCGGGGGCCACCTCATCCGCGAACACCAGGGACGGACGTCCGCGGATGAGGGGATGCCCTGGTTGGGAGGTAGGGGGCAGTTCTCAATCAACCAAGGCGAGGTTGAGAGAGCTTGTTGCGGCCTTCGTCGCTACCGGATTCAACGACGAAGGCCGCCCCCAAGGCCCACTCCAAGAGACAACTTGGCGGCCTGTCTCCTTTTCCGCTGCTCAGCGGTGGGGCGGGGGGAGCGTGACCAGCCGTGCGGCAACAGCTTGAGCGGCTGCTGTCGCTGACCGACCATCCGAAGATCACGATTCAGATTGTCCCGCTTGAGACCGAGCAGACCACGGGCCTTCTCGGCGGCTTCGCCATCGCACAGCTACCCAATGCGCAGCACTGGGCTTACCTGGAGTCTCCATCCAGCGGCCAAGTAACCGATCGCTCGGAAGAGGTGCAGGCTATTAGCCTGAGGTACGAAACGATCCGTGCATGGGCACACCCCTTGCATGTCACCAAGAATGTGCTGCGCGAGACGCTAGGGAGGTATGAGAATGAATGAGGAGCTATCCGAGGAACTGGCCGGCGCCGCATGGCGTAAGGCCAAGGCATCGGGCTCGAACAACGGCAACTGTCTGGAGGTTGCCCCGCTGTTCGGTGGGCGTGTCGGTATTCGCGACACCGAGGCTCCCGACCAGGCCCCGTACGTCGTCACTGCTCCCGTGTGGGAAGCTTTCAAAGACGGCGTCCGAAAGGGCGAATTCGACTTCTAATGGCACGCGAAGCTCCCGATGTTACATCGGGGGCTTTGCTATTGCTATATTCCGGTTTGTCTTGTTGGTTGTGCCACAAACAATCGCCACATCTGGCCTAGCTTGAATTAGGCATCTAGCGTCAAATGGAGAACAGTCCCCAACGCGGAGGCTCGAATGACCTTGATGCAAGATCAGCCCGTACGCCCGTGGGGTTTGAGTCGGATGACCAAGCCTTCCCCGGTGGGGCCACCGGAGTACACCACCGTCGAATTCGACGCCGCAACCCAGCTCACTCACTTCTACGACGCCAAAGGCGAGATCGTGGACATGCAGCGGGGCACGGTGACCAAGTCGCCAAAGAACCAGGGGAACGACGGCACGGGCGGCCCGCTAGTTTCAGACGATTCCGACGACTGATGTCGCGTAGCCCGCGTACGGTGCTGGTCGTCACGTCTCCAGCAGACGAGACGGCCAACACGGTCATCCGAGCCTTGCAGGAGCGCGGGGCGCACGTGGCCCGCGTTGATCCAGCCGACATCGGGGCAGGGCTGACGTTCAGCGCCCGCATCGAGGACGGCTGCGACTGGTGGAGCGGCCAACTCGTGACGCCAAGCCGCAACACACCCCTGGAAAAGATAGGAGCGGTCTACTACCGCCGGCCGAGCCCTTTGCGCAGCGACGCCACCGAGGAACAGGCCCGGTTGTTCGCGATCAACGAGGCCCGTCACGGGCTGGGCGGCCTGTTGAGAAACCTACCGAACAGCCGCTACGTCAACCATCCTGGAGCGACCGAAAGAGCAGATTTCAAGATTGCCGAGTTGCAGGTGGCGACCCGCCTCGGCATGCGTATTCCCAAAACGCTCGTAACGAACGATCTGGACGCTGCTCGAGAATTCGCCATCAAGCATGTGCAGGTCATCTACAAGTCATTTCGATCGGTCCCGGTCGCCCCAGACGGCCGCGTGGGTGCGATATGGACACAGCGCGTAAAACCGGATGATTTGGACCAGTCGGTGTCCATGACGGCGCACATGTTTCAGGAGGAGATCCACAAGTCGAGCGATGCCAGGGTGACCGTAGTCGGTCGTCAGGTGTTCGCCACTAGGATTACGCACCCGGACGATGCCGTCGACTGGAGGGAGGGAGACTGGGACGACCTGATATATGGCCACATTGATGTGCCCGAAGTGATCAGGCGTGCTCTATACGCCTACCTCGAACATTTTGGTCTTGTGTTCGGCTGTTTTGACTTTGCCCTCGAAGACGGCGAATTTGGCGAAGCCTGGACTTTCATGGAGTGCAATCCAAACGGCCAGTGGGCGTGGCTTCCAGATTTCGGCACGATAGCGCAAGCCTTCGCCGACGCACTACTTGAAGGATGGTGGCCATGAGCGACACGGCCGCGACGCTCCGCCGCGAACTGGCGGACAAAATAGGGTCTGCCAGTTGGCGAAAAGCACTGGAAACGGTGCCCCGCGAACGGTTCTTGGGAGAAGCTGTTTATCGCCCCGACAAGAACCGATTCGGCTGGTGGACACCCGTCCGCCGCGCCGACACACCCGAAGGCGTATGGCTCGCCCTGGCATACGCCAACGAGACCTGGCCGACTCAGGTTGAGGGGCTCCTGGCTGAAGACTCGACACGGCCCGTATCTGGATACCCGTCGTCATCATCCACGCTTCCCAGCCTGGTCGTACGGATGCTTGAGGCTGCCGAGATCGAGGAGGGCGACAAGGTCCTGGAGATCGGAACCGGCACGGGCTACTCAACCGCGCTGATGTGTCAGCGACTTGGAAGCGACGCCGTCGTTTCGATCGAGTACGACCCGCTGGTCGCCGCCCGAGCCCGTGACGCGATCATGGGTGCGGGCTACGCTCCCACGCTGGTGGAGGGCGACGGGCTGCGCGGATATGCGGAGAACGCCAAATACGATCGGCTCATCGCGACCTGCTCTGTCCGCACGGTCCCCCGGGAGTGGTCGCAACAGATCCGTGTCGGCGGGACCATCACCGCTCCGTTGTCAGGATGGATGGGTGAAACCGCGTTCGCGCATCTCACCGTGGCCGACGACGGCACCGCGAGCGGCCGTTTCCTCGAAGATGACCTCTCCTTCATGACCGCCCGATCACACCTGCCCCCGCCGCGTCCGCCATTGGTGAGGGGTTTGGGGATCGCCCGCGAGTCCAGAGTCGATCCGTCGGTCCTCCAGGACAGAACAGCTCTATGGGTCGCCCAGCTCGCCATTCCGCAGGCCCAAATTGCATGGGGCGATGACGCCACGTTCCTCGTCGACGCCGGCACCGGTTCGCGGGCCGAAGCTCAACCGGATCCCGCACGCGGATGGACTGTGCGCCAGCACGGACCGCTCAAACTGTGGGACGCGGTCGAGAAGGCCATCGAAACGTGGCAGGAAGCAGGCAGCCCGCATAAGTCTGGCTTCGGGCTCACGGTCACCGGTGAGCGCCAGCGGGTGTGGCTCGGCAACCCTGCGGGGCCGAACTGGAGTCTGCCGGCGTAGATCCTGCGATCAACAGAAGGGGTGCGCTGCGGGCGGGAGCCGTCGCCGGGTTGTCCGAATGCACCCAGAAGGTCACGACGTCACCGAGGTGACCATCGGCAGCCAAGTCGATCCGGACGCCGGCGTCCGGCCGCTGACCGCCGCTTCACCGATGAATACGAACCGTGTTGTCCGGACGGGCCACGAACCCGTCGAGGGACATACAGAAGCTGGCGCTCACGGTCATGATCAAACTCCTTGTCATGTTGCTCAGGTCCCGCCGGTTCACCGAGTCGACGGCGCCTTGAAGCCCACCAGAGGCGCAGTTCGTGCGCTCTTCCTGTCGTGGGCTTCGTGGATCCTCTCGTTCCGGTGTGTGCTTCCGGACAGTTAGACCGCCGACGATCGGCGAACTCATCGCTCGCCAACCACATCTGGATGCCACCAGAGCATCCGCCATGATCACGTGGACGCCAGCGGCCTCGCCCGCACGGTGGGAGGTTTGGATCTTGGTGTCTCCGATGAAGTCCACCTTGTCCCCTGGCCGCCCCGGTGAATTTATCTGGGGGTGGCACATGTTTGTGCCGAAGGATTCCGGCTGCTAGCTGGGGTTCCTGGGTTCTTTCTCGTTTCGCTGATTCGTGAGGTGTGAGAGGCGTATGTTAGGCGCTGCCTTCATTCTTCCGGTGTGAGGAAGGTGTGCCGGTGGTGCGGTCTCGACTGCGGGTGCTGGAGGGTGGGGTGCTCCCGCCCGAGCCTTTGGCCAGTGACCCGATGGAGTATCAGGCGCGATGCGTCGAGGCGTTCGTGGCATCGTGGGCCGCTCGCGGGTTCAGCCCCGTGACCATCGAGAACGACACCAGTCTGCTGGAGCGAACCCTGACCGCACTGGGCCGTCCGGCCTGGGAGGTCACTCCCGAGGACATTGACCGGGTGGTCGGCGACCTGGCGGTGGCCGGTCGCGCCGCCTCGACGCGGCGCGAGTATGTGCAGGTTCTCAAGGGCTTTCACCGGTTTCTGCAGGTGCGTAAGGCCGCTGAGATCGAGGCTGCGTTCGGGGTGCGGCTGGACTGCCCGGTGGATGAGTTCAACGCCTCCCGGCATGTCGGCGATGACTCCCCGGCCGAGCTGCCGCCGCCGACGCCGGAGCGGGTGAGCGGCTTCTTCGACTTCCTCAAGGAGCGCATCGCCACTGCCCGCAAGTACGGCCCGGCGGCACGGGATTACGCGCTGTTCCGCACCCTGTATCACGCTGGGCTGCGGTCGGAGGAGGCCGCGCTGCTGGACCGGCCGGACGTGCACTTCACCCGGGGCCCGTTCGGCAAGCTGCATGTCCGCTTCGGCAAGGGCGCCCGCACCTCCGGGCCGCGGCCGCGGTGGGTGCCCATGCTGGACGGGCTGGACCTGGTGCTGCGCTGGTTTCTCAAGGACGTGCGCGGCCGCTTCCCCGACTCGCCGGTGCTGTTCGCTGATGAGTCCGGCGGGGCGCTGCATCGCGGCACCATCCGTAACCGGCTGCGCTATCTCATGCAGTTGGAGGGGCGGCCGCAGACCGAGTGGTTCAGCCCGCATGCGTTGCGCCGGGCGTGCGCCACCCACAACTACGAGCGCGGCGTGGACCTGGTGGCCATCCAGCAGTTGCTCGGACACTGGACGGTGAGCTCGACGATGCGCTATGTCCGGCCCTCGGCCACCTTCATTGAAGATGCCTATCGCCGGGCGGTGACCAGCACCCTGGGCGAGCTGAACGGACAGGGAGACCCGACCGCATGAAGATCCGGTGGAAACTGCGCATGGCCGCCGCGCAGCGCGAGGTGTGGACCGGCGCTCAGCTGCGGCGGCTGCTGGCCGACAAGGCCGGGCTGGAGCTGTCGGCGGCGTCGGTGTCGGCGCTGCTGACCAAGGAGCCCACCCAGGTGAAGCTGTCCACCCTGGCCGCGTTGTGCACCGCGCTGGAGTGCAGCCCCAACGACCTGATCGAGGTGGACACCACCCCCGTCGAACAGCCCGCCCGCCCGCCGCAGCCGGCGACTGAGCCCAAGGCCGCCACCAGCGGCGGCCGGTCTATGCCGCCACTGTGACCTGAGCAGGAGGACGGCGATGGGCCAACGGCAACGCGACTGTGTGGACTGCGGCGGCCCGGTCGGCATCATCGGCCGCATGCACTGCTGCCGCTGCCTCAGACGGCTCAACGAAGCGGCCGCCAAGGCGTCCTGCTGTCGGCGTACGTCTTGAAGTGCAGAGGTGCGTACGAGTAAACGCGCAGAGACCGATCCTCAGTACTGCGGCTACAAGGGCGACTGCCAGACACTGCGCGCCAAGTCCGCGACGGCGGCGGCCTGGGCGTGACCTGCGCGGGCGGCGGGTGCGCGGCGAGAGGGGTCCAGCAGGCCGGTACGGAACGCCTTTCTGGTGACCTCGTCCGGTGTGATGACCACCACTTGGGCGGCGCCGAGCTTGGAGCGCTGCTGCTCGACTGTCTCCACCGGGCCGCCGGCACGCGTCACCGGTGCCAGAGCCACCACATGGCTGCAGCCCTTGGCCAGGTCCAGGTTCAACGGTGAACGTATCCCGCCATCCGTGTAGCGGCGCTCACCAATGGTGATCGGCGGGCGCACGCCGGGGCTGGAGCAACTGGCCGCCACCGCCCTGACCAGGTCGGCCCCCGAGGCGGCATCGAACATCGCGAACTCGCCGGAAGCGGCGTCCACGGCGGTGATCAGCAGTTCGCGAGTTGGCCACTCCGTCGCCCCGCCGAGCCATTCCGCCACGGTGCGCAGCCGCTCCTCCTCCGAAGGGGTCTTGGCCTTCAGCGCCATCCGGCCCATTCGCTCTCTGAACGCCTGCGCGTCCGTACCCGCGCGTACCGACGCCCAGGCGAGCTTGAGCAGGGCTTTCGCGACGCCTTGGGGAGCTGTCTCGCCCGCGACGGGCACGAGTTGGGCCTCATAGCGTTGCCGTAAATCGAGCCCGCACGCCAGCTGCGCACCGACGACCGCGCCCGCCGAGGTGCTGATCACCACATCGGCGGAGGAGAGATCGACTTCGTGCTCGGCCAGACCGGCCAGCATGCCCAGTTCCCAGGCGATTCCCGTGACACCGCCTCCGCCGAGTACCAACGCCCGCCGCATGTCCCCATTCTGCATGACCACCGCCGCACTGATCCTCTCTGCACGTTTACCTGTACGTGGCTCGGCAATTGAGCCCGTACGCCGACACCTGCCCGGGCTGCGGCAAGCAACGGGTGCTGCAGGCCGACACCGGCCGGTGCATCATGTGCTCACGCGTCTGCACCGAGTGCGGGCATCCCGTCCGCTCGCCGGAGGCGACGCTATGCCGGGACTGCACCCGCAAGGCTCGGCACGGCCGGCGCAACAACCGTGCCCGCGCTGCGGCCGCCCGGGCTATCTGCGCCAATCCACCGGCTGGTGCGGGACCTGCTCACGTCCTCGCCAGGCGAAGGACCCGCCGCGCGTCTGCGACGACTGCGGGCAGTTGCGCCCGCATGCCGGCCACGGCCTGTGCTCGGCCTGCTGGCAGCGCCGCCCCGAACGGCCCTTCGTCGCTGGTGAGAACCTCATCGCCCGGCTGACTGCCCCGCCTCCCTGGCTGGGCGAGCTCATCGGCCACCTGGCCGCCGGTCACTCTCCGGCCCGAGCCTGCGTCCTGATCAGCCAGCTGGGACGGCTGCTGGGCGACGAACACCTCAACCACCCCCAAGCCCTGTTGGAGCGGGCCCGGCTGCCCGGCCGCTCGATGGGGCCCTTGGCCCGAGGGCTGGAGATCTTCTTCGTCGAACGCGGTCTGGCGCTGGCCACCGATCACGCCGAACGGCTGGCCGCCGGACGCCGTCGCCGCCGGATCGACGCCGTCCCAGCGCCGCTGCGGCCCGCGGCGGAGGCCTTTAACACTTTTCTGCTGCGCTCCCGCGAGCGCGCCCGCCGGGCTGGGACACTGCCCCGTGCCGACATCACCCTCGACATCAAGCTGTCCACCCTGCGCGATCTGGCCCAGCACGTCAGCGCGGGTGGAAAGCAGGACTGGGCCCTGGTCGACGTGCACGACATCGAGACGTTCCTGGCCGCCCAGCCCAAGAACCGGCCCCGCGGCTGCAGATCGCCCGGCAGTTCTTCCGCTTCGCCAAAACCCACAAGATGATCCTTATCGACCCCACCAGCGGACTGTCGGCGAAGGCGGCCAAGGGCTTCATCGGCAAGACCCTCACCCTCGACCAGCAAAGACGCCTCTTCCAGAGATGGATCACCGACCCGGCTGTCCACCCGCACGAGGCTCTGCTGGGCATCCTGTCACTGTTGCACGGCGCCTCCAGCGCTGAGGTCCGCCACCTGCGCCTGGACGGCATCGATCCCGCCAACCGTGCCATCCGTCTCGGGCAACGCCCCCACCTCGTGCCCCTGGACCCGGTCAGCTGGAGCATCGTGCAGCGATGCATGGCCCACCGCGAGACCCAGCGCACCAGCAACCCGCATCTGATGGTCACCAAGGGCACCAAAGCGGGCCGGAACCCGGCCTCCGTCGCCTATGTCAGCCACATCCTGGATCCGGCCGGCATCTCACCGCGAATGCTTCGCTCCACCCGCCTGATCGACCTGGTCAACATCATGGACGCCAAACTCGTCGCCGCGGCGTTCCGGATGACCCCCGAAGGCATCATGATCTATCTAGCCGACCACGTCGTCGATGGCCGGCTGCCCAGGCCGCCCAACGGCGAGACCTCTGGGGAATCACAGCTCAAGTACTGACGGATGGGCTTCGGGCCGACCATAGGTCAGAACACGCAACAGTCCATCGCGCAGCTGATCGATGATGTCATCCTCGACAGCCAGGGACGCCTCGATCTCGTGGTCGTCCAGCCCCAACGCATCCAGGCTGTCGGCTGCCACCTTGACGCGCAGTAGTCTGTCACGGAGCGTCACCTCTTCAACGACGCCATAAGCGGTGCCCTGACCTGCGGTGACCAGGCAATAGGTGTCCATCCCAAGCTCAATGTCCTGCTCATCGGGCTCGAACAGACCACACATGAACAGCAACACCATGCCAGCGCCGTCTTCACCCTCGGCGACGCCCACCGTCAGGCAATCGTCGGCTTCTTCCTCCACGCCCGCAACCCGGGCAGTGAACCTGATCGTCATGACCAGGAGCGTAACGACCATGACCGACAACGCCGCCCACACTCACCAGGTATCCCCGGACAGGAACCCGTGCTGCTTCGGCAGCACCTCGCACATATTCGCGCGAACATGTGCGCTTTGCCGAACGGCTTGTTACTGGTCACGATCAGGCTGGCCCGCTCATACCGGCTGGAAGAACAAGTTGGCCGCGTAGCCGACCTCATCCACGATCAGGACCGGCAGCCGGGCGAGTTTGACCAGCTCGTCCTGCAACCGCCCGGCGACGGGGTCTCCTTCGGGCCCCGCTATAGGGGGGCCAAAATAGGCTGTCCGTCGATCCGCTGAGGAGGCAACGCTCGGATGGACTTGAAGACGCTGAGGGAAGTCGCGCAGATGGGCGACCCTGTGGAGCGAGCCCGCGTTCTCAGCCGACTCATGACTGAGGAGCAGGGCTTGGTCACTGAGGCGGCCAAGATGCGGCGGCAGGCCGTCGCCGAGGCCCGCGAGTCCGGCATGAGCTTGGAGGAGCTCGCCGGTCGGCTTGGCGTCTCTCCCGGCCGCATCTCGCAGATGGGGAAAGGACCGGCAGCCCGCGCGCCGGAAGGGCCTGCCGCGCCAGCGCCCAGAGTGCTGGTGCAGCGAGCCTTGCCGACCGAGCCCGCTGTACGAGGCTCGAAGTCCCTGTTTCTCGCCGAGGCCGAACGCCAGGGCCTCAAGGCCGGCCGCCGGATGTTGTACGTCGGCCTGGAGGCCGCCGGCGATCACGTGGCAGCCTGCCTGCGCGTTGAGCCCGGCACCGAGATCGTCGCCCGCCGCAAGATGATGACCGCCAACGACGTGCCCGTACGGATCGCGACGAGCTACTTCCGAGCCGACCTGTTCGGCGACACCCGGCTGGCCGAGCCGGAGTTCGTACAGCCGTCTCTTCAGTCCGCGCTGATCGCTCTGGGCCATGCCTTCGGCCACGCGGAGGAGAACCTGACCGCCCGGCCGCCGACGCCCTTCGAGCGGGAGACGCTGGAGCTTGAGCCCGGTGAGTGGATTGTTCAGGTGCTGCGGGCCAGCTATTCGACTGAGGACACGGCTGTCCACGTGTTGGAGACGATCTGCGCCGCCAATCGACACATCTTCCCGATCGGCCAGGTCTCCGGCTACGACGAATTCTGAGCCCGGCAGCCCTCACAGCCCTTCGGAGGGCGGTTCCTCCACGGTGGTGAAACGGTCGGCGAACGCAGCTCTGTTGGCGGAGTCTGGCGAGCGGTCCCAGACCGCGAAGACAACCCGTTCGAACACAGTCGAGAATGCGGCGCCTGCGGTGAGGTGGTGGTGAAATGCATCCGCGACCTGGTGCGGGTCGTTGCGGAACACCCCGCATCCCCAGGCGCCGAGAACCAGTTGACGCGCGCCGTGGTGGGCGGCCACGGCCAGTACTCGTTCCGCACGCTGGTAGAGCACCCGCTGGATTCGGTTCCGCGCGCTCGGCTCACGGCGCAGCACTTGTCCGGCGTTGGGAGCGGGGCAGGTCAGGAACGAGACCGGATACGGCTCGGCCAGCAATCGGCCGTCGTCGCGGTGCACGGGAACGTCGGGGGACCAGATGACGCGGTGGCTGTAGAGCAGGTCAGGGGAGTCGCGGTGAGCGGCGTAGTAGTCGGGAGCCTGAAGGAGACAGGGATACAACAGCGCGTTGCGACAGAGATCCTCTTCCTGTGCTTTGGCGCCGCCGAGGTAGCCGCCTCCGGGGTTACGGGCCGAGGCGAAGTTCAGAACGGCGATCCGTTCGGCCCCGGCAAGGTGCAGCCGTCGCGCGGCCTGAAGGCTGTCCTCAGCCGTCACCTCGAAAGATGTCCGGTGACCGATCGCCGTGGGGGGCACATCGACGAGCCCGTCCGGTGGATGGCTCACAGTGCCGGAAACCGCTGCCTCCAGTGCCGGGCCCACGACGACGATGGTGCCGTCATCGGTCGTGTACTCGCCATCGGTGATGATCTGGGCGTTGACGGCCGCGATCCCACGTAGTCTTCTGCTCACGCGTCCGCATGGTAGGCCGTGACCAGCTCCCCGGGCGAACAGTTTCGCCCGGCTGCGAACCCGCCACCGTTACTTTTGGGCTTGGGTTCCGACGCATCGCTCCCAGATGAGCCCCGAAGCGTGGTGGACCTTGACCTTCGACGGATCAGTTCTCGCGGGTCCAGGCCGGCGTGATCCGCTGTTCGCGGAATCGCCAGCCCGCCGGCGTCCGGACCACGGTGCCGGCCAGTCGCAGGCCGCCTGTGAAGTGGGGCGCTTGGCCGTCGCGGTAGTAGTACACCAGCGAGTAGGCCGAAGCGGCCGCCTGGTCACCGTCGATGTCCACCAGCAGGTCGGTGGTGGTGTGCAGGGCGTGCTGCCCCTCGACCTCGCTCTGTCGCATGAAGCCGACGACCTTGTCGATGCCGCGGAGTTCGCCTCCGCGCGGTGAGTGCACCATCACATCGTCGGTGAAGACGGTGTCGGCGTTCTCCCACCGCTTCTCGTCAAGTAGGCGCGCGAAGCGGGTGAACAGGTCGGCGATCTCGATGCGGTTGGCGATCAGCGTATCTGTGGACATGGAATCCTCTTTCATGCTGGAGGGCGGCGATGTTGTCTCTGTGCCTGATGGCGAGTTTCGAGGGAGAAGGGTTCAGGGGCCGACCAGTACCGCGTTGGCCCTGTCCAGGACGATGCCCAGGACGCGGCCCGCGGTGGCCAGGTCCTCAGCCGGCAGGTCGCCCCACAGTCCCTGGGTGATCGGGCCGATCGCGGTGCGGACCTGCGTCCAACGCGCCTGTCCTTCGTCGGTGACCTGGACGCGGCCGTCGCCGCCCTCGCGCAGGAACCCTGCGGTGGTCAGCTCGGTGATGCGTTCGGCCACCGACGCCTGGCTGAACTGTGTGGCACCGCTGACCCGGCGGATGAGCTCGGCCCGGTCGATGGCCCCGCCACTGACCACGGTCAGCGTGAGGGTCACCCACTGGGGCTCGGTGATGCCGGTCCCGGCGAGTTGCCGGTCCAGGATCGCGTTGAGCGCCTTCTCGGTCTGGCCGATGAGCGCGGTACCGAAGGCCTGGGCTGTGGTCGTCACGATGATCTCCAAATCCGTTTCTAAGGCTAACGTTTATTTGCCTAACGTTTCTGCCATGAACGAACCTACATCGTTAGTCCGACTAACGCAACCGGGTAGGATCAGCGTCATGGCCAGCAGAGTCGAAGCCGCGGACATGCCCGACGACGGTGAGATCAAGACGCCCGAAAGACTGCGCCGACGGGCCAGTCGCCTGCTGTCACAGATGACCGCGCAGTCGGACCGGCTGATCAATGAGGGGCTGGCCCAGGCCGACGCCCGCAAGTGGCACTACGCCGTGCTCGCCTCGTTGCAGGAATACGGCCCGGGCAGCCAGGCGACGCTGAGCCGACGCACCGGCATCTACCGCAGTGACATGGTCGGCGTCCTCAACGAACTGGCCGAGCGCGGCCTCGTCGAGCGGGCACCGGATCCTGGCGACCGCCGCCGCAACGTCATCACGATCACCGCCCAGGGCCGCCGGCACCTGCGCCGCCTGGACAAGGTCCTGGACGACCTCCATGAAGAACTGCTCGCCCCGCTGCTCCCCGCTGAGCGCGACCAGTTCGAGCAACTGCTCACCCGCCTACTGGACCACCACACGCAGCAGGCGCACCGAGCCCCCTGACTCCGGCATCACGCGGTGGGCGGCGAGCGCCGCGTTCGCGCAGGACCGGCGTGTGATCACGCGTGGGCCTCGACGTCGAAGGCCGCCACCCCGGTCACGCGTCGGCCGCTCGGCGAAGGGTCCACGTAAGGCGTTCGGCATGGCTTGACGTCAACAATTGCGATCAGTCACCGGACAGCAGGGTTCCAGCTGCGCTCGTCGAGCTGTTCACACGTCCTGCGTGCCGTACCAGCGCCACTCGGTGAGTCGTGGACGATCAGGGAGAGCGGTGCGTCCGGTCGCCCACAGCAGGGTCTCCCAGGCGTCAACATCGATGGCGACATGGGGAAAGAGCCTCTTCAGAACTCGTCCGCACAGCTCCCGTGGCGGCGACCACTCCAGATTCAGCCCCTGAGCGATGTCATGGACGTGCACGAGGGTCTCAACGACGCCCATCGCGGCGAAGCCCTCTGGATCCGAGGGCCCGAAGACGTGGTAGGCGACGGTGGTCGAGGGGGCCGTGCGCAGGACGGACGCGAGCAGGCCACCACACGCCTCAAAGATGGTCAGCAGGCCCTCGGGGCCCGAGTTCCGCTCAACGAAGATGACGTTTCCGGCCCGCCGCTTCGGTCGCTGCTCGTCCGGAACGGCAACAGCGCGGACACCGGCGGCTTCTCGAGCCCGAACCTCGCGGCGTAAGTGAACAGGTCATCGGCCAGGTGCTCGAGCGTCTCCCAGCACGTCCACTCGAGCGTTCCCGCTTTGGCCTCCCACGTGTGGGGATCTGCACCTCTTAGTGTGTCGATGGCCAGAGCGACGACCTGACGTACGTCCTCTCCGTCTATGGCGCTGTCTGCTCTGTGCATGCGAAGGATCGTAACAACGGCCAACATGGGCCCTGGTCCGCCCGGTACTCGATTCGGTGGTTGGCCGTTTGACGCCCGCCCCCTGAAGGACCTCGCTGCGCTCGGACCGGAGCGGGACCAAGCGGATATGTGGCGCTGATGGCGCTATTCCAGAAAGTTCTGCGCGTAATGGGCGTGGGGCGGTCCACAGGACGCACATGGCCTCGACCGCGCCTCCGCGACGGCCGTCGGGCTCGGTTCAGGCAGTAGCCGCGACGGCCGTCGGGTCGGGTTCAGGAGCAGCAGCCCGAGCTCCCCGTGCTGGGCCGTCCGCTGTGGAGGTCGTCGTCATGGCCGGCGGTGATCCGTGCCCATTGCGCGGTCGGTCGTCCGTCCTTGCGGAACTGCTGGCCGCGGGTCTCGTACGGCTGCGGCCAGCCCGACGGGGAGTCCTCCCAGGTCTCCTGCCGCCCATGTACGGTCATGTCGAGGATGCCGTAGGACGGCGCCATGGGTTCGACGCCGCGGCCGGTGGTCCAGTACGTTTCGTAGACGCGGTCCCCAGCGCGGAGGTAGCTCGCCTTCATCCCGAAATGGCGACCGGCGAGGAGCCGTTCGTGCGACTCGGCGGGCACGGAGTACCAGGGCATGTCCCAGCCCATGAATCGGCGGTAGCGGTCGGACTCCTCGTAGGGGCCCTGGCAGAAGACGGCGAAGGTGACGTCACGCTGGTGCAGATAAGACAGTTCGCGGACCTGGCCGGTGAAGAAGGTGCAGCCCTCACACTGATCGGCGGCGGGGCGGCCGTCGTGCCACATGTGATACGACACGAACAGCTGGGTGCGGCCCTCGAAGACGTCGATCAGGGGGACGGCTCCGTTGCCTCCGATGATCGGAATCGACGGGTCCGCTTCGGTCATGGGCAGCCGTCGCCGGGCGGCGGCGATCGCGTCGCCCTCGCGGGTGTGCGCCTTCTCCCGGGCGCGCAGGGTGTCGATTGCGGCCAGCCACTCCGTGCGGGAGACGACCGGCGGTGTGTTCACAGTGGTCATGCCTGTACTGACCGGGTAGCCCGCAAGAAGTCATCGGTGGCACCCGAGGCGGGCGCACACCGACCACGACCTCGCCGGGCGACACGGACGTGATGACACCCTCGATCCAACCCCCGGCGAGGACCATGTCAACGCCCCTTGGCCACACGATCACCGCCACGCGTTTACGCGCAACACTTCTGTAATCTCGCTCAGTTTCACTTCGTCGACCTCGGTCGGCAGATGACACACCGTGTGCCACCAGGGGCGCCTCTGATCGTGCTGTATCTCCAGTAGCTGGATCAGCGGTCCACGCACGAACCACATCGGGTGGCAGCCGTCGTGGTTGGACTTCACCGGGAATCCGCGCGGACCCCGAGCGCGTGAAGGTTGGGTTCGGCGAATCTGGGGATCTGCCGACGCAGTCGGGTGTCGTCTCGCTCGTCGCTGTCAAACCGCCATCACGCGCACTGGATGACCCCACCAGTAACGGCTTCATCTCTGGCCTGTGAAAGTGAAGGGCCCGGTTGGAAAGTGCATCCAACCGGCCAAGGCGAGGTTGAGATCTTGTTGCGGCCGTCGTCGTTGCCGGATTCGACGACGACGGCCGCCCCCAAAGCCCACTTCAAGAGACAACTTGGCGGTCTGCCTCCTTTTCCGCTGCTCAGCGGTGGGGCCGTGACCAGCCGTGGCGGTCATCAGCCCTCCGTAGCCCGTTCGCCGTGCCACCGACCAGCCATACCGGCCATGTCGGCTTCGGCGCACGCCTTGCCCTCCAGTCGTTAACCCCATTATCTTGGAACGAGCGATCCAAGATAGGAAGTGGCGTATGCCTGACATCAAGCACTTCGACCCGGAGATGGCGCTGGAGGAAGTGGTGCGCCTGTTTTGGCAGCGCGGCGCGGATACCGCCGGCATCGCCGAAGTGGTGCAGGCGACCGGGCTGAGCCGCTCCAGCCTGTATGCGACATTCGGCGGCAAGGAACGGTTGCAGGTGGCCGCTCTGCGCCGTTACCTGGAGCGGCGCTCACGGCCGGTGTTCGACGCCCTGGCCGCGGACGGCCGCGGCCTGCCCGCCATCGCCGGCTTCTTCGAACAGCTGGTGGCTGCGCGCTGCACCGGTGAGCATGCCCGCTGGGGGTGCCTGGTCACCAACACGCACGCCGGAGCCACCGGCGAGGTAGCCGAGGTCCGCGACGTTCTGGACGCCCATCACGCCGCTCTGCGGGACGCGATGCGTGCCGCGCTGCAGACGGCACGCGAGCACGGCCAGGTGCGTCCCGGCCTGGATGTGGAGTCGGGCGCGGAGGCGCTGGCGCTGCTGGCCTACGGGGTCAACCTGCGCTCGCGGGCCGGAGCCGAGGCAGACGACCTGCTGGCGGGCGTGCACGCCGTACTGGATGGTTTCACCCACGTTGAGGAGAGATGATGATCGATTTCCGTGTGTACGACGAGAGCGACGCCCCCGAGGCGGCCCGCCCGATGCTGGAAGCGGCCAAGAAGCGTATGGGGTTCGTCACCACGCTGAACGGGGTGATGGCCGAATCGCCCGAACTGCTGGCCGGTTACAACGCCCTCGCCGAGCAGTTCGGAAAGTCGTCCCTGCCGTCGCAGGCCAAGCAGGTCGTGTTGATCACCGCGAGCGTGGAGAACGGGTGCGAGTACTGCGTGGCCGCGCACTCCACGCTTGCGCTCAAGGCGCGGGTGCCCGCTGAGGTGGTGGAAAGCCTGCGCACGGGCAAGTCGCTGCAGGAGGCCGGGCTGGAGGCGGTGCGCAGGTTGACCCAGCTCATGGTCGCCCAGCGGGGTTGGGTGGACGACGCCGAGATCGAGGCGTTCCTGGCGGCCGGTTACACCCGCCGCCAGGTGCTCGACGTCATCCTGGGGGTGGGGATGAAGACGCTGTCGAACTACACCAACCACATTGCCCACACCCCGCTCGACCCGGCCTGGCAGGACCAGGAGTGGAGTCGCTGACACAGCCGACCGCGCGTGTCCGGACCTGGGCGACTGAATGCGAACGTAGGCCAAGCCGCTCCATCCCGCTCGCGGCAACAGGCGTGGCCGGCGCGGCCCGCGTGTCGTCTGATGAGCGCAGGCTCAGACGCAACTGCCCGGCTTCAATGACTTGGACCAGGCCGGGAGTACGTCGGTGATCTGCGGACGGGTTATGGACCAGAGTTCACGCCCTCGCCCCGGCACGAGTTCCTGGCCGCCCAGGAGGACGTACGAGGTCTTGTCGAAGATGAGGGATTCGCGGCCCCGGTTGTCCACCCGGGTCACGGCGATGACGGATTTGCCGGTGGCGTCCTTGAGCTCTTCCATCTCGATGCCCGGCAGCGTCGCGGCGATCTTGAAGATGGCCGCCTGCTGCTTGGGCGGGACCGGGCTGCCGAGGGCGCTGACGACGCCATTCCAGGTCTGGGTCGCGGCGTCCTTGTTGGCGACGATCTCGTTCCCGCGTTCGGCCAGCTTGTGCCGGAGCTGCTCCTGGTCGGTCGGCCACTCACGGAGGTCGGCGTAGGCGGGTCCGGAGCGGCCGGGGCACCGGGTCCGGAGTTCCTTGTACTCGCGGTCCTGTGGCCTGGATTTCGACGGCTTGTGCCACCACAGTTCTGGGCGGGAGCCGTCGACGGACTCCCAGACCTCGCCCGTTATGTGGCGCGGACCGACGTTGGGAACCCCGTTCTCGCTGCGCGTCTCCGCGATCCGCTCGTAGTGGAGGTACTGGTCGTCGCGGGGTTCCGGCCACGGAGTGGCGGTCGCGGCCTCGGCCGCCAGCCTCAGGACCTCGGCGGCGCTCGCGGGCGCGGAGGTGTTGAACGTCTGGACGGCGATCACTCCTGCCGTCATCGCCGCGACCAAGCCGCCTGCCAGCATCAGACGCCGCAGGCCGACCGCCCGGGGCCGCCGCTTCGTGTGGGCCTCGGCCAGGAGGGCGGTACGGGCGGGGGCGAGGCGGTCCGCCGTGGGGTGCGGCGTATCGGCGAACAGGTCGCGGAGTTCGGTCAGGTCGCTCAGCTCGTTCATGAGGTCTGCTCCGTCGTGGGGTCGGTGCTGCCGAGGACGTTGCGGACGATGGCCCGCGCGCGGTTGAGGCGGGAACGGACTGTTCCGACCGGGATGGACAGGGCGTTGGCGACCTCCTCGTAGGTGAGGTCGGCCCAGGCCACGAGTAAGAGGACGTCGCGGTCACGGGCCTTCAGCGAGGCGAGCGCCTGGGTGAGAGGGCGCCGTACGGCATGCGCGCTCGCCCGCTCAAGGGCTTGTTCGGCGGCGGCGTCGTCGGCGTCGAAAAGCACGCCCATTTTCGAGTACGCCTTATAGCGGTGTGTCTCCGCGCGCTGATGCCGCCGGATGAAGTTGGTCGCGATGCCGTACAACCAGGGGAGGGCCTCGGGACGGGCGGTGTCGTAGTCGCGGCGCTGCCTGAACGCGGCGAGGAACGTCTCGGAGACGACGTCGTCGGCCGTGTCGTCGCCGAGCCGGCGGGCCACATAACGGTGGATGTGTCCCGCGTGCCTGTCGAACAGCAAGGCGAAATCCTCGGGATCTCGCCACGACCGTTCGATCAGGGTGGCGTCAGACAGGGTCGTACCGAGCGGCATGTGGTTGGGCCTTCCCAAGGAAGTAGTGTCGCCCGTCTTTCACCCGAGTCAGGAAACGAGTTCACGGGACGCCGTCAACCATGCGGTGTCGTGTCAGCGGCGGCGTCAGGGCGGCGACTGCCCGGTATCAGAGCGGTTGGCCATGGTTGAGCCATGAACGGTTCAGCGATCGCGGCCTTGGGGCTGCGAACTGGGCCGAGCTCGCAGGATCGAAACAATGCAGCACAAGGAGAGCATGATGCAGACGTTCGACACCCCCGCCCCGATCGCCGCCGTCCTGGACATCCCTGCGGGGCGCGTCCGGTTCATCGCCGCCGACCGGGTCGACACCACGGTCGAGATCGTGCCGGTGAACGCGGCGAAGAGCCGGGATGTGCAGGCGGCGGAGCAGACCACGGTCGCCTACGCCGATGGCGTCCTGCGGATCGTGAGCGCCGAGGCGAAGAACCAGTACTTCGGCCCGTCCGGATCCATTGAGGTGACGATCCAGTTGCCCGCCGGTTCCCGGGTCGAGGCCAAGGCGGCCAGCACCGAGCTGCGGGCCGTCGGCCGCCTCGGTGACGTCGTCTTCGACGGCGCGTACAGCCAGATCAAGATCGACGAGGCGGCGAGTGTCCGCCTCACCGCGGTCGACGGTGACGTCGAGGTCGGCCGGCTGGGCGGCCCCACGGAGATCAGCACCGCACGGGGCGACATCCGGATCGCCGAGGCCGCGGGCGGCACGGTCGTGCTGCGCACCCAGTCCGGCGACATCTCGATCGCCGCCGCCGCCGGCGTCTCGGCCGCCCTGGACGCCGGCACCAGCCACGGCCGCATCACCAACGCCCTCAAGAACGACGGCACCACCGAACTCGACATCCACGCCACCACCTCCAACGGCGACATCACCGCCCGCAGCCTGTGACCCGCAGCCTCCAGAGTTCATCTCCGACCTTCGTGCGGCGCTCATGGAAGCCCATGAGCGCCGCACCGGGGCGGGCCTTACAAGATCGAACGCTGTAGGTAAGGAGGGGAGGAACCTGACGGCGCGAGGGTCGTAGCCGCGGCCGGGCGCGCCACAAACGCCCGGCAAATGAATTGATGACCAACACCATTGATCGGCGCCCAATTGCCGATTGACGGTTTTCTGGTGCAGACGTAGGGTCCGGGCGACCAAGAGAGGACGGTCGATGATCCAATGCACACGGGCGG
Organism: Nonomuraea sp. NPDC049269; assembly: GCF_043197155.1. Lineage (NCBI taxonomy): Bacteria > Bacillati > Actinomycetota > Actinomycetes > Streptosporangiales > Streptosporangiaceae > Nonomuraea > Nonomuraea sp. NPDC049269. Next base: position 1,088,530 of record NZ_JBICSO010000002.1, read on the forward strand.
TCAGGGGAAGAAATTACCCGATAGTAAAACGGGCGGCGACACGAACCAGTCGATGACCAAGACGAAACGTAAACGCACAGACGGGGTGGACGAAACGAGTGCCGTCCCTCCCAAGGAAAGCGACCCTGGTGGAAGCGCTCCAGAGTCGCAAGACTCCTCAAAGCGTTCGAAGACCATCAGCACGTCAATAGGGCCCCCGACGAACATCGGCGACCCAACGGTCCAGGCACCCGCACCCGCTCCATCGCATCTCCAGCGCAACACCGCCATTCTGTGCCGGAACGGCGCCTTCGTCGCACTCGACCAGGCGGACAGCGAAGACTCGTTCGTACAGGCACTCCGGTACATCCTGACGAACCCGATATTCTCCGACCTGCTCGACGCGGTCGACGCCAACGCCGCCAAAGCGCAGGACGTCCAGGCGATCTTTGACGCGGAGATGCGGGGCAATCCCTCGAACGAACGGCGCAACGAGCTCACAGCGATCGCGCAGGGCCTGAAAACCGGAGCAAAGATCGTGGTGACGGACGCCACCGGCTACCACGGCTCTTGGGCAAGCCACCGACCGGACGAGAACATGATCCTGGTCGGCGATATTCAGGACCCTCTCAAAGGCTGGGACAAGTACACCGGAGACTATTGGCCCTGCCTTGAAGCGATGCTGTTCGAGCTCTGCAACGCGGCGCGCGCCAATGTCTCTCGCAGCATCATCCGGGAGGCGGGCGAGGGTACGCTGGGCTGCGCCTCATTCGTGCTGTCGGCGGAACTCAACGAGGACCGCTCCGCTGTCGCGTTCGACTGGCTCTGGAGCAAGATAATGGCCGCCGGTCCCCACGAAGTCAACAAGGGCGGCGAAATCATCAAGAGCGACGTCCCGGACCTGTGCTTCGTCAAGTGGGACGTCATGATGGACAATCCCTTCTACGCCCAGAAGCACAGATGGACGACGAATCTTTACGGAGGGCACGTCGCCGAGTATGCGCGAATGTGGTTCTCGAACTTCTGCCAGAAATTCATGCAGATAAACAAGGAAAACCCCGAAATCGTCAACAGTTTTGTCGCACTTGTCGCCCCGTCGAAAAGGGAGATTCCGGAGGAGGGTCCGTCCGCCCGGGACAAGAAGCAGATCATCGCAGACGTCAAGCGTCTGACGGGTTACGAGCCGCCCCCGTACCAGATTGTCGACGTGGTGGCAGTCATGCGTGCCGCGCGCTCCGCAATCGCGGGACAGTAGGAAGCCTACGGAAGTCCCGATGACTCAGGTCACCGAGTGGTGGGCCAGCCTGGTAGGGAGATCGTCGCCCGCCGCAAGGTGATGACCGCCAACGACGTGCCCATACGGATGGCTGGCCGAGCCGGAATTCGTACAGCGTTGAGATCAAGTCGAGGCGGAGACGTTGGCGATCCGGCTCGCCAACAGGCCGTACGACGGAGAATGTCCGCCGACATATGGCCGCGAAGCGCCGATACCGCTCAGGCATGTCCATTGTTCCTCCAGCCGTTAAGGTCTGTCGTGATGACGACTTCTGCCTTATCGGGCGCGCGGTGGTTGCTGCTGGACGAGTACACCGGTGAGGTGGGTGAGCCGGACGTCACGCTGGGCGTGTGCCACGACATCGACGGGCTCTTCGTGGACCCCGAGCCCTTACCTCCGCCCGAGACCTTCACCTTGCTCGGCTGCGATCCGGCGGGTCCGCTGCTGGGGGCACTGCGGCATTTGGGGACCGAGCGGGCGTGGCTGCCCAGCATCGCTTTGACTCCCGTTCACCGGCCGGAGCACCGACCCGCCGGGTGCTGGACGTACGAGTACGGGTGCACGTGCGAGGAGGAGCTCATCGACGTCACCGTGATCAGCCGACGCCCGTCGGCAGCACAGGACGGTCTGGCGGACCTCGACTTACGCGGATATGTCCGGCTGCTTCCGGAGTGCGAGATGCCGGAGGAGAAGCCTGACGGGACGGGGTTCCGGCTGTCCACGCTCGATAACGAGAATCTCGGCGAGTGCCTGGACGTCACCGGCGTCTTCCGCGTACGCCCCGCCGCGCCCGTCCGGCCGGTGACGCTTATCGGCTTCCGACCCGAAGCGACGCTGCCGGGGGCCGTCGAGGGACACAGGATCACGGCGTCCCTCCTGGCCGTCCAACGCGACGGACGCACCGCTGGACACTTCGGGGTGCTGTCGGCCGTCGTCGTCTCCGCCCGACTGTCGAGGTTGGGCGACGGCCTGCTGGACATCGCCCTGGACGACGGGGTGGAGGAGCCGCTGCCGAGCGGCGCTCGTGAGATCTTCCAGATGTGGTACGACGGCGGCCCGGCCGAGCCCAACCTGTGGGCACGCTATGACCGGCTGCTGCGGCACGAATGGTCCGGCCGGGCGGGCTGTCACCGTCCTCAGGGCCTGCCCGACAAACCGGCTGGAATGACGTATCACCTCGACGGCCGTTTCATCACCGACATCGACGCCTTCTACTGCGCCATCGGCGAGGCGATCAACGGCCCCGGCGGCTACTTCGGCGGGAACCTCGACGCCCTGCACGACTGCCTCCACGGCGGATGGGGTGCCGCCAGCCCATTTCGGCTGGTCTGGCACCACTCTGACGTGGCTCGCCGGCATCTCGTCCCTGGTTACGACCGGTCCAGCCACGACCTGCGGTATTGGAGTCCGAACGCCGAACTGGACGACCTCCTGGAGATCTTTTCCGAGCACGATATCGAGGTCGAGTTCGGCTGACCCAACCGTTGGTCGCATCTCGTCTTTCGAATCGACATGGCACAGCCGTGCTGGACATCAGCGGGCAGGCATCGCCTTGGAGGCCTACGACGCAACACAAGGGGCGACGTTCGGCATGCTCACCGCCCTGGCCGTGTGAAGCCTTCGAGGGCTCGTCAGCGCCGAACGGGTCATTGCGGTCGCGCCGAGCGAGACTGGGCGGCGGCGGTTGCGAGGTCCTGTTCCAGTAGGTCGTTGTGGATCGCGACCGCGACGCTACTGGCATGGCCGGCCGCGCCGATCGCCAGCAGGGCGGGGACGGTCGTGGTGCCGGTCGCCCAAACGCCAGGGACGCTGGTACGGCCTGCCGAGTCCGTCTCGACGGCCCCGGCTGCTGTTCCCGCTTCTGTGTGGCGGCAGCCGAGCTGCTGCGCGAGGTATGTCTGCTGGCGTTGGCGTGTGACGACGAAGACAGCGCGTACGGGGAGAGGGGTGCCATCGGCGAACTCGATGCTGCGCAGACGCCCGTCATGGGACACGAGGCGGCGGACACGCTGTGTCTGGACCGCGACCCCGGCGGCATGGAGCCGCTCACGCTGGGCGGCATCGAGCTCGTCGCCGTCTGTCAGCAGTACGACCTCGCTGCTCCACCGACTGAGCAGCAGCGCTCGATCGACTCCGCGCTGAGGCATGCCGCGAAGGCTCAGCTGCGCGAGCGGCTCTCCGCGAACTTCCCAACCATGGCAGTGCGGACACGCGACGACATCCCGCCCCCACAGCTCGGGAACACCCGGCACGTCCGGAAGTTCATCGACGAGCCCGGTGGCGAGAACGACCGCGCGGGTCTGCCACACCCGCCCATCCCGGCTGGTCACGTGGAGACGGTCACCCACTGGTGCGTGCTCGATCCGGACCACACGATCACGTTCCAGCGCAACGTCGTAGTCGCCGAGGGCCGCTCGGCCGGCCTCCAGCAGGGCGGCCGGGGTGGAGCCGTGCTGTCCGAGGAAGTTGTGCACGTGCGCGGCGGGAGCGTTCCGGGGGCGACCGTCATCGATCACGACCACTCGGCGGCATGCCCGGCCGAGTGTAAGTGCGGCTTGAAGCCCTGCGAGGCTGCCGCCGATCACGACCGCATCGGCATCCGGCGCGTTCAGCTGATCCATGGCAGCTACCATCCATATCGTATGGTGATACGCGATTCCTGCATTGTGGACAATGCTGCCGCGTGGACATGCCTGACCGCCACAGGCTTTCGATAGATGAGACTGCGGAGATCGGCCCGATCCAGACCGGCAGAAGCTGGGCTCCAAGGGCGAACCGCCCCCGGCTTCGACCAAGAGGCTTACAAGGGGCGCAACACTGTCGCACGCTGCGTCAACAAGCTCCGTCAGCACCGCGCTATGACAAGAGAGAACTCATCTACCAGGGCACCATCTGGCTACGCGGCCCGGTCACGTGATCCCACAGAATCATTGTTGGCCACCGGTTCTCAGCCGCACGCCGAAGGGGTTGTCGATGACATATCGCCAGCGTCCGTCGGGCCCGCGTCGGGCGACATCGGTGGCGGTGTCCTCGATGTGCACAGGCCGCCCATCGCGGTCCGTGCCGTCGATGACCCAGTCCACGATCAGCAACGCGATGTCTCCTGTGGTGTAGACGTGCCGTGGCCGAACGGTGATCGGCAGTCCGAGGCCCACGAACCGGCCATTGGCGGCGCGGGCCTGTGTCCCGGTCAGCGCAGAGCCCGGCTCAGCGACGAACACCGCCCCGCTCTCGTACACCTCCGCCACCGCTGCCAGATCACCGCTGTTGAACCGCTCGGCGAACACCATGGGCACATCCTCGGGACGTTCAGCAAGCTGGCGCATCATCAACGCATGTCCTTCCCAGCAGGTAGAAATCACCCAGACGCCGCAACGCTAGGAGGCACCCTCGTGACTCACCAAACGGTTGGTCACCCGACCAAGCCGGGCCTGCCCGACGACCCTCGCGCGAACGTCGCCGAACCCACCCCGTACTGTCCAGTGGAGATCACCCTCGCAGCCCTGCGCGGCCGCTGGACAACTTTGGTGATCCGCGAACTCCTGCATGGCGACCGCACCTTCACCGAACTCCGCCAAGCGCTGCCCACGCTGTCGGACAAGGTCCTGTCCGACCGTCTCGCACACCTCACCCAAGCCGGAGTCCTCGATCGCCATCGCCAGCCCGGCTGGCCTCCCCGCACGCGCTACCGGCTCACCCCGCAAGGGCACCGCCTCGGCCCTGTCCTCCAAGAGCTCTGGGACTGGGGTGCCCAGCACCGGCCCCCGGGCGACCAGGACTCGATCGCGCCGACACATGATCCACGGGACACCGCCTAATAGTCCGCACGGTTCCTCCCGCCCGATATCCGCTTCGATGGTTGGCCGTCTGATGCCGCGCGCCCCAAAAGGGCCTCCCTCACGCGCCCCGAGAAGATCATCAGCCGGGCCGTCTGTGACGCAGGCTGACTCGATCCGTGAGGTTCACTTTCATGCCCCCGGGAAGGACGCGGCTGCCTCCTCCCGGTCGCGTGATTCGAGGCTGCCGCAAGATGATGCCGTACGGATCGCGACGATCTGTGCCGCGAACCGGCACATCTTCCCGACCGGTTCGGCCTGACCGTCACTCCCACGGGGCGCCGGGCCCTCCTCGAACGTCAGCCCGGCAGGCATCGCCTTCATGGTCCACGACGCAGCACTTGTGGATCGCGATCGCGACGGAACTCGGCACGCCACCTGGCAGCAAGCGGCCTCCTGTGATGCGGATCACTTTCCAGAACGTGAACTCGCGCCAGCCGTACGGGCGAAAGCTGACGAACCCGTGCGTACGGACAGGAGCACCATGTGATCGCCGAAGAATTCGGCAGAACCGACGACGCCGAGCTGATACGGCGCTCGGAGCGCGTTCCGGAGGACTTCGCCGACCTCTTCGACCGGCACGCGCCCGCCATGCGGCGGTATGTCGCCAGGCGGCTGGGCCCCTCCCTGGCCGACGACATCGTCTCCGACACCTTCCTGGCCGCTTTCCGGCGCCGCCACCGCTACGACCTGAGCCATCCCGACGCCCGGCCCTGGCTGTACGGCATCGCCGCCCGGCTCATCAGCCGGCATCGGCGGGTGGAGATCCGGTTCTACCGGGCGCTGGTCCGCAGCGGCGTCGACGAGATCGCCGAGCCGTATGCCGAGCGCGTCGACGATCGGGTCGCCGCGCAGCAGACCGGGCTGGCGGCGGCTCTGGCGCAGCTGTCACCCGGCGACCGGGAGGTGCTGTTACTCGTCGCCTGGGCCGACATGTCGTATGAGGACGTAGCACGTGCGCTGGGCATCCCGGTCGGCACCGTCAGATCCCGCCTGCACCGGGCCAGGGTCAAGACGCGCCAGGCGCTGGGCGGATCCAACCCTTTGGCGACCCGAGAGGAGTCTTTCGATGGATGACCTGCGATCGCTGCGTGCCTGGCGCGCCGAGGTCCCTGAGCCGGGCCAGGAGTGGATCATCCCGGAGCGCCGGCGGCTGCTGACACGGATCCGGGGGCGGGGACTGGGGCGCCGCCTGCTCGTGGTCGGGGCGTTGGGGGCCGCCGCCGCGCTCGCCGTGGTCACCCTGCGGCCCGAACCGCTCACCCCGGGCCCAACCAGCACGCCGTCGGTCGTCCGGCTCGACTCCAGCGTGGTACTTGCCCGCGCCGCCGAGGTGGTCGGCAGGCGCGGGAGCGCCCAGGTGCCCCTGCCGACACAGTGGCAGTACACCAAGACCCTGGACAAACAGCCGAATTCAGACACGATCAGGACCAGCGAACAATGGATGCGCTACGACGGCATGCAGGCCGCCAACTTCGGCGAGGACGGCGAGCTGCACGTCGGCCCTGAGGGCGATCCTCGGGATCCAGGCGATGACGACCTGACGCCGCAGGAGTACGACGCCAAGCTTCGCGACCTGCCGACCGACCCGAGGAAGCTGCTCGCCAAGGTCACCGGCGATCGCCACTGGATCGAGGGGGCACGCGAGGAAGGTGTTCCCAAGAGCGTCGTACCCGCCAACGTTCGCGCCTATAACGTGATCATGCTCTACCTGAGCAGGTACGGCACGATGCCACCGAAGCTGGAGGCGGCCATGTATCGCGCTCTGGCGCTCATTCCCGGAGTCCGGATCGAGCAGGGCGTGAGCGACGCCGCCGGCCGCCGTGGGCTGGGCGTCTGGCTGGAGCTAGCTGGTGATGCGTGGGCCGTCCGCAAATACGAGATCCTGGATCCGGCTACCTACCGCTACCTGGGTAGCCGGATGGTCTGGCTGCGTGATGAATCGCCGCCCGGCATGAGCGGGCCCGTCACCCGCAAGGGGGCGGTCTGGAGCACGGCCCTGCTGTCGTCGGTGATCGTCGACCGTCCCGGCCAGCGAGGCTGAGCGCCGCGGTGGCTACTGGATGGGCACCGCGGTGCCGGAGACCTTGACGCGAGAGTCGCCGGCAATGGCGTTACAGGTCAGGAGGCTGGGCCGCCCCATGTCGACGCCCTGGTGAATGGTGAGAACCGCGCCATCTTCCAGGCGTCCCAGCGCACGCAGGTAGCCGGTGAAGGCGGCGGCCGCGGCGCCGGTCGCCGGGTCCTCGACGACGCCGCCAGGCGGGAACGGGTCCCGGGCGTGGAAGACGGTGGGGGATTCCGGCCAGAACAGGTGGACGGTGGTCCATCCCAGGTCAGCCATGATCTTGCCCAGGGCCTCGAAGTCGTAGTCGAGATCGGCCAGGCGACCCCGGCCGGCCGCGGCCAGGACGAGGTGGTCGTTGCCGGCGTTGGCGACGTGCGCCGGGTAGGCGGGGTCCAGGTCGTCGGCCGACCAGCCCAGTGCGGCGAGCACGGGCCGTACCTCCTCTTCGGAGGCCGGGCGGGTGGAGGTCGGCGGACTGGTCAGGGTGGCGGTGATCCCGCCGGCCGGATCCGCGGCGATCTCCACCGGGACCGGTCCCGCCTGGGTGGCGAGGTTCACGGTTCCGGGGCCGATCCGTTCGCCGAGCGCGACCGAGGCCGCGATCGTCGCGTGGCCGCAGAAGGCGACCTCGGCCAGGGGGCTGAAGTACTGGATCCGGTACTGGCGCTCGTCCGTCGGGTGCAGGAAGGCGGTCTCGGAGTAGCCGAGTTCGGCGGCGATGGCGAGCATCTCCGCGTCTGACAGGTTCCGGGCATCCAAGACCACTCCGGCGGGGTTGCCGCCAGCGGGAGTGGTCGTGAAAGCCGCATACCTGAGGACTTCGTTCATGCGGTCATCATGGCGCATGCCAGTCCCGCCGGGCTCACTCGCTGCTGGTGAGGGTCACCTCCGCCGGGCCGCGGCCGGGGGTGCCGGTGCAGCTGTGGTTCTTCTCGGTTCCCTTGTGGTCCCACAGTTGGGTCAGGCAGGTGCCGATGGCCTGCTGGCCGTAGTAGTTGGGGTGAACGGATTCCTGCGCCTGGCCCTGGGATTCCAGGACGACAAGGAAGCGGGTCCATTCACTGATGTCGCCGGGTAGCGGGTTCTGAAGAGAGTTGGCGGCGGTGGCTTGCCGCGCCCGGTTGGCGCAGGCCTCGTGGCCGTCGAACTGGTTTCGCAGGTCGAGGAATTCCACGTTATGGGCGCGGGCGACCTCCCGCAGCATGTCGGATATGGCGGGAATGACGGTGTTGCGGGCCCAGTCGGAGTCGTCGTTGAACATCGGGCAGCCGCCCACGTTGAAGCGCGAGTCGCTGAACTCGTGATAGCGGTTCTGGTCGGCTGGCGGAATGGGAGACGGGTAGGACTGCAGGACGAACCGGTAGGAGCCGGCATCGCTCATGGCCCGCTGGATTTCGGTGACGGCCTTTTCCACCTTGCGCTTCGTCTCCACCAGAGCGTTACGGATGACAGGCTCCTGGTCCACATGGCAGTGCTCGATCCCGTGCTGCTTCTGCCATCTCTTGACGCATTTCTCAAGGACGGAGGCGAAGCCGAGGTCATTGCCGCCGATGGACAGGACCACCATCTCGACGTCGTAGTGGCGGGCGACGCGGCGGAGCTGGTCGGCCTGGGGCGGCTCTCCCTTGAACGATTTTCCGCCCGCGTCGGCCCCGATCACGTTGATGGTCTTGGCGCCGGAGCAGGCGAGGTTGATCCGGCGCAGTACGTTGATGGACGCGCTCTGGATCTCGGCCGAGTCCGAGCGGTTGCAGCCGTTGTCGAAGGACTCACCGTAGACGCGTCGGGCGTTGTGGCTGCACCGCAAACCGCTCGACGTGCAGTTGTAGGCGGCGCGGTCGGTCCCCCAGCGGTCCCCCAGCGTGCTCGCCGGGACGGCATTGCCCTGCCAGCGGCCAGCCTCGCCGGAGATGTAGCTGTCACCGAGGGAGACGATGGCGGTCCGGTCCGCGGGTTTGTCGAGAACGGCCACACCGATCGGAAGCCGGCCGACGTTGATGGTCGTGGCTTGCTCGTTGGTGGCGGTGTTGATCACCGACACGGTGTCCGACCGGTTGTTGGTGACGTAGGCGCGGGTGCCCGCGGTGTTGATCGCCACGCCACTCGGTGACTGACCGACCTTGATGGTGGTGGTCTCCTTGTTGGTGGCGGTGTCGATCACTGACACGTTGTCCGAGAAGTGGTTGGCGACATAGGCGAAGGTGCCCGCGGGGTTGATCGCCACGGCGATCGGATGGTCGCCGGCGCGGATGGTGTCCGTGACCTTGTTGGTGGTGGTGTCGATCACCGACACGAGGTTGGGGTTGGCCGCCCCGTAGTGCGTCACGTAGGCGCGGGTGCCGCCGGGCGTGATGGCCACACTCTTGGGGAAGCTCTTGACGCCTATGGTGGCGACCTTGTTGTTGGTGTCGGTGTCGATGACCCACACGTTGCTCGCCCCGTAGTTGGTGACGTAGACGCGGGTGCCGGCCGGGTTGATCGCCACACCTGTCGGAAATCGGCCGACGGCGATCGTGGTGACGGAGGGTGGGTCGGTGGTGGTGTCGATCACTGACACGCTGTCCTCGCTGCTGTTGGCGACGTAGACGCGGGTGCCGGCCGGATTGACCGCCACACCGCTCGGCGAACGGCCGACGGCGATCGTGGTGACCTGCTTGGTCTCGGTGTCCACCACCGACACGTTGCCCGAGGCGCTGTTGGTGACGTAGAGACGGGTACCGGCCGAGTTGATCGCCAACTGGCTGGGCGAACGGCCGACGCCGACGGGAGTGATGGTCTTGTAGAGCGTGTCGATCAGCGACACGTTGTCCGCACCGCTGTTGGCCACGTAGAGGAAGTCCTGGAGCTGTGGGTCCGCGGTCGCCGGCGCGGATTCGGTCATCGGCACCGCCAATGCCGCCGCGACGGCGACCCCGGCCGCTGCCCAGATCCGGGACCGCCGCACTCTCTTCTGACGTGTCGGCATCGGAACCCCCGTATTGCGTGATGAGGGTTCTGTTCTAGAGGGGACGGCAACTCGCTCAGCGGGGGGGACGCGCCTGGAAGGGGTTTCCTGACTGATCATTGGCGCGAGCGTTCATCATGATCGGCGTTTTCACGGTCTTAGGGCCGGGCGGTCACTGAGGCAGAGCTGAGCCGCTCGCTGGGCGTCTCACGCACCCCCGTGCGAGAGGCGCTGCTGCGGTTGGAGGCGGAGGGCGTGCTCGATTCCTGGCGAACACCGCGACCCCCATGGGCACGCCGCCCGAGGCCTCGACCCGGCTGGCCGACCACGCCGCCGCTGTCTCCGACGAGGCCTGGAACAAGGCCGCCGACCACTTCGACGAGCAGCAGCTGGCCTCTATCCTGCTGATGATCGCCGTCACCAACCTCTTCAACCGCCTGAACGCCCCGATCCGGCAGGTCGCCGGCAGCTGGTAAGCCCCGCCCCCCACGCACAGGAGAAGGCATCTGCTCACACCGCCACTGCGTCGCCGACGCCGATCTGGAGGATTTCCTGGCCCGCCGGAGCTCGCTGATAGCGACCGTCCGGAAGGGGCACCCCGGGCTCGCCCGATGATCGGGGGCAGCGCCGTACTCGCAAACTTCACCGGTGAGGAGTCCACCACGTGTCCAAGTCGGCCGACGCTTCCTCCGCGACGGCGAACCGCTCGTATCGTGACGTGCTGCGCAACAAGCGCGTGGCCGGGCTGCTGCTCGGCGACATGCTGGCCAACATCGGCACCGGCATGATCATCGTGGCCATGCCCGTACAGACCCTGCGCATCCACGGGCACATACCCCCGGCGATCGCCGTCGGGATGGTGGAGGCGGCCCCGTTCATCCTGTCCACGGTCCTGGCACTCGGCATCGGCCTGGGCCGGGTCCGGATACCGCCCCGTACCCTGCTGATCGCCGACTGCGCGCTGCGGGCGCTGACCTTCACCGGCCTGGGCATGGCCGCGGTGACCGGCCGGCTCAGCCTGCCCGTCCTGGTCGTCGGGCTGTTGTTGGGAGCGGCCTTCCGGATGGCCGGTGCCAGCAGCCGCCGTCTGCTCGTCACCTCGATGGCGGACGAGGGGGAACGGTACGGCGTCAACGGACTGCTGGGCCTGAACAGCAATGTCGCACTCTACGTGCTGGGGCCTGTGGCAGGCGGGCTCATGGTGGCGGCCAACGGGCCCGGCGCGGTGTTGTTCGTCGACGCGTGCGGTGCGCTGCTGCTGATGGCCTGCGTGCTGCGCTGGGTGCCGCGGACAGGGGCGGAGTCGAAGGAGTCCACGGACACGCGGCAGGACGAGTCGGGCTGGCGCATCCTGCGCCGCCGCCCCGTGGCCGCCAGGCTGCTGGTCGTGGTGTTCTTCTTCAACTTCTTCTACATGCCGATCGAGGTGGCACTGCCCCTGTACGTCCAGGGCACCCTGCACAGCGGCGCGTCCGGTCTCGGCCTGCTCTGGAGCACCCTGGGCGTCGGCGCGATCGCGGGTGCCGCTCTGGTCAACCTGATGCGCGGCCTCCCTCAGCGCCGGCTGCTCGTCGCGATCATCGGCCTGTGGGCCCTCTGCCCGATCGCCCTGGCCGCCGTGGACAACCTGACCGCCGCGATGATCGTGTTCGCGCTGGGCGGCCTGGTCTGGGCGCCGTTCACCCCCGTCGCGTACAGCTTCCTGCAGTCAGGCCTGCGGCCCGGCGAGCAGCAGCCGGTGGTGACGCTCTGGACGACGGGGGCGACGATCGCGGCCCCGCTGGGCCTCGTGGCCGGCGGCCCGCTCATCCAGCTGACCGGCACGGGCACGGGCCTGATCGTCTCGGGCCTCCTCACCCTGCTGCTGGTGCCGGTCGCGGCGGTGAGCGTCCTGACCCGGTCACCCGAGAAGACCCTCCCTCGCCCGGCGTAACCGTGAGGGGTGGGCAGGGCAGGCCGATGTTGCGAATGCCGGGTGGATGGCCGGGACGCTCAGGCAGGCGAACACGAACACACGCACGGTCTCCGGCTCAGCCGCTGACGGGAGTGATGGCCGGATCATCGGCCGCTGCCGCCGCGAGTGGGGCTGCCTTCGGGCGGGGAAGAACAAAAGCCAGCAGGCCGCCCAGAACGGAGGCGGTGCCGCCGATCCACATCGCCGTGCGCAGGCCGTCCAGCACCGCCTGCGCCGCGGGTGGATCGCCAAGGCCCGCCGTGGCGACGGCCACCAGGACGGCCAGGCCCGCCGCGCCGCCGACCTGCTGGGCGGTGGTGGCCACGGCGGACGCGATGCCCGCCTCGCTGGGGCGCACGCCCGAGGCGGCGCACACGAACATCGCCGGAAAGGTCACGCCTCCGCCGATGCCCCAGACCACCACGCCCGGCAACAGCATCCAGTAGGAGGCTCCCGTCGACATGGCCACCGCCAGCAGGACCATGCCCGTGCCGTTCACGGCCATCCCGGCGAACAGCGTCGCGCGGGGCCCCCAGCGGACGAGCAGCGCTCCGGCCAGCCGCAGCGACGCGCCCATGGAGATGACCGTCAGCGGAACGAAGGCGAGCCCGGCCTCCAGCGCCTCGTACCCGAGCACCCCCTGCAGATAGGTGGTGAACAGGTAGTACGCGCCACCCAAGGCGCTCTGGAAGACCAGGATCACGCCGATCACCGTCACCAGCCCGCGATCGGCGAACAGTCGCAGCGGCACCAGCGCGTCCTTCGTTCTCCCCTCGACCAGGACAAATGCCGCCAACAGCAGCAGACCGGCCGCCAGGAAACCCAGACCGCGCACCGAGACCCACCCCGCCTCCGGGCCGCTGACCAGCCCGAGCACCAGCAGCGCCGATCCGAGCGTGGCCAGGACGGCGCCGGGCACGTCGAACCCGCCGCGCGTCACCGCGTGCCGTTCGTCCGGCGGAAGTACGGCCGGGGCGAGCGCGGCGGCGGCCAACGCCGGCGGCACCAGGACGAACAGCACCCACTCCCAGCCCCATGCCTGGGTGAGCAGGCCGCCTGACAGTGCGCCGGCGGCCAGCCCGCCGCTGCCTGCCGCGCCCCAGACGGCCAGAGCGCGGGTCCGCGCCGGGCCCTCCTCGAACCGCGTGTTGATCAGCATCAGGGTGGCGGGGGACAGCAGCGCACCGCCGAACCCTTGCGCCGCCCGCGCGGCGACGAGTACGCCCGGCTCGGTGGCGAACCCACCGGCCAGGCACGCCAACCCGAAGATCACCGAGCCGAGAATGAACACCCGCCGTCCGCCTAACCGGTCGACGAGCCGCCCGCCGAACAGCAGGAACCCGCCGAACGCGACCGCGTACGCGCTGACGACCCACTGCAGCGACTGGGCGGAGAAGCCGATGGCCCGCCCGATGTCGGGAAGCGCGACGTAGACGATGTTGTAGTCGACCGCGACGGTGAACTGGGCGAACGCCAAGAGCGCCAGCATCCGGCCGGGCCGGATCACGAGGCGGCCTTCACGGCGCCGCCGTCCAGCAGGTGGTCGCTGCCGGCGATGCTGCGGGCGCGGCCGGAGGCCAGGAACACGACCAGGTCGGCGACCTCGTCCGGCTCGATGACCCGTCCGGTCGTCATCCCGGCCGAGGCAGGAAGACCGGCGAGCAGGCCGGCGGAGTCGGTGCCATAGGCGGTGGCGACGGTGTCCCAGAACGCGGTGCGCACCGGCCCCGGCGACACGGTGGTCACCCGCACGCCCTGGGGCCCGAACTCCTCGTCCAACGCCTTGCCCAAAGCGGTCAGCGCAGCCTTGGGCACGCTGTAGTCGACCGTTCCGGCGCCGGGCACGCGGGCCACCACGGAGGAGATGTTGACTATCGTGCCGCGCCGCCGCAGCAGGCTCGGCAGCGCGGCACGGGTGACCCGGACCGCGCTGAAGAAGTTGCGGTCGAACGCACGACGCCACAGGTCGTCGTCCGCGCTCAGGAAACCGCCGACGGCGAAGTCCTCACCGCCGCCGACATTGTTGACCAGCACATCGACACCGCCGAGCTCGGCGACCGCCCGGTCGACGAGCAGCGCGGCGCCCTCGGCGGTGGTCAGGTCGGCCTCGACGGCCACAGCGCCGGTCTCCTTGAGCTCCGGAGTGACGGTGCGGGCCGCCGCGGCGACCTGGACGCCTTCGGCGGTGAGCGCGCGCACGATCGCCAGCCCGATGCCGCGGCCGGCTCCGGTGACCACGGCGGTGCTTCCGGACAGACCCAGATTCATGTTCGATCCCCTTCATTCGGCAGCACGCCGTCGAGAAACTGAACGGCGTGTAGTTGCTGCACGAAGATTAGCCACTGAACGCTGTAGGCTGTCAAGCGTGGTTAACCAGAGGGCGATCAGATGCTGAACCGGCGCGCCCGCCTGCGGGCCGAGACCATTGCCGAGATCCGCGCGATCGCGTTGAAGCTCATGGCCGAGGGTGGCCCCGACGCGATCTCGCTGCGCGCCATCGCGCGCGAGATGGGCATGACCGCGGGCGCCATCTACGGCTATTTCCCGACCCGCGATGACCTGATCACCACGCTGATCCGGGACGTGCACACCTCGCTGGTCGACGCGCTGGAGGCGGCGCGCGACACCGTACCCCGGGATGATCCCTCCGGGCGGATCCTGGCGTGGGCGCTGGCCTTCCGCGAGTGGGCGCTGGCCAACCCGCAGGGCTTCCGGCTGATCTACGGCGACCCGGTGCCCGGCTACCAGGTCCCCGAGGGCGGTGCCGCGCCCGAGGCCGAACACCGCACCTGCATGGGACTGACGGGCCTCGTCGCCGGCGCCTGGCCCCAGACCGAACGGATCCGTCCCGCGGACGCCTACGACTGGGCCGACTTCGACGAAGCCCTGGTCACGAAGGTCCGCGCGGAGTTCCCCGGCCTGCCGCCCGCCGCGATCGCCGAGGCGCTGCGCATGTGGGGCCGCCTGCACGGCCTGCTGTCCCTGGAGATTTACGGTCATCTGAGCGGCCAGACCCGCAACCCGGCCAAGGTCTACCGCGCCGAGATCACCGAACTGGTCCGGTCCCTGGGCCTCACCTCTCCCAGCTGAAATTTGGTACGGGACGTCCGTCATCCGTATGCGTCTCCCAAGCGGTAGTCATCGCCGGAGACAACGAGACGGAGATGATCGATGGACGACGGGTTCGCCGAATATGTGGCACAGCGGCACTTACGGCTGTGCCGGATGGCCTATCTCCTCGCCCGGGACTGGGGCACGGCCGAGGATCTGGTGCAGACCGCGCTGGCGAAGGCATGGATCGCCTGGCGGCGGATCGAGGGTAACCCCGACCCCTACGTCTATCGGATCATCGTGAACACCCACGCGTCGTGGTGGCGCAGGCGGTGGCGCGGAGAAGTGCCGGCCGAGAGCATCCCTGAGACGGCCGATCCACGCGACCCGGCCGCCGAGGTGGCCGACCATGCCGCGATGTGGAGCGCCATCGGCACACTCTCTTCGCGCCAGCGCGCCGTGGTCGTTCTGCACTACTTCGAGGGACGGACACTCACCCAGGTCGCCGACATCGTCGGGTGCTCACTGGGAGCGGTGAAGAGCCAGCTCAGCCGAGCCCTCACCCGTCTTCGGGTGGATCCGGATATTCAGACCATGAACTTGGAGAGGGTCCAGCGATGAGGCACACCGAGAGCGACCTGCGGCAGTTCCTGACGGAGTTCGGCCAGGACCCCGCGGGCGGCGAACCGCCTGCTCATCTCGACGCGATCGTACGGCGCGGCCGCCGCATGCGCCGTACTCGGCGAGCGCTGACGGCCGGGGCGACCATGGCCGTCGCCGTAACGGCCGCCGGACTGGTGAACGGCCTGCTGGCCGGACCCCAGGCGGACAGGACGTCGGTCGCGAGCCGCCCAGCGAGCTCGGCTCAGGTCGATTCCGGGCCGAAGCTGCCCGCGAGCTATTCCGTGGTGCTCGGGGCGGAGAAATTCGATCTCCCCCTCATGCACTCCCAGCGGTTCGAGACGACGGGCGTCGGCCGGACGGTGACCTTCACTCCGACCAGTCTCTCCACCGGGTACAAGGTGGTCTGCGACGATCCGCAGGCGTGGGTGGTCACAGTGCAAAAGCTCAAGGGCGGCGAACTGGGGGGTATGACCGGACGGTGCAAGAATGCACTGGGCAGCCATCACGACGAGCTTTCAGCACCCACCGACTGGCTGAAGAAGCCGCAGTCCCTGCAAATCTGGGTCTTTCCGGCGGACGCCCCCATCCGGGAGGTGGCGAAAGCCGTCACGGATTGCAAGCCGACCCCGAAGTCGAAGTCGACGGAGTGTGACGACGACGAGAGCACTGCTTCCTGGGCACTGCGGCGCCCCGAAGTGCTCGAACGACTGTCGGCCGAAGTCGGTGAACGTCCCGGCAACTGGGCCGTAGGGGTCTACGACCGACCCGCCGGAGCCGAGTCCGCATCGAGCGGCGCACCCTCGGCGGCTAAGTAGCCAGAGAAAGCGCCGCATTACACCACCATGCGCCGATCCCCTGCGTCGCCGTCGGAAGACCCGCTTTACTCGCCCTGGAACCCGGCCCTCGCGCTGATCGTTAAGGCGGGCGGCTGACACAACCAATCTCGACAACAGGGAGACGACAGCGTGGTCTTCAAGCGGATGCTGGGTGCCTTCGGCGTGGGCGCGCCCTCGGTGGACACCGTCCTTTCCACCCCGCGGATCCAGCCGGGCGGCATGCTGGCCGGCGAGGTACGTCTCAAGGGCGGCGACTTCGACGCCGAGATCGAGCACATCACCCTCGGCCTGGTGGCCCGGGTGGAGATCGAGCACGGCGAGGGTGAGCACGCCGGGCTGGGTGAGTTCTCCCGCGCCCAGGTCTCGGGCCCGTTCACGCTGCGTCAAGGCGAGAACCGCAGCCTCGACTTCCAGATCCCGGTGCCGTGGGAGACGCCGATCAGCGAGATCGACGGCCGGCCGCTGACCGGCATGGCGCTGGGCGTACGCACCGAACTGGCCATCGCCAAGGCCGTCGACAAAGGAGACCTGGACCTGATCGCGGTCGAACCCCTGCCCTCCCAGCTCCGCATCCTGCAGGCGTTCCTACAGCTCGGTTTCCAGTTCAAGGCCGCCGATCTGGAGGCCGGCCGGCTGTACGGCGTGCGCCAGGACCTGCCGTTCTACCAGGAGATCGAGTTCTACCCGCCACCCCAGCACGCCGGAGTCGTGGGCGAGGTCGAGGTCACCTTCGTGGCCGGGCCGACGGGTCTGGACGTCATCCTGGAGGCCGACAAGCGGGCCGGCCGTTACTCCGGTGACGCCATCGGCCGCTTCCACGTCAGCCACGACGACGCGCTGCGTACCGACTGGCCCGGCGAGCTCGACCGCTGGCTGGCCGGGCTGACCCAATACGGCCACGCCGGCTTGCTCGGCGGCCATGGCTCCCAACACGGGCACTACGACCACGACGACCACGGCGGCCCCGGTTGGGGAACGGTTGCGGCGGCCGGAGCCGCGGGCTTGGTCGGCGGGTTCGTCGCGGCCGAGGTCGCCGAAGAGATCTTCGAAAGCGACGAGGAAGACGGAGGAGGCGACTGGTAGAAGCGCCAGACGCCGCTGTCTGGCAGGCCAGCCCGCCCAACCAGCGGGTTGTCCTGCCAGAGGCCATGATCACCTGATACGCCGACTGCCGTAGAGTCGCACTCTGATGGAAATCGTCTTCATCGCGCTGCTCCTGCTGATGCTGGCCTGGCCGGTCCCGGCGCTGGCCGCTCTCGTGCTCCCGGCTCTCGCGCTGCGAGCCCGAGCCCGAGGCCGGCGGTGGACGGGTTGGTGGCTGCCCGCAGCGGCGCTGTGTGCGGCGATCGCCACCTACGGGTACGGGCTGAAGTCGACGACCTTCGGGGCATTGACCGACCCGGACGACCGGTGCGGGCTGGTCCGGCCGGACTTGTACAGCTACGGCTACCGCGGTCCGGCGAACGGATCGCAGGACATGTGGCCGCTCCACGACACCACATGCGGCCCTGACCTGGTGCCCGGCTTCGTCAACCCGCTGGTGACCGGATCGGTGGCGCTGTTCGCGGCCTCCGTGCTGACCATGACGGTGGTGACGATCAGGGCCCGCACCTGGTGGTGCCGGGAGATCGCTGCGGGGCCAGGCACATCAGCCAGATCGCGGAGATCAGATTGTCCGCCGACGACCGGCTATGGGGATGACTGCCCGCAAGAATAGGGCGCACCAACCCAATGCAGGGCGATGTAGGCCTCCGCCTGGCCGCAGTAGCGCACCCGCTCGCGGGTGACGCGGTAGCGGGCGCCGGTCTCGGGCTCGTCGGGCGAACGCCGCGGGACGGGAACCGTCAAGAGACCGATGTCCTGGTCGATGTGGGTGAGCAGACCGTGGCACGGGCCGCCGAGGCAGATGGCGTTGCCGTCGTGGCAGCCGTCCGGCGGGTGCGCGTTCATGCCGGGTAGGCGTGCGTCTCGGTGGCCTTCACCGACGCCCAGATCCGCTGGCCGGGGGTGAGGTCGAGGTCGGCGAGGGCGGCCGGGGTGATGTCGGCGAAGGCGGTGACGGGGCCGCTGAGGTGGACGCGTACGTTGTCGCCGTGCCGTTCGATGCCGTCGATCGTGGCCTGCCACAGGTTGCGCGGGCTGCCGTCGGGGCGGGTGCGGTAGAGGGCCACGGCGGCGGGCGGGAAGGCCACGAACACCGGGCCTTGGAGGTGCTCGGTGGTGCTGAGCAGTAGGTCGCCTACCTTGACCCGATGGCCGTCGGACAGGCCCTGGTAGAGGTTGAGCCCGACCAGCCGGGCCACGTAGTCGGTACGCGGCTGACGGGCCACTTCGGCGGGGCCGCCCTGCTGGACGATGGCGCCGTTCTCGATCACGATGAGCCGGTCGGCGAGCACCATGGCGTCGAGCGGATCATGGGTGACCAGAACGGTGGCGCCGTCGAAGTCGGCCAGGTGCCGGCGCAACTGCGAACGGATCTCCAGCCGGGTGTGCGCGTCGAGCGCCGCGAGCGGCTCGTCGAGCAGCAGCAGGCGCGGGTGTACGGCCAGCGCCCGGGCCAGGGCGACCCGCTGCGCCTGGCCGCCGGACAGGTGCCGGGGCTTGGCGGCGGCGCGGTCGGCCAGGCCGACGCGGTCCAGCAGGGCGGCGGCGGTACGGCGGGCCTCGGCCTTGGAGGCGCCGTGGCAGCGCGGCCCGAAGGCGACGTTGTCCAGCGCCGTCAGGTGAGGGAAGAGCAGGTAGTCCTGGAAGACCATGCCGATGGGCCGTTCTTCGGCGGCCTGGGTGTGCAGGGGGAGGCCGTCGAGGGTGATCTGCCCATCGGACAGGGGGGTGAGCCCGGCCAGGGCGCGCAGGGCGGTGGTCTTGCCCGCGCCGTTGGGGCCGAGCAGCGCGACCACTTCGCCGGGGGCGGCCTCCAGGGCGATGTCCAGGGCGAACGCGGGCCGGGTGACGACCAGCCGGGCCCGCAGACCGTCGGTCATGGGGAGTTCACCCACCGATCGCGCAGGCTCGACAGGATGATCACCGAGACGGCGAGCAGGACGAGACTGAGCACGATCGCGGCCTCCGGCTCGGTCTCCAGCGCCAGGTAGACGGCCAGCGGCATGGTCTGGGTGGTGCCGGGGAAGTTGCCGGCGAAGGTGATGGTGGCCCCGAACTCACCCAGCGCCCGCGCCCAGCACAGCACCGCCCCGGCTACGACGCCCGGGGCGATGAGCGGCAGCGTGACGCGCCGGAACACGATCCAGCGCGAGGCCCCGAGCGTGGCGGCCGCCTCCTCGAAGCGCTGGTCAGCGGCGCGTAGCGCGCCTTCGACACTGATCACCAGGAACGGCATCGCCACGAACGCCTCGGCGACGACGACCCCGGCGGTGGTGAAAGGCAGCGTGATGCCGAACGTCGCCTCCAGCCATTGCCCGATCAGCCCCCGTCGCCCCAGTACGAGCAGCAGCGCCACCCCGCCGACCACCGGCGGCAGCACCAGCGGCACGGTGACCAGGGCCCGCACCAGCCGCCGGCCGGGGAACGACACCCGGGCCAGCAGCCAGGCCAGCGGCACCCCGAGCAGCAGGCACACGACCGTCGCGATGGTGGCGGTCACCAGCGACAGCCGCAGCGCCTGCAGCACCTGCGGCTCGGCCAGCCGTTCCAGCAGGGTCGGCCAGGGCGCCCGTACCAGCAACCCGGCCAGCGGCAACACCAGGAAGGCCAGCCCGAGCACGGCCGGCACCACCAGCACCCAGGGCAGACGCCCGGAAATGCCGGCTGCCCCGCCGCGCAGCTGTTCGCGGCGGGGGCGGTGCGGCGCTGAAGGGGTCATCTCCGTCAGGGAGCCTCGAACCCGGCCTTGGTCAGCACGTCCTTGCCCTGTGGCGACAGCACCAGGTCGACGAACTGCTTGGCCAGGTCACCCGCGGGCGCCTTGGTCAGGGTGGCGATCGGGTAGTCGTTGATCGCCTTGTCCGCCTCGGGGAAGGTGATGCCCTTCACCTTGCCCGCGGAGGCGATCACGTCGGTCGTGTAGACCAGCGCGGCGTCCACCTCCCCGAGTTCGACCTTGGTCAGGGTGGCCTTGACGTCCTGCTCCAGGGTGACCGGCTTGACCTTCAACCCGGCCGCGTCCAGCGCCTTGATCGCCGCCGCACCGCACGGCACCTGCTCGGCGCACAGGGCGACCTTCACCTTGGGGTCGGTCAGGTCTTTCAGATCGTCCACCTTGGCCGGATTGTCGGCGGGTACGGCGATCTGCAGCTTGTTGCGGACGAACGTGGTCGGCGCGCTCGCCAAGGAGGCGTCGGTCACCGTCTTCATGGTGGCCGGACTGGCCGCGGCGAACACGTCGGCCGGAGCCCCCTGGGTGATCTGCTGGGCCAGCGTCGCGCTGGAGCCGAAGTTGAACTTCACCGTGGTGCCCGGGTGGGCGGCCTCGAAGGTCTTGCCGAGCTCGGTGAACGTACCGGTCAGGGACGCGGCGGCGAACACCGTCACCTCCTTGGCCCCGCCACCGGCAGACGCCGAAGCCGAGGCGGAGGTGCCGGACGTGGCCGGTTCGCCGGAGCCGCAACCGGCCAGGCCCGCCAGCGTGAGCGCGACGGGCACGGCGATCGCCCACCGGGAAAGACGCCTGAACACCAATGTGGCTCCTTACTGGCTGCCGGCCACGCGTTCGTGGCCGGGAATCTCGACGACGACGTTGGTGGACTTGATCACGGCGACCGCCACCACCCCCGGCTCCAGACCCAGCTCATCAGCGGCCTGACGGCTCATCAGCGACACCACCCGGTACGGTCCCGCCGCGATCTCCACCTGCGCCATCACCGCGTCCCTGATCACCTCGGTCACGATCCCGCGAAAGCGATTACGCGCCGAGGACCGGCCACCATCGCCGGCCGACTCGATCTGCGCACGAGCGAAGGCAGCCAGATCCGCACCGTCCAGACGCCGATGGCCGTGCTCGTCCCGCCCGGCCGCCAGCCGCCCCGCGTCCACCCACCGGCGCACGGTGTCGGAGCTGACCCCGAGCAACGCGGCGGCCTCGCTGATCCGGAACGTCGTCACAAGCAATCACCATACCCTTCGCACATTCCAGGCTGAAGACCGGTACTTAGCCGCAGGCGCGGCACGATCAATAGTTTTGTCATGGCATCCACGAGACTTCACCCGCCCAAAAAGGCCCTCCGCTTCGCTCCGGACGTTCTTCCCCCCACCCATCACCCGATTCGGTGGTTGGCCGTTTGATGCCCACCCTCCCAAAAGGTCCTCCGCTACGCTCCGGACGCTCTCCCAGGCGGGCTGACGCCCGCCCCCTGAACGACCTCGCTCCGCTCGGACCGCCTGCCAAGCACGCTTCGCCGGAGTGGCTGGACGGAGCGGGACAAGATGGACTCGAAACCGGCACCAAGTCCTATCCCTCGCACCCACCCGCCGATCAGGAACGCATCACTGATTTCGCGGGTGAGTAGTAACAGCACACCTGGTCTGGCTGCGCGATCGCCGGCAAGCATGACCAAGGGGAGAGCATGGCGGGTCGAGGTTGGCGGCGATGGTCGCGCCGACGGCAGCGGTCAGCGCACCGATGAGGACTGGGCCTCCTGCGAGCAAGGTTGCTCGCCACCTCACGCCACCTGCGGCGCACCTTCAGGCGCGCCCGTTCGCTGTGCGCGGTGAATCGCTCGCCCGGTCAGGACCCGGACCGCGAACGCGACCTGCCAGAGCCCGATGAAGAGCGTCGGCAACCGCTCGAAGAAGCCGGCCGGAGAGTCTCCGCCGTCGTGGCCTTGAGCCGCCGCGACAGTCGCGAAGAACGCTGCGACCGCAACGAGGGAAACGGCGCCGCTGGCGATCGAGAAGACGGACCAACCGCGAAGCGGGCGGCGCGCGGCGACGAAAGCGGCGGCCGAAAACGCCACGAACACCACCAGGGCGCCGAGATTGTGCACGGTGCCGCCCAGGGTGACAACGGCAGGCTCACCGGCCGGGAAGCCGAGGATCGGATCCGTTCGGAACGGGCCGATGAGGATGAGGCCCACCCCGGCGGCGACGAGGAGCGCATATCCCCGCGTGTTGACGGCACCCGAACGTCTGAGTCCTTCGGCGAAGCACAGCGTGAGCACTCCGTAGAGCACGAAGTTGGCGATCTGGAGCCAGCCGTGGGGGGCCAGGCTGAGCGCGCTGATGGTGTCGTGCCAGGAGCTGTAGCCGGGCTGTGCCGCCCCGTTGACGAGGTACGCCGTGATGAAGATGACCGGACCGGCCGCACCCAGGACCAGCGGAATCTGTGTACGAGGTATGCTCATGCGTACATCGTACACAGACTAAAATACGTTGTACTCATCAGAGAGGAAGCGGCATGACATCCCTTTGGGAGCGGCTCGAAGAGACCGCTACCGCGGCACGGCAGGCCCTGTCCGCCCAGCGGATCGCCGTGGCAGCGGTGGCCATCGCCGACGCCGAGGGGCTCGACGCCATCACGATGCGACGCCTCGCCACCGAGTTGGGCGTCGCTCCGATGTCCGCCTACCGTCACGTGGCGGGCAAGGACGATGTCCTGGAGCTGATGGTCGACCTCGTCTACGGCGAGGTGAATCTCCCGGACGGTGCCGGTTGGCGGGAGACCCTGCGCGCACTGGCCATGGGCGTTCGCGCCCTGGTGCTGAAGCACCCTTGGCTCACCCGGCTCTCCGCTTCGCAGATGGTGTACGAGCTGACGCCCAACCGGATGGCCCTCACGGAGCGAGCGCTCGGCGCGCTGCACAGCCTGAACCTCGACGTTGACACGGCAATGACCGTTTTCCGCACTGTCGCCGCCTACGTGCACGGTGCCACCGGCGCCGAGATCGGTCTACGGCAACTGATGGACGATCGAGGCTGGACCAGCGGCGACGAGACCCGGGCGGGGCTTTCCGCACAGATGACCTGGCTGTTGAACACAGGCCGCTATCCGGCGTTCCAACGCTACGTCCGTGAAGGCGCTCGCAAGGATGACCTGCAATGGCAGTTCGAGACCGGGCTCGAACACGTCCTCGACGGCATCGCCGCCCGCCTCGCCTCGTGAACGTGGGCATCATCGGGCAGGCCGCCGGCCTGTTCGCCGTCACCAACATCGACGACATCGTGATCCTCGCCCTGTTCTTCGCCCAAGGGGCCGGGCACCGCGGCGCCACCTCGCGGATCATCCTGGGCCAGTACCTCGGGTTCACCGCCATCCTCGCCGTCGCCACCGCAGCCGCCTTCGGCGCCACCTTCCTGCCCGAGCGCGTCATCCCCTACCTCGGCCTGCTACCCCTGGCCCTGGGCCTCAAGGCCGCCTGGCAGGCATGGCGCGACCACGTCAACGGCGAGCACGCCGACGACGAGCAGACCAAGACAGGCGGCCCCAGGGCACTGGAGGTCGCCGCGGTCACCTTCGCCAACGGCGGCGACAACATCGGTGTCTACGTCCCCGTCCTCGCCACCGCCGGTCTCGGAGGGATGAGCGTCTACGCGGTCGTCTTCCTTGTTCTGGTGGCCGTGTGGTGCCTGGCGGGCAGGTTCTTCGCCACCCGGCCCGTCATCGCCGAGGCCCTCAGCCGATGGGGCCACCTCCTCCTGCCCATCGTCCTGATCGCGCTCGGCCTGCTCATCCTCATCCAAGGCGGCGCCTTCCGCCGCTGAATCAGTCAAGGCGGATGATCAACATTTCGTTCAGCGCCGCCCCGCCGAGACGGCCAAGACGGTGAACGGCGCTCGCCTGCGCATCACCGGGTGACGGTCATGGTCCTGCCTTCGGGAAGGGAAACTTCGGTTCCACCATGCCGGGCTGCGGCAATCGCGGCAACAGCCCG
This sequence comes from Nonomuraea sp. NPDC049269, assembly GCF_043197155.1. NCBI lineage: Bacteria > Bacillati > Actinomycetota > Actinomycetes > Streptosporangiales > Streptosporangiaceae > Nonomuraea > Nonomuraea sp. NPDC049269. The sequence continues at coordinate 1,112,924 of NZ_JBICSO010000002.1, forward strand.
GTTCCGAAGGGCACCTGACCGTAGGGCACGTACTGGGTGGGGTCGACGTAGCCGCGGTTCACGTGGCTGAAGAAGGCGCTCGGCGTGTTAGTGGTCACCTCGTACATGCGCAGCGTCCTGATGGCCACGAAGTCCGGCATGTCCTTGCCGGTGACCGTGAAGAAGTGCTGGTTGATGTCGGGGTGGTTGGCGGCGGCCCGCTCCACGGCCTTGCCGACGTTGATCCGCCCGAGGAATCCGCCCTTCGGGTTGAGCGCGGCGTCCATCTCCGGCTGGCTCAGGTACCGGCGCATGTCGTCCGGGTTCTTGGTGAAGTGGTCGCGCAGGTTGTTCACCACGCGCTTGAGCGTGTCGAGCGGGCTCTCGCAGCCGACCGAGGTGAGGATCTCGTCCTCGTCGCACATGTCGCCGGCCACGCGCAGCGAACCAGGAGGCTGGGCGCCACCGCCCAGCGCGTCGGTGGCGGGCTCGGGCGTGGGCGCCTTCACCACCTTGACCGGTTCGGTGGCCGGTGCACCGGCGGCGTCCGGCACGTTCACCGGCAGCGCCTCGGGCGGCGCGAGGGCCGCCGGGGTGGTCGGGTGGATCACCGGTCCGGCGTCGCGCACGGCCCGGTCGTGCATCCGCCACAGCGACCGGGTGGTGTCGCCCACGACGTCGTTGGTGCCGTCGGTGACGGTGGCCGGGCGGCGGATGCCATCGGATATGCGCTGTTTGGGGTCGGCGTATCGGGGACGGCGCAGCCCCTCTTTGATCTTGCGGACGTTCTTCTTCGCGTCCTGCTCGGCCCTGCGCTTGGCCGCCGCCGTCCTGGCGCGGGCAGCGGCGATGGCGCGGGCCCGTGCGGCCGCCGCCTGTTGAGCGGGAGTCGGGCCGTTGTAGCCGCTCCCGCCGCTCCCGCCACTCCCACCGCCTGAGCCGCCGGAACCTCCGGAGCCGCCGCCGAACCAGACCCACGGCGGGGGCATCCAGAAGTACGCGGATCCGCCCATCAGGTAGTAGATCTTGTAGAGCTGGCCGAGCGGCGTGAGGTTCTGGCAGGTACGCAGCATCTCCAGGAACGCCGACCAGCAGTCGGAGGTCCACCCGGTCCGGGTGCTGCAGTGCCCCGAGGGATCGGCGGCGTCGAGTGGCCCGGCGTCGGCGTAGGTGTAGCGGTTGCCGGCGACGGAGTCGGGCAGCGGGTCGAGCGTGAGGTCGTCGCGGCTGTCGAACGTCCCGGTCTGCGGGTCGTACCAGCGGGCGCCCATGTCGACGTGCCCGGTGCCGGGGTCGGTCCAGTCCCCCTGGAAGCCGACGGGTGGGACACCGCCCCGGCTCGCGGTGACCCTGCCGAAGGGATCATAGGCGGCCGAGTCGTCCAGGCCGGACAGGGCGGCGCCGGGGACGAAGCCGCCGACCTGGTCGCCGTGCTTGTCGGCGAGCGCGACCTGCCCGCCGGACCCCTGGCCGTAGGCGAGCAGCTCCTCCGCGGGACCCCGGGCGTAGCGGAACGTCCCGTCGCTTGCCGGCTCGTCGCCGGTCCCCGAGTACGACAGGCGCGCGCCGTCACTCGTGGCCAGCCGGTCGGGCGTCGCCGGTCGTCAGCGCGGCCCCGAACCTGTCGCCCGACGTCGCCTGTTCGGCCGCCCCGGCCTCCTGCAGCCAGAAGGCCGTGCCCAGCTTGCTCGCGGCGCCAGGGAAGATCACGACAGAGCCGCTCTTCAGGTCGGCGCCCAGCACCTCGCCAGGAACGCCGACGGCGAGGTCGGCGTAGCCGTCCTTGTCGAAGTTGCCGACGGCGAGCGCGGTGCCGAAGTTGTCGTCGGCCTCGTTGCCGCCCCCGTTGCCCTCCTGCGTCAGGCCGAAGCCTGCCGCCTTGCCGGACGCGGCCCCCGGGATGACGTAGATGGCGCCACTGCCTGCCGGGTCGGACCCCGGTGCCTCCGCCGGCGCGCCCACCACGAGGTCGGCGTGCGAGCTGCCGGTCACGTTGCCGGTCGCGAGCGCGGCGCCGAACCGGTCACCGGCCTCGGTACTGCCGCCGGCGTCCTCCTGCTTGGCCGTCCATCCCCCGACGATCCCGCTGGAGGAGCCCTTGTACACGAAGACGGCCCCGCCCTTGGCGGTCTCCTGGTAGGGGACCTCACCCGGCACCCCGATGGCCAGGTCGGCGTAGCCGTCGCCGTTCAAGTCGCCCGCCGCCAGCGCGGCGCCGAAGTTGTCACCGGCCTCGTTGCCGCCGCCGCCGGTCGTCTGGTCGTACCAGTTGCCGTTCGACAGCCCGCCCGAGCCGCCGGGGAAGACGGCGATCGAGCCCGCGTTCGCCGCCGAGCCGACCGCCTCGCCCGGCGAGCTCACGGCGAGATCGGCGTACCCGTCCTTGTTGAAGTCGCCCGCCGCCAGCGCGGCCCCGAACCGGTCACCCGCCTCAATGCCGCCGACCCCATTGGCCTGCGTGATCCGGGTGCCCGGCGTGACCAGGCCGTTCGCCGACCCCTTGAACACCGTGACGCTCCCGCCCGCCACACCTCCCACGGTGTCCTGGGGCGCGCCCACGGCCACGTCGGCGTAGCCGTCCTTGTTGAAGTCACCGCTCACCGCCGTCGCGCCGAACCTGGCCCCGGCCGTGGCGGTGGCAGGCGCCGCCACCCGGCGGGTGTACAGGTCGGCGGCTGTACAGGGCGCGGCGGCGGGCGCCAGGCCCGTCACGGTCTCGGACGCGATCGTCGCGAGGACGCATAACCAGACGAGCGGACGATAACGGGCCATTGATCCGACCTCCGCCTAGACAGGGACTGAACCCCGGCGAAGATATCCAGGACGAGGAGGTCAGGGCGTCAGCCACAGGGTGGAAAACGCCCTGCACCCAACGGCATACACCTTGTCAACGAACGCGGTAGCCCTTCCGGGCTCCGGTGAAGCGTTCGGGGCGGAAGTCCTTCAGGACCGGGTGCCTGGCGCCGGTGAGCACTTCGTACGCGGTGAGCTCGCCGGCGATGAGTCCCAGCGTCGCGCCGGAGTGCGTGAACGCCACATGGCAGCCGGGCACCGCCTGGAGTTCGCCGAACACCGGCTGGCCGTCGCCCGGCACGGGTTTGCGCCCGAGCTTCCACGAGGCCGCCTCAAGCGAGATGTCCCCGTCGAACAGGGCGGACGCTTCGGCGACGAGCTCCTTGACGTAGATCTCGTCGATCGAGCAGGTGCCGTCCTCGTGCTCGACGATGTGATCTTCGTACCAGCTGTGGTCGATCGCGAACGTCGACCCGGGATTGGGCCGCATCGCCGCGCGCGGAGTGTTCAGCACCGTCGTGACCTCGGTGCTGACCGGTTCGGTGATGACGAGCATGGACAGCGGGGACCCGTCGGGGAGCTCCACGCCGAGGTCCGCGAGCACGGCCGGCGTCTGCGCGCCGCAGGCGACCACGACGGCGTCACCGCGCCATGACGTGCCGTCGGCGCCGGTCACTCCTCGCGCGCGGCCGTCCCGCACCGTCACCGAGCAATGCCCGGCGCCGGTGACGATCTGCCCCCCGAGGCGGACCAGTTCGTCCGCCAGCTCCTGGATCAGGTGGGGGAGGGACACCCAGCCCTCGCCCGGATTGTGGATCGCGAGTTGCCCGCTCGGCCCCGCCTGGACGCCGGCGACCCGGCGGCCGACGTCCGCGCGGTCGACGAGGTGTGACTCATAGCCGTTCGCGACTTCGTGCGCGTGCTGTGCGCGGACCGCCTCGGTTCTGTGAGGGGTCGTCCACCACAGGCCGCCGTCGAAGCGCAACCACTTCCGGGCCGGGTCGGCGGCGAACAGGGTGCGATAGCGGTCGATGCCGAGCAGGCGCAGGAGATGGTACGAAGGGGACCGCGTCCCCGCCGAGTTGAGCCAGGACAGCGAACGTCCCGACGCCCCGCTGGCCAGTTCCGCCTCGGTGACCAGGACGACCTCGGCACCGCCGCGTACGAGATGCACGGCGGTGGACACGCCGAGGATGCCGCCTCCGAGGACGACGACCCGTTGAGCCGCGGTCTGGTCTGCCATGTGTCTCCTCACTTATTCGAGCAGGCGTGGGCCGCTCGCGGAACGCCTACACCATCGCCAAATAATCAGCGAGCTCGTCCGCCGACGAGGTCGAGATCCCCACATAGCCATCCGGCCTGACCAGCGTATGCCGCTCGTCACCGTACGGCTCGGCCGGCTCGTACGCCCGCACCTCCGGCCCGTTCACCACAAGAGGTGCGGGATCAGGCGACAGCAGCGTGAAATGCGTCCCCCGCAACAGGTCGAACATCCGCGCCTCGCTGCCGTCGGCCAGCCGCACCCGGCCGTCCGGCACCCGGTCCCCGCCGCGCCGGGCCAGCGAGCCGCCCCGATAGCTCACCAGCAGCTGATGGGTCTCCTCGTCGCGTTTGTAGGACTTCTTGTCGTGCAGGTCGGTGCTGAGGCCGAGCACGCGGGCGGCAACCGGCCGGCGCTCCTCCTCGTACGTGTCGAGCAGCGCCTCCGGAGCGCCGGCGAGCACCCGGGCGAGCTTCCAGCCCAGGTTGTAGGCGTCCTGCACGCCGGTGTTGAGCCCCTGCCCACCCGCGGGCGAGTGCACGTGGACGGCGTCCCCGGCGAGAAAGACCCGGCCGGACCGGTAGCTGTCGGCCAGGCGGATGTTCACCCGGTACAGGGACGACCACAGCAGCTCGGTGATCCGAACCCCGCGCAGCATCGACCGTTCGGCGAAGATCTGCTGGTAACCGGACAGCGTCAGGTCCGGCGCAACGCCCGGCTTCAGCGGGGCGAGCATCTGGAAGGTGTCGGTGCCGGCCATCGGATAGAGCGCCACCATTCCCTTGTCAGGCCGGACCCAGACATGGATGTGGTCCCGGCCGAGCCCCTCGATCCGCACGTCGCCGAGGACCATTCGCTCCTCGTCGCGGGTCTGCCCGGTGAAACCGATGCCGAGCGCCTTGCGGACGCGGCTCTTGCCGCCGTCGGCCGCCACCAGGTAGTCCGCCCGCAGAGTCTCCCCGGTGCCCAGCCGGGCCGTCACCCCGCCCGCGTCCTGCTCGAACCCGGTCAGCTCGACGCCCTGCTCCACCTTTCCGCCCAGCTCGGCCAGCCGCTCACGCAGCACGGCCTCGGTACGCCACTGCGGGTGCATCATCACCATCGGGTACGGCACCGCGTCCGTGGGGGCGGTGAGCTTGTGCATCCGGCCCTGGTACACCGGCACCCTGCCGATTCTCACCCGCAGCGGCGGATAGAGCGTCGTGGCCGCCCGAACCCGGTCGATCACCCCCAGATCATCGAAAACCTCCTGCGTACGGGGCTGCAGCCCTTTGCCCTTGGAGCCGCCGGAGGGCTCCGACGCCTGCTCCACGATGCGGCAGTCGACGCCGCGCCTGGCCAGATCCACGGCGAGAGTGAGCCCGGTGGGTCCGCCGCCGACGATGAGAACGTTCGTCTTCTCGGTCATGGCGCGACAGTGCCAGCCCGTACTGCCAGATCTCTGTCATCACCGGGCTCGCCGCTGTCATCGTCCGTGTCCTCTTATGTCGGACAGGACCGCGGGAAAGCCTTAGCGGGGTGCGGCGAAGGGAGGGGGACAACCGTTCGCAGGAGGGTGAAGATGTGACGACGGAGACGCGCGAGCAAGAGGACGACGACGAACTCGTCGCCCGCTTCCGGCTGGACGCGGAGGAGTTCACGGCCGTCTACGACCGTTACTTCCGCGAGGTGTACCTGTACGCGGCCGGCCGCCTGGACGTCCAGGTCGGGGAGGACATCGCGGCGGAGACGTTCTGCCTGGCCTTCCGCGACCGGGAGCGCTTCGATCCCGCCCGTGGAGGGATCCGGCCCTGGCTGTTCGGCATCGCCACGAACCTGATCGCCCGCCACCGGCGCAAGGAAGCCCGCCACTACCGGGCACTGGCTCGTACGAGCGCCGAACCTCCCGCCGACAGCCACGAGGAGCGCGTGGTCGACTCGGTCATGGCACAACACATGAGATCCAGCCTGGCCGGGGGCCTGGCCGCGCTCAATCGGGGCGAGCGCGACGTGTTGACGCTGATCTACCTGGCGGAGCTCACACACCAGGAGGTGGCCGATGCCCTCGGCGTCTCCTACGGAACCGTCGGCTCCCGGCTCAACCGTGCTCGGAACAAGATCCACCGTGAGATGGCCAAGGAGGACAACCATGGATGACCTACGCGAGATCGGCACCCTGCTCGCCAAGCCCGACCCATCCCCCGAGACGGTCGCCCGGCGGCGCCGGCAGTTGCGGGCCGACATGGGCCGCCACGCTCCCAAGCGACGGGCACGGTGGTTCCTGATCCCCCTGGCCGCCGCGGCCACTGCCGCCGCACTCGTGATCGCGTCCAGCCGTTTCGGCGACTCTCCGCCATCGATCGAGAGTGGGCGGGACGTTCTGCTCGTCGCCGCCGCCACCGCGGAGCGCACTCCCGAGGGCTCCGGGACGTACTGGCACATCACCATCACCCACGAGGGGCATCCGCTGGAGCAGTACTGGTACCGGCGAGACGGTCAGTTCTGGCTCAAAGGCAAGGGGCTGAAAGGCGATGGCAGGCTCTTGAAGTTCCCCGGAGAGCCTATGCCGTTCGCGGTAGGGCCGCTGCGCATGCGCTTCGATGAGCTGCGGCGGCTGCCTGACGACGAGAACGCCCTGTACACCCGGCTACGGTCGGCTGTCGCCGAAGCCGACGTCCGCACCAGCGCGGGCGTGCCGAGCGCCGCCGAGCAGGACGGCTTCGCCGTAGAGACGTTGCTCTCGCTGATCAGCGAGGCGCCGGTCTCGCCCCAAGTCCGCGCGGCCGCCTACCGAGCGCTCGCCGCGCGGCCGGGGGTCGTGGACCTCGGTGAGGCCGACGGCGGGCGACGCCTGCAGATTCCGATGGCTCACGGTCTGGAAACCGTGGTCGTGGACCCGAACACCGCGAGGGTCCGCAACACGCCCGTCTGGGCTCTCCTCACCGGAGGAATCGCTTCCAGCCAGGACGGCGGGGTGACGATCGACGCCGAGTGGACAGACCAGCTCCCCGCTGAATGATACTTCTCGTATGTCCTCCGTGATCTCCAGCGTGCTCTCCGTGGCCGGGATCTCCGTTCTCGCCCTCTACCTGGCGTGGATGATCATCGCGAACCTGCCCCGCCGGGATCGGGCGACGTCGCACGGGCTGGCCGATCGCACGGGTGTGGTCGTCTATTGGCGGCCCGGCTGCAAGTACTGCATGAGGCTGCGCATGCGGCTGCGCTTCACGCGGTTGCGGCACGCCGAGGTGAACATCTGGCGAGACCCCGATGCGGCGGCGTTCGTCCGCTCGGTCGCGGACGGGAACGAGACCGTGCCGACCGTGACGGTGGCCGGAAAGGCGATGGTGAACCCGTCGAAGCGCCGGCTGTTTGCGGCGATCAGGACGGATGCCCCGCACCTGCTGTCTCAGGGCCCTTCCTCGCGGAAATAGGCCTGGGTCCTGGCATACTGCCCGGATGTCCGACTTCACCGCCTTTTTCGCCGCCGGACGCGCCGCCCTCCTGTCGGGCCGCGCCACCTACGACCGGCCGATGGTGGAGGGAGCGGCTCGCTGGGGAGCCACCACGATCCTGCGGCCCGTCGGTACGGTGCTCGACCGGCTGGTGGAGCTGGCCCAGCAGGCGGGCACGGTAGCCGGCCCAGGGCACTGGGCGCACGGCGCGGACTGCCTGCACGTCACACTGCGTTCCCTGGAGCCCTACCGGTCCGTCATCCCCGCGGACGATCCGCTCCGGCGGGCTTACGTGGACGCTCTGCAGGAGGCGGCCGCGGGGTTGCCGCCGGTCCGGGTGGAGCTGCGGGGGGTGAGTCCCCATGCGGGTGGGGTGCTCGCCTGCGGACATCCGGCCGACGACACGCTGGTCACCCTCCAGAAGCGGTTCGCGCACGGGCTGGCCGCTCGCGGGGTGCGCGACCTCGAACACGCCCGTGTGCGTGATCGCTGGTACGTCAGCCTCGTCCACTTCGCCGAGCCCGTGCCCGTCGCCACGGCCGAGGCGATCGTCGGTTGGTGCGATGAGCGGGCCGACCTGCCAATCGGCGTCGCGGAGCTCGGCGCGGCCGAGATCGTCCAAGCCGTCCACACCGGGACCGGCGTGCGGCTGGACACACTGGAGCGGGTCCCGCTGAGGTGGGCGCCGGCGCGCGCCCCCGAGCCGCGCTGACGCCCACCGGCCCGCACGCGCGGCCCAAGGCCACCGCGCGGCCCCACGGACAGCGCCTACCGCACCAGCAGCGCGGTGACGAACTGCAGCAGATGCCAGGCCACATAAGCGCTGAGCGAGCAGAACGCCCACTCCTTGGCCCGCGAGATCCGCGACACCCGCCGCAACACCTCGACCGGCTCCCGCTGCGGCCGAGCCGTGATGGCCAGGAAGTACGCCGACACCAGCCAGGCCGCCCCCGACGCGGTCACCAGGCCGAGTGAGAGGGCCAGCAGCGGTCCTGATGCGGGCATCGGGTCAGCCGGGGAGAGCTGCCGGTACCAGAAGGCGAGCACTCCGGTCAGCACGGAGACGGTGATCCGCCGGTCCTTGCGCGCCTGTCGCTTGAGCCAGTGCAGGTCCCGACTGAGCCAGCGCAGGTCTCGACGCGGCTGGTTTCTGAGCATCCGGTTCACCTCCGTTGGAGTAGCTGGTGGTACCAGCTAACGGCAGGAGCCCGGTCAAGATCTGCGACCTCAGGTCGCAAAATTTACGACATTTGGCGGAGTTCGGCGGAGGCTTTCTTGAGTTCGAAGACATCGCCCACCTCTTCCAGGATGCGTACCGCCTCCCTCAGGTTGGCCACGGCCTCGGCCCGGTCGCCGGCCCGGTGGGCGATCAGGCCGATGGCCCGCAACGCGCAGCCCAGGTCGCGCCGGGTGCCGCAGACGAGATGCACGTCCCTGGCCTGCGAGGCGAACGTCAGCGCCTCATCGGGCCGGTCCAGGTCGAGCAGGATCATGGCCAGCGTGGTGAGCGCCGCCGCCCAGCGGTCCTTGGTGGCGCTCTCGTTCTGCAACTCGACCGTCTCCCTGGCGTACTCGAGCGCGGCGGCCGTCTTGCCCGCGACGTGCAGGGCCTGCGCGATCGACAGCAGCGCGCTGGCCTTGTTGTCGCGTACCTCCTCCCGGATCTCCAGCGACGCCTTGGCGGCGCGCAGCGCGTCCTTGTGCCGGTCCAGCGACAGGTACGTGTAGGCGAGCGTCTCCTGGACGTCCGCCTCGGCCCGGCGGTTGCCCATGCCCTGGACGAGGTCCAGCGCCTCCAGCGCGTGGACGAACGCGACCTGCGGCAACCCCTGGCGCCGCCGTACCCGCGCCAGCCGGTTGAGCATCCGGGCCTCCACGGGCAGGTCGCGGATCTCCCGGCTGATGGCCAGCGCCTGGTTGAGGTAGTCGTCGGCGCGCAGGTAGTCGGCCAGCCGCCAGTGCACCAGCCCGATGTCGCCGAGCGTCTCGGCCCGTCCCTGCTCGTGATGGAGCTCCCGCTGTACGGCCAGCGCCTGCTCGTAGTGTTCGAGGGCTTCGTCGTAACGGGAGCCGTTGCGCGCGATGCGGCCCAGCGCGCACAGGGCCCGGCCGCAGCCGTGCTGGTCGCCGGTGGCCGTGTACCCGGCCAGGGCCCGCTCGGCGTCGCGCTGCGCGTCGTGCGGCAGCCGGAGCGAGTCGTAGATCTCGGCCAGGCAGAGCAGCGTCTCGGCCTCGCTGTGCTCGTCGCCCAGGTCATGGCAGATCGCCAGGGCCTCCAGACCCTCCGACAGGGCCGCGTTCAGCTCGCCCAGGTGGTGCTGGACCCGGGCCAGGATGATCAGGCTCTGGGCGGTGCCGTGCAGGTCGCCGAGCTGCTCGCGTACCTCCAGCGCCTGCCCGGCGTGGTGCAGCGCGAGCTCGTGCCGTTCCTGGGACAGGTGCAGGCGCGACAGCGAGTGCAGGCAGTCGGCGACCCCGGCCAGGTCGCCGATCTCCTCATAGAGCTCCAGCGCCTCGCCCGCGCACTTGAGCGCGTCCTCGCTGTTGCCGGCGATGCCGTGTACCTCGGCCAGGTCGTTCAGGGCGCGGGCCCGGCCCACGCGGTCGCCGAGCGAGGTGAAGTCGGACAGAGCCTCGCCGATGTAGCGGGCGGCCTGGGTGGACGGGCCGATGTCGCGGTGTATCGAGCCGAGATGGCTGCGCATCAGCGCGATCGCCCGCCGGTCGCCGATCCGCGCCGCCGAGTTGAGCCCGATCTGCTGGATCTCCAGGTCGTTCTGGTAGTAACGCAACCGCCTGAACGGCTCGAACACCGCCTCGGCCAGCCGCCATGCGGCGTGGTGCGCGCCGGTCTCCTCCGCTAGCCGTACGACGGAGACCAGCGGGCGGCGCTCGGCCCCGAACCACGCGCGCGGCGTGGCCGGGTCGGTCGCCATGCCCAGGTAGTGGTCGAGCAGCCGGACCCTGGCCTCGCGCACGCCGGCCTCCGCGTGCCTGCCCAGCTCCCTGGCCAGCCGCTTGACCAGGTCGTGCACGCGATAGCGCGGCCCGGCCATCGGCTCGATCAGGTACGCCCGGTGCAGGCCCTCGACCGCGATCACCGCCTCGCCGACGGAGGTGCCGAGCGCGGCGGCCAGGACCTCGGGCGTGAAGTCCTGACCGGGCAGCAGCCCGACGTGCCGGAAGGCGCGCCGCTGGGGCGGGGTGAGCGACTCGTAGGCCAGGTCGAGCGCGGAGCGGAAGGCGTCCTCCGGGTCGCCGGAGAGCGGCTGCCGCCGGTCGGGCCCGCGCAGCTCGCGTACCCGCGACTCGACGCTGAGCCCGGGGTCCTCGGCGAGCTTGGCCGCCGAGATGCGCAGCGCGAACGGATGGTACGAGCAGACCCTGGCCAGCTCGGCCAGCGCGTCACGGTCGGCGGCCCGCGGCGACTCCTCGCCGAGGACCGCGACCAGCAGCGCGACGGCGTTGCCCGGATCGAGCACGGACAGGTCCATCAGGTCGGCGTGTCCGGTGGCGCGCAGCGGGGCCATCCTAGTCCTGCTGGTCACCAGCACGACGCAGTCCTTGCTGCCCGGCAGCAGCGCCCGCACCTGCGCCGGGTCGGCGGCGTTGTCCAGGATGAGCAGCAGCTTCCGCCCCGCCAGCCGACTGCGGTACAGCAGCATCAGCTCGGCCTCGTCGGAGGCGGGCATCTGCTCGCCGACGCCGAGCGAGCGCAGGATCTGCCCGAGCGCCTCGGCCGGGGTCATGGGCGGCTGGCTGGGCGACTGGCCGCGCAGGTCGATCACGATCTGCCCGTCGGGGAACCGCCGCGCCTGCTGGTGCGCCCAGCGCGTGACCAGCGCCGTCTTCCCCACGCCCGGTAACCCCTGGACGACCATCGTGTTCGGCCGGCGCGGCCGTTCCAGCCATGAGCTGAGCAGGTCGAGGCTCTGCTGCCGCCCGGTGAAGTCGGACACGTCGGCGGGCAGTTGAGCGGGCCGGGGCACCTCCCCGGTGGGCAACGCCTCGACCGGCGCGCCCGGCCGGGTCAGGAACGGGGTGACCCGCCCCTCCCAGGGAGCGGACAAGTGCTCCCAGGCCCCGGCGACGCCGCGCAGCGCCACCGCGTCGGAGATCCGCAGCCGCCGGTACCCGGGCCGGACCAGCCAGCCCCGCCGAACCCACTGAGTGAGCTGCCGCTGCACCACATCGGGCGCGCTGCCCACCAGATCGGCCAGCGTCTCCATGGACAGGGGCGGCGCCGACTCGCCGGCCAGCCCGTAACGCTCGTCCAGGTGCAGCAGCCACACGGCCAGCCGCGCGGCGACGGGCGCCCGGGCCAGCGCCTCGTGCCTGCGGGCGGCGACGTCCCTGGCGAACAGTTCCTGCACCAACGCCATGGCCACAGCCGTATTGGCCGCGGCGTGTTCCCGCAACGTCCGCACATCGATCGGCCACGCCCGAACCTCGGTCAGCGCGTCGATCCGCACCCGCTCGGCCGGGCTCCAGAACGCCAATTCGCCGACGAGATCACCGTCGGCGCGCAGATCGTGAATGCCTTCGCGCTCGCCGCCCGCCAAATATTCCCGCGCATAGCCGTAATCGATGACAAATACTCGGTTGGCGGGCCGCAATACAGAGCAAATATTTTCGTTACGCCGGAAAATCCGGGGCCGCGCGCCTTCTTCGACGAGCGACCGAAAGATCCCCACCCCGACACCACCCCCCTCGGGACGGCGGTGTCCGCGACGAAACAGCCCACACGACATGACAGCGACACGACCGCCAAGGGCCGTCCTGTCACATCAGTGGAACCCTGGGGATCGCACCTGTCAACCGCTGTGCGGGGAAGATCACGCGTGGGCAGGCTCCGTGCGGTCGGGGACGAACCGGTAGCCCACGTTGCGGACCGTGCCGATCAGCGACTCGTACTCGGTGCCCAGCTTCGCGCGCAGCCGCCGGACGTGCACGTCGACTGTCCGGGTGCCGCCGAAGTAGTCATAGCCCCAGACCTCCTGCAGCAGCTGGGCGCGGGTGAACACGCGGCCCGGATGCTGCGCGAGGTATTTGAGCAGCTCGAACTCCTTGAACGTCAGATCGAGCACCCGCCCCCGCAGCCGCGCCGTATAAGTCGCCTCATCGATGGACAGATCGCCGCTGCGGATCTCGTCCGGAACATCCTCGGCCTGGGTCGTCCGGCCGATGGCCATGCGCAGCCGCGCCTCCACCTCGGCCGGCCCCGCGCTGTCGAGCAGCACGTCGTCGACACCCCACTCGGCGGTCATCGCGGCCAGCCCGCCCTCGGTGACGATCACCAGCAGCGGGCAGTCGATGCCCGTCGTGCGGATCAACCGGCACAGGCTTTTGGCCTGCACCAACTCCTTTCGGGCGTCGACCACAACCGCGTCCGCGGGCGGCGTGTCGATCAGCGCGGACGCCTCGGCCGGCGAGACGCGGACCGAGTGGAGCAGCAACCCCAGTGCCGGAAGCACCTCGGCGGATGGCTCAAGGGCGTTGGTCAGCAGGAGCAGGTTGCTCATATCGGCCTCCTCAAACACACAAGGACCCGGGGGCTTCATCGCCCAGGTCCTGTAGGCGAGGATATCCCACGCGAACGTCGCGTCCATTGCGCGTCCAACAGATGAACAGCGTAAACGATGGGTCGCGGATGTTAACGCGGTCCCACAATGGAGCTGAGACGAATGTGAGGTGGCCATGGCCACGGGAAAGGTACGTTATTGGGCCGCGGCGAAAGAGGCGGCCGGAGTCGCCGAGGAGCCGTTCGACGCGGTCACACTTGGTGAACTCATGACCAAAATCACACAAAATCGTGCCGAGCTGGCCCGCGTCGTCGGCCGTTCGTCGTTCCTGGTCGACGGCTCGCCGGTGGGCAAGCGGGCCCATGAGGAGGTGATCCTGGGCGACGGAGCGACGGTCGAGGTGCTGCCGCCCTTCGCCGGGGGGTGATCGGACGCTTGGCCGGGGAATGAGGCATCCCAGTCGATAAGCTCATGATCCCCCGTTGTGAGAAGGATGTCCGATGCGCAAACTGATCATTTTCCTGATCGTGCTGGTCGTTCTCCTCGCCGTCGTCGATCGAGTGGCGGTCGCCGGAGTGCAGCGCGACCTCGCCAACCGGATCGGTGCCGCAGCCGACCTCAACAGCACGCCAACGGTGACTATTGAGGGCATCCCATTTCTCACACAGGCAGTCTCCGGAAGGTATCCAGAGGTACGGTTCAATCTCGGCACTCTCACCTACGGGGGAGTTCCGGTGAAGAACCTGCAGGGCGTCGCCTACGACGTGACCGCCCCGCTGGCCGACGTGCTCCAGAACAGAGCCAACGTCCGGGCCGGGCGCCTGACCGTCCGCGGCACTCTGACCAGGGCGACGATCGACAAGTACGCGCCGCAGGGCGTCAAGATCTCCGGGAACGGCCAGCGGCTCGTCGCGTCGGGTGAGGTGACGGTAGGGGTGAGCAAGGTGAAGTTCAACGCGGAGCTGCGCGTCCAGGTCACCGACGGGGGCATCAAGCTCCAGGCGGAGAAGATCCAGGGTGTGCCCGCCGCGCTCGCGCAGTTCGTGACGTACACGATCCCGTTCAAGGGGAAGCTCCCGTTCGACGTGAAGGTGACAGGAGTGAAGAGCGTGGCCGAAGGATTGGAGTTCGCTGCCGAAGCGTCTGACGTGCCGCTCCGTGGATGACTTCGAACCGGTCAGCCCCGCCGTACGTGATGAGGGTGTGACTGCAGCAGACACCGCCGACGAGGAGCTGGTCAAGACCCTCTTCGACGAGCACGCTGGGCCACTTTACGGATACGTGCTGCGACTCACGGGCGATTCGGGACGAGCGGAGGACGTCGTGCAGGAAACGCTGCTGCGGGCCTGGCGGCATCCTGACGCCCTCACCGGCCGCCCGATTCGTGCATGGCTGTTTACGGTTGCCCGTAATCTCGTCGTGGACCAGCACCGCGCCCGTAAGTCCCGCCCGCCGGAGACCGGTGATGAGGCGCTCGCCGTACTTCCGGCGGACGACGAGCTGGAACGGGCGGTCGAGTCGTGGGCCGTGGCCGAGGCGCTGGCGGCGTTGCGGCCCGAGCACCGTGAGGTGCTGTTGGAGGTCTACTACCGGGGGAGATCGGTGAAGGAGGCGTCGGCCACGCTGGGCATCCCGCCGGGCACGGTCAAGTCACGCACCTACTACGCGCTGCGCGCGCTCAGGCTCGCGCTCGAGGAGCGAGGGCTGGCGCCGTGATGACGTGTGAGGAGGTACGGCTGTCACTGGGCGCGCACGCGCTCGGCGCGCTGGACCCCGAAGAGGCGATGGAGATCGACGTCCACCTGGCGACCTGCGAGGTGTGCGGAGCCGAACTGCTGGACCTGGAGGGCGTCGCGTCCTTCCTCGGCAAGGTGTCGGAGCGCGACGTCGAGCTGGTCGCCAGCCCCCCGCGACAGGTGCTCGACCGGCTGCTGAACGCCCGCGCCCGGCGCCGGAGGAGGGGTCGCGCGCTGCTTGCCGTGGCCGCCTCGGTCGCGGTGATGGCGGTCGGCGGCACGGTGTGGACGGCCGCCCAGCAGTCGAACGCCCACCAGACCTCCGCCGCCGCGCCCGCCACCACCGCCGCGCCGGCCGCGCCCCAGGAGAACTCGGCGCTCTCCGCGCAGGACAGCGCGCCGAGTGACGCGACCGCGAAGCGCAAGTCCGATGTGCGGCCGACCCCGAGGCCATCGGCGAGCCCGACGACGCCCGGCCGCGAGTTCCCCGGAGAGAACGAGGCCAAGGGCTACTACGCGACCGTGGCGGCCTTCCCCGGCGACGACGTGACCAAGCTGGCGGTGCGGGTCACGGGCCTGCCGATCGGCACGACGTGCCGGCTGGTGGTGGTCGGCAGGGGCGGCGAGCGCGACTCCACCGAGAGCTGGACGGTCGACCGCGAGACCTACACGGACAAGGCCGTCTTCCCCCGCCAGACCCAGATCCCGATGAACCACATCGCCAGGTTCGAGATCGTCGATACGGGCGGCAGGGTGCTCGTCAAGATTCCGGTCCCGACGCGGAAGTAATCCGGTCCGCCCGAGGTTGCAGCAGTGGATGACAGGACTATGGGTGGCGCTGGCGACGCTGGCGATCGGCTCGGTGATCGGGGTGGTACGGCTGCGCCGCGACGGCAGGGTGCGCGACACGGCTCAGGCGGACGACCGTCTGGTCATGGCCGATCTGGGTGCGGACCTGGGGGAGCGGGCGACGCTCGTGCAGTTCTCGACGGCCTTCTGCCAGCCGTGCCGGGCGACCCGGCGGGTGCTGGCCGACGTCAGCGAGCTGGTGCCCGGCGTGGCGCATGTCGAGATCGACGCCGAGTCGCGGCTGGATCTCGTCCGGCGGCTCGACATCATGCGTACGCCGACGGTCCTGGTCCTCGACAGCTCGGGAAACATCGTGAAAAGGGCCTCTGGCCAGCCCCGCAAGGCGGACGTCCTCGCCGCTCTGGCAGGGGCCGTGTCTCACGTTTCGTCTCAAAACCCGGACGACATGTGACAGATGGCGAGACGGCGGGTAGTGTCATCGCCATGAACCCATCGACAGAGCTGCTGACGAAGCGGCGCGCGGTTGATTTCTGCCGCGTCGCCACCGCGCTCTGTCGCGCTGCCTGAGGACGGTCTCGCGCGGACTTCCGATCCGCCCCAATCCGACCCCCTTCAGGAGCATCCTTCGATGCGTGCCGACCCTAGAGCGCTGCGCTTCAGCGCGACCATTACGACTGTGGTCCTCGCCCTCGTCCTGGTGACGGGGAGCGTCTGGTCGGCTGCTGCCCTCGTGCTGCTCGCCGCTCAGGCGCTGGTCTTCGCACTCGGCGTGGCACACCGCTCGCCGTACGGGACGCTTTTCAAGGTGCTCGTCAAGAGCGCTCCGAAGGAGACAGAAGACGCCCGCCCGCCCCGCTTCGCGCAGGGTGTCGGGCTGGTCTTCGCGGTCGCGGGCCTGGTCGGATACCTCGCCGGGATCACGCCGCTGGCCCTCGTGGCCACGGCCGCGGCTCTCCTCGCCGCTTTCCTCAACGCAGCCTTCGGATTCTGCCTTGGCTGCGAAACGTATCTGCTGATTCGCCGTCTACTGCCCGCCGCCAAATTGGAGGTTCCCCAATGAGCCGCTCCGCCGTCCTGGTGGATGCCGAATGGGTCGAGGCCAACCTCGACACCCCCGGCGTCGTCCTCGTCGAGGTCGACGAAGACGCCAGTGCCTATGACAAGGGCCACATCCGTGGCGCCGTGAAGGTCGATTGGCAGAAGGACCTTCAGGACCCGGTCCGCCGTGACTTCGTGGACAAGACCGGCTTCGAGACGCTGCTGTCCGAGCGCGGCATCTCCAACGACGACACCGTCGTGCTTTATGGCGGAAACAACAACTGGTTCGCCGCCTACGCCTACTGGTACTTCAAGCTCTACGGCCACGACAACGTCAAGCTGCTCGACGGCGGACGTAAGAAGTGGGAGCTCGACTCGCGTGAGCTGGTCAGGGACGTGCCGCAGCGCGCCAAGACCTCCTACGTGGCCCAGGAGCAGGACAGCGCCATCCGCGCCTTCCGCGACGACGTGGTCGCCGCGATCGGCAAGCTCAACCTGGTCGACGTCCGCTCTCCCGACGAGTTCACCGGCAAGCTGCTCGCCCCGGCCCACCTGCCACAGGAGCAGGCGCAGCGCGCGGGCCACGTGCCCACCGCTCGCAACATCCCGTGGTCCAAGGCGGCCAACGACGACGGCACGTTCAAGACCGACGATGACCTGCGCACGCTCTACGGCGACGCGGGGGTCAACTTCGACAAGGACACGATCGCCTACTGCCGCATCGGCGAGCGTTCGGCGCACACCTGGTTCGTGCTGCACGAGCTGCTCGACCAGGCCAACGTGAAGAACTACGACGGTTCGTGGACCGAATACGGCTCGCTCGTGGGCGTGCCGATCGAGTTGGGGGAGGCCCGCTGATGAGCACCACTCAGACCGCACAGACCACACAGGCCGCACCGGGTTGCGGAGCTCCGGAGCAGACCATCGCGCTGCCCGCGGGGATCGATCTGGCCAACCAGGCCGTGATCCAGGGCGTCGTGACGGGCGCCGGCACCGCGTACGCGCGGCTGCTCGACCACTCCGGCGAGTTCACCGGCGAAGTCGTCGTGTCGGACGAGGGCGTGTTCCGCTTCTTCGCCGCACCGGGCGACTGGACCGTGCGCATCATCGCCGGCGGCGGTGTCACGCGTGACGTCCAGGTCGAGGCGAGGCTGGGCGAGGTCTCCCAGCTGGCCGTGGCCGTCTGATCCGGCTGCTTTAGAAGAGGCTCGCGTCCTCCTGGGCGCATGAAAGGGCTCGCGTCCGACTTCGGGCGCGGGTCCTTTCGTTTGTCGCGGTGGCGGCTGTGGCGGTTTTTGGGGCTTTTCCGCCGGTTGCGGAGCGTCTCTGTCTCTTTTTCTGTTACGGCACGGCCAGGCAGGCCGCCACCCGCCGCACGGGGCCGGGGGCCTCCAGGAATACGGCCGCTGACCCCGCACGGGGCCGGGCGCCGTGACGAGACGGTGAGACCATGGCCGGTCAAGTGTGCAACCGAATCCGCGACGGCGGTGTTCTACCTGGTGTGAGTGACATCGACTGCCTCGACCCGGTGCGGAAGGCGCTGCTCGACGACCTCGATGAGGGGTTCGCCGAGCTGTTCAGCGGCTATCGCGGCGTGGTGTTCTCGACCGCGTTGCGGCTGAGTGGCCGGTGGGCCGACGCCGAGGACCTCACCGCTGAGACGTTCCTGCGTGCCTACCGGGCCATGGCCGGATACGAACGGGACCGGATCGCCGCCCTGCAACCGCGGGCGTGGCTCCTGACCATTCTGCTGAACATCTGGCGGAACTGCGCCCGCGCCAAGTCCCGCAAGCCGCCACCCGATCTGCGTGAGGAGCCGGTCGACACCGTTGATCCACAGGAGAGCGTCGAGGACGCGGCGGCACGGCGTGAGACCGGTGACGAGCTCGCCGAACTGCTCGGCATGCTGCCCGACGAACAGCGGGCGGCCGTCGTGCTCAGGCATGTCGTCGATCTGCCGGTCAGTGAGATCGCCACGGTGCTCAGGGTTCCGCAGGGCACCGTCAAGTCGCACGTGTCGCGGGGACTGAAGCGACTGCGCACACTAGGCACACCAGGAGGTGCCCAATGACCCAGGATCCGCTGCTCGCCGGACTCGCGGCCCTCGCCACGGACGCGCCCGACGGGCTGCTCGACCGGATCGCCGCGCGCTGGGTGACGGCGCCGTCTCCGATCGGGGAGGTGTCCGTCGCGTTCACCGACCAGGGCATCGCCTACGTTCATCTGGGCGACGGCTTCGCCGCCGCTTTCAGGGCCCGCGCCGGACGTCCGTTGCTGCCCGCCGACCGCCCGCCCGCCGGGCTGGTGCCCGCACTGCGCACCGGACGGTCCTCGGGGATCGCGCTCGACCTGCGGGAGCTGAGCGACTTCCAGCGCGACGTCCTGCTCGCCGCCCGGACGATCCCTCGGGGCGAAGTGCGTCCCTACGCCTGGGTCGCGGCCCAGGTGGGCAGGCCCAAGGCGGTGCGCGCGGTGGGCGCGGCGCTGGGCGCGAACCCGGTCCCGCTGCTCGTCCCGTGTCACCGGGTGACCAGGTCGGACGGGGTGGCGGGCGACTACGTGTTCGGTGGGACGGCCAAGGAGCGGCTGCTGCTGGCCGAGGGCGTGGACCTGGACGCGCTGCGCGGGCTGGCGCGGGAGAGGGTGTTCTACCTGGCCAGCGACACCACCGGTGTGGTGTGCTTCCCGACCTGCCACAACGCCAGGCGCATCACCTCGGCACACCGGCACGGCTTCCGCAGCCTCGCTCAGGCTCAGGAGGCCGGTTACCGGCCCTGCCGTACGTGCAAGCCCGCCCTGGCCGCCTGAGTGCCCCTCAGGGAGGGGCCGGAGTCGGGTAGCGCATCAGCAGCGAGGCCCTGACCTCTTCCGGGCCGACCGCGCGGTAACTGTGCGGGACGTCCGAGAGCCACGAGATGTGGTGGCCCGGTCTCGCGGTCAGCGGCGCGTCCACCGGGCCCGCGATCAGCGTGCCGCTGTAGACCGTGAGGTGCTCGCTCACGCCTTCGAGGTGCGGGGCCGAGGTCTGGGTGATGCCGGGCGGAATGCGCAGCCGGTACAGCTCGTAGGTCACCCACTCGTCCTCGAACAGCTCAAGCAGCGCCGCCTCGACCGCCGTGCCCCGCATGATCTGCGGCGACGGCGGCGTGTCGAGTATGGCGCCGATCGGCACGCCGAGCTGGGCGGTGATGGCCCAGAGCGTCTCCATCGTCGGGTTGCGCGTGCCGGTCTCCACGCCGGACAGAGTCGCCGTGCCGATGCCGGCGCGCTTGGCCAGCTCGGACAGCGAGACGCCGGCCGCCTGCCGGAGCACCCGCACTCGCTCCCCGACCACGCGTGGATCTGTGTCCAGTGCGGGCCGCGATTCCATGCCGCCATGGTCCCTCAGAATCCCGCTGGATTGTGCTGTGCGCTCCGGGTTTGTTGTCACCATTTCGCGCTGATCATTATGGTCCGGTGCGGGAGGGCTTCAGACGATCATCATGCCTGATAGGCGCATGTGTCGACATGTCTGTAGGATCCCGTGGGTGTCTGCGTTGTCAGGAGTGATGGCCCCGTCCCGGCCCATGCCCGTACCAGGGCAGGGACCGATGCCGTCGCCGTTCTCGCTGCCCTTGCACGCGCTACGCATCGCCGGGAAGTGCGCACTACCGCTGATCGCCTGGTTCTCGGCCGGTCAGGCGGTGCGCTTCGCGCTGCTCTATCTCGGCACCGAGATCTCTCATGGAGACGCCCGGCAGTTCCGCCTGGTCGCGACCATCGCGGTGCTGACGCTCATCGTCATGGCGTCGATGACGGTCACCGCGGGCATGCTGTGGTCGCTGCGCGGCGCGCTCTGGGAGATCAACGCCCGGCGGGCGTCCGGCGAGGAGGACGAGCGCTACTGGGTCTCGATGAACCGTGTCGCCCCGGCCTTCGCGGTCATCTATCTGACCTGGGGGTTTCATGTCGAGGATGCCCGGAACTTCGTACAGACCGACTTCCTGCACAACGTCGACGACTTCATCGACGACAGTGTTCTCGGCAGGGGCAGCACGGTCGGGCGGGGGCTCGTCGACCTCGACTGGCGAATCTCGGCCGGTCTGATGGTCGTCGCGTTCCTGCTGCGCGCGCTGTTCAGCAGGATGGTGGAGCGGGGGGACGGGAAGATCTCCGGGCTGGCCACGGCGGTGTCGGAGTTCGCCTTCGTGTTCTTCGGATTGAACGCCACCTTCGTGCTGGCCAACGCGCGCTCCGACTGGGTCTCGCACCGCGCCGCCGTGTCCACCTCCGACCAGCTCGTGTCGCAGGCCGAGCAGAGCATCCCGGGGTGGGAGGCGTTCTGGGGAGCGGTCGGTGACATCTGGCCGTACATCGTGGACGGTGTCTTCATCCCGCTCACCTGGCTGACGGTGGCGGTGCTGGTCTTCGGCACGTACGCCGACGACGCCCGTACCATGCTCCGCGACACCCGCTTCGAGAAGGGGATCGACAAGCTCTACTCGACCCACTCGCTCACCCAGAAGTCGGTCGAGAGGATCACCGGCGGCTTCCAGGAGCGCTGGGTGCCCCTGGCCAACTCCTTCAGGCAGACGCTGACGGGCGGTATAGCGCTGTTCGGGATGATGTGCCTGTGTTACGTGTCGCTGCACGTCGGCTCGGAGTACGCGATGCGCGGCGTGCGGACGCTGATCGGGTCGAGGACGGAGTGGTTCTGGATGGCCATCGGCGCTCCGGTCGACTTTGTCAAGGACCTGCTCGTCACGGTCCTGACCATGGCCCTGCTGGCCGCCGCGTTCGACATCGCGGCCACGCGCGGCCGCCGGATGGCGCCGGCGCCCGCCGTACCCGACGGCCGGACGGGCGCCTGAAGCGCCTGGCGGGGCGTCAACGCTTGAAGCGCAGCACGTCCTCTTCGGGTTCCGTTTTCGTGGTCATCAGTTTGCTCGTGGGGATGTCCGCGCGGTAGTTGCTCGGCGTGAGCAGCAGCTCGACCTCGCCCGCCTGCGCGGTCGGCACCCGGGCATAGGCCGTCATCTGGTACGGCTTGCCGATCTCCATCTTTTCGGGCGGCGTCGTGTCGTCGGCGACGAGAGCCACCCAGGTGCGGCCCCGGCGATCCGTCACGAAGAGTTCCTTGGGCTTGGCCGTTTTGACCGCGCCGTCCGCGTCGACGGCCGACCGGACGATGTCGATCTTGGCGTAGCTGGTCCCCGGCTGGGGCTTGTCGCCGGGCAACTGCTGCACGGTCTTCAGCGTGGACTTCCAGGTGACGTGCTTGACCGTGACGGACTGCCCCGCCGCCACCACCTGCTCCTGCTTCGGCGAAGCCTGCCCCGACCGGACCAGGTAGACCTGATAGCGGTCGTAGCTCAGCGCCCCGAGCGCCACGGCCAGCGCGGCCGTGGCCGCGAACGCCGTCAGCACGGGCCGGCGCCGGCGTGGCGGTGGAGCCACGGCGGCCGGGACCTCGGTGGTGGGCGGTTCCACGGGTGGTTCTACGGACAGGGTTACCGGAAGGGGCGGTTCCACGGGCGGGGCCACGGGAGGCGGCGGTTGCACAGGCGGGGCTACGGGAGGGGGCGGTTCCACGGCAGGGGGCTGCTTGGCGGGCCGGGGTAGCGGCCCGGCGCTGGGGATGGCCGGGAGCGGCTGGGTGGAGCTCTCCACCGTGGGCTCCACCCGCTTGGGCGGCCACACCTGCTGGTCGGGAGGGATCACCCGCGGCACGGCGCGCGACGGCGCGACCGGACGCCGCCGCCGCGGCCTCGCCTGCGGCTGGGCCGGGGGCTGAGCTGGGGGCTGACGCTGGGGGTCCGGATTCTGGCTGGGCGGAGGGGAGAACCAGCCGCGGTCGTCTGTGCTCATCAGCTCTTCTTCAGGGTGTAGACATCGCTGGGCGCTGACTTGAGCCGGGCCGCCGCCGGGCCGTCGATGCCCAGGTCGACCTCGACCTCCGGCTCGAAAGGCTCGACCAGGGCCGTTCCGGGCAGCTTGAACACGACCCGCGCGCCTTCGAGCGCCGAAGGGGGGATCTCGAAGACGAAGTAGCCGTTGACCCAGAAGCCCGGCTGCACCCAAGGGTTGGCCAGCGTCTCGGAGGACTCGATCTTGTCCGTGGCGTCGTAGGCGACGCCGTCCGGGGTCAGCAGCGCGGGCGTGCCCAGGTGCATGGGCTTGGTGTCCGAGGTCGCGGACGCCTGGACGACCAGGAACAGCTGCTCGGTCTCCACCTTCCCGGACACGCCCTGCACGGCGCGCGCCGACGCGACCGAGTTGACGCGTACCGCGAACCTGCCCGCGTTCACGTCCTGGCCCTTGGCGCCGACGGTGGTGATGGGCGCGTCGATCTCGTTCGGGGTCGGGTTGAGCGTCTGGAGGCCGACGGCGCCGCCCAGCAGCACCAGGCCGGCGAGGGCGCCGAGCACGCGCGAGCCGCCCGGCCGGCGGGAACGGGAACCGCGACCGCGCGGGCGGCGGGAAGCCGTGGCCGTCATGCCGCCTCCGCGTCGTGCACCGGGAGCGTCACCTGGGCCTGGACGACGGGGAGCAGGACGTCGTCGTCCGTTTCCGACTCCATGGTCCAGTGGAAGCTCGGGTCGTTGAAGCCCCCCTCGTAGACGAAGCCCCCCACGTCCAGCGTCACCTTCTTCGGGGGTGTGGCCCCCTTGTCCAGGTCGTACCGGAGGATGACCGTGGTCGGGACGCCCGGCTGGAGCTGGCCGCTCTTCGCGTTCTTCGACAGGCTGTAGACCGACGGCACGCCCTTCACCTGCACCTGCGGGGTCACTTTGATCAGCGACCCGGCGAAGCTCGTCAGCGAGGCCGCGCGCTCCGGCTTGTCCGGGGGAAGGCCGACCATGGCCGTGGCCTTGCCTTGGTTCGTCACCTTGAAGACCAGCTCCACGAAGCGCTTGTCGATGTCCCAGTCGGCGGTGGCCTTCTGCGTGGTCACCTTGGCCGTCACGAACTGGGTGCTGAACTGTCCCTGGTCGAGCACCGCTCCCTCACCGTATTGGGGAGGCGCGGGATCGGGAACTTCGGCGAAACCGCCGAGCAGGGCGGTGATGCCGAGGGCGGTGACCGCCACCAGGGCCACTGCGGGCACCACTACCGGGCGTTTGGGTTTCTTGCTGCCGCCGGAGGGTTCCGTCATGGGTAAGGATGGTAATAGGTCACGCTTGTCCCATCTGCCGCTAGCCTCCCATCTGGCTGGTCTAATTGCCGAGAACCCTGCCGCAGCAGGGGGTGTAGCTCATACGCTGTCACGGAGCGGAGGCTCAGCCCCCACTAACGACATATCGCGGCCGGAGGGTCACGTGGCGGACGTGCATCCCGAGCATGCGCAGCTCCAGGCGGACCGCATCTACCTGGGCTGGCAGTACATCCTGCTGCACCCTGATCCGGGACCGCCGCCGAAACGCCCCTCGCCCGCCGAGGAGGAGGCCACCTCCGCGGCGGCCGACCAGGAGTTGCTGCGCCGCGAGCGCTTCCAGGAAGACCTGCTCAACCGGCCGGTGCGGGTGTTCAGGGTGTTCATGGTCATCCTCACGGTGCTGATACTCGGGCTGGCCGTCGCCGGCCTCCTGCAGTGGTCGTTCGCCCTGCTCGGCCTGGTCGCGGCCGGCGGCGTGGCGATCATCTGCAGCTACGCGCTCGCCCAGGGCGACCGGGCGGTCCGCTACCGGGTGAGCGAGCAGCAGGCCCGCGACGACCGGCAGCGCCAGGAACGTGACAAAGAGCTGTTCCGCGCGCAGGAGGAGCACGCCCAGCGCT
This sequence comes from Nonomuraea sp. NPDC049269, assembly GCF_043197155.1. Classification (NCBI taxonomy): domain Bacteria; kingdom Bacillati; phylum Actinomycetota; class Actinomycetes; order Streptosporangiales; family Streptosporangiaceae; genus Nonomuraea; species Nonomuraea sp. NPDC049269. The sequence continues at coordinate 1,137,252 of NZ_JBICSO010000002.1, forward strand.
ACCGCGAGTGGCAGGAGGTCAAGGAACGCCACGACCGCCAGCTCACCTGGTACGCCGTGGCGGTTCCCGACGAGATCGACCGCATCGACGTGGCGGGCGGCACGCTGCCCGGCTGGTCGGCGTTGATCACGCTGCTCGGCGCCACCCGCCTCTACAGCGGCGGCCACCTCACCGTGCTCGACCTGTCCGAGGGCGCGGTCGCCAAGGACCTGATCGAGCTGGCCCGCCGGGGCGGCGACGACCCGCTGGTCTGGGTGCTGCCGACGGACCTGCCCCGGCTGGACCTGGGTGCGACGCTGAAGCCCGAGGCGTTCGCCGACGTCCTCGCCCACGTGGTCAGCGTGAGCGAGGAGCACCGCACCACGCGCGACCTCAGCTTCGACAACGCGATCCTCGAACGGGTGCTGGAGGTGCTCGGCGAGAACGCCACGATCAACCAGGTCACCGCCGCGCTGCGGGCACTCGCCCAGGTCGGCGACCCGCGCGACGACCTGAGGTTCGGGTTGATCACGGCGACGCAGCTCGAACGGATCGGCACGCTGTTCGGGCGCGGCGTTAGCGACCGCGTGGTGATCGAGCGCGCCTGGGCCCTGGAGTCGCAGCTGCGCAAGCTGGAGACACTCGGCACGCAGGCCGTACGGCTGCCGCCGGCCAGGCTCAGGGTGGTGAGCATGGACCGGCAGGCCGGCGTGTTCGGCAACCGGGTGCTCGGCACCTACGTGGCCACCGCGCTCACCCACATCCTGCGCCAATCGCCCGCTTCCGACCGGCCCTGGTATCACACGATCATCGTGGCGGGCGCCGACAAGCTCCGCGGCGACGTGCTCGACCGGCTCATGGACGCCTGTGAGACGTCCAGGACCGGCCTCGTCCTGACATACCGGAGCCTGACCCCGACCGTGCGCGAACGGCTCGGCAGGGGCCACGCGGCGGTGGCGTTCATGCGCTTGGGCAACGCCGAGGACGCCAGGGTGGCCAGCGAGCACGTCGGCACCGAGCACCGGCTGGAGCTGGCCCAGCTCACCGAGACGATCAGCGACTCGATCCCCGGCCTCGACGGCGGTTACACCTCGACGATCTCCCAGGTCGAGGATGCCTCGGGGGCACGCGACGACAACCGTACGGACCTCGCGGAGGACCTCGCCGAGTCGACGGAGTGGGGCAGGACGGCCGACAAGATCGCCGAGAAGGAGCGGGTGCTGCAGCGTTCTCGTGAGTTCCTCGTCGAGCCGCATCAGCTCCAGCAGTTGCCCACCACGTCCGTGATCGTCACTGACGCGACCGCGCAGGGCCGCCGGGTCCGCCTGGCCGACGCTAACCCGGCAATCCTCACATTCCCCAAGACCACGCTCGGCGAGCTGGAGGACGTCCGCGAGGCCGTACTCGCGATCGACGGCAAGGGCGGAGACGGCGACGGCGAGCCGCCACCGAACCTCGGGCCGCCGCCGCCACGCCTGGACTGGCGCAAGGACAGGTAATGACATGGTCAATGTCAAGGTGACGTGCGGACGGTCGGCGGGACTTTACTAACAACCGTCTGTGGGGGAATGAAATGCAGCCGAGTGTCTCGCTGAGCGGGCCCTGGTACCGAATCCAGTCGATCGCGGCACCCTCGCGAAGCTCGTCGGCGGAGTGGGACTTCGTCACCGTGCTGCCCGCCGTGTTGTCCGCGGCGCAACGTGACCGGCCGTTCGTCATCGGCTGGCTCTCCCGCGGTTCCGGCGCGCCGCTGGAGCTCATCACCAACGCCGGGCCGCTGTCACCGCCGCGCCAGCCGCGTCGCGCCACCGACGCGCCGGGGGTGCCGGCCGGTCCGCAGCCGCTGCTCTTCCCCGGCGGGGCGCGCGGGGTGCAGCTCGACGAGGAGTACCTGGCCGACCTCGCCGACCTGGTGTGGACGCCGTGCCCCGGACGGCAGGCGCCGCCGCTCGGCGGCCGGCGCGAGTACGGCGAACCCGATGAGCTGAAGCGGCCGACGCTGTTCGAGGCGACGCTGGTCACGCTCATGTCGAGGCCGTTCGCGTGGCTGGTGGTGGCCGAGCCGACCGACCTGCTCGACGCCGAGGTCGCGCACCTGCGTACGCAGCTCAACGTGCTCAGGCAGTACGGTGACGCCTCCGAGCGCAGCAGGTTCGACGCCGAGCGGGCCGAACGCCGCATGCAGGAGCTCGACGCCTTCCGCGAGGCCGGGCTCTGGAACGTCCGCGTGCTGGCCGGTGGCGCCACGGCTGAGGAACTGCGGCAGATCGCGCCGGTTCTGGTCGGCTCCGTCGAGATGAGCCACCATCCGTACCGGCTGCGCAGCGCCCAGGGCGCCGTCTACGGCCTGTCGGAGGCGCTCGGCCTGACCATGCAGGACCCGGCCGACGGCGCGGCCGCCCCCTTCGCCGCCACCGCCGGGGCGCTCGCGGCGCTGGCCGGGTTGCCCAGGCGCGAGGTGCCGGGCGTACGGGTGCTCGACTCGGGGTTCTTCGACGTGACCTCCGAGGCCGAGGAGGGCGAGCTGGACCTGGGCGAGATCCTCGACGGGCAGGACCGGTGCGTCGGCTCGTTCCGGGTGCCGCTGAGCACGCTCAACAGGCACGCCTTCGTCACCGGGGCCACCGGCTCGGGCAAGTCACAGACGGTCCGGCACCTGCTGGAGCAGCTCAGCAGGGCCGGCATCCCGTGGCTGGCGATCGAGCCGGCCAAGTCCGAGTACGCCGCCATGGCCGGCCGCCTTGAGCTGCTGGGCAACCGCGAGCCGTCGAGCACGGTCACGGTGATCAACCCGTCGGCGCCCGCGGGCGTGCCGTTCAGCATCAACCCGCTGGAACCCGAGCCCGGCTACCCCGTCCAGGCCCACATCGACATGGTGCGGGCGCTATTCATGGCGGCCTTCGACGCCGAGGAGCCGTTCCCGCAGATCATGTCGCTGGCCCTGCAGCGCGTCTACGAGGCCACCGGCTGGGACGTGGTCACCGGCGGCGCCGTGCCGGGCTCCAAGGTGCCACCCAGCGTGCCGACCCTCGAACTGCTCCAGCAGCACGCCATGGACGTGATCAGGGAGATCGGCTACGGCCGCGAGGTCCAGGCCGACGTCGAGGGCTTCATCTCGCTGCGGCTGCGCTCGCTCCGGGTCGGCTCGGCCGGCCGCTTCTTCGAGGGCGGCCACCCGGCCGACATCGGCGGTCTGCTGGAGCGCAACGTGGTGCTGGCGATCGAGGACGTGGCCAACGACGAGGACAAGGCGTTCCTGATGGGCACGCTGATCATCCGCATCGTCGAGCATCTGCGGATGCGGGCCAGGCAGGAGAAGTCCACCGGCCTGCGCCACGTCATCGTCATCGAGGAGGCCCACCGGCTGCTGCGCGACCGCGGCACCGGCCGCGCCTCCACCCACGCCGTCGAACTCCTGGCCGGCATGCTCGCCGAGATCAGGGCCTATGGCGAGGGCATCGTGGTGGCCGAGCAGATCCCCACCAAGCTCGTCACCGACGTGGTGAAGAACACCGCGCTGAAGGTCGTCCACCGCCTCCCCGCCGAGGACGACCGGCAGCTCGTCGGCGCGGCCATGAACCTCAGCGAGGAACAGTCCCGCCACGTCGTCTCCCTGCAGCCGGGATCGGCCGCGGTGTTCGCCGACGGGATGGACCGCCCGCTACGCGTCCGGGTGCCGCTCGGCGAGTCCCGCGAGCGGCTCCTGGCCGGCCCGCCCCCGCCGATCCGGGGCCGAAGATCGGCGGCCTGCGGCAGCCAGTGCCGTACCGGCCAGGCATGCACGCTGGTCGAGCTGCGTGAGGCCGACGTCCTCGCCGACGCCCCCGACTGGGCCTGGTTGCGCATCTGGTGCGACACGGTCGTCCTGGCCTTCGTGAGCAACCGCCCGCTGCCCGGCGTACCGCGCGTACTGGCCGCCGCCTGGTCCGACCTGCCGGCCAGGCGCAGGGAGTGCCTGCTGGCCACCCTGATCGAACGGTCGGTGCAGCGCCGGGCCTGGTCGCTGCGGAGCTGGTTCGACCCGGCCCTGCTCACCGAGAAGGCCGCGGAGACGGCCACGCGACTGCTGGCCGCCGTGGAGAGCGGCGGCGAGCGCCCCGGCGCCTCCTGGGTCATCCCGCAGGTGCGCTGGCTGCACGAGGTCGACAGACTCTTCCCGTACGGCCAGCCGGCCCCGAACCTCCGCAGCCCCGCACCCCCGATGGAGTACGCCCTGTTCCGCAACGCCCCCAACGGCACCTCCGCCGAACTCCAGCACTCGGAGCTGCTCGGCCACCGAGCCAAGGCACTCCGGCACCACCCACTGTCCATGGAGGTCGACCACAACAGGGCACTGGCCTGGCGGGTCATCCTGGGCGACGACGAGAACGAGGGCGTCCAGCGCGACATCACCACGGTCGCGATCGGCGTCGACCCTTCGGCCCGACTCCGGCACGTGGGCCAGACCATGGGGGCCGGATGGCTCGAAGGGGTACTGTCTTGGCCACGCCGCTTCGTCCTCCCCTTCGACCGAGACGGCGCCCCGGAACTCTCCTTCGCCGAACCGGGCTGAACCCGTTTACCGGCTGGGCCATCTGACGCCCCGCCACAAAGGGCTCGCCATTGGCGCTTCGCGCTTTGGAAGCTCGACGTTCTTCCTTCGGCGCTCACGCGCACTGCAAGGGCTCACCCGATCAGGCGCTCCGCGCCCAAGGGCTCCCCGGGGCCTTCGGCCCCTCCCCTGCGAGGGCAAGCCCTCGCGCTCCCCGCTCCGCCACAGCCAGACCACAGCGAAAGCGCCAGTGCGACCGGCCCGTACAGGCCCACTGCACGACGGGCGTAACGGGCTGTCACCCGGGGAGTTGTCGCGAGTAGGCGACTCCCTAGATCAGCAACCTCTGGCCCGAGGCCCTCTCCAGGCGCGGTGAGAGCGCAAGCCCCCTGTTGGGCCCGGATGTCCGTGGCGATCTCTATCATGCTGGCCCAGAGACTGTCCGTGGCGATAGGGGACCCACCGTGGAGCGTCAGTTCGTGAGAATTGTCGATGGCCCGTTCGCCGGCCTTGACGCGGAGCTCGTCTCTGTGGACGGTGACAGGTTGACCGCGCGTGTGACTGTGTTCGGCCGGCAAACAGCGGTGGAACTCCATCGGGACCAGATAGAGCATCCCGAGGACATACCCGCGCTGTGGTCCAGCGAGGCGGAGGCCGACGAGGAGGTCCTTGCGGGGCTGCGGGAGCGGATAGCGGCGCAATACGACGACCTCGGGTATGGGGAGAAGTTCGAGTTCTTTCTCGAGCGTGTCGATCTTCCCGAGGAGGATCTGGCCCAGGAGTGGGACGCTTACACCGCGTTGTGTGCCGAGGTTGACGCCCGTGCGCAGAGGCACAAGGTGGTGGCGTTGCGCGCGTTCGATCAGGAGATCGCTCCGCTGCCGGCCCGTGAGGCGAGAAGGCGGGTGGCGGCCGACTCCGGCCGCTGGCTGCCGGCTGCGGCCGCCCGGGAAGAGCGCCGGTCGCGGTACCCGGCCATCGACCGCTCCAATGCCGAAGAACGGTTGCTGGCCACGACATTCGGGCATCCCGATCCGCCGCCGACGCTGTGGGAACGGGCCCACCGTCGGCGGGCCGCATCGCGTTCCGCCGCCGACCTGCGAAATTACGCGGTGTGGAAGGCGGCGAACCGACCACAGGAACAGAACGAGCAGGCGAGGTCGGCCGCTGTGGCCCAGGCGGAGCACGAGCGCGCCGCGATCGAGGAACGTGTTGCCCGCGACTGGGGATTCCGGCTGCCTGACTCGATCTTCCGGTTTCGGGCCTTCCTGCTGTCCCTGGGCCCGACCGAAAAGCAGGCCCTCGACGAACTGGAACTGTCCCCGTTCGGGATCATGGACCTGTTCGATGATCCCGCTCGCAGTTCCCGGGCCGGCATCGATGTGCGCGTACACGGCCGCTACTACCGCGACCCGCCCGAGTTCCTCACGTTCATGCACGGCGGCACCGACGGGCTGCATTTCGGGCTCTGGTACGACGACGGGCGCACCTGCACCGGCGTCGCCTCCTACTACAACAACGATGGTGGCGGCGTGGGCCTCCCATCGCGCACCCCTCTTGAGGCCGTCCGGCACACGCTCGAATGGGGATGGCGACACCTCGGAGACTGGGACGATGAGCCGGCCGATCCCATGAGCCTCGCGTTGGTCGCACGACGGCACCGGCTACGGCTCCTGCGCGAGGTCCTGATGACCTTCGAGACCGGCGACCGCGAGGAACAGGGCGAGGATTACCATGACGCCTACAAGGACTCGCCAGAATTGCTCGAGTACGGAGATCCGGATCGGATCGAGACTCTGGACGGCGGCGGCGCGCTCGTCGATGGTGACACCGCAAGTGAGCGCGGCCGGCAGAGGCCATGGAACGACTACGACTTCTGCACGGCCCTGCAGAAGGAGCTGACCGAGGACCCAGCCGCCCGCGAAGCCCGCGTCACCGAGGCACGGCGCCGCTGCGCCGCCGGACACCCCGCCGATGCTCTCGCCCTCGGCCGTGACCTGCACTGGATCAGCGCTGGAAACCCCGGGCTCGAACGCCATGCCAACGACCTACTCACCATGGCCTACCGTGCCCTGGGCCGCGACAACCTCGCCGCGATCGCCCAAGCCCACCACCGCCACCGCAGTCTCCCTCAGGTGCACGTCCTCGAAGAGACCTGATCGCAGTCACCGTCAACGCACCGCGGACCCGGGCAGCAGGTTGAAAGCGGGGTTCAGGCGTGGCGCACGGCGGCGCGCAGGGATTCGGCGATGTGGTGGGCGTCGGCTGTGGTGGTTCGCCAGTTGCTGAAGGCGGCGCGCAGCGCGGGCACGCCGTTCAGGACGGTGGGGGTGAGGAACGCTTCCCCGGCGAGGTTTTCGCAGAGCGCGGCCAGCCGCTCAGCGGTGGGGTTGTCGCTCAAGGTGAAGCACACGACATTGAGCCGGACGGGCGCGAACAGTCGCAGACCGGGTATGCCGTTAATGGCCTCGCCCAGTACCCCGGCGCAGGCGATGCACCGTTCGGTGATCTCACGGTGGCCGTCCTGTCCGTAGGCGCGCAGGGTGAACCAGGCGGCCAGTGCCCGCAGGCGCCGGGAGTTCTCCGGGGTGAGGTGGCCGCTGTCGGGCGTGTCGCCGAGCGGGCCGAGGTAGGCGGCGGCGTTCTGGAACACGGCCGTCTGCAGGTCGGGGCGGCGGGTGAATTGCAGGGCGCTGTCGTACGGCACGTTCAGCCATTTGTGCAGGTCGACGCAGATCGAGTCGGCCAGGTCAAGGCCGTCGCACAGGTGCGCGTGGGCGGGAGAGAGGGCGGCGAAGGCGCCGAACGCGGCGTCCACGTGCAGCCAGAAGTCGTGCCGCTCGCGCAGCGCCGCGATGGCGCGTAGATCGTCGAAGTCGGCGGTGTTGACGGTGCCGGCGTTGGCCACCACGATGCACGGACCATCGACCTCACGCAGTGCGAGCTCCAGGGCCGCCGGATCGACGCACTCCCGTCCCGGGCTGGTGGGCACGGTGACCAGGGCGCGGCGCCCGAGCCCGAGCATGGACAGGCCCTTGGGCACGCTGGAGTGGGCGGTGCCCGACAGCACCGTCACCGGGCCGAGGGCGCCGACCCCGTTCTCGGCCGGTGAGACGCCGGTTCGTTCGCCGATCCATTCGCGGGCTACGGCGAGCCCGACGGTGTTGGACATGGTCGCACCGCTGACGAACGTCCCGTGATGGTCGTCGGAGAGGCCGAACAGGGTGCGGAGCCAGGCGATCGTCTGGCGTTCCAGGTGCTGCCCCGCTGCGTCGAGGGAGGTGAAGGAGTTCTGGTCCCAGGTCGCGGTCAGCCAGTCACCGGCCAGCGCGGCCGGTGTGACTCCTCCGGTGACGAATCCCCAGTAGCGGGGGCCGGCGCTGGCTGACAGCGTCGGCTCCCAGCGCGCGGTGAACTCCTCCAGCGCCGCTCGCAGCCCTTCGCCCGGTACGGGTAGCGCAGCCGGCTCGGGGATCGGGGCCGCGGGGACGACTGGGCGTTCGGCCAGGTGTTCCAGCAGGCCGGCGCTGTGCTCTTGGACCGTCCGCAACAGCTCGGGCAGCTCGTCGCGGTCGGCGGCGAGGGTGGGATGCATGATGTTTCTCTTTCATCGGAAACTCGTCGGCAACGGATACGACGGTAGGCGGCCCATCTACCTGTCGCCTGGTCCAATCGTGGAAAACTGGACCAGTGCGGATGGGAGAGCAGCAGCTAGCCAGGACTCTGGGGTCTTGGCGCGGCAGCGGGGAACCGCTCGGCACGGCGCTGGCCCGGGCCGTACGGGAGGCGTTGCTGGACGGCCGCATCCGCGTCGGCAGCGAGCTGCCCGCCGAACGCCGACTGGCCGCGGCGCTGGGGGTCAGCCGCGGTACGGTGACGGCCGCCCTGGCGCGGCTGCGCGAGACAGGATGGGTCCACACGCGGCACGGAAGCGGCAGCCTTGTCCGGCTGCCCGCGGCGGTGGCCGAGCGGGTGGCCCCGCTCTCGGCGACCGGGGACGCCGGGTCGATGATCGACCTTCGCCGGGCCGTCCCGGCCGCACCGCAGAAGCAGTACCTGGAGGCAACGCTGCGAGCGGCCGAGCGGGCCGGGCCTGTTCTGGCCGAACACGGGGAGCCGGGGCCGGGGCTGCCAGAGCTGCGCGCGGTGATCGCCGCGCGCTACAGCCGCGAGGGGACGGCCACCCGGCCGGAACAGATCCTGGTCACCAACGGGACACGGGCCGCGCTGACCCTGCTGGCGGCCCATTTCCAGCCTCGCCTCACTGCGGTGGAGATACCGACGTACGTCGACGCGCTCCATCTGCTGCGCGCCACAGGTACGAGGCTGGTCGGCGTCCGGGTCACCGGCGACGGATGGGACCTAGAGCAGCTGGAGTCCGCCTTCGCCGCCGCGCGCGGCCACCTCGCCTACCTGGTGCCCGACTTCCACAACCCGACCGGGACGCTGATGTCCCCGCGCGTCCGCCACACCGTCGCCGAACTGGCCGCCCGCTACCGGATGACCGTGGTCGCCGATGAGACACTGCGCGACCTGGACCTGCGCGAGGAGCCGACCGGCATACCGCGGATCGCCGGCGCGCTGCTCATCGGGTCGGCCAGCAAATCGGTGTGGGGTGGGCTGCGCGTCGGCTGGATCCGGGCCCGCGCCTCACTCGTACGCGATTTGCAGGAACACCCCCTGGCCGGGCCCCTGTCGGCGCCTCCCATGCAACAGCTCGTCGCCGCCGAACTCTTGAGCGACCCGCATCCGGTGCTCAGGCGGCGCCAAGACGAGTTGCGGGCGCAGCGCGACCACCTCTGCGCCCTGCTCGACGGCGACGATCGCTGGCGCTTCACCTGCCCGCCCGGCGGACTGGCCCTGTGGCTGCGGCTGAGCGCCACACCCGCGGAGACCGTCGTGCGCCACGCGAACGAGCACGGGATCGCGCTCGTCGCGGGCCCGCACTTCGCGGCCGACGCCACTCTGACTCACTACCTGCGCGTCCCGTTCACCCCGCCGCGCCCCGTCCTGGATCGCGTCGCCGCGGTCCTCGGCGACGCCTGCGCGCAGGGTCGTGACACGCTCTGACGTGCCGCGGGACGGCTCAGCTGTTCCACGGCCTTCTGATCCCCCAGGGAAGCGTGACCTTGGCCGCCGCCGGCTTCCCGGTGACCAGTTCGAAGGCCGGCTGGCTGAGATTCAATTGATTCGGCGCACAGCTCGAGCAGCGCCCGCCGATCCGGAATTTATAGACCTTGCCCTGGTAGTCGAGCCTGACGAATTTCCGGCACAGGGGATCATTGCTGGACTTGTCGGCAGTCCAGTATGCGGCCGGCGCACTGGCGATCGCCCAGGCAGTCGGGTCCATCTTGGTGCCGCAGGCGCGGTAGTTGGCCAAGGTGTCGTCATGGGTGATGACGCCCTTTTTGACATTTGGCGGTGGGGTGTCGCCATAGGCGGCAGGAACAGCCAGTGCCGACAGTGCGCAGGCGGTCAGCGTTGCCGCTGCGAGGACGTTACGGCCGAGGGTTTTCATCGAGGACCTTTCTTTGAATGCGGCTCGCGTCGCCGTAGTCGTGCATATCGCCGAGCGACGGTGGTAATCACCACGCATTCGTCAGATTATGCCGGTAGCACGCAAGGTGGCCAGGACGCCACGGCGGTTTTGAACCGAGTTTCGGCTGGTCCAAGCTTGCCTGAACGGTTAATTGCCCCTCATTATTCACCGTTCTGCCGGTAATTAGCACGATGGCAATATGTCGAGATAATTCACCGACAAACTGCGGCGATCGGTGCGGACAGGGATGCGTCAGGCTTCCTGCTCGATCTCGGCCAGTCGTGTCCGCACCTGGTCCCCAGCGGACGCTCTCCTGCTCCCGCGCCGTGACCGACACTTTCCGCCGGACATGGCAGGAGCACCATCCCGAAGGGACGGTCATCTACCGCGACCTCACGGCGAACCCCATCCCGCACCTCACCGCCGACGCGCATACAGCAGGCCAGTCCGACCCGGCTTCCCATAGCCTTGCCCAGGCCGCGGCCTTCGCCCAGCGGCTGACGTTGATAGAGGAACTGGAGAACGCCGACGCCGTGCTCATCGGCGCCCCGATGTACAACTACTCCATCCCGTCCACGCTCAAGGCGTGGCTGGACAGTATCGTCCTGGTCGGCCGCACCGCCGCGACCGAAGACTCAGCCGTCAGGGATTCCTCTGTTCGAAGCCTCACGTCAGCACGCACTCGACGACGCCGCGTCCAAGGCCAAGGCCGTCGCAGCCCGATTCGCCGCGTAAGAAGCGGGCGGTAAGAACGGCGATCGTCAGGCACCCTCGCAACCGACCGCCGTTTTCACCGGACGATGACCGGGCCATCATGGCGAGTCGAGCTGAAGCTGGAACACGATCCGGTCGACTTCCGGGCCGTCATAGTTGGGCACGGGCCCCACAACCGTGAAGCCCATCGCGGTATGGAAGGCGATGGAGCCGTGGTTCTGCGGTGAGGTGATCGCCCGGATGCTCGTACGATCCCCGGCCCTGGCAAGCTCGAAGAACCGCTGGTAGAGAAGGCGACCCAGCCCGCTGCCGCGAAGGCGCGGGTCGACGCCGACGAAGTGGATGTAGGCCGCGTCGGCCACCGAAGGGGACAGGAACCCGACGAGAAACCCCACCAGTTCCCCGTCCTCCTCGGCCACCATGCTGGTGCGATGGAAGTGGTCGAGGAACAGCCGCGGCAAAATTGACCGAATCGGCCGCCCCCACCAGCCATCCACCACGGCAACGATGCGATCGTAATCACCGGGCTCGGCCGCCCGCAGCCGCGGGCTCTCACTCATCATCATCCACATGCTCCCTGCGTTCGCTGGTAAGCGGACCTGCTTGCGCCATGCCCGACATGTTCTACCGCCTGGCATGCCGCTGCTGATGCTCGACCTCGACAACACCTTGGTCGACCGGGACGCCGCCTTTCGGGACGCGACGACCGCGTTCCTGGCCGAGGCCACCTGCGACGCGCTCGGCAGCGCAACCGCCAACGGCTGGATCTGCACGATCGCCACCAACGGCCGAACCATGCATCAGGAGGCGAAGATCCGGAACACCGGCCTCGACAGGCTGGTCCACGGCTGGACGATCTCCGAGGCGATCGGTCACCGGAAGCCCGAATCGGAGATCTTCATGGCGGCGGCACACCGTCTGACTGCGTCGACTCTCGCGACCTGAACCCTCGTCGACCACACTGGGTCCATGGAGTACGTCGGCCGGGTGCCCGCCCCGCCGCTCGACCTGTTCATCGACGACATCTACTGCCTCACCGGGGTGCCGCGCCACCGCCGGATGAACGTACCGCCGATGCCGTCGGCACACTTGTTCGTCAACCTGGGCGAACCCGCCCGCCTGTGGGATTCCGACCCTTCGGTGCCGCCGGTAGTGCTCACCGATGGGTGGTTCATGGGTGTATGGACCAGGCGTTTCCTCATTGAGTACCCCGCACGAGTGCGGCTCGTCGGTGTGCACTTCAAGCCTTGGGGGATGTCGCCGTTCGTCGACATGCCGGCGACGGAGCTGCGGGACCGATGGGTACCGGTCGACGCCGTCTGGCAACGGTCTTTGGACCGGATCCGCAACAAGGTCGGTGACACCGCATCAGCCGCCGAGACACTGCGGATATTGGAGAAGGAGCTGCGATCGCGACTCGCCGAGGCACCGTCGCGCGGTCTCGACCTGGTCCAGTACGCAGGCAGGCGTCTGGAGACTTCCCACGGCGCGGTCCCGGTCGGTGCGCTGACCGATGCCGCCGGGGTGAGCGGTAATCACCTGGCCACGCAGTTCAAGTCTCATGTCGGGATCACCCCGAAGCGGGTGGCGCGGATCTACCGCTTCGCGCGGCTGATCGTGTCGGTGGACCCCCGGCGTCCGGTCGACTGGTCGGAGCTCGCTCAAACGGCGGGCTACTTCGACCAGGCCCACTTCAGCAGAGAGTTCAAGGACTTCACCGGCCACACCCCGACCGAATACCTGGCCCTGCGGCGCCGATTCCCGGCCGAGCAGGGGTTCCCACCGGACAGCGGTCCGATGCCCGCTGATTGATTTTTTACAAGCCCATTCGCCTCCCGGGGCGACAGGATCGGGGGCGAATGCGCAAGGAGGCTTGAGGAGAACCTGTGGGCGCAGTAATCATGCACAACGTGGTGTCGGTGGACGGCTTTATCGCCGACAAGAACGACGATGTCGGGCCACTCCACGATTGGTACTTCAACGGGGACACCCCGATCATCGAAGGCGACGACCAGCAGTACGATCATTCCGGAGCCGGCAGCCGCTTCAAGGTCTCACGCGCATCGGCGGAATACGTTCGGCCGATGTGGGAGTCGATCGGCACGATTGTGATGGGCCGCAACCTGTTCGACCTGGTGAACGGCTGGGAGGGTCAGCCGCCCGCGGGCGACCACGTGGTCGTGGTGTCCCACCGGCCCAAGCCCAAGGGCTGGCACCCCGAGGCGTCGTACCATTTCGTCGATGGCGTGACTGCCGCGATCGACAAGGCCCAGGAGCTCGCCGGGGAGCGGACCGTCGCTGTGAACGCCGGCGAGGTGGGCGGCCAGATCCTCGCGGCCGGCCTCGTGGACGAGGTGGCGATGGATGTGGTGCCGGTGGTGTTCGGGTCGGGCAAACGCTACTTCGGCAGCACCGACGGGCAGCTTCTGTTGGAGCATCCCCATGTGGTCATCCAGGGCGACGGGGTGCTGCACCTGAGGTTCAAGGTACGCCGCTAGACCCCGACAGCTCCCCAGCCGATGTCGGTGAGCCTTGACACCACGGTGGTGGCGAAGTTCAGAGGGCCGACGACTCCTCCGGTGATCCTGAACGTAATACACCATGATGGATCGGTGATCACTATTCTGACTCCGTCGCCCGGCAACGGCGATATTTTCAAGGCTCCCGTCCCCGACGAAACATATCCCCTCCCTGTCTCTTCGTGGGATATCGGCGTGTTCTTTGAGCGGGCGTGGTCGCCTTTTCTGGTCGGTGTGATCACAGGGGCGCTCATTGCCGCAGTGGCCGCCGTGATCATCGTCAGGGTGCAACGCAATCGAAACCGACCCCGCGAGGACTAAAGCCGCGCTCCACAGCCGGAAGCGGACGGCTGACCCTCCCTAATCCATGGCGCGTAGGAACGCTACTACCGTGAGGTGAATTTTCGAGTCATTGAGGCAGATGTCCGGACAGCGTCGATGATCCACTGCCAGGCCATCCTCATCCGCCTATAGGGCCATACTTTGGTCTCTCGCATGGTCTGGCTGTGGCGAAGCGTGGGAGCGCGAGGGCTTGCCCTCGCTGGGGAGGGGCCGAAGGCCCCGGGGAGCACGCCGAGGCCCGTGGGCGCGGAGCGCCTGATCGGGTGAGCCCTTGGGGTGCGCGTGAGCGCCGAAGGAGGAACGTCGAGCTTCCATGGGCGCGAAGCGCCGATGGCGAGCCCTTTGTGAACGATCAGCGGTCTCGGCGGCGTTCGATGCGTTTGCGGCGCGCGACCTCACGCTTGTGCCGGGCCGCCTCCTCCCGGCGAGCCCTCCGATCCCCAGCGGCCTCCTGCTTGCGGCTCTCCAGCTCCAACCGCATGGCCTCCTGCGCCGCCGTACTCCTCGAAGACACCCGCGCCGCAGCCCGTGCGGCCAGCTTGGCGGCCCGCTTGGGGTTGACCCGCCCGTCTCCCCGGGTCTCGCCGGCCCGCACGGGGGGCGCGGAAGACGCCTTGTCCAGCAGCGACAGGCCGTACCGCATCAGATAGTCGTACAGCTCCGGATCGGTCGGCTCGGCGCCGAGTGTGAAGCGGGTGGCTCGTAGTTCGCCGTCCTCGACGAGCTCCAGCACGCCGACCCAGAACGGCCCGTCGAGATAGACGGACAGCGTCACCATGGTTGCCCTCCAGCGGATATGCCGAACGACGGCCTGACGAGGCCGCTGCCGGCACACCGGACATCCCTGGAAGGGCGGATACGAGAAGCGTCGCCCGGGCTACCGAACCGGGCCGCGTTTTCGTGTGCGTCACCAGACTAGCGCCCAACGCCGACTAGGATCCTGTGCCATGACCCAGCTTCCACTGCGGGCTCTGCTCGCGAGCGCCCTGGGCCGCAGTGCCGCCACGCTGTCGAGGATGACCGGGCGCGGCGACGGCTCGGTGATCGGCGGTCGGGTCGGCCTGATGCTCGAGCCCGATCTGCTCCGGCAGCTCGCCCGTGACCGCAGGCTGGCCTTGGTCAGCGCCACGAACGGCAAGACCACCACGACCCGGCTCATCACCTCGGCGTTGCTGGAGCTCGGCGAGGTGGCCACCAACGCGTTCGGCGCCAACATGCCCGCGGGTCACGTCTCGGCGCTCTCCCTGCACAAAGACGCCCCCTACGGCGTGCTGGAGGTCGACGAGAAATACCTGCCCGAAGTCCTCGACACCACCGGCGCCGGCGTCGTCTGCCTGATGAACCTCAGCCGCGACCAGATGGACCGCGCGGCCGAGATCTGGCTGCTCGCCCAGAAGTGGCGCAGGGCGCTGTCCGGCAAGCCGACGCACGTCATCGCCAACTGCGACGACCCGCTCGTCACCTGGGGCGCCTCGACCGCGGCCAAGGTGACCTGGGTCGCGGGCGGCCAGCGCTGGAAGGAAGACTCCTGGTGCTGCCCCGAGTGCGGTGGGCCGCTCGACCGCAAGGACGCCGACTGGGCGTGCCGGGAGTGCACGTTCCACCGGCCTGAGCCGCAGTGGGTCCTCGACGACGACGCGGTGATCGATCCGCGCGGGCAGCGGTGGCTGCTGGACATCCAGCTGCCCGGCCTGGCCAACCGGTCCAACGCCGCGATGGCGCTGGCGGTGGGCGAGGCGTTCGGGCTGCCGGTCGAGCGGGCGCTGCCCCGGCTGCGCGAGGTCACCTCGGTGGCCGGCCGCTACACCACGGTCGAGCGGGACGGCCGCTTCGCGCGGCTGCTGCTGGCCAAGAACCCGGCGGGCTGGCTGGAGGCGTTCGACGTCTCCGACCCGCAGCAGCCGATCATCCTGTCGGTCAACGCGCAGGGGCCCGACGGGCGGGACACGTCCTGGCTGTGGGACGTCGACTACCGCATCCTGCGCGGCCGCCCGGTGTTCGTCACCGGCGAGCGGCGGCTGGACCTGGCGCTCCGGCTCGACGTGGCCGACGTGCCGTTCGCGCTCTGTGCCACGTTCACCGAGGCGCTGGCCATGCAGCCGCCGGGTCGCGTCGACGTGATCGCCAACTACACCGCCTTCCAGCAGATCCGATCGGAGTTCGGTCGTGCCGTCTGACAGCGCCCTTCGCATTGTCTGGATCTATCCCGACCTGCTGAGCACGTACGGCGACCAGGGAAACGTGCTCGTCCTGGAGCAGCGGGCTCAGCGCAGGGGCATCGAGACCGAGACCGTCTACGTGCGGTCGGCCGATCCGGTGCCGGAGACCGGCGACATCTATCTCATCGGCGGCGGCGAGGACCGTCCGCAGATCCTCGCGGCGGCGCGGCTGCGCAAGGACGGTGGGCTGCACCGCGCGATCGCGCGGGGTGCGGCGATGCTCGCGGTCTGCGCGGGCTACCAGATCATGGGCAGTACGTTCGGCGGCGAGGAGGGCCAGCCGGTCGACGGCATCGGCCTGCTCGACATCGCCAGCTCCCGCGGTCCCCAGCGGGCGGTCGGCGAGCTGGTGGCCGAGGTGGACGCCGAGCTGGGCCTGCCGACGCTGACCGGCTTCGAGAACCACATGGGGGTCACCCGCCTGGGCCCGGGCGTCAAGGCGCTCTCCCGGACGACCGTGGGGGTCGGCAACGGGGACGGGTTCGAGGGGTGTTACGCGGGGCACGTCGTCGGGACCTACCTGCACGGGCCCGCGCTGGCCCGCAACCCGGCGCTCGCCGACCTGCTGCTCTCGTGGCGCGCGGGCGAGCTGGCCCCGCTCGACGACACCCGCTACGAGCAGCTCCGACAGGAGCGCCTGGCCGCCGTTCGGGCCAACTGAGCCAAGTCACGGCACAGCCCGGCCGGCCCCAGTCGCCGACCATGGCCGGGCGCCTCCAGGGATACGGCCGCTGATCCCGCACAGGGCCGGGCGCCGTTACGAGGTGTCCTCGGCCGCCCGCGTGGTCAGCGCGCCGGCCTTGGCGTGCAGGTAGCGCTGCTGCTGGAGGCTGCTCGTTCGCCGTGCGGCCGCCTCGTACGCCGCCCGGGCCGCCCGGTGGTCCCCCGACCTCTCCAGCAGGTGCGCCCGGACCGCGTGCAGGCGGTGGTCTTCGGCTATCCGTACGTCCTTCTCCAGCTCTGCGAGCAGGGCGAGACCCGCTGCCGGGCCGTCGACCATGGCGGCCGCGACGGTGTGGTTGAGCGTGACCACCGGGTTGTCGGAGAGCCGCATCAGGAGCTCGTACAGGGCCTTTATCTGCGGCCAGTCGGTCGCCTCCGCGGTGGGGGCCTCGTCGTGCAGGGCGGCGATCGCCGCCTGGAGCTGGTACGGGCCGGTCGGGCCGCGGGGGAGGGCGTTGGTGATGAGGGCGATGCCTTCGGTGATGCAGGACGTGTTCCAGAGCGTTCGGTCTTGTTCGGCCATGGGGATCAGGGAGCCGTCCGGGCCCGTACGCGCCGGTCTGCGGGCGTCGGTGAGGAGCATGAGGGACAGCAGGCCCGCCACCTCGGCGTCGTCCGGCAGCAGGCGGTTGACCAGGCGGGTCAGGCGGATCGCCTCGGTGGTCAGCTCGGTGCGCTGCAGGGCCGGGCCGGAGGTGCTGGCGTAGCCCTCGTTGAAGATCAGGTAGAGGACGTGCAGAACCGCGGCGAGCCGTCCCGCGCCGTCCTCACCGGAGGGGAGGCCGCTGTCCTTGATGCGGTTTTTGGCCCGGGTGATGCGCCGGGTCATGGTCGCCTCCGGGACCAGGAACGCCCTGGCGATCTCCGCGGTCGTCAGGCCGCCGACGGCCCGCAGGGTGAGCGCGATCTGCGACGCGGGCGACAGCGAGGGATGGCAGCACATGAACAGCAGGATGAGCGTGTCGTCGGACTCCGCCGCCGGCCGGTCGGCGGCGGGCGCCAGCCACTGGTCGGGCAGGGTCCAGCGTGAGACGGTGTCCTCGCGCTGCCGGCGGGCCTGCTCGCTGCGCAGCAGGTCGGTCAGCCGGCGCGCGGCGACCGTGATCAGCCAGCCGCGCGGGTTGTCCGGAAGGCCCTCTTCAGGCCACTGCAGGGCGGCCGCGAGCAGCGCCTCCTGCGTCGCGTCCTCGGCCGTGGCGAAGTGCCCGTAACGCCGTACCAGCGCGCCGAGAACCTGCGGCGCCAGCCCGCGCAGCAGGTCCTCGACCTCGCCGCCGGTCACAGCTCCTCGAAGCTCCCGGCGATCGGCCGCACGTCCACGTGCCATTCGTGGGTCAGGGTCGCGTTCGCGGGGTGGGGAGTGCCGGCCAGCCGCGCGGCGATCTCGGTCGCCCGGTCGAAGCTCGCGCACTCGACGATCGTGTAACCGGCCAGGACCTCCTGCGTCTCGGAGTAAGGGCCGTCGGTCACGACCGGCACCCCGTCCTTGAGCTGGACCCTCCTGGCGTGGACGGGCTCACTCAGGCCCTGCGCGTCCACGAACTCCCCGGATTCGACCAGGGCGTTGTTCCACGACTCCATGAAGGCGTGCATCGCCGCGACGTCCTCCCCGGACCAGGCCGGGTTGCCGGGCTTTCCGGCCAGGTTGTCGTAGTCGCGCTGGGTGCCGAACATCATGATCATGTACTTCACGATCTCTCCTCTCGGTCGGCACCACCGCGGTGCCGCACATCAGAGACGTCGGAACCAACGGACCGCTCCGGACAGCTAGTACACGAGAGCCTGTGCGTCCTTCGCCACGGCCTCCTCGACGAAGGTGGAGGCGCCGGCGATGCGGATGCCGGGGATGAGGTCGTCGGCCGTGATCTCGCGCCGGGCCGCACACTGGGTGCAGACCGTCACCCGGCCGCCCGCCAGAACGGCGTCCAGCAGGTCCGTGAGCGGAGCGGCGTGGGCCAGGTTGAACTCCTTGGCCCTCCCCGGCAGCCCGAACCATGAGGACTCCCCGGTCAGCCAGAGCGAGACCGGAACACCGCTCGCGAGCGCGGCGGCCGCGACCGTGAACGCCTGGTTGCAGCGCTCAGGGGCGTCGGCGCCGGCGGTCACCTTGATCACCAGTGATCGTGCCATGCTCGTCACCCTAACGCTCCTTCCCACCGGACGTCTTAGAGCGGGTGGGCCAGTAGAGTTTGATGCCATGGAAGATGCTGATGTCCAGGTGCCGGTGCATCCCGATCTGGAGCCGATCGCGTTCCTGATCGGCCGCTGGGAGGGCGCCGGTGTCGGGGGTTATCCGACGATCGAGAGCTTCAACTTCGGTCAGGAGATCGAGTTCGGCCACAACGGCAAGCCGTTCCTGTCGTACGTGAGCCGCACCTGGCTGCTCGACGACGCCGGCAACCGGGTCAGACCCCTCGCCACCGAGTCCGGCTACTGGCGGCCGCAGCCCGACCGGCAGATCGAGGTGCTGCTGGCGCATCCGACCGGCATCGTGGAGATCTACATCGGCGAGGTCGTCTTCCACAAGATCGAGCTGCGCACCGACGTGGTGGCGCGCACCGCCTCGGCCAAGGAATACACCGCGGCCACCCGCCTGTACGGGCTGGTCAAGGGCAACCTCATGTGGGCCTACGACATGGCCGCGGTCGGGCACCCGCTCACGTCGCACATGTCGGCGGAGCTCAAGAAGGTAGCTTGATCCATATGAGCACCCCTTTCACCGCTGAGGCGGTCGAGGCGATCAAGCGGCACATGAACGACGACCACTCGGACGACTCGCTGATCATCGTGCGGGGGCTGGGCGGGCGGCCCGACGCGACGACCGCGGTCACCAGCGGGGTCGACGGCGAGGCGATCGAGTTCACGATCGACGGCGGCGAGCGGGTCAGGGTTTCGTGGGGGGAGACGCTGACCGAGCGCCCGCAGGTGCGTATGGCGGTCGTCCGCCTCTACCGCGAAGCCTGCGACAAGCTCGGCATCCCAGCCCGCGGCGCGCACTGACCGAGGGCAAAAAAGAAGGGCCCCAGGCGGCGTTCCACTCGTGATTGAGCGGGCCGGATGGACCACGGACGGGATTGGGTCCCGCCCTCCGGCTGCCGGGGGCCCCGGTGGTTGTCTCGAATTCGCCCAACAGACGAGACATCAGTCCGCGTCGTTAGCGGACAACCACCTCGCTAGTCCAACTATGAATCACCATTGTTTGGACCACCTCCTTTCCGCGTACCCCAGAAGCTATGCGCTCGGCCGCGGAGGGGGCAAGCGATTAATACTCAGCCGTAGACTCGGAGGCATGACGGAGACGCAGTGGCACGAAGAACTCCGCGCCAAGGGCTACCGGGTGACCCCGCAGCGGCAGCTCGTGCTCGAAGCGGTCAAGGCGCTCGAGCACGCCACGCCCGAAGAGATCTCCGTCAAGGTGCGCGAGACGGCCCGCGGCGTCAACATCTCGACCGTCTACCGCACGCTGGAGCTGCTCGAAGAGCTCGGCATGGTCACTCACACCCACCTCAGCCACGGCGCCCCCACCTACCACCTGGCGGCGGACGCCGATCACCTGCATCTGGTCTGCCGGGGTTGCGGCGCGGTCAGCGAGATACGCCCGGAGATCGCCGACGGGCTGGTCAAGGGCCTGGACGACGAGCTCGGCTTCGTGGCCGACGTACGCCACCTGACCGTCTTCGGCCGCTGCCGCAACTGCCGATAACCTGGAAGGCATGCGTAGCCCTCTGCTCGACCTCCCGGGTGCCGTCGCCGCCGACGGCCCCGACTCCGATGTAGCCGCCCACTACGGTGACCTGTTCGCCGAGCAGCGGGCGCTGGTCAAGGGCGAGGCGGTGGTCGACCGCAGCAACCGCGAGGTGATCCGCATCTCCGGGGCGGATCGGCTGAAATGGCTCAACGACCTGACCTCGCAGAAACTCGACACGCTGGCTCCCGGCGAGTGGACGCAGACGCTCGACCTCGACCTCCAGGGCCGGGTCCTGCACCACCTGACGCTGGTCGACGACGGCGAGACCGTGCTGGCGCACGTCGAGCCCGGCACCGCCGACAGCCTGGTGGCCTACCTCGACCGGATGCGGTTCATGCTCCGCGTCGAGGTGTCGCGCGCCGACGACCTGGCGGTGCTCTCCTCCGCGACCGAGGACTTCCTGGTGCCGCGCGCCGAGCTGCCCGACCACCTGGGCAAGCCGCTGGCCGGGCTCTGGGCGTACGAGGCGCTCCGCATCGAGCAGCACCGGCCCCGGCTCGGCTTCGACACCGACCACAAGACGATCCCGCACGAAGTGGGCTGGATCGGCTCTGCCCTTCACCTCAGCAAGGGCTGCTACCGGGGCCAGGAGACGGTCGCCCGGGTCCACAATCTGGGGCATCCGCCGCGGCGGCTGGTGTTCCTGCACCTCGACGGCAGCGTTGACACGCTGCCGGTGCACGGCGCCCCGGTGATCTTCGAGAGTCAGGAGGTGGGGGTGGTCGGCTCCGCCGCCCGCCACCACGAGCTGGGCCCGATCGCGCTGGCCATGGTCAAGCGGACGGTGCCGGTGGACGCGCCCCTGCTCGCGGGTGGCGTCGCCGCCGCCCAGGAGGTCATCGTCCCGCCCGACGCGGGCCGCAACGTCACCATCGACCCGGCTATGCGCCGCCGCCTCCGATAAATCGATCCGTCCCGCGCGGCCAGTCCGTCTTTACGCGCGCAGATAATGGGCCCAATACCCCTGCCAGGAGCCATACCGCCCGGCCAGGCCACGGAGCTCGTCCTCCGACAGCTGTCGGCCATAGACCCGCGCGGCGGAGCGGACCAGCTCCCGGTCGATCGGGGCCTCGTCCATCCTGCCCAGGCCCCTGATGAGGATGAACGACGCCGACCACGGCCCGATGCCGGGCAGGCCGCGCAGGAAGTCCTTGACCTCGTCGTAGGGGGCGGTTCGGAGGAAGTGCTCGTCCACTTCCGCCCACGCCCTGAGGGAGGCGTACAGGCGGTCGCCCTTGGTGGAGTTCCCGGCGAAGGCCGTGAGCAGGTCGGCGGGCACGGCGAGCAACTGGTCCAGGTCGGGGAAGGCGGCGTACTCCTCGCCGTCGAAGGTCAGCCGGTTGCCCACGTGTGACACGAGGGCGTCCTTGGCCTTGGTGGCGACCGCCATCGGCACCCGCTGGCAGAGGATGGCCCAGACCAGGTTCTCCAGCGGAGAGGGGAACTTGACCTGGTGGTAGCCGTACAGGTGGTCCATGACCAGGGCGAAAGGCAGGTCCTGCTTGCCGATCGCGTAGAAGGGCGCGAGGTCGTCGGCGAGGCTGAGGTAGAAGGACAGGCGGTCGGCGGCGGCCGACACTGCCTGTTCGGTCAAGGGCTGGTCGGCGTGCAGGTCACAGCGCAGGCCCTCATCGGCGGGGGTGAGCCGGGCGACCATGGTCTGGCCGCCGGCGCGCAGCGCCTTCGTCAGCGACTGCTCGGCCAGCTGTTGCTCGCCCGCCGTCGCGGGGAAGCGCCGCAGGAACCTCAGCGAGGCGGCGAAGTCGAACGGCGCCGTCGCGGGAAGGGTGATCGTCGTCATGACATCCTCGGAGTGGGACTAGGTCGCCAGAGGGCGGAGCATGGCTATGAGGCCGGTGCTGTCGGGGACTGACCGGAAGAACTCTGCGTCGGCCCGCTCCACCTCGGTGACAGCGCGCTGAGCCAGCTCCTGGCCCTGCGGGGTGAGGCGCAGGCGCCTGGCCCGGGTGTCGCCGGGGTCCACCTCGCGTACGAGGAGACCCTTCTCCTCCAGCTTCCGCAGCACCTGCGAGGTCATCTTGACGTCGGTGTCCGCGTGCCTGGCGATGCTGAGCTGGTTGGGGTGCTCGCCCTGCGTGTTCAGCCACCACGTACTGGCCAGCAGCACGAACTGGACATGCGTGAGGTCGAGCGGTGCCAGGGCTGCCGTGACGGCCCGCTGCCAGCGCAGCGTGACCCGCCAGAGCAGGAATCCCGGACTGTCGTCAGCCGCGGTGGGCATCGGCATCATGCCCATAGACTACACACAGATCGTCTGCGCGCAGATTATATGTCGAGCACCAGCGTGATCGGTCCGTCGTTGACCAGGGACACCTGCATGTTCGCGCCGAAGCGGCCCGTCTCCACATGTGCCCCGAGCGCCCTGAGCTCCTCCACCACGGCGTCCACCAGCGGCTCGGCGACCGGTCCAGGGGCGGCGGCCTGCCAGGTGGGCCGCCGGCCCTTGCGGGCGTCGCCGTACAGGGTGAACTGGCTGATCACCAGGAGCGGCGCCGACACGTCGGAGCAGGACTTCTCCCCGTCCAGGACGCGCAGGCCCCAGAGCTTGGCGGCGAGCTTGCGCGCCTCGGCGCGCGTGTCGGTGTGCGTGACGCCGACCAGCACGAGCAGCCCCGGCTCGTCGATCGCTCCGACGGTCTCCCCGCCGACTACCACGGACGCGGTGCTCACTCGCTGCACGACTGCTCGCATGGGAACCCATTCTGGCCCAGGTCAAAAGCTTCGTAGACTTCGTGCCGAAAAGGGGGTGGCGAATGTCGCTGGTTGTGGAGGTCGTCCGGTCCGGGTTCGTGGAGTCGACCCATCAGGTGCGCATGCTCACCATGGACGCCTCAGGCGAACCGGTCGAGGCGCACGGCGCGGTGCACGTGCCGGCCTCGCCGCGATCGGCGATGAAGCCGCTCCAGGCCGTCGGCATGCTCCGCGCCGGGCTCGCGCTCGACGGCGAACTCCTCGCGCTGGCCTGCGCGTCCCATTCCGGGGAGCCCTACCACGTGGACGGCGTACGGAAGATCCTGGCGGGGGCCGGGCTGGCCGAGTCGGCGCTGCTCTGCCCCGAGGACTACCCCGACGACCGGGCGGCGACCGACTACGGCCGCGTCTACATGAACTGCTCGGGCAAGCACGCCGCCATGCTCGCCACCTGCGTGCTGAACGACTGGCCGCTCGCCACATACCTGGAGCCCGCGCATCCGCTGCAGCGGACGATCCGCCGCACGGTGGAGGAGCTGACGGGGGAGCGGGTCGCGGCCTCGGGAGTGGACGGGTGCGGCGCGCCGCTGTTCTTCGTCTCGATGGTGGGCGTGACGCGGGCCTTCCGCGCGCTGCCTCTGGGGGAGGCGGGCTCGTACGAGCGGCGGATCTTCGACGTCATGCGCGCGCATCCGGAGTGGACGTCCGGCACCGTCCGGGCGGAGGCCGAGCTGATGCGGGCCCTGCCGGGGCTGATGGTCAAGGTGGGCGCGGAGGGGTTCGACGCGTTCGTGTTCGAGGACGGGCGGGTGGGCGCCGTCAAGGTCGAGGATGGCGCCCAGCGGGCCCGCATGCCCGCCACGGTGGCGGCACTGCGCTCGCTCGGCCTGGACGCCCCGGAGCTGGACCCGATGGCCCGCCCGCCGCTGATGGGCGGCGGACGCGCCGTGGGCGAACTACGCCTGCGCTGAGTGCCCCTACAGGGTGCGGAACTGGCGGCTGGCCGAGATCGCGCCCGAGGTCGTGGTGGTGAACGTACGCATCGACCCGGCGAACTTAGACAGATCCCACTCAGCCGGGCCGTGATACCAGTACAGATTGTCGGACTGGTGGCCATTGCCGGTGACCGAGGCGACGACCCGGGACCAGTGCTCCACCCCATCGAAGATCACCGCGTACGGGAGATACCGGGAGAACAGCTCCACCCGGTGCTGCTCGGGCACCTCCCCGAGATCACCGGAGAACAGGTACTCGCGGAAACCCAGCGTGTGCGCCAGCGCGGCCGAGCCCTTGGCGGTCTTGGCGGGCATGTACTGCCCGCCGACCGCCAGCGCGCCGCCCGCGATGACCAGCGCCAGTCCCAGCAGTCCGTAGGTGGTGAACCAGGCGAGCGCCACCGTGGCCAGCAGGCCCAGGCCGATGAGCGCCACGCCGATGACGGTCCAGCGCGTACGCTCGGTGTCGGGACGGCGGGCGAACCACCCCTGCGTCACCACGTCGGTGTAGAGGGCGTCGCGGACCTTGCCCAGATGGCTGGCGAACGAGCCGGACAACTGGGACAACAGCACCATGTCGCGCCCGTCGAAGATGGCGTCGTAGAGCGCCCGCTCATACGGCAGCAACGTGTTGACCGGCGCGTTCGGCAGCCTGACCAGCGTCCAGTCGGGCGCGTCGTAGGCCTGCCGCGGCTGCTCGTCGATCCGCAGGTAGCCGCGGACCGCGAGGTCCACGATCGTCGCGGTGACGTCGACCACGTCGGCTTGTTCGTCCACGAGCGTGCCGATCTGGCCGGGCCGTACCCCGTCGGGCGGGGAGAAGTGCCCGTTCTGAACGGGTGCGACCGTGTTCCGCTCGTTTCCGGCGGCCCGGGAGTCGCGTCCGCGCGTCCAGTAGAGCAGGCCGACGCCGCCGAGCAGGAGCACCAGCAGGGCGGCGAGCGCGCCGCCGGTGACGGCGTTCAGCGTGAAGGCGCCGGCCAGCGAGAAGCGCCGTTCCAGGATCGGCGCGCCGCTGGTGGAGCCCTTGGTGTAGCCGACGACCACGGTCAGCGCCTGGCCGGGGCCGACGTTCTGCTGCTCGAAGGTGGCCTCGGTGGCGCCGTGGTCCATGGAGGCGGACGTGCAGCCGATGGCCGAGGTCAGCTCGCCGGCGAAGCACGACAGGTTCTGCACCTGACCGGGACCGCTCACCTTGACCGTCGCCTTGGCGACCGGCGTGCTCCAGCCGTTCACCGCGAACCAGCGCAGTTCCTCGATCGCGCCCGCGGGAGTCACGGCCCCCTTGACGTCGTACTCGACGGTGCCGGGCGCCTTCATGGTCAGCACGTCGCCGGCGAGTGTGCCGCCCTTGACGTTCGAGATCTGGTACAGCCGGTCGTTGTCGTCGTCGAAGCGTGTCCTGGTGAGGAAGGTCCGCTTGAGCTCCCCCGAGCCGTTGCTGATCTTCTCCACCACGTGCAGCGTGCCGTTCTTGGCGAGGCTCATGGTCACCTCGTCGGTGATCCCGGCCGCCGCCGTGGCGGGGACGGCGGTCAGCGATAGAGCGACGGCCCCCAGTATGGCCAGCGTGCGCCTGATACCCGTCATGGCGGCACATCGTAGCGGTTCGTACACCTTGTGCGGGCAGGTGGGATCAATCCAGCGTGATGCCGTTGGCGGCCCGCTCGACGCTCTCCGGAGCCGCGGCCTGGCCCGGGTTCTCCAGGGCGAGCGCCTGGTTGAGCTCGACGAACGGCCGCATCCGCTGCTCGTAGCGGTCGAACGCCTGGCCGGTGTCCCTGGCCAGCTCCTGAGCCAGGACGTACGCGCCGACCATGGCCAGGCTGGTGCCCTGACCGGACAGCGGCGAGGCGCAGTAGCCCGCGTCGCCGACCAGCGTGACCCGGCCCTCGGACCAGCGGTCCATCCGGATCTGCGCCATGGCGTCGAAGTAGAAGTCATCGGCTTCCCACATCGCCTTCAGCAGCCGGGGCGTCTCCCAGCGCAGCTCCGAGCAGTGCTCCTCGATGAGCCGCTTCTGCTGCTCGACGTCGCGGTAGTCGTAGGCGACGGGCTCGGAGCCGAAGCCGATGTTGACCCGCATCGAGGCGTTGCCCGGGACGGTGTAGAGGCCGAACCCGGCCTCGCCCTCCCGGTGCCACACCTGCCAGCGGTCCAGGTCGAGGAAGTTGGCGGCGCTGTAGATGGCCACGTACATGCCGAGGTGGTTGATGAACCGCGACTCCTCGCCGAACACCAGCCCGCGCACGTTCGAGTGCAGCCCGTCGGCGCCGACCACGTAGTCGAAACGTCGCCGCAGGCCGCTCTCGAAGGTCACCTGGACTCCCTGGTCGTCCTGGTCGAGTGCCGCGATCGAGTCGCCGTAGAGATATTCGGTGCCTTCGGCCGAGGCGGCGATGACCAGCGCGGTCAGGTCGTCACGCATGATCTCGATGTCGGGGCTGTCCAACCGGCCGCCGCTGATTGTCTCCTCGGTGCTGCGCATCAGCTCGTTACCGTCGCCGTCGACCATCGACATGCCGCGCATGTCGGTCTTTTTGGCTCTTGCCTGCTCCAGGATGCCCATGCGCGCGGCCACCTCCAGCGCGGCTCCCCGGATGTCGATCGCCTGGCCGCCCCGGCGGGGCTCGGGGGCGCGTTCGACGACGGTCACGTCGAAGCCGTGCTCGCGCAGCCAGTAGGCCAGGACGGGGCCGCCGATGCTGGCGCCGGAGATGAGGACGTTCATGGCAGGGTCTCCCTTGTCTGCTGTTGACGCTGTACGAAGTGAATGTACGGCGTACAGACAGGGTTTGCAACAGGGATTCTGCTAATCTCTGTACTAGTACAGGGGTGGGGAGGCCGGGAGTCGTGGAAGCAGCGCCGCCGTACGTGCGGATCGTCGATGACATCAAGCGCCGCATAGCGGACGGCGAGTTGCGGGCCGGGGATCGGGTGCCCTCCACCCGGCAGCTGGCCAGGGACTGGGACGTCGCGCTGGCCACCGCCGCCAAGGCGCTGGCCCGGCTCGCGCAGCTGGGCGTGGTCGTGGCCGAGCCACGCGTCGGCACGGTCGTCGCCGGGCCGCCGGGCCGGTCACCACGACGCCCGCACAGCGACCCCGACGACCCAAGCCGTGACACGAGCCACGGCCCCGCGCACGACCCGGCGCGTGATACGGCGCGTGACCCCATGCGTGACCCCGCGCGTGACTCCGGGCGTGACCCCGCGCGTGACTCCGGGCGTGACCCCGCGCGTGACCGGGGGCGAGAGTCTGGGCGTGATGCGGCGCGTGATCTGACGCGGGATCGGGTCGTGCGGACCGCCGTCGAGATCGCCGACGCGGAAGGGCTGTCCGCGCTGTCCATGCGCGGCGTGGCCGGCCGGCTCGGCGTGGCCACCATGTCGCTCTACCGCCACGTGGGCAGCAAGGACGACCTGGTCGAGTTGATGATCGACCAGGTGCTCGGCGAGTTCCCGCTCCCCGCCGAGCCCCCGCACGGCTGGCGGACCCGGCTGGAGGTGGCGGCCCGGCTGCAGTGGGCGGCCTACCGGCGGCACCCGTGGATGGCCCGGGTCACCTCGCTGACCCGGCCGCTGCCGTCACCCAGCCTGCTCAAGCACACCGAATGGGCGCTGGCGGCGATCGACGGCCACGGTCTCGATCCGGAGACCATGATGCACGTGCACATCCTGATGTACAGCTACGTCGAGGGGATCGCGGCCAACTTCGAGCTGGAGAGCCAGGCGCAGGCCGCGACCGGCCTCACCGACGACGAATGGATGAAGGCCCAGGACGCGCAGCTGACGGCCATCGTCACCTCGGGGCCCTATCCCACCTTCGTCGACGTCGTCGCGCGGATGGGAGGCGACTTCGACCTCGATTTCGACCGGCTCTTCGAGTTCGGCCTGGGACGGCTGCTCGACGGACTGGCCGGGATCATCGAGAGGGACTAGTCGGAGATCGCGATGCGGAGACGGCGGAAGCCGCGCCCCTTGCTCTCGATCTTGGCCACCCTGATGTGCCCGATCTGCTTCGTCGAGGCGACGTGCGTGCCGCCGTCGGCCTGGGTGTCCAGCCCGACGATGTCGATGATCCGGACGTCGGCCACGTGCTCCGGCACCAGGTTCGTCGCCGTCCGGATGATGTCCGGGATCTCGAAGGCCTCCTGGCGCGGCAGAACCCGTACGTCGATGCGCCGGTCCGCGACGATCTCGGCGTTGCACGCGTCCTCGACCGCCTCCTTGAAGCCCGGCGGCACCTCCGGCAGGTTGAAGTCCATCCGCGCGCTCAGCACGTCCATGTTGCCGCCCGTCACCAGCGACCCGTGGTCGCGGAACACGACGCCGCACAGGACGTGGAGCCCCGAGTGGGTACGCATGAGGGCCGAGCGGCGTTCGTCGGCCACCGCCCCCTGGACGACCGTGCCGACCGGCGGTATCGGGTCGCCCTCTGCCGGAATCAGGTGCAGATCATCGGCTTTGCGCACCCCGACGATCCGGGTTTCCACCCCCTGCCAGAGCAGAACTCCGTGATCTGCCGGCTGGCCGCCTCCACCCGGATAGAATGCCGACTTGCTCAGGACGATCCCGTCGGGTGTGGAATCCAGGACGACGGCTTCGAAGTCGCGCAGATTCTGATCCGACAATTCGAGCCGTTGTGTCCGCCCGTGGAGGTCATGAGTCATGTCGGCAGCTTAAGCCCCGAGGTGGTTATGCGCGGCCTGCTGGATCGAGCCCTGATCGCACCGGCTGTCGCGATATTGGGGATTTGTTGCGCGATATCGGGATGCGGCGGTGGAGCTGGTGAAGCGTGGCCAAGCCCCGCGCAGTTCCGCTCCGAAACGCCCGCGCCGATGCACGGCTGGCCGTCGGGGCCGGCGAGCGGATCGGCCGCGCCCGTCGTGATGTTCGTCGGCGACAGCTTCACGGTCGGCTCCGGCCCGGTCCCCACCTGGCGGACCTACGCCGCCGAGTCGGCTCGCCTGCTGGGCTGGCAGCCGGTCATCGCGGGCGCGGGCGGCACCGGCTATCTCAACAAGGGCCGCGTCGGCCGTACGTTCCGGCAGTCGTTCGAGGCCGAGCTGGCCTGGCGCCCCGCCCCCGACCTGCTGATCATCTCAGGCGGCCACAACGACTGCCGCTGGTCCGCGGAGAGCGTGCGGCGAGCGGCGGAAGGCCTCATATCCGAGGCGAGGGCCCACTGGCCGCGAACCCGCATCGTCATGATCGGCCCCATCTGGCTGCGCGGCACCCCGCGCAAGGCCTATCGGGTGCGTGACGCCCTGTCGGGCCTGGCCCAGCAGGAAGCCATCCCCTTCCTGGACCCGCTCGACGAACCCCGGACCCCACCAGGCCAGTTGCTCCCCGACGGGATCCATCCGACCGCCGAAGGCCATTTCCACCTGGCCAAATGGCTGACGGACGCCATCGGCCGGCTGCCGAAGGGGGAAGGTCACCAAGGTCCGTAAGGGCCGTTGTTGCCGCCGCGTCCGCCCATGCCCTTGACGGCGGGCTTGACGTCGACGATGTAGACCGTCGCCGCGATGACGGCGATGATCGAGAAGAACCCCAGCCCGATCCCGATGAACTGCGTGCCGCCCACGGCCATGAAGGCGTTGTAGTAGTCCCACGCGCCCGCGGCGGCGAACAGCGTGGCGAGGACCAGGATGATCAGCCAGAGATTCTTCTGCAGCTTGCCGGCCGACACGAACGCGTTGGTCGGCACCCGTAGCGCGTGCACCAGCGCATAGATCGACATGCCGAGGATGCCGGCCGCGAGCAGCAGAAAGAGAAGATTCAGCCCGCCGTTGATCATTTCCATGTGAGTCCGCCCAACGCTCGCGATGAAACGGCCCCAGCCTAGTAGGCGCCCCTGACAAACGAGCACCATCAACGCGGAAAGGCCCGCCTCGTGGAGGCGGGCCTTCGCTCACGGTCAGGCCTTGGGCGTGGTGGCCTTGGTGGTGCGGGGCTTCTTGACGGGAGTGGCGACGGGCGGCTCGGCGGCCTCCGACACCTCCTCCAGCTCCAGCGCGGCCTCGCCGCTCGCCTTGCTGACGACCTTGCGCCCACGGGTGGCGAAGTCCTCGTAGGCCTCGGTGGCGAGGACGGTCAGCTGGTCGGCGTAGGTGCGCGCCTTCTCGGGGAACTCCTTGGCGAAGCCCTCGGCCTTGTCGGCGTAGGTGCGGGCCTTCTCCGGCAGGTCCTTGGCGATCTCGGCGCGGCGGGACTGCAGCTTCAGCAGCTGCTCGGGCAGCTCGCGCAGCTTCTCCACGGCGTAGTCGCCCACGCCCGCCACGGCGTAGAAAGGCTTGGAGTCGGTGAGCTTCTTGACCTCGGTGGCCAGCGTCATGGGTTAACCTTCCTTGGTTTCCTGGTTGGCGGTGCCGTTGCCGGTGGACGCCGCAAAAGGCTCAAGCGCGGCGAGAAATTCCTCGGGCAGCGGCTCGTCGTCCGATTCGGAGTCGTGCCGGAGATGAGCGTTCTGGGAGGTCTGCTCGTCTTCGGCCCGCTTCTCTTTGCGAAACGACTCATAAATGTCGATCAGCACCTGGCGTTGCCGCCCGCTCAGGAGCGGGTCGGCGCGGATCGCGGTGATCACGTCACTCGGCGGCTCGCGATCCTCGATGAGGCCCGCTTGCACGTAGAGCGCCTGCGAAGAGATGTGCAGGCCTTTGGCGATCTGGTTGAGAATCTCCGCGCTCGGCTTACGCAGACCGCGCTCGATCTGGCTGAGATAAGGGTTGGACACCCCCGCGGCCGTCGCGAGCTGGCGCAGGGAGATCTTCGCCTGCTGCCGCTGCTCGCGGATGTATTCGCCGATCGAGCCGACCTTCGGTAGTGCCATACCGATAGTCTGCCTCAGAGTGCTTGCAATTGCAAACGCTCAGCTAGCACCTGCAAGCGCTAGAGCTGGATGGTCCACAGGAACGGCGTGGCTGTGACCAACGTCACGGAGAGCGCGATGATCCCGTAGCGCGCCGCGGCGGGCAGCGAGGGACCCGGCTTGATCAGGCGGTCCACCCTGGCCATGACGTTCTTGGCGTGCACGCCGAGCATGCCCTGCGGGGTCGGCATGGCGCCCGCCGTACCGAACCTGAGCAGGGCGGTGGCCAGCATGCGCGGTGAACAGTAGCGGCGCGCGCGGTCGTCGGCGGCCATCTCGATGAGCAGCTCGACCTGCCCCTGCGCGTCGAAGGCCACCTTGGACCAGGGCAGCGCCCGGCGCAGCGCGGCGAACGGCAGCAGCACCAGGTCGTGGCGCTCCCGTACGTGCGCTGCCTCGTGCGCGAGCACGGCCGTGAGCTCGTCGTGGGACAGCAGCTTGAGCGCGCCCTCGCTGACCACCACCTGCGAACGCAGCCCCGGCACGCAGTAGGCCGCCGCGCTCGGATGGTCGAGCACCCGCACGCCGGGCACGCCCGGGTCGTCGCGGGCGATCAGGGCGAGCAGCACACGGTGGCGCCGGCGGGCCCGCAGGGCCTGCACGCCCGCGGTGATCAGCACCACGACGAGTACGGCCAGCGCGGCCAGTCCGGCGATCATCGCCGCCACGTGCAGCGGATCCCAGCTCTGACGCGGAGGTTCGCCGTTCGCGAAGGCGATCATGCTCGGCAGCACGCCCACCTCGTACGGCTGGACGGCGTAGGCCAGCATGGCGCCCGTCGTGGCCAGGCCCCAGGCCACGCCCAGGGACTGCCAGAGAATGATGGCGATCCGCGGCGCCCGGGACGTCCAGCGAGCGGTCGTGAGACGCCAGGAGCCGAGCCCGCACGCCATGGCGAGCGCTGCCAGCGTCGCTGCCGTGATCACTCTTCCTCCAGCTCCGTGAGAGCTCTCCGCAGGATCTCCGCCTCCGAGCCCGACACGGCCTGGGCGAAGCGGGTGAGGGCGGCCGAGCGGTCGCCCGTCAGGTCCAGAGCTTCCAGCATAAGCTCGGCGATGTACGCGTCGCGGCTCGCCGCCGGTTCGTAGCGCCAGGCGCGGCCGTCGCGGGTCCGCTGGAGGAACCCCTTGCGGGTCAGACGGTCGAGGACGGTCATGACGGTGGTCGGGGCCAGGTCGCGGTCGGCGATGAGACGGCCGACCTCACGGGCCGTTAGCGCGCCGCTCTCCGCCCAGATGATGTCCATGATGCTGCGTTCGAGCTCGCCAAGACCCTTCACACGCATCAGCGTAGTACTACAAAGCGTCGAGCAGCCATCCGGGATGCTGGTGAGATGGACATCACGCTCGTCCAGGGGGACATCACCGCGCAGACAGTCGACGCCATCGTCAACGCCGCCAATTCGTCGCTGATGGGCGGGGGCGGGGTCGACGGCGCGATCCACCGGCGGGGCGGCCCGGAGATCCTGGCCGAGTGCCGGGCACTGCGGGCGTCCCACTACGGAAAGGGATTGCCGGCGGGGCAGGCCGTGGCCACGACCGCCGGACGGCTCGACGCGACCTGGGTGATCCACACCGTCGGGCCGGTCTATTCGCGGACGGATGATCGATCCGGCGTCCTGGCCTCGTGCTATCGCGAGTCGCTCCGGGTGGCCGACTCGCTGGGGGCCCGGTCGGTAGCCTTTCCGGCGATCTCGACCGGCATCTACGGGTGGCCGCTGGACGACGGCGCCCGCATCGCACTGCGTACCGTGCGGGAGTTTTCCACAGCTGTGGACGAGGTGCGGTTCGTGCTGTTCGACGCGGTGGCCTACGCCGCCTTCGAGGCGGCTCTTTAGAGCGGCGCCACGGCCTCCCAGGGGAGGGTCAGTTCCCCCAGGCGCCACCTGGCCGTGCCGCCCAGTGGCGGAGTCCGATGGATGGGCCAGGTGCCCGCCAGGACGTCCACGGCGGCCAGCCAGCGCTGCCTGCGGCCGTGGGCGCCATAAGGGGCGGTCCTCGCCCAGGCGCGGTCGAAGTCGCTCAGGAACGCATGGATGCGCTCGCCTGGGACGTTCCGGTGGATGAGGGTCTTCGGCAGGCGGTCGGCCAGGTCCGAGGGGCGGTCGAAGGCGTCGAACCTGGTCGACAGGGTGAGCGTGCGCGGGCCGGTCCGATCCACCCCGGCCCAGATCGCCCGGTGGCCGGTCTCCGAGCAGGTGCCCTCCACCAGTACGCCGCCGGGGGCCAGCTTGCCGCGCAGCGTCTCCCAGTAGCGCCAGGCGTCCGCCTCGCCGTACTGCCGCAGGACGTTGAAGGCCCTGATCAGCAGCGGGGGACGCGAGACCGGCAGCTCGAAGCCGCCCAGCGCGAAGCTCAGGCCCGGGCGCTCGTACGGCTTGGCCAGGGCGACCCGCGCGGGGTCGATCTCGATGCCCACCACCTCGATGTCGGAGCTGATCCGGCGCAGCCGGGTGAAGAGCTCCAGCGTGGTGGTGTGGGAGGCGCCGTAGCCGAGGTCCACGGCCAGCGGCCGGGCGGCGGTGCGCAGCACCCGGCCGTGCGCGGCGGCGATCCACCGGTCGGCGCGCCGCAGCCGGTTGTGCCCGGTCGTTCCTCGGGTGATGGAGCCGACCGGTCTAGCCACCGACGCGGTGCACCTTGTGCTGGGCGGCCTGGGCGCGCGGGCGCATGACCACGCGGTCGATGTTGACGTGCGCGGGCCTGGTGACGCACCACACGATCGCGTCGGCCACGTCGTCGGAGGTCAGCGGGTCCGGTACGCCCTGGTAGACGCGGGCGGCGGCCGCCTCGTCGCCGCGGAAGCGGGTGACCGCGAAGCCCTCGCTCTGGACCATGCCCGGCGCGATCTCCACGACGCGTACCGGCTGCCCGACCAGTTCGAGCCGGAGCGTCTCGGCCATCGACCGCTGTGCCTGCTTGGCCGCCACGTAGCCGCCGCCGCCCTCGTACGCCACCAGGGCCGCGGTCGAGGTGAGCATCACCAGCACCCCGTCGCCCGACTCGACGAGCTTGGGCAGCAGGGCCTGCGTCATGCGCAGCGACCCGAGGACGTTCGTGTCGTACATCCCCTGCCAGTCGTCGATCCGCCCCTCGGCCACCGTCTCCATGCCGAGCGCGCCGCCGGCGTTGTTGACCAGCACGTCGCAGCGGTCGAGTGCGGCCGCGAGGGCGTCCACCGATTCCTGGGAGGTCACGTCCAGGGACACGGGGCGGATCCCGGGCACCTCGGCGGCCAGTTTGTCCAGCCGGTCCTGCCGCCGTGCGCCCGCCACCACGTCATAGCCTTCGGCGGCCAGCCGCCTGGCTGTCGCCTCGCCGATCCCACTGCTCGCGCCTGTCACCACAGCCGTCTTCTTCATGGCTCACATCTTGCCAGCCCGCTCATGACACCCCGCTTGTCGGGAATGTCGGAATGTTCGGCATAGTTGTACTTCCTCTGGAGGTGGTGTCGGGTGAGGCGACAACGGGTCAACCGGGTCGCGACCATCAGCATGCACACGTCTCCCCTGGAACAGCCCGGCACGGGCGACGCCGGCGGGATGAACGTGTACATCGTCGAATCGGCCAAGCGGCTGGCCGAGTCCGGCGTCGAGGTGGAGATCTTCACCCGGGCCACCAGCGGAGACCTGCCACCGGTGGCCGAGCTCGCCCCCGGCGTCCTGGTCCGCCACCTGACCGCCGGCCCGTACGAGGAGCTGACCAGGGCCGACATGCCCGCTCAGCTCTGCGCGTTCCTCTCGGGCGTGCTGCGGACCGAGGCGATGTACGACCCGGGTCGCTACGACGTCATCCACTCGCACTACTGGTTGTCGGGACAGGTCGGCTGGCTGGCCAAGGAGCGCTGGGGCGTGCCGCTCGTGCACACCATGCACACCATGGCCAAGGTGAAGAACCTGCTGCTGGCCGCGGATGACCAGCCCGAACCGCAGGCCCGCGTGGTGGGCGAGCAGCAGGTCGTGGAGATCGCCGACCGGCTCGTGGCCAACACCGGTGACGAGGCGAACGAGCTCATCGAGCTGTACGGCGCGCCGGAGGAGCGCGTCGCGGTCGTGAACCCTGGTGTCAACCTCACCCTCTTCCAGCCCGCTTCACAGGGCGCCGCCCGGCGCCGGCTCGGTCTGCCGCAGAACGCGCACGTGCTGCTGTTCGTGGGCCGGATCCAGCCGTTGAAGGCCCCCGACGTGCTGCTGCGGGCCGCCTCGCGGATGCTCATCGACGACCCCTCGCTGCGCGGCCGCCTGGTCGTGGCGTGCGTGGGCGGTCCGTCGGGCAACGGCCTGGCCAGGCCGTCCCTGCTCGTCGAGCTCGCCGCCGAGCTGGGCATCTCCGACGTCGTCCGGCTGGTGCCGCCGGCGCCGCAGCACGAACTGGCCGACTGGTACCGCGCGGCCGACGTGACCGTCGTGCCGTCGTACAGCGAGTCGTTCGGCCTCGTCGCCCTGGAGTCACAGGCCTGCGGCACCCCTGTCGCGGCGGCCGCCGTGGGCGGGCTGCGCACGGCCGTACGGGATGGGGTGTCCGGGGTGCTCGTGGACGGCCACGACTCGCACGAGTGGGCGCGGGCGCTGCGCCGCTTCGTCACCGCGCCGGCCTGGCGCGACGGCCTGTCGGCCGGCGCCCGGGCGCACGCGGCGGCGTTCGGCTGGCAGGCCACGTCGTCTCAGCTGATGGAGGTCTACGCGGGCGCCGTCGCCGACCTGAACAGGTTGCCGGTCGCCGTCATTTCGTAGGCTGTACGACATGCGCGATGTCGTAGAAACCGCGCTCAAGGCCGCGGACGTCTCCTTCGACGAGCCGCGACCAGGGGCGTTCCTGGTGAAGCTGCCCGGGCAGCACAAGCTCGCCACGATGACGTGGTTGATCATCGGCGATCAGGCACTGCACGTCGAGGCGTTCTTCTGCCGCCAGCCCGACGAGAACCACACCGAGTTCTACAAGTGGCTGCTCGCCAAGAACGGCGGCATGTACGGCGTCCACTTCTCCGTCGACACCGTCGGCGACGTCTACCTCGTCGGCCGGGTGCCGCTCACGGCGATCACCGAAGCGGAGATCGACCGGCTGCTCGGCTGCGTGCTGACCTACTCCGACGACTGGTTCGACCGGGCGCTGGAGCTCGGCTTCGCCTCGTCGATCAGGCGCGAGTGGGAATGGCGCGCCAAACGCGGGGAGTCGCTGGCCAACCTGCAGGCGTTCGCCCGTTTCGCGGATCCGGCGCGGAACGGTGGCTGAGGCCCGCCATAGGATTGCCCGCATGGCGACTTTGGTGCTGCTACGGCACGGCGAGAGTGACTGGAACGCGAAGGGCCTGTTCACCGGATGGGTGGATGTGAGCCTCTCGGCCAAGGGCGAGGACGAGGCCCGCCGGGGCGGCAAGCTCCTGGTGGAGGCCGGCGTGCGGCCCGATGTGGTCCACACCAGCCTGCTGACCAGGGCCATCCAGACGGCCCAGCTCGCCCTGGGCGAGGCCGACCTGCTCTGGCTGCCGGTCAAGCGCTCGTGGCGGCTCAACGAGCGCCACTACGGCGCGCTTCAGGGCAAGAACAAGGCGCAGACGCGTGAGGAGTTCGGCGACGAGCAGTTCATGCTCTGGAGGCGCTCCTTCGACGTCCCGCCGCCCCCGATCGCCGACGGCGACGAGTACTCCCAGGCGGGTGACCCGCGCTACGCCCTGCTGCCGCCCGAGCTCATGCCGCGTACCGAGTGCCTCAAGGACGTCGTCGACCGCATGCTGCCCTACTGGTACGACGAGATCGTCCCGGATCTCGCGGCCGGGCGCACCGTGCTGGTGGCGGCGCACGGCAACTCGCTGCGCGCGCTGGTCAAGCACCTCGACGGCATCCCCGACGAGGAGATCGCCGGACTCAACATCCCCACGGGCATCCCGCTGCGCTACGAACTGGACGACGAGTTCCGGCCGCTCAAGCGCGGCGGCGAATACCTCGACCCCGAGGCGGCGAAGGCGGCGATCGAGGCGGTCGCCAACCAGGGCCGCTGACACCTCGTGTGGGGCGCCTGCGAGCGCCCCACCGAGGTCAGCTCGGGCGGGCGCCCGTCACCAGATAGACGACGTCACCGGCCACGCGGACCGCGTGGTCGGCGTAACGCTCGTAGTAGCGGCCGATCAACGTGATGTCGATGGCCGGCTCGACGCCGTGGGGCCAGTCCTTGGACAGGATGTTCCTGAACAACCGCCGGTGCAGCTTGTCCATGGCGTCGTCGTCGGACTCCAGCTCCATCGCCGACTCCACGTCCTGCGAGGCGATGCAGCTACCCGCCTTCGTGACCAGGGTCTCGGCGATCTGGCCCATCTGCAGGATCGTGGGCCGCACCTCCGGCGGGATCGCCGTGTCGGGGTGGCGCAGTCGCGCGACCTTGGCCACGTGGACCGCCAGGTCGCCCATGCGCTCCAGGTCCGTGCCCATCCGCAGAGCCGTGATCACCATCCGCAGGTCAACGGCCACCGGCTGCTGCCTGGCCATCAGCTCGAAGATGGACGTCTCGATCTCCTCGAACGTCGCGTTCACCTCCGCATCCCTGGAGATCACGCTCTCCGCGAGCTGGAGGTCGGAGTCGAGCAGGGCGGTGGTGGCCCGGGAAATGGCCGAGCGGACCAGCGTGGTCATCTCGACCAGCTTGGCGGTCAGGGAATCGAGTTCTTCATGGTACGCGTCGCGCATGCCGTCAACCTACGTGGATCTCGATGAACGAACTCCTACCACGAGATGAACTTTCCTGGAAAGAGACGTTCATCCCCAGGTGAGAGGGGTGCCCCTTGAGGAAGGCCACCTACCATCGAAGACATGAGTGAGATGGCCATGAGCTTGACGGCCCTGGCGGGGTTCGTCGTGGGAGCGCTGGCGGTCCTGTTCTACCGCAACCAGATCGAGGCCCAGAACAGGACCGCGACGGCCGGTGACCAGGAGCCCGGCGCCCTCCCACAGGGCGTGGCCTCGGTGCTGGCCGTGCTGCCCTCGTCCGCGGTCGTGCTCGACGCGCACGACCGCGTGCTGCGAGCCAGCTCGGCCGCCCGCGCGTTCGGGCTGGTCAAGGGCGACCGGCTGATGGCCGCCGAACTGCTCGCCCTGGCCAGGCAGGTACGACGGGACGGCGAGATCCGGGAGAGCGAGATCGACGTCGCCGGGCACAAGTTCGGCCAGGAGATCACGAACTTCGCGGTCCGCGTGGCCCCGCTCGGCTCCTACGGCCAGGTCCTGGTGCTCGCCGAGGACCAGACCGAGCGGCGCAGGGTCGAGGCCGTCCGCCGCGACTTCGTGGCGAACGTCAGCCACGAGCTCAAGACCCCCGTCGGCGCGCTGAGCCTGCTCGCCGAGACCATCCAGGACGCCGCCGACGATCCCGAGGCCGTCACCCGGTTCGCCGGGCGCATGCAGCACGAGGCCGCCAGGCTCAACTACCTGGTGCAGGACCTGATCACGCTGAGCCGGATCCAGGGCGCCGAGCCCATCCCCACCCCCGGCCAGGTCTCGATCGACGAATCCATCAACGACGCCATCGACCACTGCAACACCAGGGCGATCGCCAAGGACATCACCCTCGTCACCGGCGGCGCGGAGGGCCTGCGCATCTGGGGAGACGACGAACTGCTCGTCACCGCCCTGCGCAACCTCATCGACAACGCCGTCGCCTACAGCCCCGAACACACCCGGGTCGTCGTCAGCGTCAGACCGGCGGGCGACTCCGTCGAGATCAGCGTCAGCGACCAGGGCATCGGCATTCCAGAGGAATCCCTGGAACGCATCTTCGAACGCTTCTTCCGCGTGGACGCGGCCAGGTCCCGGGCGACCGGCGGCACCGGTCTCGGCCTCGCGATCGTCAAGCACGTCGCCGCGGCGCACGCCGGCGAGGTCTCCGTCTGGAGCAAGGAAGGCTCCGGCTCCACATTCACGCTGCGGCTGCCCGCATTCGGCGGCACCGCGGTGGTCGTTCCACCCCCGAACACCCTGGAGGCCGCAAAATGACCCGAGTTCTCGTGGTGGAGGACGAGGAGTCGTTCTCCGACGCCCTGTCGTACATGCTCCGCAAGGAAGGCTTCGAGGTCTCCGTCGCGGCGACCGGGCCCGAGGCGCTCGACACATTCGACCGGAGCGGCGCCGACCTGGTGCTGCTCGACCTGATGCTGCCCGGCCTGCCGGGCACCGAGGTGTGCCGCTCGCTGCGGCAGCGTTCCAAGGTGCCGGTCATCATGCTGACCGCCAAGGACAGTGAGATCGACAAGGTCGTGGGCCTGGAGCTGGGCGCCGACGACTACGTCACCAAGCCGTTCTCCTCGCGCGAGCTCGTCGCCCGCATCCGCGCCGTGCTGCGCCGCCAGGGCGACGTTGTGGACGAGCTGGAGTCGGCGGTGCTGGCCGTGGGGCCCGTGCGCATGGACGTCGACAGGCATGTGGTGGCCGTACGCGGCGAGCAGGTGCAGTTGCCGCTGAAGGAGTTCGAGCTCCTGGAGGTGCTGCTGCGCAACGCCGGGCGGGTGCTCACCCGGGGCCAGCTCATCGACCGTGTGTGGGGCGCCGACTACGTGGGTGACACCAAGACGCTCGACGTGCACGTCAAGCGGCTGCGCGCCAAGATCGAGTCGGATCCGTCGAACCCGCGCTGCATCCTGACCGTGCGCGGGCTGGGCTACAAGTTCGACGCGGTGGAGAGCTGAAGATCTGAGGGGAGCCCCGGTACGTACCGGGGCTCCCCGCTTTGTCAGTGGGCCACGTGTCAGTGGGCCGCTTCGGTGGCCTCGGCGGAGGCCGACGGCGAAGGCGTCGGCGCGGCGGTCGCGTTGGGCGCCGGCGGGTAGTCCTTGAACTCGCGGCTGCGTGTGACCACAGGGACGTTCATGGACACGACCCCGGCGTTGGCGAACTGGAGGTCCAGGTGGATGCTCTCGCCGCCTCTGAGGGCCTTGGAGATGCCTTCCAGCATGATCTGCGGGCTCGGCTTGCCGGTGTTGACCAGCTGGTTGCTCGGCAGCTGGATCGGCGCCGCCACCTTCGCGGTGGCCACGGTGCCGGCACTGACCGCCGTGAGCGTGTCGGGGGCGCCGTTGGTGTTGAGGATGTTCAGATAGACCGGGGCGGAGCCGCGCCAGGCGAGCTGCGCGCCGGAGTCGGGGCCGAGGATGAACGCCTGGGGGATCTGGATGCCGTGCATGCCGTAGTTCTTCGCCTGATCGAAGAGAACGCCTGCCTCATTGGGTGCATACGGCTTGTTGGTGTTGGCGTCGAATCCAGCCGAACAACCGGCTAGCACAGGGGCGACCAGGAAGACGGCGGCGGCGACAATCCAGCGGCGGCGGGTCACGAGCGGGTTCTCCTAGGGTCTTGCACATGCGTGTAGGGCAGCGCCCACCATATCCATCCGAATCCATGGTCATATCCGCACCCCTGCAGGTCATTAGCTATGCCCGCATATGCGATTCATAGAGTTGACCGGTTGTCAACCCCCAATATGCCGCTTTGACCTGCAGTTATGATGATTTCACTGTTCCGGGAGCCTGTGGATGCGTGGTACTCTGGAGTACAGCGGAAGGGGTACTTGTCACATGACTTTCCAGGTCGGCGACACTGTCGTCTACCCCCACCATGGGGCTGCTCGGATCGAAGCAATCACGAAGCGATCCATCAAGGGTGAGGAAAAGACCTACCTGGTGCTCAAGGTCGACAAGGGCGACCTTACCGTCCAGGTGCCAGCTGAAAACGCGGAACTAGTCGGCGTGCGCGATGTTGTCGGCCAGGAAGGCCTTGAGCGGGTTTTCGATGTTCTTCGGATGCCGCACACCGAGGAGCCGACCAACTGGTCCCGGCGCTATAAGGCCAATCTCGAGAAGCTCGCGTCCGGCGATGTCAACAAGGTCGCCGAGGTGGTCCGGGATCTTTGGCGGAGGGACCGCGAGCGCGGCCTGTCCGCCGGTGAGAAGCGCATGCTCGCCAAGGCCCGTCAGATCCTGGTGAGTGAGCTGGCCCTCGCCGAGAAGACCAATGAGGACAAGGCGGAAGCCCTGCTCGACGAGGTCCTCAACTCCTGAACACGAAACTTCCACGGGTGGGCGTCGGAGTCGACGTCCACCCGTTCGTTTCAGGGCGGGAGTTGCATCTCGCCGGCCTGTACTGGCCGGGCGAGACCGGACTCGCGGGTCACTCCGACGGCGATGCCGCCGCGCACGCGGCCTGCGACGCCCTGCTGTCCGCCGCCGGGCTCGGTGATCTCGGCGGTCTGTTCGGCACCGACGATCCACGCTGGGCGGGCGCCTCGGGCGTCACCCTGCTGGCGGAGGCCGCGCGCCAGGTGCGTTCGGCGGGCTTCGAGATCGGCAATGTGGCCCTCCAGGTCATCGGTAACCGGCCCAAGCTGGCTCCTCGCCGTACAGAGGCCGAGAAGGCGCTCAGCGCCGCTCTGGGGGCGCCAGTGAGCGTCAGCGCGACCACCACGGACGGGCTCGGGCTGACCGGGCGCGGCGAAGGGGTGGCGGCCATCGCGACCGCGCTTGTTGTTCTCTAGCGCTTGGTCAACCTACAGCCGCACTGCCGCGTCTTTCTGTGGGATGCGTTGAGGGTATCCCGGCGGGTGCTGCCTCCGGCCCGCCGAGTCGAACGGGGCGGCGGTCCGTTACTGGCGCGGTACGGATCGCCGCCTTCCCATGGGTAGCTTCCCGATAT
Source organism: Nonomuraea sp. NPDC049269 (assembly GCF_043197155.1). Classification (NCBI taxonomy): domain Bacteria; kingdom Bacillati; phylum Actinomycetota; class Actinomycetes; order Streptosporangiales; family Streptosporangiaceae; genus Nonomuraea; species Nonomuraea sp. NPDC049269. The sequence goes on from NZ_JBICSO010000002.1 coordinate 1,178,813, forward strand.
GTCGGGTAAGTCCTCCTAAGACATGTGGAACGTCTTCGGGGGGAGCAACACATGATCGGCGCGATTGTTTCCGCGGTCGTCATCGGCGCCATTGTCGGAGCGCTGGCCCGGCTGATAGTGCCCGGCAAGCAGAACATGTCCATCGGCCTGACGTTGATCGTCGGCATCGTGGCGGCTCTGCTCGGCACGCTCATCGCCCAGGCATTCGGCTGGGCCGACACCAGGGGCATCGACTGGATCGAACACATACTCCAGCTCGCCCTGGCCATCGTCGGAGTCCTGATCGTCACCAAGATGACCACCGGGAGGAGCGGCCGCACCGGAGGAACCCCGATCTGACCTGCCCTTTCGAGTCGGCAACGCATATTCGCCGATGCTCGGGTACTGATCTCTCCCGAGAGTGAACGGCTCACTCTCACTGGGAGGTTTGGTCATGACAATCCAGTCCATCCTTGGCGCCATCGTGATCGGCGCCGTGATCGGCGCCCTCGGTCGTCTGCTGCTTCCCGGCAGACAGGCCATCGGGTGGATCCTCACCATCGTCGTCGGTATCGTCGCCGCCCTGGTGGGCACCCTCATCGCCCAGGTCCTCGGCGTCGCCACCACCAATGGCATCGACTGGATCGAACTGGTCATGCAGGTCGTTCTCGCCATTGTCGGTGTCGGGCTCGTGGCTGGGCTGCGGCGGGGCAGTGGTACGAACGTGTAGACGATGGCTAGACGGTTCCGCGACTGTGCCGAATCCCCTTCGGCGCGGGACGGTACGCGAAGACCCGCCCGGTGCTCACACCGGGCGGGTCTTCTGCTCATTCCTCCGGAGGGAGGGGGGTGCTGCGGAGCCTGCCTGAGGGGGCTGGGGCGTCGTCTTCTATGACCGGCTGCGGGGCGGTGTCCTCCAGGTCCCGGTCTTCCATCGGGCGGGAGCGGGCGGTGGCGGACTCGGCGGGGTCGGCGGCTTCCGGGCCGTGGTCGGGGTCGGGGCTGGCTGGTTTTTGGCTGGTGCGGGCGGATGTGTCCGGGATGTCGCTGTAGATGCGGACCGGTTGGGTGTCGGTGTCCCGGTCGGAGACGGTGGGGGTCCGGGGGTGGACCAGGACGTCGGTCGGCTTGATCCGATCACCCCAGCGCACGGGTCGCTTCAGCTCGGGCTCCGGCTCTGCTTCCGGCTGTGGTTGTAGCTGTGGTTCGCGGGATGTGTCGGGCCGGGATTCTCCGCCTGTCTCGGGCCCTGCCTCGCTGTGCCCTGCCTCGCTGTGCCCCGCCGCGCTGTGGCCTGCCACGCGGTGGTCTGTCTCCGGAGCTGGCTCGGGCTCTCGGCTGGGGCGGGGCTCCGGGGCCGGCCGGGGTTCCTCGAAGGTGGGTTCCTGAGCGCGCTTACGGAGGCCACGGCGGAGTTTCGGCGCCCGTGTAGGGGCGTCGCCGGCTTGCGACCCTATGCGCCCGCCCGGCTCTGTGCGCCCGCCCGGCTCCGTGCGTTCACCTGGCTCGGTCCGCGCGCTCGGCTCGGACCGTTCGCCTGGCTCGGTCCGTTCGCCCGGTTCAGTCTGTCCGCTTGGCTCGGTCCGACCGCCTGACTCGGTCCGTCCGCTCGGCTCATTACGTCCGCTCGGCTCCGGCCCTTGCCACGGCGCGGTGGCCCGCGAGGCCGTACTCGCTCGCTGGGCGTCGTCCTCTCGGCGAGCCTGGGGGCGGGGATCCGGCTCCGGCGGCAGGTCGTCGGACTGCGGGCGTGGTCGTGGCGGCGCTACCGGCTCCGTCAGGGCCGCACGCTCGCGACGGTCCTCGAACTCCGGCTCCTGGTCCGGGGTAACGGGCCAGCGGGTCACCTGGGCGGAGATGGGCGGGGTTTCCGGAGCGGCCGTGGGGCCGACGACCGGTGTGGTCTCCAGCACGGGGTGGAGCGGTTGGGTGAGCGGCGGCGGCGTGTCGCCGGGGCGGCCCCGGTGGAAGGGCACGATGTCCGGCTCCGCCGTACCGTCGTCATCGTCGTCCATGGACGTCCTGCGGCCCTGAACGTGCTTGATGAGCAGCAACCACAGCCAGAGTGCGAGCGCCAGCATGACCCACGGGGCGACCGCCACCCCCACCGCGAGAGGTTGTACGTCGAGCTGGACCTGGAGCGCCGGCGCGACGTTCGACGCGGCGGCGGCCACGATGAGCAGGACCAGCACGACCGCGGCCTGGGCGCGTACCAGCAGGTGGGCCGAGCGCAGCAGGAGGACGCCGATCAGCGCGACGACCAGGAGCGCGTCGAAGCCGGCCGGATAGAGGAAGGCGAGGTCGGGTCGGGACTCACCGCGGATGGCCAGTGCCCGCAGGTCGTCGAAGGAGAGCACGCAGGCGACCGCCGTGAGGCCGGCCACCGCGAGACCGGCGAGGGCGATGCCCAGGCGTCGGAGCGTAGAAGGGGGAGTCACGTCCATGGCGGTTCGAGCCTACAGAAGAATGGGGGTCAGGACCGATCAAGGGAGATACATGGCCGAGCTCTCAGAGGGCGTGCGCGAGCTGTTCGACGGGCCCAACTACGCGACGGTGACCAGCCTCAATCCCGACGGCGGGCCGCAGTCGACGGTCGTATGGGTGCGTACGGACGGAGACGACGTGCTTTTCTCCACCGCCAAGGGCCGGCGCAAGCCGCGCAACTTCGAGCGCGACCCCCGGGCGAGCCTGCTCATCATCGACCCGGCGAACCCCTACCGCTACGCCGAGGTGCGTGGTCACGTGACCATGGAGGACGACCCCGCGGGCGACCTCATCCAGGAGCTCTCGCGCAAGTACACCGGTAAGCCCTGGGAGGACAAGCCAGGAGTTGAGCGACTAATTGTCCGGATAAGGCCAGAGAAGGTCACCATGCGTGAGTGATTAAAGGGCCTGCGATGCTGGCATAGGCGTTAGCCTTTCTTTCGTGAGCCTGCACATCTACGACACCAGCGCACGCGCCACTCGCGAATTCGTTCCGGTCCAAGCCGGCCGGGCGTCGATCTACCTGTGTGGGGCGACCGTGCAGGCTCCCCCGCACGTGGGGCACATCCGCTCGGGGGTCAACTTCGACGTGTTGCGCCGCTGGCTGCTGCGTTCCGGATATCAGGTGACGTTCTGCCGCAACGTCACCGACATCGACGACAAGATCATCCGGGTGGCCGCCGAGGATGGCGTCCCCTGGTTCACGGTCGCCGAGCGCAACCAGCGCGCCTTCACCTGGGCGTACGACACTCTCGGCTGCCTGCCCCCGACCGTCGAGCCCCGTGCGACCGGTCACGTGCCCGAGATGATCGTCCTGATGCAGCGGCTCATCGACCGCGGCCACGCCTACGCGTCTGGCGGCGACGTCTACTTCGACGTCGTCTCCTACGAGGACCGCTACGGCACGCTGTCCAACCAGAAGCTGGCCAACATGCGACCGGCGGCCGACACCGACGACGAGTCGTGCAAGCGCGACCCGCGCGACTTCGCCCTCTGGAAGGGCGCCAAGCCCGGCGAGCCGACCTGGCCGACCCCCTGGGGCCTCGGCCGTCCCGGCTGGCACCTGGAGTGCTCGGCCATGGCGACCAAATATCTTGAGTCGACGTTCGACATCCACGGCGGCGGCCTCGACCTGATCTTCCCGCACCACGAAAACGAGCTCGCCCAGTCCCAGGCGGCCGGCGACGGCTTCGCCCGCTACTGGATGCACAACGGCCTGGTCAAGATCGGCGCCGAGAAGATGAGCAAGTCGCTCGGCAACTCGCTGCTGATCCCGGAGATGGTGCAGAAGGTGCGCCCAGTGGAGCTGCGCTACTACCTCGCGGCACCGCACTACCGTTCGTCGATCGACTACTCGGAGGAGGCGCTGCGGGAGGCCGCGGCCGCCTACCAGCGCATCGAGGGCTTCGTGACCCGAGCCGCCGAAGTGATCCACGACGTCGACGCCGACGCCCCGCTGCCACAGGCGTTCACCGACGCGCTCGACGACGACCTGGGCACCCCGCAGGCGCTCGCGGTCGTGCACGAGGTGGTGCGCGAGGGCAACGTGGCACTGTCCAGAGGCGACAAGGAAGCGGTGGCCCGCCTGCTGGCCGAGACCCAGAACATGCTCGACGTGCTGGGCCTCGATCCGCGTTCACCGCAGTGGCGCTCCGCGAAGTCCGACCTCAAGCCGGTGGTCGACGCGCTGGTGGCCGTGGCACTCGAGCAGCGTAAGGCGGCTCGGGCACGCAAGGACTACGCGGCGGCCGACGCGATCAGGGACCAGCTGGCGGCGGCTGGGGTCACAGTGGAGGACACGCCGCATGGAGCTCGTTGGGAGCTGTCCCGCTAGCCCTGTTTTTCCCGTACACCGCGATTGCCGATCTGGCGCGTAATCGGCGCAGATCAGGGTTCGTGACGTGCGGAAAAGGGGGCTAGCCCTCTCTGCAGCCCTCGACAAGATCGGCAGGGTGTATGGGCGGCCGGGCGAGCACTCACTCGATCGAAGTGCGGTCCGATGTGGTGGTCAAGCGATACCGATCGACGGACCATGGCCAGCCCGAGCGGGAATGGCGCGCCCTGGAGTTGCTCAACCAGTACGCGCCCGGGCTGGCGCCCGCCCCGGTGACCGCCGATTTGGCTGCTGATCCGCCGACGGTGGTGATGTCTCGACTTGGCGGCGCCGCCGTGCAGGAACCGATCCGTGGGCACTTGGCCAACGCACTGGCCGAGGCCGTCACCAGAGTCCAGCAGGCGGTCCCTCAGCCCGTGCTGGAGCGGGTCCCCGCGCGTGCCGGCCATCCGGTCGAGCTCCTCCAGCAGGTACGAACGTGGTCCGCGACGGCGTCTTCTGACGGAGGCTCCGCGGTCACGGACGCGCTTCGCCAGGCTGCGAACTGGGTGGCACAGCCGAGGTTGGAGGAACTGCTGGCGCGGCCGGGCACTCCGGTGTTCGGCACCGGTGACGGGAACCTGGCCAACTACTTGTGGGATGGAACGGACATCCGCGTTGTCGATTTCGAGTACTCCGGCCGCAGCGACCGCGCATTCGAAGTGGCCGAGGTCATCGAGCACATATCGGTCTGGCGCAACGACCCCGCCGGCATGACCGCCGTGCTGGAGCGCTTGGAGATGACCGCTGACGAAGCCGACAGACTCATCGAGTGCCGTCGCCTTCTCGCCCTGTTCTGGCTGCTGCGGACTCGCGGGGAGACCCAGATCGATCAGGCGAGCCGGATGTTGGCCTTGCTGTAGAACTTCATGCGGTGCGCCCTGGTCTTCGCCAGGCGACGGTCAGTGGGCTTCTTCACGACCGGCGCCGCTTCCAGCACTGGATCAAGGCCGCCGATTTTCGGGTACAAATCGCTATGAGCGTCTTCGGCTCTCTGTGTTCACAGCTCATGGGGATCCGAGCGCGGGGCCGCCGGAAGGGCTTTCGGCTGCCGAGAGGTAGCGGGAGCGCATGGCGTCGCTGGCGGCGGGGCCCGCGGTGAAGACGTAGGCGCTGCTGTCGTCGAGGCGGTGACCGGTCTTTGCGTCGACGACGACCGGTTCGACCTCTTCACCGGTCCTGGTGTCGACGAGGATCATGCTGCGTGCATCGGGAGCGAGGCGGGAGTTGCCCCACGCCGCCAGAGCAAGGATGACCGGGCGCAGGGAGCGGCCGAGTTCGGTGAGGACGTACTCGTGGCGTACGGGGTTGGTCTGGTATGGGCGGCGCTCCAGGAGTCCGTCCGCGACCAGAGTCTTGAGACGGGTCGTGAGCATGCTGGAGGAGATCAAGGAGTGGCTGAACCGCTCGGCTGGCGAGTACACATACACCGTCCGCCTCACCGGCGCTCAGCAGACAGACGACACTCACTTCATCGCGACCCAGCACCTCGAAGGCGACTTCCCCGGCGGTGTCGTCGACCTGCACTACCGCTTCAGCCTCCGCGGCGACCACATCGAGCGGCTCGAAATCGAACCCTGAGACTCCCAGTACGTCAGCCTTGCCCCTGGCCCTGGCGAATCGAAGAGCTTGATGAAGGACTCCTGGGCATAGGCTGCCACCGACCATTCGATCTTCGCTGGCACGAACCTGCTGATCACCAAGATCAACGCCGTTGCGTTTAGCGTCGCGGGCGAGGTGCAAGTCCGTCTTCCATGACGGTGACCTGGGCATGGAAGGTGTAGGTCTGCGTGGTGGCAGGGCCGGCGTTCGGGCCGTACTTGCTGGTCGGGTTCTTCCGGCTGCGGGCCCTGACGCGAGGGCGACGCCAGGCGGGCAGCAGGCCGCGCAGCACCGCACGGCCGATTGGGTCGATGAGGGTGACGTGCTCGGCGGGCCAGACGGCGCTGGCGGTGGCGACCAGGTCGCCCGCGGTCTCCAGCAGGATCGTGAAGCTGATCCGGTCCATGTCCAGTCCCGGCCTGCTGGCCGCGACGTCGGCGGCGGTGCGGATCAGGGCCTGGTATACCACCTGGCGTAGACCGGTTCGCCCTCGCTTTCGGGACCAAGGCAGCAGCCAGCACGGCCCCCGGGTGCCGCACTCGACCACGACCAGTAGCCGCACCAACGGATAGCCGAACTGGACCATCCTGGATGAGGAACGCGATCTCATCGCTGAAAAGCGCGGAACCACTCGACTCGCCTTCGTGATCTTGCTGGGTTCTACCCTCTGGGGCCTCGTCTCCCGCTCCGGCACCCCTGACCACCCCCGGACGGTGGTGAGGCTGTCTCTACCACCGTCCGGGGGCGGCCTTCATGGCTTCCTCAGCCGGGCGCGGCCATTCTGATCAAGGAAGTTGGCCAAGCGCCCAAATCGACTGGAGGACCCCATGCGTGTTCAGGTGAACGGCACGTCGCTGTACGTGGACGTCGAAGGCGCCGCCCTGGAGCCCGACGGCTACACGATGCGAGAGAAGCCGACCCTCCTGCTGCTGCACGGCGGCCCCGGGCACGATCACTCGATCTTCAAGCCCGCCTACGGTCAACTCGCCGACCTGGTCCAGATCGTCTACGTCGACCAGCGCGGCAACGGCCGCAGCCAGAGCTCCGACCCGGCCACCTGGAACCTCGACCAGTGGGGCGACGACGTGCGCGCCCTGTGCGACACGCTCGGCATCGTCAAGCCGATCGTCCTGGGCTGGTCCTGGGGCGGAGCCGTGGCCATGAGCTACGCCTCTCGCCACCCCGACCACCCGGCCAAGCTGATCCTGCAGAGCACCGTCGCCCGCTGGGACCTGGACCGGATCGTCGAAGGCTTCCGCGCCGAGGCCGGCGAGGAGGCTGCCACGGCCGCCAAGATGTTCCTCACCGAGGGAACCCCGGAGACCTTCGCCGCCTTCGGGCAACTCTGCGCCCCCGCCTACAGTCCCGACCCGAACTTCCCCGCCGAATCCGACATACAGGCCATGACCCGCATCCTCCCGAACCCCGGGCTCACCATGAGCTTCATGTCCACCGCCCGGTTCGACCTGACCGCGCGCCTGGCCTCCATTCGATGCCCGGCGCTCGTCATGGCCGGTACCCGCGACCCCATCACGCCGCTGTCCACGGCGCGGGAGATCGTGGACGGCCTGCCCGGGGCACGCCTGGAGGTGTTCGAACGCTCCGGCCACTTCATCCCCGACACCGAAGGCGAGCGGTTCTTCTCCCTGCTGCGCTCCTTCATCACCGGCTGACCCGGCGCCATGACCTACCTGCCGGTCGGCGAACGGCGACGCGCCATCATCGACGCCGCCATCGAGGTGATCGCGGAGGAGGGACTCGCCCGCGCCACCACCCGCCGCATCGCCGAACGGGCCGGCACGCCGCGAGGGACCATCCACTACTGCTTCCGCTACAAGGACGAGCTGACCCTTCTCATCCTGACCCGAGCCCGCTCCACCATGCACGCCGCCTTCGCCCGTCTGTCACCCGACTCCGGATTCGAGGCGACCGTCCGGGCCGCCGTCGCCGCCTACTGGCAGTGGATCCGCGACGCCCCCGGCCTACACCTGGCACTCCTGGAGCTGACCCTGTGGGTGATCCGAAACCGGCAGACCGTGGCGCCAAGCGGCGACGCTTGGGCCGCGGTGAACGCCCCCTTCGGCGGGGACCTCCTCGAGGACGCCTTCGCCACCGCCGCCCGGACCGACAACCTGCACCCCGCCGTCCCCGTCCCCGACCTGGCCCGCTTCCTCATCCACCGCATGGACGGCCTCGTCCTGGAACTCGCCGAAACCCGTGACCAGGCAGCCTGCGAGCACCAGACGCACCTACTCGCCGACGCCCTCATCGCCCTCGCCACCCCGCGACTCAACATCAACGACACAGATCACGAATGAAGATCAACGCGGTTTGGGGGTCATGACGTTATTCTTGCTGCCACCCCTTCAAGCCCCCTTGACCAGCAGCCGCAGAGCCAAACGCAACAGCGTTGTCGTCAAGATTCGCTGGCGATCTTCGGTGGTACAGGGCGCCTCGTTCTCACCCTCGAAGCGCTGAGCCATTCACTGACAGGGCGACGTCGATGTTGCCGCGTGTGGCGTTGGAGTACGGGCACACCTGATGCGCGGTGTGCACCAGACCGGCGGCCTGCTCCGGGTCCTCGATCGAGGGCAGCGTGATGTCCAGCTCGACTCCGAGCTTGAACGTGCCGTCAGCGTTCGGGATCAGCATGACCTTGGCGTCCACAGCCGCGTCCCCAGCCTTCAGCCCCTGTCGTTGCCCGAGCATCGTCAGGACGGCCGAGAAGCAGGCGGCATAGCCGACCGCGAACAGTTGCTCCGGATTGGTCCCGTCGCCATCTCCACCCAGCTCCTTCGGCTGGCGCAGGTCCACGTCCAGCATCCCGTCGCTGGAACGCCCATGCCCGTGTGCCCGGCCGCCGGTCACCTGAGCCTGCGCGGTATAGAGCGGTTTCGTCACTTCAGAGCCCTCCTCATTGGTTTCCCGAAAGTGAATCATAGACTTCAAAAACAGGAAGTCAATGGTCTAGGATCCGGCTGTGATCACTTCACTGGGAGGAACCATGGCGGCTCTGAAGGTCGGCTTTCTGCTGCCGACACGTGACTGGATCGTTCTGGGCGATCGGGAGCCGTCCGCGCTGATCGAGCAGGCGCGACTGGCCGAGGATCTCGGCTTCGACTCGGTTTGGGCTGGTGACAGCCCCGTGACCCGTCACCGTGCGGATCCGCTGATGCTCCTGTCCGCAGTGGCCGCCGTGACGGAACGGGTGGCCCTCGGCACGGCCGTGCTCCTGCCCGCCTTACGCCATCCGATCCTGCTGGCTCACCAGCTCGCCACGCTGGACCGGATCTCCGACGGGCGCCTCATCGCCGGGATGGGCGCCGGATTCCCGCACCCGAACACCGAGGCTCAGTGCGAAGCGCTCGGCATCGACTTCAAGCGCCGTGTCAGCCGTACCGAAGAGTCGATCGACGTGATGCGGCAATTGTGGGCAGGTGCGACGGTGTCGCACCAGGGGGCGCATTTCGCCTTCCAAGACGTGACGCTGGAACCCAAGCCCGCACAGGCAGGAGGGCCACCGATCTGGCTGGCGGGAAGCGGCGAGGCTGCGCTGCGGCGAGTGGGACGACTGGCCGATGGGTGGCTGCCCTATCCGCCGACAAGCCAGATGTACGCGGATGAATGGGGCGTGGTCCAGGAGATGGTCCGCCTCCGCGGTCCTGCGTCGAGCGAGGCGGGGCCCTTGATTGAGTCTGCTTCGGGTGTGGTCACACCCGCGTTGTACGCGACGGTCTGTCTCGACGAGGACCCTGAGCGGGCGCGAGGTCGGCTGCGGACCAGCATTGAGCGGTACTACAACGCGCCGCTCGAGTTCATCGAGTCCATTCAGGCCACGTTCGCGGGCACTGCGGATGATGCGGTCGATTGGTTGAACTCGTATGCGTTGGCTGGGGTGCGGCATGTGGTGATCCGGTTCGCGGTCGATGACCATCGCGGGGCCTTGGAGGAGTTCGCCGAGCGGGTGCTGCCGCGGCTTCACGTGGGGGTCGGTTCTTGACCACCTTTGTGCTGGTTGCCGGCGCTTGGCATGGTCCTTGGGCTTGGGATCGCGTCGTTCCGTTGCTCGAAGGCGCTGGAGCGCGAACGATCGTTCCTGACCTCGCGTACGGTCGGGACGTGGGGTTGCACGACCATGTGGCACAGGTCGTCGCCGCCCTCGACGCTGCCGGCACTGGCACTGGCACTGGCACCGGCACCGGTCCAGGCACGGACACCGATCCTGAGACGCGTCGCGACGTCGGCGTCCGCGAGGCTCACCACGACGCTGACTTCCGCGGTGCCCGCTACGACGCTGACATTCGCGAGAACCGGTACGTGGCTGATGCGCATGCCGGCGGTGGTGTCGTGCTGGTTGGGCACAGTTACGCGGGGTTGGTGGTGCGGCAGGCAGCCGACCTTCATCCTGAACGCGTTGACCATGTGATCATGGTGGAGGGCTGGGCCGGGGCGGATGGGGACAGCCTGTTCAGCCTGGCTCCTGAAGGATTCGTGAAGTTCGTCCAGGATTCGGCGGAGCTCACCGGTCAGGGGGCCTCGGCTCGTACCTCTGCTGGGAGTTCGTCTGATGGCTGGCAGGTGCCTGCTCCCGCGCCGGCGCTCTTCGGCATCACCGATTCGGACGACACCCAGTGGCTTCAGGAACGGTTGCGTCCGCAGCCGCTACGTACCTTCACCGAAGGTACGCGCCTGACTGGGGCCGTCGATCAGATCCCTGGGACGGCGATCTACTGCAGGCCGCAGACTTTTGCCTTCGACAGGTTCGCCGAGGCGGTCGGGTATCGGACCGTCGCTCTGGACGGGCCGCATGATGTGATGCTCACTGATCCGGGTGCTGTCGCTGACGTACTTATGAGTGCGAGATTCAGAAACAGGAAGCTCGAAGCTTAGAATGTTGAAGTGGATCAGCGAACGTACAACCAGTTCTGTGCCACTGCCCGGACCCTGGACCTCGTCGGCGAGCGGTGGACGCTGCTGCTCGTGCGCGAGCTGCTGACCGGGCCGAAGCGGTTCGGGGATCTGCAGCACAGTCTTCGCGGACTGGGCACCGGGCTGCTGGCGGCGCGGATGAAGCATCTTGAGCGCGAGGGGCTGGTGCGCAAGATCGTGCTGCCTGCGCCGGCGCGTACACCTGCTTACGCCCTGACCGAAGCCGGTCAGGAGCTGGAACCTGCCGTGCTGGCTTTGGCGCGGTGGGGCATGAAGTGGGCGATGGGGGAGCGGCGCGAAGGGGAGGCGTTCCAACCAGGGTGGGCGGTGCTGGCGTTGCGGGTCGGCTTTGATCCGGAGGCGGCGGTGGGGATGCGGACGGTGTACGAGTTCCGGGTCTCTGATGAGGTTTTTCACGCTCGGATCGACGACGGGACGATCGAGACCGTACACGGACCTGCTCAGCGGCCGGATGCGGTTATTGAGATGGATGACGATGTTCTGGTGGAGATGGGGGAGGGGAAGACGACGCTTGGTGATGCGATCAAGAGTGGAGCTGCTCGGGCATTTGGTGATCTTCCGGCTTTGGGGAGGTTGCACGGGCTGTTCCGGTTCCCTCAGCCGGAGGCTCGGACGGGTGGGCATTCGTAACTGGGGGCTCAGGGATTAGCCGGGTGGTTCGCTACCTGTGACTCGGGGCCTGTGATGTGGCTGCTCCGCGTACTCCGTGAATCCGCGTATTTCAGGCGACGGACACCCATACGAACTCTTCGCGCCCCATGGTGGCATAGTGGGGCCTCGGCGCCGCGCGGTCCGTGATCGGGCCGCATGCGGGCGTTTCGGGATCCGGGCAATCCGTACGCCGTACCCCGTGACTTGTCGGGCGTGGGCGATCGGAGAGCGACGGATGCCGGTTGGACTGATCGCGCTGGCACTCGGCGGGTTCGGCATCGGTCTGACCGAGTTCTTGATCGCCGGGCTGCTGCCGCAGGTGGCGTCGAGTTTCGCGGTGTCCGAGGCGGCAGCGGGCTGGCTGATCTCCGGGTATGCGTTGAGTGTCGCGATTGGTGCGATCGCGCTGACTGCGGCGACGGCGCGACTGCCCCGAAAGGGGATCCTGGTCGGCTTGATGGCGTTGTTCGTCATCGGCAATCTGTTGTCCGCGATCGCGCCGAACTATCCGGTGATGCTGCTTGGGCGGATCGTCGCGGCGTTGTGCCATGGTTCGTTCTTCGGTATCGGCTCGCTGGTCGCCCGCAGTCTGGTCGCGCCGGAGAAGAAGGCTCGTGCTGTGGCGGTGATGTTCGCCGGGCTGACGGTTGCGAACGTTCTGGGCGTCCCGTTCGGCGCGCTGGTCGGTGAACGATGGGGCTGGAGAGCGGCCTTCTGGGCAGTCACCGGAATCGGCGTGCTCGCCCTGGCGGGAATCGCCGCTCTTGTCCCCGGTTGGGCGGGAGAGACGCGGCCGCCGACAGTGACGGGCCGTTCCGAACCGATACCGCCCAGCGGCTTGCGGGCGCAGTTTCGTGCGTTCCGGTCGTGGCAGGTCTGGCTGACCCTGACGGCCACCGCGCTCAGCTATGGCGGGATGTTCGGTGCGTTCAGCTATATCGCCTACACGTTCACCGAGGTCGGCGGCTTCTCCCCGGCGGATGTCGCCTGGTTGCTGATGGTGTACGGCGTCGGTCTGGTCGTCGGGAACGTGGTCGGCGGGCGAGCGGCCGACCGAGACCGTGACCGCGCCCTGGTCCTCGCCCTGATCGGACTCACCATCACACTGGCCGTGTTCGGTCTGCTGGCCGGCAGTGCCACCGCGTCGGTGATATTGGTGTTTTTGATGGGGTTGTTCGGGTTCGCCAGCGTGCCCGGCATGATCATTCGCGTCACCGACTTCGCCCACGGTGCGGCATTGGCTGCCAGTGCCAACGTGTCCGCGTCCAATATCGGCAACGCCCTTGGCGCCTGGCTCGGGGGTCTGGCCATCACCGCGGGCCTTGGCTATGCCGCGCCGCTGTACGTCGGCGCCGGCATCGCCCTGACCTCCGTCATCGTCATGGTCGTTGCCGCGCACCAAGCGAGGTCGCCCGCGCAGCAGACTGAGCACTCCATGTGACACCCGGTGCCGTTTGGGCCGCCATCGATCACCTGCGGCCGGTGCTGCGGTGTCTTGAGCTTGCGTTTCACGGTCCGTAATCTCTCCGGACCCGAGCCGGGCCGTAGAACGCCCCGATATCACTCGATCAAGTTCAGGTGCCGGTTCTGTGGCTCTGTGCATGTAGGCCGTACCCTGCTCGGGACCGTGATCTTGAGTGAGGCGTGAGGTGGGTGATGGCCCGAGTACCCTTAATGCCATGGCAGCTGGCGGTAGGGCATCGGGCAGGCCCGCGAAGAAGAAGGGCCCGTCCAAGGGCACCGGTGGGCAGGGACGCCGCGGGCTCGAGGGCAGGGGCTCCACCCCGCCTGCTGAAATGCGTCACTGGTTCAAGGACAAGGCGCGTTCCGAGCGGGTCGCCCGTGAAGAGCGAGGCGGGCAGCGGCCTGGCCCGGCTCGGCAGCGGCGTTCCGAGGACGCGCCCGAATACATCGGCGGACGCAACCCGGTGCTCGAGGCGCTGGTCGCCGGGGTGCCGGCCAACGCGCTGTATGTCGCGCAGCGCATCGAGAGCGATGACCGCGTACGCGACGCGATCAAGGTCGCGACGGAGCGGGGCATCGCGCTGCTCGAATCGACCCGCGAAAAGCTTGACCGGCTCACTGAGGGCGCCGTTCACCAGGGGATCGTGCTCCAGATCCCCGCTTACGACTACGCGCACCCTTCTGAACTGGTCGAATTGGCGCAGGACGCGGCAGAAGTGCCGTTGATCATAGCGCTCGACGGGGTCACCGATCCGCGCAATCTGGGCGCCATCGCGCGCTCGGCGACTGCTTTCGGCGCGCACGGCATGCTGATTCCGTCGCGGCGCTCGGCCGGCGTGACGGGCGGGGCGTGGAAGACGTCTGCGGGCACGCTGGCCAACCTGCGTGTGGCGCGGGCGGCCAATCTCACGGCGGCGCTGCGGGAGTATCGGGACGCTGGACTGTTCGTGATCGGGCTCGATGGCGAGGGCAGCGCGGACATCGGTGATGTCGACCTGCTGGGCGAGCCGTTGGTGATCGTGGTGGGGTCCGAGGGCAAGGGGCTGTCGCGGCTCGTGCGGGAGCACTGTGACGTTGTGGCACGGATTCCTATGCGGGCGGCTGCGGAGTCGTTGAACGCGGGGGTGGCGGCCGGCGTGGCGTTGTACGAGGTGGCTCGTCATCGGCGCCGTTGACCGTCTACACTGATAGGCCGCGCCGACGTAGCTCAATCGGCAGAGCATCTGTCTTGTAAACAGAAGGTCAGGGGTTCGATTCCCCTCGTCGGCTCTGTGTTTGAACAGGGGAAAACGCCCGGTCTGAGATCAACTCGGACCGGGCGTTCTTGATCTAATGCGATGAGAGTGCGATCGATCTTGGATTTTCAGGCCTCAGCTGTCACAAGCTCGACCACGTCCGCGTCGGCGGAGAACGGCGGAATCGGGTCCCGCTTTCCCTCCCGGAACGGCTTCAAGAGATCGTCGAGCATCGCCACCGGCGAGTGAAGAGCGAACCAGGCGCGCTCGGCGAGCGCCTGCTCCCACACCTGTTGAAGATCCTTGCGGAGCTGGGTTCGCCATTCCTTGGCGATGTGCGTGTACCGGCGGCGCATGTCGCCCCGCTTCATTCCCAGTGAGGCGTGCCCGATCCGGTCGTCCCTCAGCCGGACCGGCGTCCCCAGCCCGTCCAGCAGCGTGGAGTGACCATGCCGCATTCCGTGCGGCGTCAACCACTCTTTGGCCGGCAGCCACGACGCCAGCGGGCCATCATCGGTTCTGCGGTGCGGGCGCACCAGCCGGTCAAGGATCTCCTGGCGCGTCATGTCCTCCGCCACCGCCTGACTCAGACCCTGCTCCACTGCGAAGGCCACCAGCTTCTCCTTTGATGACGCCGCGTTCACCCCCAAGACGGCTGGCCGCCGCTGATAGCCACGCCCGGCTGGCCGCTCGTATGGTTCGCCCGGCACGGCCTGCGGCCACGTCGGCACCGGCTCGCCCGGCCACAGCCCGCCGACGTCGACCAGCACCGGCTTGGTCTCAGAGGAACGCTGGCCTTTCGAACCGGTGTAGCGGCCGTCCGCTGCGGGGTTGAAGAACCGCTGCGCATAGTTGGAGTCCACGATGTGCGCGCCCTGCGGTCCCAGGAACACGAAGGCGCCGCCCTGGCACGGCTGCTCCTGCTGACCATCGAGCCGCATCGGCTTGCACGGGCAGTGCTGGTCAGGGTGCGCCTTGATCTGCCGGGCCAGCAGATCCTGCAGGAACGGCGGGATGTCGCAGTCCCGGTTCGAGTCGTCCTTGGCGCGCCTGGTCGGCTCCGTCGCCGAAGTTCATGACCCACGATCACGGGTGGCGGAGGAGGTCGAGCCCGGCGCTGATGCCCAGAGGCTCAGCGCCGGGCGTTGTTCATGTCGCGGCTGGGCAGGTCGGTGTTTCGAATGTCACGCCGTCCAGGACGTTCCCGCTTTCTGGGTTGTCGCCCGCGGTCGCGACCGACTCGAAGGCGAAGCGCGTGACGGTCTGGCCGGCCGGAACGATGTATACCCCGGTGTAGCGGCGCCAGGCGGTGTTGCCATCGATGATATCGGGTGAGATGGCTCCGGTGGGGGTCTGGGCCACGGTGGCGCCGGGGGCGCCGATCAGCACGCGCATCACGTCCGGGCCCAAAAGGCCCCGGTGATACAGCGACCAGGTCATGCGGGTGCCCGGCACGGTGGGTAGGTCCTGATAGAGCGTGGCGGCTTGGTTGGCGTTGAGCTCGGCGAACTGCTGCCCGTCGGCTGAGGGGACTCCGTTGTAGCCGGTACGCCAGAACTCCACCAGGCGGTTGGTGGCGGTGGTGTGCCAGCCGATGCCCGGGTTGGTGGAGGCGTCGGGAAGGAACTGGAACCCGGTCACGGGCGGTGCTTCGAAGCTGCCGTTGGCCAGGCGGATGGGCGTATCGGTGCAGGGGACGGTGACGGTGACCGTGGCGGTGCTGGTCCCGCAGGCGGTGGTGATGGTGTAGGTGAAGGTGTCGGTGCCGACGAAGCCCGGAGCGGGGGTGTAGAGCACGTTGGTGCCGGAGACGGTCGCGGTGCCGTTGCCGGGCTTGGTGACGTTGCTGATCGTCGGTGCGGTGGCGGTGTCGTTGGCCAGGACGGGAACGCTTACGGCCTTGCCCTGGGTAGTGGCGGTGTCGTCGGTGGCCATGGTGGGCGCGATGGACTGTCCGTTGACGATCTGGATCGGGGGTGCGGGGGTGTTGTTTCCGAGCTGGCCGGGAGCGGCGAGGACGCTGCTGATCCCGGTCGGCCGGATGGTCATGCTGCCGCCGATGGTGCCTTGCCTGACCTGGAAGGTGATGACTTTCGCAGGGGGGTCGGTCTTGGTGCCCGATGAGGGGATCGTCAGGGTGTTGCCGGAGATGCTGCCGGCTCCGGACTGGCTGAGCACGTCGGCGTTGGCCAGCAGCGACGACAGGTCCCAGGTGGTGGTGTAGCTGCGGACCAGCAGCGGCCATCGGGCGGTGCGGTGCGTCAAGGTGAGGGTGAAGGTGCTGCCGGGGGCGATCTGGCCGCCCCACAAGGATGGGGAGGTGTCGACCGAGACCGACTCACTGCCCAGCTGCATGTTGGCTATGTTCTTCCAGTAGTAACTGACCGGGTAGGTCGTCTGCCCCTGTCGGACGCAAGGCGCTGCGGCGGCTTGGGCGGTGTGGCGCGCGATGGCGGCGTGCGTACCGGTGTCGGCCGTCGCCGGTAGTGCCGGCGCGGCCAGCAGCGTCGTCAGAACGCAGGCCGGCAAGGTGAGCACGGATCGAGGTCGTAGTGGTATCGGCATGGCATTCCGATCTGTTGTGAGGGATGGCCTGGCCTCTTAGGCCGAACTACCGCGATGCTGCATTCAGTAGTGGATCAACTACTGTTAGTAACATCGATGGGCCTCTGTGTCGCCTCTCGCGCCGAAGGGGGCAGCCGGAGTACGGAAGAACACACCGCGTCGCTACATCTCTCCAGGTCATCGCCCTCATCCCCGGCTGGGGCGGGTCTCTGCATGTACCACGTGACGCCAGTCGAGGTGCTCATCGCCCGCCTCCGGATCGGCGGTTCCTTCTATGCCTGGCCGTCCCAGCGTGCCTCGGTGGCGTGCTGGTGAGTCCGGCAGATCGTGGAGTCGACGTTCACCGTGTGTGACTTGGATCGCTGGATGACGTGATTTTGGGATCGCTATTTGTCGTGGTTGGCGTGGAAGCGATGACTGGATCCACGCCGTCGCCCTCCACGATCCGCCGACTCGCCAGATAACCCAGAAACGAAGCGGGCGCGCTGCGCGGCGGCCACCCAGCTCACGCCCTGCGTATGATCGCCACCTTTCCAGACCCCGGCGTCAACCGCGTAGACGAGTGAGGGCCTGCGGTGTCAGGTGGCGTGCCAGTTCTTCCAGCAGCCCGCAGAGGGGGCGTAGATCCGCCCCATGAGGCCGATCCCGCACGATCAGTCATCGGCCTGCTACCTGCTACCCGGCTGGTCAGACGACCCATGAGGTAGTTGTGGGGGAGGTGCCGCGCCCCGCAGAGTGGGTCAGACCGCCGGGCGCTGTCCAGAATCGGCGAGGCCCATCACCGCGAGATCGCGCAACAGGGCGGTGGCATTGTCAGCCAGAGCGGTCATCTGCTGGTCGGTGAAGAACGCCCGGTTGTAGGGGATGACCGCGCCCAGCGAGCCGCCGCGGTTCATGACGTGGAGCACCGGCACGGGGCCGGGAATGAAGGTCGCGGAGTGACGGTCCACGCACCGCAGGCCACCGGGTAGCTCGCCCAGCCTCTTGCGCCCCAGGTTGGAGATCCCGATTGTGATCGGCAGCACGGGTCCGGCCAGGAGGTCGAGTAGTCCCACCACCTCGCATTCCAGAGCCTGCCATCGAGCTTGGAACAAGCCCGCCGAGATGGCGCGCGCCACGGCGAGCGGATCGTCGTCTACTTGTGCCGGGAGGTGGGCAGCGGAGCAGGCGAACATGGGCTGTTGTGGCGCGATCCGGAGGTGGAGGCGCATGTTCACCGGCATGTGGCAGGTCAGTGTCAGCGATCGCTCGCCGGTCATCATGCGGCGTGCGGCGACCAGGAGCGCGCCGCAGACCACCGCATGGGTCGACAGTCCGGCAGCTGCCGCCGTACGCTCCAGCCCTTCGGTCGCGGTGCGGCCAAGCTCCAGGTATCGGGCGGCGTAGTCCAGGGGCGCTTTCGAGTCCCGCGCGGGTAGTGTCGCCACGATGGCGCGCTGGGCGAGGGCGGTCCTGTGGGCGACATGGTCGGCCACCTGCTCCGGGGTGACCCGGCCCGCCAGGAAGGACTCCAGCGGAGGGGGCAATCCCGCTTGCCGCGGTGCGTCACCGCCCCCGTAAAGGGTCCAGAGCAGGTGCTCCACGGCGAAGGCGCTGGACCCATCGATGATCGAATGGTGGAAGAGGAGCACCACGGTCGAGTCCTCGTGACCGTGAGGCACGACCAGGACTCGGAGCGGTGCCCCCGGGTCGGCTCCCGGCCTGGGCAGAGCGGTCGACAGCGCGTTGAACAGTTCCGTACCGGCGGGAAAGACCTGAATCGGCAGAGGCTTGCCGGTCGCATACAGCCACGAGCCGTCCGCGATGCGTGTGGTGAGCATCGGGACGCTGGTCGCCAGCGTGGCGCACGCCTGGGTGAGGCCGTCGATTCGCAGTGGCCCCCGAACCCGGCTCCAGAGCGCGGCCCAGATCTCCTCCTGGGCAAGGAGCCATTCGACCGGCGAGAGAGCACGGCCCTCACGCATCGCCGGCCTCGGCTTGGATACGTTTCCATAGCCCGGCCATATGGGCCCGGTCGGTAGCCGGTCCTCCGGCGGCCATGCGGAGCACATAGCGGCCGCGAACCTGCGACGAACTGAGATAGATCTCGCCGGTGGAATTGATCCGTGCGAGCAGCTCGGCGTTGCGGTCGTCATCCGCCCGGAGACGGAAACAGACCAGTCCGAACGGGTGCGGGGCGACGATTTCGAAGCGCGGATCGGCCCTGACCCATCCGGCGAACTCCTGGGCCAGCGCGACTCCCCGACGCAGGTGGGCGCGCAGCCCTTCCGCACCATAACAGCGCAGCACGAACCATAGCTTGAGCGCGCGGAAGCGCCGTCCCAGCGGAATCTGCCAGTCACGATAGTCTCTGGCCTGGCTGCTGATCTCCGTCAGATAGCCGGCCGAGACGTTCATGGCGTTGGTCAGGGCCTCGGGATCGGCCACCCACATCACGCAGCAGTCGAATCCGGTGAGCAGCCACTTGTGCGCGTTGACGCAGTAGCTGTCGGCGTCCTGCAGGCCATCGTTGATCCACCGCAGCTCCGGGCAGATGGCTGCGACCCCCGCGTATGCGCCGTCCACATGCAGCCACAGGTCGTAGGCGTGGCACAGCTTCCCGATGGCGGGCAGAGGATCGACTGCGGTCGTGGATGTCGTCCCAACGGTCGCGATCACCGCGACCGGGGTCAGGCCCTGCGCGATGTCAGCGTCGATCAAGGCGCGCAGGTGCTGCGGCCGCATCGCCAGGGTTCGACCGTCGACCTCGACCCATCGCACCCCCGCGTCTCCGATACCCGCGATTCTGGCGGCCTTGGCCACGCTGCAGTGGCTCTCGCAGGAGGTGTAGACGGTGTACCGGCCGCCGCTGCCGCCGTCCCGCCATGCCAGGCCCGCGCGGCGCCACAACGCCGCCGTCAGCGCCACCAGTGCCCCGGCGGAGGCGGTGTCCTGGATGACGCCTCGGCCGGCGAAGCACGCCGGCAGGCCCATCAGGTCCGCCAGCCAGTCGGTGACAGTCATCTCCAGCTCGGTGCACGCGGGGTTGGACGACCAGGTCATGCCCTGCGCGTTGAGCCCCGCGGCCAGCAGCTCGCCCAGCACCGATGGCCCTGAGGTGGTCATCGGGAAGAAACCCAGGAAGCCTGGATGCTGCCAGTGCGCCATCCCCGGGAGCAGCAGCCGGTCCACATCGGCGAGCATCGCCGAGAACGGCTCGCCGTATTCGGGTGCCCGCTCGGGAAGACGGCCGGCCACGTCACCCGGCTGGACCGACGGCATGACGCGGAATCCCTCGCGCCTCGACCAGTAGTCCGCGATCCAGTCGACGACCGTGTGGCCGTGCCGGCGGAACTCCTCGGGGCCCATGTGCGGGGCGCTCACCGAGAGCTCCGTAGGGGGAAGAACCTGCGGTAGGCGGCCAGGTGCTCGGGATCTCCCTGCAGGAACGGCAGATCGGAGTGGACCATGTGCCGTACCGCCAACAGCGGCACCGGGCTGCGCAGAGGCCGGAACCACGGATTGTGCAGCCCTGGCACATCGGGCGGGCCGTCGTGGAACTCGCCGATCATCAGCCCGCGCCGTACGAAGGCCGGCTTGAGGCGACGCTGCACGCCTTCGATCGTCAAGCCGTGATCGGCGGCGGTGAGCCGTGGGAAGAGCACCAGCAGCGCCTGGTCAGGATCCGTGGAGCGCTCGAACCAATGGAGACACTCGGCCATGATCGCCGTCATCGCGGTGGCGTCCGCTGGGCAATCCGGCCATGTCACCGCCCACACCATGCCACGGTCCAGCGCGCGCCGGGCGTACGGGCAGACCGGTCCGCTCCGCCCGAGCTCGGGATGCGGTCGACACAGGTATTCCCGTACCCAGGTGCCGGCCACGCCGCAGGCGTCGGCCTCCCCCGGCTCGGCTCGCACCGGCCGGGGATCGGGTACGGGCTGCCTCATATCTGGCTGAACTCGGTGTGCGGCCGATCGCTGGTGTAGAAGTCCACAGCCGCTGCGAGCAGCTCATCGACGCTGATCTTGCCGTCGACGCCGGCGTCGGCCGCGGCGGCCGCCTCCGCGGCGCGCTCCGGGGTGGCCCCCATGGCACGCAACACGGTGGCCCACTCCTCCAGGCTGACCGCGCCATCGCCGTCGACATCGGCTACGTCGATCACTGCTGTCGCCCACGGCCGCAGCGCCGAGGCGAAACCCTCGGCGTTGCCGCGCAGCTTGGACGCAGCCGCGGCCAGGAACTCCTCCTTGGTGATGGCCCCGTCGTGGTCGGTGTCGGCCACCTCAGCCAACGCCGTGAAGTACTGCTGCGCCGCTGCCAGCAGCGCCGCTCCCTTAGGCGACTGGGGTGAGTGCCCACACGCCCCCAGAATCCGCTTCGCCATGGCCTTGAAGTCGTCGGCCCTGATCGCACCATCATGATCTTGATCGAACGTGTCGTACCGGTCGGACATCTTCGCTCTGTAGGCACTTGCCGTGGCAGTGGACATCTTCCTCCCCATCCGGTCGAGCGCTGCTAACGAGCAGCGTAAATTACTCTAAGCACATGGTCAACTACATAAAGTAATTACCGTGTTCTCTTTGCGAAGATATCCGCAGCTGTGGCCACTTGGTCCTGGATCACATGGGCGTAGACGCGGAGCGTGATGGCCGGGTCGGCGTGGCCGAGGCGGGCTGCGACGACGTGGACGGGTACGCCCGCCAGGAGCAGCGTGGTGGCGTGGATGTGTCGGAGGTCGTGAAGGCGGGCGTGGGGAGCTGGCCTCTTGGGTTCTGCTTGTTGTGGATCTCGATGAGCTTGGGCATCAGAGAGCTGGGCGTGTTGGTAACGGCGCAGCCAAAGGGTGCAGAACAGCCACTGGGCCGTGAGGATGGCCTCCGCGGTCCAGTACGCCGCCGTCAAGGACTGGCCGATCGGCAGGCCGAGGATGTGACTGGCCACCAGAACGAGGAGTGTGGCGGTCAGATAATCGGTCAGCGCCATCCGCCCCAGTGGCGCGAAGACGAACTGCAGCGCCGGTCGCAGCGGCGTTCTGAGCAGGACCAGCAGGCCGCACACGTACACACCGACGAGCAGCAGATCGGCAAGGCTGGACATGGAAGATAGGTACGTCGTGGCCCCCACGGCCCGCATGTTGGCCTGTACCCACAGGGCAGAAGCCAGTCCCGCTGCGAAGGCCAGGCCCAGCAGGGCCGGCCCTCGGGTGGACCGCTCGATCTGCTCGATCACCCCGTAGCGGACCAGTGTCGAGCCCAGTAGGAACAGCCCGGCGATCAGCGGGGGCCCGCCCCCGCCGAAGATCAGTGCCGCCGGGATGAGTGCGGCGGCGAGGCCGGCCATGGCCCACCGCGGCAGCCAGGTCGAGGGCAGCAGCACCAGCATGCCGACGACGGCGTAGTCGGTCAGGATCTCGCCCGGCCATAGCAGCATGTGCACGAGGCCGATCGCGAGCAGCGCCCCAAGCCGGCGCAGCAGGACCAGGCGTGGTCGGGGGACGCGGCTCGCGGCGGAGTTCAGCAGCAGCGCGAACCCGATACCGAACAGCAGGGAGAAGACCGGCAGCGCGAGCCAGGGGTCCCAGTCGCCCATGGGCTGGCTTTCTGGGCGCCACCCGAACGGACGATCACGAACTGAGATGAACGGGTCTGAATAGCCGAAGCTCTGGCGACCAGTGCGGTGAACAGGTCTGAACGGCGCTGGAGATCGTTTGGGGACCTTGTAAACGGAAGGTCAGGGGTTCGATTCCGCTCGTTGGCTCTCACATGGGAAGCCCCTGAACAGGCGTTACGCCATCAAGGGCTGCTGATTTGTCAGGACAATATTGAGATCTTGCCAACCCGAACCACGTTCGCTGCATGGCAGCAATCTAGCAAATGGGGTTCCCTTACGGAACCTTGGGCGCTACCTTTATCAGAGTCTCCTAAAGAAACCTCGAAAGGGATCCGATGACATTCATAAGGCGCTTCGACCACGTCGGCATCACTGTCGCCGACCTCGACGCCGTGACGGCGTTCTTCGTCAATCTCGGTCTGGAGGCCGATCGGAAGATGGCCGTCGAAGGCGAGTTCCTGGACACGGTGATCGGCATGACCGACGCCCGCACCGAGATCGTCATGCTGCGACCGCCCGGCGGAGGTACGACGCTGGAGCTCTCGAGCTTCACGCGGCCGGACCACCTCCCGGGTTCGCCTGCCGCGCCGGCCAACGAACTGGGCCTGCGCAACGTCGCCTTCGAGGTGCACGACCTCCAAGCCGCGGTCGACCACGCCGCAGTCGACGGTTACGGCCTGGTGGGAGGCATTGGTGAATACGAGGGCGTGTGGCGGATGGCCTACGTCCGCGGGCCCGAAGGAATCATCGTCTCGTTGGCCGAGCGCATCGAGAAGTAAGGAGACATCATGAGCACGACCGTGACCGACGAACAGATTCGGGCTCTGGCCGCGACCGCGAAGCCCTACAGCCTGGCGCTCCTTCAGTGGGGGCCGGAGCGGACCATGGACGGCGCGGACGCAATCGAACTCGAACACCAGCGACGCATGGTGTCGCTGCGCGCGGAGGGGGTGATCGCGATCCTGTGCCCGGTCGCCTCCGACACCATGGCCGGCGTCGCGATCATGACCGTGCCGGCCGAAGAAGCCGCGGAGATCATGGCCGGGGACCCCTGCGTGCGAGCCGGGATGATGCGCTGCGAGGTTCACCCGTGCCACGGCTTCCCTGGAGACGCCCTCCCCGCATGAACGATCCCGGCCACGGCAATCAGCACCTACCCGATCCCGGGACCATCGTCGACGCCGATTCGGTCACGTCCGCGGAAGGGGTATCACTTCACGCCGCCGACCGGCAGATCGGCCAGGCACCGTAGGTGGTAGCCGTGCAAGCTGGATGACCTGCGCGGATGGCATTATCCGCCGACCCAGAGCCGCCGCCCTCGGAGTCGACCGCTACAGCTGCCTGTCGAGTATGATGCGCCCGTTCTTGGTGAGCCGGACGTCGATGCTCCTGATTTGCTTCTTGGTCAGCCCGGTCGTGCCGACGGGCATGGTCGTGGTGTCGGGCGACGCCATCCAGGTGGCCAGCCTCGTACTGCTGCCCAGTAGGTCGGTGACGTACATGGCGTACTCGAACGTCTTGGGCGGGGCCGGGTCGGCGGGCACGGCGTAACGGCAGGTCAACTCCACTCGGGTGCCCCAGGGTTCCTGGATGACGCGCACCTCGGCGGTGACAGGGCTGGGAATCGTCTGCAGCATCGGCAGGGCGGTCTCCTGCCGCTCGGGCGGGAGCGGGGACGCCTGCATCGGCAGGGCGGCCTCTTGCCGCTCGGGCAGGAGCGAGGACGCCATCACCCCGGCAAGAGCCGCCGCGATGGCGACCGCGGCGGCACGTATCCGGCCCCACCGCCGGGCTCGCCGGCTGGAGTTCATCAGCTCGGGCAGCAGGCTCGCCGGCACCTCGGCAGGCGAAGGGTCGGCGTGCGGCGGGCGCAGGGCGTGATCCGGCGGGACGGTCGAGAGGATGCCGGGTATGCCGACGAGCGAGGCGACCGCCTGCGAGCAGGTGGCGCATCCGCTCAGGTGCTCTTCGTACTCGAGTCGTTCGCGGGGGGACAGGGCCCCGATGACGTACGCCGCGTCCCATTTCGCGTACGGATCCGTTGAGGACATCAATGAGTGGTAACCCCCCTTTCCTGCAGCGCGAGTCGCAGGGCCCTGAGAGCGTAGTGCAGTCTCGACTTCACCGTGCCGGGCGGCAGGTCGAGTTTGTCGGCGAGTTCGGCGACGGATTCGCCGCCATAATAGGTGCGCACGATGACGGTTCTGTGGTTCTCCGACAGTTGCGCGAGGGCGTCGGTGACCAGCCAGGCGTCGAGTGTGGCGTCTATCTGGTCGGCGCTGGACGTTTCGGGGAGCCGGTCGGTGCCGACCTCCCGGCGTACCCGAGCGCTGCGGCTGTGGTCGATCACCACGTTCCTGGCCACGGTGTACAGCCAGGCGCGCGATGCCGTCTCACCCTTGTGGAAGACCTCCGGGCTCTTCCACGCTCGTAGCAGCGTTTCCTGGACGACGTCGTGGGCGAACTGGTTGTCGCCGGTCAAGCGGACAACGAAGCGCCACAGCGCGGGCGCGTGCTCGTCGTACAGTGCCCGCAGGAGTGCCGCATGCGCATCGGTCATGTCCACACCCATGTGAGAAGGGGGTTACTTTCCCGGGAAAACGGGCCTTCGCTTGCTCAGGAAGGCTTGCGTGCCCTCGCGCATGTCCTCACTGGTGAACGTGCGGCGGAAGGCGTGCGCCTCGATGTCGAGCGCGGCGCCGATCTCCCGGCCGCGCGAGTCGTTGACGGCCTCCTTGCACAACGCCACGGCGATCGGCGAGTTCGCTGAGACCAGCGCCAACGACCCGTACGCCGCCTCCAGCATCTCCTCCCTGGTCACGAACACCCGGTTGACCAGGCCGATCCGCAGGGCCTCCCCGGCATCGACGTTGCGGCCCGTGTAGATCGTCTCCCTGGCCCGGCCGGGGCCGACGTGACGTTGCAGCCGCACGCATCCGCCGAAGGCGGGGATCAGCCCGAGCCGTACTTCCGGTTGGCCGAATACGGCGTCCGCCGTCGCGTAGATGTAGTCGCAGGCCATGGCCAGCTCACACCCGCCCCCGAGCGCGTACCCATTCACGCAGGCGATCACTGGGAACGGCGCCGCCTCGATCAGCCGGGTGACCTCCTGGCCCAGCCTGCCGAATTCCTCGCCCTCCTCCGGCGTCATCGCCGCCATCTCCCGGATGTCGGCACCGGCGACGAAGGCGCGTTCTCCCGAACCGGTGAGGATCATTCCGCGGAAGCCGGTCAGGCCGGTGAGGAAGCGTTTCAGCTCGGTGAGGGTCTGCCGGGACAGGGCGTTGAGCACGCCGGGCCTGTCGATGGCGAGCGTCACGATCTGATCATTGTCGTCGACCGTCAGTGTTCGGAAAGCCATGGACCGTCCTCCAGAGATCACGCGCTGTCAGGTCAGGAATCCCAGATCGCTCCGTACGCGGGGACACCCCGCATCTCAAGTTGTTCGACGAGGTGCCAGGTGGTCCTCTTGTTGGAGATGCAGATGATCGCCTCGGCGTCGAACTCCACATACGCCCGGTAGGCCAGGGCCAGAAGGTCGGGCTTGCCTTTGGCATCGGTGTCCCAGACGACCGCGTCTGGCTGCACGGCGAGGATCTCCTCCACCAGTTCGTCGCCGTATGTCGTACGGGGGCGCCGTGTCGACCAGACCAGCCGCGACGGCGTGTCGCGGGACAGCAGGTGCGGCAGGCACGGGCCGATGCCGCTGCCCGTGGCCACCCAGACGACGCGCGCGAACAGCTTGTCGATGTTGCCGACGCCGGCCGTCGGTATGCCCTTGACCCACAGGTGAGAGGGACCGTCGTCGATCAGCGACCCCGTCCAGTCGCCGGCCCGCGAGACGGTGAGCCGGAAGCCGTTCCTGCCCGGGGTGGGCACATTGGCGAAGGAGTGCCACTCAAGCAGCGGACTACGGCTCACGGTGGTCGACGAGCCCGCGAACGGCGTGACGCCGTAGTCAAACCCGAGCAGGGCCACGTGCGACGATGGCCTGGAGATCCGGACAGGCACGCGCCGCAGGCGCAGCCACGGCAGCGCGACGCTGAGGGTGATGGCCGTGAGCGCCCAGAACGTCGCCTGGTGGGCCGCGGTCAGCAGCGCATGCGCCCAGAACAGGGCGAGCACCGTCCAGCCGCCGAACCGGTGCACGACCTCGAACACGTTGTGGAGCCGCGCCCGCAGCGAGGGCAGCGCGAAGACCACCATCGCGACCAGCAGCGCCAGGATCGCGTACGTGAGCGTGCGCAGCCCCGCGGAGACCCCGGAGGGGCGTACGGTCATCACCCCGGCGAGGAAGGCGAACCACAGGGTGGCCGCGACCGTCCCGCCGACGTGTAGTCCACCGAAATGGTAGACCTTGCCCAGAATGCGGCGGACCGCCAGCGGCCAGCGGACGGGAGCATCGGTGGCCACGTGAAAGAGCAGGTTGATGACGTACTGCTGGCGGATCAGCACGGCCAGGGTGACATTGGCCACCACCAGGAGGGACAGGGTGCTCGGGTCGGCCCACCAGCCGACGGTGATCGCGTGGACGAGGAACCCCGTGTTGACGGCCAGCACGACGGCGGCGAGCCGGTTGTAGTGCATGAAGCGCCGGCCACTGCCGAGGATCCTGATCGCCGAGCGCGGCGGAGGCAGTTCGAGCGCATCCGACAAGGAGCGCACGACCGTCATGCGACCACATCGATCAGGTCGGGCAGGGCGGTCTTGTCGACCTTGCCGCGGTCGGTCATCGGCAGCTCGTCGACGGCCACGACGCGGGAGGGCACGCAATAGTACGGCAGCGACTGCTCGACGGACTTCCTCGCCGCCTCGACGTCCACGCTCGCCGGGCTGACGAAGCCGATCAGCTCGCCCTCGCGCAGGACCGTGGTGGCGCGGGCGCAGTCCGCGGTCAGCTCCAGTGCGCCGGTGACCGCGTCCAGCTCGACCCGGAAGCCTCTGACCTTCACCTGGTCGTCGGTACGGCCGTGGTGTTCCAGCTCACCGTCCGGTGTCCAGCGGCCCAGGTCGCGAGTGCGGAACATCAGGTGGCCGCCGCCACGGAAGGGATCGGGCCGGTACCTCTGCATGGTCACGACGTCGTTTCCAAGATAGCCCGCGGTCACGCAGGCGCCGCCCGCCCACATCTCGCCGATTTCGCCGATCGGGCATGGCCTGCCGTTCTGGTCGAGGATGTAGACCGTGGTGTTGGGCAGCGGTCTGCCGATGGTCAGGACGCGGCGCCGCGGATCGTAGCGCTGGATCGTGTTGACGATGGTGACCTCGGTGGGTCCGCACGCGTTGTGGAAGGCGCTGAAGCGAGACCAGGTGTCCGCCAGCTGCCGGGGGCAGCGCTCGCCCGCGACCGCGACCACCTTGACGTTGCGGCACCGAGAGGCGTCGAGAGAGCCCAAGATTCCCGGGGTGGCGATGACGACGTCGACGTCGCGCACGGTCTCCTCGATGTCGTCGCCGCGGATGACGAGCGTGGCGCCGTGCGACAGGGCTCCAAGGATCTCCCAAACCGCCATGTCGAAGGCGATGTTGAGGATCTGGGCCACCCTGGTCCCAGGGCCGATTCCCAGGGAGCCCGGCTCGTTCAGCAGGATGTTGCACAGGTTGGCGTGGGTCACGTTGACACCGTTGGGGTGGCCGGTCGTCCCAGAGGTGAAGATGACCACCGCCACGTCGCCCGACCCGCCCGGGACTCGCGAGGACCACTCGCCCGAGCGCGGGACCTCGTCCACCGCGATGACCTCGTGACGATCGCTGGCGGGGATCCTCGGCGCCGTATCGGAGGAGGTCAGGATCACCTTGATGGAGGCCGTGTCGACGATGTGGCGCAGGTGGACGGTAGGGGTGATCCGGACATCCTGCGGCACGTAGGCCGCGCCGGCCTTCAAGATCGCGAGGATGCCCACGACCATCGGGATCGACCGTGTCATGAACAGGCCGACTCGGTCGCCAGGACGCACGCCACGGTGGGCGAGCGACGCGGCGAGGCGGTTGGCGTGGCGGTCGAGTTCCAGGTAGGTCATGCTCTCGCCGAGATGCGTGACGGCGATCGCGGTCGGCGCGGCCTTGGCGTGGGCCTCGAAGGCATGGTGAATGCGGTCGAACGCCGGGGTGGCCTCCGGGCCGGCGCCGAAACTCTGGAACAGGATCCGATCCGCAGAAGGAAGATCGACGAGAGCAGAGCGATTCAGACGCAGTGTCACTGGAAGTCTCCCGCTGAGTCGACGTGAGCTTGCTGTCCGCGTTTGGCTGATCTTCGAAACGATGTAGCCGCCGACCCGGTTCAACGATGGGGTGAACTTTTCGCAATCGACTCGCCCTGGCTGCGACGGGGTCTCGGTAACCAGCCCTGGCGCCTGCCGGGTGTCGATGCGGGCGGCGTCGTGGTCGGGGTGCCTGTCGAGGCGGGAAGCCGAAGCGCCGGTTACGTCGAGGACCTCTAGGGCGGGCCGACATGCTGAAAACGGCGCGCATTCGACCTTCAGCAGGATCGCTCAGCCGGCTATGTCAAGATCACGGCATCTGGAGGCAGCCCGCTCGGAGTGGCATTTCCTCCTCTCAGTTCTGCCTGGTAGCGGGCTCGGCCGCCCTGTTGAGACTTATGCCGCGCTTGGGCCGTCTGCGGCTCGCGAGCCCGTGTCCGCGGTGCGGTCACGGGCTCGCGTCGTTTATCCGCTACTGTGCGGCGCCTACTTGGACGCTCTGGCTCAGCGCGTCCTGGAAGTGTTCGCCGCCTTCGAAGCGGGCTCGCCAATGGCCGGCCGCAGGCTCGGTGATGGCGTCAGCGAAGGCGTAGCCGGTTCCGTCCCAGTAGGCGGGGCGGGTGGACCGAGTGGCCCAGGTGGTTCCGTCGGTGGAGAATTCGATGATCGCTTCTGGGTCGGCCGGGGTGGAACTGCCGGTGAAGGCGAGATGGCCCGACACTACGACCTCGGCTTCCTCCCGTACCGCTGTGAGGTTGGTAAAGGATGCGGGGTGGGCGACGGTGAACGCGATGGTGGTGCTGGCGTGTGCCTTGAAGGGGTCTTCGGTGTAGTAGGCGACGGTGACGGTGCCTGTGGTGTAAGGCACGAACGTCAGGCTGTAGCGACCTTGCGCGTCAGTGGTGACGGACGTGGGCGCGCCATTGGTGTTCTCGACCCGGACGGAGAGCTTGGTGTCGGGGATGGGCTGCCATCCTGCGGGGGAGCGCCATCTGGCCAGGCCGGAGACGGTGAGCGGGTCTCCTGCGTTGACCCTTGCCGGGGCCACGTTGGCCGTTACCTCGGTGGCAGACTCCTTCGCCTTGACGATCAGCTTGTCGGAGGTGCCGCTCATGTACCAGAGGTGGTCGTTGCTGTAGGGGTAGGTCGCCCTGAACTCAGCGCCCATCTTGAGGGTGAGCGAGTGCCGGAACCGGCCCTTGGCGTCGGTAGTGAGTTCGGCGTGGTCGAAGCCGGCGTAGCCGCCCGTCTTGTTGAGGTACGAGATGCCGAAAGAGATGGGGAAGCCTTGCCCAAGCGGTTTGCGCTCCCCGCTGCCGGGCCAGATGCCATAGAGGCGGCCTTTGACGGTGACGTGGCGGTGGGTGTAGTCGACGGTGGCGCGGCTGGGAGTGAGTGGGTCGAAGACGGTCTTCACCATGTAGATGAGCTGGCCGGTACGTTCGGCGGTGACGTGGGTGCCTTCGGTGTCGGTGGCTTCGACGTCGATGCGGTAGGTGCCGAGGTCGGTGAGCTGGACGCGGGTGCGGGTGGTCCAGATGCCGTTGGTGGAGGTGCCTGAGGTGAGGGCGAAGTCGTCGATGGTGGCCAGTTCCCCGCCGGTAGCGGAGATGACGTGGGCCTTGAGCGTGGCGATCGGCTGGTCGGAAGTGGTGGACACGCGGATCTTGCCGAGGTCGCCCTCGTCGCTCCCGGACCAGTTGATCGTGATCGTGCCCAGAGATCGGGCTGTCGCGGGTTGTGGACCGGCGATGAGCGTCAGGCCGACAAGGATGCCGGATAAAGCCGCGATGATACGTCGCACGTTGTTTCTCCCCGTGGTGTGATGTGACCCCGTTGCTGAGATATTGAAGCTTTTGGACGTTATCGGCAAGAGTGAATTTTGTTGATGTGGAGGTGGCCCAGCGACGCCGTCTAATGCGATTGTGCGTCACCAGTCGGCAACAGCTGCCTGAGCAGGTAAAAGGCTGCGGATGGTGGTCTGAGGTCGACATCGGACCAGCGGACCGGTCGTTGTATCACCGAGACCGAAGGAATGTCGCGACAGCGGGACGACAGCGGGACGACATCGCGAGCGGATAAAGTGCCGATCGGCTATTGCGATTCCGCGCTCCTTTGGACGACGTACTTTGAACAGATAGGCCGTGGGGGTGCCGTCCTTATCCAGGGCCGCGAGGAAGCCATCCACGGCGACCATCCGCCAGTGGAGTGCTCGAAGCGCAGCATTTCCCGCGCATCAGGGAAAGCATCCAATTCCGACGCCCCGACCGGCCCGAGAAATGCAGCGCCGTCACCGCAGTGGAACAGCCAGCGTTCCTGCTGCCATCCAGAAAAGCCAGGAGTTCTCCGACTGATGATCTCGATCGTGACTTTCGGCGCGTCGTTGGGGGCGTCGTAGACATCTACAAGTTCGGCGTCATAGCGGGCTGCAGGCTCCCGTCCGCGATGCACCAGGGACATGGTCCCTCGTGAGCGGCGGGTAGTCTCCGGTCGCCTTCCGGGCTGGCGTCATCCTGCGATCGGGCCTGACGCCGCATCGAGAGCTG
Source organism: Nonomuraea sp. NPDC049269 (assembly GCF_043197155.1). Lineage (NCBI taxonomy): Bacteria > Bacillati > Actinomycetota > Actinomycetes > Streptosporangiales > Streptosporangiaceae > Nonomuraea > Nonomuraea sp. NPDC049269. Next base: position 1,209,954 of record NZ_JBICSO010000002.1, read on the forward strand.
TGGCCCAGTGTTCGATGGCGACGTGCACCTGATGGCGGTCATAACCCCGAAGAACCACGTCAAAGGCCGTCTGACGGACCTCGGCACCGGTGATCTCGCCCGCCTCGACACGCGCTCGCAGGGCGTCCACCTGCGTGCGGCTGTAGCCCCGTAGCGCCACCTTGAAGCGCGCGGGCAACGTGTCCAAGAGCCGCGCCCACCTCTCGGCCATCGCCACGACCTGATGCACGTCGTACCCGTTCTCGACCGGATTGGCGTGCAATGCCACCAGCTCCTTGAGCAACTGATGGCCCGTGAATTCCTCTTCCCCCGCGCGAGCCCGTGCGACCCGCTCAGCCAGCCGGTCGTAGCCGGCTGGGTCGACCCCCTTGGGGCGAATGTCGAAGTTCGCCATTTCCCGATAGTGACAGTGGCGCGCCCGTATTGCCAGGAAGCAGCATAAAGGCGGACTAACCGCATGTGCTGTGGCGGTTGGGGAGAATCGCCGGAGTTAGGCGTCGAGGTCGCGGAGCCCGACGGCGTCGTGACGCCAGAACGGCTCGGAGTAGACCAGCGTCCCCGTCATCCATGGCTCGTACGCCGGAAGCCTGATCACCTGGAAAGCGGCGTCGGGGATGCGCAGGGACGGCTTGCGGAAGCTCAGCTCGGCCCCCGGGGTGAACCCCAAACGGGAGTAGTAGCCGGGGTCGCCTTCCAGGAAGACGAGGGGGCTCTCTCCTTCGGAGAGAGTCGCGAGCCCGGCGCGGACCAGGGCCGAACCGATGCCCTGCCGCTGGTGCTCGGGCAGTACGCCCAGCGGGCTGAGCACCTGCACATCGATCAGCCGCCGCGGGGCGTCGAGCAGGCTGCGGGTGAACATGACGTGCCCGACGACCTGCCCGGCGACCTCGGCCACGAGCGCCAACCCTCCGCCGGAGCGGACGCCGTGGCGCAGGGTGTCGACGAGGTCGGCCACGACTCCGCCGTGGTCGCCGAACGCTCGCAGATGGACGTGGCGCACGGCGCCTGCGTCGCCCGGCTGCTCTTCTCGAAGCTCCACCCCCCGGAGGGTAGCGATCTATCCCGTCGCCAACATCTGCTTTTTCACCCGCCTGCCCCGCATACGGACGGCGAGGCGCAGCGTGGGCCCCGGCATGGCTATACAGCAGCGCGTACAGCACACCGCATCACACGAACGAGCACACCCCACCAGTCCGCATCCACCCACAAAGCACCTCGGCGAGCAACTGACGAAAGGCCTTCTCTACGGATCAGAAGGTCAAGTGTCGAATGCGCCGTCCCATGGTTCATAGAAGCCGATGTTGTTCGGGTAGAACTCGGCGTGTTCTTCGCCTTCGAAGGTCTCGATGACTAGGCCGAACAGGACCCCGTCGAAGATGTGCTGGAAGGGGCGTATGGCAATGTCGCCGTAGCGAAGGCCGGTAAGGGCGTCGAGCCAGCGGTTCAGCCGCTCTAGCGCGGTGTCGGCGGCTGCTCGATGGTCGTCGTCGGCTCCGACATGCTCGACGCGGGTGGAAAGGTGATGACCGGCCGCGTCGAAGGTGTGGAGGACGGCATACCAGCGTTTGTGCGCCGGCCAGTCGTCGGTGTGGGTGTATCCCTCGCGGAAGGCGGCGATGGCGGAGCCGAAGAACTGCCCGCCTTCCCACTGGCCGATCGCACCGGTGTGGTAGTCGGGTTCGTACATGATGGGAATGATCTCGGGGACTGCCATGCGCCGGAGAGTAGCCATCGGGGACGACAAACGACTTTGCGCAATTACGATCTTGCAAGCGCCGGCGCTTGCAACGCTCTGGACGGTCCTGTACGTCTTGGATATTCCGAGGCTATGAGCCCGGATGACCAGGCGTTTCTGTCAGCGGTGAGCGTCTCCGGCCTTGTTACGGATCAGAAAGGTACCCGAGCCCAGCGCTACTCCGTGGTCAGGCACAATCAGACCGTGGATCTCCAGGATTCCCCGCTTCTGAAGGCTGTCCGGCTCTGTGCGGCCGACATACGGACCGCGGCCGGCGCCGGCGTAGCCGAAGTTCTGGAGTACCTGGAGCGCGACGACTGGGAGATGGCCCTTCTCCTTCTCGAAGAACTCGGCAACGCGCATTCTCAGCCGCGCGAGTTCTGGGACCTGCTGGCCGACGCCGCCCGCCTGCTGGGGCTCCGCAAAGACGCTGACTGGTACGGATGGCGATACAGCGAGGTTCGGAACGGTGCCGTTCTCGCTGAACTCTGCCTCATGAGCCCCGAGGAGGGAGGCAGGACGAGACCCATACCCCCAGGCGGAGCGCTCCGGCCCATGTGGGACATCGGCCTTCTAACGCCCGAGGGTAAACCCCTGCTCGGCATCGCGTTACTTTGGGTCGAAGGCCGTGATCCCTTGGAGCCGGGCGAGTGGGGGTCGGTGAGGCTGCTCCCCCTGACCTTCGAGCATTGGTGGCACCTTGAGCCCGGCGATGTGATCACCATGCACGAGATACGGCCTCCTGTCGGGACGGCACGCGTCACCGAGATCATTCCGCCTCGGACAACTGGTTCCTAGTCACGCTCCCAGCGTCGTACATCATTGTTCCAGGCGCATCCTGGAGCCTGATGGTCCGGGAGGGACTGATCGGGACAGCAGGAGTGCCGCTGTCACCTCAGCCATAGCTACTGACTCCCGGAGCCCGATAGCGGTCAGCGACGGCCGCCATACAAAGACACTCGTTTGTCCTTGTCGTGGTCAATCTCCGCAGTGAGGAATATGTCGCGTTGCCACTGCTTGTGGGCGATGTTGATGGTTCATTGCTCGTAGTACCACTGCGTGCTGTAACCACTGAAACGGAAGTTCGCCCGGTAACGGGCATGACCGAGCCTTTCGGGCCAGGAGGTCCGAACTCTGCGTACCAACTGCTCCTCTCCGAGTCATAGCCGCCACGAGAGTTCGGTCTTCGTGTACTTCCCGTCGTGCTGAGCGCGGAACGCGGCCGACGCCTTGTAAAGCCGGCTGAAGGTGAGCGTCTCCTGGTAGAGCATGGTGCGGGTTGCCCGCCGGCGTCGGTTCCTTCTTGGCGCTGGTTAGAAGGGGCCGCTCTCCGGATAGCCAGCCTTTATGACGGCCTTGCGGGTCTTCGCGTTGAGTTTCTTCTCGCTGATGACCTTGCTGGCCGCCGGTGTAGCGATCTTCACCTTGGTGCCCCAGTCCGAATACTTGGTATCGGTGTGGAAGGCCATCTGGTCATAGGCCGTGCTGTCGCCGTCCGGGTAGGCCGTCGTGTCGACGACCGTGCGGGTGAGCAGGTTGTGTTCATCGAAGTACAGGCTGAACTCGACGTTGCCTTCTCCGGCGGACTTGTCGTGCCGGAATTTGGCGAGTGTGGCGGTGCCCTGATATTGGCCGGTCGCTACCTCTGATGCGTTGTCCAGCATGAACTGTAGTTCCGCTGGAGTGGCGCCCATGTTGAGGAGAGCGTTTTCGGGCCCGCCGGCCTTCGACTGGATCCAGGAACGACCGGAGGGCAGGGCCTTGGCGATGCCGGCGTTGGTCACGTAGGCGTTTCTGCCCTGAGCGATGACCCGGTAGGGAGGGTTGGACCCTTTCTGGCGTGAGGACATGCGGACACGCAGATCGGCAGCCGCTACGTTGCCTTTGTCGAAAGCCAGGGTACCGACCGTTTGGGTGGTCACCTGTACCTGCATAGCCTGGTCGTCGGAGGTGAAATCGAGGGTGATGCCGTTTGATTCGGTGATCTTTACGCCTTTGCCTGAGACCAGCTGGGCCTTCAGGGCTTTCACCGGGTCCGCTGGAGCGGCCTGCACGGAGGCTACGGATGTCGCCTGAGCGGGTACGGTCACCGCGCACACGGCAGCGGCCGTTGCCACGAGGCCTGCTAAGAAGAGCTTCATTAGCGTCCTTGCTTGGGGGGATATAGCAGAGAAAAGAGTAAGTGGGTGGTGTGGGCGAGATAAGGGATTTCTTGTAACGATCCTGTGCAGACTGGTGATGCCAAAGGGTGATAACCCTCGATGAAGGTGGGTGGGGGGTAGTCCTTGGGTCCGCTCTCGTATTTCCGGATTAGGGCTGGCAGAGGTGGCTATCCTCAGGAATGCAAGTCCTCACCGCTGCTGCTGCCCGGAACTACTCGGCTGAATACGACGCGGGCCTGCCCGCAGGTCTGCCGCATTGCCCTTGCAGGTATCAAGGCGGCAGCCGGGCATGCGGCCTGGGGGGCAGATCCCGGCCGCCGGCAGCTTGGGCCGCCGCTGATCGCCGATGGGCTCGCTTTCCGCTTACGACGATTCAGGCTTGCGAGCTAGAAGGCAGACATGCTGCCGCTTCTGCCCCTCGCCGGGCTCCTCGAGTAGTCGGGCGAACGATCGGCCCACGTCTGCTGCGTACCGTGTGGACTTGATCGGTAGAGTGGCCGGCCATGGGCGTTCTCGTCGACTATTTCACGGCGGACTCCGACCAGTCCGCGGGGCTGGCCCTGGCTGGCGGGCCGGAGGCGGTGAACCTGCCGTACGTCGACTGCAAAGGGTGGCTCGACGAGCTCGACACACTGGTCGCGGAGCTCACCGGACACGATCTCAGCGAGTTCGGGGACAGTGAGGCCATCGTGGACGATGGCGAGTCGGCAGGCGTGGACCGGGCAGCACCCGAGACTGTCGCAGCACTCGCCGCCGTGGACGACGCGCGGCTGCGCGGGTATGCCGAAGACGAGCTGCTTGACGAGTTCGAGGTCGAACGCATTACAGCTTTGCGGGATCTGGCGCGTGAGGCGGTGCGGCTCAACCAGGGGCTATATCGCTGGATGTGTGTCTGAGTGCCTCGAACAATTCCTCGCGGAGTGAGGGCGGCAACTTGCGCCCCATATCCAACGGACTCACCAGCGCCTGGTCGTCGTTCTGCACCAGGGCCGTGTCCGCGAGGAACTCCAAGCTGAAGTGCGCCTCCTTCCGGTGATGTGCGTCCTGCCACTGCTCAACCAAGGGCAGCACCGCCTCCACGCGCGCGCTGATCCGATCGAGAAGCGCGTAACCGGGCAGGCCGGGCCAGCGCTGGGCCTGCAGGTCGATGTGATGCAAGGCGACGTAATCCAGCTCCGCGCCCGTGAAGTCGTTTCCGGTGAAGTCATTGCGGTCCCTGCCCAGCGCGGCCTGGTGGTCGGTCGGGCGCCCCCAGAAGTTGACGTTCCGCACGCGACCGAGGAAGACGCAGTCGACGAACTCCGCTTCGGAGGTGCTCGTCTGGTCTCTCAGTCGAGACCGGTCGAAAGTGCACCTCTCGAAGCGGACGTTGCCGAAGAACGTGGAGGACGCGAAGCGGGTGCGCCGGAACACGCAATCGCGAAAGACTGACTGGGGCCAGCTGACACCGTCCCATGTTCCTCGCACGCGCGTCGAGCCCATCGACAGTTGCTCGAAGACGGCGTTGGTGAAGTCACATTCCTCGAATTCGCTGCCGTGAACGGTGAACTGGGCGAACCGCGTTCCGGAGAAGTCCACGTCCGCCAGCTGTGCCCGGTCGAAGGTCACGCTCGACACGCCGGTGGGCATTTCGAACCGCTGGCCGCGAAGCTCACCGCGCGCGATCCACGCAGGGTTCCATGCCTCTGGACTGGGCTGGAGGCTGAGTTGCTCGAACGCGCTCATATGGGCCGCCTGCCGTGAGTGCGATCGGAATGCTTGTCCGCGGAGCGTGTCACCGCGTCGGGGGGACCGGCTGCAACGGTGTTCGCTGAAAGAACGAGATCATGCATATGCGGAGTCTGGCAGTCCCATCCGACAAACTGCAGGCCGAGCCGGTACTGGGGTCCAGCGCTCCTACGCTTGTGCGATCGTCGGCAATTCGGCAGGCATCTCCTCTTGAAGGTGACGCCGACGAACTCCCTTTCCATAGGATGCTTCGGTGATCGACGGTGATGGCCTCGCGTACCAGATGATTTTCTCTCACGCTGACGAGGCGATCGATGAGTACTGGACCAAACTCGGTGGTCAGCCCGTCTGGTTGGAGGAGCCGCACTGGCCGCTCTGCTGGCGGCATGAGCGTCTCATGGGGTTCATCGGGCAGTTCCGGTTGCCCGGCCGGCAGATCCGGATGGCTTACCTGTTCGTGGACAACGAATCCGAGGAGTCGTGGAATCCGGAAGGCGGGGAGAACGCGCTCATCGTGCAACCGGGCCGGATTCCGCCCTTGGTGCAGGCATCATAATTCCGATGACTGCCAGCACGATCCCGCATGAGCGCCGCATATAAGCAGGTTAAGCAAGGTCGACCTTGCTGCCACGGACCGTGATCATACTGGCGTTCAACCGTAGTCGGACCTGGGGCCCGGCGGTGCGGACCGGTCCGACCTGTACCCGCGATCAGCTCATTTCACCGATCGGACGCTGCCATCCAGGCGGCAATTTGAGTGCGCGACTTGAAGCCGAGCTTGTTCAGAATATGGCGAACATGGCTGTCCACGGTGTGTTCGGAAATGAAGAGCCGGGCCCCGATCTGCTTGTTGCTCAGGCCGTCCGCGACCAGTCGCGCGACCTCTGCCTCCCGCTTCCCGAGCGGCGCCACGTCGGTGGAGGCGGCTATCGGGGGAGGTTCGCCGAGAGCCAGTCCGATGGCGGCGGCCCGGCTCAAGCGTTTCCCCGCCTCGAATTCGGCCGCGAATCTGGAGGGTCCGAGTTCTGCTGCCGCCGATTGTTCGGCACGGGTGACGAGTGGGACGAGGAAGGGCAGGATGCTCGCGCCCGCGCCCGTGCGCACGGTTTCCGCCGCCCCCAGGAGTCGCGCCGCGAGTCGCGCCTCGCCCGAGCCGGCGGCGTGGCACCCCAAGGCGTCGAGCAGGCAATACTGCGCCACCCGGTCGTCGATCCGATGGGCGATTCGCAGCGCCTCGGTGAACAGTGGCTTGGATTCGCCGAGATCACCGGCCATCAGCATGACGGAGCCGTGGTTGAACAGCATCATGTCGAGGCTGTAGAGATCGCCGATTTCCCGGCTGATCCGCACGCCTTGTGACGAGGCGGATCTCACGCTGTCGAGATCGCCGTCGAACAGTCCGTTGAGCGACTGGGCCTGTAGCGACATGAGTGTGGCCGGGAGGTCGTCGCACGCCGCGCGGGCCTCGCCGAGCAGGCGTTCGGCGGATTCGCGATCACCGGTCATGCTCGCGGCCATCGAGGCCAGGGAGAGCGACTGTGACAGCAGACTCGGCTCCCGGGCCGCCGCCACCGCCTTTTCGAGCGCCGATGCGGCGGCTACCGGATCGGACTGCAGCACGGCCAGGAATCCGCGCATGAAGTGTCCCCGCGCGTTATCGCCTCCGGACGCGATCAGCTCGTCGAGCCACCGAACGCCTTCATTGGTCGCCCGCGTCATCCAGTACCAGCCGAGGGAGGTGGCGAGGGCGATTCCGCCGGAGAAATCCTCCTCGTCCAGGGAGCGCCGGAGAACCGAACGGACGTTGTCGATCTCCAGGTTCATCCATTCGAGCCACTCGACAAGCTGAAATCGGGCCTCGGCCGTGGAACGCAGGCACCTCGTTCTGTAGTAGTCGGCGAATCGCCGTTCGACGGCCTTTTCCTCACCGGCCGCGCGCAGCTTGAGAACGGCGTATTCGCGCATTGTCTCGTGCAGCCGATAGCAGGCGAGATCTCCGGCGTCCTCCTTCATCACCAGGGATTTGTCGACGAGCGAAGACAGAAGGTCCAACGCATCCGCGGAATCGCAGACGTACTCGATGTCTTCGAGCGTGAACCTGCCCGCGAACACGCACAACCGCCGCAACAACGTCTGCTCGCCCGCCGCCAGCAGGTCGTGGCTCCAATCGATGGTCGTACGCAATGTCTGATGGCGCGGCAGCGCGGCCCGGCCACCCCCGACGAGCAGCCCGAACCGGTCGGTCAGGCGATCGAGGATCTGCCCGGCGGTGAGCACCCGGGTCCTGACAGCCGCCAGCTCGATCGCCAGGGGCAGACCGTCGAGCCGGCGGCACAGATCGACCACGACCGCCTGGTTCGCCGCGGTCAGCTCGAACGCGCCCGATCCCGCCGCGGCCCGTTCCACGAACAGCGTGACCGCCTCGTTCTGCCGGAGCCGCGTGAGAGGCGTGTGAGCCGCGGGCAGTTCGAGCGGCGGCACGGGGACCACGTGCTCGCCCGGCGCCGACAGCGGCTCGCGGCTGGTGACCATCACCCGCACGCCCGGCGCGGCCTTGAGCACCTCTGTCACGAGCCGGGCGGCCGCTTCGACCAGGTGCTCACAGTTGTCCACCACCAGCAGCAGCTTCTTGTCGCGCAGGTAGGACAGCAGCCGGGCCAGAGGCTCGGTCGCCGCCTGGTCGCGCAGGTCCAGGGTTGTCAGCACGGTGTCGCCGACGCGGGCCGGATCCCGTACCTCGGCCAGCTCCACCAGCCACGTCCCGTCCGGGAACCCGCGGCCGAGATCGGCCGCCATCCTGATCGCCAGGCGCGTCTTGCCGACCCCGCCCGGCCCGACGAGGCTGACCAGGCGCGCCTCGGTGAGTTTCCTCCTGATGTCCGCCAGCTCGTGGCGGCGGCCCACGAAGCTGGTCGCTTCGGCCGGCAGATTGCCCGAGAGGCGCGGCGGTCTGGCCATGGTTGCCCTGGACACTACTACCGAATCACGAATCTCCGTGATATTCGCGGCCCGGCCCGCTGTCTACCGTGACGAGCATGTCCGAGGAGCCGGCGATACAGCGCGTCGAGGTCGGCGCCCCGCGAGGAGACGTCATGAAGGCAATCCGCTTCAACCGGTACGGTTCGCCTGATGTCCTGAGTTTGGAGGACGTCGACCTGCCCGCTGTCGGCGATGACGACGTGCTGGTCAGGGTGAAGGCGGCCGCCGTCAGCCCGCTCGACGTCCGCACCATGACGGGCACGCCGTACTTCATGCGACTGCTGTGCGGCCTGCCCCGGCCCAAGCCCATCGGCCTGGGCGGCGAGATGGCGGGCTGCGTCGAGGCTGTGGGCGGGAACGTCACCAGGTTCCGCCCAGGAGACGAGGTCTACGGCGGCCGTGGCATGGCACCCACCGCGCGCAGTGCGGCGTTCGCCGAGTACGCCAGCCTCCCCCAGGACGGGATGGTGGCCAAGAAGCCGGCCAACCTCTCCTTCGAGGAGGCGGCGGCCATGCCGGTGTCGGCGCTCAGCGCCCTTCAGGCATTGCGCGACAAGGGCCGCATTCTGCCTGAGCACAAGGTGCTCGTGAACGGTGCTGGGGGAGGCGTGGGTACGTTCGCGGTGCAGCTCGCCAAGGCGTACGACGCCGAGGTGACCGGTGTGTGCGGCACCCATAACGTGGACATGGTCCGCTCGATCGGTGCCGACCACGTCGTGGACTACACCCGCGACGACATCACCGGGACGGGACGCCGCTACGACCTGATGATCGACATGGCCGGTAACCACCCCCTGCCCGTGATCAGGCGGCTGCTCGCCCCGAACGGCGTGCTCGTGGCCGTCGGCGGGCCGCTCAAGGGGATGTGGATCCGCCCCTTGCTCGGTCCGCTCAAGCTGCTCGTGCTCTCCCCGTTGATCAGTCAGCGGCTGGCGCCGATGGTGACGAAGGCGAGCGGCGACGATCTCGACCTGCTGCGACGGTACGCCGAAGCCGGGAAGATCACTCCGGTCATCGATCGGACGTACGCGCTCAGCGCCGTCCCGGACGCCATCCGCTATCTCGGCAAGGGACACGCTCGGGGCAAGGTGGTCATCACCGTTTCATGAGCTCAGGTCCGGGAGCGGTAGCGGCCCGGGGTGGTGCCGATGAGGCTGGTGAAGGCTGCGATGAAGCTGCTGGGATTCGCCCAGCCGCAGGCGTGGGCGACGCGGGTCGTGTCGTGGCCGTCGGCGAGGAGGACGAGTGCGTGGTAGACGCGTAGTTGTGTGCGCCATTCGTAGAAGGTCATGCCGAGTTCGTTGTGGAACAGCCGGCTGAGAGTGCGGGCGCTGGCTCCGATCGCCTGCCCGAGTTCGGCCAGTGAGGCGTTGTTTCCGGGCTGCTCGTACATCATCTGGGCGATGGCCTGCAACCGGTCATCGCGCGGTTCCGGCAGGTGCAGTGGCTGCTCGCGTGCTTCGTGGAGTTCGTCGACGAGGACTCGACGGAGGCGAGCGCCCGCGGCCCGGCTGGGGTCGCCCGCGGCGCGGTCGTAGTTGCGTGGGCCCGTGAGGGCGAGCAGGATTTCGCGGGCGAGGTCGGAGACCATGAACACGGCAGGATGACCGGGTACGAGCCGGGCCAGCGAGGGCGGCAGGAAGACGATCCGCATGTCGGTGCTGCTGTGAGCGCGGTGATAGTGCGTGAACCCGGCGGGGGTCCATGCGACTCGATTGGCCGGCACGATCGATGTGCCACGTTCGGTGTGTACGGACAGGACGCCACGGGCCGCGTACACCAGATGTCCACGTGAATGGGAATCCACCGGGCTGGTTCCGCCCGATGGCCATAGATGTACGCCTCCGGACGGCCATAGATGTGACGTCGGACCGGACGCGGCAAGTTGGCGGCCAACGGGCATAACTTGGCATTCTACCGGTGGACGGTCACAGCGCTCTTTCACGACAGTGGATGCATACGCGATCAACCCATGCCGAGAGGGAGTACGACCATGCGAGCGGCGGTCTGTGTCAGGGCGGGTGCCCCGGAGGTGCTGGAGATCCGTGAGCTGCCGGTACCGGCGGTTCGGGAGGGCTGGAGCCTGGTGCAGGTGAAGGGCGCGGGCTTGAACCGATCGGAGCTGAGAACCCGCCAGGGGCATTCCCCGAACGTGAAGTTCCCGCGGGTGCTCGGCATCGAATGCGTGGGAATCATGGCATCCTCCACCGATCCCGACTTGCCGGACGGGACGACCGTCGCGGCGGTGATGGGTGAGATGGGCCGGGAGTTCGACGGCGGCTACGCGGAGTACGCGTTGCTGCCGAACTCGCTGCTGATGCCGGTCACCACCACCCTGCCCTGGGACGTCTTGGCCGCGCTACCTGAGACGTACCTGACCGCGCAGGGCTCGCTGGACGCGTTGGGGGTCGTGCCGGGCGGTCAGGGGCGGCTGCTGATCCGTGGCGGGACGTCGTCGGTGGGGATGGCGGCCGCGTCGATCGCGGCCGGCTACGGTGTCGAGACCGCGGCCACGACCCGGCGGCCGGACAAGGTCGACGCGTTGACCGCGGCCGGCGTCGACCATGTGCTCGTCGACGCCGGGGGGCCGCTGACGGCGAGCGTGCACGCGGTCTGGCCCGAGGGCCCGGACCATGTTCTGGATCTCGTCGGGGCGCGTACGGCGGTGGAATCGCTGCGCCTGGTCCGTCGTGGCGGGACGGTGTGCGTGTCGGGCTCCCTCAGCGGATGGCTGATCCCGGACTTCGAGCCGATAGCGATGATCCCTTCCGGAACCAGGCTCACGGCTTTCCACAGCGACGACTTCAAGGGCAGCGCGGGCACGACCGTGCTGCAGCGAATCGTCCACCAGGTCGAGGCAGGCGTCTATCGACCCAACATCGACCGTGTCTTCGGCCTGGACGACATCGTCGCGGCCCACCGGTACATGGAGAACGACCAGGCCACCGGGAAGGTCATCGTCGTGCCCTAGGCCCCCTTGTAGCGGCACTCATTGGTCCTGGAGCAGCCCGAGGACGTTGCCGTCGGGGTCGGTGACGGTGGCCACCAGGCGGCCGCCGCCGACGTCGTGCGCGGGCTCCTTCACCGTGGCGCCCGCGGCGGTCACCTCGGCCAGCTTCACCTCGATGTCCGGTACGTGCCAGTAGGCCACCGGCGAGGTCATGCCCTGCGGTCCACCGCCCGGCACCAGCCCGATGTGCTGGCCCTCGGCCTCGAAGCCGACGTAGTAGGGCCCGTCGGCCTGCGGCTGTACGCCGAGCAGCGCGGCGTACACCTTCTTGGCCGCCGCCAGGTCGGAAACGGGATGCAGCACGGTCTTGATTCCCTGGGTGGAAGAGCTGGTCATGGTCACTCCTGACGTCGTGGTGGTGAGGTCCATGACGGTCAGGCTAGGTGCGGTTCGAGGGTGCGCGCTTCTCGATTCCTGACCAGTCAGGTCAGAAGTTCTCGCCGTGCTAACACCTCCCCTGACCGGCCCGAATACTGGATGAGGAGGGGGCACATGGAGTTGCGGCATTTTCGCTATTTCGTGGCGGTAGCCGAGGAGGGGAGCTTCACGCGGGCGGCAGCCCGGCTGCACGTGTCGCAGCCCACGCTGAGTCAGCAGGTGCGGGAGCTGGAGCAGCGGGTGGGCGCGACGTTGTTCGCCCGCGACCCGGCGGGCACCAGGCTCACCGCCGCGGGCGAGGCGTTCTACGAGCGGATCAAGGTCGTGCTGAGCGCGGTCGAAGAGGCGGCCAGAGCGGCCAGGCACGTGGCCGGTGCCGGGGAGGGCGCGTTGCGGGTCGGGGTCTCCCTGCCTCTTCCCGACGAGCTGCACTTCTCGGTGCTCAGTGCCTTCACCGCGGCGTATCCGAGGGTGCGGACGAGTTGGCGGCAGGTGGGGTTGATCGATTTCGACCGTCCGCTCATCAACGGGGAGCTCGACGCCGCGCTCATGTTCATGCCGGTGGACTCCGAGCGGCTGACCTGGGAGCCGCTCACCACGGTGCCGAGGGCGGTTGCCGTACCGGTCGGCCATGCGTTCTGGGACGCCGGGAGCGTGCCTTACACGGATGTGTTCGACGAGCCGCTCGTGCCGGTGGCCTCCGCCGTACCCGAGAGGGTCACGCGCTGGTGGCACATGCACGAGGAGCGCAACGAGGAGACGCCCCGCCTGGTCGGTCAGCCGGGCGCCACCCCGGACGAGCTGCTGATGGCCGTACGCCTGAATCGGGCGCTCTGTCCCGGCCCCTACAACTTCAAGGACACCCCGCTGCCGTCGGGCATCCGCATGGTCGAGGTCACCGGCCTGTCCGAGGCGGTGGTCGTGGCGGTACGGCGGGCCGGCGACAACGGAGGGCTCGCCGAGGCGTTCTGCCATCTGGCGGCACGCACCGCCCATGAGATCACCGGCCTGCGGCGATAGGCATGGCCAATGGGGTATTGGCGATGGGACTTCGACAGCCCTGGCGCGGCGCCTCGATGCTGATGGCGTGGATCCGTTCATGGTGGCCGCCGGCTCGGCGGTGGTGGGGGCGATGGCCTCGGAGGGTTGGCAGGACGCGCGACGGGCGATCGCCGCGCTCTGGCGGAAGCCGCATCCCGAGCGGGTGCCCGCGATCGAGGCGGACCTCGAGGAGGTACGCGCGGAGGTGCTGACCGCCAGGAAGGCCGCGGACCAGCAGACCGAGGAGGAGCTGGCCGTGGAGTGGCGGCGCCGGCTCGGGCGCCTGGTCGCGGCCGATCCGGAGCTGGCCGAAGAGCTGCGGCGGATCGTGGACGGGCTCACCCCGCGGGCCGACGAGGGCGGTGCCCCCGGCGTCATGATCGCCCGGGCGTCGGGCCGGGCCAGCCTGTTCCAGTCCGGCCGGGACATGCACGTACGCGAGCGATGACCGCACCCTCCCAGGCGCCGCGAGACGACGCGAGAACGGGAGTGAAACTCGAGGCCAAAGCCTTCTTCTTGGCGCGGATCTACCAGGCGGCGCGCGACCTGTACGTCACCGTCGTCAACCTGCCACGCAGCCTCACCGTCTCCCTGGTCACATTGATCGTCGGGGCGATGGTGGCGGGCGTCGCCTGGTTCGTCGTGGGGGTGGTCCTCCCGCAGTACGCGCCGACGTACAAGACGCAGTTCCTGATCGACGCCACCTCCGAGCCCGGCGACATCACCAGGTCGCTCATGACCGTCGTCGGCTCCGCCGGCGACCGGGACGCGCTGGCGCTGCGCCGCTTCGGCGGCGAGTGCGGCGCCGACGACAACACCACGCAGCTCGTGTCCTTCGGCACCGGCAACCGGCGGGACATCAAGGCGGCGGCGGGCCAGGTGCGCGCCGGGGGCCAGAGCACGCTGCTGCGCGGCATCGTCGCGGCGGTCGAGGATTTCGCCGCCCCCTTCGCGCAGCGGGCCAAGCAGGTCAACCGGGTCATCGTGATCAGCAACCACGGCGCCGACGCCTGCGACGCGGACACCGCCTTCGTCGAGCGCGAGATCCGGGAGCGGGTCGCGTCGGCGGGGCTGAACATCCAGTTCCGCGTGGTCGGCTACCGGGTCCCGCGCGCTCAGCGCGAGGCGCTGGAGCGCATCGCCACCGCTTCCGGCGCCCCCGCGCCGCTGTACGCGGGGACGCCGGCGCAACTGGACTCCGCCCTGGACTGGTTCACCAATGTCGAGCCCGTGCTGGAGAGCGCCAGGCGGGTCATCACCACGCTCAACGCCACTGTCGACAGGGTCAACGCCGCTCTGCTGGCCATCCGGGACGGCAGGCTGGATGTCGCCGCGCGTGAGCTGCGACAGGCCGGAACGGGCGGCGTGGACACCGAACTGGACGACCTTGCGGGGCGGGCCAAGACCCCCGCCGCCCGCGACCTCCACGCGCGGGCGGCCGACCTGCGCACCCAACAGGGCCGCCTGCTCGACGGCACCCGGCGGTTGCTGGACGGCGCGCGCGCCGGTTCGTCGCCGGAGCTCGCCTCGCTCGAACGGGCCACCGCGGACTACAAAGACAGGGTCAAGCGCATGAACGACGCGATCAAGGCACTGCTCGCCACGGCCCCGGCGAGCACCTCATGACCGCCCCGGCCAAGGCCCGCAAGCGGCGGGTGGCGGTGGTCGTCGTGCTGCTGCTCATCCTGGCCGCGATCGCCTACCTCATCTACCTCGCCATTCCCGGCCATCGCACGGCCTTCCTCGTGGACACCTCGGAGAGCCGGGTCGACATCGGCGCGATAGCCGCCTCCGTGGGGTCGGCCGCGCGGAACGCCGGTGACAGTGACGCCGTCTCGCTGCGCAGGTTCGGCGGGACCTGCGGGGCCGTCGACAACACCGCCGAACTGGTGAGCAGCGGCACCGGGCGGGGCGAGCAGGTCGCCTCGGCCGCGCGGACACTGACCTCGGCGGGCAAGGTCACCCTGGAGAGCGGTGTGCTCGCGGCGATCGACGACTTCTCCGGCCTCTACCCCTTCCGGGGGCTGCGGGGTAACCGCATCGTCGTGGTGACCAGCCACGGCACCGACGCCTGCACCCGTGACCAGAACGCGGTCCTGAAGGCGATCCGCGAGCGTGTGGCCGCCGCGGGGTTGACGCTGGAGTTCCGTTTCGTCGGCTTCCAGGTGCCCGACGGGCAGCGCGACGAGCTCCAGACGCTGGCCAGGGCCAGCGGCGCGCCCGAGCCGCGCTTCGTCCGCTCCGCGGCCGAGCTGGACGTGGCGCTCCGTGAGCTGGTGATCCCCGACTTCGGCCTGGCCAAGCCCGTGGACCTCCCCTCTGAGCGGGAGTCGAAGCCGGCCAAGGAGTACGACTTCGCGGTCGCCCTCCTGACCGGCTGGGGCGTCACGGTCACCGGCGCGCCGGTCCAGTGCCACGCCACGACCGGCGAGACGGACCAGAGCCGGACCCTGTGCCGCTTCCGCCTCGCCGAGGGGCAGCGCATCGGCTTGGTCGCCAAGGTCTCGGGCCCCGATCCCAACCCGATGCGCGCGCGGAACAACCCCAACTACCGGCCGATCAACACCCCTCTCTGGTACGGCTGCGACGAGGGGCCGATGTCGCGTACCTGCAGCGTGACCATGACCCGCGAGCGCCTGGCGAAGGCTGTGGCCAAGTCCGGCGACGCGCCGTCGACCTCGATGCTGGCATGCGTGACCACCCGGGATCCGGCCGCCGACGTGCTGGCCGCGACGTGCGCCGCCCTCACCGGCTCCGAGCCGCCCCCCACGCCTGCTGTCACCTACGCCGACGGCTCCGTTGACGGCGGCTGAGTCACGGGCGGCTCACGCGGGGTCCGGCAGGCGCATCGAGGCGAGCCTGGCGGGATCGGCCACGATCGCGATGGCGGTGATCCGGTCGTCGGTGACCGTGAACGAGATGATCGAGAGCGGGGTTCCGTCCTCGCGCCAGGAGACGTACCCGGGAAGGCCGTTGACGAGCACCGCCTGATGGCGTGCGACTTGGCCGGAGAACATCTTCGCGCCGGCGGCGACTTCGGTGGCGCCGAGCGTGACGACCACCCCACCGGGGGTGTCGACGGTCAGCCTCACGTCCGGGTCGAGCACGCGCAGCAGTGCTTCGAAATCGCCGCCCACGGCCGCTGCGCGGAAGGCTTGGATGACCTCTCGTTGTTCTCGCCCGACGACCGTCGGCCGTTCGGTCGCCTGTACCTTCTTGCGAGCGCGGCTGGCGATCATCTTGGTGGCGTCGGCGGACTTGCCGAGGATCTGACCGATCTCGGCGAACGGCACCGCGAACAGATCGTGCAACACGAATGCCAGCCGCTCGCTCGGCCCGAGCGAGTCCAGGACGACGAGCAGCGCGAGCCCCACCGAGTCGGCGAGCGCCACGTACTCCTCGGGCTCGGCGCCGTCGTCGGCCGTTACCAAGAGCCCAGGAAGCTCGTCGCCGTAGGACGCCTCGGGGCGGGTCTGGCGTGACCGCAGGACATCCAGGCTGATCCTGCCGACCACCGTGGTCAGCCAGCCCGCCAGGTTGGCGATGGTCGCCGTGTCCTGGCGGGCGAGCCGCATCCAGGCCTCCTGGACCGCGTCCTCGGCGTCGGCGTGCGATCCGAGCACGCGGTAGGCGACCGCGCGCAGCCGATCGCGCTGGGCCTCGAACGCCTCGGCCACCAGGTCTGTCCGGCTGGTGTCATTCATCTCGTCATCGTCCTCGGATCTGCTTGCTCATGTCCGTCGGTACGGTTTCGGCGGCGCTGCTCGCGGAGCGAGATCCGGTTGCCGTCCGGATCCACTGCCTCGATGCGGACGCCGAACGGGTAGTCCTCCGGTTCGGGCTGATCGAAGGTCACGCCTCGCCGGCGAAGCACCTCGAAGTCCTTCCTCAGGTCGTCCGACTCGAGGAAGATCGGACCGGGGGCGCCGCCCGGCTGCTTCCCGATCGGTTGCCCCGCGGCCGGCGCATGCGACCAGAGGACGATCTCGACCGGACTGCCAGCAACGCCAACGGTGAGGAAGCGTGATTCCGGCCCCGGGTAGTCGATGCGCTTCTCCAGGCCGAGCCCTTCGGTGTAGAACTCCAGCGCGCGGTCCTGGTCGGTGACATAGACCGTCACATACATGATGTTCGTCAGCACTCTGGTCTCCCATCCAGTTGTCGGTCCGACGACCGTGGGGCCGTCGCCTGTATGACGGGAGCCGGCGCCCGAAGGTAACCGGCGGCTATCGGAGGCCGGGGGAGGAGCGCGCGAGGCGGTCTTGAATCAGTCGCTGGCGTTCCGCCGGTAGCCGGCGAGCATTCATCGCCCTCTGTAGAAGAGCGGAGTCGAATCCATGCTTGCCCATGTGGCCGAGGAGAGGTTCATAGCGATCAGGCCGCTCTCGCAAGAGCTCTGTGGCCAGCCGTAGCTCCAGGCGAATCACCGGAACACGATGAGAGCCACAGGTGATCAGGACATAGTGCTCCCACGGGCCGCGGCCGACGCACTCCATCCCATCGGAGTCATCTTGCGTCTCGACGGTGCTGATCTCCACCTCGACCCCGTTCACCTCGTACTTGGTGAAGTACTGCGAACTTTCGGGGATCCAGGATGGGGGGTAGAGGCAAGGAAACGATGAGAGGGCGGCGGCGAACGTGTCCACGTCCTCTCGTCGAGCCACCAAAATGTCGATGTCCCCGGCGGGGAGATGGACACCGTGCAGCAGGGCGGCGCTTGTGCCGCCCACGCGGTATGCCGGGTCGGCGTCCGCGGCTCTCAGGGCGGTGAGCGTCATGTCCAAGGTCGTAGTTACGTCCACCAGCCGCAGAGATGCTTCGCGATCACCCATAGAGGTCAGCGTATCGATCACGGAGGCGCGCACGTCAGGGCTGCGGATGGCCGGCCGCACGGAAGACCGGGACTAGGAAATACGCTTCCAGTAAGCGGAGATGGACTCCCAAAGGATCTTCCGGTCCGATTCCAGGCTCGCGGACTTGTCGTGCCAGATGCCCTGGTGCCCTCGTTGAACGTCGTACGCATTTGTCATCGGCTTGAGATTGAGCTCTAGGATCTTGTTGGCGAACCGACCGAACAGCCCAGGCTTTCCGGCCAGATCCTTTTCATTCCAGACCGGGCCCAGGGTGGGGCCGAGGGCATTTATTGTTCTCTGCCGGTCGACATCAAATATCGGGCGGTCGTTCACGACTGACATGTTGCTCTTATAGAGCACGTTGTAACCCAGTTGGACGAACTCATCGAGACTGGTCTTCGCCCAACCTTTGCCGACCCACGTGCGCCGCTGATCCGATGAGCCGGAGCTGCTGTCCCTACCGTTGGTGATCTTCATCGTACGGCCCTTGGCCAGGTCGAACTCGCGGCCGAACTGGCCGGTCCGTTTCTGCAGGAAGAAGGGGTTCTTTCTGTCCTCGGCAAACTTCGCGAGCGCGAAGGCGAAGACCGCGGGAGCGGTGATCGTGAGAATCCCCAAGGCCCACTTGACGTCATGCCACCGCTTGGCCGGACTCTGCTTCCAGGCTCTGCCCCGCAGACTCTTGTAGCCCGGGACGGGCCAGCTCCGGGTGGCGATTGCCGCGCCGGTGCTGAGAACGGCCATGCCGAATCCCATCTCAGAGGCGTGTTTCCAATTCCAGCCGGCGCCGCCGGCCCATCCCGCGGTCGCCAGCACGGTGGTGCTCACCGCCCCGCCGACCAGGATCCGGGAGAATGCCCGCTCCCACGTGGCCGACTCCATGGCCTCGGCCAGGCCGGTGAGCGCGGGTCCGCCTCGGCGCAGTAATGCCGGCAGCGCGGCGTGCGCACCGGCCATCAACCCGCCGGCGAGCGCTCCGTGCAACGTACTCCGAAGCAGCCCCGCCGCATCGATGGTGCCGGTGGCGAACAGCTGATCGATCGCGCTCAGCCCGCCGGAGTACATCGCGCCTAGCGCCGCCTGACGGATGCTCAGCAAGGTGATCCGCAGCGCCAGGCCCTCCGCTCGGAGCAGCCTTTTCACCACGGCGTCGAGTAATGGGCCGAGCCGGGGGGCCAGTAGCTTCGTGAGGATCATCAGCGCCAGCACGAACGCCGCGCACGCCACGAATCGCCACCTGGCCTTGACGATCGCGTCATAGGCGATCTGGCCGCAGTCGGCGAGATGCTCGCACCGCCGCCGCAGGTCCGCCAGCTGCCCCTTATCGCCGTGCACCACCCGCGCGGCCTGCCCGAACGCGGCCGTGGCCGGCCCGCCCCCGCCTCCGGCCCCGGCCGCCCGCTCGGCCTGCCCGGCGATCTGCTCCTGAACATCGCCGATCACGCGTCCCAGCGCCGTCGCGGCATCCCGCAGCCGCGCCACACCGTCGAGATCGCCATCCGGCCACGCGGCCCCGGCTCCAACGGACTCGAGGAACCAGAGCGCCTGGCTCACGAGGTCAGGCGGTGGCGTGGTCGTCGGCAGGCCGCACGAACCCTGCGCGGGCTTGTACTCCTCCGGCTCCGCCAGCCATGCCGGGCATGACCGCGCGCCCGGGATCCCGGTGTTCGCCCCCTCGGCTGTGGCATACGTGGCCCCGGTGACGACCAGCCCCGCCGCCATCCCGCGGAGCAGATTCACCGCCACGACCAGGTCTTTCAGCAGGTCATCACGTATTCGGGCGAACCCCGGCAGGCCCGCTTCGGGGTCACCCTCGAACAGCGCCCGGCCCAGGTCGTCCTGACCGAAGGGCCGTTCATCCATCGCCCGGCAGAACGCGTCCACGCCCCGGGCCGCATCATCAGCGGCCTCCCAGACGCCTCTTCCCGCGCTGATCCAGATCTCCGGGTTGAATTGCAACACCCATGCAGGGGCCAGATGGTTGGGGACGATGTCTCCTCAACTCCGTGATCTCCAGCAAACGTTTGCAAACTCTAACGGATCACCCAGTTGCGCACGCGTCCGATTGCGCGGCCCTTCGGTGCCAGGGCGGCCTGTTATGTGGTGGTGCGGGGGACGATCTGGGAGATGCGCTGGTGGGACAGGCCGAGCACGCTACCGATGTCGCGGGTGGTCCAGCCCTTGTCGATGAGGGTGCGGGCGGCGTTGCGAAGAGCGTCGCGTTCGCCGTGGTAGGTGGTCGTGATCTGGAGTTCGAGGTCTTCGGGGAGCGGCTGGGCTTTGCGATCATCCGGTAGCGATCATTCGGCAGACGAGACTGATCTTGCGCCGGTAATCTTCCCTGCGTCGTTCGCCGGACGCCTGGGAGATGCCACATTCCCCGGCGGGCCGGTGACGTCTTCATCAACACAACGAAGATGAGGAATGCTCGTGATCCGACGCTTCAGGGCTCTGTTACCCGCATCGGCCATCCTGCTGGCCTGCACCGTCGCGCAGCCCGCTGCCGCGGACGATGCCGCGACCGGCGGACCCGCCGTCGTACGGCCGGTCTCGGGTACCAGCCCGCTGCCCGCAGGCTGCGGACTTCCCCCGGCCGACGGCTACACCCTGAACCCCAACACCGAAGTCCTGCCCACACTGGCGCGGGACCCGAACCGTCCGCAACACCTCGTCACGGTGTACCAGCAGGATCGCTGGAACCGGTACGGCAGCAACGGCGCGGTCACCGCCGTGTCGGACGACTACGGCCTGACCTGGCAGCGGTCCACGAACCTGCCCGCCTTCTCCCAGTGCAACGGCGGCACGAGTGCCAACGGCGGGGACTACGCCGTCACGACGGACAACTGGATCACGATCACGCCATCGGGTGCCGCGGTGGCCGCGTCGTTGTCGATGTCCCGCGCCGGCGACGTGACCGCCATCCTGGTGGCCCGCTCCGGCGACGGCGGCCGGACCTGGGACGCGCCGACCACTCTGCAGCGGGACGACAACCCGCAGTTCTTCAACGACCGCCCGACGGTGACCGCGGACCCGTACCACCCGGGCGTGGTCTACGCGGTGTGGGACCGCATCGACGACCAGTCGACCAGCACCACGCCGAACTGGGTACAGCCGATCTACCTGGCCAAGTCGACCGACGACGGACGCACCTGGACCACCAGCAAGGTGTACGACGTGCCCACCAACGAAGGCGCCATCGGCACCCAACTGGTGCCGCTCCCGGACGGGACGCTGCTGATCGGCACGCACTACGAGACGAACACCGACGGCTCCACCCGGGTCATCCGCTCGACCGACGGCGGCAAGACCTGGTCGCCGACGCTGAACGTCCCGGCCCCGCTCGCGGTGGGCCCCCGCATCCCGGACCCGGACAACTCGGGTGACCCGGTACGCAACGCCTCCCTGCCGCTGCTGGCCGCCCAACCGGGCACCCGGGTGGTCAACGCCACCTGGCAGAGCCAGGAGGCCGACGGCACCTTCCACGTGGCCTACGCGCGCTCGGCGGACGGTGGGCAGACGTGGTCCACCCCGATCCGTCTGGACAAGACGCCCACCGGTTCCGCCGCCGTACCGGTCGTCACCGCGTCCAAGACGGGCACCGTGGCGGTCACGTACTACGACTTCCGCAACAACACGTCCGACCCGGCCACCCTGCCCACCGACCTGTGGGCCGTGACCTGCTCGAGCAACTGCACGAAGCCGGGAGCGTGGCGCGAGCAGCACATCGAGGGGCCGTTCGACACGCGGAAGCTCCCGTTGACGAGCGTGGGACGCCTGCTCGGTGACTACACCGGCCTCGTCTCGATCGGCAACAACGCCTTCACGGCCGCGTACGGCGTCTCCACCGGCGACGCCGCCAACCCGGTGGACGTGCACAGCGCGATCTTCTCCGGCTGAGCGGTCGTACGCCGCCGGCGGGGCCCGGTCCGGACGGACCGGGCCCCGCCGTTAGAACGCGACCGTCGAGCAGCGGCGCCCGCGCGGGCGATGCGCTTGAGGCGGTCGCCAGTGACGGTGCTGGGCAAGGGACTTGCCGTGATGAGATAGAGATCATCATCTGTGATTATCCGCGCATGAAACGCATATGGGTCGCGCTGGCGGTAGCCGGTCTGGTGAGCGTCGCGATTCCCGGCGGCGCCGTGCACGCGACTCCCGAATCGAAGTCCCTCGACTCCGTCGTCAAAGCGATCAAGAAGCAGTTCGCGAAGAAGAGCAGCGTGCGCTTCTCCGTCAAGCGACGCGGCGGGCCCCCGCCCGCGGAGGACATCCAGGCGTCCGGTGCGTACCGTTTCAGGGCTTCAGGCGTGTACGCCGCCGACACCACGGAGATCTCCCACGAGAAGGCGGCGACAGGCCGGTCCCGGGAAATCAGCATCGGCCGGGAGTTCTACTCACAGGGCTACGTGCGTTCCAAGGACGGCAAGTACGTCTGGAAGTCGCCGTCGACAGTGGGGAAATGGACCAATGCGCAGAACCTGGCCGGGGTCATCTGGGGAGAGGACCTGATCAACGGGATCAACCCGGGCTTCCTCAAGCTGGTCGCCTCTCACGGTGCGACCAGCGCCGACGGCGGAACTTTCGAGGGAGTGAAGACGACCCTCCACAGCGGCACGGTGACGGTTCCCAAGCTGGATGAGAGGCAGGCTGGGATGTACTTCGAGACCCGGGAGGAGGAGTTCGCGTATGGCGGGCCGATCACCTGGAAACTCTGGGTGGGCCCGGACAACCTGCCGCGACGTTTCCACGCCATCATGAAGTTCACCCGGCCGAAGGGCGGTGACGCCGAGACCATGACGATGAACATCATCTACCGAGGATGGGGAAAACCCGTCAAGATTACGGCTCCGCCCGAGCACCTCATCACCGACGACTGGTGATCGACGAACTGCGGAACGACACCCAAGGCCTCTTGGGGATCAACGCTCGCTCTGCGGAGAGTCGTCGTAGGCGCGTATCCTGCCGTGGGGCCTTACGGTGCGATCTCATGAGACGAGGTCTGTGGATCCCCCTGACGGCGGTGTTCGCGCCGATTGCCGCGGTGTTCGTCTTGGTCATGACGCCTGTATGGCGGGACAACGCCCGCCTCGAAGCCCTGTACGAGCGCGTCCTCGCCTATCCTCTTCCGCCACGTACCGGAGACGTCTTCCCGATGGATCGTGACGTGACCTTCGGGAAGAACCTGGCCAAGGGGAGCGGAGCTTACTGCGACTATCGCGTCAGGATCACGCTGCAAACTGCGCTGACGCCTCAGGAGATCCATCGCCACTATGGCAACGCATCGATCACGGGCGCCTCGGAAAAGGCGATGATCTCCCTGTTCTTCGAAGACGAGGGACCTGCCGGCGGACGCCGAGTCATTGTCGAGGTGTACGACTCCCATGACTGGGACTGGGACTGGCGCTGTATGTAGAGCGAAACGAATCGATGGCCTTGCGTATGGAGCCGGATGGATTCGTGGTTCGCCGCAGGCTCGCTCGGGCTGCGGCCAATCGAGCCCCTGGGTGGCACCACGGCCCTCATCGAGTGGATTACAGCGAGGCGAGCCCCTCAAGCTGCCGGACGACCTGCTCTATCGGAGCGGACGTGTCGATCTCCATGGTCGCGGTGGCCCGTAGCAGCGGCTCGACAACGCGAAGGTTCTCCAGGATGGCTTCTCGTTCTTCTGGCCGCTTGCCATACGGATTGTTGGTCCGCGCCATGACCCGGGCCAACAGCACCTCAGCGGGCGCGCTCAGCAACACGACGTGGTCGAACTGCTGGTAGAACTTCCCCTGATTGCTCTTGCAGCCGGCCACGAACAAGCTGTCCTGCTCGTGCCCGGTGAGCAGGTCGGTCATGGCCTCTTCGCGCCATACCCAGTCCGACGACCCATCAGACAGCATGATCTCGTGGCTCCACTGGCCGTAGTCCGTATCTACTATCCGGTGCCCCCGTGAGCCCAAGATCCGAAGAGCAGTCGATTTGCCGGTCCCCGACATTCCCGTGATCAATACCTTGGACATGGCATCACCCTAGGTGAGGCCGACCGCTGTGCCCGCGGCCTGAATGGATCGCCACTCTTCGCGATCAACGTGGCCACGCCGCCGCCAGCCAGCGCCACCCACGCCAGGACCGGAACGCGCAGCTTGCGGTGCGAGCAGTACACCATGTCGTGGGTGCGTCGGAGATCGTGAAGGTGGGCATAGAGGAGCTGGTCGCTCGGGTTCTGCTGGTTGGTTCTCGATGAGCCTGGGCATCAGGGAGCTGGGTGTGTCGGCGACCTCACAGCGGCCTGAGCAGGTCATGGGCCGCGACCCAGAGCGTGTAGGGGTTCGCCAGGTTCAGGTTGTAGACGACAACGCCGGCGATGACTGGATTCAGGCCGGGCATATGGACGACGCTGCAGTGCACGGTGTCGCTGGTCCCGACCGGGATCAACGTGGCCGTCGAGGCGCCGACGGGAATCGTGGTGCCGGCCGGCCGCCAGGATCCATCTTCGCGAAACACACCAGCATGAACACGTCACCTGACCTGTCCGCTAGGAGGTTCTGATGGACACGGACCCAGCTGAAGCTTCTGTGGGGGCGCGCCTGGTCTCGCTCGTGGGGCGTTCTCCCGTCCTCGACGCGGCCCAACTCGGAGTGCTGCGCGGTTATGGCAGCGAACGGGACGTGGCCGCCGGTGACGTGCTGTTCGCCGATGGCGACGAGACCTACGATCTGATCGTGCTGCTCGCGGGCACGGCCGACATCGTGGACGGGTACGGCAGGCCAGGGGCGGCCGTCGTCACCGGTTACGGTCCGTCGGAGTTCCTCGGTGAGATCGGCATGCTCACCGGGCAGCGCGCCTTCCTCAGCGCCGTCGCCACCTCCGCGGGGCGGGTCCTCGCGGTGCCGGTGGCGCAACTGCGCCGGATCATGGCGCAGGAGCCGGGCCTCAGCGATCTCTTCCTGCGGACCTTCCTGCTCCGTCACTCCATCCTGATGAGCCGCAGCACAGGCCTGACCCTGATCGGATCGCGCTTCGATCGTGACACGCGGCGGCTGTTGGAGGTTCTGGCGCGCAACCGCCTGGTCTGGAACTGGCTGGATCTGGAGGCGTCGCCCGAGGCCGAGCAGATTCTGCAGGGGCTGGATGTTCCGATCGCCGATCTTCCGATCATCATCGTGCCCGGCGGGCCGGTGCTGAGGAATCCCGGCAGCCGCGTGCTCCTGGACGCGCTGGCCATCTCGGGACACGCCGGGGCGTATCCGCCGGGTGTGTGTGACCTGCTCGTCGTCGGGGCGGGCCCAGCCGGGCTGGCCGCCTCGGTCGCCGGCGCGTCCGAGGGCATGGCGACCACCCTGGCGGAAGACACCGCGCTCGGCGGCCAGGCGGGGACCTCGTCACGTATCGAGAACTACCTCGGTTTTCCCGCGGGCTTGTCCGGGGAAGAGCTCGCGGCCCGGGGGACGCTGCAGGCGCAGAAGTTCGGCGTACGCATCAAGCTGGCCGCGAAAGCCGCCTCACTGTCGTTCCAGGACGGCGTTCACCAGGTCGCCTTCGATGACGGCGAAGCCGTCCAGGCCAAGTCGGTGATCATCGCAACAGGCGCACGGTACAACAGGCTTTCCCTGGACCGCCTGGCGGAGTTCGAGGGCGTCGGGGTTTACTACGCGGCGACCCAGGCGGAGGCCCAGGCCTGCGGAACCGGGCCGGTCGCGATAGTCGGTGGCGGGAACTCCGCGGGGCAGGCCGCTCTTTTCCTCAGCCACTCATGCGCCGAGGTGCATGTGATCATCCGCCAGGATGCGCTCGACGTCTCGATGTCGCGGTATCTGGTGGACAGGATCGAGCGCAACCCGCGCATCGTCGTCCGGCCTTCCACCCACGTCACAGCCCTGATCGGGACAAACCAACTCGAGGCGGTAAGGCTCCGCCGCGAGGGTCGGCAGGAAGCGGACGAGCTTGCTGTAGCCGGGCTGTTCATCTTCATCGGCGCGCAGCCGGGAACCGGCTGGCTGGCCAGCCAGTTGGCCGAGGACAGGCATGGCTTCCTCCTGACCGGCAGCGACATCCCCGCCGCCCGACTGGAGCACGAGGGCCAGACACCACTGTTTCTGGAGACGAGCAGGCCTGGCATATTCGCGGTCGGCGACGTGCGCAGTGGCTCCGTCAAGCGGGTCGCAGCCGCCATCGGTGAGGGCTCGGTGGCCGTCCGCCTCGCCTTCGAACGCCTCCAGTCGGCAGGTCAGGCCGATCTCATCGGCCCGGCCGCTCCCCAGCCGACAAGCTGAGTCATGGCTGCCAAGCCATCTTGCGTTCGTGCCCTGCTGTCCCTTGGGGTGGCCGCGAGGAACACTCCTCGCGCCGAACGTCCTACTCATCCTGGGAACCCGCACCCGCGCCCACCTGACGGACTCATCAGCAATCGGATGCGACGTCGCACGTTGTCCACGGAACGAGATCTTGGCCAGGGTAACTTCGGACAATGATCCGATCCACCCCCAACTGTTGAGGGTAAAGCTCCTTGATGCCATGCTCGTCGGTAGAGATATCGACGGCGTTCGGCGCTGTTTCCATGTACGTGTTGACTGCGGAGATTGCGAGAAGTTTCCTCATCTCCGGGCCGATGCTCTTGTTCTTGGTAAACTTCCCCCCTTCTTCGGAGGCGTTCCAGGTGAGCCATCTTCCCCCTAAGCCTTTGCTGTCCTTGGTCGAAAACCATTGGCATGCATCATTCAATCCCCAAGCATGCGTTTTGTAGTTCGACGGATTTCCTTGATAGATGGACTGGTAGATATAGCTGTTCGCTGTCGCGCCGGAGAGGAAGACTGTCGTATCGGCGTCGCTGTTCACCGGGATATCAGCGAACGTGGTCTTGTTGAGTGTTATGGGGCTTGATGGATTCATATTAGGCCTGAACGTTGGCTGGAATTGGCGATTGCAGGACGTCACAGAATATGCGAGCACCACGTCTGAGTCATCCGAGAGAACGTCAACCCAGTATCCGCGCCCAGGGAAAACGCTCTCGATCAGTTTGCGCCCCGTATTGCTGACCTTGGCGCGGTAGAGCGGGTCTCCGAGGGTCGACTTGAATTTCTCCATACTGAAACCTGCTTGCAGGCCGGTCAGCTTGCGGTACTCATTTTCTCGCCAATTAAATGTGCGCGTGTACCAGTCGCCGGCGCTGGATACCGAAGAAATGATCGTAATTATGGACGACGCCAGAAGGGCGACGAAGACTATGACGACGATGGTGAAATTGCGTTTTGTCCACGAGTCGAAACGTGTGCCAAAAGATTGTCTCCCGTCCATCGGCCATGCTTCCTATGTCAGCTACCAGCGGATATGGGCATAGCGGGCTCTTTGCCTGGTATCGCGCGATTGTGTGAATCGTTACAGCGATTGATTGATCGTGTGTGTGAGGGGTGGGCAAAGCGAACTTTTCACCGGAATTCCGGCGCAAGGCTTCTTCTGTAACTACTGCACCGGCTGAGGCGACCTCGGCGATCCCACATGCCGGCGCGTCTCCGCTGGACAACCTCGCCGCCAACACCGGCGCCGCGAGCGGATGCCTCCCCGCGTGCTCCGCCGAGCCGGTGCCGCTGCGGGTGCTGCGCCATGAGGGGACTCCGGCCCGGGTTCAAGGGTGTTTCAGACCCTCCACCGGACCCGCGTTCCGAGCCCTTCCGCAGCGTCAACAGGGCGTATCAACACTTTCCAGAACAAGTTAAATCGTCGGCATCCCCCGAGTACCGCCGAGGGTGCTGGGTATCCACCTGCCGTTAACGTGGATCAGGGCGGCGAATTATGGGTCATGACCCTGCCCCAGAAAGCTGGACGAACGCCGCCCTTGCCCGACGACACGACGGAGGACGACTCGTGACCGTTACGCCGACTTTGCAGGCACCGCCATTTCCCGGCATCATCAAGAAACCGCAGCAGGGCGAAGCCGTAAAGAAGTGGCAGCAGCGGATGCAGGACCGCGGCTGGCACATCAAAGTAGACGGGATCTATGGAACAGAGAGCGAGCGCCTCTGCAAGAACTTCCAGGCCGAGAAGGACCTTCAGGTCACCGGCATCGTCGACGAGACGACGTGGAACAAGACGTGGACGGCCCCGAGCGCGGTGGCTCCGCCGTTCCCCGGTCGCGTCCTCAAGCAGCCGCCGATCATGAACGGCCAGGATGTGCGGCAGTGGCAGGAAGAGATTAGCAAGCGCGGCTGGCCCATCACGGTCGACGGGAGCTACGGGCAGCAGAGCGAAGAAATCTGCCGCCAATTCCAGAAAGAGCACGCTCTCGTGGTCGACGGCATGGTCGGGCGGAACACCTGGACCAATACCTGGGTAGAGACGATCTGAACCGGACTTACCCAGGCCAGAGCGGCCCTTCGCCGGAGAAAAGCGGTGAGGGGCCGCTCGCGTTTCTTCAGGCGGCGTCCGTCGGTGCGGGCTGTGCCGCTTTCGCGTGGTCGGCCTCCGGCATTGCGGGAAATCCCTTCACGATGAGCAGAATCCCCAGGGCGACTTCGAAAAGGCCGCCGGGGATCGACGTCGTCAGTGCGATCTTGTAGCCGAGGAGTTCGGCGATCGTGCCGGCCATGAAGAGCGCGTACCCGCCCAGCCCCCACACCGCCAGGAACGCGGGCACCAGCCGCTCACGCAGCATCGCGCGGCAGAACACCACCATCGCGGCGCAGACCGCGAGCATCCCGAAGTGGAAGGCGTAGTAATTCCCCTGCTCGGCGACCCGCGCCAGCGCCGGGAAGACCGAGGCGTGGCCGCCGGCCGCGTACTCCTGTGCGAGCGGTATCAGCAGGAGCAGGAAGAGGATCCCGACGGCCAGCACCACCACCTCGATGATCCTGATCGTCAGGTAGGCGGTGGCGGCGAACGGGCGGCGCGTCCGCAGCAGGTTGAAGATCAATAAGCCGTTGACGATGTCGAAGACGGAGTTGGCCAGCATCAGCAGGGCTCCCGCCGACAGCGCCGTCTTGGCGGCGAGAACCCCGGACAGCACGTCGGCGCTGTCCGAGGCGGTATCGACCAGAGCGCCGACGAAGAGCGAGAGAGCCGCGCCACGTGTGCCGCTCACCCGGGAGCGGGTGCTGCGGGCAGCCATCGACGTGGCCGACGCGGGCGGGATCGGCTCGCTGACGATCCGCTCGCTCACCCAGGCGCTCGGCGTCAAGCCGATGTCGGTCTACTACCACGTCGCCAACAAGGACGAGATCCTCGACAGCATCGTCGACCTCGTCGCCAGTGAGATCGAGCTGCCGTCTCCCGACGGTGACTGGCGCGCGGAGATGCGGCGGCGGGCCGATTCGACCCGGCGCGTGCTCAGAGGCCACCCTTGGGCCATCGGCCTGCTCGAGTCGCGGGCCACCCCCGGCCCCTCGACGCTGCGGCACCTCGACGCGACCATCGCCACGCTGCGCTCGGCCGGCTTCTCGGTGCCACTGACCGCGCACGCGCAGACCCTGCTCGACAGCTACACGTACGGCTTCGCGCTGCAGGAGGCCTCGTTGCCCTTCAAAGGCCCGGACTCAGCGGCCGAGGTGACCGAGTCCATCATGGAGCAGTTCGCCGACGGCGCTTATCCGCACCTCGTGGAGATGGCGACCGAGCACGTCCTCCGGCCCGGTTACGACTTCGGCGACGAGTTCGAGTACGGCCTCAACGTGATCCTCGACGCCCTCGCGCGATCGCTCCCCGGTGACGGCGGCCACCACCCATGAGGACGGTCATGACAGCCGTTCTGCCAGGATCCGAGCGCGGGCGAGTTGGACGTTGCGCGCCTGGCCCGCGGCGAAGCCGACGAGGAGCCACGGGGCCGTCAGGTCGAGCCGGTCGCTGACCCGGGTGCCGGTGCCGTCCGGCTCAAGGTCGAAGCGGTAGGCCAGGCGAATGCGGGCCGGGCTCCGCACCTCGCCGTAGAGGGACAGGTCGTCGGTGTGGAGGGCCACTTCGATCGGGTTGTCGTAGGTGAAGATCGAGAGGAATCGGAAGCGCTCGACGGCCGTGTACCGGATCACGCCCGGCTCCGAGCGGTTCACATCGCTGACGGCGACCACGAGGGGGGACAGGCCGATATAGCTCTCCGGAGTCGTGAGGTGCTCGAACACCTTCTCCGGGGCGGCGCCCACGTGGAATTCGTGGGTCAGCACGCTGTTCGACACCCGGCCTCCCGTACCTGCGCCAGGCCTGGTTGAGGCCGGGTCTCGGCAACTGAAATGATCAGCGTAGTCCCTGTTACCCCTCTGTATCGCAGGAGCACTCTTGTTCAAGCGTCGTGGTTTGACCTTGTCCGCAGCCCTCACCGCGCTGTTGGTGTGCGTCGCCGTTCCGGGCGCGTCGGCGGGCGAGCAGTCGGATGATCCGACAGATCCGGGGCCGGTCTACAAGACGGTGACGGACAAGAGCGGGCTGCTGTCCTTGCAGACCAATGGGCGGCCGGACGGGCGGGACATGGTCTTCCGGATTTCGGGAGCCGTTTACGCCAACATCGAGGGCAACGCTTATGACCCGCAGCTGCGCCATGGCCAGAAACTGTTCAACGTCGAGGGCTACAACATCCGGCGGCTCTATCGGGTGCCCGGCACCACGCAGCTCTACCAGCTCTCCCGCGAGATCGTGTTCTACACCGACCCCGCCGACCCCACGAAGATCCTGCGGGAATGGAAGAACCCGATCGACCTCCAGACGTACCCTGTCGTTCCCATCAACAACGACGCGGTGAACTTCGGTCCGTTCAACGTCACCTCCTCCTACGTCGGCCCGCCTCTGCGGCAGATGTACGACGAGACGGAGTGGACCAGCGACATCCCGGTTCGCACGGACCTCAAGCTCGCGTTGGGCGAGTCGTTCGGCCTGGTGAAGGGCGTTTACGCGGCTCAGGAGATGTTCGACTTCTACGTCGACTCCCGCGAGGTCGAGGCCCGCACCACCGCGGGCGGCGTCCCCAACGGCGCGATGAAGACCAAGATCAGCTGGTCCAGGACGAGCCCGTGGGCGCCGTTCATGTGCCTGCCGGAGACCGACGTCCGCGGGCAGCTCACCTACCACGCCCGCAGCTGGTCGCTGCCGTCCTACCTGGACATCGAGCCGTGGCTGCGTGCGGAGGTCGAGGCCTCCTACCCGCTGTTCAAAGCGGCTCCCACCGCGCCCGGTCCGAGCGAGAACTCCTGGACCTCCTTCTACAACAAGCAGCTGGGCAAGGGTGCCACCACGTGGGCCGACTGGTGCGCCGCCAACGGAAAAGCCTGACTTTCGAACTTCTCTGACATTCCTCGCATCAGACTGGTCATGAACTCACCCGCCGAGTACAAGACCAGCCGCCGACTCCGTGCCTGGGCGGGGGCCGCCGCCATCGCGACCTCACTGGCGCCGTTCCTCGTCATGGGCACCGCCACCGCGGACAGCACGGCCGCCGTCGCGAACGGGTTCGACTGGGGGCCCGTGGTGGAGCGGGCGCTGCACTGCCTCAAGCATCGGCCGGAGGACACCTGGTACGTCGTGCGGGCCCGCGTCGCCGCCGTGGGCGACCTGACGGGTGACGGCAAGCCCGAGACCGTGGTCGTGTCGTCATGCCCGAGCCCCACGTCGGGCAACCCCGTGATCTCCTTCGTCTACGACGGTGGCGCCAAGCGCTCGGCCCCTCGCCTGCTCGGCGCGTTGGGCAAGAACCGCTACTTCAAGTCCCAGACCGTGACCATCCGGAAGGGTCAGGTACACCTGCGGGGCAAAGTGGTCAGCGACCGGGCCGCCAATTGCTGCCCCGATCTGATCGTCAGCCAGACGTACAAGTGGAACGGCACGAAGTTCCTCAGGAC
Organism: Nonomuraea sp. NPDC049269; assembly: GCF_043197155.1. Classification (NCBI taxonomy): domain Bacteria; kingdom Bacillati; phylum Actinomycetota; class Actinomycetes; order Streptosporangiales; family Streptosporangiaceae; genus Nonomuraea; species Nonomuraea sp. NPDC049269. Next base: position 1,241,633 of record NZ_JBICSO010000002.1, read on the forward strand.
GGCCGAGAAATCGACCCGCATCTCGTGATCCCCGGCTCGGCGCATGAAATCTCTCAGCGTTCGTTGCACGGAGCGGGATAGCCGTTCTTCCGAACATGGTCACGAAAATGCCCGTGGCCGTGGCCACTAGCTCCTGGATCGCATGAGCATGGACGCGAACCTTCCGGCCGCGGCATTTTCATGACCCCACTGAAACCTTGACGCACATGCGCTTCCGTTTCATAGTGAGCCAGTCACTCCAAGCGCATCTTCGGAGGTCGTACAGAACGCAAAAATGTTAGCGCTAACAAAGCACCTTCCTTTCCGTTCCTGCCGTGATGTCGCAGGTCGGCGGGGCATCTCCCGGCATCGCGGCGCCCCCTGAAAGGCAGTGGTCAGTCATGCTCAAAAAGGCACTGTTATCCGCGGGTGCGGCCGTCGCGCTCGTCGCCGGCCTGCTGGTCGGCGTCTCCACGCCCTCGCAGGCCGCGACGTCGCTCGCGTGTGACATCTACGCCGCCGGCGGTACCCCCTGCGTGGCGGCGCACAGTACGACCCGCGCGCTGTACGCCGCCTACAACGGCCCGCTTTACCAGGTGCGCCGCTCCTCGGACAACACCACCCGGGACATCGGCCTCCTGAGCGCGGGCGGATATGCCAACGCCGCCACGCAGGATTCTTTCTGTTCCGGTACGACCTGCCTCATCACCATCATTTACGACCAGTCGGGTCGCGGTAACCGCCTCACCCAGGCGCCCCCCGGTGGATTCTCCGGCCCGGCCGCGGGCGGATATGACAACCTCGCGGTCGCGACCGCGGCGCCGACCATGATCAACGGGCACAAGGCGTACGGCGTCTACGTGGCTCCTGGCACCGGATACCGCAACAACAGCACCAACGGCATCGCGAAGGGCGACCAGCCCGAGGGAATGTACGCGGTCTTCGACGGCACGCACTACAACGGCGGCTGCTGCTTCGACTACGGCAACGCCGAGACCAACAGCCGGGACAACGGCAACGGCACCATGGAGGCCATCTACTTCGGGAACATCAAGGTCTGGGGCTACGGCACGGGCAACGGCCCCTGGGTCATGGCCGACCTCGAGAACGGCCTGTTCTCCGGAGTGAACGCGGGCTACAACGCCAATGACCCGACCGTGAGCCACCGGTACCTGACCGCCATCATCAAGGGTGAGCCGAACCACTGGGCGATCCGGGCCGGCAACGCGCAGTCGGGCAGCCTGTCGACCTACTACAACGGACCGCGCCCCAACGTCTCGGGCTACAACCCGATGAAGAAGGAGGGGGCGATCATCCTCGGGATCGGCGGCGACAACAGCAACGGTTCCGCCGGCACCTTCTACGAAGGCGTGATGACGTCCGGCTATCCGACGGATGCCACCGAGAACGCGGTGCAGGCCGACATCGTCGCCGCCGGATACACGACGTCGAGCGGCGGCGGCACGCCCGGTACGCTCACCCCCGGCTCGTCGATCTCGCTACGCGCGACGACGTCCTGCTGCACGACCCGCTACATCCGTCACCAGAACGACCAGGCGGTCACGTCGGTGATCACCTCGTCCAGCTCGTCTGTCGACAAGAGCGACGCCTCGTGGATCGTGCGCAGCGGCCTGGCCAGCAGTTCGTGTGTGTCGTTCGAGTCGAGGAACTACCCCGGCGACTACCTGCGGCACCAGAACTACCAGTTGTACCGGCAGCACAACGACGGCAGCACGCTGTTCGCCGCCGACGCCACCTTCTGCCCGCAGACCGGCAAGAGCGGCCAGGGCACCTCGCTCGCCTCCTACAACTTCCCGACCCGGTTCATCCGCCACTACAACAACATCGTCTACATCGCCAGCAACGGCGGCTCGAACTCCTTCGACAGCGCGACCTCGTGGGCCGCCGACGTGAGCTGGTCCGTCGACCAGCCCTGGGCATAGCCGAGCGGAGTCGTCCCCGGGCCACAGCGCTGATACGGGCGGAACCGTAATGCCATTCCCTTGACGGTCCCTCGCCTGATTCTTAGATTTCGGTCATGACCTTAATAAGGCGAATCGTGGTGGCGGGGATCGCCGTCACCACGCTCCTGGGTGTGGCGGCCCCCGTCAACGCGGGTGTGGGCAAGGTGACCGATCTCGGTGTCCCGCTGCAGGACGTGCTCCTCCTCGGCGGCGTCGTGGCTCCAGGCCCCGAAGGCCGCACGGTGCTCTGGGGTGCCTCCTCGGGCACTCCCGCCCACCTCAACGCCGTCGACCCGGCCACCGGCGACGAAAGCGGCCGGTTCGACCTGCCGGGCGCCGCCGGGGCCTGGGCGGTGGACGCGACGCCGGACGGCAGCCTCTACGCCGGTACGTACGGTGACGGCCGCCTCTACCGCTGGACCCGCGAGAGCGGCGTCGCCGACCTGGGCCGCCCCCTGCCATCGGAGAACTTCATCTGGTCAGTGGCGGCCGGCGAGGGCGCGACCGTCTACGGCGGCACGTCACCGGGCGGCCGGCTGTTCGGCTACGACCCGGCCGGCGGCGTCCGCGACTACGGCCGGCTGTCTCCGGCGCACGCCTACGTCCGCAGCGTCTCCTACGCCAAGGGCAAGATCTACGCGGGTACGGAGGGTCCGGCGGCCGTCTTCGAGGTGGACGCCGCCACGGGCGTGGCCGAACGGCTGCCCGACCCGCCAGGGCTCGACCCCGCCGGCAAGTGGGCCTACGACGTCAACGCCGCAGGAGGCTTCCTCTACGTCAGGTTCGGGGGCGCTTTCCCGGGGCCGTTGCACGTGTGGGACATCGCCGCTCGTACCTGGACGGACGCCATCGAGTCGGCCCACGGCCTCGACGTGTCGCCGCCGGACGATCAGGGCCGCGTCTACTTCGTCAAGGCCGGCGAGCTGGTGGGCTACGACCCGCGCACTCGTACGGTGACGGGGACCGGCATGCCGTTCACGGGACGGGTGGCGAACACCAGGGGCATCGGCTGGGCGGAGCTGGGCCTGCCCGACTACCCCGGCAAGAGCCTGGTCGGGCTGCTGTGGCGGGGGCTGATGTTCCGCTACAACCCGCAGACCGGCGCGCGCTCGTTCGTTCAGACCGGCATCCAGGGCGAGCCGATCGACATCACGGCCATCGCCGACGGCCCGGACGGCCGCGTCTACACCGGCGGTTTCCTCAACGGCGGGTTCGCCGCGCTCGACCCGAGGACGGGGGAGCGGACCGAGTTCCACACCTTCTCCCAGAGCGAGGCCATGACGGCGCACGCCGGCAAACTGTACGTCGGCGCCTACCCCGAGGCCAGGGTCTACGCCTACGACCCCGCGCTGCCGTGGAACAGCACCGAGTACTCACCCAGCCCGGAGCCGGGACCGGAGCCCAACCCGGCCAGGCTGTTCGACCTCGCGGCCGACAAACAGATCAGGCCGCGCGCCCTGGTGTCGGCGGGCCGCTACCTGGTCGCCGGCACGATGCCCGACCTCGGCAACCTCGGCGGGGTGCTGGCGGTGTGGGATCCGAAGAAGGGCGCGCTGAAGTACGCCCGGCGCAATGTGATCCAGGACCAGAGCATCGTGTCGCTGGCCTACCGCGACGGCGTCGTCTACGGCGGCACCTCGATCTACAGCGGCCAGTCGGCCACCCCGCCCACACAGCCCGAGGCCAAGCTGTTCGCCTGGTCGGTCCGGGAAGACCGGCTGCTGTGGGAGATCGTCCCGGCGCCGGGCAAGCCGGCCATCCCGGCGCTCACCTTCGACCGCCTCGGACGGCTGTGGGGCATCGCGGGCGGCGAGGTGTTCAGGGTGAACGTCGCGGCCCGCAAGGTGGTCTCCACGATCACCCTCTCGTCGAGTACGAGCGCGAGCGGGGCCCTGGCCCTCAACCGGGTGGACGGTCTGCTCTACGGCGCGCACGCGGGGACGGAGGTGTTCGCGCTGAACCCGGTCACCGGGCGGCGGACGGTGTTGCGGCAGGGACCTGTGCACCAGCTCGCGGTGCACAGGTCCGGAGACGTCTACTTCGCCGAGGGCCCGCGGCTGTTCAAATATCAGCCGCAGAGCCGGTAGGTATAGAAGTTCTCGAAGCGTGACAGATACAGGTGTTCGTCCGGGCCCTTGAGCAGGATCGAGATCGGGCGGGCGATGAGCGTGAGCGTCATCGCCGCCCGGTCGATCCGGTAGGCCTTGCCCTGCACTTTGCCGTACAGCATGCCGTCGCGGCCCAGCTCGATGTTGGTGTCGAGCCAGACCTGCGTGGCGGTGGACCAGGGGTAGGTCTGGTGCTTCACGGTGCGCAGGACCGTCCCCGTGGCCGGATCGAGCTCGAAGAGCGTGTCCGGTGAGAGCCCCCAGAGCTTGCCTTCACCGTCGAAGGTGATCGAGCCGAGCGACAGATCGCCGGGCACCGGGGTGCTGGTCCACTTGAGGGTGTCGGTGGCGATGTCGTAGGCGAAGGCGTGGGCGGCGTCGCCCTGGGGCGTGCTGGTGCCGCCGAACGCCGAGGTCGTGCCGTACAGGACGCCGTCGCGGTAGGCCAGGGCGATGATGCTCTGGCCGGGGATGAGGTTCCGCCTGATCACCGACTTGCCGGTGGCGGGGTCGAGCAGTCCCAGCGCGCCGCCGACCGTGCCGGCCTTGGGCACGGTGCCGAAGGCGAGCCAGTCGCCGGCCGAGACCATCGCGAACGGCCGGTCCTGCTCCTGGTCGGCGAGGCCGAGCAGCAGCCGGGGTTCGGTGCCGTCGAACTCGTAGATGCGGGCGCCGGGATAGACACCGAGGTAGAGCTTGCCCTTGTGGGTGACGATGCCCTCGCTCTGACCGACGTTCGGCCAGAACTGTGACGCGCCGGTCGCGGGGTCGTAGGCGGCCAGGCCGCCGGTGAAGAAGCCGCCCGCGTAGACGCGGCCGTCGGGGCCGATCCCCATCGACCTGATAGAGACGGGCTGGCCGGTCAGCGTGGAGTCGAACAACCTGCCCCGGCCGCTCTTGCGGTCGTAGTGCCACATGCGGCCGGTGGAGGAGGTGCCGACGAGCGTGCGGCCCATCCAGCCCAGCGGCCGGGCGGCGCCGCCGCCGAAGTCGGTGAAGCCGAGCCTGGTGGTCTTCTTGCGCCTGATGTCGTAGACGGCAAGCTCCTCGCCCTGGAACAGGTAGACCTGGTGTCCGTGCGCCCCGCCGCCGACGGTGAGGCTGTCGACGTCGTCCACCACGTCGCGCCACCGGTTCCTGACCAGGTCGTAGACGCCCATGGGGTTGGTGCCGGTGGAGGTGGTGAAGCGGACCAGGAGGTGACCGGCCACGACGTCGAGGTCGTAGGCGTAGCCGCTGCCGTCGATCGGTGGGTCGATCACCTTGATCAGGGTGCCGTCGGGCTTGAGCACCGCTACCTTCATGCTCGCGGCGCCCATGCCCGCGTAGATCGTGCCGTCCTTGGCGATGGCGAGGTCGCGTATGTACTGTTCGCCGGGCACCGGGCTGCCCAGGTCCGCGATCTTCCCGGTGGCCGTGTCGTAGCGGAAGAGCCGGCCGTTGGGTGAGGTGCCGCCATAGACGGCCGAGCCGTCCGGGCTGGCGGCCACAGTCCACACGAACGTCTCGCCCGGCACGGCGATGCCCAGTTCGCTGACCAGGTCTGTGGCGGGGTCGTAGCGGAAGAGCCGGCCCATGGCCCCGGCCGTGGCGTTGTAGCTCCCGACGTAGACGGAGTGATCGGGGGCCACGGTGACGGCCCAGGAGCCGAGCGCGTACGGCAGCGGCCGCTCGGCGATCAGGGCGGCGTCCGCCGCGTTCCTGATGCCGAGCATGGCGGGGCCGGACGCGCTGGAGGTGACCGAGTAGACGCGGTCGCGGTCGCGCGCGGTGCCCGCGGTGGTGGCGCCGGTGAGCGGCAGAGTGCCCAGACTCTGGAAGCCACAGCCTGTCGGAGGTGCGGCTGCAGCGGTTTCGGCCTTGACCGGAGATGTGAGGGAGAGTGCAATGGCTAACGCAACGGCGAGGATGCGCATGGGGCCTCCGATGAGAAGATAACGGCCTTGACCGTAATTCGTCGGCAGACCCCCTGGCAAGATGGTGCTCTCAGGGCAGCTGGTCAGGTGTCTCCGTCAAGCCGTAGTAGATACGCGGGGCGCCGTCCAGGTGGACCTTGACCTTGCCGTCGCGGGCGGTGAGCCGCCGTTCCCTGCCGATGCAGTCGAGCTCCCTGACCGAGCTCCCGCCTGCGGCCACCTTGAGCTCCGTCTTGGTCGGCCAGCCGTCCACCCACGGTTCCGGCGCGGCGAACCAGGTGGAGTCCGGCGCGTGATCGGTGTTGAGCAGGTAGCCGTCCTTCCTGCTCCACAGGATGGAGACGGGTCCTTCCGGCGTGTTGAACAGCAGCCCCTTCAGGTCGGGGTCGGCCGGCTTCAGCCAGCGGACGAACGTCGCCTGGTCCAGCACCTGTGCGGCGGTGGCGTAGGCGAGCATGGACGGCTTGGCGCTGGTGTCGCGGTTCATGAGGCCGTAGTGGTACTCGGGGTTGGCCGGGTCGGCCAGCTGCGGTTTGCCGAGGACGCTGTCGTGCAGTTGATACCAGTTCACGCAGCGCACCCCCTCGGCCATGGCCAGCGCCAGGGTGAGCAGGACGTTCTCCGCGGCCTGCCGGTAGGTGTCGTGCCACCAGCTGTTCGGCTTCGTGCAGGCGTAGGCCTCGGTCAGCCACAACTCCTTGTGCCCGTACTCCGCGATCGTCTCGCGGGCCTTGCGCAGGCCGCCGAGGAAGTTCCAGTAGGAGCCGTTGCCGCCTTGCGTCCACTCCTCAGGAGGCGGCGCGTAGTCCGGCGTGAAGTTGCCCCTGCCTGGATGGAAGGCGAACCCGTCGATGAGGTCCCAGCCGCCGGCATCGTGGAAGTTCTTGGTCCAGACATGGTCCATACCGGCCAGACCGGCGTTGAGCACCTTGGTGGGCGCCCCCGCGGCGGTGAGCCGGTCGCGTACCGGGCGCAAGCCGTCCCGTACGTAGGCGGCGGCGGTCTCGCCGCTCATCCACGGCTTGTTCACCTCGTTGGCGACCTCGAAGTAGCCGGCACCTGAGCTGATCGCCTTCTGCGTGTTCGTGTCGGCCCAGGCGGTGACCTCGGCGGCGGTTCCGCCCAGAGGGATCCCGGCGAGCTCGATGTTGTGACCGATCCCCGCCGCGTCGAGGGTGGCGGGCGGCAGGCCCGGCCCGCCGTCGTAGGAGATGCGGACCCGCTGGATGCCCAGGCGTTTCATCAGTCCCACGACGGCGGCGGCGTCCGGCTTGAGCAGCCAGGGGTAGTTGGCGATACCGAACATGCTGTCGGCGCCCGCCTGATAGGTATGCGGCGGCAGGACGGCGAGGTTGGTGCGGGCGAACGCGCTGTCCGTGCCCGCGGTGGCCTTCACCTCGGTGAACACGATCCCGCGGGGTGGTGAGGTGACGGTGAAGGTCTGTTTCCACGTGGCTCCCGCCGCGACCGTGCCGGTCACGCTGCCCTTGGCCAGCGTCCTGCCGTCGAAGTCGCGCGCCCACCACGACAGCTTCACGCTGCGGGCGGCGCTTCCCCCGTTGGCCACCTCCGCGTGCAGGGCCATGGCCTGGCCGCCGGCGTCCCAGAGGGAGAAGGGCTGGTCGGTCCAGACCTCAACGCCGAGGGGCAGGCCCGCGCCCATGGTGCCGCCCGCGGCCGGTCGCATCGAGCCGAGCACCAGGTCGGCCTCCGTCACGGCCGCACTCGCCGTCCCGGTGCCCGGCGCGTGGATCCAGGTGGCGTTGGTCCAGGCAGGGGTGGTGGTGGCCAGCCGGAAGTAGGCGCGGGTGTCGGCCCAGGTCTCCTGGTAGACGACCCCGGCATTGCTCTCGTACGGCACTCCGCCCCCGGCATCGCGGTTCCATGTCGTCAACGCGGCGAAGGACTCGGGCGCCGAGGGCGAGACGACGGCGCGGCCGAGCATGAAACCGGCCGGGATCAGCGTGGTCGAGCCGGCGACCTCCCAACGGAGCTTCGCGCGGTGCGGCGCGACGCGGAAGACGCCGCGGACGGTGATTCCCCCGGCCGCGGTGGGGAGCGTGTAGTCGACCTGGATGGCCTGCGTGCCGTCCTGGAGTGTGACGAGCGACGGCGTTCCGCCGGTGGTGCGCTGGATGCCGGTGACGGAGTCCTTGGTCATGAACCCGGTGAGCCTGACCCGTTCGACGCCGCCGCCGTCGCGGACGGTGATGCCGCCGTCGGTGCCGGCGGTCAGCGTGATGCCGTCAGCGGAGATCGAAGGGGTATCGGCCTTGGCCGGGGCCGTGGGAAGCAACGCTCCTGCGAGTCCGGCGGCTACGGCTCCGCCGAGGAAGCGGCGTCGGGGGATGTCAGACATGAAGATCTCTTCCCTGTCGACCTAATGCGGATTAGGGAGATGTGTACTCCGGCTGAAACGAGAGTGTCAAGGGTGATTTGTGCGCATCACGTAATCTGGCGGTAACGCCTTGACACCGTCTCCTAATGCGGATTAGATGCCACCTAATCCGCATTAGGCCAGAGGAGTCGCCATGGATGTATCAGCCTCCAGAAGGTGGATGGCGGGGGCGCTCGTGCTCGCCGCCGCGACGGCGGGCTGCTCGTCCGGCTCGTCGGGTGAGGACTCGGGCAAGACCGCCATCACCGTGGCGGGCATGCCTCCCACCACCGCCGCCAAGACCCGCAAGCAGTTCCTCGACGCGGTCGCCGCGTTCGAGAAGGCCAACCCCACCATCAAGATCAAACCGACCGACACGCAGTGGGACGCCAGGACGTTCGCGACCAGGCTGGCTGGCGGCAACGCGGAGACGGTGCTGACCGTGCCGCTCACCGAGCCGCCGGGGCTCATCGCCCGGCGCCAGGTCGCCGACCTCAGCGCCGAGATCAAGAGCCTGCCGCACGCGGGAGACTTCGACCCGCGCGCGCTGGCCCCGGCGACCGGCGCGGACGGCAAGGTCTACGGCCTGCCCGTCACCGAGTACGCGCTGGGCCTGGTCTACAACCGCGCCCTGTTCACCAAGGCGGGGCTCGACCCGGACCGGCCACCGGCCACGTGGGACGAGGTCAGGGCGGCGGCCAAGAAGATCGCCGGGACGGGTGCGACCGGATACACGCAGATGACGGTCAAGAACACCGGCGGCTGGATCCTGACCGCGATGACCTACTCCTTCGGTGGGCGGATGGAGAAGCAGGAGGGCGACAAGTACGTGTCCTCCCTCCTGGACGGCCCGGCGGAGGAGGCGCTGCGGCACCTGTCCGCGATGCGGTGGCAGGACGACTCCATGGGCGCCAACCACCTGCGCACCCAGCAGGACGCGGAGCGCGACTTCGCCGCCGGCAAGATCGGCATGCTGATCGGCACCGTGAACAGCTACAACCGCTACACCACCCTCTACTCCGGCAAGCCGGACGACTTCGGCATCGCGGCGCTGCCGCAGCAGGGTGCGGGCAAGGCGACGCTGCTGGGCGGCCTGGTGGCGGCCGTCAACGCCAAAGCCACAGCCGCGCAGCGAGCCGCCGCGGTGAAGTGGATCGACTTCTACTACCTCAAGCCCAACTACGACCCGGCGGCCGCCGAGCAACTGGCCGTGGCCAACGCGGCGGACAAGCTGGCCGTCGCCCTGCCCACGCTGCCGTTCTACGGCGTGTCGGTGGCGGGCCCGGTGAACGCCGCGATCGCCAAGCACGCCAACATCCCGGTGTCGAACTTCGCGCCCTACGTGAAGGACACCGACAAGCTGGAGTACGTCGTCGAGCCCCCTGTCGCCGCCCAGGACCTGTACGGCGCGCTCGACACCGCCGTGCAGGCCGTTCTGACCCGTAAGGACGCCGACCCGCGCGACGAGCTGACCAAGGCGGCGGCGCGAGTCGCGCCGCTGCTCGAGAAAGCACAGTGACCCGGTCCAAAGGCGTCGCGGCCGCGCTGTTCCTCATCCCGACGGTGCTGGTCTTCGGCCTGTTCTCGTGGTGGCCGATCATCCGTAGCGTGGTGCTCGGCTTCCAGCGGACCAACCTGGTCGAGGCGGCGACGTTCGCGGGCCTGGACAACTTCCGCACCCTGCTCGCCGACCCCCTGCTGGGCATGGCGGTGCGCAACACGCTGCTGTTCACCGGTCTGGCCCTGCTGATCGGCTTCCCGCTGCCGATCTTCCTGGCGGTGCTGATGTCGGAGTTGCGGCGCGGCTCCGGGTTGATGCGGGTGTTGGTGTACCTGCCGGTGGTGGTGCCGCCGGTGGTGGCCGTGCTGATGTGGAAGTGGTTCTACGACCCGGACTCCGGCCTGTTCAACCAGTTGCTCGGGTTGGCCGGGCTGGGACCGTACCCCTGGTTGCAGTCCACGGGCATGGCGATGCCGAGCCTGGTCCTGGAGGCGACCTGGGCGGGCGCCGGCGGCGCCGTGCTCATCTACCTGGCCGCGCTGTCCGGCGTGCCCACCGAGCTGTACGAGGCGGCCGAACTGGACGGGGCGTCGGTGTGGCGCAGGTTGTGGCACGTGACGCTGCCGCAACTGCGGCCCATCCTGCTGATCATGCTGCTGCTCCAGGTGATCAGCACCTTCCAGGTGTTCACCGAGCCGTTCGTGCTGACCGACGGCGGGCCGGAGGACTCGACGGTCACGGTGCTGCTGTTGATCTACAGGTACGCCTTCGTCAACGGCGACTACGGCACGGCGGCGGCGCTGAGCGTGAGCCTGGCCGTGGTGCTGGCGGTGCTGTCGGCCGTATACCTGCGGCTCACCAGAACGTGGGGGACGAAGTGAGAGGAGTGATCTCCGACACCGAAAGGCGCGGGATGCGCCTCGGCTTGGGCACCACCCAGGTGCTGCTCATCGTGGCCCTGGTCCTGGAGGGTGCCGGGCCGATCTACTGGATCTTCAAGGGCGCGATCTCCTCCACCCAGGAGTCGCTGCGCCGGCCGCTGGCCCTGTGGCCGGCCGACGTGCGATGGTCGAACCTGGCGGAGGCGTGGACGACCCTGGAGGTCGGCCACTACCTGACGAACACCGTCGTACTCGTCGGCGGCTCCTGGTTCACGCAGCTGTTCGTCGCGACGACAGGCGCCTACGCCCTGTCGGTCCTGCGGCCCTCCTACGGCAAGTACGTCTATGGCGCGGTCCTTGCGACGCTGTTCCTGCCTGGCACGGTCTCGATGGTCTCGCTGTACCTGACCGTCCTGGACCTGTCCATCGCCAACACCCCGCTGTCGGTGTGGTTGCCCGCAGGGGCACACGCCTTCAACGTCCTGCTGGTCAAGCAGTTCTTCGACGGTATCCCCAAGGAGCTGTTCGAGGCGGCGCGCCTCGACGGCGCCGGGCCGTGGCGGATCTTCACCCGGCTGGTGCTGCCCATGTCGCGTCCGATCCTGGCCGTGGTATCACTGCTGGCTGTCATGAACGCGTGGAAGGACTTCCTCTGGCCCATGATCGCCCTCACCGACACCGAGAGCCAGCCGCTGGCGGTGGCCCTGCCCCGGCTCGCGGACACCTCGGACCAGGCCCTGCTCATCGCCGGGATGCTGATCGCGATCATCCCGCCCGTTGTGGTGTTCCTGCTGTTCCAGCGGCAGATCATCCGGGGCATCGCCTTCACGGGGCTGAAGGGATGAGGGTCCTGGTCACCGGTGCGGCCGGCCGCCTCGGTTCCGCCGTACTGACCGAACTCGCCTCGCGGGACATCGCCGTGACCGCGCTCGTCGCGGAGGATCCCGGCCCGCTGGCGGCGGAGCGGGTCGTCGTGGGCGACGCCCGTGATCCGGCCGCCGTCCGCTCGGCCCTCGAAGGGGCCGACGCCGTCGTCCACACGGCGGCGCTGGCCTCGCCCGAGGTGGCGGCGCCCGAGGTGGTGTTCTCGGCCAACACGCTGGCGACGTTCGTCGTGCTGAACGAGGCGGGGGAGCAGGGGGTACGGCGAGCCGTGATCGCCAGCAGCTTGTCGATCACTGGTCTGCCCTTCGCCAGGTCGCGCCCGAGCCCGCCGTATCTGCCGCTGGACGAGCTGACGCCGTTGCGGATCGAGGATCCGTACGCGCTGTCCAAGCAGGTGGACGAGGCCACGGCGGTGATGATGCACCGGCGGCACGGCATGACCGTCGTCGCGCTGCGTTTCCCGTTCCTCGGCGACCGGGCCAGGCTCGCCGCGCGCGCGGAGCGGCTGGCCAGGGAGCCCGCGGCCGGGGCCGCGGAGGTGTGGAGCTACCTCGACCTGCGCGACGCCGCGCGCGCCTGTCTGCTCGGGCTGACGGCTCCGCTGCACGGCGCGCCGGTCGTCTTCGTCGCCGCGCCCGAGACGCTCGTGACGACTCCCACCGAGGAGTTGCTCGCGACACACCACCCCGGCGTGCCGTGTCGTACGGCGTTTCCCGGCAGAACGGTGGCCATCGATCTCGAACCGGCCAGGCGGCTGCTCGGGTTCACCGCCTCGCATCCGTTTCCAGAGGAGCGACAATCATGATCATGCCGGAGACGCAGGCGCCGTGGGAGGCCAGGGACGGGCTGCGCATCACCGGTGTGCGCACGATCGTCACCGCCCCGGGCGGGGTGCCGCTCGTCGTCGTGCGGGTCGACACCTCGGAGCCCGGCCTGTACGGCCTGGGCTGCGCCACCTTCACCCAACGCTTCCACGCCGTGGTCGCCGCGATCGAGCAGCACGTCGCGCCCATGGTCATCGGCCGGCATCCGGCCGATATCGAGGACATCGGCCGGATGCTGCACTTCTCCTCGTACTGGCGGGGCGGGCCGGTGCACAACAACGCGCTGTCCGGCATCGACCAGGCGTTGTGGGACATCGCGGGCAAGCGTTTCGGTGTGCCGGTGTACGAGCTGCTGGGCGGGCGGGTCAGGGCGGCAGCCGCCGTCTACACCGGGGCTCGCGGTGGCGAGATCGAGGAGTCGATCGAGCGGGCCGCCGCGCTCGCCGAGAAGGGCTACCGCTACGTGCGGCTGCAGGCGGGCGGGCCGGGGCTCGGCACGTACGGCGGCGTCGGCACGCCCGGCGGGTATCCCGGCAGCCCCCATCCTGACGGCTGGGACGTCGGTCACTACCTGCGGACCACGCCGCGGTTGTTCGAGCGCGCCCGCGAGGTTCTCGGTGATGAGCTCGGCCTGCTGCACGACGCGCACAACCGGCTCACGCCGAAGGAGGCCGTGGTGCTCGCGCGGTCGCTGGAGCCGTACCGGCTGTTCTTCCTGGAGGACCCGCTCGCGCCCGAGCACTTCGACCGGCTGCCCGAGGTGCGGGCGGCGGCGCCGATGCCGATCGCCTCCGGCGAACTGGTCTCCTCGGTGACCGACGCGGCGCGTCTCATCACCTCCGGTGGCGTCGACTACCTGCGCCTGCACGTCTCGGCCGTCGGCGGGCTGACGCCCGTGCGCAAGCTCGCCGCGTTGTGCGAGCTGACCGGGGTACGGACGGCCTGGCACGGGCCGCCGGACGTGTCGCCGGTGGGTGCCGCGGCCAACGTCACACTCGACGTCACCAGCCCCGCGTTCGGGATCCAGGAGGCGCACGTCTACCCGGAGACCGTGCACGAGGTGTTCCCGGGAACGTTGCGGACGGTCAACGGCTACATCGCCCCCTCCGACCGGCCCGGCTGGGGTATCGACCTCGATGAGGACGCCGCCAGGCGATATCAGCCGGAGACGCACCTGCACGAGCGGTGGGCCGCACAGGTGCGCAGGCCGGACGGCGGGATCGAGGCTCCGTGATCTACTACTTTTTGGGGGATATGCCATGAGTCGCCCTCGTCAGGCGGACATCGCTCGACTGGCCGGCGTCTCGCAGCCGACCGTGTCGCTGATCCTCGGCGGCGGCGCCGCCGCCGTGGGGATCGCCGAGGAGACCCAGCGCAAGGTCATGGAGGCCGCCGCGCAGCTCGGGTACATGCCCGACCCGATCGCCACCCGCCTGGCGGCCGGGCAGAACAACCTGCTCGGTCTCTACACCTTCACCTCGACCTTCCCCACCGAGATGTCCCACGCCTACTACCCGTTCCTGGTGGGCATCGAGGAGGAGTCGGCGGCGCAGGGCTACGACCTGCTGATGTTCATCGCCTCCAGCATCACGGGCGAGCGCCCGCACGCCCAGGTGCTCAACCGGGTACGGCTGGCCGACGGCTGCCTGTTCCTGGGCAGGCACCTGCCCGTGCCGGAAATGGATCGCCTGCTGGCCACCGATCTGCCCGTCGTCTACATAGGGCGGCACGACGAGTTCGGCGACCGCCTGCCCTACGTCGGCGCTGACTACGTCTCCGCGAGCGCCGCCGTGGTGCGGCACCTGGCGGGGCTCGGCCACGAGCGCATCCTGTACGTGCGCGAAGCCGACGAGGCGATCACCTCCGTCGACAGGGAGGCGGGCTTCAGGAGCGGCATGGACGAATGCGGGCTGGCGGCCGCGGTGGTGCGCACCGACGGCACCGACCTGACCCCTGAGCGGTTGCGCGCCTGGCGCGAGCAGGGCGTCACCGCGATGGTCACCGAGGCCACCGACACCGACGCCGCCCACCGCGCCCTCCTGGTGGCCGCCGAGCGCGCGGGTCTCCGCTTCCCTGACGACCTCTCCTTGGCCACGCTCGGCGACCCTCGCGACCGCGCGGCAGGTCTCACCGGCTTCGCCGTACCCCGTCGCGAGATGGGGGCCGCGGCTGTCCGGCTGCTCACGAAACTCATCGCGGGAGACCGTACGGTCCTCAGGCACCAGCTCATGGCCTGCGAGCTGGAGCCAGGCGAGACCGCGGCACCTCCCCGCTAGCCCTTGGAAAGGCACCACCCATGACCGACATCCTCATCGTCGGCGGTGGGCTCGGCGGCGTCGCCGCAGCCCTGGCCGCCTGCCGCGCGGGCCACGACGTCGTCCTCACCGAAGAGACGGACTGGATCGGTGGCCAGCTCACCGCGCAGGCCGTACCCCCTGACGAGCACCCGTGGATCGAGAGCTACGGAGCCACCGCCACTTATCGTGACGTGCGCGGCTCCATCCGCGACTACTACCGGCACTGGTACCCCATGACCGGCGGCGCACGGCGCTGGCGCGAGCTGAACCCCGGCGCCGGATATGTCAGCAAGTTGTGCCACGAGCCGCGCGTCTCCCTGGCGATCCTCAAGGCCATGCTGGCTCCCCACCTGGCCGCCGGGCGGCTGCGCGTCCTCCTGGAACACCGCCCCGTCGACGTCGAGGTGGACGGCGACCGCGTCAGGGCCGTCACGCTGCTGGACACCCGCTCCGGCGACTCGCACACCATCGCCGCCGCCTATGTCCTCGACGCGACGGAGACCGGCGAGTTGCTGCCGCTGGCGAAGACGGAGTACGTCACGGGCGCGGAGGCCAGGAGCGAGCACGACGAGCCGCACGCGCCGGAGGAGTATCAGCCGCTGAACATGCAGGGCATCACCTACTGCTTCGCCGTCTCGCACCACGAGGGTGAGAACCACGTCATCGACCGGCCGGTGGACTACGGATTCTGGCGCGACTACCGGCCAGGCTTCTGGCCCGGGCCGCTGCTCGGCTTCAGCGCACCGGACCCACGCACCCTGGAGCCCGAAGCCCGCTGGTTCGACCCCAACCCGCCCGGTGACCCCCGCGGAGTGCTGGCCGACCAGAGCGCCCAATCAGGGGACAAGGACCTGTGGATGTTCCGCAGGATCCTCGCCCGCGACCTGTTCGAGCCCGGTTTCGCCGCTTCCGACATCACTCTGGTCAACTGGCCGCTGAACGACTACTGGCTACGCCCGATCATCGAGGTGGATGCCGACACGGCCGCGCTGGCGCACCGGGAGGCCAAGCAGCTGTCGCTGTCCCTGCTGTACTGGCTCCAGACCGAAGCGCCCCGTCCTGACGGTGGCACCGGTTTCCCCGGGCTCCGGCTCCGCCACGACGTGGTCGGCACCGCCGACGGGCTGGCGAAGTCCGCCTACGTCAGGGAGTCGAGGCGCATCCGCGCGGTCACCACCGTCACCGAGCACCACGTCTCCAGGGCCATCGTCGGTGACCGCGGCACGCCGCGGCACCATGACTCCGTCGGGGTCGGCGCGTACCGCATCGACCTGCACCCGTCGACCGGCGGGGACAACTACATCGACATCGCCAGCGTGCCCTTCGAGATCCCGCTCGGCGCGTTGCTTCCGGTCACGATGCGCAACCTGCTGCCCGCGGGGAAGAACCTCGGCACCACGCACATCTCCAACGGGTGTTTCCGCCTGCACCCGGTGGAGTGGAACGTGGGTGAGGTCGCGGGCCATCTGGCGGCGTACTGCCTGCGTCGGGGGGTGGAACCGCAAGAGGTCAGGGAGCGGGAGGCGCTGCTGGAGGAGTTCACCGGGGAGCTGGACAAGATCGGGGTGGAGCGCCACTGGCCGGCGCCTGCGGGCTACTGAGCCTTCAGCCCGTAGGTTCCGATGCGCGATAAGCGGCGGCCAGATGGTCCTGGAGTTCGGCGTGCCGGAACTGGTAGATCGGGCCGACCGCGCGCAACAGGCTGAGGCGGTGCGCGTCGTCCAGGAACAGCATCAGCTTGCGGGGAAGCCGACCGGCCAGGGCAAGACGGATGGTAGCGATCAGGTACGCCATCCAGGCGTGGTGATGCCCGGCCGCGAGCCCGGCGGTGAGACCGAAGGCGAGCGCGTACACAAGGCCGACCGAGAACCCGAACGCGGGGGTCTCGGTGAGCCCGGCTGCGAGCCCGGCTGCCAGGCCGCCCGTCAGGGCGGCACTGAAGCCGATCGTGCCGGCGCGGACGAGGTTGAGCGTCCGGTCGGCTCGCCAACTGGTCAGTGGGGTGCTGGCCTGCCCCTCCGGGGTCGGAGCCTCCGCCCAGGCGGCGAACCCCGACGCGGTGCCGTGGGCGAGGCCGACCGCGAGCGCGGAGACGGCCCCGGCGACGAGGGTGGAAACGACGGAACCGACGGTGAGCCACATCAGGATCACCATCGCCAGCCCGGCGGCCAGGCCGAAAACCAGGCCGCGCACCGGGGTGGTGCGGCGGGGCCAAGGTCCGGTGGCCAGGGCCGTGCCGAGAGCGAACACGATGATGGCGAAGACGAAGCCCGTGAGCAGGGTGAGTGAGCCGATCAGCGCGATGACGGCCCGCCAGTTGCCGACCAGCATGCCCACCAGCACGACGAGGAACGTCACGTTCGACACCACGGCGGCCACGGGATGCCACGCCTGCGCCGTGGACGCGGCGTAATGGCGGACGATCAACCCGACGGCGAACGGTACGAGCTGGAGGACCGCCACGGTCAGCATCAGCGTCGCGACGTCGAGCGAGACCCCACCACCCACGTTCGCGGTCTTGAGGATGACATTGACCGTCGGCCCGAAGGTGACGCTGCCGATGGCGGCCAGCAGCACCTGCGTCGCCGCACCGGCGACCACGTCGCCGTTCTGCACCATGGCGAGTTTCGCGCCGAACGGTCCGCCAGGTGAGGACGCGACGAGCAGCAGCGCGATGAACGAGGCCGCGGGCAAGCCGAACAGCGCGGCGACACCCCAGCCGAGGAGCGGGACGCACACCAGGTTGGCCAGGAGTACCAGCAGGAGCAGCGGGAGGTCGGTGAAGACGGTACACAGCGCCGGCAGGGTGGTCGCGAGACCGGCGGCGAACATGGTGGCCGCTATGAAGACAACGGTGACGGCGTTGAACAGCAACTGAAGTGTGTTCATGTGGATCCCAGGTCCTCAGTCTGTGAGGTCACCCAGCCAGCGCAGCGCGGTCAGTCCCGGCATGAAGCAGTATTCGCCGCCGCGCGTGACGACGAACCGCGGCAGCGCGACCAGGCGTCGCCGTACGGGACGCCGGGGAATGGTGAAATCGCCGGAGCCGTCGTGGGCACCGATGACGGGATCCCGCGCGTCGCCCGCGCCGAAGAAGACGCCGTCGTTCATCCATTCGGACTGGGCGAACTCGAACTGCCGCCCCAGGTGCGCCCCGACGAAGGCGAACATCAGCCCGCGATCGGCCCCGTCGTCTTCCAGGACGCCCTCGGGCAGCAGCGGGCCGTAGGCGGTGCCGCGTCTGATCATTCGGTGCAGCCTCGGCACTCCGGCCACCGCCGCGTCCCGGGGGTTGCCCCGTCGGATGTGGCTGCCACCGGGAGTGGCGAAGCCGGCCGGATCGTCCTGCGCGTACAGGAAACTGTTGTTGCGGTACGGGTCGGCGCCGAGCGTGGGATCGTCGTGCAGGGGGCAGAGCGCCAGAGGCGCGCCGCTGCGCCAGCGGCCCATGATCTTGGCGGCCAGGAGTTCCTCGTCCTCGGGGCTGGTGGCGTTGTCCTTCAGGTAGCGCCGGAACAGGGCGACGCGCTGGTGGAGCTTGCGGAAGACCACGTAGGTGCCGTTGCGGCCGAGCACCTCGGGCTTCGGCGTCTGGATGCCGCCGAGCTCGTCGGGGTAGCCGAGCACGAATTCGCCGGCTTTGAGGGGCACCTCCAGCTTGTTGGATCCGGCGATGCCGCTGCCCTCGACGGCCGGATGGCTGATGCCGTCGCGGTAGCCGAAGGGTTCGGTCTCGGTGGGCAGCGCGTGGCAGTTCTGACGCCAGATGGCCGTCACACCGGGGAGGGCGTCGTAGGCCGGGCGGGCACGGTCGATGGCCGCCTCCAGGTGCGTGCTGTCGGGAGCGAGTGCCACCAGCACCACGTGCGCCTCGGGCGTGCCCAGCGGCGCCTCCCAGTGCTCGGGGGCGCTCTCGCCGACGTCGCCCAGCGCTTTGGCGCGTGCGGCCATGCCCTGCCGGAACTCCCAGGCGAAGGTCTCCAGCGACTCCCGCGGCACCCCGAGCGCCTTCAGGCCGTGATAGGTGAGCGCGACACTGACCCAGGTCTCGCCCAGTGGGCTCACCGTGTCGGCGGCCGAGGTCGTCACGGCGCCGACCCGCCGCATCAGCTCCCGTCCGCGGTCGCGGTCGTCGATGCGGAACAGGATGTAGGTCGCCGCGTACGGGCTCGGCCGGGGGCTGAGGACCCCGCGCTGGATGTCGTCGAGTTCGAGCTTGACGGGGGTTCGCTCGCTCACGGAAACCCGCCTTCTTCCCGCGCTACTTCGCCGAGACGATGTTGTTCCAGAAGGCGCGCAGGCTTTCGTCGACGCCGAACAGCGAGCTGAAGATCGTGGTGTCCGCCATGATCACGTCACCGGCCCGGTCACCGCTGGGCGGCATCCACAGGAACATGTTGAACTCGGTGTTTCCGGCCTCCGTGAAGGGGTGCGGTCTGGACAGGTCGATCGGCTGTCTGCCCAGCACATGGATGACGTTCGGGTCGTCGGTGGTCACGGCGTAGTGGGGGAGGTGCATGTGGAAGTTGAAGCTGGACACGCCTTCCAGCCACCTCTTGGTGTCCAGATCCCGGGCGATGGACAGAGGAGCGCTCTTCTTCCCTTCCGTCACCGCGGGACGGAGGCCGTAGCGGTTCTCGACGGGCACCCCCAGACCGGCGATCAGCGATCTGGTGTACCTGCCGAAGCGTTGCTGGCGGGGCACCAGCGCGTCACCGTGGTGCCGATATTCGATCTCGCGCACCGCCAGGTCGTCCGACGCGCCCACGTCATGATGCGGCCCCAGGGCCAGGCAGGTCCCTTCGCGGGTGAGGAAGTCACGCACCGCCTCGATCTCGGCGGAGGTGGCGTCCTGCCCGGTGATCATGTGGTCCAGCCCCCACACGAACATCGTGTCGGTGTCGGCCAGCACCCGCTCGTCCAGAGGGGTGTGGAATCCGGCCTGGTCGACGCGTTGATACACGGGTACGGGATGTCCGGTGGTCTCCTGGACGAACTGCTGGAAAGGCAGCCAGCCCCAGAAGAACAGCTCCAGCCCGCCCGCGATGCCTTGCTGGAACCGCAGCGGATCCGACCACTTCGGGTCTTCGTAGGCCGGCCAGGTCACGCGGCGCACTTCGGTCATCGTGGAGAACCGGTTGTCCAGCTCGGCCGGGTTCCTGCCCGCCTCGGCTGGATAGCTCCACGCGACGTAGATGCTCAACCGCCGCCGGCCGGGAGTGTAGGGACGCGGTACGTGGTTCTGGTTGTAGGTCCGCGCCGTTCTGAACTCGTTCATCTCGCCTCCGGGCCGTCACTGGAGCTGGTCGAGCATCTCCGACAGGGCGCTCTTGATCCGCAGAGCCTTTTTGATCTCGTCCGCGGTGACGTACGGATACTCGCCGTACTCGATGAAGCTCGGGCAGTGATGCTCACGGACGAACCTGATGAACGCCTCGGGGTTGGTCCTCCAGTCCTCGGGGAAGCCTTCGAGGTTCTCGAAGGCCGTGCTCACGCCCGCCTTGCTGAACAGCGCGATGGCGTCCTCGGTGTACTTGTCGAAGTCGGTGTCGAAGATCCCCTGGTACATGAAGCGCGTGTCGTCGTCGAAGAGCACCCAGCGCAGGTAGTGCAGCTTGAGCGGCGCGAGGAGATACGGATCGCCTTCCAGGGCCTTGGCGAGCGTGGAGCCGTACTCTCGCATGGCATCGGCCCGGCCTGGTTTGACCTTCGCGATGACGGTGAACCCGTAACATGCCGGGCTACGCGGGTAGACGGGGCCGTACTTCCCCTGCTCCAGCCGGTCGGTCTCCTTCGGGATGACGACCGCCTGCGGCCTGATGTCCATGGCCGTCCCTCTCCATCGTCCTGCTCACGGGGGGAGACTGAAGCGACCTGACTATGACAATTGTCGCACAGGGTAGCGCGTTGAAGACTTAGTAATCGGTACCGTATCGTTTACTAAATGACCGTACTCATCGTGGGCGCCGGCCCCACCGGGCTGGCCCTGTCCATCCACCTGGCACTGCACGACATCCCCGTGCGCGTCATCGACGCCGCTCCCGCCCCCGCCACCACCTCCCGCGCCCTCGGCCTGCAACCACGCGGCGTCGAGGTCCTCGAACGGATCGGCGCGCTCGGCGAGCTGCCACAACGTTCCCAGTCGTCCCTCAACATGTCCTACAACGAGGGATCCCGTACCGTACTGCGGTTCCACGTCGGCCAAGCCGTCGCCGACCAGCCGAAACAGGCGCTGCTGATCTCACAGGCCGACGTCGAGGGCACCATGCGGCAACGCCTGGCCGAACTGGGCGGCCACGTCGAATGGGGCACCCGGCTGGTCGCCGCCCGGCAGGACGACGCGGGCGTCACCGCCACCGTCCAGACCGCCGACGGCGCCGAACATCACGTCGAGACCCACTGGCTGATCGGCTGCGACGGCGCGCACAGCACCGTCCGCAAACTCGCCGCAATCGGCTTTCCCGGCCGCAAACTCCTTGAGCGCCTGCTCATGGTGGACGTACGGGCCCAGTGGCCATGGGACAGGAACGGCAGCACGACCTGGATGGATGCCGGTCACATGCTGTCGGTCACCGCGCTGCCCGACGACACCTGGCGGGTGTTCACCGAACCACCGTCGGACCTGCCGGACCAACTTTCCGAAAAGGAGATCACCGACCGGGTGCTGAGCGAGCTCTCCCGCCGCAGCGGCGTCGACCTCGACACGGTCACGGACATTCGCTGGGCCACGGAGTTCCGCATCCACCGTCGGCTCGCCGACGCCTACCGGCGCGGCCGGATCCTGCTCGCCGGAGACGCGGCACACATCCAGAGCCCCACTGGCGGTCAGGGGCAGAACACCGGGCTGGGCGACGCGGAGAACCTGGCCTGGAAGCTGGTGCTGGTCGCCCGCGGCCGCGCCGACCAGCGGCTGATCGACACCTACGAGGGCGAACGACGACCGCTGGCCCGCAAAGTCCTCCGCGCCACCAGCGCCGCCGTGGGCATCATGCTGCCGCACGACCCGTGGAAGCGCCTGCTGCGCGACAAGGTCGTCCTGCCGGTCGTCCGCCTGCCCGCGGTGCAGCGCCGGCTGTGGCGGGCCGCCTCCCAGCTCGGCATCAGCTACCGGGGCGGTCCGCTGGCTCCGGGCGCGCATCGGTGGATGCCGGGCCCGCGTCCCGGCGACCGGATGCCCGACCTCACCTGCCGACGTCTCGACGGCGGCCGGACCACGCTGCACGCCGCGATCTCCGGGCGCTGGGTGGTGCTGGCCGGCGATCAGGATGTCGCCCGCCGCCACGTCGAGGCCGCCGCGGCGCTGCTGGGTGCCGACCTCGTCGTCGGGCTCACCCCGGTGGAGCGCGGCTCGTCCGACGTGGTGCTGATCCGTCCTGACGGGCACATCGGTTGGCGTGGCCGTCCGGCACCCGACAAACTGACGGCATGGCTGAACCAGGTGCTGTGGCCCGCGTAGAACGCCACGGCCGCCCACGCGACCCGGGAAACGACGCCGCCATCCTGGACGCGGCGTTGGACCTGCTGATCGAACGCGGCGCGGCGGGCACCAGCATCGAAGCGGTCGCCCAACGCGCCGGCGTGGCGAAACTGACCGTCTACCGGCGCTGGCGAGCCAAGGACGACCTCCTGATGGCCGCGTTGGAGCACGCCCGTGCCTCCGACATGGACGCCGCCCCGGCCGGGCAGACGATCGACGAACTGGTCTCGTCCATCGCCGAGCTCCTCAGCCGCCCCCGCTTTCGCGCGCTGATGGCACGTGTCATCGGCGCCTCGGTCGACTACCCGCAACTGGTGACCGCCTACACCGAGCGCTACCTGAAGCCACGACTGGACGCCCTGACGCAGATCGCGCAGCGGACCATCGACGCCGGTCTCCTCCCGCCGGACACTGATCCCGGTGTCATCCGGGAGATCCTGGCCAGCTCGATCGGCTCCGTCCTGCTCCAGCATGAAGAAGACGTGACCGCGGCACAGATCGAGCGCCGGCTGCGGAGCCTGTTGCACCACATCGGATATCGGTCGTGATTTCCCGGCCGCTGAACGCAGTAAGGGCCCGCATCCATGCGGATGCGGGCCCCTACCTAAGGCATGCGCCGTGATCAGGCGGGAACGATGTTCTCCGCCTGCGGGCCCTTCTGGCCCTGGACGACATCGAAGGCCACCTTCTGGCCCTCGGTCAGCTCACGGTAGCCACCGTTCGAAATGATGTTGGAGTAGTGGGCGAAGACGTCGGCGCCGCCGCCGTCCTGCGCGATGAAGCCGAAGCCCTTTTCCGAGTTGAACCACTTCACGGTTCCGGATGCCATATCAATCTCCTTCTGATGGTTGCAGATACGGGATCCGCACTTTACGGATCCTGTGTCGCTTTGATGAGCCCATCCGGAGATGACCGGCAAACAAAAAACGCACCTGAACTTCATGCTAGGTCAGGTGCGCACAAGTCTTTATGGGTACCACAACTGCAACGTTCAGACCATAGCACACATTTTGCCGCAGCCGCAAACCCGTACGAGCGGGCTCCGCACTTGACCTTGACCCCAGGGGCCGGGTTTAGCGTCCCGCCCATGGAAGACACCCTTCACGGCCGGGCCGTGCTCATCACTGGTGGCGGTACCGGGATAGGCCGGGCCACGGCGCGGCGTTTCGCCGCCGCGGGCGCCGACGTCCTCATCGTCGGACGTACGGCTGAGACCCTGGTGGCGGCCGCCGAGGAATGTCCCGGCATCCGGATGTTCGTGGCCGACGTCGCCGCGCCGGACGGCCCGGACGCCATCGTGGCCGCCGCGCTCGACGCGTTCGGCCGGATCGACGCTCTGGTCAACAATGCCGCCATCACTCGTCCGGCGGCACTTGAGGCGATCGACAGGAAGATCGCCGAGGAGCAGCTCGCCACGAACCTCCTGGGACCGGTGTTCCTCACCCAACGCGCGCTGCCGTACCTGGAGAACGGGGGCACCATCGTCAACGTCACGTCCAACCCGCCGCACTATGGTTGGGCGAACAATTCGATTTACGGGTCCACGAAGGTGGCCCTCGATTTCCTGACCCACACGTGGGCGGTCGAGCTCGCGGAGCGCGGTATCCGGGTCGTGTCCGTGGCGCCGGGGGTGACATCGACGTCGGTGCTCGGCAACGCCGGGTTCTCGGCCGAGGAGATCGCCGCCGTGGGAGAGTCGCTTCGGGCTCGGATTCCGTTGGGGCGGATCGCGCGGCCGGAGGAGATCGCCTGGTGGATCGTGAACGCGGTACAGCCGGAAGGCGGTTATCTCAACGGTACGGTCATCCGTGTCGACGGTGGGCTGAGTGCGTCTGGGTGAGAAAATGCTGATCGGAGAGCTGGCCAACAGCGCAGGCACCACCATCAAGGCGCTGCGCTATTACGAGCAGGAGGGCCTGCTGCACCCCCGGCGGGCGCCGAACGGTTACCGGGAGTATGACGAGGCGGCCGTCACCCAGGTGAGCACTATCAAGGCGCTGCTTTCACTCGGCCTTACCGCCAACGACCTTCGGGCCTTTCTGCCCTGCCTCGGTGAGGGCCTCCCCGACGGGCCCATCTGTCCCGACAGCGCGCGGGTCATCGCCCGGAAGCTCTCCGATGTGGAGGGGAAGATCGCCGAGCTGGAAGTTCTGCGCGGGCGGCTGATCGAGGCGCTGAATTCATGATCCGTTGATGCTGAACGGCGAGAACCACTGACTGATGACCCGCACCTTCCCAGGAGACGGAGGAATGACGGCGACGTAAATGGCGCCGCTCTTCATGGTGACCTTGGACTTGTAGAACGCGCCGCGGCTCAGCGCCGCCCATCCGCGCTGCGTCAGCCGCAGCTCCGCCGCGCCGGGGCGGGCGGTGTAGGTGTCCTGCTGGCGCACGCCGTACCAGACCACGGCGCCGCCGTCCTCCGTCCTGAGCGCGTAGATCTCCGGTACGAGCTGCGGCTGGTATTTCAGCGTCCACTGGCCCCGCGCCTTCTGCCGGTCGCTCCGCAGGCCGGCGACGAGCTCGGTGGTGTAGTCACCGGAGGCGAACATTCGCTTGGCAGCCGCGTCCTCGCCGAGTGTGCTCATCAGGCGCGTGTGCGTCTCCGCCGCCTGCCGGGGGGAGGCGGCCAGGTCACCGCGTTCGTCGGCGTTCAGGGCGGTGGCGAGACCGTTGGGATCCGTCGCGATGGCGGGTGGCCGCGCCACGGAGCCGGAGACCACCCGCCATCCTTCGGCGGTCTTCTGGAAGATCAATTGCGTCCAGTCCGACCCGGTCTGGTATTCGGCCAGGAACCAGGCGCCGCTCGGCGGAATCGCGAACCGCGTCTTGGTGAAGGCGGGTCGTTTCCCTGGGCGTTCGCCGAGCAGCGCGTTCACCCGGTTGTCGGCGTTGGTCATTTGCAACGAGAGCCCGGCTTCCGCGGACTTCCAGTCCGCCTGCTTCGCCAGGCGCTCGTACTCGCCGAGAATGCGTTTGGCCTCGGCCTGGGGAACCGGGGCGAAGGCCGCGGGAGAGGACACCGCGCCACCCGCGAAAGCCGGTTGTGCGGGTTCGCCACCGCTACATGCGGCGGCGCCGGATAATGCGAAGAAAATGGCTAGATACCGGATCTTCATGGCCGTCTCCGGAAAGTCGATTGCCACGAAGTACGTAGTGCGCCCTATTAGAGGTTCACTGGTATGCCAGATGAGTAACTCTCAACGATCTTTAAATCGTGCCCGGGTGAACGTGGGCAGCAGCCCGCGGGGCAGGAAAAGCACGACGAGGATGAGCACGAGCGCGTAGACCGCGTACGACAGCACGCTCGGCGCGTACGTGGGCATCCCCGGCAGGCTCGCGACCCTGTCGAGCCCCTGCACCAGCAGCGTGATCGCGGTGGCCCCGACCACGGCTCCCCAGACCGTGCCCAGCCCGCCGACGACGGCCATGACGATGTACTGGATCGAGATGAGCACCGGGAACGACCCCGGCGCGACGTACCCGGTGTAGAAGCAGTAGATGCCGCCCGCAAGGCCGGCGAAGGCGGCCGACAGCGCGAAGACGACGAGCTTGTAGCGGCCGACCGGGATGCCGGCGGAGGCGGCGGCGGTCTCGCTGGTGGCCAGGGCGCGCAGGGCCCGGCCCGGCCGGGAGGTGATCACGTTGTGCGTCACGAGCATCACCAGCGCCAGGCCTGCCCATGTCAGGTAGGCGTACGCCGGCGCGCTGCCCGCCTCGAACGAGCCGACGCCGAACTGCGGGATGGCCTGCAGCCCGATGTCCCCGCCGGTGACGTCGAGCTGCCCGGCCAGGGAGAGCAGGATCAGCTGCATGGCCAGGGTGGCGAAGGCTAGGTGGTGGCCGCGGAGCCGCAGCAGCGGCGTCCCGATCACGAGGGCGAACGCGGCCGCCGCGACGGGAGCGGCGACCAGCCCGACCAGGGGAGGGACGCCGTTCAGCGCGAGCAGGGCGGCGGTGTAGGCGCCGATGGCGTAGAAGGCGCCCTGGCCGAGCGAGACCTGCCCGGCGTACCCCATGAGCAGGGAGACCCCGACCGTGACCATGGCCGCCAGGCCGAGCAGGATGTACACGGCCAGCGAGCTGTCGTCCAGCACGACGGGCAGGACGAGCGTGACGGCGGCGATCAGCAGCCCGACGGCCGGCCGTTTCACACCGCCTCCTGGTGGATGGTCGATCGGCGGCTCGCCTGTACGATCATGACCACGAGCATGAGACCCAGGGCGACCTCCAGCTGGTGAGACCCGTACCCGTACCCCGCCGCCATGGTCTCGGCGACCCCGAGCAGCAGCGCGCCGCCGAGAGCGACGGCCGGACGGGTGAGCCCGCCGAACACGGCGGCGGCGAAACCGTTGACGATGAGTGTGACGTCGGTGTCGAACGAGATGGGCCGCAGCGGCGTGACCAGCACTCCGGCGATGCCGCCGAGCAGCCCGCCCAGGGCGAAGGCCAGCAGCCCCATCAGCCGGGTGTCGATGCCGATCACGCGGGCGGCGTAGGGGTTGGAGGCGCACGCGGTCAGCGCCTTGCCCAGGTAGGTGCGGCCGAAGAAGAGGACGAGCAGGACGAACGTCGCCGCGGTGACGGAGATGACGAGCAGATGCTGGGTCTGCACATGAGCCCCGGCGATGGTCACGGAGCCGGCCAGGCCCGGGGCCGAGCGCGGCTGGTCGCCCCACAGGACGATCTCCACGGCGTAGGCGAGGACGCCCACGCCGAGCGTGATGATGAGCGACGACAACGGAGTGGTGTCCCGTTTGCCGGTGGCGGCCAGACCGGTCAGGAGCCCCGCGAGCGCGGCGACCAGGACGGCGGCCACCTCGCTGACCCCGTGGGGAACCCCGAGGCCCAGCAGCGAGGAGGTGCAGAGCCCGGCGACGACGGCGAAGGTGCCCTGGGCGAAGTTGACCACCCCGGTGACCCGGTAGATGGTGACCAGCCCGCTGGCGATGAGCGCGATGGCGCACCCGACGGCCAGCCCGTTGAGCAGATAACCGATGAACGCGCTCATGTGATCGCCCCACCCAGGTACGCGCCGGCCACGCGCGGGTCGTCGGCCAGCTCGGCGCACGCGCCCTCGGCCACCACTCGGGCGGACTCGAGGACGTACGCCCGCTCGCACAGCTCGAAGGCCAGCCGCGCGTTCTGCTCGATGAGCAGCACCGTCAGGCCCAGCGTCCGGTTGAGCTCGACCAGGTGACCCGCCAGCTTCGCGGTGAGCAGCGGCGCCAGCCCCAGCGACAGCTCGTCGACCACGAGCACGTCGGGCCGCGACATCAGGGCCTGGCCGAAGGCCACCATCTGCTGTTCACCGCCCGACAGCACGCCCGCGCGCCTGCCGGACAGCTCGGCCAGCTGGGGCAGCAGCCGGTAGACGGAGGAGGGGTCGCGCAGACCGGAGCGCCAGCCGCCGAGGGCGAGGTTGTCGGCGACCGACAAATCCGGAAAAAGTTGGCGGCCCTCCGGGATGAGCGCCAGCCGGCCGCCGATCCGCACCGTGCCGGACGCCGGGGTGAGGAGGCCCGCCAGGGTGTTGGCCAGCGTCGACTTGCCCGCCCCGTTCGGGCCGAGCAGCGCGACCATCTCGCCGCGGGCCACCGAGAGCGTGACGTGGTCGAGCGCGATGGCCGCGCCGTACGAGACGACCAGGTCGGAGACATCGATCATGAAGCCTGTCCGAGATAAGCGGCGAGCACGAGCGGATCCGCGCGTACCTCGGCCGGAGAGCCGTCCGCGATGACCCGCCCGAGGTCGAGGACCACGACGCGGTCGGCGAGCCGGGTCACGAACGCGACGTCGTGCTCGATGAGCAGAATGGTCAGCCCACTCGCGCGCAGCTCCTCGACCAGGGCCGCGAGCCGTTCGCGCTCGCCGCCGCGCAGGCCGGACGCGGGCTCGTCGAGCAGCAGCAGCCTGGGCCGCGCGCACAGGGCGCGGGCCAGTTGCAGCGCCCGCTGCTGGCCGATCGGGAGCTGGTCGGCGGCGCGGTCCGCCCACTCGGCCAGCCCCACCCGGTCCAGGGCGAGATCCGCCTCGCGGACGATCTCGCGCTCGTCGGCGCGATGCCGCGGCAGCCGCAGCGCCGCCGCGACGAACCCGGCCCGGGTCCGGCTGTGCATCCCGACCATGACGTTCTCCCTGACCGTCATGCCGCGGAACACCCGGGCGCCCTGGAAGACGATGGACATGCCGAGCCGGGCCCGCCGGTGGGGCGGCAGCCGCTCGACCCGGCGTCCGAGAAAGGTGATCTCGCCCCGGTCCGCGGGCAGATGGCCGGTGATGAGGTTGAACAGGGTGGACTTGCCGGCGCCGTTGGGCCCGATGACCCCGCACACCTCGCCCTCCGCGACGCTCAGCGAGACGTCGCCGACGGCGTAGACGCCTCCGAAGGAGCGCGAGATCCCGGTGACCGTCAGCACCGCTACTCCGCGGCCACGGTCTTGGCGAGCTGCGTCTTGGCCCAGGCAGTGGTGATGAACTGACCGTTCTTCACGGTGTTGACCGAGATGTACTCGGGGGAGAGCCCGGAATGGTCGGTGGGGGAGTAACGGAACCGGCCGTTCGGCGTGACCAGGTCCATGGTCTCCAGCGCCTGCTGGATCTTGGCCTTGTCGGTGCCCCCAGCCTTCTTGATCGCCTCGAACAGCAGCAGGCTCGCGCTGTAACCGTCCTGCGCGAACTGCGGTGGCGGGTAGCCGTGTTTCTGCTGGTACGGCTTGGCCATCTGCTCGATGACCTGCTTCTGCTTGCCGTCGGGTAACTGCTCGCCCACCACGCCGATGGCGCTCTGCACGGTCATCCCCTCGGCCGCGGCGCCCATCGGCTCCAGCCAGAGCTTGCTGGCCTGGGACGCGGTCAGGAACAGCGGCACCTTCAGCCCGGCGGCGGCGTACTGCTTGGCGGCGGTGACGCCGGGCGCGCCGGAGCCCCAGAAGACCAGCGCCTCGGCGGCGGAGCCGCGTACGTGGGTGAACAGGGGGCTGAAGTCGGAGGTCGTGGTCTCGTACGGCTCGTCCACGGCGATCTTGACGCCGTATTTCGGGGCGAGCGCGACCATGGCCTTGTGGCCGGAGACGGAGTAGGCGCTCTTGGAGTCGTAGGCGACCGCGATCGTCTTGAGGCCGGTGGCCTGGATGTACTGCAGGTAGCGCTCGGCGTACATGCTGGACAGCGCGGGCGTGACGAAGACGTACGACTTGATCGGCTCGACCTGCTCCTGGGCGGGCGCCAGCGACAGGTACGGCATCTTGTCCCGCTGGGCCAGAGGCTCGATCGCCAGTGCCGAGTTGGAGAAGACCGGGCCGATCAGCGCGTCGATCTCGCCCTTGATCTGGTTGTAGGCAACGATGCCCTGGTCCGGGGCGGTCTTGTCGTCGCGGGCGACGAGCTCCACCTTGCGGCCCAGCAGCCCGCCGCCGTTGTTGATCTGTTCGACGGCCAGCTCGACGGCCTTCTTGTCCTCGCTGCCCAGCGGGGTGTAGTTGCCGGTCAGCGAGACGATGAGGCCCACTTTGATGGGGTCTTGGGTGCTCGATCCGCCACTGCCGCAGGCGGCCGTGGCGAGAACGAGACAGGCCAGGGACGGGAGAAGCCTGCGCATCAGGACCTCCTGGACCGCGAATGTGGCCCTGAATGTAGGCAGGCTTTTTACGCCTGTCAATAGAGTGCCCAACATTGTGATCGGGAGGACGTTGGGCAGAACGGTGACAGCCGTTGCACCGTGGCCTAACTTGGGGCGTACGACGCTCAAGAGAAGGTGATCCACATGCGCACCTCACCCCCTTTCCGCGCAGACCATGTCGGCAGCCTGCTCCGGCCGCCGGCCCTGCTCCGCGCCCGTGAGAGTCTCACCGGCGAGGCGCTGCGCGAGGTGGAGGACGAGGCGATCCGCGAGGTCGTACGCAGGCAGGAGGAGCTCGGTCTGCAGGCGGCGACCGATGGGGAGTTCCGCCGGGCCTCCTGGCACATGGACTTCATCTACCAGCTCGGCGGCATCGGCCAGGCGACCGGCGAGCACATCACGGTCCGCTTCCACAACGAGCAGGGCGACCTCGAGTTCACCCCGGCGGCGATGCGGGTGCACGACAAGATCAGGCTGGACGAGCCGATCTTCGCCGACCACTTCACGTTCCTGCGCGACACCGTGACCACGGTGGTGCCCAAGCTGACCATCCCCTCGCCCAGCATGGTCCACTACCGGGGCGGTCCCGCCTCCATCGACCCGGACGTCTACCCCGACGTCGAGGAGTTCTGGAGCGACCTCAGTGCCGCCTACGCCGAGCAGGTCCGCAGGATCGGTGAGCTGGGCTGTACCTACCTGCAGTTCGACGACACCAGCCTGGCCTATCTCAACGACCCGGCGCAGCGGGCGGAGCTCGCCGAGCGCGGCGACGACGCCGAGCACATGCATCTGCGCTACATCAAGCAGATCAACATCGCGCTCGCGGCCAAGCCCGAGGGTATGGCGATCACCACGCACATGTGCCGGGGCAACTTCCGTTCCTCCTGGGCCGCCTCCGGCGCCTACGACTACGTTGCCGAGGCGCTGTTCGGCGAGCTGGCCGTGGACGGGTTCTTCCTGGAGTTCGACGACGAGCGCTCCGGCGGCTTCGAACCCCTGCGCTTCGTGCCGCCGGGCAAGATGGTGGTGCTCGGCCTGGTCACCACCAAGCGCGGGGAGCTGGAGTCCAAGGACGCGCTCAAGCGGCGCATCGACGAGGCCGCCAAGTTCGTCGACCTGGACCAGCTCTGCCTGTCCCCGCAGTGCGGCTTCTCCTCCACGGTCGAGGGCAACGTGCTCACCGCCGACGAGCAGTTCGCCAAGCTGGCCCTGATCGTCGAGACCGCGCGGGAGGTGTGGGGCTAGGAAGCCCCGGCCAGGTCGCGGCGGGCGTCAGGTGCGGATCGCGGACCGCGCAGAGCCGCGGGCGCGGACCGCGCAGAGGAGGCGGTTGTTGCCGCGCTGCCAGAGCGTGCCGACCTCGGCGAAGCCCGCCCGGCGCAGGGCCTCGACGTGCTGGGACAGCCGGCCGGACTCGGTGCCGCTGTGGGCCGCGCCCGCGGTGGTGCGAGCGGTACGGGCGTCGTTGAGTTCGGTGAACGCGGGCTCGGCTTCGATCGCGTCCCACCACTGCCGCCAGTCCTCCGGGCGGTCGCCCGCGAACACCCGGTCGGTGTGGCGGTCGTGGATGGCGCGTTCGAGCCGGGCGATGGCCGGGGTGGTGTCGTCGTCGGAGTCGAAGTGGTCGCCGTTGAGCAGCAGCCCGCCCGGCCGCAACACGGTGACCAGGTCGGCGTACAGCTTCCGGAGGTCCGGCTCGGCCAGCCAGTGCAGCGCGGTGGTGCTCACCGCGACGTCGGCCGGGCGGTCCAGGCGCAGGGACGCCGTCCAGCCCGGTGTCCGCAGGTCCACGTCGACGAAGCCGAGCTGCGGGTACGCGGCCCGGCCGAGACCGAGCAGCAGCGGGTCGGCGTCGACCGGGATCACCGTGGCCTCGGGCAGCCGCTCCAGGAGCCGGGCGGACAGCGAGCCCGGCCCGCAGCCGAGGTCGATGACCAGCGGGTCGGGGCGGCCCAGGGCCTCGACGGTGTCGATCAGCGCGGTGAAGCGCTCCTCGCGGTCGGGCAGGTAGCCCTCCTGCTGCCGGTCCCAGCGCGTGATCCAGTCGAGTGCGATCTCATGGGTGAGCACGTCGTCTCCTTGTGACCATCGTTTAACCTTTAGACAGTCACAAGCTAAAGCATGGGATGTAACTGGTCAAGTGAATTTCAACAGTCACACGGACACGGTCGTGAGAGTCGCCGTGGCAGTGGTCAACGCGCTGACTCCGGGCGAGAGCCGGGGGCGGCCCTGGCCGGCGCCACGCGATCTCGCCGCCACCGCCACCGACGTGCTCCGTGCCGTCTACCCCACGCATCCCGAGGTCACCGAGGCGGAGGCGGGCGAGTACGCCGAAGTCGCGGCGCGCCTGCGGGTGGTCTTCCAGGCCGTCGCGGATGACGACATCGACACGGCGGCGACGCAGGTCAACAGCCTGCTCGACGAGTCGCGCGCGCGGCCGATGCTCCAGCGGCACGACGGCGAGCCATGGCATCTGCACTTCCACGGCACGGGCGGCACCCTGGCCGGTGACTGGGCGGCGAGCTGCGCCACCGGGCTCGCGATCGTGCTCGGCAGTGAGTTCTCCGAGCGGCTCGGCGTGTGCACGGCGCCGCACTGCGACCGGGTCTACGTGGACGTGTCACGCAACGGCACGCGCCGCTTCTGCTCCACCGCCTGCCAGAACCGGGTCAAGACCGCGGCCTTCCGGGCGCGGGGCAAGGTCACGTGAGCAGGCGGACCGGGGTGCCCGCGAGGAAGGCCTCGATGTCGGCCACGGCCTCGCGGAAGTAGGTGCGGTAGTTGCCCCGTGTGACGTAGCCGAGGTGCGGCGTGGCCAGGACGTTCGGCAGCGTGCGCAGCGGATGGTCGTCCGGAAGCGGTTCCCGGTCGAAGACGTCCAGCCCGGCGCCGGCGATCCGGCCCTCGGACAGCGCCTCGATCAGGGCGGCCTGGTCCACGATGGCCGCCCGCGAGGTGTTGACCAGATAGGCCGTGCGACGCATCAGCGCCAGCTCCGGAGCGCCGAGCAGCCCGCGGGTCGTGTCGCTCAGGACGAGGTGGATCGACACGATGTCCGACTCGGTCAGGAGCGCCTCCTTCGTGGCCGCGTACCGTACGCCCAGCTCGCCCGCCCGATCGGCGGTCAGATTGCGGCTCCAGGCGACGACGTCCATGCCGAAGGCGCGGCCGATGGCGGCCATCTGGGAGCCGATCTTGCCGAGGCCGAGCAGGCCGAGGGTGCTGCCGCGCAGGTCCAGGCCGATCGTGTGCTGCCAGGGGCCGCCGGTCCGCAGGGCGGTGGCCTCGGGGACCAGGTGGCGGGCCAGGCCGAGGATCAGGGCCCAGGTCAGCTCGGTAGGGGGCGCCGAACTGCTGCCCGTGCCGCAGACCGTGACGCCGTGGACGCGGGCGGCGTCGAGGTCGATGGAGGCGTTGCGCATGCCCGAGGTGATGAGCAGGCGGAGGTTCGGGAGCCGGGCGAAGAGCTCGGCGGGGAACGGGGTGCGTTCCCGCATGATCACCACGATCTCGTGCTCGTGGATGGCCCGGACGAGGTCGTCCTGGGTGGCGAAGTGCTCGCGAAAGCTCGTCGCCCGGACCGCCGCCCAGTCGGCCAGACCGAGTGCGATATCCTGATAATCATCCAATACAGCACAGCGCAGCATAAATGCGGATATTACCGGCGATGTCCCCGGCAGGCACAGGTCGCTTGCCGTGTCGCCACTTCGCCCTAACTTCGCCGCCGTGGCTTATCGCCATATACGTGCGGAAGGGTGTCCTGAAGTCTGATGGGAGAGGAAATCATCCCATGCGCAGACCCTTGGCAGCCGCCACCCTCACAGCAGCGGCCCTCATCACCACCTTCGTCGCCCTCCCTGGCGCGGCGAACGCGAGCCCGGCCGGCACCGCCGACCGTACGCACCGCGTCTTCATGAACGGCAGGCAGGAGGTGCCCGGCCCCGGTGACCACGACGGGATGGGCGTCTTCACCTACCAGGTGAAGGGCTCGGAGCTCTGCTACACCATCACCGACCGCCACATCAAGCCGGCCACGGCGGCCCACATCCACAAGGGCAAGAAGGGCGTGGCGGGCCCGATCGTCGTCACGCTGAAGACCCCGGCCAAGGGCTTCGCGAAGGGCTGCATCAAGGCGGTCAAGGACGAGAACAAGAAGAACGCCGCGCTCGTCCTGACCCGGAGCGAGCTGCACGGCATCGTCGACTCGCCGCAGCGGTACTACGTCAACGTGCACAACAAGAAGTTCCCCATGGGCGCCATCCGCGGCCAGCTGTGACCCCCTGCTCCAGCTCCCCGGTGCGATGCGGGGAGCTGGAGCCCGTTCAGCCGGTGGACAGGCGTTCCGCCTCCTCGTGCAGTGCCACGATGAGGATCAGCTCCAGGTGGAGCTCCGCCAGATCGGGCGCCGCGAGGCTGTCGAGGACATGCATGATGGGCCTCCCTCAAGCAAGGACGTCCCATCTGTCACGGGGGTTTACCAGATCATTCCCGGAAGCGTTCCCAGGCCGACTGGCGCGTCATGCTGAGCGAGGCGCCGATGCGCTCCCAGCTGACGTTTCTGGTGCGCAGGTGCCGCACCCAGTCGTGGAGATTGTCGTCGATCTGCACCTGCACGGCGGCGATCTTGGGGAGGTGGTCGAGGATCTGGTCCTCGCTCATGGTCTCCCACACGGGCAGGCGCGGCTCGGTAGAGGCGGCGAGCCGCTCCTCCTTCAGGATCTCGGCGCACAGTCCCACGCACTCGTCGCAGATGTGCACGCCGGGTCCGGCGATGAGCTTGGTCACCTCGGCGGCGCTCTTGTGACAGAACGAGCAGCGCGTGTTTTCCTTCCAGTCAGGCATGGCCTGACACTAGCGCGTCAGGTGGCTCCTGACAAGCCGGTGAGCGTCTGCATGATCTCCTGCCGCTCCTCGTTGATCCTGCGGCAGATCGTCACGTAGGCGTTCAGCACCTTGCAGTACGCCTGACGCGCCTCGTCGAGCTGAGCCGCGCGGATGACGATCCGCTCATGGTCGCCCTGGATCTCGGCCTCGGTGAGCAGCGCCCGCGCCTCGTCCACGATCTCTTCCGCCCTGATCCGCGTACGGCGGAGCAGGGCTGAGCATTCGTAGAGCTCTCCCAGCCGCGCTGAGGAGACGATGAACTCCGCAGCGTGTACGGCCGAGCCGATCACCCTGGGCCCGCGAAGATCGGATCCCACTCTCGCCACCTCCCCGGTCAAGGTTGCCTCACTGTAGACGCGCCACCCCATCCGGTGGATCACCTGTCCTGACGTGGGGGTACCGCATCCTTCCCCCGGGGGAGGTTCTCTCCTCCCGGGTGGGAAAACAGCGTCCCTGAACCTCATTCGGTCTTGCCGGATTGCGGTAATAGGCGGCCTCACCTGCGCTTATGTGAAGAGTGCGATGAATCTTCGGTCTGCGGAAGAGGTGGGGATGAAGAGACGAGATCGGCCACGCGATGCCCGCTCGCCATCACATACTGAAACGACGTGACAGCGGATCGTGACGGCTGAGGGGCGCGCTGGTGGCTATGCCGAAATCGAACGGCGACGAGGACGCGGTGGACGTCAGCGTCATCATCCCTGCCCACAACTGCCGGTCATACCTCGACCGGTGCCTCACCGCGGCGCTGGTCCAGCGGATCAGGAAAGAGATCATCGTCGTCGACGACGGATCGACCGACGGCAGCGAAGAGCTGCTCGACCTCTACGCCACCTACCACAAGGGCAGCGTCAAGGTCGTCAGCATCGCCGGCTCCGGCGGCGCCGGGCGGCCGCGCAACGTCGGCATCGAGCACGCCACCGGCCGCTACGTCTTCTTCTGCGACGCCGACGACTACCTGGGCCCCGAGGCGCTCGAACGCATGGTCGCCATGGCCGACCGCAACGGCTCCGACATCGTGCTCGGCAAGGTCGTCGGGCACGGCAGGCGGGCTCCGATGTCGATGTTCCACCGCGGCGCCGAGCGGGCCGAGCTCGGTGACAGCGCCGTCTACAACAGCCTGAGCTGCTTCAAGCTGTTCCGCAGGGAGATGCTGATCAGCCACGGCATCAAGTTCGGCGAGGGGATGCTCGTCGGCGAGGACATCCACTTCACCGTGCACGCCTACTGCCATGCCAAGGTGATCTCCGTGGTGGCCGACTACGACTGCTACCACCTGGTCTCCAGGGCCGACGGCAGCAGCATCATGCAGCAGCCGGGCAGCCGCGACCCGCGCGGCTGGCTCACCATGATCCGCGGGCCGATCCAGCTCATGACCGAGCACGTCCCGCCGGGGCCGCTCCGCGACCACCTGCTCCGCCGGCACTTCAGGCTCGACGTGTTCGAGCAGCTCGGCGCGCCGTTCCTGGAGGCGGACGAGGTGCAGCGCAAGGAGATCGCGCAGGAGGTGGCCGCGCTCTGCGACAGGTGGATGACGCCCGGCGTCTACGAGCGGCTCAACCGGACCGACAGGCAGCGGCTCACCGCGCTCGGCGACATCAACCGCCTGGTACGCCTGGCCGAGATCGAGGGCGCCGCCGTACGCCGCCGGCTGACCGGCCTGCGCTGGGAGGCGAACCGGCTGGTCGTGACGGGGATCGCCGGGCTCGACGGCATGCCGGAGCACGACGGGGTCGCGGTCGTGCTGCGCGCCCGCAACGTGCGCGGACAGGAGCTGATCGTGCCCGCCGAGCGCGACGGCGCCGCGTTCGCCGCCCGCATCGACGTGGCCGCGCTCGACTCGGGCATCTGGGACCTGCGGGTGGCCGTCGAGATGGAGGGCGTGGTCAGGTACGGCCGGCTCGGCGCCGACCGCGACGGCTGCGTCACCCGGCCGGCGCCCAGGCTGATCGGCAGCGTGGTGACCCTGCCGTACTTCACCAAGGACAACGGCAACCTCAGCATTGACGTCGGCGGTCACCTGATGACGGTGCCGGGCCGGGCCAGGATCCACCGGACACGGTGGACGCTCGGGCGGCGGCTGGTCATCGACGGCGAGGTCACGGTCGTCGGGGTGGTCCCGGCGGCGTCGGCGATCAGCCGGCTCGTCTGGCGCGAGCGGCAGACGGGCAACGAACGGGCCGAGCGGGTGGTGGCTCTGCCCGGTGGCGGGTTCGCGGCCCGGCCCGCGATGGGCAGGTTCGCGCCGGGCATCTGGGACGCCTATCTGGAGGTCGAGCTGGGCGGCCCGCCGGCCAGGTTCCGGATCGAGACCGACGCCCAGACCGTCGCCGCACCGCGCCGGCTGTGGGGCCGGTTGCGGGGCGGGGCCGTGGTCAGGAGCGTGCGCCCGTACGCGACCTCGGGCAAGGGCCGGCTGAGCACGGTGGTGCGCAAGATGAAGACCCGGACGGCCTTCCGCAAAATCCTCGGCTAATTGCCACCTATGTGCAGGTGCAAGTCGATGTCCTAAACTAGCCGTGTTGCAGCACCGCTTGATGAAGGGCTTTTCCGTGCACGTACCTGATGGCTTCTTCAACGCGGCCGTATCCGTGTCCGCCGGGGTGGTCGCCGCCGCGGGGCTGGCGGTCTGCCTGCGCGGAGCCCGGCGCGAGCTCGACGACCGGACCGCGCCCATGGCCGGGCTGGTGGCCGCGTTCATCTTCGCCGTCCAGATGCTCAACTTCCCCGTCGCCGCGGGTACCAGCGGTCATCTGCTGGGAGGGGCGCTGGCCGCCATCCTCGTGGGGCCCTATACAGGTGTGCTCTGTATGGCCGTGGTCCTGCTGGTGCAGTGCGTGTTCTTCGCCGACGGCGGCCTCACGGCGCTGGGGATCAACATCTCGATCATGGGCATCGTCACCGTGGTGGTCGGCTGGGGGGTCTTCCGGCTGGTGGCGAGGCTCACCAAGAGCAGGGGCGGGGTGACGGCGGCCGCGTTCCTCGCCGCGCTGATCTCCGTTCCGTCTGCCGCGCTGGTGTTCTCGGCGTTGTTCTGGGTCGGCGGCACCGCGCCGATCGAGGTCTCCGCGGTGGCTCTTGCCATGGGCGGCGTGCATGTGCTGATCGGCATCGGCGAGGCCGTCATCACGGCGCTGACCGTCGGCGCGGTGCTGGCCGTCCGGCCCGACCTCGTGTACGGCGCCCGCGGGCTGACCAGACCCCTCGTGCTGAGGGGGGCGAGCGCCGGGGAGCCGATCACGGTGGCCGCCGAGGAGCCGGCCCCCGCCCGCGCTTCGGTGAAGCCGTTCCTGCTCGTCGGCCTCGGCCTGACCCTGCTGCTGGCCGGGATCGTGTCCTTCTTCGCCTCCTCCAGCCCCGACGGGCTGGAGGCGGTCGCCGAGAACAAGGGCTTCCTCGACCAGGCCACCGACCACGTGTTCGGGAGGTGGGCGCTGGCCGACTACGGTGAGGTGGGCGGCATCCCCGTAGGGATCGCCGGGATCATCGGCGTCGGGCTCGTGCTGCTCATCGCCGGCGGCGTGGCCTACGCGGCCCGCAGCCGAGGAAAAGTTCGGGTCTGAGCGAATGAACGGGAGACGGTGAGTAGCGGGTGGGCGCTGGGCACCATCATCAGCTCTACCTGGCGGGGGACTCGGTCGTGCACCGGCTTCCGCCGCAGTGCAAGCTGCTGGCCGTCGCCGCCTTCGCCATCGTGGTGGTGGCGACGCCGCGGGAGCGGTTCTGGGCGTTCGGGCTCTACGCGGTCCTGCTCGCGGGCGTCGCCGTGGCCGCCAAGGTGCCGCTGACGTACGTGCTGCGGCGGATGGTGGTCGAGCTGCCCTTCGTGCTGTTCGCCTTCCTCATCCCGGTGATCGGGCTGGGGGAGCGGACGACCGTGCTGGGGGTCTCGCTGAGCGTGGCCGGGCTCTGGGCCGGCTGGAACATCCTGGCCAAGGCGACGCTGGGCGTGGTCGCCTCGATCCTGCTCGCGGCCACCACCGAGCCGCGGGTCATCCTCATCGGGGCCCAGCGGCTCCGGCTGCCCACCCTGCTGGTGCAGATCGCGATGTTCATGCTCCGCTACATGGACGTGATCATGGATGAGATGCGGCGGATGCGGGTCGCGCGGGAGTCCCGTGGCTTCGAAGCACGGAATTTCCGGCACATCCCGGTGATCGCCCGCTCGGCGGGCGCCCTGTTCATCCGCTCGTACGAACGCGGTGAGCGGGTGCACCTCGCGATGCTCAGCCGCGGCTACTCCGGGCGTATGCCGATGATGGACGAAATTTCGGGATCTGTTGGGCAGTGGGCCACGGCCCTCGCCCTGCCGGCCGTGGCTCTAGCCGTACTAGGACTCTCGCTGTGAACTCT
This sequence comes from Nonomuraea sp. NPDC049269, assembly GCF_043197155.1. NCBI lineage: Bacteria > Bacillati > Actinomycetota > Actinomycetes > Streptosporangiales > Streptosporangiaceae > Nonomuraea > Nonomuraea sp. NPDC049269. The sequence continues at coordinate 1,280,700 of NZ_JBICSO010000002.1, forward strand.
CTGGTCGTGAACTCTCTGGAAGTGAACCGGCTCGCCTACGCCTACCCCGACGGGACGCAGGCCCTGTTCGGCGTGGACTTCGCGATCCGGCGCGGCGAGCGCGTCGCGCTGCTCGGCCCCAACGGCGCCGGCAAGACCACGCTCGTCATGCACCTGAACGGCATCCTGACCGCCGGGCACGGCTCGGTCAGCGTGGCGGGCACGCCGGTGCGCAAGGACACGCTCAAGGAGATCAGGCAGCGCGTCGGCCTGGTCTTCCAGGACCCGGACGACCAGCTCTTCATGCCCACGGTCAGGGACGACGTCGCGTTCGGCCCGGCCAACTCGGGTGTGGCCGGCGAGGAGCTGGAGCGCGCGGTCAAGGGGGCGCTGGAGCGGGTCGGCATGCTGGAGGTCATCGACCGGCCGCCGCACCACCTGTCGTTCGGTCAGCGCCGGCGGGTGGCCGTGGCGACCGTGCTGGCGATGGAGCCGGAAATCCTGGTGCTCGACGAGCCGTCGTCCAACCTCGATCCGGCCGCGCGCAGGGAGCTGGCCGAGGTCCTGCGCTCGCTCGACGTGACCGTGCTCATGGTCACCCACGACCTGCCGTACGCGCTGGAGCTGTGCGAACGCTCGCTCATCCTCTCCGACGGGGTGATCGTCGCGGACGGGCCGACCCGCGAGCTCCTCGCCGACTCCGAGCTGCTCGCCCGCCACCGCCTGGAGCTCCCTTACGGCTTCGCCATCCCCGCGGCGGCTGAATAGGGCGGATGGCGGCGGGTCTTTTTCGGGTTTTGGCCCCCTGCATCAAAACCATCCGAGTTTGTGCATGCCCGGTATCCGGGGATGTCGAAGTACAGTGGCTCATCGAGGAGGGGCCAAATGAAGCTGCGGCTTGCGCGACACGCCCTGGGTGATGCCGTGGTGGTGGCCGTTGAGGGGGAGCTTGACCTGTTCACGGCGCCGTTCCTCCGCGACGAGGTCCGCGACGCCATCAAACAGGATGGCGCCTGGCTGGTGCTCGATCTCCAGCAGCTGTCGTTCATGGACTCCAGCGGGCTGTCGGTGCTCATCGAGGCCTGGCGGCTGGCCACGGGAGAGGGCGGCGGCGTGTCACTCGCCGCGCCACAGGCCCCCGTCGCCCGCATCCTGCGCACGACCGGGCTCGACCGGCGGATCAAGGTATATTCCGATGTCGACACGGCCGTAGGTGAGATTTAACCCACTCCGAGTAGAACCTCATTCGGTTGGCGGGTTAGGGTCCGGGATATGGACGTGAACGGATCTGCAGCAATCATCTCCGGCGGGGCCAGCGGCCTCGGCGAGGCGACGGCCCGCGCACTCGCGGGTCACGGCGCCACAGTGGTCATCGCCGACCTCAACGAGCAGCGCGGCAAGGCCATCGCCGACGAGCTCGGCGGCGTCTTCGCCAAGACCGACGTGACGGACGACGAGCAGGTGCAGGCGGCCGTCGAGGCGGCCGTCGCCACCGGCAAGCCGCTGCGCGTCGTGGTGAACAGCGCGGGCATCGGATGGGCCGAGCGCACCGTCAACCGTGACGGCGCCCCGCACAACCCGGCCTCCTTCCGCAAGGTGATCGAGGTCAACCTGATCGGCACGTTCAACCTCATGCGCGTCGGCGCGGCGGCGATCGCCAAGACAGAGCCGGTGGATGCCGATGGGCAGCGCGGTGTGGTGGTCAACACCGCCTCCGTCGCGGCGCTGGAGGGCCAGACCGGGCAGCTCGCCTACTCGGCCTCCAAGGGCGGCATCGTGGGCATGACCGTGCCCGCCGCGCGCGACCTGGCGGCCATCGGGGTGCGGGTCAACACCGTCTGCCCGGGGATCATCGACACCCCGATCTACGGCTTCTCGGCCAACGCCGACGAGTTCAAGGCCAAGCTGGTGGCGCCCGTGGTGTTCCCCAAGCGCATGGGACGGGCCGACGAGTTCGCGCACCTGGTCAGGTCGCTCATCGAGAACGACTACATGAACGCCGAAGTCGTCCGCTTCGACGGCGGCATCCGCTTCCAGCCCAAGTGAGGTTCCGTGTCTGACGAAGTGCTCGTCGAAGAGTCCGACGGCGTGGCCGTGATCACGATCAACCGGCCCGCCGCGCGCAACGCCATTAACGGCGCGGTGGCCCGCGGCATCGCGGCCGCTCTGGACGAACTGGACGCCCGCACCGACATTTCCGCCTATGTCCTGACCGGCGCGGGCGGCTACTTCTCGGCGGGCATGGACCTCAAGGGCTTCCTGTCCGGCGACTTCCCCGTGGTCGAGGGGCGCGGCTTCGGCGGCCTGGCCGAGTCGCCGCCCAAGAAGCCGATCGTGGCGGCGGTCGAGGGCTACGCGCTCGCGGGCGGCTTCGAGCTCGCGCTGTCGTGCGACGTGATCGTGGCGTCGTCGGAGTCCAAGTTCGGCCTGCCGGAGCCCAAGCGGGGTCTCGTGGCAGGCGCGGGCGGCATCATGCGGCTGCCGCGCCGGATCCCGTACCACATCGCCATGGAGCTCGCCCTGACCGGCGACCACTACCCCGCCTCGCGCCTGTACGAGCTGGGGCTGGTCAACCGGATCACCCCGGCGGGCGAGGCGCTGGACGGGGCGCTGGAGCTGGCCCGCAAGATCGCCGCCAACGCCCCGCTGGCGCTCGCGGCGACCAAGAAGGTGATCATCGAGTCGCAGGACTGGTCGCTGGAGGAGATGTTCGCCAAGCAGGGCACGATCATCAATCCGGTGTTCGGCTCGAAGGACGCCATGGAGGGCGCGGCGGCCTTCGCCGAGAAGCGCGCTCCCCAGTGGAAGGGCGAGTAGCCCTTTTCCCGACCCCCTCCCCTGATTGGGAGGGGGTTTCCTTAGCGCACGCATAAGTTCTTCTGCGTACGGTAAAGAAGGAGACGGCAAGCGGGAGGGGCGCATGAGCGACTATTCGAGGTCCGCGTACGAGTCCGCCAAGCGTCGTGCGGGCACCCTCCTCACCGGTGCGCTGAGCGCGGCCTTCGTCATGATCGTGATACTCGGCGTGATGTGGGCGGTCGAGGTCGTCGACTTCACCATGAACGGCAGCCTCGACCGGGAGTTCGGCATCGTCGGCCTGGAGCCTTCGGGGCTCATGGGCATTTTTTTCGCCCCGTTCCTGCACGTGGGCTTCGGTCACCTCATGGCCAACTCGCTGCCGCTGCTGATCCTGGGGTTCCTGGCCGCGTTACGCGGGATCGGGCGGTTCTTCGCGGCCAGCCTGCTGATCATCGTGATCGGCGGGATCGGCACCTGGGCCACCAGCGGGCTCGACACGGTCACGGTGGGCGCGAGCGGCCTGGTGTTCGGATATTTCGGGTACGTGCTGGCCCGCGGGATATTCGACCGGCGCGTGTTCGACATCCTCATCGGCATCGGGGTGGCGGTCGTCTATTACTCGATCCTGTGGGGGCTGCTGCCCAACCAGCAGGGCATCTCGTGGCAGGGCCACCTGTTCGGCCTGCTGGGCGGCGTCATCTCCGCCTGGGTGCTGCGCCGCAAGCGCGAAGCGCTGTAGGACGGCATTTTTCCCCCGATAAGGGTGAAATACCGATACGGCCTCAGACATGTAAGGGGTGACCACAACCCCTGAATGAGGAGGCCGACCATGGGATTCGCCTGTGGATGACGACCGGAGACGCCGGTTCGAGGCCATGTATGCCCAGACATACGAGCCCATTCTCGGATACGCCATGCGCCGCTGCGAGTCCCCCGAGGACGCGGCGGACGCGGTGGCCGAGACGTTCGCCATCGCCTGGCGCCGAGTCGACGTGCTGCCGCCTGACGCGGAGGCCAGGCTCTGGCTGTACGGCATAGCCAGGAACGTCCTGGCCAACCACCGGCGCGGCCGGGTCAGGCGGCTGTCCAGAAGCGTGCAGCTCGACGCCGACCTCGCCGACCTGTACGCCTACTCGCCCGAGGGCAGCGTCGAGCTGGGCGCGATCGCGCAGGCGTTCAAGGAGCTGCACGAGGACGACCGGGAGCTGCTGTCCCTGGTCGCCTGGGAGGGGCTGGACCACGCCCAGCTCGCCAAGGTCCTCGACTGCTCGCGCAACGCCGTACGCATCCGGCTGCATCGCGCGCGCAAGCGCTTCGCCAAGACGCTCGCCCGGGCGGGCGTCTCCGTCAACCGTGTCACCGTGGAGTCCGTATGAACGAGTTGAGGCAGCTCGCCAGGGTCCGGGACGAACAGCTGGCCGGTCAGGCGTCCGGCGCGGGGGCCCGTGCGCTGCTGGCGGCCATCGTCGCCGAAGAGCCGAGTACGGAGGATGCCGGGAGCCGGGCGCCGAGATCCCGCCGCACCCGCCGCCTGGTCGTGGGGCTGGTCGCCACCGCCGCGCTCGCCGTCGCGGCCGTCATGGGCCCCACCCTGCTGAAGCGGGACGCCACCTCGTACGCGAACACGGCCATCGACATCGAGCTGCGGGGTGACGAGTACGTCGCCAGGATCAAGGACCCGTTCGCCGACCACGCCCTGTACGCCGAGGCGTTCCAGGCGATGGGCCTGGACATCGGCATGGAGCTGATACCCGTCTCACCGACCCAGGTGGGCGGCATCGTTCGCATGGGATTCGCCGGCACCACCATGGACGACAAGCTCGGCGGCAACCTGGAGCCGGACGGATGCGCGTTCGGCCACGAAGGCTGCTTCCTCACTGTCACGGTGAGCAAGGGATTCAAGGGCCGTGGCGTCTTCTACCTGGGCCGGCCTGCCAAGCCCGGCGAGAAGTACCAGGCTGTCGGGCAGGCCGGCAGGAAGGGCGAGATGCTCGAAGGCTACGACGCCGACGGACGGACCGTGGGCAAGGTCGTGGCCGAGGCGCGTAGGCGGAACCTGCGGGTGGTCTTCCAGATCATCGAGCCGAACCCGGACGGCAACGGCTTCGGCATGAGCCGGGATCAGTCGGCCGAGGTCGGCGACCACTGGTACGTCTGGGCCGCCGAACCCGAGCAGGTCGGCACCGTGCGACTGCTGGTCACGGAGAAGCACCTCCGGAAGAACCCGGTCACCGGCGAGTAGCTAGGAGGGGTGCACCCGCTCGGCCGGGGAGGATGAGAGCAGGCGATCTATCAGTGCCAGGCCGATGGCCGACAGGACGAAGGCCAGGTGGATGATCGTCTGCCACATCATCTTGCTGTCCGGGATGTCCTGGGCCTTGATGAACGTCTGCAGCAGGTGGACCGACGAGATGCCGATGATGGCCGTCGCCAGCTTGACCTTGAGCACGTTCGCGTTGACGTGGGACAGCCACTCCGGCTCGTCGGGATGCTCGTTGAGGTTGATGCGCGAGACGAACGTCTCGTAGCCCCCGACGATGACCATGATGAGCAGGTTGGAGATCATCACCACGTCGATGAGGCCCAGCACCGACAGCATGACCGTGACTTCGATGTCCTTGTTGCTGCCGTGGAGGACACCTTCGATCAGGTGCCATAACTCGACCCCGAACTGCCACACGTACACGCCCTGGGCCACGATGAGCCCGAGGTAGAGCGGGACCTGGAGCCAGCGGCTGGCGAACATCAGGTAGCCCAGGCCGTTGGGCCGCCTGCTCATACTCATCCGGTATAACCCCCGTCACATGACGATATATCCGCCCAACTGGGCGGAAGGAAGATCAGCCCCGTTCGCGCATGTGGGCTTTTTCGGTAAGAATGTTTCCTAACTCACCTAGCCGGAGGTTGGTCAGTTGGCGAAGCTGGGGTCCCTGGAGCGCGCGATCATGGACGTGCTGTGGGATGCCGGTAAGCCGATGCGGGTGCGCGAGCTGCTGGCCACGCTCAACGAGGAACGCGAGCTCGCCTACACCACGGTGCAGACCGTCGCCGAACGGCTGGTGAAGAAGGGGCTGCTCGTCCGCACGCCGTACCGGAACGCCTTCAAGTACGCGGCCGCCTACTCCAGGGACGAGCACGTCACGCGGCTCATGCTGGAGGCGCTTGCGGCCAGCACCGACCGGCTGCCGGTGCTGGCGAGGTTCGCGCAGAGCGTCGAGGAGGAGGACGCCCTGGCCCTGCTGGACGAGCTGTCGCGCCGGACGGGTCAGAGACGCTCGACCACGTAGTCGACGCAGACCGTCAGCGCCTCGACGTCGGCCGGGTCGATGGCCGGGAACATCGCGACGCGGAGCTGGTTGCGGCCGAGCTTGCGGTAGGGCTCGGTGTCGACGATGCCGTTGGCGCGCAGCGCCTTGGCCACGGCGGCCGCGTCCACGTCGTCGGAGAAGTCGATCGTGCCGACCACCTGCGAGCGGAACTCGGGAGCCGCGAACGGCGTGGTGTAGGAGGTCTTCTCGGCCCAGGTGTAGAGGCGCTGGGCGGAGTCGGCGGTGCGGGCGGTGGTCCAGGCCAGGCCGCCGTTGCCGTTCATCCAGTCGAGCTGGTCGGCCAGCAGGAACAGCGTCGCCACCGACGGGGTGTTGTAGGTCTGGTCCTTGCCGGAGTTGTCGATCGCGACCGGCAGGCTGAAGAACTCCGGCACGTAGCGGTCGGTGGCGGCGATCTCCTCGACCCTCTCCAGGGCGCGCGGCGACATGAGCGCGATCCACAGGCCGCCGTCGGAGGCGAAGCTCTTCTGTGGGGCGAAGTAGTAGACGTCGGTCTCCTCGATGGCCACGGGCAGGCCGCCCGCGCCGGAGGTGGCGTCCACGAGCACCAGCGAGTCGTCGGAGCCGCCCAGCTCGATCGGCCGCTCGATCGGCATGGCCACGCCGGTCGAGGTCTCGTTGTGGGTGAGCGCGTAGACGTCGACGCCGTCCTCGGGCACCGCGGCCGGGTAGGTGCCCACCTCCGACTTGATCACCGTGGGCTCGCCCAGCCAGGGCGCCTTCTTGGCGACGGTGGCGAACTTCGAGGAGAACTCGCCGAACGACAGGTGCTGGGACCGCTCACGGATGAGTCCGAAGGAGGCGATGTCCCAGAACGCGGTGGTGCCGCCGTTGCCCAGCACGACCTGGTAGCCCTCGGGGAGCGCGAACAGGTCGATGAGGCCGGCGCGTACGCGGCCGACCAGGTTCTTGACCGGCTTCTGGCGGTGTGAAGTGCCCATGAGACTCGCGCCGGAGGCGGCGAGCGCGGCCAGTTGCTCGGTGCGAACCTTCGAGGGCCCGCAGCCGAAACGGCCGTCGACGGGCTTGATGTCAGCGGGAATCACGATGTCAGCCACCTGACCAAGGGTACTTACCCGTGAAGGTTGCCTGGACCCGGGTCCGGATGGTGAGAAAGGATGAACCATTCCCACTGATCATTCGTTGGACCAGCAGCACAGAACAGCACCGGCTGGAGGAGCGTCCGGGTGGCCGATCTGCGGAGTGTCGTCGAGGGGCTGATTCGCCGGCCGGCGTTCTGGCGGGCCGACCCGCCGCTGCCCACGGTGTTCGTGACGGGTCCCGCGGCGCTCGCCGCGGCCGAGATGCTCGCCAAGCCGTTCGTTGGCTGCGTGCCCTATGCCCATGTCAAAGAGGGCGCGCACAAGTCGATCCAGGCGCTGGTGGAGGAGCTGGCGGGGGAGCAGAAAGGCGAGCTGGGCAAGCCGGTGGGCGGGTCGCTGCTGCCGCCGCCGCGCTTCCCACTCGCGCAGTTCGTGCTGTGGGCGAGGAAGCAGCGGTATCTGCCGCCGCCGGGCGATGATCCCAAGGATCCTGAAAGCTGGCTGCCCGCTCCGGGCACGCACCCGGGCTACCGGATGTTCAAGGAACGGCTCAAGGAGTGGCAGCGCAGCAGCCGCGACACCGACCGGGGGCGCAGAACGTCGGCCGACTTCCTGGCGCGCGCCGCGACGACCTGGGTGCCGGTCGGCACGCTGGCCGTCTGGTGGTTCAACGGCCCCGCCGACCTCGTCGGCCTCGCCCCGTGGGTGCTCGGCCTGTTGGTGGCCGCGCTCGGCACCACCGGCCAGTTCTTCTTCTCGATCAGGGGGACGTTGTTCACCGGCTGGTTCCGCAAGCAGCCATACGTGCGGCGGGAGCCGTTCGACGGGCCCGCCAAGTACGCGCTCCGCCTGGCCAACGCCGACGACGAGGAGATCAAGCGGTTATTGGTGCACGCGCTGATACGGGATCTGCGCGAGGCGTACAAGAAGTGGATCATCCCGTGGCCGAGCTGGGGCAGGGGCCAGTACGCCCTGCTGCTGATCGAGGTGGTCGATCCCGACGGGATCAACGCGGAGTTCCTGCAGCTCGTGGAGGAGACCACCAAGAAGACCGGGATGCTGCCGCCGATGGTCGTGCTGGCGGCCGTGCCCGCTGTCCCGCCCGGGCCGCCGACCGAGTCCGAGGAGCTGGACGAGCTCGAGAAGGCCGTCGGGCGGTGGCGGGCCGCAGCCCGGTTGCGCGTCCCGGACCTGCGGATCGGCGTCCATGCCACGGATATGCCCGCCGCCGGGGACTACCCGCCGGTGCTGCCGCGCAGGAAGCGGGCCCTGGGCTACTGGACGGCCATAGGGCTGCTGCTGGTCCTCCCGTTCGCCTTGGTCTTTTTGGTGCAGCGAGACAGCATCGCCCACTGCGGCGGCCTGGAGTGGGCGGATCGGATCGGCACCGAGTGCGTCGGCGTCGTGAACGCCACCAGCGACACGCCGGACGGCCTGCTCGTGGATGACGTGAAGGAGACGGTCAAGAAGATCGACGCGAACAACGCCTACGCCATCGGCTCGGGACGGTACGTCAGTGTGGTCGTGTTCGGCGAGTACTCGATCACGAAGACAGAGGCGAACGACACCCGGCTCTCGTCCGCCGTGTCCGAGCTGGAAGCGGTGGAGGAGCAACAGCGGACCGCCAGCACCACGCCCCGCCTCCGAGTGTTGATCGCCAACGCCGGCGACGGCTTCCGCCACGGTCGCCGGGCGGCGCAGCTCGTTACCGAGCTCGCCGGACAGGATCCTCACGTGATGGGCGTGATCGGCCTGCCGCGCAGCGTGGAGGGCGTCAGCCAGGCGATCGAGGAGCTGCATCTGGCGAAGATCCCGATGGTGTCGAGCACGGCGACGGCGGACCGGCTCGGCTACGTCGGCGACTCCGCCGACGGCAAGCAGCCCGGCCAGCCGTCCCCCTACTACTTCCAGGTGGGGCCGACCAACTTCCGTGAGGCGACGCTGGGCGCGCGGTTCGCCCGGCGCATGCTCCTCCCGCACGTGGACAAGCCGGTCGCGGTCATCATCCGGGACGAATCGACCACTGACCAGTACACGAAGAACCTGGCCGACGATTTCGTGACCGCGCTTAAGGAGCAGGGCATCACGGTCAAGGAACCGAAGGACTACACCGTCGAATCGGGCGGCGTCCAGGAAGCCGCTGTGGGGGCCTGCGGCCTCAAGCCGGACGTCTTCCTCTATGCCGGGCGGGCCGCGGAGTTCCTCGGCTTCCTCACCTCGGTCGAGGGCAGCGGCTGCAAGGACGCGAAGGTGATCGCGGGCGACGACGTCGTCAGGGCGATGACCGACCACAGCGGCGAGATCGGTCACATGAAGCAGATGGAGGTCTACTACCTGGCGCTGGCGCACCGGGCGGTGTGGAGGCAGAGCTCCACCAGGCAGACCGCGTTCATCAGCAGCCTGCTCGCGGGCGCGCACACGAAGACCTCCGAAGACAGTCTCATCCTCACCTTCGACGCGGCCAACGTGCTCTACCAGGCGGCCAGTACGGCCTACCGGGCCGGAGCGCAGGAGGGAGGCGGCCTGCCCAGCCGGGGCGACATCCTGTACCGGCTCACCCGAAGGGTCTGGAGCGGATCCAGCGGGAAGATCGACTTTGGCACCGCCGATCTGCACACCCCGGTCGACAAGGCCCTCTCGATCATGAAGGTGGACGTGGACCAGGCAGGTCACCCGAAGCCGGTCGTCCGCTGCGGCTCGCTGGACGTCGGCGAGACGCCCCCGAACAACGCCGTGTGCCCCGGCCTGCCCGACACCGCCGACTCCTCGCCGTCCACCAAATGACGTACGGCTGCCGCGTCGGAACGCGGCAGCCGTACAGATCAGGATCGAGGCGTCAGATGGTGCCGACGACCTCGGCGGCGCCGGGCACGTCGCTGAGCGGACGCGACGCCGGGCCGATGTACTTGGCACTCGGGCGGACCAACCGGCCCGTGAGCTTCTGCTCCAGGATGTGCGCGGCCCAGCCGGCCGTACGGGCGCAGGTGAACATCGAGGTGAACATGTGCGACGGCACCTCGGCGAAGTCCAGCACCACGGCCGCCCAGTACTCGACGTTCGTGGCGAGCACCCGGTCGGGCTTGCGTGCGTGCAACTCCTCCAGCGCGGCCTGCTCCAGAGCGGCGGCGACCTCGTAACGAGGCGCGTTGAGCTCCTTCGCGGTACGGCGCAGCACCCGCGCGCGGGGGTCCTCGGCACGGTAGACGCGATGGCCGAAGCCCATCAGCCTGCTGCCCTTGTCCAGCTCGCTCTGCACGTACTTCTTGGCGTCGCCCAGGTGTTCGACACCTTCGATCATGTGCAGCACCCGGGCCGGAGCACCGCCGTGCAGCGGGCCGGACATGGCGCCGACCGCACCGGAGAGCGCGGCGGCCACGTCGGCGCCGGTGGAGGCGATGACCCTGGCGGTGAACGTGGAGGCGTTCATGCCGTGCTCGGCGGCCGAGGTCCAGTAAGCGTCGATGGCCTTGACATGGTTGGGGTCGGGCTCGCCACGCCAGCGGACCATGAACCGTTCGACGATGGTCTTGGCCTCGTCGACGCGGCTCTGCGGCACCATCGGCAGGCCGAGGCCGCGCGCCGACTGCGCCACGAAGGAGAGTGCCATGACGGAGGCACGCGCGAGCTGGTCGCGGGCCTCCTCGTCACTGATGTCGAGGAGCGCCTTGAAGCCGTAGGCCGGGGCCAGCATGGCCAGCGCGCTCTGTACGTCTACGCGGATGTCACCGGAGTGAACAGGAATGGGGTACGGCTCCGCCGGGGGCAGGCCCGGCTGGAACTTGTTGTCGACCAGCAGGCCCCAGACGTGCCCGAAGGGGACACGGCCGACCAGCTCTTCGATGTCGACACCCCGATAGCGAAGGGCTCCCCCTTCTTTGTCCGGTTCCGCGATCTCGGTCTCGAAAGCTACAACGCCCTCGAGGCCGGGTTTGAAGTCGGACATTCTCGGCCGCCTCCCTTTCTTGCCATGTTCCGGCAATGCCTTGATGTCGAGATACCGGCGGGTCAATTTAACCCCCTACCCGCCCGTGGTCCGTCTCCGGACCCGCCGGAACGTGAAAGCCGCTGGTAGGGAGTGTTGTGTGGGATCTGCCACCAAGCGCGCAAGAATACCGTCTCGTGGATGGAACCTCGCGCCCGCCCGCGCTGGCGGGGCTTCGCCGTACCTATGAGGGCGAGCCGCTGCTCGAAGCCGATCTCGCCCCCGATCCGATCACGCAATTCGCCGTCTGGTTCCAGGAGGCGCTCGCCGCCGGCCTGCCGGAACCGAACGCCATGGTGCTGGCCACCGCCTCGGCCGGCGGCCGGCCGAGTGCCAGGACCGTCCTGCTGAAGGGCTACGACGAGCACGGATTCGTCTTCTACACCAACTACGAGTCGCGCAAGGGCCGTGACCTGGCCGAGAACGCCCGCGCGTCGCTGCTGTTCCCCTGGCACCCGATCCGCCGCCAGGTACGCGTCGAGGGCACGGTCGTGCGGCTCTCGAACGAGGAGTCGGCCGACTACTTCAACTCCAGGCCGTACGGCTCGCGGATCGGGGCCTGGGCCTCGCGCCAGTCCGCGGTCGTGCGGTCCAGGGAAGAGCTGGACGCCCGGTACGAGGAGCTCGCCGCCCGATGGCCGGAGGATCCGCCCGTGCCCGAGTTCTGGGGCGGGTACCGGGTCAGCCCGCTGGAGGTGGAGTTCTGGCAGGGGCAGCTTGACAGGATGCATGACAGGCTCCGCTACCGGCGAACCCGCCCCGGGTGGGTCTTGGAGAGACTTGCCCCTTAATGTGCCTTAAGTGGCAATCGGGGAGCTGGTCAAGCGTCATCTGATAGACATACGGCCGCTGGCCGTGCCCACCTACCGGCGGCTCTGGTCGGGTCAGGCGATCGCCAACATCGGCATCGGAGTGACCGTCGTCGCGGTCAGCAAGCAGGTCTGGGACCTTACCCAGTCCTCGTTCTGGGTCGGCCTGCTGGGTCTGGCCAACCTGATCCCGCTCCTGGTGTTCGGGCTGTGGGGCGGGGCGTTCGCCGACGCGGTCGACCGGCGCCGGCTGCTGATCACCAGCTCGCTCATCTCCTGGGGCGCGACGCTCTTCATCCTGGCGCAGGCCCTCCTGGGGCTGGGCAACGTCTACCTGCTGCTGCTCGCCTCGGCGGTGAGCGCCACCGGGTTCGCCATGACCTCGCCCGCCCGCGGCGCGATCATCCCCAGGATCCTGCCCCCCGAGCTGGTGCCCGCCGCCAACGCGCTGAACTCGCTGGTCTTCGGGTTCGGCGCGATCGTCGGGCCGATGATCGCGGGCGTGCTGCTGGCCTGGCAGGGCTACCCGCTGGCGTACGCGATCGACGCCGTCCTCTTCACGGCCAGCCTGTACGCGGCGATCCGGCTGCCCGAACTGCTGCCCATGGGGGAGATCCAGCGGCCCGGCTGGCGGTCGGTGATCGACGGGCTGCGCTACATCGCGACCGGGCCGGTCCTGCTGATGTCGTTCGTCGTGGACATCATCGCGATGGTCTTCGCCCTGCCGAGGGCGCTGATCCCGCAGGCCGTGGCCGAGCGCTTCGACGGCTCGCCGATCGCGCTCGGCTGGCTGTCGGCCGGCATGGCCATCGGCGCGGTGCTCGGCGCGCTCGGCTCCGGCTGGCTGGGCCGGGTACGCCGCCAGGGGGTCGCTCTGACGGTCACAATCGCTCTCTGGGGCCTCAGCGTGGCCGCGGCCGGGTTAGCCCAGCAGCTGTGGCTCATGGTCGTTCTGATGGCCGTCGGAGGAGTGGCCGACATGGTCTCGTCGGTCTGGCGGCAGTCCATCCTGCAGTTGCACGCTCCCGACGAGATGCGCGGGCGGATGCAGGGGGCGTTCATGGTGGTCGTGGCGGGCGGCCCGCGCCTGGGCGACCTGCGGGCCGGCCTCACCGCCGTGTGGTTCGGGATGACCTGGGCGTGGGTGGGCGGCGGCCTGGCGTGCGCCGTCGCGGTCCTGATCGTCGGCCTGTCGGTGCCCAGCTTCCGCAACTACCGGGCCGGCTAGGCGTACGCCACCGGGCCGGTCGGGAAGGAACTGGGTCGCCCCGGTGTTGTCGTCCTTCGCCATCGCCGGTCGTTCTCCCCATAGGGTTCCCTGTGACTTCTGTGCCCGTCGCGGACGGGTCCAGTCCCCGCCCTGACCGGCGTAGCATTCAGATGGGAGGAGCCTTGACCGCACACGGCCTGATCGACACCACGGAGATGTACCTCCGCACGATCTTCGAGCTCGAGGAGGAGGGCATCGTCCCGTTGCGCGCGCGCATCGCGGAGCGGCTCCAGCAGAGCGGTCCCACCGTGAGCCAGACAGTGGCCCGGATGGAGCGCGACGGCCTGGTCCGCGTCGAGGGTGATCGCCACCTGTCGATGACCGAGCTCGGCCGCACCCTGGCCACGCGCGTGATGCGCAAGCACCGCCTCGCGGAGTGCCTGTTGACCGAGGTCATCGGCCTGCCGTGGGAAGAGGTGCACATCGAGGCGTGCCGCTGGGAGCACGTGATGTCCGAGTCCGTGGAGACCCGCCTGGTGACGCTGCTCGACAACCCGACGGTCTGCCCGCATGGCAATCCGATCCCGGGTCTGGGCGAGCTCGGCGCCAGAGAACCCATAGAAGGCGGCCCAGACCTCTTGACATCCATGTCCGACCTCGCCGGGCCCAGAGATATCCCCGTAGTCGTGCGGCGAATTAGCGAACAAGTGCAAAGCGATCCTGCTGTGATGCTTAAACTCAAGCAAGTTGGGATACAACCCGGACGCGAGGTGACGCTCGCGGCGAGCGACGACGGTGTGCGGGTGACAGGTGACGGTGACGCGAACGACACTCTCGCGGAGCTTCCGCGTGACGTTGCCGCGCATGTTTTCGTCTCCAGACGCTGACTCGCCCGCTACTCCTTGGTTGAATCCCTATTGGGAGGCCCTCCACTCCCCGCCGGTCAACACTGTTGCAGGAGTGCCCGTGGTTCGCTTTGCGCACATGCCCTCCCTAGGAGTGGTCTCCGGATGAAGCGTTGGGGGGATCTGTCGCACGACGAGGCTGATCAGCTGGCGGCCGAATCCGTACTTGATCATGCGGAGATGGCGGTCGTCGTGACCGACCGTTTCAGCAACCTCCTGTATTGGAATCCGTTCGCCGAGAAGCTCTTCGGGCGCCCTTCGAAGTCGTCACGTGACACCTCGATGCTGTCGCTCGGCATCATGGAGAAGGACCACCCGCTCGCCATCGAGCTGACCAAGCACGTACTTAAGGGCGGCGTGTGGGAGGGCACCTTCGACGTGCGGCGGGGTGACGGCACGATCGTCTATGTGCGCGCCCAGGCCGTGCCGCTGCGCCATCCCTCCGGGTCGGTGACGGGCATCGTCGTCACCGCCCGCGAGGCGCTGCGCAGCAACGAGCGGGAGAAGGACCGCTTCGGCCTGCTGGAGCGCATCGGCGAGCGGCTGGCCGGCTCGCTGTACGTCGAGGAGACGCTCAAGCGGGTGGCCGAGATGCTCGTCCCGCAGTTCGCCGACCACTGCTTCATCGAGTTGATGGAGGGCGACCGGCTGGTCCGCCGGGTCTCGCAGCACGTCCAGGGATGGAGCCCGCCGCCCGGCACCTGGAAGCCGATCGGCGCGGAGATCCGCTACCCGGCCAGCCACTACGCCGACACCGCGCTGCGCCGCCAGGAGACCATCCTCGTCGAGGACTTCGCCACCAGCAGCTTCCCCTCGCCGAGCGAGGGCAGCGCCAAGCTGTGCGGCGAGGTCGGCATGACCTCCGCCATCGTCGCCCCCCTGTGCGTACGCGGCGAGACGCTCGGCCTGATGTACCTGGGCCTGTCCAACCTCACCGACCGCCGCAGCCCCCACTACGACGCGTTCGACCGCGACTTCGTCGGCGCCATCGCCACCCGGGTCGCGCTCGCGATCGACAACGCGCTGCTGTTCGAGGAGGAGCGGCACACGGCCGAGTCGTTCCAGAAGCACCTGCTGCCGCGGGCGCTGCCGCAGCTCGACGGCCTGCAGATCGCGGTGCGCTACTACCCGGCGGCGCCGCTCGCCTCCCACGGCCAGGGCATCCAGACCCAGGTCGGCGGCGACTGGTACGACGTGATCCCGCTGTCGGCCGGTCGCGTCGGCATCGTCATCGGCGACGTGGAGGGCCGGGGCGCCAAGGCCGCGGCCATCATGGGCCAGCTCAGGGCGGCGCTGCGGGCCTTCGCCCAGGACGACAAGTCACCGGCCGACATCCTGGCCAGGCTCGACGAGTGGACCCGCATCATCGCCGATCCGGAGAAGGACGACAGCGGCGCCGACATCAGCGTGCCGCCGATCGTGACCTGCCAATACCTCGTCTACGACGCCTGGTCGCGGCAGCTCTCGTTCGCCAACGCCGGTCACGCGCCGCCGCTGCTGCTGGTCGACGGCCAGTGCGTCGAGCTCGACATCGAGGAGGTCGGCCAGCCGCTGGGCGTACGCGCCAAGGGCCTGCACGCCGACCTCGTCTACAAGGAGGAGACCCGCACGCTGCCGCCCGGCGCGGCGCTGCTCCTCTACACCGACGGCCTGGTCGACCGCCGCCCCGGCCGCGACGGCCGGATGCCGACCGACGCCGAGACACTGGGCGTGCTCTGCGAGAAGCTGGCGAAGATGGCCGACTCCGAGGTGGAGCGGGTGGCCGACGCCGCGACCGTCGCGGTGCCCGGCGAGATCGACGACGACATGGCGATCCTGGTGGTCCGGTCGAGCCAGTCTGACCTCGACGTCGAGGAGCGCACGTTCCCGGCGCAGCCGATCATGGTCGGCGAGGCGCGCCGGATGGCCTCCGAGGCGTTCGGCGGCTGGAACGTCCCTGAGGAGCGCGCCGAGCTGGCCTGCCTGCTCGTCTCCGAGGTCGTCACCAACGTGGTGCTCCACGCGGCCCACGCGGGCGTGCCACGCAGGGAGCTGGTCGTCGAGGGGCCGCCGCTGCCGTTCGAGGAGTCCTGGGACGTGCCCGGCTTCGAGGACGAGGTGGTCGGCGACAAGGAGTTCACGCTGCGGCTGCGCCGGGGCGAGGAGTCGGTCTGGGTCGAGGTGTTCGACCAGGACCTGCGCCTGCCGCGGATCCGGAGCGCGGGGGAGAACGACGAGGGCGGACGCGGCCTTTACCTGGTGGACCAGCTCGCCAGGCGCTGGGGGTCGCGACCCACCAGGGAAGGCAAAGCCGTCTGGTTCGAGATTCCCACCCGTAGCCGCTGAGTGGTTGACTCGAGGCCATGGAGCTGGCCTACGAGCGTCGCGGCACCGGTGCGCCGCTGATCCTCATTCATGGCATCGGCCACCACTGGCAGGCGTGGCTGCCGGTCATGGACCGCCTGGCCGCCTCGCGCACGGTCATCGCCATCGACCTGCCCGGTTTCGGCGTCTCGCCCGGCCTGCCCGATGCCATTCCGTACACCGCAGAGTCGCTCGCCGACGCGGTCGAGTCGTTCTGCGCGCTACTCGGCGTGCGTGATCCGCACGTCGCGGGCAACTCGCTCGGTGGTTACGTCGCGCTGGAGCTGGCCTCGCGCGGCGTGGTCGCGACGGCCACCGCGCTGTCGCCCGCGGGTTTCTGGTCGCGCCCCGAGCTGCTGTACTGCCAGGCGGTGCTGCGCGCGCTGCGGGCCACGGCCAGGTCGCTGCCGCCGGAGCAGGCCGTCCGGCTCGCCGAGCACCCACTGGGCCGGGCCCTGTCGGCCGGGCTCCTGGTCGCCCATCCATCCCGGATGTCGCCGACGGCCCTGATCGCCGCCACCCAGGCGCTGGGCGCTTCGTCCGGCTTCGAGGAGACGCTGGAGGCGTTCTCCGGCGTGATGCCGCCCGCGCCGCCCAAGTCGCCCATCACGATCGCCTGGGGCGAGCACGACCGGCTGCTGTTGCGCCGTCAGGCCGTGCGCGCCGCCAGGTGGTCGGGGCAGCGGGTCAAGCTGCTCAAGGGCTGCGGTCACGTGCCGATGAGCGACGATCCGGGGCTGGTGACCCGGGTGCTGCTGGAAGGCAGCGGCGGCTAGGCCGCTTCGAGGTTGGCGGCCATCTGGTTGAGCACGGCGAGAGCGGTCTGGAAGTCTTCCGTGCTGACGCCCTGGGTGGCCAGCCGTCTGTACTCCTCCACGCGGCCGATGACCGCCGCGTGGACCGCCTTGCCTTCTTCGGTGAGGGCGGTGCCGTTGATCCATCCCCTGGTGGTCAGCTCGCGCACCGCGTCGCCGGTGCCGTCGAAGGCATCCAGTGCCTCGTAGGGGTCGTCGCCCTCGGATACGGCGTTGAGCGTCTGCCATTCGCGGCGCGAGAGCTTATGGTCGTGTAGCGCACGGCCCATCGTCTCCTCAAGGAGCGTGTGGACGTGTTTGAGCAAGTATCCGACTCTTCGGTTCATGGATGTATAGTAGCAACTATATGTATTTTGACAATGATATTGCAGCGGTCGAGCGCGCCATGGTCGCGATCAGGCGCAGGCAGAGCAGACGCGCGCTGGCGCGGCTGCAGGGCGCGCCGGGGCCGGAGTTCGAGGTGCTCGACGTGATCGAGGCCGCGAGCCCGCCCGTCACCGTCTCGACCGTCGCCGACGCGCTCTCGGTCGACCAGCCGAGGGCGAGCAGGCTGGTGGCGGCGGCCGTCGCGGCCGGCCTGGTCAGGCGTGAGGCGGACCAGGCCGACGGGCGCAGGGCGCTGCTCGTGCTGACCGACGAAGGCCGGACGGCGCTGGAGCAGGCGCATCACGGCAGGCAGACGGCGTTCGCCGCGGCCATGACGGAATGGTCGGACGCGGAGCGCGCGGAGTTCGCGCGGCTCCTCACCCGCTTCGTCGAGGGGCTCCCCGGCTAGCGGAACGTCTGGCCATAGACGAGCAGCATGACGATGACGAAGACGATCATCACCCCGACGTAGCCCACGGGTCCCATGCGCAGCGCCCGGCGCACGCGGTTGAGGCCCCAGGCGAACAGCAACGCCAGGAAAACCAGCAGGATCAGGCCGCCATCCATGCTGACCAGTATGCGGTGTCGGAGCCCTTGCCGCGCGGTGTCAGTTGGAGTTGCCGTGGCTGGCCGGCCAGCCCTTGGTCTCCATCTTCGCCAGCCGGCGAACCGTGATCTTCTTCTTCGGCTGGGTCTCTCGGCTGTCCTCCGGCGCGATCTCTTCGGGACGCACTCAGCAGCCTCCTGGGTCGGTTTCGGTATGGGTGACTGACGCGATTCTGAACGATCAACCACTGCTGTCAAGCACTACACACGTCACACTCGTCACGCGCGGGGAAGCGGACGAAGATCTGGTCGTCGGGCGCCACCAGGTTGAGGCCGTACGCGTAACCGGGGGCGACGTCGGGGATGCCGGTCAGCAGTGAGATCACCGCGTGGGCGGTGAGCAGGCCCGACAGGCCGCCCGAGGTCGAGAGCACGCCGGGCCAGCCGGAGTCGGTCGTCCTTCCGCGGCGCTCGCCTTCCGCCCGCAGGCACTCGTAACACGGGAAACCCGGCGCGAAGACGCCCACCGACAACTGCGGGCCCTCGTAGCCGCCGCCCACCCAGGGGATGCCCGCGGCGGCGCAGGCTCGGTTCGCCCACTGGCGGATGCCATCGGGCTCGCGTGGCTCGTCCGCGCAGAGCGCGAGCACGTCGAAGCCGGTGATCAGCCGGGTCAGCTCCGCCAGGCTGCCGATCCGCCGGTTCTCGCCGGTCACCTCGATGTGGGAGTTGACCGCTCGCAGCCGTTCCGTGGCGACGTCCACCTTGGGCAGGCCCACGTCCTCTTCGCCGTACAGGGTCTGGCGGTTGAGGTTGGACAGCTCGACGCGATCGCCGTCGACGCAGTGGATAGTGCCGACGCCGGCGGCGGTGAGGGCCCAGGCGGCGTGCGAGCCGGTGCCGCCCAGGCCGAGCACGACCACCCTGGCCCGCTTGAGCAGGAGCTGCGGTGCCCAGCTCGGCTCGCGCGGGCGCAGGCTCGCCCAGCGGAAGTAGGCGGCGTTCCTGGCGTACCGGTCCAGCTCGGCGGGGGCCAGCTCCGGCGGCGGCGCGGCCGACGCGTCCTCGACGTGGCCGGAGTCCAGCAGCGTCGTGACGAGCTCGGCCGCGTTCGGGCAGCGGTCCGCGAGCGCGGTGACGATCTCTCCTCGGGTACGGGTGCCGTCCATGAGCTGGAGGGCGTGCCAGGCGTGGCCGTTCGGGTCCTCGATCTCACTGGCGAGTCCGTAGATTTCCCCGCCTATCCGGATCGTGCCGTTGTCGAGACGATACGGGCGATGCTCCGGTTTTACCCGAGGACGCGTCATGCGTCCGGATTCTAGAACCCGAAGGACCGTCCGATGATCTCCTTCATGATCTCGGTGGTGCCGCCGTAGATGGTCTGGACGCGGCTGTCGATCCAGGCCTTGGCGACCGGGTACTCCATCATGTAGCCGTAACCGCCGTGCAGTTGGAGGCAGCGGTCGATGACCTTGTTCTGGAGCTCGGTGGTCCACCACTTGACCTTGGCGGCGTCGACCACGGTCAGCTCCTTGGCGTTGAGCGCCACGATGCACTTGTCCACGTAGTGACGGGCGATCTCCGTCTCGGTGGCCAGCTCCGCCAGGACGAACCGGGTGTTCTGGAAGGACCCGATAGTCCGCCCGAAGGCCTGGCGGGACTTGCAGTACTCGATGGTCTGCTCCAGCACGGTCTCCGCCGCCGCGACCGCCGCCACCGCGATGGACAGGCGTTCCTGGGGCAGGTTGTTCATGAGCTGGAAGAAACCCTGGCCCTCTTCGGCGCCGAGCCGGTTGGCCACGGGAACGCGGACGTTCTCGAAGAACAGCTCGGCCGTGTCCTGCGCCTTCATCCCGATCTTGTCGAGGTTCCGGCCGCGCCCGAACCCCTCCATACCCCGCTCGACGACCAGCAGCGTGGTGCCGCGCGCCCCCGCCTCGGGGTCGGTCTTGGCGACCACCACGACGAGGTCGGCGTTGATCCCGTTCGTGATGAACGTCTTCTGCCCGTTGACCAGGTAGTGATCGCCTTCGCGGACCGCGGTCGTCCTGATCCCCTGCAGGTCGCTCCCGGCACCCGGTTCGGTCATCGCGATCGCCGTGATGAGCTCGCCGCCGGCGAACCCGGGCAGCCACCGCCGCTTCTGCTCCTCGTCGGTCAGGTCGACGAGGTACGGCGCCATGATGTCGTTGTGCAGGCCGAATCCGAGCCCTGACGCCCCATGCCGGATGATCTCCTCGACGATGACCGCGTTGAACCGGAAGTCGGTGACACCGGCGCCTCCGTACTCCTCCGGGACGGAGAATCCGAACATGCCGATCTCGCCGGCCTTCTTCCATACCTCGCGCGGGACGATGCCGTCCTTCTCCCACTCACCGTGGTGTGGTGTCACTTCACGGGCCATGAACTCGCGCACGGTCTCCTGGAAAAGCAGGTGCTCCTCATCGAAGAGGTCTCGCCGCATCAGTCGCCTCCAAGCTGGGTGGGTGTGCAGAACAGAATACGATTCTGGTGCGGCTTTTCCAGGGGCGGACACGGGTTCATCACAAGTGCTGATAGTTACGGTGTTCGGCGGATATCGACCCTAAGATCGACCTTCGGCTTAGTGTTGATCGGAGTGTGCCGTGAGTCGGTTGCGGAAGGCGTTAATCGCCGCATCGGTCGGCATGGCGGCATCAGCCGCGTTCGTGGTGACATCCACTCCAGGCGAGGCGGAGTCATCGCTCGTCGCGAAGTATCTCTGCACGGGTGGTGTCGCCGGGACCGGGACGGGCGTCCAGCTGGAGGCCACGATCACGCCCAGGCTGACCGAGGGCGGCATGCTGAATGTCGGCTGGGCGCTCAAGTATCAGGGCACTCGCCGGTTCGGATCGCCCGGGTTCTTCCCGGCGGGTTCCACGCTCAACCTCGAAGGCGTGGTCGACATCACCGGCGCCTGGACCGGCCAGCTCCGGCCGAAGGGCAGCAAGGACCAGGCGGACCTCGTGCCCGGCGACCAGCTCGTGCTCCCCGACGGCCTGTCCGACGCCGGCTCCGTGCAGCGCACCGGCACCGTCCGGATCAAGCCGGCCGCGCTGGTCGTCCGGTTCAAGCCCGCCGAGGGGGAGGTGATGGTCAACAACCACAAGAGCGTCATCTCGTACACCCCGGACTGGAGCCGGATCCACACCGAGGAAGAGTTCGGCGACCACCTCTACGACCTGCACACGACCAACACGAAGAACGGCGTCGCCAAGCTGAGCTTCACCGGCACCCAGGTCGCCTACATCAGCAGGCGCGAGCGGGACCTCAGCGAGGTGCGAGTGCTCCTTGACGGCGACACCGTGACCGACGGGCTGGTCGAGCCGGGCAAGGACCGCGACGGCACCCCGATGACCGGCACCCAGGCCCAGGAGGTCCTCTGGGAGTCGCCGGTGCTCGACTACGGACCCCACACGATCGAGGTCATCAACACCGAGGCCAAGACCGCGTACGTGGACGCCTTCAAGGTGACCACCGGCAACCTGGACGAGCCGCCGACCCACAACCAGGCCACGTGCACGCTGCAGGGCGACCCCGGCGCAATCGAGGTGACGGTGCCCGGCGCCACCCCCAACTCGCCGACGCCGACGCCGACCCCGACACCCACGCCGACGCCCACCCCCACCCCGACCCCCACGCCGAGCGGCTCGGTCAGCCCGTCGAGCAGCCCGACGGTCTCGTATCCGAACGTGAACCCGGGTATCGACCGCAACCTGGTGAGCGTGGTGCCGGGCGGCGTGAACACCAGTACGGCGACCCCCAAACCGACCACCACCAAGACCAAGTACGTCAAGGCGCAGGTGGCCAAGACGCCCAAGGGCGGTGTGGACTCCGGTGTGGCTCCGGAGCCGGGGCGCGGGTCGTACGGGCTGATCGCGGGCGGCTCCATGCTGCTGATGGGGAGCGTCACAGGAGGGCTGGTGCTACGGCGGCGCAAGGCCGGGCACACCGGAGGAGTTGAGTCATGACCGAGCAGAAGCCGCTGCTGAACAGGGCACTTCCCGGGCTGTTGATCGCCGGGTCGCTGGGCGGGGTGGGCGCCATCATGGTCGGCCTGCTGTCGCTGGCGCCGACCGTGGACGACGGCTCGGGTCCCGGACCGCAGGCCCAGCCGAGCACGGTTCAGATTCAGAACGCGGCGGGCGCCTTCGTCCTGCCCCCGACCGTGGGCCCGGGCGGCAAGAACGTGCCGCTCACCCCGGCTCGCCTGGACGCCCCGCCGCCGCTGGCCGCCGCCCCGGTCGTCGCACCGATCCCGCCGGCCAAGACCAAGGCCAAGAAGGCGGCGCCGGTCCGCATCAAGATTCCGAAGATCAAGGTCAACGCCACGATCGGCTCGGTCACCGTCGACATCAAGGGCAACATGACCACCCCGCCGCTGTCCAAGCCGAGCCTGACGGGCTGGTACAAGTTCTCGCCGGTCCCGGGCGAGCTGGGGCCCGCGGTGATTAACGGCCACGTGAGCACCACGAAGGGCGCGGCGGTGTTCTACCGGCTCTCCGAGGTGGCCAAGGGGGACCAGATCTACGTGTACCGGTCGGACAAGAAGGTGACGCGATTCACGGTGAGCGGGGTCGAGCAGGTCAGCAAGTCCTCGTTCCCGACCGCTCGCGTGTACGGGAACACGAAGAACGCGCAGCTCAGGCTGATCACTTGCGGGGGTGTCTTCAACAAGACGGCTCACAGCTACACGGACAACATCATCGTGTACGCCACCCTGTCCAAGAAGAAGGGGTGAGGCGGGCAAGTGCTTGCTTGTAGGGTTTACGCGAACTTCACAGGGACAGTTCGTATCATCTCTACCTAACCGTGACCAACGGCTGGGATTCTGATACGCCTGTTGTTACTGCGCTGAACGGAGAAGGACAGTGCTGACGTCCAAGGCGAGGCGCCGCCTCGCCCTCAAGGCATCTGGCCTGGCCGTAGCGGGTGCAGGTATTTTCTGGGTTGTCCCGGCGGTGGCCCAGGCGATGGCGACGAAACCGGTGACCTACACGTGCACGACAGGCACGGGCGCAGGTGTCGACTACAAATTCGAGATGGACCTGCAAGGGCCACTGACCACGCCAACGCCCAGCTCCACAGCGGTGGTGACATGGAAGATCGCCCAGCCGGCGGCCTCGCCGACGTCGTTCACGGCACCGTCGGCGATCGCCACCACAGACCGCGTGGTCATCCAGGCGACCGCGGTGATCACTGGGACGCCGAATCCCAGTCCGACTGAGACGCGGTCGGTTGGTGCGTCCATGACGCCCCTCGCACCGGTCACCGCCAAGGCCACCATGCCCATCCCGCCGGTCCTGATTTCGCTCACGCCCAAGGCGACCGGTGTGATCGCCGTTGTGCCCGACGACTTCATCCTGCAGGTGGGCCCCACAAGCGGCACGGCACCGTCTACTTGGTACACCTGCAGCGTCAAGACCGGTTCCGAGGCCGAGGCGACCGCCGCGGCGGCTCTGATCACCGTCGCGACCGCCGGCACCACCCCCACCGGCACTCCGACCAGCAGTTCCACCCCCACCACCACGCCAACGACCACCCCCACCAGCTCGTCCCCCAAGCCCACCAAGACGCACACCAAAATCGTCACCAAGACGCCCACTGCGACGAAGACCACCACCAAGAGCTCCAAGACCCCCAAGGCCGGAGCCGACACAGGTGGTGGCGGTGACATGGGTCCCGACGGCAGGATGATCGTGCTGACCGGATCCCTACTGATCCTCGCCGCCGGCGTTGGAGGACTCGTGCTGCGTCGCCGTACCATCTCCAAGGGCTGACCGACGTGGCCGGACAGTACCCCTACGGGGGTGAGCCGCCGCAGGACAGGGGAAGCACGGTCCTCAGGTCGGTGCTGATCCTGGCCGCCGTGGCCGGGGTGGTGACCGTGGTGGCGGGGCTGTTGATCGTGCTGCGTTCGCCCCAGGAGTATGGTCTGGCCAGCCAGCGTGACACGCTGCCCGTCACCGTTCAGCCCGACGGCAAGGCCACGGGACAGCCGGCACAGGCCCTGTTCAAGGCGGCCCCCACGGCGCCGCCGCCGTTGCCGGAGCTGAACCCGGCGCCCCCGATGCTGCCGTCCACCCCGCAGCGGATCGTGATCAAGCGGCTGGGGATCAACGCGCCGGTCCAGTCCGTCGGGCTCGCCAAGGACGGAACCATCCAGGTGCCGCCGGCCGACAACCCCAACCTGGCCGGCTGGTACCGGAACATGTCCACTCCCGGCGAAGCCGGTCCGGCCGTGATGCTCGGACACAAGGACACCCGGACGCGCAGCGCCGTCTTCAGTCGCCTGTACGAGATCCGCAACGGCGACACCATCGAGGTCAAGCGGCAGGACCACACGACCGCCGTGTTCACCGTCGGCGGCGTGGAGCAGGCGAGCAAGAAGACGTTCCCCACCCAGCGGGTCTACGGCAACCAGACCAACGCCCAGCTGCACCTCATCACCTGCGGCGGCACGTACAACCGCAGTATCGGTCATTACACCGACAACATCATCGTCTATGCGACGATGACAAGCTCCTATCGAGGCTGAACGCGGAGGCGCGCGCATGGGCTGGATGGCTAAGCGGAGACTGCGTACTGGCCCGACGGCGGCCCTGCCCGCCAAACCGAGCCAGGCAGATCTCCTGCGAGTGGTACGACTGGCCGACCCGGAGGCCCGCGAGGACGGCGGTGACATCGTGGCGGTGGACGTCCGCGTGCACGCTCCGGTCGAGGCCGAGCCCGCGTTGGTGGGCGACGAGCTGGAACAGGTGTGGGCCTGCCGGGTGGTGGCCGAGGGGCCCCTGCCGTTCGACTACTTCGACCGTTACCTGGCCGAGGGGATCGCCTTCCGCCTCGGTGGGCTGGCCGTGTGCAGGGGAGAGGTGACCGATCCCGCCGACGACGATCGCGGCGGCCCGGCGGTGATCCTTCCGGTACGGCCGACGCCGGACGAACTGCGAGCGGTGCTGAGCCGCATCGAGGGCGGCCACAAAGCCGAAACAGGCGACAGTGACGATGCCGACGGCGCCACGGACGTGGCGACCTCGGACGCCGCGACCGAGGACGCGGCGATCACGGGCACCGCGACCGAGGCCGCCGTACCTGAGGACGCCGCGATCGCCGACGCCGCGACCGCAGATGCGGACGCGGATGCGGAGGTCGACGCGGATGCGGTCGCGAGCACGGACACGGCTGCGGACGGCGACGGCAAGCCCGACGTCGCGACCGCGGACACCGAGAGTGCCGCAGACGTCGACAGCGAAGCCGAGTCTGAGGCCGACACCGCGACAGTGGACGCCGATGCCGACGGAGAAGCCGAAGCGGTGGTTGCCGAGGTCCCCGCTGCCGGCAGTGACGCCGACCAGGACGATTTCCTCTACACGGTCGGCGACATACGGATCCTCGTGGTCCCGGAGAAGGGCCGGCCGCCCGCCGTACAGGAGCTGCTGCCCTTCGCCACCGAGCTGACCGCGATCGAGCTGCGCGGCGATGACCCCGCGAAGGTCGGCGCGCTCGCACTACGCCTGTCGGACGAGCTGAACGGGCTGATCGTGGACCGCTGGCGGTTCCGGATCGACGCGGTGGAGGACCTTCTGCCCCCGGGGTGACGGGGCGCAGAGCATCGTTCTGTTGTAGTCTCTCCCTAATAACCGAACAATGCTCGGTTTCAGGAGGGCACTGTGGCAGAGGCGTACATCGTCGGGGCGGTCCGTACCCCGGTCGGCAAGAAGAAGGGCGGCCTTTCCACCGTCCACCCCACTGACCTGGCCGCTCACACGCTGAAGGCGCTGATCGACCGCACCGGCGTCGACCCCACCGCGGTGGAGGACGTCATCATGGGGTGCGTCATGCAGTTCGGCCCCCAGAGCATGGACATCGCGCGGAATGCCTGGCTCTCGGCGGGACTGCCGGAGACCACGGCCGGTGTCACCATCGACCGGCAGTGCGGCTCCTCGCAGCAGTCGATCCACTTCGCGGCGCAGGGCGTCATGTCCGGCACCCAGGACCTGGTCGTGGCGGCCGGAGTCGAGTCGATGAGCATCGTCCCCATGGGCTCGTCGATCACGGCCGCGCTGGAGAAGGGCATGCCGTTCCCGTTCGGCGACATGTGGGTCGAACGGTACGGCAAGCAGGAGATCTCGCAGTTCCGCGGCGCGGAGCTGATGTGCGAGAAGTGGGGCCTCAAGCGCGACGAGCTGGAACGGTACGCCTTCGAATCCCACCAGCGGGCCGCCAATGCCATCGCGAACGGCCACTTCAAGGACCAGATCGCCCCCATCAACGGCGTCTCCGACGACGAGGGGCCGCGCGCGGACACGACGCTCGAGAAGATGGCCGGGCTGAAGACGCTCAAGGAAGACGGCCAGATCACCGCCGCCACGGCGTCGCAGATCTCCGACGGCTCGGGCGCGGTGCTGATCGCCTCGGCGCAGGCCGTGAAGGACCACGGGCTGACCCCGCGCGCCCGCATCCACCAGCTCGCGCTCATGGGTGACGACCCGGTGTTCATGCTGACGGCGCCGATCCCGGCGACGCGGCGGGCGCTGAAGAAGGCGGGGATGTCGATCGATGACATCGCGGTCACCGAGATCAACGAGGCGTTCGCGCCGGTGCCGCTGGCGTGGATGAAGGAACTCGGCGCCGACCCGGCCACCGTCAACCCCAACGGCGGCGCCATCGCCCTGGGTCACCCGCTGGGCGGGACGGGCGCGATCCTGATGACCAAGCTGCTGCACGAGCTGGAGCGCACGGGCGGCAGGTACGGCCTCCAGACCATGTGCGAGGGCGGCGGCCAGGCCAACGTCACCATCATCGAGCGCCTCTGACCCTGTTACTCAGTCCTGACGACGGTGCCCCGGCTCCTCGAACGAGGAGCCGGGGCACCGCGGGGAGTGCGGCGCGCCCATGGCGTCGGGTCGCGCGCCGCACGTACTACCATCCCGGGTAGTGGACTAGCGTCCCTTGGACGGGATCCGCCTGGGCGGCGCGATGGGCCGCTGCGGCATCCTCGGCATCTGCCGGGGAACCGGCGGGCCCTCCTGCCCAGGGAGGTTCTTGCCGTTTTTCTTCTTGCCTGAACGAACTCGCATGAGGAAGCTCCTTTACAAAACTCACGACGCGGCCCATGGCCGGTCGACAAGCTCAGCTGCCGCGTCTTGGACGAGATCGGCGGGTGTGCGCACCGCCGGACGGGTTGCCGAATTACAGGTAAAGGCGCATGTCATCGACCCTATGCGCGTCCACTGCCCATCGCAACTGATTTATTCGCGCGTCCTTGTGAGCTCCTGGCGGATGGCCTGTGCCGTCGCGCGGTGCTCGGTGGCGGCAGCCGGATCCGGCCCGTCGAGCACGGCCGCGATCCCCTCGTGGGCCAGTGCCTCCTTGTACCGGTAGCCCACCTTCCGGGCCAGTTCGAGTGCTTGACGGTGCAGGCGCAGGGCCTCGTCGGGCAGGCCGGCCAGCCGGCAGGTCTCGCCGTAATCGTGGAAGAAGTGCATCTTCCACTCTTCCTCGAACAGCTCGTCCAGGAGCGTGAACGCCTGCCGATGGCTGGCCAGCGCCTCTTCGTAGCGGCCCATCTGACGCAGGGCGACGCCCAGGCAGTTGAGACACCACGCCTCGTTGTGTTTGTGGCCGTCCTCGCGGGCGAGTTCCAGTGCTTGGCGCAGGTGCGCCGCGGCCTCGTCGGGTCGCTCGTGGGCGATGGCCATGCCGAGGGTGATCCGGGCGGTCAGCGCGGCCGGCCAGGCGGGGGCGGGGTGCGGGATGTTCAGCACCTCGCGGGCCAGCCGCGCCGCCTCCTCACGGTGTCCCAGCTGCAGCAGCGCCCAAGCCTCGTAGGCGCTCGCATGGGCCGCGCCCATCGGGCAACCGGCGTCGGCGTACAGCTTCCCCGCCAGCCGGAAGAGGTCGAGTGGCTCCTCGACATGGCCCTCGTCCCACCCCAGGAGGCCGCGGCGCATGATCAGGTCCGCCTCGGAGCGGATGTCCCCGGCCTGGGACAGCAGCGGTGCCGCCGCCTCGTACGCGGCGCCGGCCTCCGCCATCCGGCCCGCGTTGTAGCGGGCGAAGCCCAGGTCACTGTGCGCCTCGGCCAGTTGCCGCGGATCGCCCAGGCGCTGGGCGGCGGTCAGCGATCGCTCGAAGAGGACGTTGAGGTGCGTCGTGCCGCAGCGCCGCGCGAAGAACGCCCGCATGAAGCGCGGCAGCTCGCTCGCGTGCGCGTCGGCTCCGGTGGCGACCGCCACCTCGAAGACGCCCATCAGGTTCGTGTACTCCGTGGCGAACCAGCCGAGAGCAGCGTGCTTGTCGGTGAACCGCGGCAGCTCGGCCGGGGGCCGGCCCGCGGAGGCCGCGCGGCTGCCGGACACGTCCGGCATCGCGGCGTCGGCGGCGGCCGCCGCGTGCACGTAATAGTCGAGCACCCGGCCCAGCGCCTGCTCACGCTCCGCCGGAGAATCCTGCTCCGCGGCGGCTCGGCGCGCGTGCTGGTGCACCAGGTCGTGCAGCGTGTAGCGACCAGCCGACGGCTGCTGGACGAGGTGCGCGTCGAGCAGGTCCTCCAGCATCGCCTGGGCCCTGCGCAGCGGTACGTCCGCCAGCGCCGCGGCCACGTACTCGTCGAAGGACGACCCGGACAGCAGGCCCAGCAACCGGAACAGCCGGCGCTCGGCCCGGCCCAGCTGCCGTACGGACATGGCGAACGCGGTGTCGAACTCGCTCGCGCCCTCCGCCATGCGTTCGACGAGGATGCCCACGGTCCAGCCCGGCCGGTGCCGCAGTCGGGCTCCGGCCAGCCGCAGGGCCAGCGGCAGATGTCCGCACAACCGCAGCACCTCGGCCGCGGACTCCGGGTCGCGGGCCAGCCGGCCGTCGGGGCCGCTGGGATCGCCGCTGGCGCGGACCAGTAGCTCCGCACTCTCCTCCGGGGTCAGCACGTCCAGCGACACCGGGGGCACCTCCTCCAGGCCCAGCAGCCGGTTGCGGCTGGTGACCAGGGCGACGGAGGGGCCCGCGCCGGGCAGCAGCAGGCGGACCTGGTCAGCACTGGCGGCATTGTCGAGGACCACGACGGCCCGCCGACCGGCGAGTTCCGACCGCCAGCAGGCGGCCAGCGGCTCGACGCCACCCTCCTGCGGGATCTTTTCCGATGGGACGTCGAGCGCGGCGAGCAAGGTCCGCAGCGCGGGATCGGGATCGAGTGGTTCCCGCCCGTCGGTGAACCCGTGCAGGTCCAGATAGAGCTGGGCGTCCGGGTACTCGACGGCGAGCCGGTGCGCGGCGTGCACCGCAAGACAGGTCTTTCCGACGCCCGCCATGCCGTCTAAGGCGACCACCCGGCTGCTGTCCACCGCGGCGAGTACGGCGGCGAGCTGGGCCTCACGTCCGGTGAAGTCGGGCACGTCGCGCGGCAGATCGTTGCGGGGCGGGCGTGGGGCACCGGCGGGCGCCGACGGGGGCTGGACCTGACGGCTCGTCTTCGGAGGCGCCGGCAGGGGGTTCGTGGCCCGTTCCCACAAGGGGCGCAGCGGACGAGGGTCACGCTTGACGAGGCGGCAGAGCTCGATCACCACGGGCCAGGGCGGCACCGACTGGCCGCTGAGGTAGCGCGACAGCGACGACGAGCTGAGACCCGTGTCCCGCGCGAGGGCCCGCACGCCGCGCCCGGACAGCTCCTGGAGCAGACGCAGCCGGGCGGCCAGTTCGTCTTGAGGGTCCGCCTTGGTCATCCGCTGTGTCCTGCCTCTCTGTCCCACTGCCGAAGCAACTTACCTGGACGAATCGCCGCAGGCCATAGCCGTTTCAGCTGTCCCACGGTGTCCCATCGCCATCGTCATGGCAAGCCCGTTCGGCTGTTATGGAGTCACGCCCCGAGGGACGGGGCGCCGATCCGGAAGAGGAGAACCACAATGCAGTCCCGTATGCAGAACCCGGCCGCCATCCTGCCCGACGCGATGCAGCCCATCCAGCAGCTCTTCAAGGCCGTGCACGCCGGTGGGGTGGACGGTCAGACCCTGGAGCTGGTGCACCTGCGGGTCAGCCAGATCAACGGCTGCAGCGCCTGCGTCGACGCGGGCGCCAAGAGCTCCCGCAAGGCCGGGGTGAGCGACGAGCGGCTGGCCACGGTCGCCGCCTGGAGGGAGGCCCCGTACTTCACCGAGGAGGAGCGGGCGGCGCTCGAACTGGCCGAGGCCGCGACGCGGCTGGCCGACCGTCCCGACGCGGTGAGCGACGAGGTCTGGGACAGGGCCGCCACCTATTTCGACGAGAAGCAGTTGGCCGCGATCGTGCTGATGATCGGCGTCACCAACCTGTTCAACCGGCTCAACGCCACCACCCGGCAGATCGCCGGCGCATGGGGGTGAGCGGTGCGCGGTCCCGGACCCGCGGCCCGGGACCGCTCGCCTCACCTTTGCCAGCCCGTCGCCCATACCAAGAGGGAGATTTCCACCATGAACGAAACGCGTAAGTCTGACCAGAAGTTCGATGGGTTCACCGACGAAGAGCGAGCCGCGATGAAGGAGCACGCCCAGGAGCTGAAGACGGCCGCGCGCCGCGGCTCGCGCGCGGCCAAAGCCGACGGGGAGCGCGACGTGCTCGCGAAGATCGCCGAGATGGCGGAAGCGGACCGGGTCCTCGCTGAGCGGATCCATGCGGTCGTCAAAGCCGGCGCGCCGGCTCTGTCACCGAAACTCTGGTACGGGATGCCCGCCTACGCCAAGGATGGCAAGGTCGTCTGCTTCTTCCAGAGCGCGGAGAAGTTCAAGGCGAGGTACGCCACCCTCGGCTTCAACGACCCGGCGAACCTCGACGACGGCACCATGTGGCCGACCGCCTTCGCGCTGACGAAGTTGACCGCTGACGACGAGGCGCGGATCGCCACACTCGTGCGGCAGGCGGCGGGCTGAGGGTCAACGCTCTTGACCGAGCCGCCCCTCGAACCCCGAAACCATGGCCCGCATCCCCGCCTCGAACCACTGGTCGTAAAACGCCACCACCGCTGTGCCGTTCGGTTGCGGGGCGTCAGTGCTGCCCGGTGGGGTGCCGACCTGGGCCAGGGCGTGGCCCAGGACGTAGACGGCGATCGACTGGATGGCGGTGAGCGCGTCCTGACGCGGGATCCCCGCCGCCTCGAAGCGGTCCAGCAGCCCGGCCAGCAGCTCCAGCCCCAGATCGATGTCCACCGGATGGGTCGCCAGCAGTGGCACGGCGTGCGGATGGCCGAGCAGCATCCGCCGGTAGGCCCCCGCGAACCGGGCGAGTGCCTCGGGCCACGGCATGTCCGCTTCGAGGTCGATCACGGCCTCGGCGAACAGGTGATCGACCACCGCGGCGAGCACCGCGTCCCGGTTCGGCAGGTGGCGATACAGGGACATGGCCGCGACCCCGAGCTGGGTGCCGAGGCGGCGCATGGTGAGCGCGTCGAGCCCCTCGGCGTCCAGTACGTCGATGGCCGCGGCCACGATCCGTTCGCGGGTCAGGACGGCCGGGCGTCCCCTGCCGCGCCGGGGTGCGGGCTCGTTCATCCACCCAGGGTAACGATCAGCGTGGTGGCCAGCATGAGCAAGGACAGAGCGCCCACCACCAGGTGCTGAACGTCGATCACCACCTCATGCCCCTCGGTCGGCAGGATCTTGAGCGTCCGGCTGTACTCGCGCTGATAGGTCTCCCGCTGGGCGGCCGTGCCACCGCGGAAGTAGGGGAGCCACCAGTTCCGTACGTGTCCGCCGACTATGAGCACGCAGAGCGCGGTGGCGGCGATCAGCGACCAGGTCTGGTGCAGTGCGACCCCGGCTGCGATCAGTAACGGGAACGGGTAGTTGACGCAGGCCGCGAGCACGCGCTGGCCGATGTTGCCGGGCCGGAGGTCGTTCAGCGGGAACATCGGCACCCACTCGGTCACGACGAGCCAACCGAGCCAGACGAACGGGACGATGATCGCGATGGTGGACATGGTGCTACCTCTCGATTGATTTTGAGTACGTTGTAAGCTTACGTAGTACACAAAATGGCCGCAATGGGGTTGCCGGAGATCGGGTCGCTGGGACATGCTCGGGGGATGATGGACGACCGGAGGCTGGTGCGGATCTCGAAATACCTGGCCAAGCACCTACGCCATGAGCCCGAGCGGATCGGGATCGAGCTGGACGAGCGCGGCTGGGTGGAGGTCGACGTCTTCCTGCGGGCCGCAGCCTCCCACGGGTTCCCCATCGACCCGGCTGACCTGCAGCGGGTCGTGGCAGGCAACGACAAGCAGCGGTACGCGCTGGAGAACGGCAGGATCCGGGCGAACCAGGGCCACTCCATCGAGATAGACCTGGACCTGCCGGTGGCGGAGCCGCCCGCGTACCTCTATCACGGCACGGTGGCGAGGAGCCTGCCCGCGATCCGGGCCGAGGGCCTGCGGCCGATGAACCGCCACCACGTCCACCTGTCGCCCGACCGCGAGACGGCCACGCGGGTGGGAGCCCGGCGGGGCAAGCCGGTGGTCCTGTCGGTGGACGCGGGGGCGATGCACGAGGCCGGACACGAGTTCCGCGTCAGCGCCAACGGGGTGTGGCTGGTGGACGGGGTGCCACCGGCGTTCCTCCGCTTCCCGGACTGACGTCAGACTTTCGTCAGGGGTGGTCCTGGACGGTCGGCGGATCTTTTCCGGTCGGCTGATTCCTACCGTCGTCACCATGAAACCCAAGCTCATCGGCGCCCTCGCCGCGGCGGCGGCGCTGATCGCCGCACTGTCCGCACCCTCAATCGCGCAGGCCGCGTCGAGCGCCGAGCTGACCCCCGCCGCCATCGACACCTACCTCGGCAAGGTCATGGATGCCACCGCTTTGCCGGGTATATCCGTCGTGGTCACCCACAACGACCGAGTGATCCACGCCGCCGGCTACGGTCGGGGCTCCGACGGCAAGCCCGTCACCGCCGACACCCCCATGCGGGTCGCTTCTCTCAGCAAGTCGTTCACCGCCATGGCCGTGCTGACGCTGGCCGACGCGGGCAAGATCCAACTGGACCAGCCGGTCGCCGAGCAACTGCCCGGCTTCCACATGGCGGACCCGCGCGCCACGACGATCACCGTACGTCAGCTGCTCAACCAGACCTCCGGCCTGTCCGACACCACCGTCGACATCAGCGCGCTGGAGGAGACCACCTCCCTCACCCAGTACGTGGATCGGCTCAAGACCGGCACGCTCGCCACCGCCCCTGGCACCAAGTGGGCGTACTGCAACGTCAACTACGACCTGGCCGCCCGCCTGGTCGAGGTCGCCGGCGGCCAGAGCTTCGACGACTACCTGAAGCAGCACGTCTTCGCCCCGCTCGGCATGACCCACAGCGCCCTGCGACAGGAGCAGGTCCGGCCGTCGGACGGCTACAACTCGGTGTTCGGCGCCTGGATGGCTCGTCCCGAACTGCCCGGGTTCCTCGACGGCAGCGGCTCCGGCGGGGTCATCACCACCGCCGCCGACATGGGCGCCTGGCTGGTCAGCCAGAACGGCAAGGGCAAGCAGCTCGTCACACCCCAGAGCCTGCGGACCATGCACGCCCCGTCGAAGATCAGCGACTACGGCATGGGCTGGAGCCTCGACGGCGACACCAAGCTGTACGTGCACTCCGGCAACCTGTTCACCTATACCGCCGTCGAAGCGATCTCCCCCGAGACCGGCTACGGTTTCGCGGTCATGACCAACAGCGCGGCCCTCACCGACGACACGTACGCCGTCGCCACCGGTCTCTTCGCGATGACCCAGGGGCGGACGCCCGAGGTGCCCGGTGGTGGGCGGCAGACGTTCGAGCTGGTGCTCGGCCTCATCGGGCTGGCGGCCGTCGGGTTGGGCATCGTGGGCGTAGCGCGGTCACGACGCTGGGCGGCCAGGCGGGCCGGGCGTCCCGGGTGGCGAATCGCGTTGCGGATGCTACCGGTGCTGCTGCCGGTCGCAGTATTGGCGGCATATCCGGACATGATCTCGTTCATCTCGAACGGGCGGACGGTCACCTGGGCCCAGCTCACCTACTTCCCCGTGCCTCTCACGATCACCCTGACGGTCGCGGCGCTGGCAGGCGCGGCCACGACGGTGATGCGGCTCGTCCGGCTGCGGACACTACGGCGCTCGATAGGGTCTAGCAGGTGAGAAACGGGGCGATTCTGGCGGTTGTCGCGGGGATCAGCCTGGTCAACGGGCTGCACCTCGACTACATCCCGGTCTGGCGGCAGTTGCTGTTCGTGGTGGTGGCCGTGGTCGCCTACCTGCACGGCCGGCATCTTCCGGTACGCCGGGACTGGCTGGTCCTGGGGGCGGTCGCGATACCCGGTGTCGTGGCGCTGGGCGTGGATCTCTGGGACGGTGTGGGCGCGCTGATGTCCCTGGGGCTGTTCGCGGTGCTGCCCTGGTTGGCGGGGCGGTTCCGGCGGCAGCAGGCGGAGCTGGTCGAGGCGGGACGGCAGCGCGTCGGTCAGTTGGAGCGGGAGCAGCAGTACACCGCCGAACGCGTCAAGCTCCATGAACGCGCTCGTATCGCCTCCGACATGCACGATTCGCTCGGCCACGAGCTGGCGCTGATCGCGCTGCGGGCCGGGGCCCTGGAGCTGGCCGCCGACATGAGCGAGGCGAACCGGGAGGCGGCCGCCCAACTGCGGGTCTCGGCGGTGACGGCCACCGACCGGTTGCGCCGTACCGTCGGCCTGCTGCGCGACTCGGGCGGCGCCACGACGGACCCACCGGACGAATCGATCGAGGCACTGGTCGAACGGGCTGTGCGGGCCGGCATGGCGGTGACCCTGCGTCGCGACGAACGGTCGGCGATCCTGCCGCCTCTGCTGGACCGGGCCGCGCATCGGGTGACACAGGAGTCACTGACCAATGCCGCCCGCTACGCACCCGGCGCCGAGGTCCAGGTCACCATCGAACACAACGCCGGTACGCTCACTGTCACCGTGACCAACGCACCCCCGCCCACAGAACCGGCCTTGGCCGACGACGACGCCAAGCGAGGGTCGGTGCCGGTGGGCGGCCGTGATGGTGGACGGCCCGTGCGGGTCGGTGACCACAGCGGTCGGCCGGTCCCGAGTCCCGGCGGTGGGGCGGTGCCCATCGGTGGTGGCGGTGGCACCGGGCTCGCGAGCCTGCGAGAACGGGTCCGGCTACTGGGCGGCACGCTGCAGGCCGGACCAACCGGCGCGGCCGCCCCGAACGTGGCGCCGCACATCGGTGGGTTCGCCGTGACGGCCCGGTTCCCCTGGCGGCCGTCGGACACAGGAGAAAGCGCATGATCCGAGTCCTACTGGCCGATGACGAGCCCATGGTCCGGGCAGGGGTCAGGTCGATCCTGGCCACCGACACCGGCATCGAGGTGGTCGCCGAGGCCGGAGACGGCCGGGAGGCCGTCGAGCTGGCCCTCGCGCACCGGCCGGACGTGGCGATGCTCGACATCCGCATGCCCCGCCTGGACGGCCTGGCCGCGGCGGCCGAGTTGCGGGCCGTGCTGCCGGACGTGGCGGTGGTCATGCTGACCACGTTCGACGAGCGCGAGTACGTGGCCAGGGCGCTGGAGGAGGGCGCGGCCGGTTTCCTGCTCAAGGCCGCCGACCCGCGCGAGCTGATCATCGGCGTCCGGGCGGTCGCGGGCGGCGCGGCGTACCTGTCGCCACGCATCGCCCACCAGGTCATCGCCGAGCTGAACGACGGCCGGCTCACCCGCACCACCACAGCCCGCAAACGGACCGAATCCCTCACTCCGCGCGAACACGAGGTGCTGGCCCTCGTCGGCCGCGGCCTGTCCAACCAGGACATCGGCCGCGAGCTGTTCCTGTCGCAGGGCACGGTCAAGGCCCACGTCAGCGCCATCCTCCTGCGGCTGGAGGTGACCAACCGCGTCCAGGCCGCGATCATCGCCTACGAGGCGGGCCTGGTCACGGACTGAGGACATCCGAAGGCTCGTACGGCAGCAGACTCGGCGCGGTGTTGTGCACCTGCTGGAAGATGACCGACGTACGGAACCCGGCGATCTCCCGCCGCTTGCTGAGCCGGTCGAGCAGGAAGGCGTGCAGGTGGTCCAGGTCCTGGACCGCCACGTGCAGCAGGAAGTCGTCCCCACCCGCCAGGACGAACACGCTCAGCACCTCCGGCTGCTCGGCCGCCGACTGCTTGAACGTCTCGATGACCGTCCTGCTGAGCGGACGTACCTGGACGGAGACGAGCGCCTGGACGCTGCGGTTCAGTGCCGCCGGGGCGATGTCGGCGTGGTAGCCCCGGATGACCCCGCGCCGGGTCAGGGCGCGGACGCGTTCCAGACAGGTGGAGGGGGCGACGCCCAGCTGTCTGGCCAGTTCGCGGTTCGATTGCCGCGCATCCGTTTGAAGAAGCCGAATGATTCCCGAATCAAGTTCATCCACAGCGGCATTATCTCTTCGGAACCAGCCAAACGTTCGCCGGAAGGCAGGAAGCATCACGCATTCGACTAATTTCGGCTGCTATGTCGGAACAAACGAAAGGTCGCCTGAGTGCCGGGCAGGGTACGGCGATGCTGCTGGGCGGGGTGCTCGGACCGGGCATGCTGGTGCTGCCGCAATTGGCCGCCCAGGCCGCGGGCCCGGCGTCGATCCTGGCCTGGGTGGGCCTGCTGGTGCTGAGCGCACCGGTGGCGATCACGTTCGCCACGCTCGGCGCGCGCTACCCGAACGGCGGCGGGGTGGCCGCCTTCACCGGCCTCGCGTTCGGCGGCCGGGCCGCCGCGGTGGTCGGCTGGTGGTTCTACGGCGCGGTTCCGCTCGGCATCGTGGCCGGCGCGCAGGTGGGCGCGGTCTACGTCGCCGCGACCCTGGGCGTGGACCAGACCATCGCCGCCGCCACCCTGCTCGCCGCCGCCTTCCTCGCCAACGCCGCGGGCCTGCGCACCTCCGGGCGCCTCCAGGTGACCTTGGTACTCCTCCTGATCGCGCTCCTGGCGACGGCCGTCGCCACCGCCGCGCCACACGCCAGCGCCGCGAATTTCACCCCATTCGCCCCGTACGGCATGGCAGGCGTGATCTCCGCGGCCGGAGTGCTCTTCTTCGCCTTCGTCGGCTGGGAAGCCGCCACCCACCTGTCCGCGGAGATCGGCGACATCAGAAGGGCCACCACGGTGACCCTGCTCGTGATCTCCGTCCTCTACCTGAGCGTCTCCATCGTCTCGATCGCCGTCCTGGGCCGCCCGGCCCCCATGTCCGCCCTGCTGGAGACCGGCATCGGCGCCGCGGCCGGTCCGATCACGATGGCCGCGGCCATCGCCCTCACCTTCGGCGCCATCAACACCTACATAGCCGGCGCCGCCCGCCTGGGCGCGTCCATGGCCGGGAGCGGATCCCTGCCGTCCT
Source organism: Nonomuraea sp. NPDC049269 (assembly GCF_043197155.1). Lineage (NCBI taxonomy): Bacteria > Bacillati > Actinomycetota > Actinomycetes > Streptosporangiales > Streptosporangiaceae > Nonomuraea > Nonomuraea sp. NPDC049269. Next base: position 1,318,186 of record NZ_JBICSO010000002.1, read on the forward strand.
GGTTCGGCAGAGGCGGCGCACCTGGACAGACCCCCTACCGCAGCCTGGCCCTGCTGGCCGCCCTGACCGGCCTGGTCATGCTGTTGCCGGCCGACCTCGACACCCTCATGCGGGCCACCTCGGCCTGCCTGGCCGCGGTGACCACGGCGGGAGTGGCCGCGGCCACCCGAATCCTGCCGCCGGGAACGCAGCGCAACACGGCCATCGCGGCGACCGCCCTGTCATGCATAGCCCTGGCCTGCTGCGGCACATACCTAGCAGTGCCGGCGGCTCTGTCCCTGATAGCCCTGCCGGTGGCAAAGCGGCAACGAGCGTAGGCCCGAAACCGGGTGCGGCGGGTGGCGGGCGACCCGGGCTTGCCGTAGAAGAAAGAGAAAGAGACCCCTCACCGAACGGAAGAGGGACGCGATGACCGACTACGCAAAGGCGAGAGAGCTCGGCGAGCAGGCCCGCGAGAAGGAGTGGACCCGCCCGAGCTTCGCGAAGCAGCTGTTCCTTGGAGACTTCCGCCTCGACCTGGTCTATCCCGCACCCACGCTGGCCGACGAGGCGACCAAGCGGGGGGAGGACTTCGTCAGAGCCGTCCGGCGGTATCTGGACACGCACGTCGATCCCGCCGCGATCGAGCGGACCGCGCAGGTGCCCGACGAGGTGGTCAAGGGACTGGCCGAGCTCGGGGCGTTCGGGATCACGATCAGCCAGGACTACGGCGGGCTGGGCCTGCCGTATCTGTACTACTGCCGCGCGCTCATGCTCGTCGGGTCCTACTGCCCGGCGCTGGCCACGCTGCTGTCGGCGCACCAGTCGATCGGGGTGCCGCAGCCGCTCAAGCTGTTCGGCACCGAGGAGCAGAAGCGGGAGTACCTTCCGAGGTGCGCGCGCGGCGAGGTGTCGGCGTTCCTGCTGACGGAGCCGGACGTGGGCTCCGACCCGGCGCGGCTGTCCACGACCGCCGTCAGGGACGGCGACGACTACGTGCTCGACGGCGTCAAGCTGTGGACGACGAACGGCGTGGTCGCCGACCTGCTGGTCGTTATGGCCCGCACCGGCAAGAAGATCAGCGCGTTCGTGGTCGAGGCCGACTCACCCGGCATCACGGTGAAGCGGCGCAACGCGTTCATGGGGCTCAGGGGCATCGAGAACGGTGTCACCGAGTTCTCGCAGGTCAGAGTGCCTGCCAAGAATCTTATCGGGCGTGAGGGCGAAGGGCTGAAGATCGCGCTCACCACGCTCAACACCGGGCGCCTGTCGCTGCCGGCCACCTGTGCGGGCAACGCCAAGTGGGCGGTGAAGATCGCTCGCGAGTGGAGCAACGCCCGGGTGCAGTGGGGGCGCAAGGTCGGTGAGCACGAGGCCGTCGCCACGAAGATCGCTTTCATCGCGGCCACCGCCTACGCCCTGGAGGCCGTCTGCGAGCTGACCAGCCGCATGGCCGACGACCAGCGCAACGACATCAGGATCGAGGCCGCGCTGGCCAAGCTCTACGCCTCCGAGCTGTCGTACCAGGTGCTCGACGAACTGGTCCAGATCAGGGGCGGGCGCGGCTACGAGACCGCCGAGTCGCTGGTCGCGCGGGGCGAACGCGGGGTGCCGGTCGAGCAGATGCTGCGCGACTCGCGGATCAACCGGATCTTCGAGGGCTCCTCCGAGATCATGCGGCTGCTGATCACCCGCGAGGCGGTCGACGCCCACCTGTCGGCGGCCGGGGAGCTGATCAACCCCGACGCGTCCAGGAAGGAACGCGCGCAGGCGCTGCGACAGGCCGGCCGCTTCTACGCCCGCTGGCTGCCGAGCCTGGTCGCGGGCAGCGGCAACCTGCCCGCCGGCTACGCCGAGTTCGGCCCGCTGGCCGCCCACCTGCGCTTCGTCGAGCGGACCAGCAGGAAACTGGCCCGGTCCACCTTCTACGGGATGTCCCGCTGGCAGGGGCGGCTCGAACACAAGCAGTCGTTCCTCGGCCGGATCATCGACATCGGGGCCGAACTGTTCGCGATGACGGCGGTCTGCGTCAAGGCCGAGGAGGACGCCCACGACCTGGGGCGGCGGCCGTACGAGCTGGCGGACACGTTCTGCCAGCAGGCGCGGCGCCGGGCGGAGGCGCTGTTCGCCAGGCTCTGGGACAACAGCGACAGCCAGGACACGCGCCTGGCCCGCTACGTCCTCGAAGGCCGTTACACCTTCGTCGAGGAGGGCATTCTCGACCCGTCCATCGAAGGGCCGTGGATCGGATCACCGCAGGGCGGGGAGAACGTACGGAGAAAGATCCTCTGACGCGCGGTCTAGACCGGTTGTGAGGTTTTTCGCGCCTGAGTGTTTTCAAACCGAGACCAACCGGTATAGACCAGACGCCAAATCGGGGCTTACTCTGACGCAAACGCGTTGAGCTGTGACTCACGCACCCGGCGGCTGGTACGGACCAGCAAGACCCGTCCGATGAGAAGGCGGTACTTTCGGTGAACATGAAACTTGTGGGCGGTGCCGCTCTCGGCTTGGCGACCGTGCTGGTCCTGTCCAGCTGCGGCTCGGGAGGCGATTCCGGGAGCACTCCGAAGGCCTCCGCCGGCGGCGCGGTGACGCTCAAGATGGTCGCCGCCGACTACGGCGACGGCCCGGGCAAGCCGAACTCGGGTGAGACGTTCTGGAAGGGCGTCGTGGACGAGTTCCAGGCGGCGAACCCGAACATCAAGGTCGACGTCCAGGTCATCAACTGGAACGACATCGACAAGCAGGTCGCCACCATGGTCCAGAACGGCCAGGTGCCCGACATCCTGCAGACCGGCGACTACTCCGGCTTCGTCAAGGACCAGCTCCTCTACAAGGTTGACGAGGTCCTGTCGCCCAACGTCTCCGGCGACATGCTGCAGAAGTTCGCCGACTTCGGCAAGGTCGACGGCGCCGCGTACGGCATCCCGTTCGTGTCCTCGGCCCGCGCCCTGTTCTACAACAAGGACCTGTTCAAGAAGGCCGGCATCGCCGAGCCGCCCAAGACCTGGGACGAGCTCAAGGCCGACGCCGAGAAGCTGAAGAAGGCCGGCGTCAGCCAGCCCTTCGGCCTCCCGCTCGGGCAGGAGGAGGCCCAGGCCGAGTCGTTCCTGTGGATGCTCGGCAACGGCGGCGGCTACAAGGACGCCTCCGGCAAGTGGGCGATCAACTCCCCGCAGAACGTCGAGACGTTCAACTACGTGAAGGGCCTGGTCAACGCCGGCCTGACCACCCCGAACCCGGGCACCAAGGACCGTAAGACCGTCTGGGAGGACTTCGGCGCCGGCAAGGTCGGCATGGTCAACGGCGGCCCCATGTCCATCCCGATCTTCGACGCGGCCGGGCTGAAGAACTACGGCGTCGCGCCGATCCCCGGCAAGTCCGGCCCGCTCGACACCACGCTCGGCGTCATGGACTGGATCATGGCGTTCAACAAGAACGGCCACGCCGCCGAGATCAAGAAGTTCTTCGACTTCTTCTACACCGGCAGCGCCGCGCAGAAGATCAGCGACACCTACAAGCTGCTGCCCGTGACCAACGGCGGCATCCAGAAGCTGTCGGGCGACGAGAAGCTCAAGCCGTTCCTCGACGCGCTGCCCAACGCCAGCTTCTACCCGTTCCAGGACCCGAAGTGGGCCGAGGTCAACCCGGCGATCAAGCAGACCATCGGCGGGGCCGTCAAGGACGATCCGGCCAAGGTGCTCGGCGAACTCCAGAAGACCGCCGAGGGCAGCTGACCCTTCGGGGGCCCGTACGGCCGGCGCTCCGCGTCCAGAGCGCTGGCCGTACCGTTATGGAAGGTTCCGCATGAAAAGGTTGCGCGCCCTGGAGCCCCTAGCCTGGGTCGGGCCTGCTGTCGTACTGATCGCCCTGGTCGTGCTCTGGCCGGTGGTCGAGATGATCCGCTCGTCGTTCCTGAAGATCAGCCGGTTCGGTGTGGTCCAGGGCGGGAACGGCGTGGCGAACTACGAAAAACTGTTCGGTGAGAAGGACTTCGCCGACATCATGGTCCGCAGCGTGATCTGGGTGGTCGCGGTCGTCGCCCTGACCGTGCTGATCTCGCTGGCCCTGGCCCAGCTCTTCAACCAGCGTTTCCCCGGCCGCAAGCTGGCCCGCTGGGCGCTGATCGCGCCGTGGGCGGCCTCGGTGCTGATGACGGCGATCATCTTCAAGTGGATGCTCGACCCGGAGGTCGGCGTCATCAACCAGATCAGGCTCAAGCTCGGCCTGATCGACGCGATGGGCGGCGCCTCGGCCGACCAGCTCGGCGACGCCTCGACGGCGATGCCGTGGCTGATATTCGTCGCGGTGTTCGTGTCGGTGCCGTTCACCACGTACGCGCTGCTGGCCGGTCTGGCGACCATTCCCAACGACGTCTACGAGGCGGCCAAGATGGACGGCGCCACCCGGCTGCGGACGTACTGGTCGATCACCCTGCCGCTGCTCCGGCCCGCCCTGACCGTCGCCGCGCTGATCAACGTCATGAACGTCTTCAACAGCTTCCCGATCATCTGGGCGATGACGCACGGCCAGCCCGGATATTCGACGGCGACCTCGACGATCCTGATGTTCATCCTCAAGGGCTCCAACATCGGCGAATCCGCCGCCATGTCGGTCGTCAACTTCGGCATGGTGATCATCCTGACCGCCATCTTCCTCAAGGTGTCCCGCTGGAACAAGGAGGTGGCGTGATGGCCGTCAAGACGGCGCCGACGCTGGCCACGCACCACCACGCCAAGCCCCACCGTGCCCCTGCACGCCGGATGCCCAAGCTCAAGACCGTGGTCATCGCGGGCAGCGCGTACGTGATCGCGCTCATCTTCCTGTTCCCGTACCTGGTGATGCTGCTCACCTCGCTGCGTCCCCAGGAGACGCTGCGCGACGTGACGTTCTTCCCGACGCAGTGGGAGTGGTCGAACCTGGCCAACTTCTGGACCAGCGGCCTGGCCGGGAACCTCATGGTCACGCTCAAGGTGGCGGCGGGTTCGACCGTTCTGGTGCTGCTGGTGGCGCTGCCGGCCGCGTACTACTCGGCCCGGCACAACTTCAGGGGGCGTACGGCGTTCCTGATCCTGGTGCTGATCACCCAGATGTTCCAGCCGACGGCCATGCTGGTGGGCATCTACCGGGAGTTCTACCAGTTCGGGCTGGTGGACTCGATCTGGTCGCTGATCCTGGTCAACGGCGGGTTCAACCTGGCGTTCGCGGTGTGGATCCTGAACGCGTACTTCTCCTCGATCCCGCGTGAGCTGGAGGAGGCGGCGTTCATCGACGGCAACGGGCGGTTCGGGGCGTTGTTCCGGATCACGCTGCCGCTGGCCATGCCCGGGGTCATCACCGCGCTGATCTTCACCTTCATCGCCGCGTGGAACGAGTTCGTGGTGGCGCTGACGCTGACCACGACCCCGGCGAACCAGCCGCTGACGGTGGCGCTCAACTCGTTCATCGGTCAATACCAGGTGGACTGGCAGAACCTCTTCGCCGGTTCGGTGATCGCCACCATCCCCGTGATCATCCTCTTCGCTCTGATCGAGCGAAAGGTGGTGGGAGGTCTGACGGCGGGCTCCATCAAATAACCCGCCACGACAGCCATCCCCGCCCGGGCCCTCCTCCACCGGCCCGGGCCCCTCAGCCGCCCCGCTCGCCGGTGGCGGCTGAGGTGGTTTCTACTGGGGTACGCGGGCGACGCAGAAGACGGTCTGGCCGAAGGGAGGCCGGATGAAGCGCTCGATGAGACGCGTGGCCGGGACCACCGTCCGGTCGTAGATCTTCACGAGTCGCGGATCCGGGTAGCCCACGCCGCCCCGGCGCACGGCCGCCCACCAGGCGATGCCGCCCAGGAAGTTGATCGGCTTCAGCACCTCGGCGTCCAGCCCCGCCTTGGCGACCGTCGCGCCCAGGGTCTTGGGGGTGTAGCGCTGGACGTGCCCGACCTTGCGGTCGAAGTCTCCATAAAGCTGCATGTAGCCGGGCACCCAGATGATGATCCGCCCGCCGGGCTGCGTGACCCTGGCCAGCGAACGCAGCGCCTCGGCGTCCTCCTCGATGTGCTCCAGGACGTTCATCAGCACGACGGTGTCGACCTTGTCCTCAAGCGGGATGTCGGTCGGCAGCCCGAACTGCAGCACGCTGATGTCGTCGCGTCCCTCGAAGCGCTTGCCGAGCTGCTCGACGCAGTAGGGGTCGAAGTCGCTCACCACGAGCCGGTCAAGACGCGGCAGGAACTGCTCGGCGAAATGTCCCAGCCCAGAGCCGATCTCCAGCATCGAACGACCGACATGCGGGGCGACCATGTCGAACTCGTACTGCCGATAGTTCTTGGCCTCGTCCCCACCTAGGTGGTTCTCCAGGGCCTCGTCGCCGGCCGCCGGTTGTACTACACGGTCATACCCAGAAGACATAGTGCCGTTCCTTCGAAGGGCTCATGGATTTGCCCGAGTCTAATGCCCCAGCAGCGCCGATGGTCACCTGATGCGCCAACCGCCCTTCCCCCAACCCCCATAAATGCGGTGAAATCTGACTCATTCATGGACGACGACGAGGCGATAAGCCGCTCGCTCGCCGGTGACCTGTCCGCCTACGAGGCGCTGGTCGCCCGCTACAGCGCGCTCGCGCACCGCACCGCCGCGATGCTCGGAGCGGGGGACGAGGCCGAGGACGTGGTGCAGGAGGCGTTCGTCAAGGCGTTCAGGCATTTATCGTCCTTCCGTAGGGACGCCCCTTTCCGGCCGTGGCTGCTGCGGATCGTGGCCAACGAGACGCACAACCTCACCCGGTCGCGCGGGCGTAGATCCGAGCTCGCCGTACGTCTCAGCGCCACGGCCGACGTCACGGCCCCCGACGACCCGGCGGGCTCGGCCATCGCCACGGACCGGCGCGCCCGCCTGCTGGAGGCGGTACGCCACCTGCCCGAACGGGAACGTCAGGCGGTCGTCTGCCGGTACTTCTTACAGCTGACGGAAGCGGAAACCGCCCAGGTGCTCGACTGGCCGCTCGGCACCGTCAAGTCCTGTACTCATCGCGGCCTCGCGAGGCTCAGGGAGGAGGTGGGCAGTGAGCTCGCATGACCCCTTCGACGACCTGGCCGCCGAACTCACGGCCCTCGCCGACTTCCTTGACGTCCCCAGCCCACCTCCGGCCGACGTGGCGGCAGCCGTCCGCGCCCGCCTGGGGCCCACCCAAGCCACGCCTACGACTCCTGAGGCGTCCCTTGAGGCCGCCCCTGAGGCTGAGGCGTCCCCTGAGGCCGCCCCCGAGGCTGAGGAGGCCTCCGAGGAGCGCCCTGAGGCGCCCGGTGTGCCCGACACCAGGCGGCACCCCCCGGCGCCGGGTCGGCGGGACGATGAGCGGCGGCCTCCGGCGCAACGTAGGCGGCGCGCCAGATGGCAGATCGTGACAGCCATCGTCCTGGCCGTCATAGCCATCACGGCCGCCACCCCCCAGGGCCGAGCCGCTGTGCGGGCGATCCTCCACTACGCGGGCATCGAGCTGCGCGTGGGCGGCTCCACCCCCGAGCCCGTCATCACCCCCACCACCCTGCCGGGCGAGCACGCGGTGGCCCCGGCAGACCTCGCCGAACAGGTGAGGTTCCCCATCAAGACCCCCACCGCGCTGGGCACCCCCGAGCGCGCCACGGTGAGCGACAACGGCCGCGTGGCGTCGATGTTCTGGCCGGGCGGCATCCGCCTGGACCAGTTCGACGGCACGCCCAGCCCGTACTTCTTCAAAACCATGGGCCCACCCTGGCCCGAGGACATCCAGGTCGCGGGCGTCACCGCCTGGTGGCTCGGCGGCTCGCACCCCCTCGGCTACATCAAGCGCGAGGACGGCACGTCGGTCCCCCTGCGCCAGGCCGAACCCACCCTCATCTGGCAGTCCGGCACCACCGGCTACCGCCTGGAAGGAGCCGGCACCAAGGAGCGCGCCGCCGAAATAGCCGCCTCACTCCGGTGAGGCCAGCCAATCGTCGATCTCCTTCAGCAGCTCCTTACGCACATCCTCCGGCGCCGTGGACGCCTTGATCGACTGCCGCGCCAGCTCGGCGATCTCCGCGTCGCCGAAGCCGTAGGCCTCCCGCGCCAGCTCGTACTGCCGCAACAACCGCGCCCCGAACAGCAGCGGGTCGTCGGCCCCCAACGCGATCGGCACCCCCGCGTCGAACAGCCTGCGCAACGGCACGTCCGCCACCCGCTCGACGACCCCCAGACCCACGTTGGAGGTCGGGCACACCTCGCAGCAGATCTGCCGCTCGGCCAGCCGTTCCATCAGCCACGGGTCCTCCGCCGCCCGCACCCCGTGCCCGACGCGATCCGCGCCGAGGTCGTCCACGCACTGCGCGACGCTCCGGGGCCCGAGCAGCTCACCCCCATGCGGTACGGCCAGGAGCCCGGCGCGCTTGGCGATGCGGAACGCCCGCTCGAACTCCCGGGCCGCACCGCGACGCTCGTCGTTCGACAGCCCGAACCCGACGACCCCCTTGTCCAGGTATTGCGCCGCGAGCCTGGCCAGCGTGTTGGCGTCGAGCGGGTGCTTGGTGCGATTGGCCGCCACGACCACCGCGATCCCGATGTCCGACCGGGCGGCGGCCTGGGCGGCGGCGTCCAGCATGAGCTCCAGAGTCGCCGTCAACCCGCCGAACCGCGGCGCGAACCCCGACGGGTCCACCTGGATCTCCAGCCACCGCGACCCGGCCGCCGCCTCGTCCTCGGCCGTCTCCCGCACCAGCCGGTAGACGTGCTCCGGCCGCCACAGCACCGACCTGGCGATGTCGTACAGTCGCTGGAACCTGAACCAGCCGCGCTCGTCGGTGGCGTGCAGCTGGGGCGGCCAGTCCTGCTCCAGTGCGTCGGGCAGGTGCAGGCCCTGTTCGCGAGCCAGCTCGATCAGCGTCGTATGCCGCATCGAGCCGGTGAAGTGCAGGTGGAGATGAGCCTTGGGCAGCAGGTCAAGCGGGCGTGGCATTTCCATATCTTGCCACTCAACCTGTCCGGGCGTTCGCGCGTTGGGAGGGGCGAAAGGGGACCCCGCTCATGACGGATGAAGACGAAACGGCATTCGACGAGTTCCTTGCCGCCCGCAGCACATCGTTGTTACGCACCGCGATCCTGGTCTGCGGAGCCACCCACCACGACGCCGAGGACCTGGTCCAGCACGCTCTGGAGAAGGTCTACCGGCACTGGCGGCGGATCCGGCACGACAACCCCGAGGCGTACGCGCGGAAGGTCGTCGTGAACGCGGCGATCAGCCGGGCGCGGCGGCGGCGCGTCGTACAGGAGATCACGTTCGCCCGGCCGCCCGACACCGCCGCGAACTCCCCCGACCTGGACCTGCGCGACACGCTCATCGAGGAGCTGCGCAGGCTGCCGCCGAAGATGCGGGCGGTGATCGTCCTGCGCTACTGGGAGGACCAGTCGGAGGCGGTCACCGCGTCGCTGCTCGGCTGCTCGCTCGGCACGGTGAAGAGCCAGGCGGCCCGGGGCCTCGCCAAGATCCGCGAACGCATGACCGTCGCAGAAGGAGCGATCCGATGAAGGTTGAAGACGCCCTGGCCGAGGCCATGGCCGCGCACGTCGCCGACGTTCAGGCCACACCGTCACTGGGCCGGGACGTGCGCCGCCGCCACCGCGCGCACGTGATCAGAATCCGTACGGCCGGCGCCGCCCTCGCCACCGCGCTGGTCGCCGTGACCGTACCGGCGATGCTGAACTCGGCGGAACCCGCCAAGACCCAGCACACCGCCACCGGCCCGGACCGGGCCGTGGTGGACGCGGTGATCGTCCCGGAGGTCAGGGACATGCCCGTCGCCAAGGCGATCGAGACGCTGAAGCAGGCCGGACTGGTCGTCGAGGACCCGGAGACGGCCACCGCCAAGGGTCTGGTTCAGGTGCAGGACCCCGCTGCGGGCCAGGAAGTGGCGAAGGGGACGAACGTGCGGCTCACCGTCGCCCTGGCGTCGTCGATGCCGCAGGATCTCGGCGACCTGGGCGACGGCAGGAAGTTCGGCGGCATCCACGTCGGCTACCTCCCCGACGGGCTCGAATGGGGCAGGTGGTCGGGCAAGAACGGCTTCGGCAAGACGAGCTATACGACCACTTTCAAGGAGCCTGGGCAGGAAGAGGGCCTCTACGCCTTTCAGGTGGTCGTGTTCGTGGATGAGGCGAGCAAGCAGATCGCGCAGCAGTTGGCGAGGTACCCCAGCGAGGGCGCCGAAACCACCGACATCGGTGGTAAGCGGGCCTACCTGACGAAGGTCACCGAAGGCGGTGAAGTCGCCGCCGAGGGCGACAACGTCTCGACGAGCACCATCGGCTGGACACTGCGCAAGGGGCTGGCGGTCGAGGTGTACATCAGCCCGGACTATGCGAAAAAGGTCGACGCACGGGTCGAGCTGAAGAAGATCGCCGAAGGGATCGAACCCGTCAAGTGAACGGGGGGTACGGGTGAGATCAGACCGGGGATCTACCGTGCATGATGCCGGAGGGCGGGACCAGCGGTCAGGCGCTGCGCGCGATGCTGGCGTTCCTGGCGCTCGGGGTCGCTGCCTCGATCATCTATGGGCTGTTCTCCTCCGGATTCGGGCAGGTGCATCCCGTACCGGTGGGGGCGCCCCCACCGGTACGGACCGACGGGCCTTCGCCGGTCGCGGGTGGGGCGACTGCCCCGGCACCCGCACCGGCGCCCGTCCGGGGGGTGACCGTCACCGCTTCCAGCGCGTCGGCCCGGATCGCGGTGGTCTCGAACGACTTCTGGCTCACCTACCTGCCCGCCGGGCTGGATCGCGCCGACGGGGGAGCGATCGAACCCGACCAGGGCGCCTGGGCCAGATTCGCCCCCAAGACGAAGCCGGGCGGGTACGTCGAGGTACGGGTCGAGCACGGCCCGGTGGCCGCCGACTGGCTCACCTACCAGCGGCGGATCTCGCTGCGAACCCCCAGGGACACCACCGTCCGCGGTAGACCCGCCCTGGTCGGCAGGTATCCCGGGGGCGGCCTGATGATCGTCTGGCTGGAGCGCACGGGCACCGGAGCCTGGATCCGGGTCAGCGAGTCCTTGAGTGACGAACTCCTTCGTGTTGCCGCCTCGGTCAAGGCTCCTGTAGGAGACTAGGGACCTTTTCTGCGGTATTTCACTCGAAGTCATGGGGGGCTGATGCGACGCCTGGCAGCGGTCTTCCTCGTGTTCGCGCTGACCGCGTGCGGCGGACCCGCCGTGCCGGAGGCGGATCAGGAGGCGGACACGGTCACACCGGAGCCAAGCCGGGCCGAGCTGACGAACACGTCTCTGACCTGCGATTCCGGAGAGCTCGACATCGTGAACCTGCCCGCGGGGGTGGAACGCGCGGGCACGTTCGCGCGGGTGAAGTCACTGCGCGAGCAGCTCAAGGTGAAGGGCGTGCGATGGCGCAGGAACGACGAGGAACTGCTCGTCGCCGTGGTGTGCGGGGTGCATGGCGCCGAGCGGTTCGCCACGCTGGTCAGCCGGTCGAGCCTGGGCGCGTACCACGGCAAGCCCGCCCTGCGCTGGCGTACGCGGGGCGGGCTGAGCAACTTCATGTGGCTGGAAAGGCCGGGCACCGCGGTCTACATCGGCGCCACGCCCGGACTGGCCCACGATATCGAGAAGGTGGCCGCGGGAGTCGGCTGACCCTCGCGGCCTGGGCCTCCGATGAGCGGTCCGGTCAGTGGGCTTCGGCGAGGAGCTTGGCCAGGCGGCTGACGCCCTCCGCCAGGTCGTCGTCCCCCAGGGCGTACGAAAGTCGGAAATATCCGGGCGTGCCGAACGCCTCGCCCGGAACCACCGCCACCTCCGCCTCCTCCAGGATCAGCTCGGCCAGCTCGGCCGACGACTGCGGCCGACGGCCGCGCAGCTCCTTGCCGATCAGCTCCTTGACCGAGGGGTACACGTAGAACGCCCCCTTCGGCTCCGGGCAGAGCACGCCCGGGATCTCGTTGAGCATCCGGACCATCGTCCGGCGGCGGCGGTCGAAGGCCTCACGCATCTCCGCCACGGCCGACAGGTCGCCGGAGACGGCGGCCAGAGCGGCCATCTGGGACACGTTCGAGACGTTGGACGTGGCGTGCGACTGGAGGTTCGTCGCGGCCTTGACCACGTCGGACGGGCCGATCAGCCAGCCCACCCGCCAGCCCGTCATGGCGTACGTCTTGGCCACGCCGTTGAGGATGACGACCCGGTCGCCCAGCTCGGGGACGGCCGTGGCGATGCTGGTGAACTCCGTTCCGTCGTACACGAGATGCTCGTAGATCTCGTCGGTGACGACCCAGAGGCCGTTGGCGGCGGCCCAGCGGCCGATCGCCTCCGTCTGCTCGCGTGAGTAGACGGCGCCCGTCGGGTTGGACGGCGAGACGAACAGCAGGACCTTGGTGCGCTCGGTGCGGGCCGCTTCGAGCTGTTCGACACTCGCGAGGTAGCCGGTCGTCTCGTCCGTGACGACGTCGACCTGGACGCCGCCGGCCAGCTTGATCGCCTCGGGGTAGGTCGTCCAGTAGGGAGCGACCACCAGGACCTCGTCGCCCGGGTCGAGCAGTGTGGCGAACGCCTGGTAGACGGCCTGCTTGCCGCCGTTCGTGACCAGGACCTGCGACGCTTCGACCTGGTAGCCCGAGTCGCGCAGCGTCTTGGCGGCGATCGCCTTCTTGAGCTCGGGCAGGCCGCCGGCCGGGGTGTACTTGTGGAAGCGGGGGTCGTGCGCCGCGGCGACCGCCGCCTCGACGATGTAGTCCGGCGTCGGGAAGTCGGGCTCACCGGCGCCGAAGCCGATGACCGGGCGGCCGGCCGCCTTCATCGCCTTCGCCTTGGCGTCCACGGCGAGCGTGGCGGATTCGGAAATCGCGGAAATTCGGGTGGAGATTCGAGGTCGGGTGGACATGGGTCCATGCTGTCATGAGCCCCGTGACCTGGGCGATCGACTTTTGGTTCGACGTAGTGGGCATAACCCCGATACACTTTCGCCTGGTCGTGCCGCCGCATGTCGACGTGCGGTTCGGTCCAGGCAGTGAGCTGATCAGGGTAGTGTGGTTGGCGACATAGGGCACTGGCGCAATTGGTAGCGCACCGGTCTCCAAAACCGGCGGTTGGGGGTTCGAGTCCCTCGTGCCCTGCGAGTGCGGTCCGCGCAATGGCGTGTAAGCGCGCCGCAAACTGCGTTGGATACGACAGATTCAGGTGAGGACTGTGGCGATCGACACGCGCGGCGAGACCGCAGGCAAGCCTAGTGGCGAGAAGAAGACGCGCACCTCGCCGGCTCTTTTCTACCGGCAGGTAGTCACCGAGCTGCGTAAGGTCATCTGGCCGACACGCAAGGATCTCATCACTTACACCACGGTCGTTCTGGTATTCGTTCTGATCATGGTTGGGATCGTGTACGGGCTCGACGCCGCGCTCGGCTGGGCCGTCCTCCGCGTCTTCGGCGGATCCTGATCCGGACACCGCCGGTTTCGGCCGACGGGGTCGCCATTCGATTCGACGAAAGAGGAAAAGTCACCGTGTCCGAGTCTTCAGTGCCGGCAGACGAGTCCCGCGAGGAGTGGGACACCGAGCCGGAAGAGGCCGCCGAGGCCGCTGAGGAGACCGTCGACGAGTTCGACGCCGACGTCGCGGACAGCGACGAGAGCGACGATGACGAGGTCGCCGACGAGGCTCCCGCCGTCGACGAAGACGGTGACATCCTGCCTGACGTCGACCCGGTCGAAGAGTTCAAGCGCTCACTCCGTGGTCAGCTCGGCGAGTGGTACGTGATCCACTCCTACGCCGGCTACGAGAACCGGGTGAAGTCCAACATCGAGAGCCGCAACGTGTCTCTCAACATGGAGGACTACATCTTCCAGGTCGAGGTGCCGACGCACACCGTCCAGGAGTTCAAGAGCGGCAAGAAGGTGCCGGTCAAGGAGCGGGTGCTGCCCGGCTACGTGCTGGTGCGCATGGAGCTGACCGACGAGTCCTGGGCCGCCGTGCGCAACACGCCCGGTGTGACCGGCTTCGTGGGCCTGTCCAACAAGCCGAGCCCGCTCAACCTCGACGAGGTCGCCAAGCTGCTGGCGCCCGAGCCGACCGAGGAGAGCAAGAAGTCCTCGGCCAAGACCAGCACAGGACCGACCGTCGAGTTCGAGATCGGCGAGTCCGTCACGGTCATGGACGGCCCGTTCGCCACCCTGCCCGCCTCGGTCAGCGAGATCAGCCCCGAGTCGCAGAAGCTCAAGGTGCTCGTCTCGATCTTCGGTCGTGAGACTCCGGTCGAGCTGTCGTTCAACCAGGTCTCGAAGATCTAAGACGATCACGTAAGCTGATATGTCGTCCCCACACGCGTGGACGGTGACCCCTGTGTTCTGGGGTCCGCACGCCCGTGGGGGTTTGCAACACCATTCTCAGGACCCGGAGAAGGATCATGCCTCCAAAGAAGAAAATCGCGGCGCTGGTAAAGGTGCAGCTGCCCGCTGGCCAGGCCACGCCCGCGCCGCCGGTCGGTACCGCCCTCGGCCCGCACGGCGTCAACATCATGGACTTCGTCAAGCAGTACAACGCTGCCACGGAGTCCCAGCGGGGCAACATCATCCCCGTTGAGATCACGATCTTCGAAGACCGCAGCTTCACCTTCATCACGAAGACGCCCCCGGCGCCCGAGCTGATCAAGAAGGCTCTGGGTCTCGACAAGGGCAGCCCGACCCCGCACAAGGAGAAGGTCGGCAAGCTCAGCCGCGAGCAGCTCCGCAGCATCGCCGAGACCAAGATGCCGGACCTCAACGCCAACGACATCGCCGCGGCCGAGAAGATCATCGCCGGCACCGCCCGGTCGATGGGCATCACCGTCGCCGACTAAGACCTTCCCGATCCGCGGGAGGGCCAGCACCTTGGCCCACACCGCGATCCGTGGGAGAGCCGGTTTCCGGCTCCAACCCGCACCCGATCAGTGGGAGGGCCGTACACCGGCCCGCACACCACAAGGAGACAGACATGAAGCGCAGCAAGGCGCACAAGGACGCGTCGGCCAAGGTCGACCACGACAAGCTCTACGCCCCCGTCGAGGCCGCGAAGCTGGCCAAGGAGACGTCCACCACCAAGTTCGACGCCACCGTCGAAGTGGCGCTGCGACTGGGCGTCGACCCTCGCAAGGCCGACCAGATCGTGCGCGGCACGGTCAACCTCCCGCACGGCACCGGCAAGACCGCCCGGGTCCTGGTCTTCGCCACCGGTGACCGTGCCGAGGCGGCCCGCGAGGCGGGCGCCGACATCATCGGCGCCGACGAGCTCATCGACGAGATCGCCAAGGGCAACCGGCTCAACGAGTTCGACGCCGTTGTGGCCACCCCTGACCTCATGGGCAAGGTCGGCCGTCTGGGCCGTGTCCTCGGCCCGCGTGGCCTCATGCCCAACCCCAAGACCGGCACCGTGACGCCCGACGTGGCCAAGGCTGTGACCGAGATCAAGGGCGGCAAGATCGAGTTCCGTACGGACCGGCAGGCCAACCTGCACTTCATCATCGGCAAGACGTCGTTCAACGAGCGCCAGCTCATCGAGAACTACGCCGCCGCCCTTGACGAGGTGCTCCGGCTCAAGCCGTCGGCTGCCAAGGGTCGTTACCTGAAGAAGGTCACCTTCTCCACGACCATGGGCCCCGGCGTCCCCGTCGACCCCAACCTCACGCGCGGCCTGACCGCCGACCTGGACGCGTAGCGAACCCCGACCGCCAGAAGCCCCGCTTCCGGCGCTCATCGCACCATCTGGCCCTCGCCGACTTCGGCGGGGGCTTGTTGCGTTCCCGGGCTCGGTTCGGACGGTTGGTGGCCACAAGCGCCCGCTGTTCGTCGCGTCCTCCGCTGCGGCGCGTTGCCCATGGGGGCGTCCGCTGCGCGCAGAGTCGTGCGGCCGGTAGGTAGCGCCGCCCTCATGGGAGCCTCCGCGCGTGCGGACATTGTGCGCCCCGCGGATGTCGTCGGATGCGGCGCGCCCCTACGAGTAGCCTCCGCCGTGGCGTGCGCTCGTTCGGTCGCCGCGCTACCGTCGACATCCGCAGGAGCCTCGCGGGCGGTCTCCGTCGCGGTGCTTCCCTGTCTTTCGCTGTCGCGTGTTGCCTCCACTGAGGCGTGACTCCTTGGGAGCTCTTCGGTGGCGTGCGTTTCGCGTGGATGGCGCCCATGGGCGCGCCCGCGTCGGTCATGCGGCCCACCGGTGTTGGCGCGCCTCACGGGGGCCTCGTGGGGCCTCTGTCGCGGTGCTTTCGTGGGCGGTCTTTTCGATGTTGCGGCCTGCCTCCGTTGCGGCGTGTGCCTTCTGGTGAGCGCGATCCGGTACGGCTGGCAGGGGAAACCGGGGGATGAGTACCGCATGCGGTGACGTACCGGAAAGAAAGATCAGAGCACCGCGCAAAGACAGACGCCGAGGCAGAGAGCATGTTGACCCGAGAGGGAAAGCGGGTCGGGGAAGACCCTGGGTTTTCCCTGAAAAGTCAGGGGAAGACGGCAAATCGGGTCACCGACACGTAGGGTCAAAACATGCTGAAGCGCAGAATTTCTCTCGCTACCGCCGCGGCCGGTGCCGCTCTGGTCGCGGTAACGGTTGCCGGTTGTGGAACGAACGCGCAGCCCATCCAGGTCAACCTGGCCGCGTCCGAAGTACTCACGCAGGCCGCGCAGAAGACCGCGGAGGTCACCAGCTACACCGTCGACGCCGTCGTCGACGTCAAACACCCCCAGGAGGGGAGCGGCAGGGTGCAGGGGCGGATGCTCTACCAGAGCAAGCCGCAGCTGGCCGTCGACCTCACACTCGACACCATCGACATGGGCGACAAGAGTCTGCCCGGCGGAGCGCGAGCCGTGCTCCAGGGCGACGCCGTCTACGTCAAGGTCGAGGCGCTCAAGCAGCTCGTCGGCGCGACGAAGCCGTGGATCAAGGTGCCGCTGACCGAGGTCGGCGGCCCCGGTGAGATCAAGACGTACCTCGACCAGATCCAGCAGTTCGACCTGGCGGCGGTCACCAAGATGGTGACGGCCTCCAAGGACGTCAAGGCGGCCGGCAACGAGACTGTCGGCGGCGTGGACACCACCCACTACAGCGGGACGTTCCCGGTGGACGCGGCGGTGCAGCAGTTGCCGGCTGACAAGCAGGAAGCCGCCCGCTCGAACCTGGCCGAGCTCAAGGACATCAAGTTCGACATCTGGGTCGGCAGCGATGGCCTGCCGCGCAAGGTCGCGCTGAACGGTGCCAAGGAAGGCGCCACGATGGACGCCACCCTGCTTTTCAAGGGGTTCAACGAGGCCGTCAACATCCAGACGCCGCCCGCCGACCAGATCGGTGAGCTGCCGAAGAACGTCTCCAACTAAGGACGATCGCTGAGCGGCGCCGCCTGAGTGCGGCGCCGAAAGCGTCGCCGACCGAGAGCGATTTGGAAACTCGGCGACCAGGACGTACTCTGGTCGTTGCCGAAGACCGCCGGTTGTCGTCAGGTTCTCAAGACCTGGTGACCGAAGGATCCACAGTCTGTGGACGGCCCGCGCAGGTGTGATACGAGTTTCCTACACGGTCTTTTCCGTGTGTGAGCCCCGTGTGCGCCCTGCGCCCGGGGCCGTTCTCATTTCTGGGCCTTCACCGGTGGCACATCTGGAAGGAGGCCCATGGCGAGGGCGGATAAGGCGACAGCAGTTGCCGAGCTCAGGAGCGAGTTCGAAGGCAGCGCTGCGGCCGTTCTGACCGAGTACCGCGGTCTCACCGTCGCGCAGCTCAAGCAGCTGCGTGTTTCTCTTGGTGAGAATGCGAAGTTCGCCGTGGCGAAGAACACCCTGACCAAGATCGCGGCCACGGAGGCCGGTTTCGCGGGTCTTGACGACCTGCTCGCCGGTCCGACCGCGATCGCCTTCGTCAACGGCGACGTTGTCGAGGCAGCCAAGGGTCTGCGTGACTTCGCCAAGGCCAATCCCCTTCTGGTGATCAAGGGCGGCGTCCTTGACGGCAAGAGGCTGGACGCTACAGAGATCACCAGGCTCGCCGACCTCGAGTCCCGCGAGGTTCTCCTCGCGAAGCTGGCCGGCGCCATCAAGGCGAAGCAGAGTTCTGCCGCCGCGATGTTCGCCGCGCTGCCCACCAACATGGCCCAGCTGGCCGACGCCCTTCGCGCCAAGCGCGAAGAGGCGGGCGAGTAGTACGGGGATTGCCGCAAATCCCGCGGTCCCGTTCCTAGTTATCGCAAGATCCATACGGAGGAAACCATCATGGCGAAGCTCAGCACCGACGAGCTGCTCGACGCGTTCAAGGAGATGACCCTCCTCGAGCTTTCCGAGTTCGTGAAGCAGTTCGAGGAAGTGTTCGACGTCAAGGCCGCCGCCCCCGTCGCGGTTGCCGCCGCCCCCGCCGCCGGTGGTGGCGAGGCCGCCGCCGTTGAGGAGCAGGACGAGTTCGACGTCATCCTCGAGGCTGCCGGCGACAAGAAGATCCAGGTCATCAAGGAGATCCGCGCCCTGACGTCCCTGGGCCTCAAGGAGGCCAAGGACCTGGTCGACGGTGCTCCCAAGAACGTCTTCGACGGCAAGGTCAACAAGGAGCAGGCGGAGAAGGCCAAGGCTGCCCTTGAGGGCGCCGGCGCCAGCGTCACCGTCAAGTAACACTTTCGAGGCATATCACTCGAAGAGCATTACCGAATCGCCCGCTGTGGCGTTTCACCCCCAGAAGGGGCGGCTGCACCCAGGTGCCGGGTGCGCCGCCTCTTTTGTGTTTTCTGCCTGGCCGGCGCATGGCGTACAGAGCTCACGAGATTCTCATGGTCGTCTCATCGCAGGGCGAGAGGCCGTGTTTAGCGTTCGAGTGTGTTCAAGGATGTGCGTGTCAGAGATCGATGGGCGTTGGCCGGGCTGCTCGCCGCCACCGCGGTGCTCTACGTATGGGGGCTCAACGCCTCCGGATGGGCGAACTCGTTCTACTCGGCTGCCGTACAAGCGGGCAGCCAGAGCTGGAAGGCGTTCTTCTTCGGGTCGTCCGACGCGGCCAATGCCATCACCGTGGACAAGACGCCGGCCTCGCTGTGGCCGATGGAGCTCAGCGCCAGGATCTTCGGGCTGAACTCCTGGAGCATCCTCGTGCCCCAGGCGCTCATGGGCGTGGCGACCGTGGGCATGGTCTATGCCGCCGTACGCCGCCGGTTCCCCGCGTGGGCCGCGTTGCTCGGCGGGGCGGTCATGGCGGTCACGCCGGTGGCGGTGCTGATGTTCCGCTTCAACAATCCGGATGCGCTGCTGGTGCTGCTGCTGACCGTCGCGGGTTACTGCGTCGTGCGGGCACAGGAGAAGGCGGGGACGCGGTGGCTGGTGCTGGCGGGGGCGTGCATCGGGTTCGCGTTCCTGGCCAAGATGCTGCAGGCGTTCGTGGTACTGCCGGGGTTCGCGCTGGTCTACCTGATCACGGCTCCGACCACGCTGGGGCGGCGGCTCTGGCAGCTCGTGCTCGCGGGTGCGGCCATGCTGGTGTCGGCCGGGTGGTGGCTGGTGGCTGTGGCGCTGGTGCCCGCCGCCGACCGGCCGTACATCGGCGGCTCCCAGACGAACAGCGTGCTGGAGCTCGCGCTCGGTTACAACGGGATCGGGCGGCTGAACGGCGGCGACTACGGAGGGCTCGGCAACCTCAACCAGGAGGCCGGCTGGTTGCGGATGTTCGACACCGAGGCGGGCGGCCAGATCTCCTGGCTGCTGCCGGCAGCGCTGGTGCTCCTCGTGGCCGCGATCTGGCTGACGCGGTCGGCGCCGCGGACTGATCCCGTACGGGCGCAGGTGGGTGTGTGGGGGAGCTGGCTGGTGGTGACCGGGCTGATCTTCAGCCTGATGCAGGGCATCTTCCACGCGTACTACACGGTGGCGCTGGCTCCGGCGATCGCGGTGCTGGTGGGTTCCGGGGTGGCGCTGCTCTGGGAGCGCCGGGAGAACCGGGTGCTCGCGCTTACGGCGGCTGTTACGGCTGGGTGGGCGTACGTTCTGCTGACGCGTAGTTCGGAGTGGAATTCCTGGCTGGGGCCGATCGTGCTCGTCGCCGGGTTGGCGGCGGCAGTGGGGCTCCTGGTCGTCGGGCGTGACCAGGAGGTCGAGACGGGTCCGGCTGGGGTGCCGTCTGAGGGATTGGCGGGCATGCCGTCTGAAGGATCGGCGGGCGGTTCGTCCGTGGAATTGACGGGCGCGCCGTCTGCGGGGACCGCTGCGGTGTCGGCTGAGGGGCCTGAACGGGTGCTGTCCGCTGGACCTGTGGGGGAGCCGTCGGCGGGAACCGCCTGGGTGCTGTCTGCCGGACCTGCGGGAGCTCCAACCTCGGGAGGGTCATCGGAGGGGCCTGCCGAGGTGCTGTCTCGAGGATCTGTAGGAACGTCGTCCGAGGGGCCTGGAGGGGTGCGGTCCGGGGGACGTGGTTGGTGGTCGCGGCGGTTGTCGGGGATTGTCGCCGGGATGGCGGTCGTGGTGTGCCTGGCCGGGCCGGCCGCGTACGCGGTGGACACCGCCGCGTCCGCGCACACCGGCGCGATCCCCACGGCGGGTCCCTCGACGGGGGGTTTCGGCGGACCTGGAGGGTTTCGCGGAGGTCGCGGGCCCGCGGCTATGGGACCGGGCGGGTTCGGCGGGGGCGGCCAGCCAGGCGCCGCCGGTAGGGGCGGTCAGCAGGGCGTTACCGGTCAGCCGGGTGGTACCGGTCAGCCGGACGGCACCGGCGGCAATGCGAGGTCTGACGGTATGGGCGGCGGCGGGTTCGCTCGCGGCGGCCGGGGAGGCGGGATGGGCGGGCTGCTCCAGTCCGCCACCCCCAGCGCCGAGCTGACCGCCCTCCTGAAGAGCAACGCCTCCGCCTACACCTGGGTCGCCGCGGCCGTCGGCTCGAACAACGCCGCCGGATACCAGCTGGCCACGGGTCAGCCGGTGATGGCAGTGGGCGGCTTCAACGGGACCGACCCGGCGCCGACACTCGCCCAGTTCAAGCAGTACGTGGCCGAGGGGAAGATCCACTACTTCATCGGTGGTGGCATGGGCGGTATGCGCGGCGGGACCGGCACGGGCGGTAGCGGCGACGCGAACGAGATCGCGGCGTGGGTGCAGGAGACGTTCACCGCCAGCACCGTCGGCAATGCCACGATCTACGACCTCACCGCCACCAAGTGACCGACCACAGCGGCCCACAGGCCCTGCCCTAACGCCGGGGCCGCCCGGCTCCTCCCGAGCCGGTCCCCCGGGTCGGCCCCGGCAGGGTCGGCCCCCTCGGCCGCTCGCCCCAGGCCGGCCCGCAGAGTCGGTCCGCTCACTCCGGGTCGGCCCACCGAGGGGCCCGCACGTGCCGCCCGCGCGGCCAGGCGCACGTGCTGGTGGCCCGGCCGCTTGTACGTGCGGGCGGTGCTTCTGCCAGGTCGGTGAACGTCAGCCGGTCACCGCGCTAGGCGGCGCGGACGCGGGCGATGGCGCTGGTGTCCATATAGTCACGCGTGTGGACGATCAGTCCGTCCCTGACCCGCAGGATCAGCAGACCCGGCACCGTCAGCTCTTGATCGGCCACCGTGACCACCGTCTCGTGCTCCGCCACGACCACCTCCGGGTCCGTGGTCTGGCGGATGGCCACGTCGCGGATCTCCTTCACCAGAGCCTCCATGGCGCCCCACATCATCGTGTACCCCGCCCGGACCCCCTCCCGGCCCTTGAACGGCGGCAGCCCGCCGAACGGGAACTCGTGCAGACCGTCCTCGGCATAGAGATCAGCCAGCTCGTCGGCCGATTTGTGCAGCATCGCGGCGTGATAGGCGGCGACGACACCAGCAACGGACATGGGAACCCCATTTCGCTCAACGGACGTTGACTCAACGAGCGTAGAGCGAAACGAGGCGAACGGTCAACGCCTGTAGAGTGAACGGCATGACGGAGTGGGTGGCGT
This sequence comes from Nonomuraea sp. NPDC049269, assembly GCF_043197155.1. NCBI lineage: Bacteria > Bacillati > Actinomycetota > Actinomycetes > Streptosporangiales > Streptosporangiaceae > Nonomuraea > Nonomuraea sp. NPDC049269. The sequence goes on from NZ_JBICSO010000002.1 coordinate 1,340,062, forward strand.
GACCGAACGGGCGGAACGCCGCCGCAGGACCGAGCAGCGGATCCTGGAAGCGGCCAGGAAGCTCTTCGCCGACCTGGGGTTCGAACGGACCACGATCCGGGCGGTCGCCAAGGCGGCCGAGGTCGACCCCGCGCTCGTCATGCAGTACTTCGGCAGCAAGCAGGATCTGTTCAGCCAGGCCGTACGCGTGGCCCCGGCGCCCGTGGCCCCGGGCGACACCGATGAGCTGGTCGAACAGCTCCTCGGCAGCCTCGGCATGAAGATGGGGGAGCTGCCGCAGGGGTCCCTGGCCATGATGCGGTCGATGCTCACCCACCCGGAGGCGGCCGCGTCGGCGCGGGCCGTACTGAGCCGTCAGATTCAGCAGATCGGCGAGTCGATCCCTGGCGACGACGCGCGGATGCGGGCGGCGCTGATGACGACGATCATGCTGGGCGTGACCGTGGGCCATCAACTGCTCGAACTCGACGAGCTACGCGAAGTGCCTCAAGCGGACATCGCACGGGTCCTCCGCCCGGCCCTGAAAGCGATCGCCGGCCCTCAGGCCGAATAGAGGCTCAGGACCGCATCCTCCCGTTGCTGGACTCGGCGTCTCATAACCGGCCAGTAACAAGTTATTAGAACTGGTTCCAATTCGCTCGCCCGCCGCTATAAAGTGTGCGGCACGTTACCCCCTGCGCATGGAAGGTGACCCATGGGCGTCGAAGTCGTGGTCGACGGGCTGACCAAATCGTTCGGCCGGCAGGTCATCTGGGAGGACGTCTCACTCACCCTGCCCGCGGGCGAGATCTCGGTGCTGCTCGGCCCGTCCGGCACCGGCAAGTCGGTCTTCCTGAAGACCCTGGTCGGGCTGCTCAGGCCGGACCGCGGGCACATCTGGATCGACGGCTACGACCTCGCCAACTGCAACGAGAACAAGCTCTACGAACTGCGCCGCCTGTTCGGCGTGCTGTTCCAGGACGGCGCCCTGTTCGGGTCGCTCAGCCTGTACGACAACATCGCCTTCCCGCTGCGCGAGCACACCAAGAAGAGCGAGTCGCAGATCCGCCAGATCGTGCTGGAGAAGATGGAGCTCGTCGGCCTGCTCGGCGCCGAGACCAAGCTGCCCGGCGAGATCTCCGGCGGCATGCGCAAGCGGGCCGGGCTGGCCAGGGCACTGGTGCTCGATCCCGAGATCATCCTGTTCGACGAGCCCGACTCGGGTCTCGACCCGGTACGGACCGCCTATCTCAACCAGCTCATCGTCGACCTGAACGCCGAGATCGAGGCGACGTTCCTGATCGTCACGCATGACATCAACACCGCCCGTACGGTGCCCGACGACATCGGGCTGCTGTTCAGGCGGGAGCTGATCATGTTCGGGCCGCGCGAGATGCTGCTGTCGAGCGACGAGCCGGTGGTCCGGCAGTTCCTCAACGCCAGGAAACACGGGCCGATCGGCATGTCGGAGGAGAAGGACGTCTCCGAGTTGGAGGCCGAGGCGCAGCTGGGCCACGACCCCGGCTCGCTGCCGCCGATCCCGCCGCAGCTGATGCCGAGCGGCAACGGGCTCCGCCGTACGCAGCGGCCGCCCGGCACCTGGTTGGCGGCCAACGGGGTCATCCCGCCCCAAGGCTCCTTCGTGGACGATCGCGGGCGCAACTGGCTGGAAGAGTATCCCCGCCTGATCAACGCCCACCTCAACGGCGTCAGGTAGAGATCACGACATTTCCTGACGACGGCTGTCGCAGGCGGTCTGGACCGGTTCGTGGCCCTCGCCGGACTCGCGGGGAATCCACTGGCCCTGCCGCCAGGCGGCCCGAGAAGGCGCTTTCCACGGCCTCGGTGATGGGAAAGGGCAGAATGCCGCGCTGTGCGCGCAACGGGCCTCAGGGGGCCGTCTGACGGCGTTTGTCAGGTGCTTGCCTCATCGAGGCCGGCCAGGACAACGCGCCCCGCCTCCGTGAGGGTCCTATGTCGCCTCTGTCGTTTCCCGGGCTGCGGGACGGATCGGCGGGTTATCATCCGCGCAACCAAGCCGGGAGGTGAGCAGACGTGGACGAACCCGCCGCCCGGCCACTCCGCGTCCTGACCGGCGTACTCGTTCTGCTGGTGGTGCTGCTCGGCGCCGCCGTGGTGTTCCTTCGCGGACAGGATCTGGCCGAGCAGGCCAGAGCGGACGACCGGCGAGCCGCGCTCGACGCGGCGGGCACGCACGCGATCAACCTGATCTCGCTCGACTACAAGACCGTCGACGCCGACGTGGGGCGCATCCTGGCCACCTCCACCGGCGTGGCCAAGGAGGAATACACGGCCAACGCGGGCAAACTCAAGTCCACCACGCTGAAGAACAAGGTCGTCCAGCACGGCGTACTCCGCGCCACAGGGCTCGTGTCGATGACGGAGGAGACCGCGCGGGTGCTGGTCGTGGCCGACGTGGAGATCCGCTGGGACGGTTCCAAGACCCCCAAGCAGGAGCGGTTCTACCGGTGGTCGATGGACCTGGCCAAGGAGAAGGGAGTCTGGTTGGTGTCGAGGGCGGTGCAGGTGGTGTGAGGGCGGTCGTGATCGCGCTGCTGGTCCTGGTGCTCGGGCTCGGCGCGGTGTCAGGAGTGTTCTGGTACGACGCGCACTCCTTGCGCGTGGACGAGGAGGCCGGAAGAGAGGCCATGGCCGCGGCCCGTACGGTGGCGCCGGACCTGCTGTCGTACGACTACCGGACGGTCGAGCGGGATCTGGCCCGGGCGACCGGACACACGACCGGCGAGCTGGCCAAGCACTACAAGGAGCTGGCGGCCACCCTGGTCGCCAAGGCCAAGGCGGAGAAGACGGTGCAGACGGCGGCCGTCGCCGACGCGGGTGTGGAGCGGGCAGAAGGTGATCGAGTTGAGGTTCTGCTCTTCGTGAACACGGGTACGGTCAAGAAGATCCCCGGCAAGGCCGAACCACAGCAACAGGTCAGCCAGAACCGGGCCAGGTTCGTCATGATCCGGCAAGATTCGCGCTGGCTGGTGGCCGAGCTGTCGACCTTGATCGGTACGGCTTGAGTCACCGGGCGCGTCCCAATGTTCAATTGTTACCAAAAATAAGGTTTAGCGAACCCCAAGTACCGGGCATCAGAGTCACAGCAGCACCGGTTGTCGGCATGGGTTCGACCCTCGGTGTGACGGAGCGTTAACCGTCCCCGTTCGCGGGTATCGTCTTGGGCCTGACGGTAGGCGTCCGATCACGCAGGGGAGAAAACCCAGCGTCCGGCCCCTGGGTCGGCGGAAAGTCGCGCTTGCGGGCTTGACGTTTCCGCTCGAACGGGCGATGCTGCGACCAACGTGGAGCATGCAGCGAGAGTGAAGTGGACAGGCGTGTGCCGTTCGGCTACACTGCCCCTTTGCGCTGCCCTTTGACGACCCGCTCCGCTTGCTCACGTTGCGAGGTTGTCTGGCGTGCGTGTAGTCAGTCCGCCGCGAGCCCTCGGAAGGACATCTGTTGGCAGCCTCGCGCAACGCCTCCGCCGTACCCGCTGGTCCCCGTCGCGTCTCTTTTTCGCGCATCCAGGAGCCCCTCGAAGTTCCTGACCTTCTCGCCCTGCAGACCGAGTCATTCGACTGGCTGCTCGGTAACGAGAAATGGAAGGCCCGGGTAGAGGCGGCTCGTCAGGCCGGGCGCAAGGACGTCCCGACCCAGTCGGGCCTCGAAGAGATCTTCGAAGAGATCAGTCCCATCGAGGACTTCTCGGGGACCATGTCCTTGTCGTTCCGCGACCACCGGTTCGAGCCGCCCAAGTACTCAGTAGATGAGTGCAAAGACAAGGACATGACCTTCTCCGCCCCGATGTTCGTCACGGCGGAGTTCATCAATAACACCACAGGCGAGATCAAGAGCCAGACGGTGTTCATGGGTGATTTCCCGCTCATGACGCCGAAGGGCACCTTCATCATCAACGGCACCGAGCGTGTCGTGGTCTCGCAGCTCGTCCGGTCCCCGGGCGTCTACTTCGAACGTAATGTCGACAAGACGTCGGACAAGGACCTCTACGGCTGCAAGGTCATCCCGTCCCGGGGTGCCTGGCTCGAGTTCGAGATCGACAAGCGTGACAGCGTCGGTGTGCGTATCGACCGCAAGCGCAAGCAGGCCGTCACCGTGCTTCTCAAGGCACTGGGATGGACCAACGAGGCGATCCTCGAGCGTTTCGGCCAGTACGAGTCGATGCGCGCCACCCTGGAGAAGGACCACACGGCCGGCCAGGACGACGCGCTGCTCGACATCTACCGCAAGCTGCGTCCGGGCGAGCCGCCCACCAAGGAATCCGCGCAGACCCTGCTGGAGAACCTGTACTTCAACCCCAAGCGTTACGACCTCGCCAAGGTGGGTCGTTACAAGATCAACAAGAAGCTCGGGGTCGGCAGTGAGATCAGCCAGGGGACGCTGACCGAAGAGGACGTAGTCGCCACGATCGAGTACATCGTCCGGCTGCACGCCGGCGAGGACTCGATGCCGGCCGCCCAGGAGGCGCCGGTCGACACCGTGATCGTCGAGGTCGACGACATCGACCACTTCGGCAACCGCCGCCTGCGCAGCGTCGGCGAGCTCATCCAGAACCAGGTCCGCCTGGGTCTGGCCCGCATGGAGCGCGTCGTGCGCGAGCGGATGACCACTCAGGACGTCGAGGCGATCACGCCGCAGACCCTGATCAACATCCGCCCGGTCGTGGCGTCGATTAAGGAGTTCTTCGGCACCTCGCAGCTGTCGCAGTTCATGGACCAGACCAACCCGCTGGCCGGCCTGACGCACAAGAGGCGTCTGTCCGCGCTCGGCCCCGGTGGTCTGTCCCGTGAGCGGGCCGGCTTCGAGGTTCGTGACGTGCACCCGTCCCACTACGGCCGGATGTGCCCGATCGAGACCCCGGAAGGCCCCAACATCGGCCTGATCGGCTCGCTGGCCTCCTACGGCCGGATCAACGCCTTCGGCTTCGTGGAGACGCCTTACCGCAAGGTCGTCGACGGCAAGGTGACCGAACAGATCGACTACCTGACCGCCGATGAGGAAGACCGCTTCGTCAAGGCGCAGGCCAACAGCGCGATCAACCCCGACGGCTCGTTCGCCGAGGCTCGCGTCCTGGTCCGCACCAAGGGCGGCGAGACCGAGCTGGCCCGGGCCGAGGAGGTCGACTACATCGACGTCTCGCCGCGCCAGATGGTGTCGGTGGCCACCGCGATGATCCCGTTCCTGGAGCACGACGACGCCAACCGGGCGCTGATGGGCTCCAACATGCAGCGCCAGTCGGTGCCGCTGCTCAAGAGCGAGGCGCCGCTGGTCGGCACCGGCATGGAATACCGTGCCGCGACCGACGCCGGTGACGTCATCAGCGCCGAGAAGGCGGGCGTGGTCGAGGAGGTCTCCGCCGACTACGTCACCGTGATGAACGACGACGGCACCCGCACCACCTACCGTGTCGCCAAGTTCAAGCGGTCCAACCAGGGCACCTCCTTCAACCAGAAGCCCATCGTCGCCGAGGGCGACCGGGTCGAGGTCAACCAGGTCATCGCCGACGGTCCCTGCACCGACACCGGTGAGATGGCGCTGGGCAAGAACCTGCTGGTGGCGTTCATGCCATGGGAGGGTCACAACTACGAAGACGCGATCATCCTGTCCCAGCGGCTGGTGCAGGACGACGTCCTGTCCTCGATCCACATCGAGGAGCACGAGGTCGACGCCCGCGACACCAAGCTGGGCCCTGAGGAGATCACCCGGGACATCCCCAACGTCTCCGAGGAGGTCCTGGCCGACCTCGACGAGCGCGGCATCATCCGCATCGGCGCCGAGGTCGTACCCGGCGACATCCTGGTCGGCAAGGTCACCCCGAAGGGCGAGACCGAGCTGACCCCGGAGGAGCGGCTGCTGCGCGCGATCTTCGGTGAGAAGGCCCGTGAAGTCCGCGACACCTCGCTGAAGGTGCCGCACGGCGAGCAGGGCAAGGTCATCGGGGTCCGCGTGTTCTCCCGCGAAGAGGGCGACGAGCTGCCGCCCGGCGTCAACGAGCTGGTCCGCGTCTACGTGGCCCAGAAGCGTAAGATCACCGACGGCGACAAGCTGGCCGGCCGGCACGGCAACAAGGGTGTCATCTCCAAGATCCTGCCGGTCGAGGACATGCCGTTCCTGGAGGACGGCACCCCGGTCGACATCATCCTCAACCCCCTGGGCGTGCCCGGCCGAATGAACGTCGGCCAGGTGCTGGAGACCCACCTCGGGTGGATCGCCGCCCGCGGCTGGGACATCTCCGGCGTCCAGGAAGCCTGGGCCGAGCGGCTGCGTGACAAGGGCTTCGAGAAGGTCGCCCCGCGCACCAACATGGCCACGCCGGTCTTCGACGGCGCCCACGAGGAGGAGATCGTCGGCCTCCTCGGCAACACCGTCGCCAACCGCGACGGCGACCGGATGGTGCAGCAGAGCGGAAAGGCCAAACTGTTCGACGGCCGCTCCGGCGAGCCGTTCCCCTATCCGATCGCGGTCGGCTACATCTACATCCTGAAGCTGCTCCACCTGGTCGATGACAAGATCCACGCCCGGTCGACCGGCCCCTACTCCATGATCACCCAGCAGCCGCTCGGCGGTAAGGCCCAGTTCGGTGGCCAGCGCTTCGGTGAGATGGAGGTCTGGGCTCTGGAGGCGTACGGCGCCGCCTACGCGCTCCAGGAGCTGCTGACGATCAAGTCCGACGACGTCCTGGGCCGCGTGAAGGTCTACGAGGCGATCGTCAAGGGCGAGAACATCCCCGAGCCGGGCATCCCGGAGTCCTTCAAGGTCCTCATCAAGGAAATGCAGTCGCTGTGCCTCAACGTCGAGGTGCTCTCCAGCGACGGCATGTCCATCGAGATGCGTGACACCGACGAGGACGTCTTCCGCGCGGCGGAGGAGCTCGGTATCGATCTGTCCCGGCGTGAGCCGAGCAGCGTGGAAGAAGTCTGAGGGGGAGATCGCACAAAATGCTAGACGTCAACTTCTTCGACGAGCTCAGGATCGGCCTCGCGACGGCCGACGACATCCGTCAGTGGTCGCACGGCGAGGTAAAGAAGCCAGAGACCATCAACTACCGCACCCTCAAGCCGGAAAAGGACGGGCTCTTCTGCGAGAAGATCTTCGGTCCGACCCGCGACTGGGAGTGCTACTGCGGCAAGTACAAGCGCGTCCGGTTCAAGGGCATCATCTGTGAGCGCTGTGGCGTCGAGGTGACTCGCGCCAAGGTGCGTCGTGAGCGGATGGGCCACATCGAGCTGGCCGCGCCCGTCACGCACATCTGGTACTTCAAGGGCGTCCCGTCGCGCCTCGGTTACCTGCTCGACCTGGCCCCGAAGGACCTGGAGAAGGTCATCTACTTCGCGGCGTACATGATCACGCATGTCGACACCGAGATGCGTGAGCGTGACCTGCCCTCGCTGGAGGCGAAGATCTCCGTCGAGCGGCAGCACATCGAGCAGCGCCGTGACGCCGACGTCGAGGCCAGGCAGAAGAAGCTCGAAGGCGACCTGGGCGAGCTTGAGGCCGCGGGCGCCAAGGGCGACCAGCGCCGCAAGGTCCGTGAGGGCGCCGAGCGCGAGATGCGTCAGCTTCGCGACCGGGCCCAGCGTGAGCTGGACCGGCTCGACGAGGTGTGGAGCCGCTTCAAGAACCTCAAGGTCCAGGACCTTGAGGGCGACGAGCTGCTCTACCGCGAGATGCGCGACCGCTTCGGCCGCTACTTCAAGGGCGGCATGGGCGCTCAGGCGATCCAGGACCGCCTGATCAGCTTCGACCTCGACGTCGAGTCGGAGAACCTGCGCGAGACGATCCGCAGCGGCAAGGGCCAGAAGAAGGCCCGCGCGCTCAAGCGGCTCAAGGTCGTGTCGGCGTTCCTCAACACCACCAACTCGCCGCGTGGCATGGTGCTCGACTGCATCCCGGTCATCCCGCCGGACCTGCGCCCGATGGTGCAGCTCGACGGTGGCCGGTTCGCGACCTCCGACCTGAACGACCTGTACCGCCGGGTCATCAACCGGAACAACCGCCTCAAGCGTCTGCTCGACCTCGGCGCGCCCGAGATCATCGTGAACAACGAGAAGCGGATGCTCCAGGAGGCCGTCGACGCGCTGTTCGACAACGGCCGTCGTGGTCGCCCGGTCACCGGTCCCGGCAACCGTCCGCTCAAGTCCCTCAGCGACATGCTGAAGGGCAAGCAGGGCCGGTTCCGCCAGAACCTGCTGGGCAAGCGAGTCGACTACTCCGGCCGTTCGGTCATCGTCGTCGGCCCGCAGCTCAAGCTGCACCAGTGTGGTCTGCCCAAGCAGATGGCGCTGGAGCTGTTCAAGCCGTTCGTGATGAAGAGGCTGGTCGATCTCAACCACGCCCAGAACATCAAGTCGGCCAAGCGGATGGTCGAGCGGGCTCGTCCGGTCGTGTGGGACGTGCTCGAAGAGGTCATCACCGAGCACCCGGTGCTGCTCAACCGCGCTCCGACGCTCCACCGTCTGGGCATCCAGGCGTTCGAGCCGCAGCTGGTCGAGGGCAAGGCCATCCAGATCCACCCGCTCGTCTGCACCGCGTTCAACGCGGACTTCGACGGTGACCAGATGGCCGTGCACCTGCCGCTGTCGGCTGAGGCCCAGGCCGAGGCACGCATCCTGATGCTCTCGACCAACAACATCCTCAAGCCGGCCGACGGCAAGCCCGTGACGATGCCCACCCAGGACATGGTCATCGGCCTCTACTGGCTGACCACCCAGAAGGACGGCGCGGCGGGCGAGGGCCGGGTCTTCGGCTCGATCGCCGAGGCTCAGATGGCCTTCGACCGTCACGAGCTGGAGATCCAGGCGAAGATCCAGATCCGGCTCAAGGACGTCCTGCCGCCCCGCGAGTGGGTCGCGCCGGAGGGCTGGGAGCAGGGTGACCCGATCCGTCTGGAGACGACGTTCGGCCGGTGCCTGTTCAACCAGACGCTGCCGGCGAGCTACCCGTTCGTCAACTTCCAGGTCGGCAAGAAGCAGCTGTCCGTCATCGTCAACGAGCTGGCCGAGACCTATCCCAAGGTCGACGTGGCCAACTCGCTCGACGCGCTCAAGGACGCCGGCTTCCGCTGGGCGACCCGCTCCGGTGTCACGATCTCGATCGACGACGTCGTCGCGCCGCCCAACAAGGCCACCATCATGGAGAACTACGAGCGCCGGGCCGACAAGGTCCAGCGTGAGTACGAGCGTGGTCTGATCACCGACGAGGAGCGCCGTCAGGAGCTCATCGAGATCTGGACGCACGCGACGGCCGACGTCGAGACCGACATGGTCAACGCCTTCCCGGCGACCAACCCGGTCTGGATGATGGTCAACTCCGGTGCCCGAGGCAACAAGATGCAGGTGCGTCAGATCGCCGGCATCCGTGGTCTGGTGTCCAACACCAAGGGTGAGACGATCCCGCGTCCGATCAAGGCCTCGTTCCGCGAGGGCCTGTCGGTGCTGGAGTACTTCATCTCCACCCACGGACAGCGGAAGGGTCTGGCCGACACCGCCCTGCGTACCGCCGACTCGGGTTACCTGACCCGTCGTCTGGTGGACGTGGCGCAGGACGTCATCGTGCGTGAGATCGACTGCGGCACCGACCGCGGGGTCCCGCTGCACGTCGCCGATCGGGACGCGTCGGGCAACCTGGTCAAGGCGGAGAACGCCGAGTCCAACGTGCACGGCCGCATCCTGGCCGAGGACGTCGAGGTCGACGGCAAGGTCATCGCGGCGGCTGGTGTCGACATCAACGACATCCACGTCACCGCGCTGGTCGAGGCCGGCATCGAGACCGTCCGCACGCGGAGCGCGCTCGTCTGCGAAGCCAAGATCGGCGTCTGCGCGACCTGCTACGGCCGCTCGCTGGCGACCGGCAAGCTCGTCGACGTCGGCGAGGCGGTCGGCATCATCGCCGCCCAGTCGATCGGTGAGCCGGGCACGCAGCTGACGATGCGTACCTTCCACACCGGTGGTGTGGCGGGCGCCGACATCACCCACGGTCTGCCCCGTGTCCAGGAGCTCTTCGAGGCGCGCATCCCCAAGGGTGTCGCCCCGATCTCCGAGACCGAGGGCAGGGTCCGCATCGACGAGACCGACAAGTCTCGTAAGATCGTCATCACACCGGATGACGGCTCGGAGGAGATCGCGTACCCGGTCTCGATGCGTTCACGCCTGCTCATCTCCGATGGCCAGCGCGTGACGGTCGGCCAGCAGCTGGTCGCCGGTGCGGTCAACCCCAACGAGGTGCTGCGCATCCTCGGCCCGCGGGCCGTGCAGCTGCACCTGGTGGCCGAGGTCCAGCAGGTGTACCGCTCGCAGGGTGTGTCGATCCACGACAAGCACATCGAGATCATCGTGCGGCAGATGCTCAAGCGCGTGAACGTGCTGGAGTCCGGCGAGACCGACCTGCTGCCCGGCGAGCTCGTCGAGCGCCCGCGCTTCGAGCAGATGAACCGCCAGACGGTGGCGGAAGGTGGCTCCCCGGCCGCCGGTCGCCCGGTGCTCATGGGCATCACGAAGGCGTCGCTCGCCACCGAGTCGTGGCTGTCGGCGGCCTCCTTCCAGGAGACCACCAGGGTCCTGACGGACGCGGCGATCCACGCCAAGTCCGACTCGCTCCTGGGCCTGAAGGAGAACGTCATCATCGGTAAGCTCATCCCGGCCGGTACGGGCATGCCCCAGTACCGCAACATCCGGGTCGAGCCCACCGAAGAGGCCAAGGCGGCGATGTACACCGTCGGTGGATACGACGGTTCCGCGGCCGACTACACCTTCGGCACCGGCAGCGGCGAGGCCGTTCCGCTGGAGGAGTACGACTTCGGTCAGTACAACCGCTAGTCAGCGTTTCGAAGCACCGCGTCTGGATCTTGGTGATCCGGGCGCGGTGCTTTGTTTTGTAGTTACGGCCAGCCCGGTGGGCCCCACCCGCCGTACGGGGCCGGGCTCCCTCCAGGGGCACGCTCCTCCGGTTTACGGGCTGGGCGCCGCTACGTGCGCGCTCTGGGCCGTCTGGGTGGTCGGAGGGTAGCCGGGACCACTTCACAGGTTCCGATGCCTGGTGCGCCCATCCAGCGCGCGCATGGCCATGCGTGGTCCGGTGCGAGTCATCATGGGGAACCGCGACGAAATACTCCGTGGGCCGGATATCATGGGCGTGGAGCAGTAGCCGGGCATGTATCGAAGAGGGCCCAGCGACCAGCAGTAGTGGCAAAAGCGTGTCCGCTTTGTCGCGCTGCTTTGACGTGTCGCGTGGGCCTGGGTAGTCTAGAGCATCGTGCCCGTCGTTAGCGGGCTCTCGGCTGTGCGCTCATATATGGGAGCGCCGGACGGCTTCCTGGCTCGTTGTCCCTGCGGATGTGTCTGTGCGAAGAGCGCGACACGCCCGAGCGCGGGGGCGCCGAGACGGGGAAAACCAGCAGGTCATGACACCGGCAGAACCTGCGAAATGCACAAGACGTATTACCGGCCAGCACGAACGGAGTGGCAGTGCCCACTATTCAGCAGTTGGTCCGCAAGGGCCGGCAGGACAAGGTCGCCAAGACCAAGACTCCTGCCCTAAGGGCGAATCCGCAGCGTCGAGGTGTGTGCCAGCGCGTCTACACCACGACCCCTAAGAAGCCCAACTCGGCACTGCGCAAGGTGGCCCGTGTTCGGCTCACCAACGGCATCGAGGTCACGGCTTACATCCCCGGTGTGGGCCACAACCTGCAGGAGCACTCCATCGTGCTCGTGCGCGGCGGTCGTGTGAAGGACCTGCCGGGTGTCCGCTACAAGATCATTCGCGGTTCGCTGGACACCCAGGGTGTCCGCAACCGCAAGCAGGCTCGCAGCAAGTACGGCGCGAAGAGGGAGAAGAGCTAACTATGCCTCGCAAGGGTTCTCCCGGCCGCCGTCAGCTCATGTCTGACCCGGTCTACAGCTCGCCGCTGGTCACCGCTCTGATCAACAAGGTGCTCCTGGACGGCAAGCGTTCCATCGCGCAGTCGATCGTGTACGGCGCCCTTGAGGGCTGCAGGGACAAGACGGGCAACGACCCGGTCGTCACCCTGAAGCGCGCGCTTGACAACGTCAAGCCGACCCTCGAGGTTCGCAGCCGTCGTGTTGGTGGCGCGACCTACCAGGTGCCGGTCGAGGTGCGCGCCGCGCGCAGCACGACGCTGGCCCTGCGCTGGCTGGTGCAGTACTCCCGCGCCCGCCGCGAGAAGACCATGACCGAGCGCCTCATGAACGAGCTCCTCGACGCCAGCAATGGCCTCGGAGCGAGTGTCAAGAAGCGCGAGGACACCCACAAGATGGCCGAGTCCAACAAGGCCTTCGCCCACTACCGCTGGTAACCCCGGCGGGTTCGACGAGACGACGAGGACGCGAGAGAAGTGGCCGCAACGACCGCTCTAGACCTGGCAAAGGTCCGAAACATCGGGATCATCGCCCATATCGACGCGGGTAAGACCACCACGACTGAGCGCATCCTGTTCTACACCGGCATCAACTACAAGATCGGTGAAGTCCACGATGGCGCTGCCACCATGGACTGGATGGAGCAGGAGCAGGAGCGTGGCATCACGATCACGTCCGCTGCGACGACCTGCGAGTGGGACGGTCACACGATCAACCTGATCGACACCCCGGGCCACGTCGACTTCACCATCGAGGTCGAGCGTAACCTTCGTGTCCTCGACGGTGCGGTCACCGTGTTCGACGGTGTCGCGGGCGTCGAGCCGCAGTCGGAGACGGTGTGGCGTCAGGCCGACCGCTACAACGTCCCCCGCATTTGCTTCGTGAACAAGATGGACCGGGTCGGCGCGGAGTTCCACCGCTGCGTCGACATGATGGTCACGCGTCTGGGCGCCACCCCGGCGGTCATTCAGCTTCCCTGGGGCGTCGAGGCCGGTTTCAAGGGCGTCATCGACCTGGTGAAGATGAAGGGCCTGCTCTGGAGCGAGGACGCGGCCAAGGGCGAGATGTACGACGTCGTCGACATCCCGGCCGACCACGCCGAAGCCGCTCGTGAGTGGCGCGACAAGCTCGTCGAGACCGTCGCCGAGAACGACGACGAGATGATGGAGCTCTTCCTCGAGGCGATCGAGCCCACCGAGGAGCAGCTGGTCGCGGCTATCCGCCGCGCGACGCTGGCCAGCGTCATCAACCCGGTTCTCACCGGCACCGCGTTCAAGAACAAGGGCGTGCAGCCCCTGCTCGACGCGGTGGTCGCCTACCTCCCCGCGCCGATCGACATCCCGGCTTTCGAAGGCCACGCGGTCGGCAACGAGGAGAAGGTCGTCGTCCGTCACGCGGACCCGACCGAGCCGTTCTCCGCGCTGGCGTTCAAGATCGCGAGCGACCCGCACCTGGGCAAGATCACCTACATCCGCATCTACTCCGGCACACTCGAGTCGGGTTCACAGGTCGTGAACTCGGTGAAGGGCCGGAAGGAGCGGATCGGCAAGATCTACCAGATGCACGCGAACAAGCGTGAGGAGCGCCCGGTGGCCTCCGCCGGCCAGATCGTCGCCGTCATGGGTCTCAAGGACACCACGACCGGCGACACCCTGTCCGACCCGGCCAACCAGGTCGTGCTCGAGTCCATGACGTTCCCGGCTCCGGTCATCAACGTCGCGATCGAGCCCAAGACCAAGGGCGACCAGGAGAAGCTGTCGACCGCGATCCAGCGGCTGGCCGAGGAGGACCCGTCCTTCCAGGTCCGTCGTGACGAGGAGACCGGCCAGACGGTCATCTGGGGCATGGGCGAGCTTCACCTGGAGATCCTCGTCGACCGTATGCGTCGCGAGTTCAAGGTCGAGGCCAACGTCGGTCGTCCTCAGGTGGCCTACCGCGAGACCATCCGCCGCACGGTGGACAAGGTCGACTACACCCACAAGAAGCAGACGGGTGGGTCCGGCCAGTTCGCGCGGGTCATCATCAAGCTCGAACCGCTGGGCGAAGGCAACGACGGCTACGAGTTCGAGAACAAGGTCACGGGTGGCCGGGTCCCGAGGGAGTACATCCCCTCGGTCGACGCGGGTGCCCAGGAGGCCGCCGAGTTCGGCGTGCTGGCCGGCTATCCGATGGTGGGCGTGAAGGTGACGCTGATCGACGGTGCCGCGCACGACGTCGACTCCTCGGAAATGGCCTTCAAGATCGCCGGCTCGATGGCCTTCAAGGAGGCCGCTCGCAAGGCCGACGCTGTACTCCTCGAACCGATGATGGCCGTCGAGGTCACCACGCCCGAGGACTACATGGGTGACGTCATCGGTGACCTCAATGGTCGCCGCGGGCAGATCCAGGCGATGGACGAGCGGGCTGGTGCCCGTGTCGTCTCGGCGCTCGTACCGCTTTCTGAGATGTTCGGCTACGTGGGCGACCTGCGTAGCAAGACGCAGGGGCGCGCGAGCTACAGCATGCAGTTCGACTCTTACTCGGAGGTGCCTCCGGGCATCGCCAAGGAGATCGTCGCGAAGGTCCGGGGCGACTAGTCCCGGAACCCCCGGCCGGGCCCAGCCCGGCCGTCAAGGGGCTTCGGCCTCTGGTGGGGCGGTGCGAGCCGCCTCACCGCCTAGGGGTTCGGGATCACCCGGGCCCGAGTGTGTAGACGAAAGTCAGTCAGATTCTCAAGGAGAGAACCAGTGGCTAAGGCCAAGTTCGAGCGGAACAAGCCGCACATGAACATCGGCACCATTGGGCACATCGACCACGGCAAGACCACGCTGACCGCGGCGATCACCAAGGTGCTCCACGACCGTTTCCCCGAGCTGAACAAGGCTACTCCGTTCGACAAGATCGACAAGGCGCCGGAGGAGAAGGCCCGCGGCATCACGATCTCCATCGCGCACGTCGAGTACCAGACGGAGAAGCGCCACTACGCTCACGTGGACTGCCCCGGTCACGCGGACTACGTGAAGAACATGATCACCGGTGCCGCGCAGATGGACGGTGCGATTCTCGTGGTCGCCGCCACTGACGGCCCGATGCCGCAGACGAAGGAGCACGTCCTCCTGGCCCGCCAGGTCGGCGTCCCCTACATCGTCGTGGCCCTCAACAAGGCCGACATGGTCGACGACGAGGAGATCCTGGAGCTCGTCGAGCTCGAGGTCCGTGAGCTGCTCTCGGCTCAGGAGTTCCCCGGCGACGACCTTCCGGTCGTTCGCGTCTCCGCGCTCAAGGCTCTTGAGGGCGACGCGAAGTGGGCCGACAGCATCATCGAGCTGATGAACGCGGTCGACGAGAACGTGCCCGAGCCGCCCCGCGAGACGGACAAGCCGTTCCTCATGCCGGTCGAGGACGTCTTCTCGATCACCGGTCGCGGCACGGTCGTCACCGGCCGTATCGAGCGCGGTGTCGTCAAGACCAACGAGCAGGTCGACATCATCGGCATCAAGGCCGAGAAGACGACCACCACGGTCACCAGCATCGAGATGTTCAACAAGATCCTCGACGAGGGTCACGCGGGCGACAACGCCGCGCTGCTGCTCCGCGGCATCAAGCGCGACGACGTCGAGCGCGGCCAGTGCATCATCAAGCCGGGCACGACCACCCCGCACACCGAGTTCAACGGCCAGGTCTACATCCTGTCGAAGGACGAGGGCGGCCGCCACACGCCGTTCTTCAACAACTACCGCCCGCAGTTCTACTTCCGTACGACTGACGTGACCGGTGTCGTGCACCTCCCCGAGGGCACCGAGATGGTCATGCCGGGCGACAACACCGAGATGCGCGTTGAGCTGATCCAGCCCATCGCCATGGAGGACGGTCTCAAGTTCGCGATCCGTGAGGGTGGCCGCACCGTCGGCGCCGGCCGGGTCATCAAGATCATCAAGTAGTACGATCGCGGGGCGGCGGTCGTCCCTCGGATATCGAGGCCGACCGCCGCACCACGAGAGGGCAGGAGTCCCTACGGCTCCCGCCCTCAGGCCTCACGGGAAAGCCGTGATCTCGCAGTGGCTTCGGAGTGACCGAAGTAACTGCCGGATCACGGAAGAAAACGGCAGATCATCAACGTCTGTCACGTGGGGTTGTGCGGGCTCGTCCTGCACGAATAGCGGCAACAGGCCGCACGATACTTTTTCAGACGACAGCGAAGGACACCGAGGCCACTATGGCGGGACAAAAGATCCGCATCCGGCTTAAGGCCTATGACCACGAGGTCATCGACAGCTCGGCCAAGAAGATCGTCGAGACGGTGACGCGGACTGGCGCGAAGGTCGCGGGCCCGGTGCCGCTGCCGACCGAGAAGAACGTGTACTGCGTCATCCGCTCGCCGCACAAGTACAAGGACAGCCGCGAGCACTTCGAGATGCGCACGCACAAGCGGCTGATTGACATCATCGACCCGACGCCCAAGACCGTCGACTCGCTCATGCGGCTCGACCTCCCCGCGGGCGTCGACATTTCGATCAAGCTCTGAGGGAACGCACTGACATGGCTAAGACGATCAAGGGCGTCCTGGGCAAGAAGCTCGGCATGACCCAGGTCTTCGACGCGGACAACCGGATGGTTCCGGTGACCGTGGTCGAGGCCGGTCCGTGCGTGGTTACCAGGGTCCGCACCGCCGACAAGGATGGCTATTCCGCCGTTCAGCTCGGCTTCGGACAGGTCGACCCACGGAAGGTCAACAAGCCGCTCGGCGACTACCTGCGTAAGCACGACATCACCCCGCGCCGTTACTTCGCGGAGATCCGCACCGACGACGCTAGCGACTACACCCTGGGCCAGGAACTCCTGGCCGACACCTTCGAGGCCGGCCAGTTCGTCGACGTGACGGGCAAGAGCAAGGGCAAGGGCTTCGCCGGTGTCATGAAGCGACACGGCTTCAAGGGCCTGAGCGCGTCGCACGGTACGCAGCGCAAGCACCGCTCGCCGGGTTCCATCGGTGGCTGCGCCACCCCGGGCCGCGTATTCAAGGGTCTTCGCATGGCTGGTCGGATGGGTAACGTCCGCACCACCGTGCAGAGCCTCAAGGTTCACGCCGTCGACGTCGAGAACGGTCTCATCCTGATCAAGGGTGCGATCCCCGGCGCCAACGGCAGCCTGGTCCTCGTCCGCACCGCTGCCAAGAAGGGGGCTGCCAAGTGACCAGCATTGACGTCCTCGACGCCAGCGGTTCCAAGGCCGGCACCGTCGACCTGCCCGAAGACATCTTCGGCGCCAAGGTCAACATTCCGCTGATCCACCAGGTGGTCGTGGCCCAGCTCGCCGCTCGCCGGCAGGGCACCCACAAGGCCAAGACCCGTGGTGAGGTCAGGGGCGGCGGCAAGAAGCCGTACCGCCAGAAGGGCACCGGTCGCGCCCGTCAGGGCTCGACCCGCGCGCCGCAGTTCACCGGTGGTGGCGTCGTCCACGGCCCGGTGCCGCGCGACTACTCGCAGCGGACGCCCAAGAAGATGAAGGTCGCCGCCCTGCGCGGTGCCCTGTCCGACAGGGCGAGCGGCGGGCGCGTGCACGTCGTGAGCGGTCTGGTCACCGGCGAGACGCCGAAGACCAAGGCGGCTCTCGAGGCCCTGCGTAAGATCACCCAGTCCAGGACCGTCCTCCTCGTCGTCGACGAGGCCGACGAGCTGACCTGGCTGAGCCTGCGCAACGCTCCCGAGGTTCACCTGCTGGACTCCGGGCAGCTCAACACCTACGACGTGCTCTGCCACGACGACGTGGTCTTCACCCAGGAGGCGTACGACCAGGTCGTGGCGCGGCTGTCGGCAGGGTCGGCCAATGCGAGTGAAGGGGCTGACGCCTGATGGAGAAGATCGCCGACCCGCGCGACATCATCATCAAGCCGGTCGTCTCTGAGAAGAGCTACGGCCTGATCGATGAGAACAACAAGTACACGTTCCTGGTGCGCAATACCGCGAACAAGACCCAGGTCAAGATCGCTGTTGAGCAGATCTTCGGGGTCAAGGTCACCAGCGTGAACACGATCAACCGGCAGGGCAAGCGCAAGCGCACCCGCACCGGTTTCGGCAAGCGTCCCGACACCAAGCGCGCGATTGTGAGCCTGGTCGAGGGCGATCGGATCGACATCTTCGGTCAGATCGGCTAGCAGCCATAGAAGTAGGCGGGCCGTACGGCTTGCCAAGGGTAGAGACCGTCGCACGTTCGTGCGGCGGGCTCACCCATGTAACCGACGAAGGATGAACGAAAAAGATGGGCATCCGTAAGTACAAGCCGACGACTCCGGGTCGCCGCGGGTCGAGTGTCTCGGACTTCTCCGAGATCACCCGCAGCACGCCCGAGAAGTCGTTGCTTGCGCCCCTTCACAGCAAGGGCGGCCGCAACGTACACGGCCGGGTCACCGCTCGCCACCAAGGCGGCGGTCACAAGCGCGCCTACCGGATCATCGACTTCCGGAGGCATGACAAGGACGGCATCCCGGCGAAGGTCGCTCACATCGAGTACGACCCCAACCGCACCGCCAACATCGCTCTGCTGCACTACGCCGACGGCGAGAAGCGCTACATCATCGCGCCGACCGGCCTCAAGCAGGGCGACCGCATCGAGAACGGCGCCGGGGCCGACATCAAGCCGGGCAACTGCCTGCCGCTGCGCAACATCCCGACGGGTACCTTCATCCACGCGGTGGAGCTCCGTCCGGGCGGCGGCGCCAAGCTCGGCCGCTCCGCTGGCGCTCAGATCCAGCTGCTCGCCAAGGAAGGCCAGTACGCCACGCTGCGTATGCCGTCTGGTGAAATGCGCATGGTCGACGTGCGCTGCCGGGCGTCGGTGGGTCAGGTCGGCAACGCCGAGCAGGCCAACATCAACTGGGGCAAGGCCGGCCGCATGAGGTGGAAGGGCAAGCGCCCGACCGTCCGCGGTGTCGCCATGAACCCCGTTGACCACCCGCACGGTGGTGGTGAGGGTAAGACCTCCGGTGGTCGCCACCCGGTGAACCCGAAGGGCAAGCCCGAGGGCCGTACCCGCCAGGCCAACAAGTCCAGCGACCGGCTGATCATCCGCCGCCGGAGCAAGAGGAAGAAGCGGTAGGAGCAGCCGATATGCCACGTAGCCTTAAGAAGGGTCCCTTCGTCGACGACCACCTCGCCAAGAAGGTGGACGTTCAGAACGAGAAGGGCACCAAGACCGTTATCAAGACGTGGTCGCGGCGCTCCATGATCGTGCCGGACATGCTCGGGCACACGATCGCCGTGCACGACGGCCGCAAGCACGTCCCGGTGTTCGTCACCGAGTCGATGATCGGCCACAAGCTGGGAGAGTTCGCCCCGACGCGTACCTTCCGCAGTCACGTCAAGGAAGATCGCCGCAGCCGGCGATAGACGCCTTCAGAAGCAGTTAAGAGGAGTAAGCGATGGAAGCCAGGGCTCAGGCGCGGTTCGTCCGCGTCACGCCCCTCAAGGCCCGCCGCGTGGTGGACCTTATTCGCGGGCTGCCCGCTTCGGAGGCGCAGGCCGTGCTGCAGTTCGCTCCCCAGTCGGCGAGCGAGCCGATCTACAAGGTGCTCTCGAGCGCCATGGCAAATGCAGAGCACAACTTCGATCTCGACCCCCAGACGCTCTTCGTGAGCCGGGCGTGGGTCGATGAGGGCCCGACGCTGAAGCGGTTCCGTCCGCGTGCCCAGGGTCGTGCCTATCGGATCAACAAGCGGACGAGCCACATCACCGTGATCGTGGAGTCCCGCGAGCCGAAGGGAAGGACCCGATAGTGGGCCAGAAGGTTAACCCGCACGGGTTCCGCCTCGGCATCACGACCGACTTCAAGAGCCGGTGGTACGCCGACAAGCTGTACAAGTCGTACGTCGCCGAGGACGTGTCGATCCGTCGCATGCTGCAAAAGGGCATGGAGCGGGCCGGCATCTCCAAGGTGGAGATCGAGCGCACGACCGACCGCGTCCAGGTCGACATCCACACCGCCCGGCCGGGCATCGTCATCGGCCGTCGCGGCGCGGAGGCCGACCGCATCCGCGGTGACCTGGAGAAGCTGACCAAGAAGCAGGTCCAGCTCAACATCCTCGAGGTGAAGAACCCCGAGATCGACGCCCAGCTCGTCGCGCAGGGTGTCGCCGAGCAGCTCTCCAGCCGTGTCTCGTTCCGTCGTGCCATGCGCAAGGCCATGCAGTCGGCCATGAAGAGCGGCGCCAAGGGCATCCGGGTGCAGTGCTCGGGCCGTCTTGGCGGCGCTGAGATGTCGAGGTCGGAGTTCTACCGCGAGGGCCGCGTGCCGCTGCACACGCTCCGCGCGGACATCGACTACGGCTTCTACGAGGCCCGCACCACCTTCGGCCGCATCGGCGTGAAGGTGTGGATCTACAAGGGCGAGGCGCCCACCAGCCGCGCCGAGCGTGAGGCGGCCGCTGCCGGTGCCCGTGCCGGCCAGCGTCGTGAGCGTGACGACCGTCGCGGCGGCCCCGGTGGCGGCGGCGGCGGTGACCGTCCGCGCCGTGGTGGCGGCGCCGGTGGCGCCCGTCGCGGTGGCGGTCGTGGCGACCGCGCCCCCAGGACTGAGGCGGCCTCACAGGCTGCCCCCGAGACCGGCCCGGCTGCGCAGCCGGGTGCTGAAGGGAGCTGACCATGCTGATCCCGCGCAGGGTCAAGCACCGCAAGCAGCACCGGCCCGACCGCAGCGGTGCCGCCAAGGGCGGCACCAGGGTCGTGTTCGGCGAGTTCGGCATCCAGGCTGTTGAGCACTCCTACGTGACCAACCGCCAGATCGAGTCGGCTCGTATTGCGATGACCCGTCACATCAAGCGTGGTGGAAAGGTGTGGATCAACATCTACCCCGACCGCCCGCTGACCAAGAAGCCGGCTGAGACCCGCATGGGTTCCGGTAAGGGTTCGCCCGAGTGGTGGATCGCCAACGTCAAGCCGGGTCGCGTCATGTTCGAGCTTTCCGGTGTCGCCGAGTCGGTTGCCCGCGAGGCGCTCACTCGCGCGATCCACAAGCTGCCCATGAAGTGCAAGATCGTTAAGCGTGAAGTTGGTGAGGCGTGATGGCTAAGGGCCTGACCGCCGGCGAGCTGCGAGTCGAGGACGAGGACACCCTGGTCCAGAAGCTCAAGGAGGCCAAGGAGGAGCTGTTCAACCTCCGCTTCCAGGCAGCGACCGGACAGTTGGAGAGCCACGGGCGGCTGCGTGCCGTCCGCCGCGAGATCGCCCGTATCTACACCGTGATGCGCGAGCGCGAGCTTGGCATCATCACGGTTGAGAAGGAGACGAGCGATGGCTGAGACCGAGACCACAGAGACCACCGAGACGAACGACGACTCGCGGAACTTCCGCAAGGTCCGTGAGGGCCTGGTCGTCAGCGACAAGATGGACAAGACCGTCGTCGTCGCCGTCGAGGACCGTGTCAAGCACCGTCTGTACGGCAAGGTCATTCGCCGTACGACCAAGTACAAGGCACACGACGAGGCCAACGCCTGTGGCGTCGGCGACCGTGTGCTTCTGATGGAGACCCGCCCCCTCTCCGCCACCAAGCGGTGGAGGGTCGTGGAGATCCTCGAGAAGGCCAAGTAACACTTCTCGGATATACCGCGCCTCGTGGGGGCCTCCAGGCCCCCATGACGGTGTCCAAGGACGCGAGGCCCCGGCCTCGCGTCGCCTGCGGTGCGGCTCCTGGAGCTGTGGCCGGAGGAAAAAGACCATACAAGTTCCGCCAGGCTCGGCAATGACGAGAACCAGCGCGACTGATCAGGAGAAGAAACGTGATCCAGCAGGAGTCGCGGCTCAAGGTCGCCGACAACACGGGTGCCAAGGAGATTCTTTGCATCCGCGTTCTCGGTGGCTCGGGCCGACGCTACGCCGGTATCGGCGACGTGATCGTCGCCACTGTCAAGGATGCCCTGCCCGGTAGCACGGGCGTCAAGAAGGGCGACGTGGTCAAGGCCGTAATCGTCCGCACGGTCAAGGAGCGCCGCCGGCCCGACGGCTCCTACATCCGCTTCGACGAGAACGCCGCCGTCATCATCAAGGACAGCGGCGACCCTCGCGGCACCCGTATCTTCGGCCCGGTGGGCCGTGAGCTGCGCGACAAGAAGTTCATGCGCATCATCTCGCTCGCGCCGGAGGTGTTGTAATGCCGAAGCTGCATGTGAAGAAGGGTGACCTCGTCCAGGTCATCGCCGGTAAGGACAAGGGTGCCAAGGGTCATGTCATCGCCACCCTCCCGCGGGAAGACCGCGTGGTGGTCGAGGGCATCAACATGATCAAGAAGCACGCGAAGGAGACCCACCAGGGTCCGCGCGGCGCCAAGACCGGCGGCGTGCAGACCATGGAGGCTCCCATCCACGTGAGCAACGTGAAGAAGCTCAAGGACGAGAAGCGCGACGACAAGCCCGCCGACAAGAAGGCCGACGACAAGGCCGACGAGACGGGTGAGGACAGCTGATGACTGCCACGACTACTGAGACCGAGCGTCCGACGCCGCGCCTCAAGACGAAGTACCGCGAGGAGATCGCGGCCAAGCTTCGCGAGGACTTCGGCATCGAGAACGTCATGCAGATCCCCGGCCTGGTGAAGATCAAGGTCAACATGGGTGTCGGCGAGGCGGCTCGCGACTCGAAGCTCATCGAGGGGGCCGTTCGCGACCTCACCGTGATCACCGGTCAGAAGCCGGCCGTCGTCCGGGCGCGCAAGTCCATCGCCCAGTTCAAGCTGCGCGAGGGCATGCCGATCGGTGCGCACGTCACCCTCCGCGGCGACCGGATGTGGGAGTTCCTCGACAGGCTTCTGTCGCTGGCGCTGCCCCGCATCAGGGACTTCCGTGGCCTGTCGCCCAAGCAGTTCGACGGCAACGGCAACTACACGTTCGGTCTGACCGAGCAGGTCATGTTCCACGAGGTCGACCAGGACAAGGTCGACCGGCCGCGGGGCATGGACATCACGGTCGTGACCACCGCGAAGAACGACGACCAGGGCCGGGCGCTGCTGAAGCTCCTCGGGTTCCCCTTCAAGGAGGCCTGATCATGGCGAAGAAGTCGCTGATCGCCAAGGCAGGGCGTAAGCAGAAGTTCGAAGTCCGGGCGTACACCCGTTGCACGCGTTGTGGCCGGCCCCGCGCCGTCTACCGCAAGTTCGGGCTCTGCCGTGTGTGCTTCCGTGAGATGGCGCACCGGGGCGAGCTGCCTGGCATCACCAAGTCCAGCTGGTAGTTACCCTTGGGGGCGGCCACGTGTCGCCCCCGTGGGGCTGTCGGCCGTACATATGTAGAACTGTCAAACCAGGGTGCTCTCGCGGAGAGCGCCCATGACCGCGCCGAAGGTCCACCGGTAGAGCTCTGCTTCACCGACTGGAAACCGCGGCGAGGAAGGCCACTGGCCATGACGATGACCGACCCGATCGCAGACATGCTGACGCGTCTGCGTAATGCGAACTCGGCGTACCACGACAGCGTGACGATGCCGTATTCGAAGATCAAGGCGCACATCGCCGAGATCCTCCAGCAGGAGGGTTACATCCAGGCTTGGACCGTCGAAGACGCCAAGGTTGGCAAGAACCTCGTGGTGGAGCTCAAGTTCGGGCCTACCCGTGAGCGGTCGCTCGCGGGACTGCGCCGGGTGTCGAAGCCCGGTCTGCGGGTGTATGCGAAGAAGGACAATCTGCCTCGAGTCCTGGGTGGGCTGGGTGTCGCGATCATCTCGACGTCCGCCGGCCTCATGACCGACAAGCAGGCCGGCAAGCGTGGTGTGGGCGGGGAAGTCCTCGCCTACGTCTGGTAGAGGGGAGGAACACAGCATGTCGAGAATCGGACGGCTGCCCATCCCTGTGCCGAATGGCGTAGACATCGCGATCAGCGGCCAGGATGTTCAGGTCAAGGGCCCGAAGGGCACGCTTTCTCATACGGTCGCGGAGCCCATCGTGGTGGGTCGCGACGACGACGGCGCTATCGCCGTCACCCGGCCGAACGACGAGAACAAGGTTCGTGCGCTGCACGGCCTGTCGCGGACGCTGATCGCCAACATGGTGCAGGGCGTCACGCAGGGCTACTCCAAGACCTTGGAGATCGTCGGCGTCGGTTACCGCGTTCAGGCCAAGGGCCCGACGCAGCTGGAGTTCGCACTGGGCTTCAGTCACCCGGTCATCGTCGACGCCCCCGAGGGCGTCACCTTCCGTGTCGAGAGGCCGACCCTGTTCCACGTGGACGGCATCGACAAGCAGAAGGTCGGCGAGGTCGCGGCCAACATCCGCAAGTTGCGCAAGCCTGACCCGTACAAGGGCAAGGGCGTGCGTTACCAGGGCGAACAGATCCGCCGCAAGGTCGGAAAGGCTGGTAAGTAGGCATGGCTCCGAAGACTGCGTTCGGCAAGCACACGGCTGCCCGCACCGTCTCGCGGGCCCGCCGTCACCGCCGCGTCCGCAAGAACGTCGTCGGTACGGCCGCGCGTCCGCGCTTGGTCGTCAACCGCTCGACTCGTCACCTGTTCGTGCAGATCGTGGACGACTCCGTCGGCCACACGCTGGTGAGCGCGTCCACCATGGACTCCGCGCTGCGCACGCTCGAGGTTGACAAGACCGAGAAGGCCAAGAAGGTCGGCGAGCTCCTCGCTCAGCGGGCCAAGGAAGCCGGGATCACCGCGGTTGTGTTCGACCGTGGTGGCAACCGCTACGCAGGGCGCATCGCCGCTCTGGCGGACAGCGCCCGCGAAGGCGGGCTCGAGTTCTGATGCGGGCCCGGACATCGCAACTAATGGCAACTGAGATGAGGAACCACTGATGGCTGCAGCTCCGCGTCGCGGTGGCGGCACCGGTGGCGAGCGGCGTGACCGTCGTGACGATCGCCGCGGCGGCGCCGCCGACAAGGGCGTCTCGTACATCGAGCGCGTAGTGAAGATCAACCGAGTGGCCAAGGTCGTGAAGGGTGGTCGTCGCTTCAGCTTCACCGCCCTCGTCGTCGTCGGTGACGGCAACGGCCTGGTCGGCGTCGGCTATGGCAAGGCCAAGGAAGTCCCCGCGGCCATCGCCAAGGGTGTCGAGGAAGCGAAGAAGCACTTCTTCAAGGTGCCGCGCATCCAGGGCACCATCCCGCACACCGTGCAGGGTGAAGAGGCGGCCGGTGTCGTCTTCCTGCGTCCGGCCTCCGCCGGTACCGGCGTCATCGCCGGTGGCCCGGTGCGCGCCGTACTGGAGTGCGCCGGGATCCACGACGTCCTGTCCAAGTCGCTCGGCTCGGACAACCCGATCAACATCGTGCACGCCACCGTGGCGGCTCTGAAGGGTCTTTCCCGGCCCGAGGAGATCGCCGCCCGCCGTGGCCTGCCGATCGAGGACGTCGCTCCGGCCAGGATGCTGAAGGCTCAGCGCGAAGGCATCGCCGAAGCCGCGGCAGCCAAGGCGGTGAGCTAGTCATGGCACGCCTGAAGATCACTCAGGTTCGCTCGAAGATCGGTGGCAAGCAGAACCAGCGTGACTCGCTGCGTTCGCTTGGCCTGAAGCGAATCGGCGATGTCGTCGTCAAGGAGGACCGGCCCGAGATTCGCGGCATGGTCACCGTGGTGACGCACCTCGTCGAGGTGGAAGAGGTCGACTAGTCATGACTGACAAGGCTCCGCTCAAGATTCACGATCTGCGTCCGGCCCCCGGCGCCAACAAGTCCAAGGTCCGCAAGGGCCGTGGCGAGGCGTCCAAGGGTAAGACGTCCGGTCGCGGCACCAAGGGCAGCCACGCCCGTACGACGGTCCCCCTCGGTTTCGAGGGTGGCCAGGTGCCGCTGCAGAGGCGTCTGCCGAAGCTCAAGGGCTTCTCCAACGCGCTGTTCAAGACGACCTACCAGGTTGTCAATCTGGACAGGATCGGTGAGTTGTTCCCCGACGGTGGCGAGGTCACCGTCGAGACGCTGGTCGCCAAGGGTGCTGTCCGCAAGAACCAGCTGGTGAAGGTGCTCGGCACCGGCGAGATCTCGGTCGCGGTGAACGTGCAGGCTCACGCCTTCTCGTCCGCCGCGAAGGAGAAAATCGCCGCTGCTGGGGGTTCCGTTACCGAGCTGTAAGAGCTATTACGAGGCGTGGGGGCTCTGTCCATGGGCCCCCACGCCCGTAGTGCGTTAGAGTTCGCGAGACGGCAGGCTTCTGTCCGGCTCGTTTTACCAGAGACTTCTGATGGCAGATCCCCGCACCATCGCATACTCACACCGCCTTATAGGCGCGCAGGAGGGACCGTGCTGACCGCGTTTACCCGGGCGTTCCGGACGCCGGACCTGCGCAAGAAGTTGCTCTTCACTCTGGGCATCATCGCGCTGTTCCGTCTCGGCTCGGTTCTTCCGACTCCGGGCGTTCACGTCCAGAACCTTGCGTCCTGTTTTGATCAGGTCCGCAATGGTGAAAACGGCAATATCTACGGGATGGTGCAGCTGTTCAGCGGCGGCGCGCTCCTGAAGCTGTCGGTGTTCGCGCTGGGCATCATGCCTTACATCACCGCGAGCATCATCCTTCAACTTCTCGTCGTTGTGATCCCACGCCTCGAAGCCCTCAAGAAGGAGGGACAGGCCGGTCAGACGAAGATCACCCAATATACGCGTTACCTGACGATCGGTCTGGGCATTCTGCAGTCGACCGCGTTCATCGCGCTGGCGCGCTCCGGTCAGCTCTTCCAGGGTTGCGACAAGGACGTCCTGCTGGACCCCGACAACATCTTCATGATCGTCACCATGGTCGTCATCATGACGGCCGGCACCTCGGTAATCATGTGGCTGGGCGAGCTCATCACCGACCGTGGTGTGGGCAACGGCATGTCGATCCTGATCTTCACGCAGGTCGTCGCGGTCTTCCCGTCCGAGCTGGCCAGCATCTTCCAGGCCAACAAGTTCACCTTCGCGGTCGTCATGGTGGTCGGTGTCTTCATGATCGCCGCCGTGGTCTTCGTCGAGCAGGCGCAGCGCCGCATTCCCGTCCAGTACGCCAAGCGGATGGTCGGGCGCAGGATGTACGGCGGCACGTCCACCTACATCCCGCTGAAGGTCAACCAGGCCGGCATCATCCCGGTCATCTTCGCGTCCTCGCTGCTCTACCTGCCGCAGCTCCTGACCTCGCTCTTCGCCAACGCGGAGTCGCCGAACGCGGTCGTGGAGTGGATCTCTCAGAACCTTACCAAGGGTGACACGCCCGTCTACATGATCACGTTCTTCGTCCTGATCGTGTTCTTCACCTACTTCTACGTGTCCATCACGTTCAACCCCACTGAAGTAGCTGACAACATGAAGAAGTACGGTGGGTTCATTCCGGGCATCCGTCCGGGCCGGCCGACGGCTGGCTACCTGAGTTTTGTGCTCACCCGTCTGACCGCCCCTGGCGCTCTCTATCTGGGTCTGATCGCCATGATCCCGATCGTCGCGCTCGCGGTGGCCGGGGCGAGCCAGAACTTCCCGTTCGGAGGGACGAGCATTCTCATCATGGTTGGCGTCGGCCTGGACACCGTGAAGCAGATCGAGAGCCAGTTGCAGCAGCGTAATTACGAAGGCTTCCTGCGGTAGTGCGTCTCGTTCTAGTCGGGCCCCCCGGAGCGGGTAAGGGGACACAGGCCCAGTACATCGCGTCGAACCTGTCAATCCCGAAGATCTCGACAGGTGACATCTTCCGTGCCAACGTCTCCGGGGGCACGGAGCTCGGCAAGCTCGCCAAGGCTTACATGGACCGTGGCGACCTGGTGCCTGACAAGGTCACCATCGCCATGGTCCGTGACCGCCTCGCCGAGGACGACGCGCAGGACGGCTTCCTGCTCGACGGCTTCCCCAGGAACGTCGCTCAGGCCGAGATCCTGCGCGACATGCTGAAGGAGTGGGGCCAGGCTCTCGACCTGGTCCTGGAGCTCGTGGTGGACGACGACGAGGTGGTCAGGCGGCTGGCCGGCCGTCGCACCTGCAGCCAGTGCGGTCGCATCTGGCACGTCGAGTTCGACGACAAGAAAGACGACAGGTGTGACGCCTGCGGCGGCACGCTGTTCCAGCGTGACGACGACAAGGAAGAGACCGTCAGGCATCGCCTGGAGGTCTACCAGGAGCAGACGGCGCCGCTGGTGTCCTATTACGCGGACGAGGGCATCCTCGTGGGTGTCGACGCGACCGGTCCGGTCGAGGAGGTAACCCAGCGGGCCATGGAGGCCATCAGCCCTTTCATGGGGTAGGCCCGATGGCCGAGTGCGGAGGTGGCACGGATTTCCGTGCCACCTCGCGGCTATTGTGGGGGAATTGGTCTCCCACAACTGCCCGTTGAGACCCCGGGAGGTGCCAGACGTGTTCAAGAAGAACAAGCATGGAATTCAGATCAAGACGGCCGAGCAGCTCGACAAGATGCGGGCGGCCGGTCTGGTGGTCGGACGCACGCTCGACCTGCTGAAGCGTTCGGTCGAGCCGGGGATGACGCCCCTGGACCTCGACGCCATCGCCGAGAAGGCGATCAGGGATGAGGGCGCGATCCCGTCGTTCAAGGGTTATCAGGGGTTCCCCGCCACGATCTGCGCCTCGGTCAACGAGGAAGTGGTGCACGGCATCCCGACGGACGCCCGCCCGCTGCGCGACGGCGACGTCATCTCCATCGACTGCGGCGCGATCCTCGACGGCTGGCACGGCGACTCCGCGGTCACGGTGCCGGTGGGGGAGGTGGACGCGAAGCTCACCGAGCTGATGCGGATCACCGAGGAGGCGATGTGGCGCGGCATCGCCGCGTTGACCGTCGGCCGCCACCTGTCGGACATCGGGTACGAGGTGGAGCGCTACGTCAAGTCGCAGGGCCGCTTCGGCATCCCTCCGGAGTACGGCGGGCACGGCATCGGCACCGAGATGCACATGGACCCGTGGATCGCCAACCACGGGCGCCCCGGAAAGGGGCCGGTGCTGGAGGCCGGAATGTGCCTGGCGATCGAGCCCATGGTCAACCTAGGCACGGAGCGCACCCGCGTACTGGCCGACGATTGGACCGTCGTGACGATCGACGGCAAGCAGTCCGCACACTTCGAACACAGCGTCGCGGTGACACATAATGGTCCTTGGGTGCTTACCGCCCTTGATGGGGGCAAAGAGCGCTTGGCGCAGCCGTAGAACGAGCCGGGAGTGGTGGGTATGGCGCAGAGCCCCGAGATGCGTGCCTCGGACGTCGACCGCGACCGGGTGGCCGCCGTGCTCCGGGAGCACACCGCGCAGGGCCGTATCACGATGGACGAGTTCAACGAGCGCCTCGAACAGCTCTACCAGAGCAAGACGTACGGTGAGCTGGCCCGGCTGACCGCCGACCTGCCGGACGTGGACCTGCGCAACCCGCCCGCCAAGCTGCCCGGCACCGCTCCGGCGCCCAAGAGCGGCATGCATTCGGGGATGCGGGCGGCCTGGGGAGCGTGGGCCGCGGCGAGCTCGATCAACTGGGTGATCTGGTTCATCGTGAGCGTCACCTCCGGGCACATGATCTATCCCTGGCCACTGTGGGTGATGGGCCCCTGGGGTGTGATTCTGCTGCTGAGCACCATCTCCGGAGGCGGGCAAAAGCGGCGATGAGTGTGTAGTAGTGCACTGTGTGTATTCGTGCGCAGAAGGCCTGACATGACCTCCATAACGTAAGCGGTGCCGGACAAAAAGGGACTGACCCGAGCAGTCCCAGTCCGGTACGGGGAACCGTCTTACAGGAGGACACAGTGCGTATCCGTAACCTGCTCGCCGGCACCGCTCTCGCAGGATCGATGGTCGCCGGAGCGCTGGCCATCGCTCCCGCCGCCCAGGCCGACGCCGCTACCGCCACTCAGGCGCAGAGCGCCCAGGCCGCTCCGAAGCACTTCTTCGGTCCCTACTTCTCCAACGGCTCCGAGAACGGCAGCCACGAGTCGTACTTCAGGGGCTACTGGCAGAAGCGCGGCGGCAACTACTACTTCTACGGCGATCTGTGGGACCGTCACCACAACGACGGCGACTACAGCTACGTGTGGTTCAAGTACTACGACCGCCACGGCAACTTCCACAAGAACTGGTACCGGTCCGACGACCGTCGCCACTTCGACAGCATCCGCTTCAAGCGGGACTTCAAGATCCAGGTGTGTGAGGGCAACACGCGGAACAGCGGCTGCGGCAGCTGGCACGACGTGTTCTAAGCCCACCAGGGAGTGTGCTGACTCTCACGGGCCCGCCGGTTCGCCGGCGGGCCTTTCGCCGTACATACGGCCTGGACGGGTCTGCGGATGGGGTAAACTCACTCGTGGTTGTGTCAGGACACCTGGCACGCGTTTCGCGTTTTAGTCTCAGGTGTCGTACACTCCTTACTCGGCTCACTATGACTATCACGCGTCGGCGCCCGTTGCCGGTCGCCGCTCTCTTCGAAGCGTGAGGTCGCGGCTGCTTAGTGAACCGGAGCCTCAGACGATCGATCAGTGAAACGCGAGGAATTTTGGCCAAAAAAGACGGCGCCATCGAGATCGAGGGCACTGTGGTCGAGTCGCTCCCGAACGCCATGTTCAGGGTGCAGCTTGACAACGGCCATAAGGTCCTGGCCCACATCAGCGGACGGATGCGGATGCACTACATCCGGATCCTGCCCGACGACCGGGTAGTCGTGGAACTGAGCCCCTACGACCTGAGTCGTGGGCGGATCGTCTACCGATACAAGTAAGACGTCTGAGGAACACGAAGGACAATGAAGGTAAAGCCGAGCGTCAAGAAGATCTGCGACAAGTGCAAGGTGATCCGCCGGCACGGTCGCGTCATGGTGATCTGCGACAACCTGCGCCACAAGCAGCGTCAGGGTTAGTCGCCGCAAGGCTTCTCCGAGTCCGCCCCAGTAAGGGAGCGGGCTCGACGCATGAGAAGCCTGAGACAGTAATCGCGCGTCACACCTGAGCAGGCGGCCTGTTTTCCAGGCCGTACCACCCAGGAGACCCCCGGTCGGAGGCCGGGGCCCTCACCCCGGGCATGGGGAGGGGACGTGAGGCGCAAGACCTCCGCCACAACGAAGGAGAATGCCCGACCATGGCTCGCCTGGTTGGCGTCGACCTCCCCCGCGAAAAGCGGCTGGAGATCGCTCTCACCTACATTTACGGAATTGGCCGCACCCGCGCGCTGGAGGTCCTCGAGGCCACCGGTGTCAGCGGTGACACCCGCGTCCACCAGCTCACCGACGCCGAGCTCGTCCCGATGCGTGACTACATCGAGGCG
This sequence comes from Nonomuraea sp. NPDC049269, assembly GCF_043197155.1. Classification (NCBI taxonomy): domain Bacteria; kingdom Bacillati; phylum Actinomycetota; class Actinomycetes; order Streptosporangiales; family Streptosporangiaceae; genus Nonomuraea; species Nonomuraea sp. NPDC049269. The sequence continues at coordinate 1,371,120 of NZ_JBICSO010000002.1, forward strand.
AACTTCAAGATCGAAGGTGACCTGCGCCGCGAGGTTCAGGCCGACATTCGTCGCAAGATCGAGATTGGTTGCTACCAGGGCATCCGGCACCGCAAGGGCCTGCCTGTCCACGGTCAGCGCACCCAGACCAACGCGCGCACCCGCAAGGGCAAGAAGAAGACCGTGGCCGGCAAGAAGAAGCCCGGTAAGAAGTAGTCCACGCAGCCGCGGGACCGAACACCTCAGGAGTGAAGGCAAAGGATGCCTCCTAAGAGCCGTCAGGGTGCGCCCAAGAAGGTGCGCCGCAAGGAAAAGAAGAACGTCGCTCATGGGCACGCCCACATCAAGAGCACGTTCAACAACACGATCGTTTCGATCACCGACCCCAGTGGGAACGTGATCTCCTGGGCCAGCGCCGGCCACGTGGGTTTCAAGGGCTCCCGGAAGTCCACCCCGTTCGCCGCTCAGATGGCCGCCGAGAACGCCGCCCGCCGCGCCATGGAGCACGGCATGCGTAAGGTCGACGTCTTCGTCAAGGGTCCCGGCTCCGGCCGTGAGACCGCGATCCGTTCCCTTCAGGCCACCGGGCTCGAAGTGGGCTCGATCCAGGACGTCACCCCGGTTCCGCACAACGGCTGCCGTCCGCCGAAGCGCCGCCGCGTCTGACACCCAGGAGAAACTGAGAAATGGCTCGTTACACGGGTGCGGACTGCAAGCTCTGCCGCCGGGAGAAGACCAAGCTCTTCCTCAAGGGCAGCAAGTGCGAGTCCGCGAAGTGCCCCATCGAGATCCGTCCTTACCCGCCGGGTGAGCACGGCCGCGGACGTCCCAAGGAGTCCGAGTACCAGCTTCAGCTTCGTGAGAAGCAGAAGACCCGCCGCATTTACGGCGTCCTCGAGAAGCAGTTCCACAACTACTACGAGGAAGCCTCCCGCAAGGCCGGTAAGACCGGTGAGGCGCTGCTCCAGATCCTGGAGAGCCGTCTCGACAACGTGGTCTACCGCGCCGGGTTCGCCCAGTCGCGCGACGCCGCTCGCCAGCAGGTCCGTCACGGGCACTTCCTGGTCAACGGCAAGAAGGTCGACATCCCCTCGTACCGCGTGCGCGAGCACGACATCATCGAGGTCCGCGAGACCAAGCGCAACCTGCTGCCTTACGAGGTGGCTCGCGCCACCGCCGGCGACCGCTCGGTCCCGCCGTGGCTCGGCGTCGTGCCGGACAAGATCCGCGTCCTGATCCACCAGCTGCCGGTCCGCCAGCAGATCGACACCCAGGTTCAGGAACAGCTGATCGTCGAGTACTACTCGAAGTAAGTAGTGGTTGAGGTACGGCTCGCCGTACCTCAACTAAGCTTGTATCGGAGTGGCGTCATATAGCGGGCGCCACACGAAAAGGGGAGAACCCGCATGCTGATCGCTCAGCGCCCGACTCTTCTCGAAGAGTCGATCGACGACACCCGATCCCGATTCGTCATCGAGCCGCTGGAGCCGGGTTTCGGCTACACCATCGGCAACTCGGTCCGCCGCACGCTGCTGTCGTCCATTCCGGGCGCGGCCGTGACGAGCATCCGGATCGAGGGCGTGCTGCACGAGTTCTCGACCGTTCCCGGGGTCAAGGAAGACGTCACCGACATCATCCTCAACCTCAAGGAACTGGTCGTCTCGTCCGAGCACGACGAGCCGGTCGTGATGTACCTGCGCAAGCAGGGCCCGGGTGAGGTCACCGCCGCCGACATCGCGCCTCCGGCCGGTGTCGAGGTGCACAACCCCGAGCTGCGCATCGCCACGCTCAACGGCAAGGCGAAGCTGGAGATGGAGCTGACCGTCGAGCGCGGTCGCGGCTACGTCTCCGCCGCCCAGAACAAGCAGCCGGGCCAGGAGATCGGTCGTATTCCGATCGACTCGATCTACTCCCCGGTGCTCAAGGTCACCTACAAGGTCGAGGCGACCCGAGTCGAGCAGCGTACCGACTTCGACCGCCTGATCCTGGACGTCGAGACCAAGCCGGCCATGAAGCCCCGCGACGCGGTGGCCTCCGCCGGTAAGACTCTCGTCGAGCTCTTCGGCCTGGCCCGCGAGCTCAACGTCGAGGCCGAGGGCATCGACATCGGCCCGTCGCCGACCGACGCCGCCCTGGCCGCCGACCTGGCGCTGCCGATCGAGGAGCTGAACCTCACCGTTCGCTCGTACAACTGCCTCAAGCGCGAGGGCATCCACACCGTGGGTGAGCTCGTCGCCCGCAGCGAGCAGGACCTTCTCGATATAAGGAATTTCGGCGCCAAGTCGATCGAAGAGGTCAAGCAGAAGCTGCACGAGATGACGCTGGCGCTCAAGGACTCCCCGCCCGGGTTCGACCCGAGCGCGGTGGCCGGCGCCGGTTACGACGACGACGACAGCGCGTACGTCGAGACCGAGCAGTACTAAGCCATCGCGAGGGCTCATCCTCGCGAACCCCCGCGCCGGACGGCTCAGCCGCCCGGCGCGGGCGACGATAACGGGTCGCACAGAGAGCGACTGCGACCCGGCCCGACTTCGGTACCTGGTACGGCCGGGGCGGGTTAACTCACAAGGAGAACGCAATGCCCAAGCCTCCCAAGGGTGCACGTCTTGGTGGCAGCCCGGCGCACGAGCGGCTGATCCTGGCTAACCTCGCCACGGACCTGTTCCGCCACGGCAAGATCCGGACCACGGTCACCAAGGCCAAGCGCGTCCGTCCGCTGGCGGAGCGCCTGATCACCAAGGCGAAGAAGGGCGACATCCACAACCGTCGCCAGGTGCTCACGGTCGTCAAGGACAAGGGCGTCGTCCACCACCTCTTCACGGAGCTCGCGGTGACGTTCGCGGAGCGTCCGGGCGGTTACACCCGGATCACCAAGGTGGGCGCCCGTAAGGGTGACAACGCTCCTATGGCGGTGATCGAGCTGGTGACCGAGCCGCTGAACCCGGTGCGCGTCTCGCGCTCGGAGGCCCCGGCCGCTGCCGCCGCCCCCGCCGCTGAGGCGCCTGCTGCCGAGGCCGTCGCGTCGGACGAGGCCCCTGAGGCCCCCGCCGCGGAGGCCGCCGAGGCTGGCGAGGCGAAGAAGGACGAGGCCTGATCCGTCAGGTCGGTTGAATCGGGCTCGGACCCCTCTTGTGGGGGTTCGGGCCCATTCGCGTTTCAGGTGGTCTGGGGAGGTTGCGGGAGGATGATCGTGGTACGGCTCCGCCTTGATCTCGGCTACGACGGGACGGATTTCTCCGGGTGGGCCAGGCAGCCGGGGCTGCGTACGGTCCAGGGGGAGATCGAGCAGGCGCTCGGCCGGATCCTGCGGCTCACCGAGCCGCCGGCGCTGACCGTCGCCGGGCGTACGGATGCCGGGGTGCACGCGCGCGGGCAGGTGGCGCACGTGGATCTCCCGGTGGAGGCGCTCTCCGCCCTCGACCGCAACCACCGGAGATCCGCCGTCCGCGAACCCTCGGCGACCTTCCCGCCTGCCAGCCCCACGCCTGCCGACCCGGCGTCAGCCGGCTCCGCGGCGACTGGCTCCGCGGCGACTGGCTCCGCGGCGACTGGCTCCGGGGCGACTGGCTCGGTGTCGGTGGACGCCGTAGGGGGGCTGGACGTGGATGAGCGGCTCGCTACGCTGCTGCGGCGGCTGGCTGGGGTGCTGGAGTCGGATGTGCGGGTTCATCGGGTCTCCGTGGCTCCTGAGGGCTTTGACGCGCGTTTCTCCGCGCTGTCACGCCGGTACGCGTACCGGGTGAGTGACGCGCCCGGTGGGGTGGATCCGTTGCGGCGCCGCGAGGTGGTCTGGCATAACCGCCCGCTGGACCTCGACGCGTTGAACGCGGCGGCCGGGGACCTGCTCGGTGAGCATGACTTCGCCGCCTTCTGCAAGAAGCGCGAAGGGGCCACCACGATCCGGCGGCTGCAACGGCTCGACTGGGTGCGGGAGGGCGACGGGGTATTGGTCGCCACCGTGGTCGCCGACGCGTTCTGCCACTCGATGGTGCGCTCGTTGGTCGGCTCGCTCCTGTCGGCGGCCGATGGGCGCCGGCCCATGGAGTGGCCGGGCCAGGTGCTGGCGCGGGCCGTGCGGGACTCCGGGGTGCACGTGGCGCCCGCGCACGGCCTGTGCCTGGAAGCGGTGAGCTACCCGCCGGACGCGGAACTCGCCGAGCGCGCCCTCGCGACCCGGCGCGTCCGCACGCTGGGCGATGTCCCGCCTGCCACCGACTAGCAGATCTCCGGCCTGCCGCCGATCAAGGCGATCTTCGGCCTGCCGCCGACTGAGCCGTAGCCGTAATCGGTCAGTCGTTGGTGAGGCGGCGTTCCAGGACCTGTGAGGTCTGGTCGCGGAAGGCGCCGCTGACCTTGTCGAGTGTCTTCTCCTTGGTGCCGGGCGTGTGGCCGTCGGCGTACGTGGCGTAGCTGAAGACGATGTACCGGCCCCAGACCAGGCCCGCCGCGTAGCCGCCGGCGATCTCCACGCGTTCGCCGCCAGTGCCTTCCGCCGCGGGGAGGCCGCGGAACCAGACGTTGCGGCCGAGGTTCTTGGCCTTGTCGGCGCTCATGGCCGCCTCTTTGGTCGGCAGCACGGCGATGCCGGTCGTCACGGCGTAGCGGCGCTTGGTGTCCACATAGGTCGCCCGTACGATCCGGCTGCACTTCTGGTCGCGCAGCGCGTCGGCGAAGGGGCCGGAGGCGGCCTTCTCGCAGCTCGACGTCATGTCGGTCTTGACCTTGGAGAACACGGCGCCACCCGCTTCGATCTTCTTCTGCGGGAACGCCTCGGAGAGCGACATCTTGCGCGGATCGGTCTCTTCGGAGTTGAGGATCGAGGTGGCCGGGACGACCGGGGTCGTGGCGACGTCGGTGCTGACGATGGTCGGGGGTGCCGTCGCCGACGGCTCCTTGGCGGCCGTCGTGGCGGCGGGCGGGGGCGGCGCGCTCACCGACTTGTAGGCGAAGAAGCCGCCGGTGGCGACGCCTGCCAGAGCCAGTACGCCCAGGGTGATGAAGAGCGCCTTCCTGCCTGCCGGCTTGCCGGGCGGGCTGCCGGCGGGCGGTGTCGCCTGGAACGGCGACTGCTTGAACGGTCCTTGCCCGTAGGCGGCGGGGAGGCTCTGCGATCCCGGAGACAGTGCCACCGGGGCGGGCAGAGCGGGAGTGGGTTTCTGGCCCCATACCTCGAAGGGGAGGTCGGGGACCCGGCTCTCCTGCTCGGGTCCGCCGTGGGGGAGCGGGGGCCAGACCGGGACATCGCTGGGCTCTACCGGGTGTCCGGCGGGGGCGTTCGGATCGAATGCCGATGGAGCCGGGCCCGTGTCGAAGGCATGGGCTCGGGCGTTGGGGTCGAAGGCGCGCGCGGGAGTGGTGGGGGTGGAGGCGGCCGGGGTGGTCGCGTCGAACCCGGGCGCGGTCGTGTTCGCGTCGAAGTCAGGATCGGTGGTGTTCGCGTCGAAGCCGGGTTGGGCCGCGTCCCTGGCGCCGAAGGGCCGGGCGGAGGCGCCCCTCGCGTCGAAGGGGTGGGGGGCGGTCAGGTTCGGGTCGGTCTGGAAGTCCTCGGCGTCCTCCGAGGGGTCGGCCTCTTCGTAGTCGGGTGCGGGCTCGCCGAATGTGGGGCCCTTGGTGGTGGGGCCGCCGTATACGGAGCTCTTGGCGCCGGACGGGGAGTCGCCGGATGTGGAGGTGAGAGGCGGGATGAGACCGCCCGGATAGGTGGGGGCGTCGTCCGGTGGCTCGTCCGAACTGTCCGATGGGACGTTCCAGGGAGACCTCGGGTCTGCCGCGTCGTCGGCGTCCGGCTCCACGGCGAGCTCGCCTGTGGCGGCGGGCCAGGGCGCGGGTGGGTCGGAGACCGGCGCGGGCCATACCTGCATGCCGGCGGCAGCGGCGGTGAAGGCCGGCGGTGGCTCCCAAGACGGCGCGCCGGGCACCACGGGTTCGACCGCCCAGGTGGCGGGCTCCTCCGGGACGGGCGCGGGCCACGGGCCGCTCGACGGCGACCATGGGACGCCGGACTGGCCGGGTGGTGTCTGGGGGTCCGGCTCCGGCTCCGCGACCTGCCACGAAGGCTGGGCGCCGGGCTGCGCGGGAGGCTGAGCACCGGGCAGCGCCGCGCCGGACTGCGACGCGGGTTGGGGGCCGGATGCCTGCGCGCCTGGTGCCGTGGGCTGCCGTGGCGGTCCGGAGCCGGTGGCCTGGGGGCCGCTGGGCGGTCGCGGGGAGGGGGACGGGGTGCCGGGCTGGGCGCCGAGATTGCGGGGCAGGCGGCCACGCATGGGGCGGGGCGGGCCCTGAGGGTCGGCGAACCAGTCGTACTGGGCGCCGTCGTCGCCGGCCACCTCCCACGGCTGCGCACCAGGGAAGGCCGGCAGGGCGGGCCGGTCCTCGGCCTCATCCGATGCCTGGTCCGCCGGCTGTGGTTCGAACGGTTGCCAGTCGGCCGACGCGTCGAAGGCCGATGCCCCGGTCACCGTCTGCTCGGCATCCGGCGTACCCGGGAAGGCAGGCAGCCTCTCCCCAGTGGGAACGGGGCCGAACGCCCCGCCCGGACGGGTTTCGGAGTCGTCATCGGCACGGTCATAACCGGCACCGCTATAGCCGCCGCTGTCAGAGCCGGAATCAGCGCCCGAGCCGGGTTCGGCTGGAGCCGGCGATGCTTGATGAGACCCGGGCGCCTCTTGGGACGCCCGTGACTCGGGATATTGAAGGGGCTGGCCGAAGCTCGGCGGGGGCGTCGCCGGTGCGGCCGAGCCGTCGGATTCCCTACGATCGTTCTCAGACCCAGGTTCCTGGCCACGCATAAAGGGGAGCCTAGCGAGAGTCGCGAGATCGTTATGCCGGTATGGGCGTTCCCGACTGGATCATCGATGCTATTTGAGTACTTATGAAGGGGTTTAAGCGCGTTTACGCACCCGAATGGCCGGTCAGGATGCGGGCGTCCAGGGCCTTGAAGACGGTGGCCTTGGTGATGTCGTCGACCGCCTGGAAGAGCTTCTTCTGCCCCTTCTTGTCGGGCTTGCTGCCGTCCTTGTTCTGGAACCAGATCATGACGGCGTAGTGGCCGTACATCCAGATCTGGGTGCCGCCGCTGCCGGAGCCCAGGTTCTTGGTGAGCGAGTCCTTGCCGGCCAGCGGCTTGACGTAGTCGGTCTTGCTGCCGACCGACCGCACCTTGGTCGCGGCCTTGGTGGAGGTGAGGTTGGCCACGCCGACCGTGCCCATCACCTTGCCGGCCTTGTCGCGGAAGGTGGCGCGGATGATCTGCGTGCACTTGCCGGACTTGAGGGCCTTCTGGATCTTGCCGCCGACAGCCCCGTCGGCGCACTTCTTGATCTTGCTGGTGGTCGTCATCGTGTACGAGCGGCCGGCGACGGTGACCTTCTTGGTCGCGAAGAGCTCCTTGACCGTGAGCGGGTCGGGGTCGGTCTTGCGCTCGGACGCGTAGCTGTACTTGCCGGGCGGCGCCGACGGCAGCGGCGCGGAGGTGCGGCGGGCAGCCTCGGTCTGTGCCTGCTGGGAGTCGTCCGACCTGAACATCACCACGAGGCCTCCGACGAACACGCCGAGCACCGCGAGGCCGCCGAGCGTGAACCAGAGCGGTCCACGCGAGCGTTTGCCCTCGTCATAGGGGCTCCAGGTCGTGCTGCGCCGCACCGGCTCGGCGGCCGGCTCGGTCGGCGTCGGCGCCGGGGCCTTGTCCTTGTCCTTGGCTCTGCGGGAGGAACTGGCCGCGACCGGCTCGAAGGGGTTGCGGGTGCCGCCGGGTTCGGCCGTGTCACGGGCCCTGCGAGAACGGCGGGGAGTGCTCTCCGTGCTGGTGTCACGTTCGTCGGGAAAACCCATGCGGCGACATTACCGTGAAGGCGGTCATGAATAACCGAAGTCCTGGGTCCACCAAGGTCCGCCGGGGCCGGCCACCACACCGACACCGATGGACTCGATACGGCAGTTGAGGATGTTCTGGCGGTGGTCGGCGCTGTCGAGCCAGCCGCGGACCGCCTCTTCCGGCGAGGTGTAGCCGCGGCCGATGTTCTCGGCGGCGCCCATCCGGTATCCGGCGCGCTCCATCCGGTCCCACGGTGACGAGCCGTCGGGGGAGTCATGGGTGAAGCGGCCGCTCTCCGCCATCTCGATGGAGTGCGCGCGGGCCGAGCGGGTCAGCCTGGCGTCCGTCCGGAGCGGGCCGCAGCCGCGCTTGGCCCTGGCGGCGTTGGTGAGGCTGACGACCTTGGCCGCCATCGCCGGCGACACCTCGACGGTCTGCTCGCCGAGCACCCGAGTGGGGTCCTCCGCGGTGTAGCCGGGCACCGTGTTCTTGTCCGGGCGCTTGGTGGGCCGGATGCTGGCCCTGCCGCGCGGGATCCCGGTGGTGGTCTCCCTCGCGATGCGCCCGGCGTACGGCTGCGCCTTCTTGGGCTTGGGCGTGGCCTTGACCTTGGCCGCGGCGGCGGGCGGGGCCGTCTCGTTGAGATAGATGTGGTCGGCGGGATCCGCCTCGTCGGTCATCCGCCCGATCAGCACGCCCGTGAAGAGGACCGCCATGAGGCACGCGAGCACCCCCAGATGGTTCCGGCGCCGTGCGCTCCGCTGGGTTTGCCGGGTGAGAGAGTTGTGCCACATGCCGCAGTCAACGATAGAGATGTCTGGTCCTGGGAAAGAAGGGATCCCAGGGAACCGAAATCGAACCGTTCTGTGTCAGGTAGACTCGCCTTCGGGTTACCGGTCTTTTGACCAGCACCCTTAAGTGCGGGTAGCCTAATCAATCGTTGTGTGCATAGGTCCAGCGAGACCAATGCGCGGCGCGTCCGGCGTCATCTCCCATCATCAGCCCATCGGGCGGGGAGACGGAAGGTCCGGGCCGTCGTGTGCCCGCACCGACCGACCCTAGAGCTGTCGCTTCCGACAGCGCCGAAGACGCGAGCATAAGAAGGCTACGACCGTGCGCACGTACTCACCGAAGCCCGCCGACGTCCAGCGTCAGTGGTACGTCATCGACGCGACCGATGTCGTGCTGGGCCGGCTGGCCAGCCACGTCGCGATCCTGCTCCGCGGCAAGCACAAGCCGATCTTCGCCAACCATGTCGACACCGGTGACTTCGTGGTCGTCATCAACGCGGACAAGATCGCGCTCACCGGCAACAAGCGTGAGCAGAAGAAGGCTTACCGTCACTCGGGTTACCCGGGCGGTCTGCGTTCCGTCAGTTATGGCGAGCTCATGGACAAGCGGCCGGACAAGGCCGTCGAGAAGGCCGTCAAGGGCATGCTGCCGAAGAACTCCCTCGGCCGGAAGATGGCCAAGAAGCTGAAGGTCTACGCGGGGTCCGAGCACCCGCACCAGGCCCAGCAGCCGGTGCCGTTCGAGATCACCCAGATCGCCCAGTAGTTTCCGAAAGATTTAGAGGAGAACCGTGGCTGAGCCCACCGGTGTCGAGACGGCCGTCGAGGCCGAGGTGGAAGGCTTCTCCGGCGAGGAGTTCCCTTCCGAGTACACCACCGAGTCCACCGCCAGCGCTGACGCTCCCGTGCGTAAGCCCGTCACCACGGGCAACTCGTACGGAACCGGCCGCCGGAAGGAGGCGATCGCCCGCGTGCGCATCGTCCCTGGCACCGGCAAGTGGACGATCAACGGTCGTTCGCTGGACACCTACTTCCCCAACAAGGTCCACCAGCAGATCGTCAACGAGCCCTTCGTGGTGCTCGGCGCCGAGGAGGCGTTCGACGTCATCGCGCGCATCGACGGTGGCGGCGTGACCGGCCAGGCCGGCGCGCTCCGCATGGGCCTGTCCCGAGCGCTGTCGATCCTTGATGTCGATGTCAACCGAGCGCCTCTCAAGAAGGCCGGCTTCCTCACCCGTGACGCCCGCGCCACGGAGCGGAAGAAGTACGGTCTCAAGAAGGCCCGTAAGGCTCCGCAGTACAGCAAGCGCTAAATTGGCGCGCCTTTTCGGCACCGACGGGGTTCGTGGGGTCGCTGGCCGCGATCTCACGGCGGAGCTCGCCATGGACCTTTCGGTCGCGGCGGCTCACGTCCTCGGCGATGCGGGCGCGTTCACGGCCACAGGACGTCGTCCTGTGGCCGTCGTAGGCCGGGACCCGCGTGCCTCGGGGGAGTTCCTCGAGGCCGCCGTGGTCGCCGGCCTTGCGTCGTCCGGAGTGGATGTGCTGCGCCTCGGCGTGCTGCCCACCCCGGCCGTCGCCTACCTCACCGCCGCGCTCGGCGCCGACATCGGCGTCATGCTGTCGGCCTCGCACAACCCGGCGCCGGACAACGGCATCAAGTTCCTGGCCCGCGGCGGCTACAAGCTGTCCGACGCGGTCGAGGACGAGATCCAGCGCCGGCTCGGCGAGGACTGGACCTTTCCCGTCGGCTCCGCCGTGGGCCGGGTCCGCGACGCGTACGGTGAGGCCGACCGTTACATCTCCCATGTGCTGACCAGCGTCAGCGGCCGGCTCGACGGGCTCGACATCGTGGTCGACTGCGCTCACGGCGCGGCCCACATGGTCGCCCCCGAGGCGCTGGTGCGGTCCGGAGCCAGGGTGGAGGCGATCGGCGCGCGGCCCGATGGCCTCAACATCAACGCCGGCTACGGCTCCACCCACCTGCCCAAGCTGCAGCAGGTGGTCGTCTCGCGCGGCGCCGACCTCGGCATCGCCTACGACGGCGACGCCGACCGCTGCCTGGCGGTCGACCACACCGGCGCGATCCTCGACGGTGACCAGATCATGGCGATCCTCGCGGTCGACATGCATGCCGAGGGCACGCTGGCCAAGGACACCGTGGTCACGACCGTGATGTCCAACCTGGGCTTCAAGCTGGCCATGCGCGATACGGGCATCAACGTGGTGGAGACCGCGGTGGGCGACCGCTACGTGCTCGAACGCATGAAGGCCGACGGCTACAACCTCGGTGGCGAGCAGTCGGGTCACGTCATCATGCTCGACCACGCCACCACCGGAGACGGTCTGCTCACCTCGCTGCACCTGCTCTCGGTCGTGGCCAGGTCGGGCAAGTCGCTGCGTGAGCTGGCCGCGGTGATGACGCCGCTGCCGCAGATCCTGATCAACGTCAAGGACGTGGACCGGGGCAAGGCGTCGGTGCCCGAGCTCACCGAGGCCGTTGCGCTGGCGGAGAAGGAGCTGGGCGAGACCGGCAGGGTGCTGATCAGGCCCAGCGGCACCGAGCCGATGATCCGCGTGATGGTCGAGGCCTCGTCCGAGGAGCACGCCTCCGAGGTCGCGGGCCGGCTGGCCGACGTGGTGCGGGCCGCCTGCGTCTGAGGTCTTCACTGTGAGGGGCACGGCACCGCCGTGCCCCTCACGCGTATTCTGCGGCTGGTGAGCGTGACTGTGCTGATCACCGGTGGGCGGGCCCCTGTGGCGTTGGACCTGGCCAGGAAGTTCGCCAGGTCGGGTGTGCGGGTCGTGGTGGCCGAGAGTTCGCGGGCGCAGCTCTGCGCGCGGTCGGCGGCCGTGGCGGTGAGCCATCGGGTGCCGCCGCCCAACCGTGCCCCCGAGGCGTTCGCCGACGCGCTGGCCGACATCGTCAAGCTGGAGGGTGTGCGGCTGGTCGTGCCCACCTGCGAGGAGATCTTCTGGGTCGCCCGGGGGCGGAAGCGGCTGCCCTGCGAGGTGCTGGCCGAGCCGCTCGGGACGCTGCGGGCGTTGCACAGCAAGTGGGAGTTCGTCCAGCTGGCGAAGGGGTTCGGGCTGCCGGTGCCGGAGACGGTGCTGGTGACGTCGCAGGACGACCTGGTGGGGGTCCGACGGCCCTTCGTACTAAAGCCGGTTTTTTCGCGCTTTGGTACGAAGGTGCGGGTGGTGCGGGGAAATATCGCGTTAAGGGCGGGCGAGGGGCCCTGGGTGGCTCAGGAGTTGCTCGGCGGGGAGCAGATCTGCACGTACTCCGTGGCCGTCAAGGGCAGGGTGGTGGCGCATGCCGCCTACGCGGTGGAGTTCACGGCTTCCGGGGCCTGTGTCAGTTTTGAGCCGGTGGAGCATGCCGAGGTGGACGCCTGGGTGACGCGGTTCGTGGAGCGGGCTGGGTTCAGCGGGCAGATCGCCTTCGACTTCATGGCCGGCGACCGTGTGGTGCCGATGGAGTGCAATCCGCGGGCCACCAGTGGGGTCCATCTTCTGGGCGACGAGCTGGCCGGGGTGTTGCTCGGTGACCTGCCGGACGAGCCGCTGCGGCCCGCGCCCGGCGCGCGGGCGATGATCGGGCTGGCGATGCTCGGCTTCGGGCTGGCCGGCGTGCGGTCCTGGCCGGAGTTGCGCCGGTGGGCGAGCGTGGTGTCGTCCACTGACGACGTGATCGCGGTGAAGGGTGATCGGGGGCCGTTCGTGGCGCAGTTCGGGGTGCTGTGGGAGAACTGGATCCGCTCGCTGTGGACGCGGCGGTCGCTGATCGAGTGTTCGACGTACGACATCGAGTGGGACGGTCGGTGAAGGCCGAGCTGTACACGAGGGACGACCTCGGCGAGCTGCCCTGGCCCGAGACCGAGGACGGCGCCTATGCGCGGGCCTACCTGGTGCCGCTGGTCGAGGGCGGGACCGAGGCGTACGTCGGCAATGTGGCCACGACCTACGGGGTCCTGCTGGTGGACGGGCGCGTGGTGCTGCCGGTGTCGGTCAACGACGATGAGCAGGGGAACGCGTGGGTGTGCTCGCCGTACACGCATTATGTGACCTATGCCGGTGAGGAGCTGCGCGTGCTTCGTAGCGGGGTGCTGCGCGCGGTGCTGGCGGCGGCGCTGTCCGCGTTGGGGGCGCTGTGCCGGTGGGCGGAGCTGGACCGGGTGGTGCTGGTCAACAACTGGCTGCTCTCCACGAACCTCTATCCGGCGATCGAGCCCGCCCATGAGCAGGCGGCCATCCGGTTCCTGCGCGAGCGGTTCCCCGGGCACGCCGTCGGGTTCTGCTCAGTGAACCGGCGGATCGACGGCTGTGTGATGGTGCCGGGGCGGCGGATCTACCTGGTGCGGCCGGGGGAGCAGGGGGCCCGGCAGCGCAAGAAGTGGCGGCGTGATCTGCGGCTGATCGAGCGCCGGGGGTATGAGGTGGTGCGGCCGCGCGAGGATGACGCGGCTCGGGTGGTCGAGCTTTATAACCTGCTTTATCTGGATAAATACTCGCGGAACAATCCGCAGTTCACCGAGCGGTTCGTCCGCGAGACCATGCGGGCGGGGACGATCACTTACTGGGCGCTGGCAAGGGACGGGCGGATCTCCGGGGTGCTCGGCTACTTCCACCGTGACGGGACGCTGACCACGCCGATCTTCGGGTACGACACCGCGCTGCCGCAGCAGGTCGGCCTGTATCGGATGCTGAGCGCGCTGGTCTATCAGATCGCGGTGGACGAAGGGCTCGCGGTCAACGACAGTGCTGGTGCGGGGGAGTTCAAGCGGCTGCGCGGCGGGGTGCCGGAGATCGAGTACCGGGCCGTGTATGTCGGGCATCTGCCGTGGCGGCGTCGTACGGGCTGGGTGGCGCTGGCCCGGCTGCTGAACACGGTCGCGGTGCCGATCATGCGGCGTTACGAGCTTTGAGGGAGTGGGATGGGGAGCGATCTGCTGGCTCAGGTGTTCGCCGCCTGTGAGCGTACGCCGGGGGCGACGGCGATCGTGGGGGCGCGGGGGCGGGAGCTGACGTTCGGCGGGCTGCGCGAGCGGGCGCTGCGCATCCGCGACCGGCTGGTGGCCGAGGGGCTCGCGCGCGGGGACGGCGTGCTCTACGCCGTCGAGCCGTCGCCGGACGCGATCGCCGTGGCGCTGGGCGTGGTCGCCGCAGGTGGGGTGCTGGTGCTCGCCGATCCCGGTCTCGCGCCGGAGATCCTCCAGGCCCGGCTCCGGCTGGCCCGGCCGGGCTGGGTGGTGGCGGGGTCGCTGCTGTACGCCGTCACGTCGTTCGCGCCGCTGCGCGCCCTGGCCAGGCGCCGGGGCGTGCTCCTGCCCGACCTCCGCGATCCGCTGCCGGAGTTGGAGCTGCGTCACGCCTACACCGGTCGCCGGCTGCCCGGCGTGCCCAGGGACGCCGTACGCTTACGCGGCCTGAACGGACCGCTGACCGGTACCGTCACCGGCGACGTGGACGATCCGGCGGCGGTGATCTTCACCTCCGGCACCACCGCGCACCCCAGGGCCGTCGTGCACACCCGCGCGTCCCTCGCCGCCGGGCTGGAGATCTTCAGGGACCGCTTCCCCGTCGAACCCGGCGACGTCGTCCACACCGACGGCCTGATGCTGGGCCTGCCCGCGCTCATCGGCGGCGCCACCTGGTCGATGCCCGGCCAGGACAAGTTGATCTTCGAGCGCCGGGTGACCCACCTGTACTGCGTGCCCGTCGAGCTGGCCGCCCTCGTCGAGCGGGTGGAACGGCTGCCGGAGAGCCTGCGCCACCTGCTGCTCGGCTCGGCTCCCGCGCCGCCGGCCGTACTGCGGAAGGCGATCGCCGCCGCGCCGGGCGCGGAGGTGCTGAGCATCTACGCGATGACGGAGGCGCTGCCCATCGCACTGGCGAGCGCGGCGGAGAAGCTGGCCTGCGCGGAGGGAGACCTGCTCGGCGCGCCGCTGCCGGGCGTCGGCGTGCGGTTCACCGAGGACCAGGAGCTGATCGTCAGCGGCCCGCACCTGGCGCGCGGCTACCTGGGCGAGCCGCCGCACGACGAGGTGGCCACCGGCGACCTGGTACGTCTGGACGGGCAGGGCCGCCTCGTGCTGCTCGGCCGGAAGAAGGACATGATCCTTCGCGACGGGTTCAACATCTACCCGAGCCTGTACGAACCGGCCATCGCGGCGCTGCCCGGCGTGGCCGACGCCGCTATCGTCGGCCTGGCCGATCCGGTCACCGGCGACGAGGAGGTCGTGCTGGCGCTGGTGCCGGGCGACGGCTTCCAGGAGGCGGCCGTACGCGCCCGGCTGCCCGCGCTGGTCGACGTGGGCGCGCTGCCCGACCGGATCGCGGTGCTCGCGGACTTCCCGCGATCCAGCAGGCGCAAGCTCGACCGGGCGGCGCTGCGTGCGGCTATTCGTCGTCCGTGAGGGCGAAGACGCGCAGCCGCTGTCCCGCCCAGAGCACCGCGCCCAGCGTCACGATGATCAGCGCCGGCACGGCGAAGCCGAGCGTCACGTTGGTCTTCAGGAACGGGTTGTCGGAGATCTGGTCGGCGATCGTGTTGGCCCACTGCTGGATGGAGAACTTCTGCGCCCCCGGTACGAACGAGCCGACCAGCGTCTCCCACAGCAGCGCGTAGATGATCCCGATCGTGACCGCGTGCCGGGTGATGATGCCGAGCAGCAGGAACACCGCGGCGTAGGCGATGCCCGCGACCAGCGCGCCGAGTGCGAAGCCGACCGCGAGGTCGTCTTCGTTGCCCACCAGCAGCCAGGCCGCGAAGTACGTCGGGACCGCCGCGAACACCGCCAGCAGCGAGGCGCCCACCAGGAACTTCGTCTGCGCGATGACCGGCCGGGAGATCGGCTTGGACATCAGGTGGATGATCGTGCCGTCGTCGATCTCCGGGGCGATCACCCCGGTCCCCGCGATGAGGCCGAGCAGCGGGAGCATCGTGCCGATGGCGAACTTCTCCATCAGCAGTTCGGCCGAGTGCGGGTCGTTGGCGCCGCCGAACAGGCGCAGCATGACCGCCAGGGCGATCAGCGCCAACGGCAGCAGAAGCAGCAGGACAATCCGGCGCCTGCCTAGCAGCGCCCGGTAGGTGATCCCTGCAACGACCGTGTTCATCAGGTACTCCTGTTGATCAGGTAGGCGAACACGCTCTCCAGGTCCTCGTCGGCGGGGGAGACCTGGTGCAGGTGGATGCCTTCGGTGCGGGCGACGCGTGGCAGCAGTCGCGCGAAGCGCCGGAACTCGGTCGCCTGGACTTCCAGCCCGTCGGGGCCGAGTGCCACGCCGCCCGCCGAGCTGTCGAGCATCAGGGCGGCCGCGAGCTTCCGGTCGTCACTCGACCGGATCCTGAACAGGTGCGGCCGGTCGGTCATCAGCCGGCGGATCTCGCGGAAGTTGCCCGAGGCGGCGTGCCTGCCCGCGACCAGTACCTCGATCTGCTGGGCGACCCGCTCGACCTCTTCCAGGATGTGCGAGCTGAACAGGATCGTCTTGCCCGCCGTGCCCATCGCGCGGATCAGGTCCATCAGGTGCATCCGCTGGCGCGGGTCCATGCCGTTGAACGGCTCGTCGAGCAGCAGCACCGGCGGGTCGTGGACGAGCGCGGCGGCGACCTTCACCCGCTGGCGCATGCCCTTGGAGTAGGTCTCGACGCGGCGGTCCTTGGGCTCCTCCATCTCGACCGTGGCCAGCGCCTTGCGGGCGGCCTCGACCGGATCGGCCAGGCCGTGCAGCCTGGCGGCGGACAGAACGAACTGCCAGCCGGTGAGGAACCCGTAGACACCCTCCCGTTCAGGGACCAGGCCGATGTTCCGGTAGATGTGGTGATTTTTCCAGATCTGGGTGCCGTCCATCGTCACCGTGCCGCCCGAGGGGGCCAGGAACCCGGCCATCATGTGCAGCAGCGTCGACTTGCCCGCGCCGTTGGGACCGAGCAGGCCGGTGACGCCGGGACCGATCGTCATCGTGACGTCGTTGACCGCCACCACGTTGCCGTACCAGCGCGAGACCTGTGCGAGTTCGATGTTCATCGGGCGGCCGCCTTCCGGTAGCGCGCCGCGAGCGCCCCCAGTCCGATCGCGATGAGCACGACCACGATGATCGCCGGGGCGGGCCCCGGCGGGTAGCCGCTGCCGTCCAGCGCGTTGGACGTGGTGTTGAACAGCCACACCTGTACGGCGTCGACCAGCCAGAACGGGTGGATCAGCCAGGCCCAGGCGGCAGCCGACCGGTAGCCCGACGAATCCAGCGCGGCGAACATGATCGGGGTGGAGGCCGAGGTCAGCAGGTAGACGGCGATGATGGAGGCGACGCCGAGCCCGCGCCTGGGCGTCAGCGAGGCGATGGCCAGGCCGAACGACGACAGCAGGATCGACAGCAGCAGTGCCATGGCCATGGCCCCGAGGTATTCCTTGGTCTGCGGCGGCCCGTCGAGGTCGATGAGCAGCTCGCCGACGTAGATCAGCGTCAGCGGCACGGCGATCAGCAGGAACAACGCCACGGTCATGGCGGTGACCTTGGCGGTCACGTACTCGGTGATCGTGACCGGACGTGACAGATACAGGGGCAGTACCCGGTGGCGCAGGTCGGGCGCGACCACCGTCGGGGCCTGCGAGGCCAGGAAGATCGCCAGGACCGTCTGCATGTAGACCGCGAAGCCGGTGTAGCTCATGCCGTGCTGCTTCAGCAGGGCCATCATCGCGATCGACACGATCGCGGGCAGCAGCATGATGAAGGCCAGGGCGAATGGCATGATCTTGCTGCGTGCCGTACGGCCGAGGCCGAAGACGCCGCGCAGGCTGTGGACGGTCAGGGCGCGCGTCGAGTAGCCGCGGCCGAGTCGCGGACCGTCGTAATGGCGGTAACCGATGTCATAGATCTCAGACATTCGCCGCCTCCTCCCTGAAGACGTCCTCGATGCGGTGGCGGCCCTGTTCCAGCCGGATCAGGCAGAGGTCGAGATCGACGGTCGCGTCGCGGATCGCGTCGAACGTCTCCGGACCCGTCACCTCGACCACCAGCAGGCGGCCGTGCTGGGTGGCGGTGTGGCCGAGCTCGGACAGCCGCTCGGCGAGCGGCTGCGTGCCCTCCTCGACCTCGACCGTGACGGTCTGCGTGGCCTGGGTGAACTCGGCGATCGCGGACGAGCGCAGCAGCCGGCCCGCGTCGATGACGATCACGTGGTCGCAGATCCGCTCCAGCTCGCCGAGCAGGTGCGAGGTGACGAGCACGCTGATGCCGAAGTCGGTGCCGATGCGCCTGATCAGCGACAGCATCTCGTCGCGGCCACGCGGATCGAGCCCGTTGGTCGGCTCGTCGAGGAAGATCAGCTTGGGGTCGTGCACGAGCGCCTGGGCCAGCTTGACGCGCTGCTTCATGCCGGTGGAGTAGCCGCCGATGGCGCGGTAGCGCTCCTCGGCCAGTCCCACGTGGCGCAGCACGTCGGCGGCGCGCTCTCGGGCGGCCGTGCGCGGCAGCCCGGACATCTGGGCGAGGTGGACGACCAGTTCGGTGGCGGACACGTCAGGGGGGAGACAGTCGTGCTCGGGCATGTAACCGACGAACCTGCGGATCTCGGCGCCCTGCGTGGTCACGTCGAGATCGAGCACGCGCGCGCCGCCCCCGGTCGGTGGCAGTAAGCCCAGCAGGATCTTGATCAGCGTCGACTTGCCCGCGCCGTTCGCCCCGACCAGGCCGGTGACGCCGGACCCGACGTTGACCGTCAGCTGGTCGAGTGCCGTGACGGTCGGGAAGCGTTTGGTCAGCCCCTCGGTAGCGAGGATGTGCATGATCTGGACCCTACTGGCCGGGGGTGGGGTGTGGCCTCGTTCACACGGATGAACGATGTCCTACTTGAGGCCAGAATTTCCGCTGGACCGCGAGGGTGACGGTGCCCGCGATGAGCATGCCGACGATGTTCAGCGCGAGCTGCGCGACCGACCCCGCGACCTCGTCCCAGTCACTGAGCGCCAGCGCCACGGCCACGTAGCCGGCGGCGGGGACCGTGGTGACCGAGATGAAGACGCCGATCAGGGCAGACGACTTGCCGGCCGTGATCGACAGCACCCCGGCCGCGCCCGCCAGCAGCGCCACGATGAACGACCAGCGGTCGGGCTTGACGATGAACTGGACCTCCTCGTTGACCCGCAGATTGGACAGGTCGATCCAGCCCATCCAGCGCGAGACCAGCGCGCAGGCGAACGTGATCGCGATCGCCACCGCGAACCCGATGACCAGGGTCTTGGCCGAGGTGATGATCAGATGGCCGCGGAAGCGGAGCAGGCCGAAGCAGATGGCCGCGATCGCGCCGAACTCGGGGCCGAGCACCATCGCGCCGACGATCAGGATGGGGGAGTTCTGCAGGACGCCGATGCCCGCGAGCTGCGTGGCGATCGCGAGGAAGGCCAGGTACGCCCATGTGATGCGCGACTCGGCCTGCACCTTGTGGGCGAGCTCCTCCCAGACGACCGCGTCGTCGGGGTCGCCGGGAGCCTCCTCGACGGCGTCCGCGGCCACCTTGGACAGGGCCAGGTGGATCTGCTCGACGGCGATGGACCCCTCGTCCTGCACCCACTTGAGCCTGCTGATCACCTCGTTGGCCGCCTCGCGGGCGACGTCGCAGAGGATCAGATCGCCGGCCGGCTCGCGGGCCGCGCCGGGCAGCACGGCGACGTTGGTGACGCCCGTGCACTCGTCGAGCACGGTCGTCACCTCGCCGGTACGGGCGGACGGGCAGATCAATCGCAGATGTAGCACCGGGTCATTCTTGTCGATCGGATGTTGATGATGTGTTGACAGTGGTACGCGAGGGTTTTTCGCATGAGGGAGACGTTCAGGTGCCACGACGAGGGCGAGGACTGCTGGTTCGCCGACATCGACGATCAGGGGTGCGCGGGCAGGTTCGCCGCCTACCTGTTCGAGGAGGCGTTCAGGTTCGGCGAAGCCGTACCCGCCTGACGGAGTGGTCGGCGCCTTTCTGCATGACCAGGCTGGCGCGGCCGCGCGTGGGGGCGATGTTCTCGACCAGGTTGCGCTCGTTGATGTCGCGCCAGACGTTGACCGCGAACTCCGTCGCCTCCTCGTCGGACAGGTCGGCGATGTACTTGAAGTACGACTGGGGGTCTTCGAAGGCGGTGCGGCGGAGCTTGTGGAAGCGGTCGACGTACCAGGCCCGGATGTCCTCCACCTTGGCGTCGACGTAGATCGAGAAGTCGAAGTAGTCGTTGACCGCGAGGGACGTGGGCGGGGCGGGCTGAAGCACGTTCAACCCCTCGATGATCAAGATATCCGGATTTTTCACCACTTGTTTTGCGCCAGGGACTATGTCGTATTCGAGGTGGCTGTAGACCGGGGCGTGCACCTCGGACTGCCCGGCCTTGACCTCGGCCACGAACCTGACCAGCGCCCTGCGGTCGTAGCTCTCCGGAAATCCCTTGCGGTGCATGATCCCCTTGGATTCCAGCACCGCGTTGGGGTAGAGGAAGCTGTCGGTGGTGAGCAGCTCCACGTGCGGGTGTTCCGGCCAGCGGGCCAGCAGTGTGTGCAGAAGCCGCGCCGTCGTCGATTTCCCGACCGCGACGCTGCCCGCGATGCCCAGGATGTACGGCACGCGCTGCCCCGGATGCTCGAGAAACGCGTTCAGCACGTTACTGCGTTGTTTGGACCCGGTGAAGTGGAGATTCAGCAGCCGGGTCAAGGGGAGGTAGATGTCGGTGACCTCGGTGAGGTCGATGGGATCGTCGACGCCACGCAGCTCTTCCAGCTCTGCCGCGGTGAGAGTCAAGGGCGTGTTCTTGCGGAGTTCGCTCCACTGCTCCCTGCTCAGTTCAACGTAGCCGTTGTTCACCTTGGCAGCGTAGCGACGACGTCCAAACGCGCTCTCGACGGGTGCCAATCTTTGTCCACAGCCTGTGGATAAAGACATGGGATTACTTCGTCGCAGTTCTGGGTATGGGCGGCGGCTCCCGCCTGGGATCTCGGTGAAACGGGGCATGCGGCGATTTGTCAGAGGCTACTGTTCGGATACCGAGCCCTGGGAGGCCTTGTGGATCGTCGTCGCTTTCTGACCAGAGCAGGTCTGGCCGCCGCGGCCGGCATCGCCGGGCCGTTCGCCGGAGTCGCCTGCGCGGGCGCCAGAGGCGGCGTCGCCCTGGCGACCGGGTACGGACCGCTGAAGGCGGTGCGCGACGCGCGTGATGGGAAGGTCCGGCTGCACCTGCCCGAGGGGTTCAAGTACCGCTCCTTCAGCCCGGCGGGCAGCAAATACTCCGACGGCTCCATCGTGCCGGGCAAGCACGACGGGATGGCCGCGTTCCGCGGCCCGCGCGACACCGCGATCCTGGTGCGCAACCACGAGGTCGCCGGGCCGGTCGGCGCGTTCGGGGACAAGGACAAGGCCTACGACCCGGCGGCCGGCGGCGGCACCTCGACCCTCCAGGTCACCCGTTACGGCGAGGTGCTCAAGAGCGCCCCGTCGCTGAACGGCACCATGATGAACTGCTCGGGCGGCCCCATGCCCTGGAACGCCTGGGTGAGCTGCGAGGAGACCGTCAACGGCCCCGACGTGGCCAACGACTTCAACGGCAACGACAACAGCAAGCTGACCCGCAAGCACGGCTACATCTTCGAGGTGCCGGTGTCGGGCACCTCCAACGCCAAGCCGATCAAGGCGGCCGGCCGGTTCGCGCACGAGTCGGCCGCGTTCGACCCGCAGGCCGGGGCCCTCTACCTGACCGAGGACTGCTTCGCGTTCGCCTCCGGCTTCTACCGCTACACGCCGCCGAAGCACCCGCTCAAGGCGGGGCGGCTGCTCGACGGCGGCCGGCTGCAGATGCTCGCGATCAAGGGCTCCCCGCACAAGGACCTGTCCAAGGGGCAGCGGGCCGGCGTCACGTACAACACGGTATGGGTGACCATCGACGACCCCGACCCCACCTTCACCGGCAAGCCGTCGAACGACGATGCCGTCCAGGCCGTCGGCAAGCAGGGCCGGGCCGAGGGCGCGGCGATCTTCTCCCGGCTCGAAGGGGCCATCTACCACCAGGGCGTCGTGTACTTCTGCTCCACCCAGGGCGGCGCCACCGCCGAGGGTGACACGCCGCCGTCCGGGTTCGGCAAGGGACGCGGGCAGGTGTGGGCGTACGAGACGTGGACCGGGCGGCTCAGGCTCGTGTACGAGTCGCCGCGCTCGTCCGTGCTGGACCTGCCCGACAACGTGACGGCCAGCCCCCGCGGCACGCTGGTGCTCTGCGAGGACGGCGACGGCGACAACTTCCTGCGCGGCCTCACCAAAAAGGGAGAGATCTTCGACTTCGCCCGCCTGGAGCCGGTGGAAGGAGACCCGGGCGCGGAGTTCGCGGGCTCCACCTTCGGCCCCGGCGGTCACACCCTGTACGTCAACATCCAGTCCAAAGAGGGCATGTCCTTCGCCATCTGGGGACCCTGGCAGCGGGGCTCGTTCTAGACGGCCAGCTCCGCGACCGCGGCGGCCACCTGGTCCACCTCCTCCTCGGTGTTGTAGTAGTGCGGTGACAGGCGCAGGCACCAGTCGACGTCCTTGTCGCCGAAGTCGAACTGCGCGAACTCCCGGAAGCTGAGCGCCGAGTTGATCCGCCGCGCGTCCATCGCCGCCTTGAACGGCTCCGGCTGCCAGCCCTCGATGGTGAAGGTGACGATGGCGCCCAGCTCGGAGCCCTGTTCGAGCACCCGTACCCCCGGAACGGCGTCGAGCAGGCCACGCAGCCGGGCGGCGAGCGCGGGCGAGCGGCGCGCGATGGCCTCGACGCCGATCCCGCGGGCGTAGCGGGCGGCGGCCGCGCAGCCCAGCACGGTCGCGTACGGGAACTCCCACTCCTCGAACCGCGAGGCCGACTCGGCGGGCTGGTAGCGGTCCGGCCCGGTCCAGCGCGCGCCGTGCATGTCGATGAACAGCGGCTCGTAGCCCGCCTTGAGTACCCGGTCCGACACGTACAGGAAGCCCGAGCCGCGCGGTCCGCGCAGGAACTTCCGGCAGGTGGCGGTGAGCAGGTCGCAGCCGATCTCGGCCACGTCGATGGGGCGCTGGCCGATCGACTGGCAGGCGTCGACCATGTACAGCAGGTCCAGTTCGCGGCAGTGGCGGCCGATCTCGGCGACCGGCTGGACCAGCCCGGAGTTGGTGGGGATGTGGGTGGCGCTCACCAGCCGGGGGCGGTGCACCCGCATGAGCCGGGCCATCGCCGCCACGTCCACGCCGCCCTCCGGCGCGTCCGGCGCGTGCACGACCCGCACGCCGAAGCGCTTGCGCAGGGACAGGAACGCGATCTGGTTGGAGATGAAGTCGTTGCGCGTGGTCAGGATGACGTCGCCGGCCTCGAACGGGATCGCGGACAGGGCCGTGGCGAAGGCGTGGGTGGCGCTACCGGCGAACGCGATGTTCTCCGGATGGCAGTTGATCAGGCCGGCGAGCTCCGCGTAGAACTCGCGGACCTGGCCGGCGCGGGCGGCCGCCGCCTCGTAGCCGCCGATCTGGGCTTCCAGTCGCAGGTGGTCGACCATCGTGGCCAGCACCGGAGCGGCCAGCAGCCCGCATCCGGCGTTGTTGAAGTGCACGACCTGCTTACACCCTGGAGTGTCGGCCCGCAGGGCCTCGACGTCGAGTAGCGGTTCAGAGCTGCTATTGAAAGCGCTATTATCCAGTTTCATGTCGGATAGTAGCAGTTCGGCGGAGCTGGCAGTGCGGCTGCGTGCCCTGCTGTCCGGGATGGCGCCGGGTGACCGCCTGCCCAGCAGCCGCGACCTGGTCCAGCGCTACCGGGTGGGCCCGGTGACCGTGTCGCAGGCCATCGCCGCGCTGGCCGCCGAAGGCGCGGTGATCACCCGGCCGGGCAGCGGCACGTTCGTGGCGCCGCGCGCCAGGAAGGGCGCCGCGGTCGCCGACACCGCCTGGCAGACGGTCGCGCTCACCGACCGGGCCGTGGACACTCGCTCACTGACCGACGCGCTCGGCCCGCCACCCGCCGGGACGATCATGCTGGACGGCGGCTACCTGCATCGATCGCTGCAGCCGACGCGGGCACTGACCGCGGCACTGGGCCGCGCGGCCCGCCGCCCCGACGCGTGGGACCGCGCGCCCGCGGCCGGCCTGGCGCCGTTGCGCGCCGTGTTCGCCACCATGGCGGGTGGCGGCGTCACCCCGGACGACGTGCTGATCACGGCGGGCGGGCAGAGTGCGCTGTCGATGGCGTTCCGCGCCATCGCCGGCCCCGGCAACCCGGTGCTGGTGGAGTCGCCCACCTACCCCGGAGCGATGGCCGCCGCCCGCGCGGCCGGGCTCAGCCCGGTGCCGGTGCCCATGGACGCCGACGGTCTGCGGCCCGATCTGCTGGCCGAGGCGTTCGAGCTGACCCGCGCGCGGGTGCTGTACTGCCAGCCGGCCCACCACAACCCGACCGGCGCGGTGCAGGCGCCCGAGCGGCGCCGTCAGGTGGTCGAGGTGGCCAGGGCGGCGGGTGCGTTCGTGATCGAGGACGACTTCGCCCGGCACCTCGGCCATGGTGGGCCCGTGCCGCCTCCGCTGGTGGCCGACGACCGTGACGGCACCGTCGTCTACCTGACCTCGCTCACCAAACCGGCCGCGCCGAGCCTGCGCATCGGGGCGCTGATCGCGCGCGGGCCCGTGATGGCGCGGCTGCGGGCGGTCCGCCTGGTCGACGACTTCTTCGTCACCCGGCCGCTTCAGGAGGCCGCACTGGAGCTGGTCAGCTCGCCGGCCTGGGAACGGCACCTGCGCACGCTGGCCACGGCCCTTCGGGAGCGGCGCGGGGAACTGGCCGCCGCCGTCGCGCGCGAACTGCCGGGCTGGACCATCGCGCGGGTGCCCGCCGGTGGGCTGCACCTGTGGGTCCGCCTGCCCGACGGGCTGAGCGACCCGGTGGTCGCCGGCGCCGCCCGGCAGCTCGGGGTCGCGGTCAGCGCGGGCAGCCGCTTCTTCGCCACCGAGGTGCCCGCCGCGTGGCTGCGCCTCGGATTCGCCGCCACGGCCGACGCCGCCGAACTGGCCGAGGGCGTACGGAGGCTGGCAGCCCTCTGTTGAAGGCGGCCAAGCGGTTGTTCATACTCCAAAGCATGCTGTACATCTTCGGTTTTGAGCGGATCGGCGTGGCCGTGAGCGATCTGTACTTCGTCGATCCGAACCCGGGCAAGGGTCAGGAGGGAGCCGAGCACGGCGTACGTCTCGAAGTACGGATGCTCGAACGAGGGCAGCTGAAAGGGTCCATCTATTCGGCGAGGCCCATCAACGTCGACCGGCCCATCTGGCGCGTCGACCTGCTGGAATCGGTCGACGGCCGTCCCGGCAGCTTCGACCGGACCCATCACCACCCGGCCTTCACCGAATGGAACCCGGGCCCACGCGTGTTCGACAAGGAGCTGTCGAGTGATCCCCTGACGTGGCTGGCGGGCAAGCTGGCGGATCTGGACGCCGTGCTGGAGAAGGCGGGGGTCGATCGCGACGAGTCGATCGCGGCGGACGTGGCCGCGCTGCGCGGGTGCGTTCCCGAGATCATCGACAGCGTCAGCCGCCTGCTCGCAAGGGTGGGTAAGGGCGAGCTCGGCACGCGGCCCGATGACGGGCCGGCCGACAGCGTCCGGGCCAGTTGGTTGTAGGCGGGCCCGTTAACCTGGGGGGATGATCCTGGGCATCGGCGTGGACGTCGTCGACATCGCGCGGTTCGAGTCGGCGCTGGAGCGCACGCCGGGGCTGCGCGAGCGGCTGTTCACCGAGGTCGAACGGCCGCTCGCGGTGCACTCGCTGGCGGCCAGGTTCGCCGCCAAAGAGGCCGTCGCCAAGGCGCTCGGCGCGCCGAGAGGGCTCGGGCACCTGGAGGCCGAGGTGCGCTGCGACGAGACCGGCAAGCCCGAGCTCCACGTCACCGGCAAGGCCGCCGAAGTCGCCTACGGCCTGGGCGTCAAGCGCTGGCACGTCTCGCTCAGCCATGACGCCGGTGTGGCGATGGCCTACGTGATCGCGGAAGGATAGCTTCGGATCATGCCTACCGCCTACACCGCCGACCAGATCAGGACCGCCGAGCGCGCGCTGATGGCGCGGCTGCCCGACGGCACGCTCATGGACCGCGCCGCCGCCGGCCTGGCCGCCGTCTGCGCCGGCCTGCTCGGCAAGGTGTACGGCACGCGCGTCCTGCTGCTCATCGGCAGCGGTGACAACGGCGGCGACGCCCTCTACGCCGGAGCCCGGCTGGCCGGACGCGGCGCCCGGGTCGAGGCCGTCCTGGCGGGCGCCAAGACCCACGAGGCCGGTCTGGAGGCGTTCCGCCGGGCGGGCGGCACCATCGCCGGCCCGGACGCCCTCGACCGGGCCGAGCTGATCGTCGACGGGCTGGTGGGCATCGGGGCGACCGGCGCGTTGCGGGAGCCGTACGCACGGTTGGCCGAGGCGGCCAACACCGCGCCCGGCCTGGTCGTCGCGGTGGACGTGCCCAGCGGCGTCGACGCGAGCACCGGTCAGGTGGCCGGGGCGGCCGTCGGGGCCCAGGTGACGGTGACCATGGGAGCCCGCAAGACCGGGCTGCTCGTCGATCCGGGTGCGAGCTACGTGGGCGAGCTGGAGCTGATCGACATCGGGCTCGACCCCTACCTGCCCGATCCCGACGTGGTGTCGCTCTCCCACCATGACGTCTACGGCCTGCTGAAGCACCCGATGGGCGAGTCCGACAAATACCGCAGGGGCGTCCTGGGTGTAGCGGCGGGCAGTGACCGCTACACGGGCGCCGCCGTGCTCGCCGTGGGCGGAGCGCTGCGCGCGGGCGCGGGGATGGTGCGTTACGTGGGGCCGGCGGAGCCGGTGACCCAGGTACGCGCCCGCTGGCCCGAGGCGGTCATCACCGAGCTGAGCGAGCCGTCGATCGACGAGGTCGGGCGGGTGCAGGCATGGGTGCTGGGACCGGGTCTCGGCACCGGTGACTGGGCGCACGAGCTGGCCGCCAGGGTGCTGGCCAGTGACGTGCCCGTCCTGATCGACGCCGACGCCCTGACCCTGGTCGCCGGGGACAGGGCGCTGCTCCGCCGTACCGCGCCGGTGCTGATCACGCCGCACGCGGGGGAGCTGTCGCGGCTGCTGGGGGCCGACCGCGCGGCGATCGAGGCGGGCCGGCTCGAACACGCCCGCCGGGCGGCGGCGGAGCTGGGCGTGACCGTGCTGCTCAAGGGCTCGACCACGGTCGTGGCCGCGCGGGACCTGCCGGTACGCGTCAACGGGACCGGCACCGCGTGGCTGGCCACCGGTGGCACGGGCGATGTGCTCTCCGGCGTGGCCGGCGCGCTGCTGGCGCAGGGGCTCGACTGCTTCGACGCGGGCTCGTGCGGGGCCTACCTGCACGGGCTGGCGGGGCGGATCGCGGCAGACGACGCCCCGCTGACCGCCGCCGACGTGGCCGAGGCGGTGCCGGCGGCGATCCGCATACTGCGGGGCGCATCGCGTTCTCCCAGGTGAGCCGGAGGGCGGTCGTCGCCCCAAGAGGGCGAATCGCGCTCGACCACGCGAGTGAGCTGCCAGACTGGAGGGATGACATCCCCGATGGCGACGCCCGCGGAGGCGCGGGTCGATCTGGCCGCGATCAGGCACAACGTGGCACTGCTCAAGGAGCGCGCGGGCGGCGCCGAAGTGCTGGGGGCCGTCAAGGCCGACGCCTACGGGCACGGGCTCGTCCCGACCTCCGAGGCCGTGCTGCAGGGCGGCGCGAGCAGGCTCGGCACCGCCTACATCCGTGAGGCGCTCGCGCTGCGGGCCGGTGGCATCACCGCGCCGCTGCTGTCCTGGATCATCACGCCGGGAGAGCCGCTCGACGAGGCGCTCGAAGCCGAGATCGAGCTGTCGGCGGCCGACGAGGGGCTGCTCGACGAGATCGCCGCCGCGGCGCGGCGCACCGGGCGGACCGCCCGGACGCACCTTGAGGCCGACACCGGCATGAGCAGGGGCGGTTCACCGCTCGCGGCCTGGCCGGGGCTGCTGGCCAGGGCGCTCGCCCTCCAGGCCGAGGGCGTCATCGAGATCGTCGGCCTGTGGTCGCACTTCGCCTGCGCGGACATGCCGGGGCACGGCTCGATCGACCGGCAGATCGAGGCCTTCGAGGCGGCGCTCAAGCAGGCCGAGCAGGCCGGCGCGGCCGGGTCCCACGTCATCAGGCACCTGGCCAACTCCGCCGCGATCCTGACGCTGCCGCGCACCCACTACGACATGGTCCGGCCCGGCATCGCGATGTACGGGCTCAGCCCGGTCCCCGAGCTGGGCGACTTCGGGCTGCGGCAGGCGATGACGCTGGTGGCGCGGATCGCGCTGGCCAAGCGGGTGCCGGAGAGCTCAGGAGTGTCCTACGGACACCTTTATGTCACGAGTTCCGAGACCACGCTTGGCCTGGTACCGCTCGGGTACGCCGACGGGATCCTCAGGCACGCGACGGGGCGGGCGGAGGTGCTGGCAGGCGGCCGCCGCAGGGCGATAGCCGGCCGGGTGTGCATGGACCAGTTCATGATCGACATGGGCGACGACCCGCTGGCCGCGGGGGACGAGGTCATCCTGTTCGGGCCAGGTGGGAGGGGTGAGCCGACCGCTCAGGAGTGGGCGGATAACCTCGGCACGATTACGCATGAGATCGTGACCAGGATCGGTTCGCGGGTGCCGCGGGTGTATAGGGGATCAGGGACATGACGACGACAACACGGCGGAAGGTCGGGATCGCCGGCGCGATCGTCGGTGCCGCTTCGGCCGGTGTGGCCGCCGCGGCACTGGCCAAACGCTACGCGGTGGGCCGCATGAGGCTGCGCCCCGACGCCGAGGCCAGCGAGCGGTTCGGCGAGCTGCGCGGCCGGGACCGCACGCTCATCACCTCCGACAGCACGGCCCTGCACGTCGAGCTCGACGGGCCCGAGGACGCGCCGCTGACCATCGTGTTCTGCCACGGCTACTGCCTGAGCCTGGAGTCGTGGCACTACCAGCGCCGTGACCTGCGCGACAACTACCGCATGGTGCTGTGGGACCAGCGCTCCCACGGCCGCTCCCAGCGCGCGAGCGCCGAGGACAGCACGATCGACCGGCTGGGCGACGACCTGGCCGAGG
The DNA here is from genome assembly GCF_043197155.1 of Nonomuraea sp. NPDC049269. Lineage (NCBI taxonomy): Bacteria > Bacillati > Actinomycetota > Actinomycetes > Streptosporangiales > Streptosporangiaceae > Nonomuraea > Nonomuraea sp. NPDC049269. The sequence goes on from NZ_JBICSO010000002.1 coordinate 1,399,819, forward strand.
TGATCGACCGTTTCGTACCCGGCCCGTGCGTGCTGGTCGGCCACTCCATGGGCGGCATGACGATCATGGCGCTGGCCGACCGCCACCCCGAGCTGTTCGGTGACAAGATCCGCGCGGTGTCGCTCATCGCCACCTCGGCGGGCAAGCTGGCCGAGCTCACGCTGGGCCTGCCCGCGCTGCTGTCCAAGGTCGTGCACAAGATCGCTCCGCCGACGATCTCGATGCTGGGCAAGCGGGGCTCGTTCGTCGACAAGACCCGCCACGCGGGCAGCGACATCGCGTTCCTGATGACCCGTCTCATGGGCTTCGGCGACTCCAAGAACGTCAGCCCCACCCTGGTCGACTTCGCCGAGACGATGATCAGGGCGACGCCGACCGAGGTGTTCGCCGACTTCTACCCGGCGCTGATGAACCACGACAAGCTGGCCGCCCTGCACGTCCTCGACCCGGTGCCGACCGCGATCCTGGTCGGCGACAAGGACTGGCTGACGCCGCCCGAGCACAGCAAGGCGATCGCCGCCGCGCTGCCCGAGGCCCAGCTCACCGAGGTGCCGGACACGTCGCACCTGATCCAGCTGGAGCGCCCGGGCGTGGTCAACGACGCGCTGCGCGACCTGATCAAGCGAGTGGAGCTGTAGTGGCGGAGAGGCTCCCGACCGCCGAGGACATGCGCGCCTACGGCGCCCGCCTGGCCGGCCTGCTGGGCCCCGGCGACCTGGTCATCCTGTCCGGCCCCCTCGGCGCGGGCAAGACCACGCTCGTGCAGGGCATCGCCGAAGGGCTCAAGGTACGCGGCCCGATCACCTCGCCCACGTTCGTGATCGCCAGGGTGCACCCGTCGCTCCGGCAGGGCCCGCCACTCGTCCATGCCGACGCCTACCGGCTGGGCGGTGACCTGGAGGTCGACGACCTCGACCTCGACGCCTCGCTCGACGAGTCGGTGACGGTCGTGGAGTGGGGCGAGGGACTCGTCGAGGGGCTGTCCGACGACCGGCTGGAGATCCACATCGACCGTGAGAGTGGCGACGACGCCCGCATCGTGACGCTGCGCGGCGTCGGCGCCCGGTGGGCCGACACGCCGTCCGAACCTGCGGAAAAGTAAAATCCGCCCTGTCTTCCGGCAAAGCTGTCACCCTTGATCTACCTCACCATCGATAGAAAACATGATCATTGGTAAGGGTTCGCCCAGAAAATCTGGGTATCAGGAGGGGCGGCGTCCACTTTTTTGGTGGATGCTTGGTGAAGGACGGCGCGGAGTGGGGTGCGGCGGTGCTCAGGGTCAGGCGAGTCGCGTACGCGGGAGCCATCGTCATGATCGGCGCGGTCGGCTGCTCAGCCTCCGCCCAAACCACACCGACCGCCACACCATCAGCCTCGGCCAGCACCACCCCCACGCTCGGCGCCACTCCGACCGCCAGCAGGAAGCCCATCCTCGTGCAGTTGAGCCCCGCGAAGGTCACCGCGGGTGAGAACTCCAAGGTGTGGATCTTAGCGAACTGCCCGGTCCCCACCGGCGGCCCCGCGCACACGGGCACCGCCGCGTCCAAGGCGTTCCTCAGCGGCGTGCCGCTGACCACCGCGCCGACCGCCGCCACGGCCACGCCCACGCCGACCGGCCGCGTCACGGCCGCCAACCCGTGGGTACGCGGCGAGGCGCAGGTGTCGAGCACCGTCAAGCGCGGCTCCTACCTGGTCGAGGTCAAGTGCGACGGCACCAACGACACAGGCAAGGCCACTCTGCAGGTCGTCAGAGCGACCGCGGACACCTCGGACGACGACACCAAGCCCACCAAGGCACCCCGAGCGGGCGGCGGCGGCACCTTCGGCAAGGACATCGACGACGACTCGGGGATGCCGGTCGGCGGCGTGCTGGCCGGCGTGGCCGTGCTGGCGGCGGCCGGGCTGCTGATCAAGCGCCGCGTCCGGGGTTAGCCGATGGCCCGCCCTGGACGCGTGGTCCTCGCGGGAGCCGTCACCGGGCTGTTGCTGGTCGCGTTCGGCAAGTCCTACCAGAACACCACCAAGACGACCGGCTCCGTCGTGCCCCAGAGCATCGACATCCCGTCGATCGAGGTCGAGGCGCCGCTGATGAAGCTCGGCCTGAGCAAGGACGGCGAGGTCGAGCTGCCGCCGTACGAGAAGCCCAAGATGGCCGGCTGGTACACCGGCAGCGCGGTGCCCGGCGACAAGGGCGCCTCGGTCATCATCGGCCACGTCGACACCAAGACGGCCCCGGCGGTGTTCTACAAGCTCAGGCAGGTACGCAAGGGCGAGATCGTCAAGGTCGAGCGGAGTGACGGCAAGGTCGTCAAGTACAAGGTCGACTCGATCGAGCAGGTGGCGAAGGAGCACTTCCCGGCCGAGCGCGTCTACGGCGGAGACGGCCTCAAGCTGGTGACCTGTGGCGGCAAGTTCGACTACGCCAAGGGCGAATACCTCGACAACATCATCGTCTACGCTTCCCGAGCGTGAGCGATGAGCGCAACCCGCCCGCCTCGGGCGCGCGGGTTCCCTGGCCGGAGGTGCACCCGGCCGCCCGCGCGGCCGTCGAGGAGTTCCTCGGCGCTCCCGTGACCGAGGCCGTGACGCAGCAGGGCGGGTTCTCGCCCGCGGCGGCGGCCCGGCTCCGCGCCGCCAACGGCCGGCGCGCCTTCGTCAAAGCCGTCGGCCCGGAGCCGAACCCTGACAGCGTCCGTCTCTACCAGGCCGAAGCCAGGATCGCCGCCGCCCTGCCCGAGTCCGTGCCCGCGCCGCGGCTCCAGTACGACGTCGAGATCGAGGGCTGGGTGGTGCTGGTCTTCGAGGACATCGAGGGCCGCCACCCCGAGCTGCCCTGGCGCCGCGACGAGCTCGACCGGGTGATGGAGGCCGTACGGCGCATGTCCGCCGCGCTCACGCCCTCGCCGATCGAGGCGCCGCCGGTCGCGGAGGCGTTCGGGGAGGCCTTCCGCGGCTGGCGCTCGCTGCTCGACGAGGACACCACCGGCCTCGACCTCTGGGCGCTGCGCCACCTCGGCGCGCTGGCCGAGCTGGAGTCCGGCTGGGCCGACGCCGCCGCCGGCGACACGCTCCTCCACGCCGACCTGCGGGCCGACAACCTGCTGCTCACCGAGGACCGCGTCTACGTGGTCGACTGGCCGTGGGCCTGCGTCGGCGCGAGCTGGTTCGACTTCCTGGGCATGCTGCCGTCGGTCGCCATGCAGGGCGGCCCGCCGCCGCAGGAGCTGTTCCCCGACCCCGATCCCGCCGCCACCGCGGTGATCGCCGCCTTCACGGGTTACCTGGTACGGCAGGGCCGCCGGCCGTCGCCGCCCGGCCTGCCCACGGTCAGGGCGTTCCAGCGGGCGCAGGGCGTCGTGGCGCTCGACTGGCTGAAACTGCGCACCGGCTGGGCGTGACCCGCCAGGCAGGTAGGCTAAACAGTCGTGCTGGTCCTGGCCTTTGATACCGCGACGCCCGCCGTCACGGCCGCCCTCCATGACGGGCAGCGAGTGCTCGCCGAGTCGACGACGATCGACGCCCGGCGACACGGCGAGCTGCTCGTCCCCACCGTCGAAACCGTGCTGCGCGAGGCGGGCGCCGTCCTGTCCGACGTCACCGCCGTCGTCGCGGGCAGCGGCCCCGGCCCCTACACGGGGCTGCGCGTCGGGCTGATGACCGCGCAGGGGCTCGCCACCACGCTGGGCGTCCCCGCGTACGGCATCTGCACCCTCGACGCCGTCGCCTACGGCAGCGGGTTCACCGAACCGTTCCTGGTCGCCACCGACGCGCGGCGCAAGGAGGTGTTCTGGGCCCGCTACGCGGACGCGCGCACCAGGCTCGACGGGCCGTTCGTCGACCGGCCCGCCGATGTGCCGGTGGACGGCCTGCCCGTGGCCGGTGCCGGAGCCGGGCTCTACCCCGACCTCCTGGGGCGATCCGACGCTCCGCCGTACCCCTATGCCGGGTTCCTGGCCGCCCTGGCGGCCGAGGGCATCGCGGCGGGGGTGGCGCTCGGGCCGCCGCGCCCGATCTACCTGCGGCGCCCCGACGCGGTGGTGCCCGGCGCGCCCAAGCGGGTGACGGCATGAAGCTCCGGCAGATGGACGTGCGGCTCCGGCAGATGACCGAGGCCGACCTGCCGGCGGTCATGGAGATCGAGCGCAACACGTTTCCGATGGACGCGTGGAGCGAGGGCATGCTCCGTGGCGAGCTGGCCGACCAGCCGCGGACCAGGCACTACGTGGTGGCCGTCGTCGGTGAGGAGATCGTCGGCTACGCCGGTCTGGCCGCCGCGGCCGACCAGGCCGACGTTCAGACCATCGCGGTCGACTACCCGCATCAGGGCACCGGGATCGGCGGCGCGCTGCTGGCGGAGCTGCTGGCCGAGGCCGGCCGGCGCGCGGCGCGGGAGATCTTCCTGGAGGTGCGCGCCGACAACCCGCAGGCGCGGGGGGTCTACGAGCACTTCGAGTTCGAGGTGATCGGCCGGCGCCGCCGCTACTACGACGACGGCACCGACGCGATCATGATGAGAAGGAAGCTGGATGGCTGACGCACCCCTGGTCCTGGGCATCGAGACGTCCTGCGACGAGACCGGCATCGGCATCGTCAGGGGCCACACGCTGCTGGCCAACACGATCGCCTCCAGCATGGAGGAGCACGCCAGGTTCGGCGGCGTGGTGCCCGAGGTCGCCTCGCGAGCCCACCTGGAGGCGATGACGCCGACGGTGGAGGCCGCGCTGGCGCAGGCCGGGCTGAAGTTCTCCGATATCGACGCGATCGCCGTCACCGCAGGCCCGGGGCTGGCCGGGGCGCTGCTCGTCGGCGTCGCCGCGGCCAAGTCCTACTCGCTCGGCCTCGGCGTGCCCCTCTACGGCGTCAACCACCTGGCCGCCCACGTCGCCGTCGACCAGCTCGAACACGGCCCGCTGCCCAAGCCGTGCATCGCCATGCTGGTGTCGGGCGGCCACTCGTCGCTGCTGCTCGTGCCCGACGTCGCCGAAGACGTGATCTCGCTCGGCTCCACCGTGGACGACGCGGCCGGGGAGGCGTTCGACAAGGTGGCGCGGGTGCTCGGCCTGCCGTTCCCCGGCGGCCCGTACATCGACAAGGCGGCCACCTCCGGCTCGGGCACGGCCATCGCCTTCCCGCGCGGCAAGATCGACGACGGCACGCTCGACTTCTCCTTCTCCGGGCTGAAGACCGCGGTGGCGCGCTGGGTGGAGGCCCGCGAGACGGCCGGCGAGTCCATCCACGTGCCCGACGTGGCGGCCTCTTTCCAGGAGGCCGTGGTCGACGTGCTGACCCGCAAGGCGCTGCAGGCCTGCCGGAAGTACGAGGTGCGCGACCTGCTGATCGGCGGGGGTGTCGCGGCCAACTCCCGGCTGCGTGCCCTGGCCCAGGAGCGGTGTGACGCGGCGGGCGTACGGTTGCGGGTGCCGCGGCCCGGGCTGTGCACCGACAACGGCGCCATGGTCGCGGCGCTGGGGTCCGACCTGGTCGCGGCGGGCGTCACCCCGTCGGCGCTGGACATCCCGGCTGACTCGTCGATGCCGATCACGACCGTGCACGTATGACGGGCGCGTTGGGGCCGTTCCCCCCTGCGGGGGAGGCGGTTCCCTCCGGCGGGCGATGAGCCGGCCCTGACGCGGCTGCGATCTTCGAGGTAGATCGGGCAAGCCATGCCCGCAGGCCCGAAGGACCGCCGATGACCACCCTCACCGAAGTACCGCCGACCACCGGGCGGCTACGCGCCGCCTGGACGGCCGCCCACGCCCCCGTGCCCGGAGTGCCCCGCTGGGCGCGGATCGCCGCCTACGCCATCCCGTTCACCGTGCTGCCGGCCAGCGTCTGGCGGATCGCGGCGGTCACCTTGCACCTGCCGATCGGTCACGGCGAGCAGGGCGCCGGGGACATCCCGTTATGGCTCCCGATGGAGCTGTACGTGGTGCTGCTGTCGATCTTCTCCGAGCTGGTGGCGTTCACCGCCATCGGGCTGATCTCCGCGTGGGGAGAGGTGTTCCCGCGCTGGATCCCGGGTCTGCGCGGGAAGCGGGTTCCGGTGCTGGTCGCCGGTGTCCCCGCCGGGCTCGGCGCGGTCGTCCTCACCTGGCTGTGGACGCTGGCGGCGGTCGCCACCTCAGCCGGACACGACATCTACGGCCGCCCGCTGCCCGCGGACTTCCCTCTGGAGTTCCACGACTGGCAGGGCCTGCTGGCCGTCGCCGCCTACGCGCCGCTGCTGCTGTGGGGCCCGCTGCTGGGAGCGCTCACCGTCGCGTACTGGCGGCGCCGCCGCGCCAGGCCCGCCGCGCCTGTGGCAGCTCACAGGCCGTCGCGGTAGGAGGGGTAGGCGGGCGCCCAGCCGAGCTCCCGTTTCGCGCGTTCGCTGGACACCCGGATGCGAACGCCCGTCATGAAGGCCCGCATGTACGGCGTCGGCGTCAGCAACCAGCCGGGCACCCGCGGCGGTGCGGGGGCTTTCGCCGCCCGAGCCAGCGCCCGGACGTACTCGTCGAAGCTCACCGGCTCGTCATCCGCGACGTTGTACGCCCGGCCGGGCCGGCCCCGGTCGAGCGCGGCGACGGCGGCCGAGGCGGCGTCGTGGATGTGCACGAGCGAGATGACGCTGGCCGGGTGCACCTCCGGCAGCATCCGCCGCCTCGCCATGGCCATCATCTTCCGCGTGGTCACCTCGGGGCCGTAGAACAGGCCGTAGCGCAGGGCGATGCCCTCGATGCCCGGTGTGTTGAGCACCTGCTCCTCATTGGCGCGCAACGTCCTCATGTGCACGCCGAAGGGGCCCCTGGCGGGCTCGGCGAACGGCCGGTCCTCGGTCACCGGCTCCGGGCCGTGGTCGCGGTAGCCGTACCCGAGGAAGAACGACTGCGCGACGAAGCGGCGCGCGCCGACCTCCTCGGCGGCCGCGATCAGGTTGGCCGTGCCCCGCTCGCGCAGCGCGCCGGTCGGATACAGCGCACGGTGGAACAGCGGCACGCCGGTGATCGCCGTCGCCTGGTGCATCACCGCGTCGGCCTGATGACCCTTCACCGCGGCGAGCAGGGCGTCGCGGTCCATCATGTCCGCGACCAGGCCGGTCGCGCCCGCCTCCGCCAGCTTGGCGGCACCGCGCTCGGTACGGGTGAGGCCGAGCACGGAGTGGCCGGCGGAGATCAGCTGGGGGATCAGCTCGGTGCCGACGGTGCCGGTGGCTCCTGCCAGAAGTACCTTCATTCCTGCTTCCTTGTTGTGTGGTGGGGTTCTCACGCAACAGCTGCGTGGCGGGGCTCCCGATGTGACATGGCGAGCCGTGAGATGACCTACGTGCCCGCTACGGTGGGCCGAAACCGCCCCGGGGGAGCTGGAAGGGATCGTGGCCGATGCTGAGGCGGTGTTCACGTGGCCTGTCTCACCGGAATTGTTCCCCGGTACGCGGGGGTGGACGTCCGGCGCGACGGGGTGTCGGCCTGCCCCGGCGACGGCCCAGGATGCGCGTCGTCACGGCGGGGACCCCGTGAGCGTTCACGACCGGCCAGGAAGGTCGCGCGCCCAGGTCGGCGCGTGCGGGTGACCTTGGCTGTGCCGTACAGGGAGGTCAGTCTTTTCTGGTGGGGCGGAGGAGGGCTTCGGCGAGGGCGAGCATGGTCTCCTCCAGAGCGCCCAGGCGCTTGGTGAGGTCGCCGGTGGCGGGCTCGACGATGTCGGTGACCGTCTGGGTGAGCTCGGAGCGGTCGGGGCGCGCCGCGACCAGCTCCGTGAGCGCGGACGCGGCGGCGGTCAGGTGCTCGCCCTGGTCGGTGGTCTGGGAGTCGAGGAGCTCGCGCACTCGCTCGCCGATGCTGAGCGTCGCGGGCAGCTGACCGATGCGCTGGTTGACGGCCTCGATGCGGTCGTCGACGGCTTCGAGGTGCTCGTTGGCCTGTTCGGCGCGTACGGCGAGGCCGGTCAGGTTGGTCTCCACGCTGTTGAGCTGGGTGCCGAGGCCGTTGACCGAGGTGCCGAGACCGTTGATCGAGGTGTCGACGCCGGCCAGCCGGGTGTTCAGGCCGGTTACGGAGAGGTCGACCTCGGTGAGCCGCTCGCTCAGGCCCGTCACGGTGGCGTTGACGCCGGTGAGCTGGTTGTCCAGGCCGTCGAAGCGGGTGGTCAGGCGCTCCTCCACCTCACCCAGGCGTTCGTCGAGTGACTCCAGGCCGTTGTCGAGCTGGTTGAAGCGGCCCTCGTTGCGGGTGGCGGACTCGGTGAGGTGCCGGTCGGCGACGGCCAGGCGTTCGTCGAGCCGGATGAAGTGGCCGTCGACACGGCCGTCGAGCGCGTCGAACCGGTCGTCGTGGCGGGACAGGTGACTGTTGACGGAGTTGAGGTGCTGGTCGACGCCGCCGAGCCCGCTTTGGGCGTCGAGCAGCTTGCCGTCGACGACGTCGAGGCGACCGGTCAGGCGCTGCTCGGTCTCGCCGAGGCGGCCGGACAGGCCCTGCTCGGACTCGCCCACACGGGCGGTGAGACCCTGCTCGGTCCTGTCGAGACGCGCGATCAGGGTCTGCTCGGCCCTGTCGATACGCGTGGTCAGGGTCTGCTCGGTCTTGTCGAGGCGGCCGGCGAGTCGCTGGTCCAGGTCGGCCAGTTGCTGCTCAGCGTCGTCGAGGCGGCCGACGAGGCGTTGTTCGGTGCCGTCCACCTGGGCGCCGAGACGGTCCGTCGCCGCGGTGAGCTTGCCGCCCAGTTGGTTGGCGGTGGCGGTGAGCTTGCCGTCGAGCTGGTCGGTTGCGGCGGTGAGCTTGCTGTCGAGCTGCTCGGTGGCGGTGGTGAGTTGTGCGGCGGTGGCGGTGAGCTTGTCGTCGAGCTGCTCGGCCGTGGCGGCGAGCTTGCCCTCCAAGCCGTCGGGCAGCTCCAGCACCGCGCTTTCGACACGGTCGGTACGGGCGGTCAGCTCGGCGAGCGACTTGTCGATGCGGGTGAAGCGGTTGGCGGCGGCCTCCATGCCCGTGGTGAGCCGGCCCAGCCTCATGCCCAGATCACCCATCTGCTTGGTGATGCCGTCGGTGCAGTCGAGGACCGACTGCAGCTTCTTGAGCACCTCGTCCACGTTGTCGCCGACGCTGCCGACCTCGGCCCAGAGCCCCGGCAGCTCCGACACCGGCGCCACCCGCTGATGAACCGACTCCACATGCGCGTCAACGGTGCCCACCTGCTCGCCGACGGCGTCAACGTGGTCGCGTACCGCCTCCACATGCTGGGCGAGACCCTCGGCCCACATCGGCGGTTTGGCCGCGATGTCGTCAAGCCGCCCGCTCACCGTCTCGAGCGTGCCGCTCAGCCCGCCGAGCTCCCGTTCGCGGACCTCGCGCAGCAGCCACTCCATACCTTCGAGGCGCTGGCGGATCTCGTCGAGGACGGCGCCCTGGGTGCGCTGCTCGTAGACGTGATCCTGGGAAGCACGCGCCAGCAGGTCCCGCATCCTTTCGGAGATGGCGGAATCGCCGCCTGCCTGTAGAAGGGTGGTGTGGTTGGAGTGATCCACCGAAAGGCTCCTTCGCTCGCCGACGGTCTGCCGCGCAGCGGTGGGATAGGTCCGGTTTGCAGATGGAAGAAAGAGAGCGCGGCTAACCGCCAGCGTGCCCACCTTAGCCTCTCGATCAAGGTAAGTCAGGGGCGAAGTGAAAGATAGGTATTGGCCCGGGAACGCCCGGATTTGTCATTTATGCAGGTGGGGCGGCATGGCAAATCAGGACGGAAGGCTTATTCATCACGCGGGTAAGGACGATTACCGCTGATTTATCGCCAGAAAGCCGGAGGTCATTTCTGAGCCGCTCGATGTCGACTGCCGAGGCTCGCTTCTTGATAACGACATTTCCGATTTGCCGCTCGCGAAGGGTGGCGCGGAGGCGCTTCAGCGAGAACGGCAGCACTTCCTCCACCGAGTAACGCGCGGCCCACGGGGTGTCGAACGCCTCGTCGCTCGTGATGTAGGCGATCATCGGGTCGGGGAGGCGGCCATTGACCATCTCGGCGACCTCCCCGACGAGGTGTGCACGGATCGCGGCCCCGTCGGGCTCGTACACATAGCGCCCGACGGGACCGATCTGCGCCTCGACCCCGCGGGCGACGAGCGTTTCCCCACCGGGCAGCAACGTCGCCCGCCGCACCGCACCACCGGGCACCGTCGCCGGTGGCACCACATCGCCCGGCCGCTCAACAGCGCCGATCGGACCTGTGGCGCCGATTGTGGGCGCTTCGTCTGTTCTGGGGGCGCCGGTTGTGTCTGGGGTGCCGGCCCTGGTCGTGGCGTCGATGGAGCCTGTCCAGAGGGCCGCTTCTTTTACCTCGCCCTTGTACGACACCCACTCGGCTTCGGCGCCGGCCGGGATGAACTCGTACGGGATCCCCGGAGCCACCTTCAGACAGGCCCGCGGGGCCCTGGCGACCAGGTCGAGCACGACCGGCCACGGTGGCGAGTAGGCCATGGGGTCGAACGTCCTGCCCCGGCTCGTACGGCGGGCAGGGTCGGCGAACAGCCAGTCATACTCCTCCGGCGAGACCGTCGCGGCGTCGCCCACCCGGACGGTGACCCGCTCCCCGAGCCCGAGCGCTTCGGCGTTGGCCCGGGCGACCGCGACGGTCAGCGGATCGAGGTCCACGGCGTCCACGAGGCACCCGGCGCGGGCCAGCGCGATGAAGTCGCCGCCGATCCCGCAGCAGACGTCCACCACCCGCGTTCCACTGGTCACGACCCGCGTTTCTCCGGCCCAGCCAGGCCTGCCACCGGCCGCGACCGGCGTTTCCCTGGCCGCGCCCTGCGCTTCGCCGGATGTGGCCCGCGTTCCGTCGGTGGGTGTGGCCAGGCGGCGGGCGCGGTGGGCGCCGACCTCGGCGCGGGTGGCCTGCTCCAGGCCGTGCGGAGTGAAGTACATGCTGGCCGCGTCGGCGCCGAACTTGGCTCTGGCGCGGTCGCGTAGCCCCGCCTGGGTGAGCGCGGCCGAGGTGAGCGCGGCGTCGTACGTCCTGCGCAGTCTCGTCGCGGCGGCCACCGGATCGGCCCCCACCAGCTCGACGGCCTCGGCCAGAGCGCGCTGCCCGCGCGGGGTGAGCAACTCGGTGAAGGCGTCGAGATCCACGTCACACCACGCTAGCGCCTCCCCGCCACGCTCCAGGCCGCGACCCCGTAGGCGCGAAGGCGGTGGTGAAGGGACGGGTGGCCGCACGCGTTGCGGTGGTCTGACGCGGCTGCCTGGCCAGATACGGCTGGTGGACTGATGTGTCCGCTGTGCGCGTAAAGCGGGTACTCGTGCGTACTCACGCATCCGCCGTACCCCACGAGCACGTGTCACCCCATTTACTCCCAACCTTGGGCAAGCTCTTGGGCCTGATCGCTCTGAGCAGACGCGTTCGTGTTGACTGTCAAGCCCCTCTTGCATATGTTTCCTGTTGGCACTCTCCCCTTGAGAGTGCCAACGTGCGACGAGGCAGGTCTGACACCCGCGACGGCAGGCCCCGCTGGTCGCCTCTTCTAGATCATTCAAATCTGAAGGGGAGGTCCGATCGTGACGACCGCCACCAAGGTTCCCGTTAAGCCGCTCGGCGACCGCATTGTGGTTCAGCCGCTTGAGGCCGAGCAGACGACCGCTTCCGGCCTGGTCATCCCTGACACCGCCAAGGAGAAGCCGCAAGAGGGCAAGGTCCTCGCGGTGGGCCCGGGCAACTGGGATGAGGACGGCGACAAGCGCATTCCGCTTGACGTCGCTGAGGGCGACATCGTCCTCTACAGCAAGTACGGCGGCACCGAGGTCAAGTACGGCGGCGAGGAGTACCTCGTGCTCTCCGCCCGCGACGTTCTCGCGATCATCGAGAAGTAAGTCGGATGCGTCGGGCCCCGGGCGCGCGCTTCTCGTCTGAGCGCGTGCGGCCGGGGCTTTCGACGCTAGGAGAGGACTTTCAGCATGGCCAAGATCCTAGCGTTCGACGAGGACGCCCGCCGCGCGCTTGAGCGCGGCGTCAACGCCCTCGCGGACGCCGTGAAGGTTACCCTCGGCCCGCGTGGCCGCAACGTCGTCATCGACAAGAAGTTCGGTGCTCCGACGATCACGAACGACGGCGTGACCATCGCTCGTGAGATCGAGCTGGAGGAGCGCTACGAGAACCTCGGCGCCCAGCTCGCCAAGGAAGTCGCCACCAAGACCAACGACGTCGCCGGTGACGGCACCACCACCGCGACCGTCCTGGCCCAGGCGATGGTCCGCGAGGGTCTGCGCAACGTGGCGGCCGGCGCTTCGCCGCTGTCGCTCAAGCGCGGCATCGACAAGGCCGCCAAGGCGGTCAGCGACAAGCTGCTCGCCAGCGCGCGCCCGGTCGAGGACAAGAAGGAGATCGCGAACGTCGCGACCATCTCCGCTCAGGACGCCAAGATCGGCGACCTGATCGCCGAGGCGTTCGACAAGGTCGGCAAGGACGGTGTTCTCACCGTCGAAGAGTCCAACGCCATGGGCATGGAGCTCGAGTTCACCGAGGGCCTCCAGTTCGACAAGGGCTACCTGTCGGCGTACATGGTGACCGACCCCGAGCGCATGGAGTCCGTCCTCGAGGACGCCTACATTCTGCTCACCCAGGGCAAGATCTCCTCGATCGCGGACTTCCTGCCGCTGCTCGAGCAGATCGCCCAGACCAAGAAGCCGCTGCTCGTGGTCGCCGAGGACGTCGAGGGCGAGGCCCTGGCCGTTCTGGTCACCAACAAGATCCGTGGCACGTTCACCTCCGTGGCCGTCAAGGCTCCGGGCTTCGGCGACCGCCGCAAGGCGATGCTGCAGGACATCGCCATCCTCACCGGTGGCCAGGTCGTGAGCGAGGAAGTCGGTCTCAAGCTCGAGAACGTCGGCCTTGAGGTACTCGGCACCGCTCGCCGCATCGTCGTCACCAAGGACGCCACGACCATCGTCGACGGCGCCGGTGACGCGAAGGCGATCGAGGACCGGGTCAAGGAGATCAAGCTCGCCATCGAGCAGTCCGACTCCGACTGGGACCGCGAGAAGCTGCAGGAGCGCCTGGCCAAGCTGGCCGGCGGCGTGTGCGTGCTGCGCGTCGGCGCTGCCACCGAGGTGGAGCTCAAGGAGAAGAAGCACCGTCTCGAGGACGCGATCTCCGCTACGCGGGCCGCGATCGAGGAGGGCATCGTCTCCGGCGGTGGCTCCGCGCTGATCCACGTCTCCAAGGACCTCGACGACCTCGGTCTGACGGGCGACGAGGCGACCGGTGTCGCCATCGTCCGCCGCTCGCTGGTCGAGCCGACGCGCTGGATCGCCGAGAACGCCGGTCTCGAGGGCTACGTGGTCACCCACAAGGTCTCGGAGCTGTCCGCGGGCCACGGCCTCAACGCCGCCACGGGCGAGTACGTCGACCTGCTCAGCGAGGGCGTCATCGACCCGGTCAAGGTCACCCGCTCGGCCGTGCAGAACGCCGCGTCCATCGCCGGCATGCTCCTCACCACCGAGGCGCTCGTCGTCGACAAGCCGGAAGAGGAGTCCGCTCCTGCCGGTGGGGGCCACGGTCACGGCCACGGTCACTGACCAGTTTCTCCCTTACACGGTTCGCGCCTGTTCTCTGGGTGCGGGCCGTGTTTTGGTTTTTGCGGCTTTACGGCAGGCATGGGCCGGCCCCACCCGCCGTCCAGGGCCGGGGTCTGTCCAGGGGCACGCTCCTCCGGTGGAGGCGGCTGAGCGCCGTGACGCGCGCATGGTGGGCCCCGGCCATCCCTTCTTGCCCGGGTCGCCGCCCTGGCACTTCCTTGGACGCTGAGGCGCCGCGTATCGCCTACCCTCGGCCGCTCTCACGGCCGACAGACGTTGGCCCAACTCCCACCACCAGGTATGGCATATGACATACGCTCAATCCCGGCAGGCCGCTGGAGAGGTGGCCGAACGATGATGAAGTGGGAAAATTCCTTTATTCGGGTAAACCTGATGTGTGCCGTAAACGTCTAGCCGCCTGGCAATTTCTGCACATTTCGGGTTATGGGATGAAATATTCTTCCGCAATAAAGGCTTAGTGTCGTCGTTTGATTACTGCCCGTTATCGTCTCGTCAATGTGACCAATCCGTAGCCGTTCGCGATGACGACAGGCCCGATCAGTGCGGGCATCATGCCTATCGTGAGCGAGGGAAGCGTCGCCGACGCCAAAATTGGGGTAAGGCTCGCGTCGAGACTTCCGGCACGGACGGATGACTCCGACCTAAGGGAACTGACGAGCCTCGCCGTGCAGGGAGATCGCAGTGCGATCGAATCCCTGCTGGGCGAGTTGCGTCCGATGGTGGTGCGCTATTGTCGCGCCAGGCTGGGCAGGGTTTCAGGGCAATATCACATTGCCGATGACGTAGCCCAGGAGGTGTGCATCGCGGTCCTGTCCGCGCTGCCGCGATACCGAGACATGGGGCGGCCTTTCGCCTCCTTCGTCTTCGGTATCGCCTCGCACAAGGTGGCCGATGCGTTGCGGAGTTCGGTCCGCTCGGCCGTACCGACTCAGGATCTACCGGACGGGCCGGACGATGGACCGGGGCCCGAGGAGACGGTAGTCCGTTACATCGAGGTGGAGTACGCCCGCAGGCTGCTCGCCAAGCTGCCCGACAACCAACGCGAGTTGCTGTTGTTGCGGGTGGTGTCGGGGTTGTCGGCGGAGGAGACCGGTAATGTACTCGGTATGTCACCAGGTGCGGTCCGCGTCGCCCAGCATCGAGCGCTGGCGAGGTTGCGGCAGATGGCCGAACTGGAGTCGGCTTGACGCCGGAGGAGCAGACTGACGCGCTTCTCGACGTGCTAGCCCGCGGCGAGCTGCCTGATTCGCGCGATCCAGCCGCACGGCTGCTCGCCGTGCTGCTGGACGACGTGGATCAGCGGCGCTCCTCGGTGTCGATGACACCGTCGACATAGCCTCTGGCGTACTCCCAGGTCACGTAGTCGGCCGGGTCGGGAAGAAAGGCCGGCTCGTGCATCTGGGGCTGGCCCTTGTCGATCATCTGGCGCAGATTGCCGCGCAGCAGCTCCCAGTCGAAGAAGTGCTGCTCGCCGCATTCCGGGCAGTCGAGCACGAGTCCCAGCACTCCCTGCTGCTCTAACAAGGAGCGAAAGACCTCGACGTCGGCGAGGTCGGTGATGGCCTCGTCGCGCTCGCTCGCGGTCAGCGGTTCGGCGTCGTCGAGCTCGCCCATCGCTGAGGAGGGGTCGTTCGGGTCGTCCGCGAACGGGTCGCGGGGGACGTCTTCCAGCACCTTCCCACCATATGACCGATGCGGCCGACGCGGTGGCTATTAGCTCAGCCAGCCACGCCGCGCGGCCTCCACACCTGCGTGAAAGCGTGATTGCGCGCCGAGCTGAACCATGGCGTCGGCGAACCTGGCCCGTACCGTGCGCACCGAGACGCCCAGCTGGCGGGCGATCGAGTCGTCGCACATGCCCTGCGCCGCGAGCCGCAGCACCTGCACCACGCCCTCGCCCCGGCGGCCCCAGGGCAGGGGTACGGCCCGGCCCCACAGCTCCTCGAAGAGCGATCGGAGCATGCCGACGACGATCGGCGTCCGTACTAAATAGAAGTTGTACGCGTGGTCGGGCAGGTTGCCGCCCCATAAAGCAGGCAGGCCGGCGGCGTCGGAGCCGGCGGTCATGAACCAGCTCGGCACCCGGTCCAGCGTGCGGACCGTTCCGCCGGTCGCCAGCAGCCTGGTCAGCTGGTCGCGTACGCCGGGCAGGGTGAGCGTGGAGACCGGGATGACGGCCCGCACATTCAGGAGTTTCCGCTGCTGTGCATCGATCCAAGGATCGGCAAATTTTCGTACAAAGTCTGCCATGGTGCGGTCATCGGGGATCGCGGTGAGCAGCCGCATCGGCGGGGACTGCACCGCCATGCCCACCACGCTCTCGTAGAGCACGTCGGCGCCGCTCACCATCTCGACCCGGAACGCGCCGTTCTGGTAGTCGTGCCCCACGTCGTAGTCGCGGATCAGCCCCCGGATCGATCCAAGCGCGGAGTCGATGCGCCTGCTCTCCTCGGCCAGCCGGTCGAGGCGCTCGGCGATCAGCCGGCCGAGCGCGGCGGCGGGGTGCCTGGCCAGGTACTCGCCCGACTGCTCGTCGATCACGCCGAGCCTGACCAGGTCGTCGAGCTGCCTGCTCACCTTGTCCACGGGACCGTCCATGGCCTCGGCCAGTTCGGTACGCGTGGTTCTGTGCAGGCGCAGCACCGCCGTGTACAGCGCGGTCTGAGCCGGGTCGAGGCCCAGTGTCGCGAGGGGATCAGACGCCTTAAGGGGATCAGACACGGTGTGGGACTCGGTGCGCATATAAGGGGCTCCGTAGGGAGGACACGGGCGTGTCGTGAGAATAACTCGGCGATACGTCCTTGTCCGCTCCTTGCGTTGGACTCCCTGGTCACATGTGCAACTTCGTGCAATTGCACGTTTTCACATTGCGGTGTGCCGATGAGTAACGCAGGCTTAACCCAGCGTCGGCATCCACTTGAGCTGGCAGCGCTGGCCATCAGGACGCGGAGGGGGGTTCGGTGGCGCTTTACGCGCTTCCGCCCGGATGCCGGTGGCCGGAGGATGGGGCGGATCACCGACCGCCCCATCCCTCGGCACTTTTGGCGGCCGGGGGTACGACGGGCCGTGGGGGCCATCGTGCTCCCGGCCTCAAGACGTTTTGCACGTAGGCCCTAGACTTGCCTGCATCAGCATCGGCAGGAGGGGCCGCAGCATGTCCAAGTTCACCGAGACAGGTCTGACCTTCGACGACGTGTTGCTCGTCCCGAGCTATTCAGATCTGCAACCCGGTGACGCGGATACCGGGTCGCGGCTCTCCCGTGGGATCAGACTGTCGATCCCGCTGGTCTCCGCCGCGATGGACACCGTCACCGAGGCCCGCATGGCCGTCGCGATGGCCCGCCAGGGCGGCATCGGCATCCTGCACCGCAACCTGTCGGCAGAAGAGCAGGCCCAGCAGGTGGACCTGGTCAAAAGGTCCGAGGCCGGGATGGTCACCAACCCGGTGACCTGCACTCCCGACAACACCCTGGCCGACGTGGAGCGGCTGTGCGCGACGTACCGGATCTCCGGGGTGCCGGTCACGGACGTCTCCGGCGTACTCGTCGGCATCGTGACCAACCGCGACATGCGCTTCGAGACCGACCAGTCGCGCCCCGTGCGCGAGGTCATGACCAAGATGCCGCTGGTCACCGCCCCGGTGGGGGTGTCGCGTGACGACGCGTTCGCGCTGCTCCGGCGCAACAAGATCGAGAAGCTGCCCCTCGTCGATCACGAGGGCAAGCTGCGCGGCCTGATCACGGTCAAAGACTTCACCAAGAGCGAGCAGTACCCACTGGCCACCAAGGACGCCGACGGCCGCCTGGTCGTCGGCGCCGCGGTGGGCGTCGGCGGCGACGCGGAGCTGCGGGCCAAGGCGCTGATCGAGGCGGGCGTCGACGTGATCGTGGTCGACGTCGCGCACGGCCACTCCAAGGGCCTCGCCGAGATGATCGCCAAGGTCAAGGCCAACAGCAAGGTCGACGTCATCGGCGGCAACATCGCGACGAGGGCGGGCGCCCAGATGCTCGTCGACGCGGGTGTCGACGCGGTCAAGGTCGGTGTGGGCCCCGGCTCCATCTGCACCACCCGCGTCGTGGCCGGGGTGGGCGCGCCGCAGGTCACCGCCATCTACCAGGCGTCGCTGGCGTGCGGGCCGGCCGGTGTGCCGGTCATCGGCGACGGCGGCCTTCAATACTCCGGCGACATCGTCAAGGCCATCGCCGCCGGCGCCGACACGGTCATGCTCGGCTCGCTGCTCGCCGGCTGCGAGGAGTCGCCCGGTGAGCTGATCTTCATCAACGGCAAGCAGTTCAAGTCGTACCGCGGCATGGGCTCGCTCGGCGCGGTCCGCAACCGCGAGCGCGGCGGCATGTCCTTCAGCAAGGACCGCTACGCCCAGGCCGACGTCGGCGGCGACGACAAGTACATCCCCGAAGGCATCGAAGGCCAGGTCCCCTTCCGGGGCCCGGTCGCGGCCGTCGCCCACCAGCTGATCGGCGGACTGCGCCAGGGCATGTGGTACGCGGGCTGCCGCACGATCAGCCAGATGCACACCGACTGTGAGCTCATGCCGATCACGGCGGCGGGTCTCACGGAGAGCCATCCCCACGACATTCAGATGACCGTGGAAGCCCCGAACTATCACAGAAGGTAAGACATGACTCAGCAGGTGGAGATCGGCCGGGGCAAGACCGGTCGCCGGGCCTACGCGCTCGACGAGATCGGCCTCGTACCCTCCCGGCGCACTCGTGACCCGGAGGAGGTCTCGATCGCCTGGCAGATCGACGCCTACCGGTTCGAACTGCCCGTGGTCGTCGCTCCCATGGACAGCGTGGTCTCGCCCGCCACCGCCATCGAGATCGGGCGGCTCGGCGGCTTGGCGCCGCTCGACCTCGAAGGCCTCTGGACTCGCTACGACGACCCGTCGCCGCTGCTGGAGGAGTGCGCCTCGCTCGACGCCGAGGCCGCGACCAAGCGGCTGCAGGAGATCTACGCGGCACCGATCAAGGAAGAGCTGATCGGGCAGCGGATCTCGGAGATCCGGGAGTCCGGCGTGACGACCGCCGTCCGCCTGTCTCCGCAGCGTACGGTGCAGTACCACAAGGCCGTCATCGACGCGGGCGTCGACATCTTCGTCATCCGCGGCACCACGGTCTCGGCCGAGCACGTCTCGGGCCGTGCCGAGCCGCTGAACCTCAAGCAGTTCATCTACGAGCTCGACGTGCCGGTCATCGTGGGCGGCTGCGCCACCTACACGGCGGCCCTGCACCTCATGCGTACCGGCGCGGCGGGCGTTCTGGTGGGCTTCGGCGGCGGCGCCTCTCACACCACCCGCAACGTGCTGGGCGTGGCCGTGCCGATGGCCACGGCGATCTCCGACGTCGCCGCCGCCCGCCGCGACTACATGGACGAGTCGGGCGGACGCTACGTCCACGTGATCGCCGACGGCGGCATGGGCACCTCGGGCGACATCGCCAAGGCCATCGCCTGCGGGGCCGACGCGGTCATGGTCGGCTCCCCGCTCGCCCGCGCCACGGAGGCGCCCGGCCACGGCTTCCACTGGGGCTCGGAGGCACACCACCCGGACCTGCCTCGCGGGCGTCGGGTGGCTTTCGGCCAGGTGGGCAGCTTGGAGCAGATTCTGCACGGGCCGTCCAGCGTGGCCGATGGGTCGATGAATCTGATGGGGGCGTTGAAGCGGGTGATGGCTTCTACGGGCTACTCGGACATCAAGGAGTTCCAGCGCGTCGAGGTGGTTGTCGCTCCTACGCAGCGCTGAGTGTTCGGCGCCCATCCGCGAAAAAACTTCGCGGGTGGGCGCTTCGCGCTTCGGGGGCAGGCGTTGCTTCCAGTCGGGCCGAGGCCCGACCCCTGAAGGTCCTCGCTCCGCTCGGGCCCCCTTCTTGGGGCGCGGCTTCGCCGTCGTTGGCCGGAGAAAGCGCGGATCGAGGGGCGGCCGGTGGTCTGGCTTGGTAGGTCGAGCGCCTTTGTCCATGACCCTGGAGACTGGCCTACCCCGGTTGATGACTCTTCCAGAGGGCGGGCCAGAACGCCGCCGTCGAGCGGCCCCCAGTTGGTGGGCCGCTCGACCTTGCTCAGTCCTGGTCGTATGCGAGGCCGGGATTGCGCTCGGGAGTAACCTGGAGACGGACCACACCGACGCGCACCGACGCGACTCTGTAGACGATCCAGTTGGCGCCGACCTGATCCGCCGCCAGCGGCTTGAGCTCGTACCCGCTGTCATGGACGTCGACGAGGTTGAATTCGGCGGTCAAGCCGCGCTTCCGCACCTCGGCCAGCACGTCACCAACGGTCCGGCCGCTCGCCTTGGCTCCGGCCAGTTGCTCTCCGGCATGAGTGGCCGACAGCCATTCGTTCGCGTAGGACTCGCCTGGCTTGGCCTGCCGTCCCAGATCGAAGTGCATCAGGCTGGAGGTGTCCTTGACCACTGCTGGGACGGTCACCACCATGAAGCAGTCGCTGTCGGCCAAATCGCAGTCGTCCGGTTCCCGGCCTGCCCCGAAAGGCACGTTCGGAATGGCCGAGTGCATAGTCCCGCCCATGCTCACGATCTTGCCTACCGCAGTCGGCGAGACCGGGATCACCCTGAGTTCGACGTTGAGGCCAAGGGCCCGGAACGCCTCGGAGAATTTCTGCTGATCCGCGTACGGGTCCTTGATCCGGGCGACATAGGTGTTCGCCTCTTTCCGGATCTCCACCGCGGAGTTGGCGTAGGAGGTCGCGGTACCGCCGCCGTGTCCCAGCAGGCTCGGTCCGAGGACGACGCCGAGGGCGAGGACGACGGAGGCGGCGAGTCCGAGCAGCGTGCGACGAGCCCAGCGCCGGTCGCGCAGGGGTGCCGCCAACGTCGGCTGCCGCTCTTGGGCGATGATGTCCGTGAGCAACGCCTGTGCGCGGGCGCCGTCGGCACGTCCGCCCGGTTCGTCCGTTCCGATCCGGGCCAGCGGCCTCAGCAGTTCGTTGATCTCATCAATGTCCTTCATAGCGGTCTCCCTGCGGGAACGATGGCGCTGGCTGGTGTGAATCGGACATCGGCTTCGTCGAGCGCGCGGGAAAAGCGTTTGCGGGCCCGGTACAGCCGGATGCGTACGGCATTGCGGGAGAGCCCCAGCATCGTGGCGATCTCTTCGCGGTCCAGGCCCTCCCACGCGACCAGCGAGAGGAGCTCGCGGTCGTCGTCGGAGAGCGTTCTGAACACCTGGGCGATCGCGTTCAGCTCGACGTTGTGGTCAGCGGGGTCGCCATAGAGGTCGGCCATCTCCGCGTCGAGTTCCCGGTGACGTGCCTGGTGGCGAAGCGCGCTGCGGCGGTGGTCGGCCAGCACGTTGCGCGCGACTCCGTACACCCAGAGTCTGGCCTCCGCGCCTGGAGGTAATTCGTCGATCTTGCGCCAGACAACGGTGAAGGTCTCGGCGACCACGTCGGCCGCGTCCTGCGGGGAGTCGCAGCGACGTCCGGCGTAGGCGATGATCTGGTCGTAGGTCGCCCTGTAGACGGCTTCGAACCTGTCGGTGTCATCTGGCACGGGCGGTTCCCATCGTGACGTGCTCCGCTCGGTTGGGGATGCGAACGCCCTCTTCATTGGTCGACGAGGGCTCATCATTTCGCCCCAAGCCAAAGAATCTTGCGCGTTTCTGGCCTTGCTCGGCAGCCACGGGTATCTTCGTGGTCAACCCGCCCCGGGGGCGGCCGAGTTCATGGCCGGCGATCCCGGTGTCGATTCCATCGGGTTTTCCCTTTCCTCGCCCCTTCTTTCGCGCACCCCGACCGCGTGCTCCCGGGCGATCGTGGAATCCACGGGCACATCGCAGGCGAGTAGCCCGGCCGCGTCCGCCACGACACCCGGCCCGGATCCGCTACCGAATCCCGTTGATCACTTACGCCCCGTTTTGTTGCCTCAGCAACGGTTCCAGCACCGCCCACTGCGAGTCGGTCATCAGAAAGGCGACCAGATGACGATGAAGCGCTACATCCTCACCGGCACCCCCGGTGCCGGCAAGACCGCGATCCTGCGGTGCCTGGTGATGCTTGGATACGCGACGGTCGAGGAGGCGGCCACGGCGGTCATCGCGGACGCGCAGGCGTGCGGTGACGCCGAGCCGTGGACCCGGCCGTCCTTCATCGACAAGATCGTGGCCTTGCAGCGACGGCGACAGATGCAGTCGATCGTCGCCGCGCCGCCCGTGCAGTTCTTCGACCGCTCTCCCATTTGCACCCACGCTCTCAGCACCTACGTCGGGCACCCGATCTCCTCGGCCCTGTCCACCGAGATCGAAAGGATCACCCGAGAGCAGATCTACGACCGGCGGGTGTTCTTCATCCGCAATCTCGGCTTCTGCGAACAGACCGAGGCCCGCCGGATCAGCTTCGAAGACTCTCTGACGTTCGAACGCCTCCACGAGCAGACCTACCGCGCCTTCGGCTATCAGCTCATCGACATCCCCGCCGGACCGCTGTCCGAACGAGTGACCACGATCCGAACCGTGATCTTCCAGCACGCGGACATCTGACGGCAGGAGAGCAGCGTCTCCCGCAGGTGGGTCTTACCGTCAGCCGCGCAGGGCGTCCAGGCAGCGGCGGGCCTGGGCGCGTAGGGCGTTGGCGAGCTCGGGCGGGCCGCTGGTCAGGGTGAAGTCGGCGTCGACCGACGTGATCATCCAGACCAGCGCCCATAGGTTCTCGGCCCCGACGTGCAGCAGGCAGCTGTGGTCGTCCACCGCCTCCACGACGCCCATCCCCGGCCACACCCGGTCGGCGATCGCCTCGGCCGGCTCGTGCAGGGTGACGACCGCCTGGTACGGCCAGGCTCGCGAGGACAGCCGGTGTGCCAGGTATGTGACGGTGTCACCGTACGGTGGTTGCCTGGGTGTGAAGTGCGGGCCGGTGGGTGTGCGCGGAGTGAGGCGGTCGGCCCGGAAGGTGCGCCAGTCGCGGCGATCGGTGTCCCAGGCGACGAGGTACCAGTGTCGTTCGAAGTTGACGAGGCTGTGCGGCTCGACGGACCGGACGGTGTCGCCGCCGCGGTGACTGGTGTAGTCGAAACGCAGGCGTTCGCGGCGGCGGCAGGCGTCAGCGATCGCCATGAGGGTGTCCGGGCTGACCACGGGCCCGGCCGCGCCGACCCGGACCGTTGCCGTGTTCAGGGCGTTCACCCGATAGCGCAGCCGAGGTGGCAGCATGCGCTCGAGCTTGGTGAGCGCCCGCAGCGCGGTCTCCTCGATGTCGGCGACCGAGCCGCCCGCCGCCGTCCGCAGGCCGACTGCCACGGCCACCGCCTCGTCGTCGTCGAGCAGCAGCGGCGGCAGCGACGCTCCGATGCCGAGCCGGTACCCGGCGGCGCCCTGAACGGCGTCCACCGGATAACCCAGCTCGCGCAGCCGCTCCACGTCTCGGCGGACCGTACGGGTGCTGATGCCCAGCCGCTCGGCGAGTTCGCCGCCGGACCAGTCGCGATGGGTCTGCAACAGTGACAGCAGCTTGAGCAGCCGTGCGGATGTCTCCAGCATGTTCACCAGTCTGCCCGCAGCTTAGGACCGAATCTGTCCTAAGCGTTCCTATGGTCGGAGACATGACCCACGACATCAGCCCCTTCCGCATCGACATTCCGCAGTCCCAGCTCGACGACCTGAAGGCACGGTTGGCGGGCACTCGCTGGCCGGACGAGCTGCCGGGCGTCGGCTGGAGCCGCGGCGTGCCGGTGACGTACCTGAAGGAGCTCGCCGAATACTGGCGAACCGGCTACGACTGGCGGGCGCATGAGGCGGCGCTCAACGCCTACCCGCAGTTCCTCGCCACCCTCGACGGGCAGAATGTGCACTTCCTCCACGTACGCTCGCCCGAGCCGGATGCGACGCCGCTCATCCTGCTGCACGGCTGGCCGGGCGGCGTGGTGGACTTCCTCGACGTCATCGGCCCTCTGTCGGACCCACGCGCCCACGGCGGCGACGCGGCCGATGCGTTCCACCTGGTGATTCCGTCGCTGCCGGGGTTCGGGTTCTCCACGCCGCTGGCCGGGCCGGGCATGGACTCCGCCAGGATGGCCGGGCTCCTCGTCCGGCTGATGGCCCGGCTCGGGTACGAACGCTACGGCGTGCAGGGCTACGACACCGGCTCGTGGGTCGGCCCCGCGATGGGCAAGCAGGACCCGGACCATGTCATCGGTGTCCACCTCAATGCCATGATCACGTTTCCGATCGGGGCGGTCGGCGAGATGGGCGGGCTGTCGGAGATCGAGCAGCGGCGCTGGCAGCGCATGCAGGACTTCAACGACGGTTACCTGCGGTGCAACTCCAAGCGGCCGCAGACGGTGACGTACGGGCTGCACGACTCGCCGGTCGGCCAGCTCGCCTGGATCGTGGAGAAGTTCAAGGAACTCACCGAGCCGGAGGAAGGGCTGCCTGAGGACAGCATCGATCGCGACCGCATCCTGACCGACGTCTCGATCTACTGGCTGACCGGCACGGCCGGGTCGGCGGCGCAGTGCTATTACGAAGAGATCAGCGCCACCGAGCCGGACTGGGGTGACGGCGCGGACGCTTGGGCGCCGGAGCGTGGCACGGTGCCGACCGGGGTGCTGGTCTCCGCCCACGACGTGACCGTTCGTCCCTGGGCAGAGCGTGACCACAATGTCGTCCACTGGACCGAGTTGGGCAAGGGCGGCCACTTTCTCGCGATGGAGGCGCCGGCCCTGCTGGTCGGCGACGTACGAGCGTTCTTCGCGAAGGTGCGCTGAGAGAGACGCCCGCGTACCGGTGCGGCTCGGCGTGTCAAGGGGCCGGCGCATCATTCGAGGCGGGTAGCTGGTTCAGTCGCTCGCCCCGGTGGATCGCGTGGTGGCCCCCGGGCGGTGGGTACGGCGGCGCCGTCCGCCGTACCCACCGCCCGGCGAGGGTCAGCTGCCGGGCGGCGGGTACGCCTCGGGGTTCGTCTTGGGGTCGGGCAGCGTGTCCCAGGACGGGTCGGCGATGACCTTGCAGGGCTTGACCGGGCCGGTGACGAGGTAGCCGCTGAACTGCCACAGAGCTCTGGGCTTGTCCGGGCCCGAGGTTTGGTCCGCGTTCTCGGTGAACTCCATGACGGCCGTCTGCCCCGGCTTGATGTACTGCGGGTTGATCCGTACCTGGCCGCGGCCCATCTTGAACGTCTTGCCGTTCGGCGAGTTCGCGATCGCTTCCTCGATTCTCTTCTGGACCTTGGGATCCTTGCTCTTGAGCTCTTCCTTGGAGAAGGAGGGGGCGCCTTCGCCCTCGCCGCGGCCGGGGGCGCACCGGCTGCCGGGTTTGACGTAGGAGACGTCGGCGGTGACGCCGAGTTTCGCCAGGTCCTTCTCCACCTGGTCCGGGTCCCTGAATTCGTTGATCTTCAGGGTGATCGTGCCGTCGGTGTTCTTGGTGACCGCGTAGGCCGGGGTCTCGGATCCGGTCAGGAGCGGCACCGCGACGGCCGCCGCGGCCGCGATCGTGGCGACCGCTCCTGTGGCGAGCAGGCGTCGTCTGACGAGCAGGCGGCGGGCCTTGTTGCGGGCCACGATTTCGGCTTTGAGTTCCATCAGTACGTGCTCCTTGAAGTTCATCGCGTTCCTTCCATGACGAAGGGAGCCATCTCCGGCACGTTCCTGAGCGTGTGGCGGGCGCGGTGCAGCCTGGCCCTGGCGGCGCCCTGGCGGATGCCCAGAGCGGTGGCCGCCTCGCCGATCGTGAGCTGGTCGATGACGACCAGTTCGAGCATCGCGCGATCACCGTCCGGTAACCCGGCCATGGCCTGGAAGGCCCGCCTGGCCACGCTCTCCGCGTCGATCCGCTCTTCGAGCTCGGCGACGTCGTCGCAGTCGAGCGGCCGTCGTCCGCCTACGCGATCGGCCAGTCTCGTCTCCTTGAACGCCCGCCGCCGCTCGGCCGACAGGGTGTTGCGCGCCACGCCGTACAGCCAGGCGATCTCGCTGCCGAGTCCGGGCCGGTAGGTGTGGGCGGAGTCGAGCACCGCGAGGAAGACCTCCGCCACCAGGTCGGCGACCGTGTTCGGATCATCGACCCGGCGGGCGAGGAACGACGTGATCGCGTCGACGTGGCGCCGGTAGAAGGCTTCGAAAGCCTCCGGATCTGTGGCGATGTCCGCCTGTCTGCGACGCACCGGCCGTGCTCCCTTCGTCGACTACACCCCTTCTTGGTCAGCAGCCGGAAAAGCGTTATGAGAGTGAACAGATGGGGTCAAATGTCTCCGCTGTGAGGCGGTCGCGCGGGCTGACCGCGGAAATCGGGTCGCAGGCCGGTGAGCTGGGGCATGGGTGGGCTCCGGATCCGGGCGGTGCTTGCGGTCGTCGGGGCGGATCGACCGGATCAAGGCAGCCATCGCACTGGGGATGCCTGGCGGATGTGGATGAGCACGTCGAAGGCGTCGGCCAGGGATGCCACAGCCATATGCTCGGCGGCGTCGCGGGACGGATCGTAGACACCGCTGATGACGCGTACCTTCGCCGGTCCGTCCCATCGCCGGCGTATGTCGTCGGGGCGGAGGTCCAGCCAGCGGGCGGGCAGTTTCACCTCGCCGAGCTTGGCGTCGATCAGGTCCCTGGCCGGCTCCGGGACGACGGCGACGCCGAGATCTCCATGATGGAAGCCGATCGCCACGGAGACGTACTGCCTACCGTGGCGTTCGCGCAGCAGGCTGCCGACGCTGGGCTGGGGACCGCGTTCAGGAGCCAGGCCCAAGGTTGCCGGCGCTGCTGATGTGTGAGCGATGCCGTCCCAGAAGGCCACCCGCTGGCCGGTTCGGCGCTGATAGTCGCTGATCGTGTCGGCCCACACCTCCGCATCGCCCGCGTAGCTGCCTCGCCCAGCGACGCTGCGTTCGTGGAAGTCGACGATAAGCCGCATCCGCTCCATGATGGCGCCGTGGGCGTCGATGTCTGGCAATGATCGGATCAGCGTGAGCGCGTCACGGGCGTGGTCGGCGAACGGGCGGCCCGGGTGCAGTCCCCGCACGCGCTGCACGTGCTCATCGGTCTGATGGGCGGTTCGGATGGGATTCAGGTGGGACGCCAGGTCCACCAGCCGTTCCGGGGCCAGCCGATGGACATGTTCGAGGATGGTGTCGTAGTCCGTGGGCTGTGCCTGTGCGGGCTTCACGCCGAAAATCCGGAGGGGATCGTCCAAATGGTCCTGGTTGAAGGCGCGGATCCAGTGAAGCGTCGCGACCATCTCGACGGTGCGCCAGGGACGCCAGGCGTCGCCGAGAGCAGATTCGGCGGTGCCCTCGCCGAAGGTCACGTACCTGTCGAGCCTCGTGGCGACAGCGGCGTTGTCCTGCAGAGCCAGTGCCCGGAATCCGTACCGCTGGGCCAGTCGCCGGAACAGCCGGTCTCGCACGGTGAAGGTCTCGCGGGAGAATCGTGTGGACTCCCCGAGGCCAACGATCTCCGCCTCGACGGCGATCTTCTCGGCCAGCTCGTCGAGCGCGGCGTCCGGCAGCGGGCCGCTGTCGGCAGGCTGCGGTCCGATCGGCTCCCTTGGCACGGCCGGGGCGGTGATGTCGGTCATGCCAGAGCTCCTTCCCGAAGCGGCCGCAGCGCGCTCGACCAGATGACGACCTCGTCCAGCAGGGTGCTGAGGGTCTTGTCCTGGTGTGGGCCGGGGGTGAAGGTGCCCGGTTCGGCCGGGGTCGGGATGGTGAAGTCATGGAACAGGGACAAGGCGACCTGTGTGCGTACGGTGGCGACCTTCAGCTCAGCCAGGATCAACCGTAGGTGCTCGACGGCGCGGGTTCCGCCGTGCAGTCCGTAGCTGACGAAACCGGCCGCCTTGTTGTTCCACTCGGCGTACACGAAGTCCAGGGCGTTCTTCAGGGCTCCGGGGACCGAGTGGTTGTACTCGGGGGTGACGAATATGAATCCGTCGAAGCGACCGATCGTCTTGGCCCAGCGGACGGTGTGCTCGTTGCCATACTGGCCGAACAGCGCCGGCTGCTCCTCGTCGAGCAGCGGCAGGCCGACGTCGACCAGGTCAAGAAGCTCGAAGTCGACAGTGGGGTGTTCCTGGGCGGCCACGCCGGCCACCCACTCGGCGACTGCGCGGCCGCGTCGGCCCGGGCGCGTGCTGCCGACGATGATCGCGATCTTGGTCATGAGAGTCTCTCTTCAAGTGGGTTATTACACCGATCGATGCAAACATTACTCCGATCGGTGCATGTAGTGCAACGATCGGTGTAACCCGGTAGCCTCGGTAGGCATGACGGACAAGAAAAAGCCCGGTGGGCAGCCCGACAAGCGGCGGGCGATCGTCCACGGTGCGCTGCAGTTGTTCGCCCGAGACGGCTACACCCGGGCGAGCCTGGACGCGATCGCGGCGGAAGCGGGTGTCTCCAATCGCACCATCTACAACCACTTCACCGACAAGGCTGAGCTGTTCCAGACCGTGATCCAGGACAGCACCCGGCGAGTGGCCGACACGATGATCGACATCATCGACCGCCACCTGGCAAAGGTCGTCGACCTGGAGAACGACCTGGTCGAATTGGGGCTCGCGTGGCTCCGGTTGCTGACCTCCGACCTCGCCCCGCACTTCGCCTTGATCCGCCAGATCAACGCCGAGATCGAGCACATTCCCCCGACCGCACTCAAAGTCTGGCAGGAGACCGGGCCCAGTCGCGTCCGCCAGGAACTGGCCAACCGGCTATGCCAGATCGCCGGCAGTGGCCAGCTCACCTTGGCCGATCCGCTTCGCGCGGCGGGACACCTCATGCTGCTCATCTCCGCCGAAAACCTCACCGACCGCACGGCCCTCCACGACGAGGCCGAGCTCGCCGCCATGGTGTCCGCGGGCGTGCGTGCCTTCCTCTACGGCTACAAGAGGTGACCCGCCGGTTTGCGGCCGAGGATGGCCAGCTTGGATCACTGCTGCCATACCGAAGATCGCTAGGCGGGAAGGTTCCATGAGGGGCCGTCGGGGTTGCCGAGCCATACCTTCTGACCCTGTTTGGTGACGGTGAGGCCGAACCTCGACTGGTGCGGCCTGCCCGCCACCTGCCAGGCCGAGACCGCCTGTTCGACGCCATCCCACAGCTTCAACGGCCCGTGCTGGCGTACCAGCCAACCTCCGTCCGGCGACTGCTCGGTGGTGGCCTGCGAGCCCGTTGCCACGTCCAGGAGGATGATCCGGTCGTCCGCCCCCATCTTCTCGGCCGACGGAGCGCCGAGCTGGGCCACGAACAGGCCGGTCGGGTCGTGCAGAACGCGCGGGTCGATCACGCTCTCGCGCTGCTCGCCGAGGCCGAGCAGGTAGTGGGAGCGCGGGGGCCGGTCGTGGGGCCGGGCGAACATGAACGACAGGTCATCGGTCAGGAAGCGTCCCGTGGCGGTGCCGTCGTCGGCCAGGGTGAGGTGCGCCAGGGCCGTGCCGCCCATCCAGCCGGACAGCGGCGCCGTGATGGTCCCTCCGTCTCGGACCTGCCACATCCACGAGGCCGGAACGTAGCGTACGGAGCAGGTCGCGATCAGCCGGTCATATTCTGCGTTCTTGTCATATCCCGCCAGACCATCACCAACGACCAGGGTCGGCGCGTAACCGGCGGCGGTGAGGGCGTGCGCGGCGCGGGCCGCCACTTCGGGGTCGTACTCGATCGACGTCACCTTGCCATCCCCGAGGCGATGACAGAGCAGGGCCGTGGAGTAGCCGGTGCCGGTGCCGATCTCCAGGACCCTGTTCGCGTCGCCGATCCCTGTGGCCTCCAGCATGCGTACGACCAGGCTGGGCAGGGTGGAGGAAGACGTGGGCGGCCCGGGCAGAGGGCCGTTGGCGGCCTCGGCCATGACTCCCTCGACCTGTGTGACCCAGGTCCGGTTCTCGTAGGCCATGCGGAGCCACTGCTCGCGGGATGTCTTCGCGCGCTGGACCGGCTCCCATAGCGGTCCGTTCGTGTCATCGACGGGCCGGAAGACCGCCTCTCCCAGGAACAGCTCGCGCGGCACGGCTTGGACCGCCGCCGCCCAACGGGCGTCGGTGAGGGACCCCTTGGCGACCAGGAGTTCTGCCAGCTCTTGGCGGAGTTCGGCGCTCACGAGAGCTCCCTCGGGCGGGTCAGATGGTCGGCTATCGCGCTGGAGATCTGCTGCGGGATGGGATCGTCGAACCAGGCCCACTGGCCGTTGGGATTGCACTCCAGGAACACCCACTGGCCATCATGAGTCAGGGAGAAGTCGAAAGCCCCGAAAACAAGCCCGAAAGCGTCGAGGTAGGCGCGCATGCCCTTGATCACAGCGGTCGGCGCCTCGATGAGCTGGTAGGTCAGCGATGGGTAGTCGTGCCGCCAGTCAAGGCCGGGAGCGCCGTCTATGCGGACAGGGAACACATGCTCACCCACCATGGTCACGCGCACGTCGGCGATCTTGTTCACCTGCTGCTGGAACAGGTGCGCGGCCCCGCTGACGCTCTCGTTCAAAGTGCCGGGGTCGATAACGTCCGCCCACACTGTACGAGCCTCTCCATCAGCGTTCCGGTAGGGGGTGGACCACAGCGGCTTGTAGACCACACTCCCCATCCGCGAGGCGAAGGTACGGGCACTGTCGACCCGGTTGGTGATCAGCGTGGACGGAATCGTGAGCCCGCAGGCGGCGGCCGTGGCGAGTTGGACCGGCTTGTGCTCGGCGTCGCGATTGCGCCAGGGATGGTTGAGGTAAGAGGCCCCCGGTAGCGCGGCCATGACACCGCCCAGACCGAAACGGGACTGGTCAGCGACCCACGCCCCCGTGTACTTGTCGAGGTCCTCGGGCCGACGATAAGGCGTCGGCTGACGCCAGTAGACAGCGCGCACACCCGCCAGGTCGAGATGGCGCGTCTGAGTGCCGAGGGAGCCCTTCATGCCCGTGCCGTCAAGGAAGGCCTCCAGCGTTGCGTGGCGTGGGAAGTCGGCGCCGGGATCGAATCGCACGACCGGGACGTCCCGGCCGTGCAGCTCGCCCAGTACCAGGTCGGCGGTGGGGTCATCCAGGCAGGCGACCACCAGGACCGGGGCTGGGATCGGCATCAGTCCGACACCCAGTCCGTCGTGGAATCCGGCTTTGCACCGCCGTCCCTGCTGCCGTCACCGTCTGGGGTAGGCGGCGCGGTAGGGGTGGCCTGCTGCACGTTGGAGCCGTGCTTGCCGGCGGCCTCGATCGGCCGGTTGGTCACCGGATCGAGGCGGACGCCCTTCTGAGTTACAGGGTCGATGCTGATGCGGTGATGAGGGGTGGGCACTTCGCCCTGGGAAGGGAAGGGGGCCATCCGGCTCACACCCCAGGGAACGAAGCTCTGGTCCGCGGGAGCAGCGGGGACTGGCTCATGAAGCCTCCGAATCAGAGCGGGCACGCGTGCAGCGGCCTCGGCGGGCTCCAGAGGAGGAACCTCGCGTTCGGTGACGGACGCCTTCACCGTAGAGAGGGGCTGCGCCACTCGTCATACGTTCTATGAAAGAAGTTCCTTGGGAACGGTTCCACTATTCTGGCGTTTGAGGACAGAAGCCAAAAGCCCTCCCTTGGGCGCAAGGGGAGGAGGGTCGGCGGGCTACATGAATGCAGTCGATGTTGACGCGTTCGATCAGACAGTGATCAGATCGGTGTATTCGCCGTCCTGCATGCCGAGCACAAGGGCGGCGAACTCAGCCTTGTCGAAGTACAGCTTCGGGCCGTCGGGGTCCTTGCTGTCGCGAATAACGACCAGATGGCCGTGTTTGTGCAAGCCCGCGCTGGCGGGAACGTGGATAAGTCCTGCCTCAAAGCAGTTTCCATCGGCATTGCTTCGCTTCGGCTTGCGCCAGCGTACCTTTGACAGGTCGATCTCCATGCCTGCTCCTTCGTTTGATGTATGCATCAGAGATCCTTTTCCGCCTGGACGAGCAGTCGCAGACTCTCGCTGGGGTCCAGCGCCTTAGCTCGAAGGTGGTTAAAAACTACGTTATATCGATCAACGACGTCGGCTTCCTCTAGATAACGGGCATCTGTCTGGCTCTCCAGATAGACCACATCGGGAGAAGTTCGCTCGGGGAACTCGATGATCACGAAGCTTCCGTCCATGGCAGGATGGGAACCGGCGGAGAACGGCAGGATCTGCAGGGTGATGTTGGGGCGTTCAGTGGCCGCGATCAGGTGCCTCAACTGGGCCTTCATCGTGGTGGTGCCGCCCACCATGCGTCGGATGCATGCCTCATTGGTGATCGACCACAGCCGCAGTCCGTCCGGCGCGGCCAACTGCTCTTGGCGGGCGAGACGGAAAGCTACCTTCTGCTCTGTCTCTTCGGCGCTCAAGTGAATGGGCGTCGTACTGAGGTGGGCCTTGTAGTAGTCGGCCGTCTGCAGAAGGCCGGGGATCAGCTCGGAGTCGTACGGTCTCAACTCGATCGCGGCGGACTCCAGCCCGACGAAGGTCTCGAACCACGGCCGGATCGCCTTCTTGTGATCCTGCCACCAGCCGCGCTGACGCGCCTCGCGGGCCAGCGTAATGAGGAATTCCTTGCGTTCTTCATCGACGCCATAGAGGTCGAGAAGCATGGCCACGTCGGCAGGGCGCGCGACTGAAGTTGCGTTTTCCACCTTTGTGATAGTGCTTGGCGCTACCCCGAGATGGTCTGCGGCCTGGTCGCGATTCAGGCCGGCGGCGATTCGCAACACCTTGAGCTCGGCACCGAGCCGCCTCCGGCGGACCGTTGGGGAAGACAGTCTGCTTGCCACGATTCCACCTCATATATCGGGAAATGCCAGCGGCTCGGAACAATAACTTCTGGAACTGTTCCGAGAGAACGCTTTACATGCTCCTTGTTGTACGGGCACCATCGGGTCAAGGATTCCGTACCCCTACGGTCTGTGACGACCGCAGTGGCAGAACTCGTCGAAAGCTCCGTGCCGCGACCACCGGAGCCGGCAAGAAGCTCGGATCGGGTCTATCGCCAAGGATGCGCCCTGCCCGCCAGGCAAGGTGGCGCGGTGTTCGACCGAGGACCGGATGCGACCCATCCGAGATCAAGCCTGGCGCGAGTAATGGGTGGGACCAGCGGATTGGCGCGATCGGACGGATCTGGAGAGGCGGGCAATGAGCGGGTTGTTTCTGGGCGAGATCGTGTTGCCGGGAGTGAAGCTTGCGGTGCCGCTGGCTCGTCGGTGCGTGGCGGACATTCTGACGACCGCAGGTCATGCGGACGTGGCCGACGTGCGGTTGGTGGCCAGCGAACTGGTCACCAACGCCGTGGCGCACACCGCGTCGGGCCGACCGGGGGGCCTGGTCGCGGTGAAGATCGCCGCTGTTGATGCCGAGACGGCCTACATCGAGGTGATCGACGAGGGGGCGGCGACCGTCCCGCGGATACGTAAGGCGGGCACTGATGACTGCGGAGGGAGGGGCCTGCGGATAGTCGAGATGGCCGCGGTCGAATGGGGCGTGCGCGTCGGTGCTCTGGGGCGGCGCGTTGTGTGGGAAGAGATGTCCACCAAAGTCGGCGCTTCTGCCTGCGCGGGCGCGTCTATGACCAGGCGGCCGAGCGCGACCTCCGAGTGCACCTGGAGAGCCGATGGGGGAGTGGTCACTTGATCTTCCACAGCCGGGCAGTGTTGTCCCAACTGCCGGTGGCGAGGGTTCTGCCGTCCGGGCTGAATGCCACAAGCTGGTAGAGGATCGCGCCGACATTGGAGCCGGACTCGATCCAGGTGGTCCCGGTGAGCAGTTCGTACAGGACGCAGCCGAAGGCGTACAGGTCGGTGCGGTGGTCCACCTGCCCGCCTTGGATCTGCTCGGGCGCCATGTACAGCGGGGTCCCCGCGGAAGAGCCGGTGGCGGTGATCTTCGTGGCGTCGGCGAGGCGGGCGATCCCGAAGTCGCAGATCTTCACCCGGCCCTCCTCCAGCAGGAACAGGTTGGCCGGTTTGATGTCACGGTGCACCACGCCACGGCGGTGGGCGGCGGCGAGCGCATCGGTGATCTGCACGGCCAACTCCGTCACCTGCTCGATCGGCAGGCCCTTGGGACTGGCGGCGAGTAGGTGGAGCAGGTCGCGGCCGACCATCAGCTCCATCACCAAGAACAGCCAGAGCTCGTTCTCATGCCGGTGTTCGTCGATGTCGAAGACCGTGGTGATACCTGGATGATTCAACGTCGCGGCGACCTCGGCCTCTCGCCGGAATCTGGCCACCCCGGTCGGTTCCGCCGCGATGGTCAACGGAAGGATCTTGACGGCGACCGGACGCCGGAGCCGCAGATCGACCCCCCGCCACACCTCACCCATCCCGCCCCGGCCCAGCGGCTCCTCCAGCCGGTACCGGCCGGCCAGCTCCACCTTCCGCCGCACCATCGCCTCCACCTAAGGAAAGATCACACCGCCGCTACATTCCATCAGGTATGTACGGCTGGGGTATCCAGGTTTCCCACGCCCTGCCTGAGCGGCGAAAGGGTCGAACCGCCAGAAACCAAGATCCAGACTGTGTTAAGGTCACGAACCTGCATCGAAGGGGGCCTCGATGAAGGGGTGTAATCGTCATGCGCGCTGAGGTGAGATCACCGTCACCTGCGGATCAGCTGGTCGTCGAGGGTCCTCTATGGACGATGCCCAGGTCGGCCGACGGGCCTGAATCCCTGGAATGTGAACATCTACCGAAGAGGATCACGAATCTTGCCCATCTTCCGAACCAGAACGAGTCGTCGTGCTGTGGCCGCGCTGTCCGCCGCCTCGGTGCTGTTATGCGCCGCGGTACCGTCCGCCCAGGCCGCCGATACCGGTGAGGTGGCCGCCTTCCTGCAGGACGCCATGAACGAGCTGCGCTTCGAGCAGGTCCTCGACCTGGCGCCGCCGGCATCCCCGCAGGCTCGGACGCTGGCCGGCGTGGTCGACAAGGACGCGCAGACGGCCGCCGACTACGCCCGGCTGTTCGCCGCCGCAGTCGACCCCAAGCCCATCGTCCAGCAGCCGCAACTCGACGTGACCGTACTGGAACTGGACCGGCGGGGCCGGCCGGTGTCGTCCGGCACGGTCCTGATGAGCCCGCAGTATCCGAACGGGATCGCCGTGCCGGTGGACCAGAACTTCCACACCGACCAGGTGCGATATCGGCAGTGGGACGACGCGGGATGGTACGCCAACCAGGGCAAGGGCACCATCGACATCGTGCCGGGCCGGGAGAACGCGCCCATCGACTTCATGCTCCCCTATCCGGCCTCCGTCCTGAAGCTGATGGTCACCTTCGGGGTGCTGCGCCTGGTGGACAAGGGCGAGATCAAGCTTGACGACACCTACGCCTACCAGCCCACCACGCTCAGTTCCCTGTGCGGCGGGCCGACGAGCAACACCATCGGCGCCTACATGGACGCCTCGATCACCTCCTCCTCCAACGCCGGGACCTGTGCGCTGGTGAAGCTGCTACACGACCGCGGTGCGGTGGACGAGCTCAACCAGACCTTCCAGGACCTGGGCCTGGAGACCATGCAGCTGAAGAACACCAACCCGGCCAACGGCGGCCGCTGGTCCAACCCGGTCACGATGAGCTCGCTGGACACGGCCAAGCTGCTCGCGCTGGTCAACGGCGTACCTGGCACGGCGTGGACCGCCCCCAACGGCAAGCCCGTCACCGGCGAAGTGCTGAGCGCCACGTCCCGCCAGGTCTTCAAGAAGCTCCTCGACGAGCAGGGCTTCAACGACATGCTCTCCACCACCAACCGGTGCGGCAGCACCTACCCGGCCGCGGGCATCCCGCAGCGGGTGAACTCGCGGTGGGTGGCCGCCGACGGCACGGTGACGGTCGAGGGCCTCAAGTTCGGCCAGGACATCCGGCCCTGCAACAAGCAGGCGCAGGTCACGTTCGGGCACAAGACCGGATGGGTCGGCAACTCGGGAGCTGACGCGGGGATCGTCAGGTCCCTGCCGGGCAAGGCGGGCCGCCACTACGTCGTCGTGGCCATCACCAACCTCGGCACCCAGTACGTCGACGCCAACCGGCCGGCCACCGAGCCCGGCATCTACCCGGTCGCCTTCACCGAGAAGCTGGCCAAGCTTGGTGCGGCGATCGACCGGTACGAGGCCGCCTGGTATGCCCGGCGCAACGTGAAGTGACCATCCGCATGGCAGCCTGTGCAACCGCGAATCGCCGCCGCGTGCGGCTTCGATCCGGTTGTTGACGGTCACGACGGCGCTGGCCCGCTGGCGCCGTCGTGACCGCCCTGCTCCGCTGGGATCTGGAGGCAGCCCGACCTCGTTGAACCAGTTGGTCTAGGAATAGACGGGGCCGTCGCTGTCGCCGTGCGCGACGCGCCGATGTGGCAACGGCGTCCCATCTGGCCCACAGGCGCCTGTGGTGTGGCGCTGACTGTGAGGCATGCGCAGGAGGTAGTTCATCGGGCGGGAGCCGGATGGTTCGTGATCGGCCCGCCGCGGGCGGAGTACCGCGCCCTTCGGTCAAGGGGCGGGTCGCCGTGCGCGGCGACGGCGTGTCCGCCGAGTTCCCGTACGACCTACCTACCCTCAGGGGTGGGGACGTGCTGGTCGATGAGGATGCGTGCGGCGGCGACGGATCGGGCGGCGGGGCCGGAGGGGCCGAGCGTGGCCGCGTTGGCGTAGAGGCCGGAGATGATGAGCATCAGCATGTCGGCCAGGGCTTTGGGATCGGTGGCGCGGGCCGCGGACGCGAGGGTGCACAGCAACTCGCGTAGCCCTTCGAGGTGGGCGACGGCCTCCCGGCGGCCGGGGTGGCCGGGGTCGCGGAACTCCGCCGAGGTGTTGTAGAAGGTGCAGCCGTGGGCGTCGGAGCCCTGGGTGCCCTCCTGGGCCTGCTCCACGATGGCCAGGAGCTGGCGGGCGGGGTCGCCCTCGTGCCGGGCGATCGCACTGCCGATCTGTGCCCAGGCGTGGTCGTGCAGCTCGCCCACCCACGCCCTCACCAGCTCGTCCTTACTGGTGAACTCGCGGTAGAGAGCGCTCTTGCCGAGCCCCGTCTCCTCGACGACCTGCTGCATGCCCACGGCCCGCGCGCCCTGCTCGCGGAACAGACGGGCGGCCGTCTGGAGGATGCGCCGGCGGGTGCCGGGAACCGGTGTGCGCGTCACCTTCGGGTCCCTTCGCGAGGAGTTCAAGGATCTTCGTTGACAGCGTAGCGCGCTACCCCCAAGATTGGACCGATCGGTCCGGACCGATCGGTCCGTTATGAATGAGGGGGTGTGTTCTTGTATGACCGAGACTGCGGCCGGCACCCGGAGCGGGAATGCCGGTCTGCTGCTCGCGGTGATGTCCGCCGTACAGTTCCTGGACGCGATGGACATCGCCAGCATCGGGCCCGCGCTGCCGCTCCTACAGCGTGACCTGGGTATGTCGCCCGAGGCGTTGCAGTGGGTGGTGAGCGGCTACGCGCTGGGCTTCGGTGGATTCCTGCTGTTAGGCGGGCGGCTGGCCGATCTGTTCGATCGCAGGAGGTTGTTGCTCGGCTGGCTGGTGGTGTTCGTCGTCGCCAGCCTCGTCGGCGGTCTGACCAGCGAGGGCCTGATTCTCGTGATCGCCCGCCTGCTCAAGGGCGTCAGCGCCGGCTTCACCGCCCCGGTGGCCATGGCGTTGTTGCTGGACACCTTCCGCGAGGAACGGGCCCGCAACCGCGCGCTGGGGACCTTCCTCGCCATCTCCTCCTCCGGTTTCTCGCTGGGCCTGGTGTTCGGCGGGGCGCTGGCGCAACTCGACTGGCGCCTGGTCTTCCTGCTGCCCGCGGCGGTCGGCGTCGTCGTCGCGCTCGTGGCCGCCGCCGTGGTGCCGCGGGACCGTACGAGAAGAACCCGGACCGGGCGCCTGGACGTCCTCGGCGCGATGCTGGTCGCGGGCGCCGCGATCACTCTCGTGTACGGAGTCAGCCAGGCCTCCATCGTCGGCTGGAGCCATCCGCTCACCCTGGCAGCGCTCGGCGGGTCCGCCCTCCTGCTTGCCCTGCTCCTCGTCGTGGAACGCGGGCATCCGGCGCCGCTCATACCGTTATCGATCTTCGCCAGGGCAGGACTGGTGCGGGCGAACGTCGGCATGCTCATGTTCGGCGCCTACGTGGCCTTCCAGTTCGTTCTGACGCTCTATTACGAGGGCACGCTGGGCTGGTCACCGCTACAGACGGCGCTGTCCTTCCTGCTCGGCGGCCTGCTCACCGGCACCACCGCCAGATACTGGGCGGCGGCGGTGACCAGGTTCGGCGCCTGGCCGGTCGCCACCGCCGGGCTGTTCCTGCTCGCCGCCGGCTACGCGGTCTGGGCCGTGCTGATCGGCCGAGCCGAACCGCTGGCGGTCCTGCTCATCCAGCAGGTGCTGGGCGGGCTCGGGTTCCCCGCCGCCTACTCGGCGCTCAACATCGCCGCCGTGGCGGGCGCGGGACAGCAGGAGCAGGGCCTGGCGTCGGGCCTGTTCAACGCCAGCGCCCAACTCGGTACCAGCCTGATCACCGCCGTCACCGCCACCATGCTGGTCGCCAATGGCGGCGCGATGGTGGGCGGCTACCGGGCCGGACTCTGGACAGTCGTCGCCGTGTCCCTGGCCATCACACTGCTGTCGGCCCTGGGCACGAGAACTCCACAACCATGAAGGGAAATCGCATGCGCATCTACACTGCCACCGCCACCTCGGAAGGCCGCGACGGCCGGGCGGTCTCCTCAGACGGCCGGCTGGACGTCCAGCTCGCCCTGCAGAAAGAGCTGGGCGGCGACGGCGCCGGCACCAACCCCGAGCAACTCTTCGCCGCCGGGTACGCCGCCTGTTTCGCCACGTCCATGAAACTCGTGGCGGGCAGTCAGGACCTCGACGTGTCCGATGCCTCGGTCACCGCGGAGGTCGGCCTGTCACCCAACGGCAAGGGCGGCTACGAGCTGGACGCCGTCCTGCGCGTGAAACTGCCCGACACCCTCACCGCGGAGCAGGCACGAACCCTCCTGGACGCCACCCACCAGGTGTGCCCCTACTCCAACGCCACCCGCGGCAACATGCCCGTCGAACTGCTCCTCGACTGACGAGTACGACGCCCACCCCAACACGCATGGTTGGGGTGGGCGGTTTCGGTACTTCAGCTTGCCTCGCGATCCACGAACCCAGCCGCGGCCGCGCAGACGGTCACCAGACCTGTAGCTTGGCGCCGAACTCCAGGTCCACGTCCCAGACGCGGGAGAAGATGATCACAGAGCCGCCGTCGGCGCCGCCGCAGTACACCTTCTTGCTGCGGGCCGAGGTGATGCCCTGGGCCGCGACCTCGTCGAACCAGTTGGTGTACGAATAGACCGGGCCGCCGCTGTCACCCGCCGCGGTGGCGCAGCCGCCTACGACGCTTTTGGCGCGGACCATGTGCTTGACGTACTGGCCGTTGGTGTACGTGCCGCTCCAGCCGGTTTCGGTCACCTTGATGAGGCAGTTCTCACCCAGGGTGGCCCCGGAGTTGCAGACGAAGTTGCCGACGTACGCCTTCCACAGCGCCACCACCTTGTTGCTGGTGGAGGCGGTGTTGCTGCCGTCGAAGACGTTGGCCGTCGCGTCGCCGAGCACGATCGCGGCGTCACGTTTGGCGACGCGCCA
The DNA here is from genome assembly GCF_043197155.1 of Nonomuraea sp. NPDC049269. Taxonomy (NCBI): domain Bacteria; kingdom Bacillati; phylum Actinomycetota; class Actinomycetes; order Streptosporangiales; family Streptosporangiaceae; genus Nonomuraea; species Nonomuraea sp. NPDC049269. Next base: position 1,438,908 of record NZ_JBICSO010000002.1, read on the forward strand.
GGACAACTCGCCCATGTAGTTCGCCGGGTTGCCGACGCCGCCGCCGTCGTAGAACTGGTCCCAGACGTTGCCGCAGTGAGCGGCGGTGAGGAACCCGGGCGTGCCGTACTTGTCACGAACAGCGAAGCCCGAGCTACAGCCCGCCCCCGACTGCTGGTTCCAGGTCCGGCCACCCGCGTAGTAGCTGGGCACGTCGTCCTGCCTGCTCCAGGTGGGACTGAATTCCTCTCCCCTTTCCAGTGTGATGGGCGCGGTCGTGCCGCTGGGCCGCTGCAGCTGCTGCGGGTCGGTGTCCTCCCCGGAGACCGAGAGCCGGATGCCGCTGCCGTCCGGCTGCGGCACCGCGCCGCTCGCCTGGCCGGCCTCGGCCCACCGCTCGGCCTCCTGCAGGAGCTGCGCGTTGGTGTAGGCGGCCGGCAGTACGGCTACCGGAGCCGTCTGCCGTCCCTGGTCGATCGTGGTCTGTACGGCAGGCGGCACCGTGCCCCGCCAGTACAGGCGTACCTCGTGGTTCTCCGGAGCGACGACGATTCCCCCGAATCCTTCGGCGCTCTCGGCCGACTCGGTGATGCGGTCGGCCACCCCGTTCAGCCGAGTCTGCTCCGAAAACAGCGCCTTCCAGTCGGCGAACCCGCTGGGCACCGCCCCGCGTGGGCCGCTCTCGTCCCTGGTCGGCGTCTTGCCGCCCGGGTCGTCGATGGCCCGCACCGTACGGCCCGGGTCGTCGATGGCGGTCTGCGCTGTGGCTGCCCCCGCGCCCAGAAAGGGCAGCAGCGCACAGGCGGTCCCCAGGACTGTCAGGCGTAAGCGGACGTTCTTCTGCATTGGTTAACCCCCGTGTTTGGCAATTGCGGGAGTTATCACAGCATGTGAAGAGCGTCGCTTTCTGCGGCCAATTACGAGTACGGTCTGTGGCCTCGGACCTTGCGCCTACCTGGTCAGCCAACGGAGCCAGCCTCCGTGCATTGCGCTGAACGCGACCGGCTGTTGATCGAGCGCGAGGACGTTGGTGGAGGTGTGCGCCGGTGGCTGCTGGGGGAGGCGGGCGGCGATGCTCGGCAGGACGCCCGGCCCTTCTTGGGAGATCCAATGGGCGTCGAGCTGTTCGACCTGCCGTACGAAAGTGGTGCGGTCGGCGTCTGGCAGGTAGTAGAGCACCGCGGTGTGGAAGACGACGAGTGTGGCGTACGAGGGTGCCTGAGCGGCCACCTCGCCGAGGCGCGCGTTGAGGTCTCCGGGCACGATGCGGGGCGGATCGGCTTGTGCCAGGGCGATCGCGGTGTTCAGGCGCTCCAGCCGGTCATGTTGTTCGGGCCAGACCAGGGTCCGCAGCCACCGGATGTCGGCCGGATCGGTGACGTCGAGAGGATTGAGGTCGATGCCGGCCCGCCAGGCGACGGTCACCGTCCCCGGCTCGTCGAATCGCGGCTGCGGGTCGCCCTCGACGTGGCAGCGCAGCCTCAACGGGCTGTCCACCGCCCCGGCCAGGCTTCCGTCGTAGTCGTAGCCGTAGCGATCGGGTAGCAGGCACAGGCCGGCTGAGGCGCCGACCTCCAGCAGGGCCAGCGGCTGGGGAAGCGCGGCCAGCAGGGGATACAGCGCGGCGCACCGAGCCGGTTCGTTGGTCTGGGTGCGGTGGGTGAGCATCGTCGCGACGACCGCGTCGCGGTTGTCGAGGACGGACTGCCGGAACTGCTGGTAGTCGGCCGGTGTTCCGCTGACGTGCCGGGCGGCGGCGAGGAGCAGGTTGGGCTGCCGCCTGTCCGGGGGAAGGTCGGACAACAACTCGATCAGGTCGCGGTCAGCTGCCACTCCGAGGGCGAGCTGCTCGTACAACGGCGATCTGCCATGGGCCTCCATGGACGCGAAGCGCCGGTACTGCTCTGCGATCGGCATGATCGGACTCTAACGCCGGCCTGCGAGAGAGCGTGGCGGGACATTCCAGGTCTTTCTCGTCAACCTGGGGTGGGGCTCAGGGAGTGTCAGGGGTGGCTTTCACCGACGAGAGGAGACCGGGTGGACGCGGATTTCGTGGACTTCGTCCGGCACCGGGGAGACCACCATCTGAGAACGGCGGTCCTGCTCACCGGGGATTGGCACACGGCTGAGGATCTGGTGCAGTCCTGCCTCGGCAAGTTGTACCGCGTGTGGCATCGGCTGGACACCCGTAGTGAGCCCGACGCGTACCTGCGCCGCATCCTGGTCAACACCTATCGATCATGGTGGCGGGCCCGGTGGCGTCGTGAGATCCCCCGCGCCGAACTGCCCGATCTGCCAGGTCCCGCGGACCTGGGGGAGGCCCGGGCGGTGGCGGAGGACGTTCGGAAGGCGCTGGCGAAGCTGCCGGTCAGACAGCGGACCGCTTTGGTGCTGCGGTTCTTCGCGGACCTGCCCGAATCGGAGGTCGCCGATCTGATGGGCTGCTCGGCGGGGACGGTCAAAACCCATACGCATCGCGGTCTGCAGGCGATGCGGCGACTGATCTCGCCCGGCACGGTGGTCAACCGAAACGAGGCGGAGGGGAGTGGGATCCGGTGAGACACCAACACGAGGAGCCGTCCATGAACGAGAAAGAACTCCGCTCCCTGCTCGTCAAAGCCACCGAGGACCGGCCCGCGGGCATCGACCTCATGCCGACGCCGCCGAAGCGCGGGCTGGCCCGGGTTCTGGTCCCGATCGCCTCGCTGGCCGCCGCGGTTGTGCTGGGCGCGTTCGTGCTGATACTGCCTTCGAGCCAGTCTTCGGCGCAGGCCCAGGTGGCCGCCGCCGTCGAGAACACCGGCCAGGAGAGCTACCGTCTGCACTGCGTCAGCGGCGCCAAGACCTTCGATGGCGCCTTCGACCCCGTCCAGCGGGTGGGCGTGATCACGAGGGTTGGGGACGGGGCCGAGACCCGGTTCGTCGGCGATCTGATGTACAGCCGGGAGCCGGGCGAGGCGAAATGGATGGTCTCTCCGCGCGTCGACGAGGAGTTGAAGAAGGCGCCGGCGGCCGTCGGCCTGGTCAAGCTCGCTCCGCTGGACCCCCAGGCGGCTCTGCAGCGGCTTCGTTCGGCCACTGACATCCGTGAGAGCGGCTCCGCCGCCGGTCAGGGCTGGACGGGCCGGCGGTTCGCGTTCTCGCTGGGCGACGCCGAGGACCTCACCGGATCCGTGGACGTGGATGACCAGGGACGGGTCCGGCGGCTGGAGTTCGTCTTCGGCGACACCGGTCACCGGAACGTCATGGACTTCAACGACTTCGGCGCCTCGGTGACGGTCACGGCCCCGCCCGCCGACCAGGTGGAGCCGCTGCCGGCCGACAAGCAGATGGGCAAGCCGATCCACAAGCCGACCTGACCGATCAATCCAGCACCCCTCAACCGTGTGCCTGGGCCGGAGCGGATGTGGCTCCGGTCCAGGCACACCGCGTGTGACATTAACGACCGGTCGGTCTTATTTCTGCTAGAGTCATGGCTGTGGAAGATGGAAGGAAGGCTCGCGGGCAGCGCAGCCGGGAGGCGATCCTGACGCACGCCGTGTCCCTGGCCTCGATTGACGGGCTCGGCGGGCTGAGTCTCGGGCGGCTGGCTGAGGCAGCAGGTGTCAGTAAGTCCGGATTTTTCGCTCACTGGCGTGACAAGGAGCAACTCCAGCTCGACACCATCGACTGGGCCCGCCGCCAGTGGGTCGAACACGTGGTCACCCCGGCCTTTCAGCACCCTGCGGGCGTGCGGCGGCTGTACGCCCTGCACCAGAGCCGGCTGCGGTTCTACGCCGACGGGGTGCTGCCCGGTGGGTGCTTCTTCTTCGTCGCCCAGGTCGAGTTCGACGACCGGCCGGGGCCGGTCCAGGCCCAGGTGGCCAAGGCCATGGCCGACTGGCTCGCCGTGCTCCGTACCCAGGCGGAAAAGGCGATCGAGCTGGGCGAGCTGACCGGTGTCGACCCCGCGCAGCTCGCGTACGAGATCGAGGCGCTCGGTGAGGCGGCCGTCACCCATGCCCGGCTGCTGGACCACGACACCGCCTTCACCTACGCCCGCCGCGCGGTCCTGCAACGGCTGCGCGCGCACGCCACCGACCCCTCGCTGCTCCCGGAGGACTGACCGTTGACCCTTGCGCAAGGCTGCCGCTTGCCCGTCCAGGTGCACTTCGACGACCTCGACGCCATGGGCCTGCTGCACAACTCCCGCTACGCCCTGCTGGTCGAACGCGCCATCTCCGTCTACTGGACCGAGCTGGGCTGGAACTTCGACCCGGCGTTGTCGGCGTTCCAGGACGTGTTCATGGCCGTACGGGAATTCAAGATCACCTATCACACGCCGATCGTGGGTGCGTGCGAGCCCGTCGTGCACTTCTGGATGGAGCGGCTGGGCCGTACGAGCGGGGTGTACGGCTTCCGCGTGCTGTCGCCCGATGAGTCCGTGGTGCACGCCGAAGGGCACCGCGTGAACGTCAACCTCGATCCGGCGACCTTCCGCCCGACCCCGTTCAGTCCCGAGATCCGCCAGGCGGCGGGGCTCCTGCTCAGAGAGCCGGTGGCCAGTTGAGATCCCGTTGGATCGCCGGTCCGGAGCCGCGTGGCGACGATCCGGTGCTGGTCAGCCGTACCGACTTCCGGGTGAACCATCGGACCGACCTGCCGCGCGCGGCCTTCGCCGGCTGGCGGCTGGCCCGGCTGTGGCCGGAGTTGGACGGGGCGATCGGGCTGTGGTTGTGGACCGACGTGAAGGACCGCCGATGCGGGTCAGTGTCGGTCTGGCGGGATGAGGCCGCCTTGCGGGGGTTCGTACGGCTGGCCGCACACGTGCGCATCATGCGCGCCTACCGAGGCCGCGGCGTACTGACCTCGACCTCGATCCGAACCTCCGCCGAAGACCTGTGGACAGCGAGCTTCTCCCCGGTCGGGACTCCAGATTCCTGACTCGGTCACCGACTTCTTCACCCGCCCACGGTGATCACGGGGCGTGGATAAGCTCCGAGGCGTGAATCGAGTTTGCCTGGTCACCGGGGCCAATCGGGGCATTGGGCTGGAGGTCGCCCGCCGGCTCGCGCGGGCGGGCGACACCGTCGTCCTGACCGCCAGGGATCTGGGAAACGCCGAGAAGGCGGCGCGCGGGCTGCGGGGGACCGTGGTGCCGCGGCAACTGGATGTCGGTGATCCGGAGTCGGTGCGCCGGTTGGTCGAGGGGCTGGCTTACGACAGGCTGGATGTGCTGGTCAACAATGCCGCCATCCACTACGACACCTGGCAGCGGGCCGAGAACGCCGATCTCGACGTCGTGCGTGAGGCGCTGGAGACGAATTTGCTGGGGGCCTGGCGGGTGACGTTGGCGTTACTGCCGTTGTTGCGGGCCGGTGGCCATGGCCGGGTGGTGAACGTCTCCAGCGAGGCCGGGTCGCTGGCCGTCATGGGCGGTGGCACTCCGGCGTACACCGTGTCGAAGACCGCGCTCAACGCGCTGACCAAGATGCTGGCCGCGGAGCTGCGCGGTGATCGGATCCTGGTGAACGCCGTCTGTCCCGGGTGGGTGGCGACCGACATGGGCGGGCCCGGCGGGCGGCCGGTCGGCGAGGGGGCCCGTAGCGTGCTGTGGGCGGTGGATCTGCCTGATGGCGGGCCGACCGGGGGGTTCTTCCGTGACGGCAAGCCTCTGGCCTGGTGATCAGCCGGTGGCTCGGCGGCGGTGGGCCTTCTGCCTGCAGGCGCCTCCGCAGAAGCGGGCTGGGCGGCCGGTGCGGGAGGTGGGGATGGCGGCGCCGCACTCCTCACAGCGGGCGGTGGGACCGGGCTGCTCCTCGCCGCGAGCCGTGGAATCGGGCAGCTCCTCGCGGGTTTCGTTACGGTGGCCGGGTTTCGTGACAGGTTTCGTTACGGTGGGCAGCGGTGAATGTCCGGCGCGGAGGCCGTCCAGGACGAGGGTGGTGGCCCTGCCGGGGGTGGCGCTGTTGGCCTCCATCGCGACACATCCCGCCATAAGTGCCATGACATCTGTTATCTGGACATCCGGCCGTACGGCGCCGGCATGGTGGGCCTGGTCGAGCAGGGCGGCGAGGGCGATTCCGTAGCGTCGCCGTGCCTGCGGCGCCACCTCGGCCTTGGGGGTGGAGACGAAGGACTCGCAGAGCGCCTTGTTGAATCCGGCCTGTTCGACGGTCGAGGTGAAAGCGGTGAAGAACGCCGCTCCGGTCGCCGCTTCGGTGGTGGCCAGCAGGGCGGTGAGTTCGTCGGCCAGACGTTCGATCCGGTCGTGGACCACCGCCTCGAACAGGGCCTCCTTGCTGGGGAAGTGCCGGTAGACGGTGCCCGCGCCGACGCCCGCGCGCCGGGCGATCACGTCGAGCGGCACGGACAGGCCCTCCGCCGCGAACGCCTCCTGGGCGGCCTCCAGCACGCGGGCGCGGTTGTGCCGGGCGTCCGCGCGTGCGGCGATCGTCATGCGGCCTCCCATGTGCCTGGTTCGGTGCCCGGATTGACAACCGGAACGCTCGTTCCGTAGCGTCTAAGCGGGTTGGACGTTCCGATTCTACCGAACCTGGGAGTTCGCATGACCGTACCTACACAACCGACCGCCCGCGAGGTCGTCGAACAGTTCCTGCGGGCCTCCGTGGACGGCGGGCTGGCCGACCTGTACGCCCCCGACGTCGTGATCGAGATACCGTTCGCCCCGGCCGGCATCCCCCGGCGCTCGCAGGGGCGGGAGGAGCTGCGGGCCAGGTTCGAGGCCGCCGCCGGTGTGCTGCGCTGGGAGCGGACGGACAACGCGCTGGTCCACGAGACCGCTGACCCCGAGGTGGTCATCGTGGAGTACGACCTCCACGGCTCGCTCGTCGCCTCGGGGCGGCCCATCGTCATGTCCTACATCATGGTCGTCCAGGTGCGGGACGGCCTGATCGTCCACTCCCGGGACTACGGAAACCCCCAGGCCATGGACGATTACCGCGAGGAGTTGCTGAGCGCGATCAACTCCTAGCGCTCGTACGTCATGAGGACCGTGCCGTTGCCGAACGTGCGCGTCGCGGTCAGGTTGAACAGGGTCGGGCGGAACTCGCCGTCGAAGGCGGCGATGCCCGACCCCGCCACCACCGGATAGGCCTTGATGATCAGCTCGTCGATCTCCGGCAGCAGTGTGCCCGCCAGCTTGCCGCCGCCGCACAGCCAGATGTCGAGGCCGCCCTCCTCTTTCTTCAGGTGGCGGACCAGCGCGAGGGGATCGCTGGAGACGAGCTCCACGGCCGGGTCGGGGATCTCCGGGATCGTGGTGGAGACGACGTACTGCCGCAGGTGCGCATACGGGCTGGTCATGCCGACGTCGAGGCCCGGCTGGTAGGTGCCCCGGCCCATGAGCACAGTGTCGAAGCGCCTGTTGGGGGCGTCGAAGCCGAGCTGCTTCCGGATGTGGGTGGGGACGGTTTCGGGGACCTCCTCGTTCCAGTACGCGGCCAGCTCGTCGGACACGGGATAGAAGTCGAAGTCGCCGTTCGGGCCGGCGATGTAGCCGTCGATGGAAATCCCCACGTAGTAGGTGAGCTTTCGCATATGCACTCCAGATGTAGTACTTAGCTCGAAGTGATTTCACCGTAGTACTACAACTAGAGTGGTGTCAAGGCTGCGACCATGGAACGCATGAGGCTTGCGAAAGAGACGGACAGGGGCGCGGTCGAGGAGCTGGTACAGGCGGCCTACCAGCCATGGGTGGCGGTCATCGGCACGCGGCCCCTCCCCATGGAGGCCGACTACGCCGCGCTCATCGCCGAGGGCCGGGTGCACGTGACCGGCGATGACTTCGACGGGCTCATCGTGCTGATCCCCGAGGACGGCGTGCTCTACATCGACAACGTGGCGGTACGCCCCGGCCTGCACGGCAAGGGCATCGGCCGGAGCCTGATGGCCTATGCCGAGCAGGAGGCGCGGCGGCTCGGCCTGCCCGCCCTGCGCCTCTACACCAACGTCAAAATGGCCAGGAACATCGCCCTGTACGAGTCGCTCGGCTACGTCGTCACCGGGCACAAGGAGCTCGACGGCCGGTCGGCCGTGGCCATGCGCAAACAGCTCAGCCCGTGAGGACGCCCAGCAGGTGGGTCACCTCGCGGGCCACCGCGTCGCGGCCCGCCCGCAGGTACTTGCGCGAGTCGACCACCTTCGCGTCCCCGGCGAGGTAGTCGCGTACCGCGCCGGTGAACGCCTTGTTCAGGTGCGTAGCGATGTTGATCTTCTTCATGCCGTGCCGTACGGCCTCGCGCAGGATGTCGTCGGGCACCCCCGACGAGCCGTGCAGCACCAGCGGGACCGGTACGACGGCGCGCAGCTCGGTGATGAGGTCCAGGTCGAGCACGGCGTCCTTGGTGGTCATGGCGTGCGAGGTGCCCACGGCGACGGCCAGCGCGTCGACGCCGGTGCGCGCCACATACTCCACCGCCTCGTGCGGCTTGGTCCGCGCGCCGGGCGCGTGCACGCCGTCCTTGCCGCCCACCTCGCCCAGCTCGGCCTCCACCCACACACCGCGTTCGTGGCACCAGGCGGCCACGTCGGCGGTGGCGGCCACGTTCTCCTCGTCGGGCAGCGCCGACGCGTCGAACATCACCGAGCCGACCCCCAGCTCCACCGCCTCCTCGACCAGAGCGCGGCCGGTGGCGTGGTCGAGATGCACCGCCACCGGCACCGCGGCGCCCCTGGCGACCGCCAGGCAGGCGAGCGCGATGGGTTCCAGGGCGCCGTGGTAGCGGACGCAGTTCTCGCTGATCTGCAGGACCACCGGCAGGCCCAGGGCCTCGGCGCCCGCGACGATGGCGGTGGCGTGCTCCAGCTGGATCACATTGAACGCGCCCACCCCCGCGGGTGATTCGCGGACGATGTCGCCGATTCGGGCGAGGGGCATGACGACTCCTTGGACGATTCCTCAGACGATGACGATGCGTGGGTGGATGTCGGCGTAGACGTCGCGGTCGAAGTCGCCCGCCACGGGCGCCGCGACCGCCGCGGCGCCCAGCGCCGCCGCCCTGGTGAGCCGCTCGGGCCACGGGGACCGCTCCACGAGCCCCAGCGCCAGCCCCGCGACCAGCGAGTCACCGGCGCCGGTCGGGTTGCCTTCCACCTTGTACGGCATGCGCGCCCGGAAGATCCCCTCGGGCGTGACGGCCAGCAGCCCTTCGGCGCCCATCGACACGACCACCGACTCGGCCCCGCGACCGCGCAACGCCTGCGCGCCCTCCTCGGGACCGCCTTCCGGCACGGCCCGCGCGAGCTCCTGGGCGTTCGGCTTGACGATCGAGGGGCGGCCACCGGGGGCGTGCCGCAGCGGTTCGCCGTCGGCGTCCACGATGGCGGGCACGCCGTGCTCGGCGGCGATGGCGGCCAGCGTCGCGTACGCGTCGAGCGGCACGCCCCTGGGCAGGCTGCCGGAGATGACGACGGCCTCCGCCGTGGCCATCAGGTCGGTGAAACGGCCGGTCATGCGCCCGAACTCGGCCGCCGTGACCTCAGGCCCCGGCTCGTTGAACAGCGCTGTTCGCGGGGAAGCTGTTCGCGGGGAGTTCGCGACGCCCGGCTCGGTCCGGCCGGGGTCCGCGACGACCAGCGTGGTGCGCGAGTCGGCCGCGATCCCCACGAAGGCGTGCGGCAGTCCGGCCCGCTGGAGGTCGGCCTCGATGGCCTGGCCGGTCGGGCCGCCCGCGAGGCCGGTGACCAGCACGTCCTGGCCGAGCGCGGCCAGGACGCGGGCCACGTTGACGCCCTTGCCGCCGGCCCGCCGGTGTACGGTGGCGACCCGGTTGACCCCGTCCCAGTCGACGCAGGGCACCTGGTAGGTGACGTCGAGGGCGGCGTTGAGCGTCACGGTGAGGATCATCAGGGCTCCACGATCCAGGCCCCGCGCTTCATCACGCCCGCGACCTCCAACTCGTCGGACAGGACCACCAGATCGGCCGCCTTGCCCACGGCGATCGAGCCGGTGGTGTCGGCGACGCCCAGCACGCGGGCGGGCGTCAGGGAGGTGAGCTGGACCGCCTCGGGCAGCGTCAGGCCCACCTCCTGGACAGTGCGGCGGAAGGCCACGTCCATGGTGAGCGTGCTGCCCGCGATCGAGCCGCCCTCGGCCAGCCGGGCGACCCCGTCGGTGACGATCACGTCCATGGAGCCCAGCACGTACGTGCCGTCGCCCATGCCGGCGGCGGCCATCGCGTCCGTGATCAGCGCGGTCCTCGCGGGCCCGGCCACCTCGTAGGCCAGCCGCAGCATGGCCGGGTGCACGTGCACGCCGTCGTTGATGAGCTCGATCGTGATCCGCTCGTCCTCCAGCAGCGCGGCGACGGGGCCCGGGGTGCGGTGGCCGAGCGGCGGCAGAGCGTTGTAGAGGTGCGTGGCCACGGTCGCGCCGGCCTCGATGCCCGCCAGCGTCTGCTCGTAGGTGGCGTCGCTGTGGCCGAGCGCGGCGATCACGCCCTCGGCGGCGGCCGCGCGGATCGTGTCGAGGGCGCCGGGCAGCTCCGGGGCGATGGTCAGCATCCGTACGTGCCCGCGGCCGGCCGCGAGCAGCCCGGCGAACTCCTGCGGCGACGGATCGCGCAGCAGCCCGGGATTGTGGGCACCGCAACGGGCCCGGGAGATGTACGGGCCTTCGAAGTGGATGCCGGCCAGCAGACCGTCGTCGCAGAGCTCGGCCAGCGACGACGTGGCGCGGGCCAGGTCGTCCAGCGCACCGGTCACAAGGCTGGCCACCATCGTCGTGGTGCCGTGGCGTTCGTGCAGCGCCACCGCCTCACGCGCGCTGTCATGCTCGCCGGTCGGGAACGAGCCGCCGGCTCCGCCATGGTTGTGTATGTCGACGAAGCCGGGCACCACGTGCCGACCGCCCAGGCTGTGGCCCGCGCGGGGCGCGGCTCCGTGCCCGACATGCGTGATGCGGCCGTCTTCGATGGTCAACCACCCGTCGTGAACTCCCTCGGCGGTCACGATGCGGGCGTCGGCAAGAGTAAGGCTCATGAAGAAAGAATCACAGATCGAGTGAGGTGCAAGGGCTCGTCCGGGTCGAGGCCACGGGCGAACGCCCTGGCGACCGCCACCCGCTGCGCCCTGATCAGCTCGGCCATCGGGTCGAGACCGGTCTGGAAGAACGTGCCGCCGGTCTCCACGACCTGCTCGCGCAGGCCCTCGGGGGCGGTGCCGAGCATCCAGGTGACGCGACCGGGGCCGGCGATGCTGATCGGGCCGTGACGGTATTCCATCGCCGGGTACGCCTCGGTCCACGAGCGTGACGCCTCGCGCATCTTCAGCGCGGCCTCCTGGGCCAGGCCCACCGACCAGCCGGTGCCTAGGAAGCTGAACTGCTCGGCGGCGACGAGCTCGTCGGGGAGCGAGGCCGACACGGCCTGCTCGGCGTCGTCGATCGCCTGGGTGAGGTCCTCGCCGAGGCTGGCGCGGAGCATGGCGAGCTGGGTGGTGGCGAACCGGGTCTGCACGACCGACTGCTCGTCCGCGTAGTCGAGCACGATGACGTCGTCGGCGGCCGTCATGACCGGCGTGGTGGGGTCGGCGGTGATGGCCGTGGTCCTGGCGCCGGTTCTGCGCAGGAGCTCTAGCACCTCCGTCGTGGTGCCGGAGCGCGTCAGGGCCAGCACGCGGTCGTACGCGCGTCCGGCCGGGGCCTCGGAGGCGGCGAACGCGTCGGTCTCGCCCTGCCCCGCCTGCTCCCGCAGCGTGGCGTAGGCCATCGCGATGAACCACGACGTCCCGCAGCCGACCACGGCGACCCGCTCTCCGGGGCGGGGCAGCGCGTCGGCGGGCACGTTGTCGACGGCGCGACGCCAGCACTCGGGCTGGGAGCCGATCTCGGCCTCGGTGTGGGTGGTCACCACTTGCCTCCCCGGGATTGATTGTTTCTGCTTTTTTTATATCAGAACAGAGCATAAATGTGCACTGGTAGCCTGACCTGCCAGGTTGTGCAACGCTTGCTCCCGACGGATCTCAAAGGGGAGGCATCGTGTCCCGCTACGATCGTTGGAACGCGATTCTCGAGCTGCTCGCGCAGGAAGGACGGCTCTCCGTCGAGGAGGCCGCCCAGTCGCTCGACGTCTCCACCGCCACGATCCGCCGTGATTTCGACCAGCTCGCGCAGCAACAGATGCTCATGCGCACGCGGGGCGGCGCGGTCGCCCAGAGCGTCAGCTACGACCTCCCGCTGCGCTACAAGACGGCGCGGCACGCCGACGAGAAGCACCGCATCGCCTCCGCCGCGGCCGAACTCGTCTCGCCGGGCGCCGTGATCGGGCTCAACGGCGGCACCACGACCTCCGAGCTGGCCCGCACGCTGGCGACCAGCCCGGCGCTGGAGCCGGGCTTCACCATCGTCACGAACGCCCTGAACATCGCCTCCGAGCTCACCGTCCGGCAGCACGTCAAGATCGTGGTCACGGGCGGGGTGGCCCGGCCGCAGTCCTACGAGCTCATCGGGCCGCTGGCCTCGGGCGTGCTCGAACAGGTGACCCTGGACGTGGCCTTCCTCGGCGTGGACGCGCTCGACGTGGAGCTGGGCGCCTCGGCTCACCACGAGGGGGAGGCGAGCGTCAACTACCTGCTCATCAGCCGCGCCTCGCAGGTCGTGGTGGTGGCGGACTCCTCGAAGATCGGCAAGCGGGCGTTCTCCCGCATCTGTCCCACCAACCAGATCGACACCCTCGTCACCGACGCCCAGCTCTCCGACAGCCTTGCCAATGAGCTGACGGACGCGGGCGTCAAGGTCATCCGCGCCTGATCGGGTCCCGCCTCGGTCGCCGTCCTCGCCACTGGTGCCGGGTGGCGGGTAACCCATGCGTGCCGTACAAGAAGAGAGAGCGGTTTGTCGCACGACGGGCTGCGGCGGGTAAGAGGAGGGTCATGGCGGGAAGGGGAATCGCCCGGCTTGGGCCTGGAGAGCGGACCGCGGCGCTGGACCGGATGGCGGAGCGGGAGCTGGACCTGGTCGTGGTCGGCGGCGGCGTGGTCGGCGCGGGGGTCGCGCTCGACGCCGTCACCCGAGGGCTCGACGTGGGCCTGGTGGAGGCGCGCGACTTCGCCTCCGGTACGTCATCGCGTTCCTCCAAGCTGATCCACGGCGGCCTGCGTTACCTGGAGCAGCTCAACTTCGAGCTGGTCAGAGAGGCGCTCCAGGAGCGGGCGCTGCTGTTGCAGCGGCTCGCGCCGCATCTGGTGCGGCCCGTGCCGTTCCTGTTTCCGATGACCCACTTCGGGTGGGAGCGGCCGTACGTGGGGGCGGGGGTGGCCCTGTACGACGCGCTGGGGTTCGCCTCGGGGTTGACGCGCGGGGTGCCGGGGCATCGGCACCTGTCCAGGAGCAGGGCGTTGCGGCTGGCGCCGGCGTTGAAGCGGACCGCGTTCACCGGCGCGGTGCAGTACTGGGACGCGCAGGTCGATGACGCGCGCTACGTGATGATGATGCTGCGGACGGCCGCCACCTACGGCGCGCACGTGGCGCCGCGGGCGCAGGTCGTGGGGTTCCTGCGCGAGGGGGAGCGGGTCACCGGCGTACGGGTGCGCGACCTGGAGACCGGCGCCGAGCTGGAGGTACGCGCCCGGCAGGTGGTCAACGCCACGGGCGTGTGGACCGACGACATCCAGGAGCTGGTCGGCGGCCGGGGCCAGATCCACGTGCGCGCGTCGAAGGGGATCCACCTGCTGGTGCCGCGCGACCGGATCCACTCGCTCACCGGGATCATCCTTCGCACCGAAAAATCGGTACTTTTCGTGATTCCGTGGGGACGGCACTGGATCATCGGCACCACCGACACCGAGTGGAGGCTGGACAAGGCGCATCCCGTGGCGTCGAGGGTCGACATCGACTACCTGCTCGACCACGTCAACGCCGTGCTGTCCGTGCCGCTGACGCGTGACGACGTCGAGGGGGTCTACGCGGGGCTGCGCCCGCTGCTGTCGGGGGAGTCGGAGGAGACATCGAAGCTGTCGCGCGAGCACGTGGTGGCGCATCCGGTCCCCGGCCTGGTGATGATCGCCGGCGGAAAATATACGACTTATCGGGTTATGGCGAAGGATGCCGTCGATGCCGTCGCCCACGGGCTCGACCAGCGCGTGCCGCGGTCGTGCACGGACCGCATCCCGCTCGTGGGCGCCGAGGGCTACCAGGCCCGCTGGAACGCCCGCCACCGGCTCGCCGACACCTCCGGCCTGCACGTGGCCCGCATCGAGCACCTGCTCCAGCGCTACGGCTCGCTCGTCGACGAGGTCCTGGAGCTGATCGACCGCGACAGGTCGCTGGCCCGGCCGCTCGGCGGGGCCGACGACTACCTGCGCGCGGAGATCGTCTACGCGGCCACCCACGAGGGCGCCCGGCATCTCAACGACGTGCTGAGCAGGCGTACGCACATCTCGATCGAGACCTTCCACCGCGGCCTGGGCAGCGCCCGCGAGGCCGCCGAACTGCTCGCCGAGCCGCTCGGCTGGGACGGCGAGCAGGTCAAGCGCGAGGTCGAGTACTTCACCAAGCGGGTCGAGGCCGAACGCCTGTCCCAGGAGCAGGACACCGACCAGGAGGCCGACGCGATCCGGCTCGGCGCCCCCGAGATCGTGCCCGTCGCGACGCCGGAGCAATGATGGACGAGCCGTCCAAGGACCTCGCAGATCCGCGGGAACTGCTCGCGGGCTACCTCGACTACTACCGCGACGTCATCCTGCGCAAGCTCGACGGGCTGCCGGAGCCCGAGGTCAGCCGGGTGCCCTCCGGGTGGACGCCGGTGGCGCTGCTCAAGCACCTCGCCTACATGGAGCGACGCTGGTTCTGCTGGGACTTCGCGGGTCAGGAGATCGACGACCCCTACGGCGACGACGGCCCCGATGGACGCTGGTCGGCCACCGAGCCGTATGACGAGGTCAGGGCGTTCTTCCTGGAGCAGTGCGAGCGGTCCAGGCGCGTCGTGGCCGAGGCGGGTGAGCTGGCCGACCTGGCCGCGACGATCGGGCGCTTCCAGCCGCCCAGAAGGCCGCCGACGCTCGCCTGGATCATGTTCCACGTGCTGCAGGAGTACGCCAGGCACGCCGGGCACCTCGACATCGCCCGCGAACTGGCCGACGGCGCGACCGGTGAGTGAGCCGGGGCGCCGGCCGGGGTGGCCGGCGCCCCCTCCGCGGGAGGACTGGCTCAGTGGAGCGGGATGTAGGCCTGCTCGGCCAGCGTGTTCATGTCGTTGACCTGGACGCCGTCCGTGGAGACGGTCCAGATCGAGTCGCCGATGACCATGGCGCGCTGGATGCTCGGCTGGTACGTGGCGTCCTTCTGCTTCTGGACCGGATGCTTGATCATGCCGAGCTTCGTCACCGCGGTGTCGTCGATCTTCAGGACCATGGCGCCGATCTCCTCGTTCTTCTCCGAGTAGGTGTTCAGCGGGATCACCGACAGGCCGGTCTTGGGCCAGTACAGGAACGCGTGCGGGTCCCACTCGGCCTCGGAGCCCGAGTCCTTCTGGAACAGCTGCGACAGCCGACGCGGGCTCGCCGGGTTACTGACGTCGAAGAGCGAGATCTGCGTTCCGAGCGTCCGGCCCTTGTCGCTCGCCTCCTGCCCGATGCCGATCAGCCGGCCGTCGTTGCCGGGGTGCAGGTACGCGGAGTAGCCGGTGATCTTCAGCTCGCCGGTCACCTTGGGGGCGGCCGGGTCGCGCAGGTCGAGCGTGTAGAGCGGGTCCACCTGCTTGAACGTGACGCAGTAACCGACCGGGCCGATGAACCTGACCGAGTAGATGCGCTCACCCTCGCCCAGGCCGCCTACTTCGCCCACCTTGTCCAGGGTGTCGGCCTTGAGCACCGTCACGCTGCTGACACTGCTGTCGCTGGTCTTCTCGGTCTCGGAGGTGAGCGTGGTGGCGACGCGCAGGTTGCCCTCGTACTCCGACAGCGAGTACTGGTTCAGCAGCCGTCCCGGCACCTTGCCCGAGGCGACGTAGGAGGGCGGGCCCGGCTTGCCGATGTCGAACCGGTGTACCTCGGTCTCCTCGGGCGGGGCGGTCGGGGTGGGCTCGGGGCTCTCGGGGCTGAGGGTGACCTTGGCCGACGGGCTGGGCTCGGCCGGGTCGGGCTCGGTGGCGGGGGCCTGGGGCGTGTCCTCCACTGCCGCCATCGGGACCGGCCACCACCAGCGCGGGTTGCTGGTCACGTAGAGGCTCTGGCCGGTGCCGTAGACCGTGTCGCCGTCGGCCGCGAGGCTGATCGGGTCGGTGCCCGCCTCCGTGAGCCCCTGGGCCAGGTCGATGGTGTGCACGGTCAGCAGCGAGGTGCCGGTGTAGTCGGCCGGATGGCTGACCCGCGCACAGTCGACCGCCTTCTTGGTGACGGTCCCGGCCGCGTCGGTGATCTCGATCTTGGGCAGCCAGGCGTCGAGCGGCGCCCGGCGTACCGCCGCCTCGTTCGCCTGCTTCATCTCGGCCTCGGAGGCGTTCTCCTTCGGCTGCGGGAACGTGATCTCGGGCTGGCTGCGGGTGACGAGCCGCACGGTCGAGCCGACCATCCTGGCGTCCACGTACGTGCCCTGCGGCTTGATCGTGCCGAGCAGCTTGGGCTCCGCCCCGGCCAGGTCCACGAGCAGGTATCTGGTCTGGCCGACGGGGGCGAACGTCTTGTACATGATGTCGCCCCCTCTGAAGAGCACCAGCGCGCGGTCGCCCGAGACGAGCAGGTCGGCGGGGGCGTAGGCAGGCTCGTCGGCCTTGGTGAGCTTGAGGGACCCGGTGACCTTCCTGGTGGCCGTGTCGATGATCCGCAGCGTGCCGCCCGTGACCGTGATGACCCGGTTGCCGTCGGTCTTGACCAGGTCGGGCTCGTCCACACCCGCCTCGTGGGTGTTGGTCGTGGAGTGCTCCGGGGCGGCGTCGGCGGTCGCCGACTTCTCCCGGGTCATGAACATGGGCACCGCCCCGCCGAAGCCCCACTGGCTGACGTTGCTCGCCGCGTGCTCGCGGAGTCCGGCGAGCATGTCGTCGCAACCGTTGTAGGAGACCAGGCGTATGGCCGGCAGGCGCTGCTTCGTGGGCGCCGTGCCCCCCGGAGCGGAGGTGCAGGCGGAGATGGCCGTAGCGAGGGCCGCGCCGGCCACGACGGTACGGATCAGCGTCTTCATGACCTCATTGACGGATCCGCGGGCCGGGTGGTTCAGGATCATCCACCGGGATTGACGGTGAAGACAGGACTGAAGTCAAGGTTCTCGGGGATGTCGAGCAGCTTGCGGACCAGCTTGCCCTTGAAGTCCACCACCTGGATCTCGTCCCTGACGGAGTTGTCCTGTTCCCAGCAGTAGAGGTGGGTCTCGTCGTACCAGCCGAGGACCTTGTCGCAGTCGGAGGTGAACCGGCGGATCCGATCGCCGCTGCGCGCGTCCCAGACGCAGTGGTCGCCGTCGCCGCCCTTGGGGCAGTTCGTGATGAAGACTTTGCCGGAGGGGGAGAAGATGTCCTGCGTGCCGGAGGCCAGCGTGCCGATGTTCGCCAGGGTGCGGGTGGCCTTGCCCGTGGTGTCGAAGAAGCGCAGCCCCTGCCCGGTGGACATGTTGACCACGCCCTCCTCGTCGCCGTCCCAGCCGTAGGCGGTCTTGCGGACCGAGGTGTCGGCCACGGTGACCACCTTGGCGTCCTCCGCTTCCACGTCCACGATGACGAAGCCGAGGTAGAGCCAGTCCTTGCCGGTCTCCTTCTCGATGTTGAGCAGGATCTTCGAGCCGTCCTTCGACCAGGCGCGGATGCTGCTGATCAGCGGCTTGCGCACGGTCTTGATCGAGGTTTTCTCGCCCGACTGCCGGTCGGTGATGATCACCGAGTCGTAGTTGTCGGAGGTGTAGTTCCGGCCGCGGCCGGCCAGCGAGTGGCCGTCGGGGGAGACCAGCGACTCCCAGTTGCGGGAGTACTTCGTGAACGTGCCGCGTAGGGAGTTGCGGGCGTAGTCGATCCAGTCGTCGGCCTTCTTGTTGTAGACCTCGTACGAGGTCAGCGTGCTCGGGTCGGCCGCGTTCTCGTACACCGAGATGGAGCCGCCCGGCAGCTGTCTCTTCGTGCCCGTCCGCGGTACGCCCGTTGGTGTGGCGCTGGGTTTCCTGGCGGACGCCGAGGCCGCCACGCGGTCGGTGGGTGTGAGGGAGGCCGGGGGCCTGGTCTGGCTGATGATCACGGCGACACCGGCGAGTACGAGCAGTGCGACGGTCACGGTCGCGCCGATGACGATGGGGGCCCGGCTCTTCTTCGGGCCGTAGCGGGGGTCGTACGAGTTCGGGCGCGTCGAGCGGTGGTCGTTCGTGGGCGGGTGTCCACCCCCGAGGGGCTGGCCATGGTGACCAGGCATCGACGGCGGCCCGCCAGGCATCGAGGGTTGCCCGCCGCCCATGGACGGCGGTCCGTAGTGACCAGGCGCCGAAGGCGGTCCGCCGGGCATCGAGGAAGGCCCGCCGGGCATGGAGGGCTGGCTGTGATGGCTGCCCATGGCGGGCTGGCCCAGCGGAGAGGGCGGGCCGGACAGCTGACCGGTCACGGGCGGCTGGCTGTGCTGCGGGCGCCAGGGCTCCGCCGGGGCGGCCGCCGCCGCTGCCTGGGCGAGCATGCCGGAGTTGGGCACCGGGTGCTGCAGCAGGCGCATGATCACCTGCTCGGCAGTCGGCCGCTGCGCCGGATCCTTGGCCAGGCACGCCGCCACCACGTCGAGCAGCGGACCCTGCAGCACGCCGAGGTCCGGCTGGTGGTTCAGCACCCGGTTGATCACCGCGGGCATCGTGTCGCTGCCGAACGGTGACCGTCCGGAGGCGGCGAACACCATCGTGCTGCCCCACGAGAACAGGTCGGCGGCCGGCCCGACGGTGTGCCCCATCACCTGCTCGGGCGGCATGTACGAAGGCGTGCCCACCGGCATGCTGCTGATCGTCGAGGTGGCGTTGAGCGCCCGGGCGATGCCGAAGTCGATCACCCGCGGCCCGTCGGCCCCGATGATCACGTTGGCCGGTTTGAAGTCGCGGTGCACGATCCCGGCCTGGTGGATCGCGGCCAGCGCGGTCGCCGTGCCGATGGCCAGGCGGTGCAGGGACGTGCCGGTGCGCGGGCCCTCCTCCTGGACGACCTTCTGGAGGGAGGGGCCTTCGATGAACTCGCTGACGATGTACGGGCGGTCGTGCTCGATGCCCGTGCCGAGCACCGCGGCGGTACAGAACGGCGCGACCTGCTGGGCGACCTGGACCTCGCGCAGGAACCGGCCCACGCTCACCTCGTCGCCGGCCTGGTCGGGGCGCAGCCACTTGACGGCCACGTGCGTGCCCGCGGGGTCTCTGGCCAGGTAGACGACACCCTGGCCGCCTTCGCCCAGCCGGCCTAGGAGGGGCAGACCGCCCAGCCTCTCGGGGTCTCCCGGTCTGAGTGGCGCGAAGGTTGGCATGAAGGGATTCTGTCCCCATGCCACGGATTGGCAAAAACTACCCGCCAGTAGCGATCCGGAATACCCTGCTTCCTATGCACGTGACGTCCAGCGGCAAGACCACCGAGATCACCGCACCGTTCACCGGCGAACCCCTCGCTCAACTGCCCGTTTCCGGGCCGGATGACGTACGTGCGGCATATGAGAAGGCCAGGTCGGCACAGGCGGAGTGGGCCGCGCGGCCGATCGCGGAGCGGGCGCGGCCGTTCCTGCTCCTGCACGACGCGATCCTGGACCGCAGGGACGAGATCCTCGACATCGTCCAGAACGAGACCGGCAAGGCCCGTAAGCACGCCTTCGAAGAGGTGCTGGACGTGGCGGGCTGCAGCCTCTACTTCGCCCGGCGCGCCCCCGGCCTCCTCGCCCCGCGCCGGCGGGCCGGCATCTTCCCCGTGGCCACCCGGGTGATGGAGCTGCGCCAGCCCAAGGGCGTGGTCGCGCTGATCACGCCGTGGAACTACCCACTCTCCCTGGGCGTCACCGACGCCGTGCCCGCGCTGCTGGCGGGCAACGCCATCGTGCACAAGCCCGACACCCAGACCGCCCTGTCGACGCTGTGGACCATCGACCTGCTGGCCGAGCTGGGGCTGCCCCGCGAGGTCTGGCAGGTCGTGCTCGGCGAGCCCGCCGAGGTCGGCGACGCGCTGCTCGACGGCGCCGACTACGTGGCCTTCACCGGCTCCACCCGGGGCGGCAGGAAGATCGCCGAGGAGGCCGCCAAGCGGCTCATCGGCTGCTCGCTGGAGCTCGGCGGCAAGAACCCGATGGTGGTGCTCGACGACGCCGACCTGGACCTCGCCGTCCAGGGCGCGATCCGCGCCTGCTTCACCAACGCGGGCCAGCTCTGCCTGTCGATCGAGCGCCTGTACGTGCACACCGCCGTGTTCGACGCCTTCGCGGCGCGCTTCGCCGAGCAGACGGCCGGACTGAAGCTGGGCACGGGCCACGACTGGTCGGTCCAGATGGGCTCGCTCACCTCACAGCGTCAGCTGGACGCGGTCAGCGCGCATGTGGACGACGCCGTGGCCAACGGCGCCACGGTGCTGACCGGCGGCAAGGCCAGGCCCGACCTCGGCCCGCTGTTCTACGAGCCGACCGTGCTCACCGGGATCACCGAGGACATGCGGCTCTGCCGCAACGAGACGTTCGGGCCGGTGGTCGGCCTCTACCGGTTCTCCTCGGACGACGAGGCGGTCGCGCTGGCCAACGACACCATCTATGGGCTCAACGCCTCCGTCTGGACCTCCGACCTGGCGCGCGGGCGCGCGCTCGCCACCAGGATCAAGGCGGGCACGGTCAACATCAACGAGGGGTACGGCTCGGCGTACGCCTCCTATGACGCGCCCATGGGCGGCATGAAGGCGTCCGGGCTGGGCCGCAGGCACGGCGCCGAGGGTCTGCTGCGCTACACCGAGGCGCAGACCGTCGCCGCGCAGGCCACTTGGCTGGGCTTCGAGCCACCCTTCGCGATGACGTACGACAAATGGGCGAACGTCCTGGTCACCACCCTGAAGACCATGAAGAGGCTCCACCTGAAGTAGGTATACGTTGTATACGTGAAGGAGCAGGGAACGGCCGCCCGCATCGCGGACGTCGCGCGGCGGATCCTCGTCGAGCAGGGCGCCGAGGCGGTGAGCATGCGCCGGGTCGGCGAGGCCGTCGGCGTCACCGCGATGGCCATCTACCGCCACTACCCGAACCGCGAGGCGCTGCTGCGGGCCGTCGCCACCGCCAGCGGTCGCGAACTGGCCTCGGAATGGGCGCGACTCCCAAGGTCCGGCACCCTTGAGGAGCGGATCGACGTACTGCTCGACGGCTTCCTCGACTTCGCGCTCGGCCGGCCGCACCTGTACACGTTCCTGATGTCGGACGCCTGGGCGCAGGCGCGGCGTTTCCCCGAGGACTTCCGCGACGGGCAGGGGCCGCCGTTCACCGTGGTCGTCGAGTTCGTCGAGGAGGGGATGCGTACCGGCATGCTGCGTCGCGACGACCCGCTGGAGGTGGCGCTGGCCGTCACGTCGTGTGCGCAGGGGCTGGTCCAGCAGTACCTGAGCGGACGCGTCGCGATGGACGAGGCCGGGTTCCGCGCGCTCTGCCACCGGACCATGCGGCGGATCATCGACGGCCTGCGCGCGTGAGCGGAATATCGCGTCCGGCGCGGGTGTCGTGATCTCCATGGAGATTCGTTACGTGGGTGGCCCGACCGCGGTTCTGGAGATCGGTGGGGTGCGGCTGCTGACCGACCCCACATTCGACCCGCCGGGTGACTACCCGATCGGGAACCGGGCGCTGGTCAAGACGGCCGGACCGGCGTTCGGGCCCGGCGACGCCGGGACCGTGGACGCCGTGCTGCTCTCACACGACCAGCATCCCGACAATCTCGACAAGGCCGGACGCGCCTTCCTGCCCTCAGCGCCGGTGGTGCTGTCGACGGGGTCGGCGGCCGAGCGGATCGGCGAGCCGGTCCGGGCGCTGCCGAACTGGACGCACACCGATCTCGTACGTCCCGGCGGCGGTGCGCTGCGGGTGACCGGCGTGCCCGCGCAGCACGGGCCCGACGGGAGCGAGCACCTGGTGGGCGAGGTGACCGGGTTCGTGCTGAGCGGCGAGGGGCTGCCGACCGTGTACGTGAGCGGGGACAACGCCTCGCTGGACGTGGTCAGGGACATCGCGGGGCGCGTCGGGGCGGTGGATGTGGCGGTGCTGTTCGCCGGAGGCGCGCGGACGCCGCTGGTGGGTGACGCGTACCTCACGCTGACCAGCGACGACGTGGCGGAGGCGGCCGAGATCCTGGGCGCCCGTCACGTGGTGCCGCTGCACTTTGAGCATTGGGGGCATTTCACGCAGGGCCGGGACACGCTGGTCAAGTCCCTCGCCGCGCTCGGCGACCGCGCGCACCTGCTGGAGCCGGGCGAAGGGGTGACTCTCTCTTAGAGCGGATGGCTGACCCAGACGTTCGGCTCGACGTAGACGGCGTGGTCGTGCGCCACGTCGCAGTGCACGGGGTTGAGCGCGCCAGGGACCTCGACCGGACCGGGCCGGTCGAACGGCAGGCCGGTCCACCCGCGCCACTCGTCGAGCGTGCCCGGGATCACCATCGAGCGCGGCGCGACCTTGACGATCTTCGCCCCGGCCCGCACGTGCACGCGCAGCCAGGCGTCATGCGGCAGGCCGTCGTCCCGGGACCTGAAGGCGTACTCCGTCATGGGCGTGTGCGGTTCGAGGTGCTTCTGGTTCGGCCGGACTGGCGCCACCAGCTCGCCGAACCCCAGCCGCGCGGCCTGGTCGCGCATCGCGGCCAGCATCAGCGGTGACAGCCCCGAGCCCAGCAGGTCGCTCCTGACGGTGATCTCCAGCGCGGAGACGGCGTCCAGGGGGCGGTCCCGCTTGACGGCCAGCCATCCGTGGCGGATCACCCCGTCCCAGCCGTCGTCGGGCAGCTCGGCGCCCCTGGTCGCGAAGGGGATCATGCACGCTCTGGCCACCATCCGGCCGGGTTCGGCGTCGTCATCGGCCACCAGCACGTATTCGGCGTAGTCCGTCGCGGCGACCGGGTAGAACAGGTCGGCGATCGGGTCGTTGAGCATGAAGACGCGCCATGAGCTGTCCATCTCCCATAACGTGGGCGCGAACTCGGGACGCTCGGCGAGCGTGGTGATCCGGAGCGACATGCGGATCATTGTCACATCTCCCGCGACCGGCTCTCATCACATTTCCAACGGCCGCTGGACGGGCCTCGCTGTACTGCTCTCGCTGGACTCCTCAAGATCAAGTACGTGCGCTAGCGTCGGCGGCATGACGGAACTCGACCCCAGGCTCCGTGCCATCACAGATCTGAACGTGGCCGAAGCGCGCGAAACGGGCGGCAGGCACGAGTACGACGGCAGGATCCAGGACCTGTCGCCGGAAGGCGTACGGGCTGGACTGGCGCGGCTTGGCGAAGGCGCCGCACCGGCCGACCCGTACGACTCGGCGCATCTCCGGATCTTCGAGGACGGCCTGCGCACCCAGTTCGGCGAGCTGGAGCTGCATCGCAGCAACCCGCTGCCCCACCTGTCGAACCTCGACCTGGCCTGCTACGACCGCGACTACGCGCCGGAGGCCGAGCGCGCGGCCGCCAGGGCCGCGCACCTGGCGCTCTGGCCGGAGGCGGTGACGAACGCGATCGCCGCGCTCGACCGGGTCAGCGCGCCCGTCGCGAGATCGCTGGTCACAGTCGTCCAGGGGCTGTCCGCCGGTGTCACGGATGCGGCCGCGCTCGACGCGCACGGCCTGCTGGTCGCGCACGTCGAACGGGCGGCGGCGGTCGGCGATCCCGACGCGTCGCTCGGCGGTGACGCGCTGGCCCGGCTGATGGGCGCCACCGAGGGGCTCCCCGTCGACCTCGGCCGGCTGGCCGAGCGCGCCGACGCCGAGCGTGACCGGCTCATGGCCCTGCTCACCGAGTCCTGCGCCAAGCTGGGGCGCCGGGGCGAGCCGCCGCTCGACGTCGTACGCGAGCTGGTCAAGCAGCACCCCGACGCCGACGGCGTCATCGAGGCGGCCAGGATCGGCACCGAGAAGGCCATCGCGTTCACCCGCGAGAAGGACCTGGTGCCCTACCACGACGGTGAGTGCCTGGTCGGCCTGGCGCCCCCGTCGCGCCGCTGGGCGATGGCGATGATGTCGTGGAACTCTCCCGGCGAGCCGGAGGGCCCCTCCTACTACCACATCACCCCGCCCGACCCCTCCTGGCCCGCGCGGGACATCGAGGAGTGGCTGGAGGTCTTCAGCGACACCACGCTGCCCGCGATCAACGTGCACGAGGTCGCCCCCGGGCACTTCTCGCACGGCCGCGCCCTGCGTCGCGCCGGATCAGACGTCCGGCGGCTGCTGCAGTCGATGTCGTTCACCGAGGGCTGGGCGCACTACGCCGAGGAGCTGTGCGTCGAGGAGGGGTTCGAGGCCGAGGACCCGCGCTTCGAGATCGGCGTCTGGATGGAGGCGCTGATCCGCGTCACCCGGCTGGCCTGCGCCATCGGCGTGCACACCGGCCAGATGACGGTCGAGGACGGTGCCCGGCGCTTCGAGTCCGACACGAACCTGGCCGGACCGGCCGCGCTGTCGGAGGCGAGGCGGGCCACGTTCGACCCCACCTATGGCCGCTACACCTGGGGCAAGCTGCTCATCCTCGACCTACGCGAGCAGGCGCGCAAGGAGTGGGGCGCGGGCTTCACGCTGCAGCGCTTCCACAAGGCCCTGTTCGACCTGGGCTCGCCGCCGTTGGGGCTGATCGGCAGCATCCTCTAGGTTCACCCCCCGATACACTTGGAGCACCGCATTCGCCTTTGGGGGGTCCTCTCGGTGTCTGAGTTCGACACAGTGCTCGTCGTCGACTTCGGCGCGCAGTACGCGCAGCTGATCGCCAGGCGGGTGCGTGAGTGCCATGTCTACTCCGAGATCGTCCCCTCGACGATGCCGGTCGAGGAGATGCTGGCCAAGAAGCCCAAGGCGATCATCCTGTCCGGCGGGCCCTCCTCGGTCTACGCCGAGGGCGCGCCCGCCGTGCCCCACGGGCTGTTCTCGACGGGCGTGCCGACGTTCGGCATCTGCTACGGCTTCCAGGCCATGGCCCAGGCACTGGGCGGCGAGGTCGCCCAGACGGGCGTCGCCGAGTACGGCGGCACCGACCTCGACGTGCTCAGCGAGGGCGTGATCTTCGCCGGGCTGCCCATCGCGCAGAAGGTCTGGATGTCCCACGGCGACAGCGTGGCCGCCGCCCCCGACGGCTTCACCGTGACCGCCTCGACCAATCAGACCCCCGTCGCCGCCTTCGAGGACGCCGGGCGCGGGCTCTACGGCGTGCAGTTCCACCCTGAGGTGCTCCACTCCGAGCACGGCCAGGCGGTGCTCAAGCACTTCCTCGACGCGGCCGGCTGCCGACCCACCTGGACCATGCTCAACATCGTCGAAGACGCTGTCGAGGCGGTCCGCCAGCAGGTCGGCGACGGCCGCGCGATCTGCGCGCTGTCCGGCGGCGTCGACTCGGCGGTGGCCGCCGCGATGGTCCAGCGGGCCATCGGCGACCGGCTGACCTGCGTGTTCGTCGACCACGGCCTGCTGCGCAAGGGCGAGGCCGAGCAGGTCGAACGCGACTTCGTCCGCGCCACGGGCGTCAAGCTCCGCGTCGTCGACGCCGCCGACCGCTTCCTCAAGGCGCTCGACGGCGTCAGCGACCCGGAGGACAAGCGCAAGATCATCGGTCGCGAGTTCATCCGGGTCTTCGAGGACGAGCAGCGCGCGATCATGGCCGACGGTCCCGTCGACTTCCTGGTGCAGGGCACGCTCTACCCCGACGTGGTGGAGTCCGGCGGCGGCACGGGCACCGCCAACATCAAGTCGCACCACAATGTCGGCGGCCTGCCCGAGGACCTGCAGTTCAAGCTGGTGGAGCCGTTGCGGACGCTGTTCAAGGACGAGGTGCGGCGGGCGGGCGAGGAGCTCGGGCTGCCGGCGGCGATGGTGTGGCGCCAGCCGTTCCCCGGCCCGGGGCTGGGCATCCGCATCGTCGGCGAGGTCACGCGGGAGCGCCTCGACCTGCTGCGCGAGGCCGACGCGATCGCCCGCGAGGAGCTGTCGCGCGCTGGGCTCGACCGGGAGATCTGGCAGTGCCCGGTGGTGCTGCTGGCCGACGTGCGGTCGGTGGGGGTGCAGGGGGATGGGCGTACGTACGGGCATCCGGTGGTGCTGCGGCCGGTGACTTCCGAGGACGCGATGACGGCCGACTGGTCGCGGGTGCCCTATGACGTGCTGTCCCGGATCTCCACTCGCATCACCAACGAGGTCCGTGACGTGAACCGGGTGGTGCTCGATGTGACGAGCAAGCCGCCGGGCACCATCGAGTGGGAGTGACGTCCCGACGGTCAGATCCCAGGCCACAAGCTGGCACCCCAATCGCTTGTGTGCCTTGTTGACCTGAGAGCGTGGGTTGGGCACGACGGTGACCGGCCAAAACATGAAGGTTCCTCTGGTTGCGGTCGTCCAGTTTGCGGCTTCTTGACAAGTTTTTGTCATGTTCATGGTGACAGATGGTCAACTTGCGCTCATTCTTTGTTATGGTCGCTTCTTGTCCCGCTTTTGGGACAACCTTTACCTAAGGAGGACCATGAGGAACACTGCGCGGATCATCGCTGTCACCACGGCGCTCGCGGCTGCCACGGCTCCGTTGCTGGCGCTCTCGTCTCCGGCTCTCGCCGAGCGGTCCGCCAAGACCGTCCAGTCCGTCCAGAACCTGCCGCTGGACTGGCTCTCCCTCCAGGGACTCACCGAGACCGCGCACCTGCAGCGCATCAAGCAGTTGCTGGGGAAGGGCTACGTTCCCTCGGCGTTGAGCGTGACCAACGCGGCCAACCCGGAGTACACCTCCGTATGGGTCAAGGACGCCACCCGCAAGGTGAACGTCCTGCAGGACCTGTCGGTCACCGACCTGCCGAAGCGCGTCACCGAACAGCAGAAGCTGGGCTTCCAGCCCACGCTGATCACTGGTACGGGTACGGGCGCGGGCGCCGTCTTCGCGGCGGTCTTCGAGAAGACCACTCGCAAGCTCCAGTCCAGGACCGACCTGACCAAGGACACCTTGGCGACCGTCAATACCCAGCTCAGCGCCGCCGGTTACACCATTGCCTCGCTGGACGTGTACGGCACGGCCGAGAAGCCGCTCTACGCGGCCGTTTGGGCTGCCGGCGCCGTCGCGGGAACCGTCCAGGTGACCACCGGCCAGACCGTGGAGCAGCGCGGCAAGGAGCTCCTGGCGCGGGCGAAGCAGGGGCTGAGCCCCATCGCCATGGCCGTCGAGCCCGGCAAGCTCTACTCCACCGTGTGGGGCAAGGTCGGTTCGACCGGCCTGAAGGAGTACCTGCAGCTGTCCCGTGTGACCTACAAGCTCAAGTCCATCGAGTTGAAGGGGCTGGGTTACCACCCCACGGTGGTGAACGTCGAGGACAATGTCTACGCGGCGATCTGGAGCAAGAGCTAAGAGCTCGGATCGAGAATTTCGTCACCCGGGGTGCTTCCGCGTTCTGGGAGACGGCCGTAGCTCCTCGTCCGGAGGCATCGCCCGGACGCTGCCTCCGGACGCTGCGCCACGGTGGGGCGCCGCCTGACGGGATGTCGACCCGCAGTCTCTGAACGAGTGCCACCGCACGCCGGGAAACTCCGCGTGCAATGCGGTGATGTCCGTGTGCACCGGGCTGTCCTCGAAGCTCTGCAACATGTCGGCGATCTCGTCACCCGCCCACTGGCGTACCAGCGGGATGGGGATGCTCTCGTACGGCAGGTCCTTGCCGATGGCCTCGGCCAGAATCTCCGCGGCCTCCAGGCTGGTCACACTGTCGGAGACGATGTCGATCGAACGTCCGCCCAGCGCCTCGGGGTTCTCGATCGCGTGCACCGCCAGTCCGGCGATGTCGAGCACCGTGACCTGGTCGAGCTTGCGATGGGCGGAGAGTGGGAATGCGTAGACGCCCGCGTTCAGCCGGTTGAAGCCCACGTTGAGCGCGCTCTCCATGAAGTACACCGGCTGAAGACCGGTGAAATGCACACCCTGCTCGGTGATGTAGCGCTGGACGACCTGCTTCGCGGAGGCGTGGTCGACCGTGAAGTCCGCATCACTCGCGGCGCCCCTGACCGAGGAGTAGATCAGGTGCGCGCCTGCCTCGGCCGCCGCGTCGGTGAGGGCGCGACCCTGGGAGATCTCCTCGGCGGCGCCGTTCTCACCGATCGGAACGGTGATGCCGAAGACGGCGTCCATGCCCTTCGCCGCGCGGGTGAGAGCTCCGGTGTCGGCGAGGTCGCCGGTCGCGAGCCGGGCGCCCTTGGCGGCGAGTGCCTTCGCCGCCTCTGTGCCAGGGTCGCGGACATAGGCGACGTCGCTTCCCACAGGTTCGGCTGTACGCCCATCAACGAGAACAACTGCCTGCTCACCCGTTCCCGGTACTCGGCTGACAGCGGGTCCACCCCATAGATCGCGCGGCGCGAAGGCCAGGAGGAAGGAGAGCAACGCCAGGAACTCCGGCGCATTGCCCGGCTGACCATCGACCGGCATGGCGGATGCGGTGAACCCAGGCACGTTCCCGTTCCCGCATCTTGCGATCAAGTTGCGCGACAGGCAATTGGGTCGCCCAATGGGCCAAGAACGCTCGCAGGGCGGCGATGATCGCGCGATGATGGCCCCGTGAGCAGATCACCCTCCCGCTCGCGAGTCTTCCTGGCGGTGCTGGCCATCACCATGCTGGTGATGTCGATATCAGCATTGGCCCTGCTCTCGGTGGATTGGACACAGCAGGCTCATCCGCTTGACCTCTACGCAGGGATCCTGGCCACCGTTGGACTCATCGCCGCACTGGTGGGATGGGTCAAGGGTCGTACGCCTACGTCCGAGACCCCCCTCGTCCCCGACGTGAAGGCCGCCGCCGAGACTCTCGTCGCGCTCGTCAAAGACCAGTGGCACGACGAGGCCCGTCACCGCGGGACGGAGGGCCCGCATCCGATGCCGGTGCGATGGCAGTTCACTGCGAGCAAGGCGCTGATGGGCCCCCGTCACCTGATCGCCCCCGAGGGCTTCGTCTTCGACGGCCGCAGCGACCAGATCAAGGCCCTGGCCGACCAGTTCCGTGCGCTCAAGCGCCAACGCCTGATCATCAGCGGCGGACCCGGCACCGGCAAGACCACGCTGGCTGTCCATCTGCTGCAACACCTGCTATCCGTCTGGGCTGCCGACCAGGCTGCGGCGAGCCCCAGCGAGATCGTCCCAGTGCCGGTGCTGCTGCCGGTCAGCCGCTGGAATACCGATACCCATCCCAGACTCCAGCTCTGGCTTGCCGAGCAGCTCGAACAGGACTACCCGGCGCTGAAGGCACCGCAGTTCGGCCCCGGTGCCGCTGCCGCCCTGGCCCGCGGCGGGCACGTCCTGCCTGTCCTGGACGGCTTGGACGAGGTCGGCCATGACCAGCGCGCCCGCGTCATGGCCGCGCTCAACGCCTCGCTGGGCGAACGGCAGCAGTTCATCCTGACCAGCCGCAAGGAGGAACTGGAGCGGGCACAGGCCGGTCAACCGGTGTCCCGCACAGCCGTCATTGCCCCTAGCGCACTCACTTCAATCCAAGCAGCCAGCTACCTACGCGCCCGTTTGTCCGATCCGCCGCCCCATGCCTGGGGAAAGGTCCTGGACGCCCTGACCGGCGGCACGGCTCCTGGACTCGCCGCGGTGGCCGCCGTCCCGCTCGGGCTGTGGCTGATCCGCACCGTCTATCTCGACGCCCGAGCCGATCCCAGTCCGCTCGCGGGCCCATTGGGCACCGATGACGCCGCTCTACGCGCTCATCTGCTGGATCAAATCATCCCAGCCGTCATCAACAACGAAATGGCCGGTCGCTCCCGTTCTCGCCGCCGCTGGGATGCCGAGACCACCCGCCGCTACCTGGACTACTTGGCCCGCATCTTCCCGCCTGCCGAGGGCCGTGACATCTCCTGGTGGCGCATCGCAGCCGCCACCCCGCACATGCGACGCGACCTCAGGCTCATCGTCGGGCTCGTGGTCACACTTCTTGCCTCGCTCTCGGTCATATTCACGCTCGCGCTCACGGTCGTTCCCGAAATAGCGGTCGGGTTCGGAATTGCGTCCCTCTCGCTCGGGTTCATCGCCTGGCGCGAAAGCCGCACCTGGCCCGACAACGTTCCCGCCTATGCCGACTTCCGTCTGCACGGACGCGTGATCTCCCTCCTCAACTCCATCGCGCAAAGAATGAGCTATGGGTTCATGGCGGGGTTGTCGGTCATGGTCGGGGTCCAGTTCCTGCCCGGGCCCGGGCGCGAGCTCCGGGTCGCGCTTGCGATCGGGCTGTCTGTCGCGCTCGCGGTCGCGCTCGGGGCCGGTCTGACGGCGTGGGCGGAGTCGCCGAGTCTCATGTCGATCAGCACTCCCGGCTCCAGTTATCGCTCCGACAAGGCCCGTACCCTTGCTCGTGCGCTCGCCGTCGGGCTCCCGCTGGGACTCGCGATCGGGTTCGCTGTCGGAATCGGGCTCGGATTCGGGACCGCGGCCGGGATCGTGTGCGGGCTGGCGACGGGATTCACGGTATGGCTCACCGCTGGTTGGCATCATGCGTGGCTGGCCTGCATCATCGCGACCGGCAAGCTCGCCCTCGCGGGACAGCTTCCCTGGCAGCTCATGAAGTTCCTCGACGATGCCCACCGTCTGGAACTCCTACGCGCTGTCGGGCCAATCTACCAATTCCGTCACGCCGCTCTGCACGACCATCTCGCCGCCAAGCCGTCCCAGCGATCAGATTGACCTCGCAAGGAATGAACGAGTGCACCAATGGGCCCATTGGGTCGCCGCCCGTGCACTTGCGGCCCGCGCCGTCACCTGCAGCCATCTACATTCGGGACACGTTCGGTTGCGAGAAGTCCTCTGTCAGGGATTGTTCAGGTAGGTGAGAACGGCGAGCACGCGGCGGTTGTTGTTGTCGTCATCGGTGATGCCGAGCTTGCCGAACAGGGAGGTGGTGTACTTGCTGATGGCGCTCTCACTGAGGAAGAGCCGCTGGCCGATGGCCTGATTGGACAGTCCTTCCGCCATGAGGCTGAGCACGGAGTGTTCGCGTTCGGTGAGCTGTCCGAGTCGTCGGTTAGAGGAGCCGCTGGACAGCAGTTTGGCGATGACGGCCGGGTCCATGGCGGTCCCGCCACCGGCGACGCGTTCCAGGGCGTCGATGAACTGGTCGGCGTCGAACACGCTGTCCTTGAGGAAGTAGCCGATGCCACCGGAGCCGTCGGCCAGGAGTTCGCGGGCGTACAGCTGTTCGACGTGCTGAGAAAGGATCAGGATCGGCAGCCCGGGGACCTCGCCGCGGGCGGCGAGAGCGGCCCGCAGGCCCTCGTCCGACTGGGTCGGCGGCATGCGGACATCGACGATGGACACGTCCGGCCGCCACGTCAGCAGTGCGTCGAGCGTCTCGGGTCCGGTGGACGCGGTCGCCACCACCTGGTGTCCGTACGCCTGGAGGAGGCGGACCATCCCGTCACGCAGGAGGTAGAGGTCTTCGGCTACAACGATGCGCATGGCACCACCATTCTCGCGCGGGTCGGACCGCCTTCCGGACTGGTGACCTCCAGGGCACCGTCGAAGACCGCGAGGCGGTGGTGCAGCCCCGCGAGTCCGCCGCCGGGTAGCACGTCGGCCCCGCCCCGGCCGTTGTCTTCGACCTCGACGACGACGCCGGTGTCGTCCCGGGCGATGGAGATGCGGGCCCGGGTCGCGTGGGCGTGTTTGACCGCGTTGGTCAGCAGTTCGGCGACTCCGAAGTACAGGGCGGACTCGATCGGCGGGTCCAGTCGTAGCTGAACGTCGGTGCTGACAGCCGTTTCGAGCGGACTGTCCAGCGCGAGTGCGCGGACGGCGTCGACGAGCCCTCGTTCGGTCAGCACCGGCGGGTTGATTCCCTTGACCAGTTCGCGGAGCTCGGTCAGTGACGTGGTGGCGCCGGCTCGCGCTTCCCGCATAAGCGCCTTGGCCTGGTCGGGGTCGGTTTCCATCAGTTTCTCCGCGGTCGCCAGAGAGAGGCCGAGCGCGACCAGGCGGGCCTGCGCCCCGTCGTGCAGGTCCCGCTCGATCCGGCGGATCTCGGCGGCCTGCGCGATCGTGGTGTCGGCGCGCTGGGCCGTCAGCTCATCCACCCGGTCGGCCAGCGTCATCGCGTTCATCCCGGTCGACGGGCGCAGGAATCGGACGGCTACCGGCTCGACGGCCCGCCAGGCGTACGGGGCACTGGCGACGGCCACGACCGCGCCGGCAACAAAGATGGTGGGCGACGACTGAAACAGCCCGAAAACCGCTGCCGCGGCTCCGGCCGGCGGGACCGCGGCGATCACGCCCGCGGTGACCGGCGCGATCGCGGTGAATCGCAGGTCACGCCAGAGGGCGGGATCGCGCCACCGGGTTCGCCACTGCTGATCGAGGCGGGCGTCGCGGCTGGTGCGCTCGTAGGAGTAGCCGTTCCACCAGTACCCGGTCGACATCTGTGTCACCGGACCGGGCTGCCGGTATACGGCGGGAATGACGGTGCCCATCCACTTCGCGACGAGGGAGCGGATCATCCGGCACACCGGGCGGGACAGGGCGAACGTGCCGATACATGCCCACAAGAACGGCGCTATCCCCGACCACGGGTTCCCGCCCCACCACCAGATCCACAGCGCCACGGCACCGGCCCACACGGCCGGGATCAGCATGCTGACGACCATCACTACGCAAGCGCGCACGAACCCCACGGCGACACTAGCCACCCACTGTCGCATGACTCTTCCTTCTCGCTTCGGTGCTTTCACTGTGCACCGCACAGAGCCGTGTCCCCGCCAGATCGGCTGTGAAGTGGGTCTAGCCCCACCCACCTGTACGTCCAGCCGCATACCGCATCACCCGTCGCGCTTCCTAACGTCGACACCAGTCCAGACAACACGAGGAAGAATCCGACATGGAAACCCCCAACCGCACCACGGCCGAGGTCGGCCACGTCAACCACCCGCACACCCAACAGGCCTTCGGCAAGGTGAAGAGATTCGTCGCTGCCTACGGCGCGCTCAGTGTCGCCGTCCTCATCGTGGTCGTCGTCCTCTCGGTCCTGGGTCGCGAGGTGACTTCGTTCATGTGGGGCCGGACCGGTGGGATGTTCGCGAGCGCCGTGGTGACCTACTGGCTGACCGTCCTCGCCTCACGGGGAGCACGATGGGCTTACGTACGCGTGCGCATCATCTCCGTCATCGTGCCGATCGCGATCGTCGCGATCGACGGCATCCCTGGCGCCCTCCCGCTGTGGTTCGTCGCGATGCAGGTCGCAGGTGCGCTCGCCCTCGTACCAGCCGCGTTCATCGTCAACCGGTCCGAACTGCGCGCCGCCTTCCCCAAGGCGCACTGACCACCTCAGGAGCGGGTGGCGTAAGTAGCCTTCAGCTGTCGCTGGCCATCCTCCCAACTACAAGTCATTTTTAGTTTGGCGTACCAGATCTACGTCAAACTAAAAATTTCTGTTAGGACCTAAACTGGCACAGTGGAGTCACGTGAAGACACGCCTCGTATGCGGCTCTGGCGACGGGCAGCGCACCAACGCGGCTACTTCACCGCAAGCCAGGCCCTTGAGGACGGCTACTCCTACCAGTCGCAGTACTTTCAGGTCCGCCAGGGTCACTGGATGCGCATCGATCGCGGCCTCTATCGCTTCCGGGAGTTCGTTGATCTCCCTCCAGGCGAACATGATCATCTCGTACGCTGGGCGCTGTGGAGCCAGGGACGCGCGGTCGTCTCCCACGCCACCGCGCTCGCTGTTCACGATCTGGGCATCGCCAATCCTGCCCGGATCCATCTGACGGTCCCGCCCGATTTCCGTCGGCGAAATTCCTCGGTGGTCCTCCACCGAGGAGAGCTGACGAGTGACGAGGTGGAAGAGCACGAAGGATTTCGGGTGACCAGACCCGTACGCGCCATCGCGGAGTCCGCTGCGGACAGCGTGGATCAGGATGTGATCGACTCCGCGGTCGTCGAGCTGCTCGATCGTGGTGCCGCGACCAAGGGACAACTTCTGAGGGCTGCACAGCAAGCCGGATCGAGGGCCGAGCTGGCGGTAGAGCGAGCCATTCGCACGGAGCTCACATGAGCCGCTATTCGACCCCGGTGGATCTCCGACGCGCCTCGCCCAGTTCCCCGTGCCGACCGCCTGGCCGGAAGGTGGCGACGTGATGAACGAGCGTACCGATTCCGTGGAGATAATCAGCCCGAACAACGTGCTGGTGAACGCGATGCGAGCCCGCGAGATGAATCTCTACCGCCGCTACTTCGATCTGGTCGCCACCGGCCGCAAAACAATCGAGGTCCGCGTCCAGTGCCCCAACCTTCGCACCCTGACGGCCGGCGACCACATCCGCTTTGTCTGCGGCCGCGACGACGTCCTCACCCGCGTCAAACGCGTCGCTCGCTACGCCTCGTTCGAGGAGATGCTCGACACCGAAGGCCCCGCCAACGTCAACCCCGACAGCCCCCGCGACCAGCAACTCGTCAACATCCGCCGCATCTATGGCCCGGAGAAAGAAGCCCTCGGCGTTCTGGCCATCGAGATCGAACTCCTCGACCCACCCGCGAACCCCTAACACCGAAACCTCCAGCTATGGGAATCAATCCCAGGCGTCTGGGGAGGATCGTCGGGCTTCTTGATCTACATCTCGGGATCGGTTCCCGACGGTGTGGCAGGGGTCACCGAAGGCGCGGGCGCTCTTTCCCAGTAGGTCTTGTTGAGGGCGAGGCGTCAGCTCTATTTGAGGACAATAAATCGACGCTAGGCTAGATCGTCGAACTCGCCCGCCATAACTCCTCGACGGAAAGCTGCGAACTCGCTTCGAGTGAAGTACAGCTTGTGGCCATCGGGATCTTTGGAGTCCCGTAGCGCAATCAAAGATCCCATACCGGCTTTGTGCTGTGCACCGACGAGCGCTTCATTTCCGGCACCATCAAAGCCTTCGTCCACTAGCGCTACTTCGACGCAGTCTCCGCCCGTTCCATTGGAAAAACTGGACTTGCGCCATGTCGTGTCGGCAGACTGCTCCAGGTCTTCGTCTCTTCCATGGTTCACTAGGTCGCTCCTGCTGCCTGCTTGATCAGGCGTCGGGTCTGATCGGGCCCAAGTGCTCGTGCGCGAAGATGATCGAATAGGCGATTGTAGGCGTTTACGTCATCTGGGGCTTCGAGGTAGATACCGCCTCTCCAGTAATCAAGGTACACGATGTCTGGATCCGACAGCTTTGGGAACTTGAGGATACGGAACCCGCCGTTCATGGCTGGATGGGCTCCGCTGTCGAAGGCAAGTATCTGGATGTTGATGAAGTTCTGCGATGACAGCTCAAGGAGGCGCTCAAGCTGTCGACGCATGACGCCCTCGTCGCCTATCTCTCGTCGGATGACGGCCTCATTCAGCACCATCCACATCTCGGGCGGTTCCGCAGACGCTAGACGCTCTTGACGCTTCATCCGGATTGAGAGACCGCGTTCCAGCTCCTCCTCGGAGGGCAGGGTCGGCTCTGCTCCCATGATGGCCTGTGCGTACTCCTCCGTTTGGAATAGACCAGGTATGTACTCGCTCTCATATCCGGAGATGAGCGATGCGTCCTCTTCAAGCCCCACATAGCTCTGGAAGTGCTCGGGGATCGAGTCGGATATCTTGTCCCACCAGCCCCGTTTTCGTGCGTCACGGGCCAGTTGGAGAAGCACCTCTTTGCTGTGGGCCGGCACATCGTAGATCTCCAGCAACATGGTCACGTCGGCTATGCGGGCGCTGGTCTGGGCCGCTTCGATGCGGGTGATCGTTGGTGGCGAACAACCCAGCCGCTCTGCGACCATCTCGCGGGACATGCCTTTGTCCTTGCGCAAGTCGCGCAAGATGGCGGCCAGGCGTCGCTGGCGGGCTGACGGGCTGCGCTGGGCTGTCATTTCACCTCCGTGAGTACGGCAAGTCTCTTAGATTGATCTTGATTCCACAACTTGTACTAAGTTCACTCTGCGAAATCTGTTGCGCAGAGAGTAGCGGGCAATGCACACTCTGTGTGGAAGCGATGCAGCCTCTGGGTTATCTACCTGCATCGTTATGAATGGGTCAGCTCGGCTGTCGGTGTAACTGACGCGCTCATCAATCAGTGAACTAAGTACAGAGTGGCGTGTCTCTGTTCCGGTTCCAGCGCTTGAAAGGTGGTTCGAGCGATGCGTCGCACGCGGAAGCAAGATGAGTGGACACGATCGGATTCAACGGGGCCGACTCACGAGCAGGTGCAGTTCCTCCATCTGACCCGGCTGGCATGGGCTTTGCGGGTGCGGGGTTTGACCGTTTCGGTTCAGCTACCGCGGCGTGCCGAACCGTGTATCTGCGTCCGGCGGGCGTCGGGGCCGCTGCTCGTCCGGGCTGCGCTACAGGGCGAGCGGTGGGTCTTCACCTGGGGCCGGGGACGTGATCGGTGGGTGGATGCGCTTGACGAGCGCGCACTGCGGGGGGTCGCGCAGTGAGCGATCGGACATTGGTGAAGATGACATTTCCGGGGATTGCGCGCTCCGCCTCGCTGGCCCGTCGCTGGGTCGCGGATGTGCTGACCGCAGCCGGGCATCAGGATGTGGACGGTGCGCGGCTCATCACGAGCGAGCTGTTTGCGAACGCCGTGCTGCACACCGGCTCGGGACGAGCGGGCGGCCTGGTCACGATTGAGGTCTTCGAGATCGGTCACGCCCTGGCCAGGATCGAAGTGATCGACGAGGTTCCCCCTCTCCGTGAGCCCAGCAACGGCGACTGCGGCGGGCGCGGGTTGCGGCTGGTCCACGAGAGCTCGATACGGTGGGGGATTCGCGCCATGCCCCCGAGACGGAATTCGGTGTGGGTCGAGGTGTCCACGTTGATGGTCCTCGGCGCGTCGGAGTATTCGGGCTGGTCCGATGGCGCTGCGGCAAGCGCGCGCGAGGCGCCGTCGGCGAACGTCCACTCTTAACGGTCACGTCGGCTGCGTGCCGTGACGTTTAGTAACGAATAGTCCGCAGCCCGGTGCGGTGATCAGAGACCTTCGTTCTTGAGCGCCAGCCATGGCCTAGTTGCTCAACATGCCTTTTAGACCTCAGCTCCCAGCCCTTCCATCGGGAACGAGGAGGCATCGCACCATGACCGAACTGCCTGACTTCCACGGCCCTCACATCGGTTCCCCGCTGCCCGACGCTGAAGCTGTCGATTGGAGTGAGCAGGTGCCGCGCTTCACGCGCGTACGGGTCCTGCGGCACACCTGCGAGTGCAAACCGTACGTCTACGAGCTGTGTGCTGCTGGTGGACTCGCGTGGGTGCGAAGGACCAGCCGGCTCGGCTCTGCCCCGAGCGTCACTGAGAGCGACCCGGCTTCGTTCAGCAGGGCCGAAGCGCTATGGGAAAAGCTCTTGAACGGGGCGGCTGCATAGCGGAGTTATCGATCGCAGGTGAAGTGGCTGCGAAGTGCCCTGAACGCGACGAGAGTGGACCGGGTGCTCAGGATGAGCCCCGTGAGCCCCACGCCACCGCCACGAACAGCCAGGGATTCTTGGTTTCCAGGACCTGCGACAGGGCCAGACCGATGCCGGCGGGGACCGTGACGAGGGTGAACACGACGACGGCGCTGTGGACGTGCTGGTTCTCGTCGTCGCGGGCGAACTGGTTGAAGTCGCTGATCTCGGTGAGGAGCTGCTCGAAGCGTTCCTGGAGGACGTGCTGACGCTGATAGGCGGACAGGAGCCGGTCGGGGATCCCGTGTGAAGTCAGGTGCGGCGATTACGGCAGGTCGTACTGCCTGGTGAGGGCTATCGCCTGCTTCTCATCCACCTGCTGCGGTGTGCGGGCTATCTGCTCGCGCAGGTCTTGCAGGATGTTGTCGCCCGCGCGGGAGACGCGGGAGCGGAGGAGTTCCGGCTGCTGCGATCGGCGGGCGCGCAGCCGGGACAGCTCGCCCGGGCGGTGGGTTGGGAGTCCCTGATCGTGACGTGCGCGGGGGCGCTGCTCGGGACGGGAATCGCCGCCGCCTCACTGACCGCCATGGGCAAGGCGGTCACGGGCGAGCTGTGGTTCGCCTACTCGCTGCCGCAGTACCTGGGACTCGTGGCGGTCTGCGCCGTGAGCGGCCTGGTCGCCGGGCTGGTCTCGACGAGGAA
This sequence comes from Nonomuraea sp. NPDC049269, assembly GCF_043197155.1. Classification (NCBI taxonomy): domain Bacteria; kingdom Bacillati; phylum Actinomycetota; class Actinomycetes; order Streptosporangiales; family Streptosporangiaceae; genus Nonomuraea; species Nonomuraea sp. NPDC049269. The sequence continues at coordinate 1,477,057 of NZ_JBICSO010000002.1, forward strand.
GGCACGGAACGGACCGCTGGTCTCCTGACACAGACTCGTCCACTTCATCCGAGTTAAAGCAGGATGAAAAGCCCCATAGGGGATGTCTTGTAACAGTGGTCATGATGTGTGACCATCAAGGTCCTATGGAGGACGTTGTACCGCCGCGCGAGCTCCTCGACCGCATCGCCGGCAAGTGGGCGATCGAGATTCTGGTGGCGGCGTCTGACGGGCCGATCAGGTTCACCGAGTTGGAGCGGCTCGTCGAGGGCAGCCGCCGGATGCTCACCCTGACGCTGCGCAGCCTGGAACGTGACGGCCTGCTCCAGCGTACGGTCTACGCCACGGTCCCACCCAAGGTCGAGTACGCGGCCACGCCGATGGCGCTGGAGCTCCGCGAGGCGCTGCTGACGCTCACCGACTGGTCGGCCAGGCACGGGAAGTCCGTGGCGAAGTCCCGCGAGAGCTACGACGCCCGCCACGCGGCCGCGAGTTAGCCCGCACGCGGCCGCGAGTCAGACGGCCGCCTCCTCGCGCTCGGCCGACGCCGGTCCGCGCGGGGGCAGGCCGCGGACGAGCCGTACGACGGAGGCGACGAGCAGCGGCACCAGCAGGACGCTGATGAGGATCGGCGAGGCCATGTAGCGGAAGTCCTGGGCGGAGATGTTGGCCAGGATGGCGAGCTGTTGCCCGGCCACCGGCGCCGCCACGGCGATCACATAGCGGTTGCGCAGCGCCAGCGCGCCCACGGCCACGGCCAGGTAGGACAGATAGCACCAGAACGCCCCCCGCCACAGCACCCAGTCGTACTGCGGTTCCTCGGCGGTGGCCAGCCACGAGCTCGCCGCCTGGTAGAGGTTCTGCGACATGGGCCTGAGCGAGTAGACCCACCGGCCCTGGAAGTCGGGCACCTTGCCGGGGCCCACGTAGGTGTCGGCGTTCGGACGCAGCGAGAAGCGGTAGGTCCGCCCGCCGGGAGCCGTGTCGTCCCCGGACACCTTCCAGGCGATCGCGCCCCGGCACAGCCTGGCGTCGACCACCATCGCCGGCCGTTCGACCAGCAGGCGTTTCCAGAGGTCGAGCAGTTCGGTGGCGTGCGCGTCGGCCTGCGGCCAGTTGAAGTCACCCCGCCAGATCAACGGGTTGATCGTGTAGCAGGTGCCGCCCAAGGTCCACCTGTTCAGCGGCGCGACGGCTGACATGAGCGCCTTGTCCTGCTCGGTGAACAGCTCGGGATGGTCCCGGTAGGCGACGGCGATGTCGCCGAAGGCCGTGTGGTAGACGTACGTCTTCGACGGGGCCGCGATGCCGAGCTGGGGGAAGAGCAGGTTGCTGAGCAGTAACGGGATGGCCGCCGCCACCGTGCCGACCAGCGCCAGCCGTACCCGCATGACCGAGACGACCACGAGCAGCACGACGATGGCGACGCCCACCACGAGGAAGCCGTTCGCCCGGAACAGCCCCAGCGCGGTCATCAGCAGGCCCAGCCCGAGCAGCCTGCGGTTGGTGACGGTACGGTCGGCGGCCATCGCGGCGCAGGCGGCCGCGATCGCGACCGCGCAGATCGTGAACGGCACGTCCTTCCAGAGCGTGACCGTGAACGCCCCGGCCGTGGGCACCAGCGGCAGGAGCACCGCCACCACCGTCGTCGTCTTGCGCGGCGCGCCGAGCGCCTTGAGCGCTTCCGTCAGGTACGTGAGCGCGGCCGCCATCGCCGTGGTCTGCAGGAACGTGACGGTGCCGAGGTCACCGGTGGTCCTGAAGCTGAGCCACAGCAGCGAGTCGTAGAGAACCGAGTGGTCGCCCACCCACGGGCCGACGATGGTGTGACTCAGATAGAGGACCGAATCGCGGCTGAACAGGCCGGGATAGAAGGCCGCCCACCAGCAGGCGAGAACGGCCTGAATAGCAACGAATGTCCCGAGTGGCACCCATCGCCGGCGCTTGGCGATTTCGATCTGCATGGCTCCCGATCCAGGCGGTCTAGGGGTAGCTCACCCCGGCCTCCATCCCCTTACCGCGCAGCAGCGTCGGCACCGTGACGAGGTGGTAGCCGTGTTTTTTGAGCTCCTTGATGATCGCCGGCATGGCTTGTACGGTCTGCGGCACCACGTCGTGCATGAGGATCACGCCGTCGCGCTTGGCCAGCCTGAACACGGCCGCCTTGATCTTCTCTACATTACGCAGCTTCCAGTCGAGCGTCGTACCCGTCCATAACACCTGTGACATGTCCTGCGAGCCCGCCAAGCCCAGCACCCGGTCGTCGGTGGCCCCGTACGGTGGCCGGAACATCGTCGGCAGCTTGCCCGTCTGCTTCTGGATGAGCTCCTGGGTGGTGTGGATCTCGTCGAGGATCTCGTTGTCCAGCAGTGTGGGCAGCGACGGGTGCGAATAGGTGTGGTTGCCGATGGCGTGGCCCTCGGCGGCTTCCCGCCTGACGATGCTCGGATATTTCTCCACCTGCTCGCCCACCAGGAAGAAGGTGGCTTTGACACGTTCCTTCTTGAACAGGTCGAGCAGCTTCGGCGTGTAGACGCTCGGGCCGTCGTCGAAGGTCAGGGCCAGGCATTTGACCTGGCTGCAATTGATCTCCGCCGATGCCTGAACGTCGGTCGCGGGGAGCGCGGTCATCACCAATGACGCCGCCAGTAAGCCGTGAATCACCACAAGCGCTAGCCTATGGCCAAAGACGCCTGCGGAAGACTCTTAGATCGTTCCCATATATGACGCGGTGCGCCGTACGGGAGACCTCCAGGGCGAGCCGGTTCTCCGCGGCCCAGTTCTCGATCGTGGTGATCGGCACCGGCTGGATCCACTCGCGGGCGATGATCAGATCGTGGATCCGGCAGGCGGCGTTGCGCCACAGGGGCCGCGCGCTCATGTCCTTGTAGACGAGCAGGCCGCCGGGCCGTACCGCCGCGCAGGCCCGGTCGAACACGACCCGCTGCGCCGGAATCGGCACGTGGTGGATGACGTCCTGCATGTGGACCACGTCGTAGGAACGGTCCGGCCACGGCGAGCGGGCGTCGCGGTGCTCGAAGCGGAGCGTCGAGCCGCTGTCGCGGAGCCGGACGGCCATCCGCCCGGCCAGCCCGATCGCGACCGGGCACGGGTCGAAGCCGTGGCCCCGGACGCGCTTCCCGCGCGCCGCCATGAGACCGAGCGTCAGCCCTGAGCCGCACCCGATGTCGAGCACGCTCGCGCCCTCCGGCACGAACCCGATCGTCACCTCGAACGGGCAGGCCAGCACCCGCAGCCGCTGCTTGATCCGCAGGGTCCGGGGCGCGTCCGCGTACAGCCGCCACGCGTCGTCGAGCAGCACGCTCCGGTCGAGCGGCACGCGGGTCTCCTAACTCTCGCGGCGGGCGCACAGGAACAGCGTCACACCCCTGAGCGAACGGACCGGGAGACGCCGCTCCAGCATGACGACCGCGCTCAGTCCCGCGTTGATCAGCGGGTGCACCCGCTCCAGGTCACTGCCCATGGACGAACGCCGACGCCGGGCGACCAGCGGGCGAAGGAGCACGTTCCAGCTCCACAGCCGCTCGACCCGCAGGCCCGCCTTCTCGACCACGCCGGTCAGCGAATCGCGGCAGTAGCGGCGCACGTGGCCGACGGCCTCGTCGTGGGCGGACCACAGCGACATGTCGCAGGGGACCGCGATCAGCGCCCGCCCACCCGGCCGCAGCACCCGGGCGATCTGCTCGGTGGCCAGATAGTCCTCCTCGATGTGCTCCAGCACATCGAGGGCGGTGACCAGATCCACGCTCCCGGACTCGATCGGCAGGTCACGCGCGTCAGCCTGTACGGCCCGGAGCCCCCGATCTCTGGCCACCTCCACCGCGAACCCGGAGCAGTCGGTCGCGGTCGCGTCCCAGCCCTCCTCGACCAGCACCCGGGTGTTGCCCCCACCGCCCGCGCCGATGTCGAGCGCCCGGCCCGGCCGCAGACGGCGCAGCTCGGCGCGGAGGACGGCCCGGCGCTCCCGGTACCACCAGTGGCCGTCTTCGAGCGCGGTCATGCGGCGGATCTCTTGTGTGCGCATCTCTGTCATCTCTTGGGGACCCACCGATCCAGCGCGACGAAGCGCAGCAGGGTGAGCAGGCAGTACGTGCCGGCGGCGGTGGCCACCTCGGACAGGCGATCGCCCGGCGGCAGGCCGTGCAGCGCCATGGTGGTGATGGCGTAGTCGGTCAGGAAGACCAGCGCGGCCCGGGCCTGCGGGGTCCTGCGGTGGCCGCCGAGCAGGTTGACCGTCCAGCGGCGGGCCTCGGCGTTCGCGAAGCCGGTGAGCGCCAGCGCGACGAGGTTGGCCACGGCGGGCGACCAGAGGCCGCGCGACGAGAGATAGAGCAGCGCGTAGAGGACCGCTGAGGCCACGCCGAGCACGGCGAACGACGCGAACCTGGCCGGCGGGCGGGCGACGACCGCGTCCGGGTGCGTGGGTGTGAGTTCGGTCTCCTTCCGCACCTTGAGCGCGGCCGTGCCGGTGGACATCGACCGCGCGACCCTGGCCAGCCCCCGGAGGTCCTCGACCGCCGTCCTGACGATGCGGACGCGCGAGTCCAGGTCTTCGACCCAGTCAACGGGCACTTCGTGTACGCGCAGGCCGTTGTGCTCGGCCAGCAGGAGCAGCTCGGTGTCGAAGAACCAGCCGTCATCCTTGACGCGGTCCATGAGCGGCCGGATCACGTCCGTTCTGGCGGCCTTGAAGCCGCACTGGGCGTCGCTGAAGCCGGCGCCGAACCCGTACCGGAGCAGGGTGTTGTAGCCGCGCGAGACCAGCTCCCGCCGCAGTGACCGGCGGGTGCGGGCGCCGTGGGCGAGCCGGGTGCCGATCGCGAGCTCGGAATGGCCGCTGGCCAGCGAGGCCACCATCGGGAACAGCGCGCCGAGCCCGGTCGACAGGTCGACGTCCATGTACGCGACGATGTCGGCCGGGCTGTCGCGCCAGGCGGCCTTCAACGCCGCACCTCGGCCCCTGGTCTCCAGCCTGCGGGCGTACACCTGCGGGAACTCTCGGGACAGGCCCCTGGCGACCCGCCAGGTGCCGTCGATGCTGCCGTTGTCGACGATCGTGATGCGCCACGGCAGCGGGAAGGAATCGCCGAGGAACGCGTTGAGCGTCCTGATGCAGCCGGGCAGGGCCCGCTGCTCGTTGAGCACCGGAATGACGATGTCCACAGTCGCCAGGGTGACCGGTCCGTCGAGAACGGCCATGGCGGAACGCGTGTCCATACGGGAATGCTGCTGGGGCCGTCCATTGATGCGCGGGCTGTTTCTCCGCACCATTCTTCGGCTAGGGCAGACTTTTACCCCAGCTGATAGACGGAACACCGCCCGCTGCGGAAACGCAATGTCGCGAACCCATCAAGAGCCGTGCCATTCTCCGTGAACGCCCATTTGACGCCATATTCATGTACGAGCCGCGCGATGTTCTCCGCCGACGGCTGCCGGAACACCTCGTCGTTCGCCGCCAGCCGCGCCTGGTCCGCGAACGGCACGGCCAGGAACGACGTGCCGAACGGCTGGCTCCGCGACAGCGTGCTCTGGGCGTACGCCCAGCTCTCCACCAGCACCCGGCGCTCGCTGTAGCCGGACACCCAGAAGCGGCGGCTGTCGCACCTCTTCCCCGCGATGGGCCGGCAGTGCGCGTCGGTCGCCACGACGTCGCCCGGCGCCGAGTGGTCACGCAGCCATCGCGCGGCCTCCATCCCGCCCTGCGGCAGCACCCGCGTGGGCGGAACCCCGCCGCTCGAAGGTCCGATGCCGCTCGACGGCCCGATCCCCTTGTTCACGGTGGCCGGCAGCGCATACCCGGTGAGCAGCGCGACCACCGCGAGCGCCACGGGTCCGCGCCGCAGCGCGACCGCCGCCGCCACCCCCGCCGCCACCACCCCCAGCACGAGGTACGGCAGCGCGAGAGGGAACAGCCCCTGGACCGGCACGTCCGGCCCGAGCAGCGCCTGAACCCCCACAACCAGCCCGGCCCCCAGCGCCACCCACCACTTGGCGCCGGCGAATCCCCGCTCCCGGCCGAGGGCCGCCATCCCGGCCACGGACGCGATCGACAGGTACGGCCGAGCCCCCTCCAGGAAGTAGTACTGGCTGAGCGCCGGATGGCCCAGCAGCGTGACGCCCGCGACACCCGCCGCCCCGATCCCGAGCAACAGCAGCACTCCCGGATCCAGCCGCGCCGCCCGCCTGGCGACCACCCCCAGCAGTCCCGCCCACACGCACGCCAGGCACGCCAGGTGAATCACCGTCAGCCCGGCAATGGGCCACACAGGCGCCTCGGCGAGCCGCTCACCACCGAGGTACGTCACCGCTCCCCACACCCGCCGCATGCTCGCGAACGGCTCGAGCACCAACCCCTGCCGCTGGCCTCCGAAGACGACGAACTGCGCGAACGCCAGAGCCGGCACCGTGATCACGATTCCCACGAGAGCGGGCCGAGACCACCGCCTGACGCCTCCCACGAGAGCGGGCCGAGACCACCGCGTGACGACCAGGACGAGCACCAGCCCGCCCAGCAACAGCGGCAGGAACGTCGCCTTCGCCCCGGTCAGCGCGCCCAGCAGCACCGCGACCAGTACCCACCCGCCGACCCCGGCCCGCTCCCCGCGCAGACAGCCGACGAGCAGCAGCACCACAGGGACACAGAGCAACGCGCCGAACGTCTGCGTCGGACTGGTCCACACCGTGAACAGCGACCGCGACGTGAACAGATTGCCCGCTCCCCAGTAGAGCTCCGGGCAGACGGCGAAGTACGTCACCACGACCGCCGCCACACCTGCCCACCACTGCCCGGTCACCCGCCTGGCGAGCACCGCCACCAGCACGACCATCGCCACCATCATCGGCAGCATCGACAGCCGGTACAGCAGCGTCTGCGCTTCGATCCCGGTGACCCAGCTGGTGGCGGCCATCTCGGCGTAGACGTACCAGTGGTAGGTCAGCGGCTCGCCCAGGACCGTCGGGAGCGTCGGGGGCACGTGGTGCCTGAGCTCGCCGAGCAGGGCGAGGTGGTAGTGCATGTCGACGTACGGCGTCGCGTTGCCGGGCCAGGTCAGGCCGTGGCCGAGGTAGAACGACCGGGCACTCCAGACGACGAGATAGCAGCTGACCGCCGCGACGGCCCACGCACACCACAGGGGCATTCGCTCATAAGCCGCAGGCGTCCGCTCGCTCTCTGAGGGCTTGTGCTCGCGGGCCGACGCACCCGGCCGCCAGTGCCGTCGCAGTCGTGGTACGGCTGTGAACAGGGCGATCACCGTCACCGGCCAGACGAGCACCAGTTGCGGCACTCCCGCCGCGCGCGCCGGGATGTAGGCCAGCACTTCGACCGCGTAGCCCAGCGCCAAGCCCGCCGCCAGCTCCTCCGCGAGCGACCCCCCGGCCCGTCCCAGCGCCCGCCAGAGCAGCGTCCCGGGAACCAGCACCCCGACACCGACATAGGCCCCGAAGACCACCAGATCCCGAACCGGAACCCCGCGCCAGACCAGCGCCAGCACGGCCACCAGGCCCACCAGCGCCACCGGCGCCCAGCCGGACCACCGCCGCCGCCCCGACGCCGGCGACGTGACCACGCTCGTAACCGCCGTGATCGTCATCCCACCCCGTCCCCCTGGCCGCCGTGCCCGACGAGGCAACGGCGGTCGTGCTCGTCATGCGATAACTGTCACCAGGCGGGTGAACTCCGTGGTCAGCTCCACACCATCCCAAACCCGGTGAAAGCTCAGCGCGCTCCCGATCGGCACCATCCGATCGACCCCCCGCCCGCCCAGCGCCCCCGCCAGCAACTCCAGCTCGGCCGGGACGAACCCGAAGTGCGTCATCGTCTGATCCCGGCGCTCCACCAGCCGGGCCAACTCCCCGAGCCCTTCGATCCGGGCATGCGCGAACGTCCCCGTGCCCAGCCACCGCCGCGGCGCCGCCTCAGGCCCGGCCAGCGTGACGTTGGCCAGCGCGTTGCCGTGGAAGTCGATGGCACTGGCCTGGCCATCGGCGGCCAGCCCGTACGTCGCCACCCGCTTCTCGACCGCCATCGCGGCGTCCACGGACCACCCACGCTGCGCCACCGCCCGCGCCAGGCAGGCGGTGAAGCCGTCGCGCGCCGCGTCGCAGTCGGCGGGCGAGCCGACCCAGTAGACGGTGCGAGGGGAGGAGCACGCCGCCTGGTCGAACCAGTAGGCATCGTTGGCGAACCCGTCGGCGACCGCGCCCCGGGCGGCGGCCGACGCCGAGAGCCAGGCCGCCGCCCGGAGCACCGCGAACGACGTCCGATCGGGAAAGGTCAGGTCACGCGCGTGCGGGGCGAGCGGATGACGGCGGATCTCGTCGACCGTGGCGTCGCCGCCCCAGATGACCCGCAGATCGCAGGCCGCCGACAGGGCCGCGGTGACGGCGTCGGAACGGTCGTACGTGACGATGCGCTGCGTGGCGGCCACCACCGGATCGGCGTCGGCCAGCGACTCCTGCAGCGTCCGCGTGATCGTCGCGGCCACGGCGCCCGCGCGGGGTGACAGGCGTACCACGTTGCGGTTGCCCATCAACGCCGACAGCGCCCAGGAGTAGACGAAGACGGTGTCGACGTTCGCGGGCGGGACATGGAACACCAGACCGCGCGGCGCCCGCAGGTGATCGCCCCGCGGTCCGTCCAGAATCCGGGCGAGCTCGCTGGGCCGCAGGAAGAAGCCGAGCGAGGCCAGCTCCGGGTGGCGCCGCGCCAGCTCGGGGCTCAGCAACCGCCTCCCGACCCCAACGAGAAACCCGCGAATCCGCTCATCACCCACCGCGAGCGGCTCACCCTCGCGCACCTGCCCGACCAACGCCCCAACGGACACATCCGGCCCCTCGGGAAACCGAACCCCGACCCGCGCGGACTCGGCAGCGAGGCCGGCCCGCTCGACCGGCGCAGCAGAGGGCGTGGCGGCGGGGGAAATGTCGAGGGGCTCGGCCGGTCGCTCATCCATTACGCCGCCGCCCGTGCCGCCGTGTCGCTGCAGCCGCGTGCCTCTGCCCTCGGCAGCCGCCCGAGCACCGAGAACCGCTTGCCCGGCCACACTCCGTCGTCCACCCCGTGCACCACGCCGAGGTCCTCCGTCAGCAGGACGTGCCCCGGATACGAGGTGGGCAGCGTGCTGACCACCTCGATCAGCCCCGGCACGCCGACAGGCGCCTCCTGCCACGTCTCCGGGTCACGGATCACGACATCAGCGAAATCGGGGCAGTAAAGCCCACCCCCATCCGGCCCCTCCAGGAACACGGTGCCGATCTGCTCGACCATCCCGTAGAAGTCGTGGATCCGCCGCAGCCCGCAGTCCTCGCCCAGCCGCCCGCGGAAGGTGGCGTGGTCGACGGCCTGCTCGGCCAGCCGCTTCCAGCCCCCGGAGTGGATCAGCACCCCCTGCGACAGATCAAGCCCCAGCTCGCGCAGGTGCGACCACGCCATGAACGTGAACCCGAAGATCAGATAGGGCGCACCACCATGCCGTGCGAGGAAGCCCTTGACCGCCTCGGCATCCAGCCCGCCACCCTCGTCGAGGACGAAGGTGTGATCCCTGCCGAAGTTCATCATGCCGAGCACGCCCGCGCCGCGAGCGCTCAGCGTGGGATCGCGTACCACCGACCGGCTGTCGACGATCAGCATCGGCAGCCGCCGCCCGCCCAGCACCGCCCGGAGGGTCGCCGCCAGCATGCGCGGCTGCGCGGCCGCCGCCTCGCGGTCGAGGTAGACGCGGCTGGGCCGCTGCCCGGTCGTCCCGCTGGAGGTGAGCACCCTGAACACCGCACTCTCCGGCACACTGCGCAACTCGTGCGTCTTGAAGAGCCGCACCGGCAACCACGGCAGATCCGCCACCCGCTCGTACGGCCCCACCGCTCCGATCGCGTCGAGAATCCTCCGGTACGGCAGGCACGCCCGCCGATGCCGCTCGGTCAGCGCGACCAGCTCAGGCAGCAGCACCGCCTCCTTCGCGCCTTGGGCCAAGGTGAAGACACTCATGTACGGGCCTCCAGCGTGCTGTAGTCGATCTTTCCCGTGCCGAGCAGCGGCAGCCGGTCGACGCCGCGCACGTCGAACCCGCTCCAGTGGAGCCGCAGCTCGGACCCCAGCCGCCGGGCGAGAGTGGTGCAGCCGTCGGTGTCGAGGCCCTCGGCCCAGACCGTGATGCGGTCGTCGCCGATCGTGGCCGCGACGGGGCCGCGGTCGCGGAGCAGGTGTTCGATGTCGTCGAGGTTGACGCGTACGCCGAAGACCTTCGCGATGCGCCTCATCCGGCCGGTGATGTAGAGGAAGCCCTCGTCGTCGAGGTGGCCGAGGTCGCCCGTAGGCAGCACGCCGCCCAGGTCGTCGCCTCTGGCCAGGTCGTCGGCCGTTTCGGCGTAGCCCATCATCACGTTGGGGCCGTGGTAGACGACCTGGCCGTCGTCAATGGTCAGGCGGCCGCCGGGGACCGCCAGGCCGGCGGAGCCCGGTTTGGTGGCCAGGCGGTCGTGGGGGAGCACGGCGATGCGGGCGGTCGCCTCCGTCTGGCCGTACATGACGAAGAACCGCTTGGCGTTGGCGGCGAACTCGGTGACCAGCTCGGGGCGCAACCGCCCGCCCGCCTGGGTGAGGGTGGTGAGCGCGGGGTGTTCGGCCGGGTCGAAGCGGAGTTTGCGCAGCATCTCGTACTGGTAGGGGACCGCGGCGAGCGAGGTGCAGCGGTGCTCGTCGAGCATGGTCCAGAAGGACCGTTCGAGCAGGCCCGCGTCGGTCAGCACCACGGTGGCGCCCGCGGCGAGATGGCTGTTGAGCACCGACAGGCCGTAGCTGTAGTAGAGCGGGAGGCTGGTGGGCGCGGTCTCGTCGGGGCCGATGGCCAGGGCGGTGGCGATTGCTCGGGCGTTGGCCAGCACGGCGGAGCGTGACAGGCGTACGAGCTTGGGGTTGCCGGTGGAACCCGAGGTGGCGAGCAGGACGGCCAGGTCCGGGTGGGGCTCGGGGGTGCCGCCCCGGGCGCGCCGCAGACCGTCGGCGGCCCGCGTGAAGCCCAGCAGGGCGGCGGGCTTGAACCTGGCGGCCAGCTCGGCCAGCGTGCGGGGCGGCAGGTCGGGGTCCAGCAACGCGATGGGCCGGCCCGCCCGCAACGCCGCGAGGTATCTCAGGACGGACGGCAGATCGTTGCGCATGCCGCAGAACACCGGGCCGGGTGGTAGGGCGGCCAGGGACTGCGTGGCGCTCCCGATCCGGGCGGCCAGCTCGTCGCCGGTAAGCACACCCGGCTCCCCGGCGACGACGATCCGCGCATCGGGGTGCGGAAAGCACTCCGTGGGTCGTACCTCCTGCCGCGCAGAGCCCCCGATCCCGCCGTCAGTGGCGTCCGCGGTGTGGGGCGCGCCGGGGTGGGGGGAACGAGACAGTGACCCCATCGCCTCGCCGTCAGTGTGCACGCCGGGGTGTGGGGAAGGGGGCATGGAAGCTCGCCCGTCGCCCGCGGTCCCGCCGTTGGTGTGTGGCGGGGAACCGTCGGTGGGGTGAAGTGAAGCGTTCATAGAAGACCGCCCGTCCATCGTGTCGGAGGCTTACAGCACCAGCCCGCCGTCCACCCCGATGACCTGGCCGGTGATGAAACCGGCGTCGGTGGAGAGCAGGAAGGCGGCCGCGGCGGCCACGTCGCTAGCGGTGCCCAGGCGGCCGAGCGGGGTCGCGGCGATGGTTTCGGCGCGTGCCCGGTCGTCGAGTGTGGAGAGCATGTCGGTCTGGATGTAACCGGGTGCCACCGCGTTGACCCGGATGCCCTGAGGCCCCAGCTCCTTGGCGGCGGCCAGGGTGAGGCCGAGCACGGCGGCCTTGGTGGCGGAGTAGACGGCCTGGCCGGGCGCTCCCTTGCGGCCCATGACCGAGGAGACCAGGACCACGGCCGGATCCGTGCCCCTGCGCAGCAGCTTGACCGCGGCCTGCAGGGTGTGGGTGGCGCCAATCGCGTTGACGTGGAAGAGCCTGCTCACCACGTCGCTGTGCATCATGCCGAGCAGGCTGGCCGCGTGCCCGCCCGCGTTGATCACCAGGGCGTCGAGCCGCCCGTGTCGCCGGTGGATCTCCCGCAGCATCGCGGACACCGCGGCGGGGTCGGCCACGTCGCCGTGGACCGCGTCGGTGTGGCCGCCGGTCTCGGCGGCCACCTCGGCCGCCGCCTTGGCGGCTCGCTCACGGTCTCGCCCATGGACCACGACTTCGTGGCCGGTCCGGGCCAGCCGGACGGCGACGGCCCGGCCGATGCCCAGCGTGGAGCCGGTGACGAGCGCGACGCGAAGGTCAGGTGACGGCGTCGGCACCGTGCTTCTCCAGCAGCTCTGCGGCCTTGGCGAACGAGCTCATGTCGATCATCTCATCCGTGTCGATCATGACGGCGAACTCGTCCTCCATCGCGGCGACGAGGGCCATGTGGGCCAGCGAGTCCCACTGCGGGATCGCGCGGTAGTGGAGCCCGTCGACGTCCGTGTCGGCCGGCAGGCTCAGCGAGGCGCGGAAGACGCCGCGCAGGCGGTCGAGCTGGCTCATGTCTGCTCACTTTCTGTCGCCGGACAACGACTCAGTGTAGCCATGATCGTCCGTCAACAGAAACCAAGCCCCCGTCGTGAGTAATGGAACCGTATAACGGCGAGTGCCCGCTGTGCCGGGCTGGGAATGTCGCATGGCGCGCGTCAACCGCTACAGGGGGAATGATGGACGAATCCAATCACTGGTACGGGCACTCCCGCATACTCGGCCGATACTGTGAAGTGGCGGAAGACACTCCCCGGCGAATACAGGGTTTCTTGCAGCACGGCTGGAACTATCTCCACGGATTCCCGCCCAACGACCACTGGTGCAGCCCCGGCTACCCCCGTTTCGTCTGGTCCGACGTGCTCAGACGCCGTGGCTGGTCCATGGGCCGCCGAGGTCACTATGTCATCGGCGCGCCGTGGATCTACCTGCTTGATATGGAGCCCCGAACGGCCGCTGCTCCCGAAAGAGAGGGTACGATCTGGTACCCCTTCCACGGTTGGGAAAAGCATTCGGTCATCGGGGACCATGCCCGACTCGCCGCCGAAATCGCCGAAGTGGAGACAGGGTCGGTGACAATCTGTCTTTACTGGTTGGAATTCGCTAATCCGGACATCCGGCGTGCTTATCGGTCGGCGGGTTTCCGGGTCATCTGCCATGGCGAACGTGGTTCGCGGTGGGACGGCAAGGGGCGGGACTTCCTGCCTGGCCAGCTCGCCCAGCTGCGGCGGCATCGCCGGGTGGCCTCCAACCGGCTCGGCAGCGCGCTGTTCTACGGGGCCTCCGTGGGCTGCGAGGTCGCCGTCTACGGGGACCCGATGCAGTTCGAGGACGAGCGGCCCGAGTACGGCGGCACCGCCCGCCGGATGCGGCTCTGGCCCGAGCTGCATGGCGAGCGCGTCGATCCCGAGGCGGCCAGGGAGGCGGCGCGGCAGGAGCTGGGATTCGAGTATCAGGCGACACCGGAGGAGCTACGGCGAATGTTCGGCTGGAAGCGGGCGCGATGCGCATGAACGAGGCACTCGAGAACGTCCGGCTGATCGGCGGCGAGATGCTGCTGTGGTCAGACTCATCCCATACGTCCGGCGTCACGGACTGGCGGGGCGTGGCCCTCGAACTGGTCAGGCGCCTGCTCCCCGTCGAAACCGACAAGCCTTCCAGGGCCGACGAGGAGGCCGGCGCCGAAGAGGGGACCAGATGCCACGAATGGGTCAGGGCCGAGGAGCGAGTGAGGGCCGAGGAGCGGGCCCGGCGCGACGAGTGGACCAGGGCCGAGGAGCGGGCCTGGGGTGATGGGGCGGCCAGGGCCGAGGAGCGGGCCTGCGGTGATGGGCTGGCCAGGGAGCGGGCCTGGGGTGGCGAGCGGGCCAGGGTGTTGCTGGTCGGGCCGCATCCGCGCGGTCTGGTGGACGAGGTGGTGGCGCGGGCCTCGTCGGTGGCCGTGCTGCTGCGTTCCTATCCCGACGCGTGCGCCCTCGCCGAGCGTCATCCCGGTATGGCGGTGCACTGCGGCCGCCTGTCGGCGTTGCCGGCGGAGGAGACGTACGACCTGGTTCTGGCGCTCGACGGGGTGCGGCGTACGCACTCGGCCGAGGAGGTCGCGCCGCCCTGGCGTGAGTCGCTGGGCATGCTCGCCGCGCGTGTCGCGCCGGGCGGGCGGTTTGTCCTTAGCGTCAGTAATGACTTGGGGATCGACCGGTTCGTCGAGGCCAGGCCCGCCGACAGGGCGGGAGCCGACGAGCACTGGGAGCCGCACGGCTTCGACCAGGGCTATCCGGACGGCTCCGGCGCCCTCGACGATGAGCTGGTGGCGGCCGGACTGGTCCCCGAGAGGTGTTACGCGGCCTATCCCGGCCGTGCGGCGCCGCGCGGGCTGCTCGCCCGCGAACTGCTCGGGCGCGGCCTGCCCGACGCGCTCACGGTTCCGCTGAGCGCCCGTGGCGGCGACAGGATGCTGGTAACCGACCCGCTGCGGCTGACCCGGCTGGTGTTCAGACACGGCCTCGGTGAGCAACTCGCCCCGATATGGGTGGCGATCGCAACCCGACCCCCGACCACGACCACCGCTCCGAGCGCGACCGCGACCACCGCGTCCACCGCCCCGGCCGCGACCAGCGCTCTGACCGCGTCCGGCGTCGCGGCCGAGTCCGGTGCTTCTGCCGCGTGCAGCGCCCTGGCCGCGTCCGGCGTCGCGGCTGAGTCCAGCGCCCCGGTCCCGCCGGTTGCGCCGGTCGTGGTGAGTTTGCCGCTCGGGCTCGTCGAGGAGGGGCACGCCGTACACGAGGTCACCCGGAGCACCACCCGCCAGTTGCCCGACGGCGTGGAGCGGGCCATCCCCGGTGGACGGGTCGTGGAGGAGGTCCTGGTCGAGGCGTGTGCGCGGGAGGACGTGCGGGCAGTGCGCGATCTGCTCGCCGCGCTCGGCGGCTGGGTCGAGATGGGTGGTGACGCCGCGGCCGACAACCTGGTCTGGGACGGCGAGAGGTTCGCCGCGATCCATCCCGTGCCTGTGCCACCCGATCGGCCGGCCGGCCGTGTGGTGCTGTGCCGGGTGTTGTGGCGGTTCGCGGTACGTCTGCTGGCCGCCGGTCACCACCATCCGTGGCCGTGGCCGCGGCAGGCCGAGCAACTGGCGTTGACGCTCTGCGGCATGGCGGGCCGGCCGTGTGACCAGGCCGACCTCGATCTGGCCCGCAAGCTGGACGCCGAGCTGGGGCAGCCGGCCGAGCTGAGCGAGGCCGCCCCGACGTACCGTGACCTGCTCGGCGCGCGGGACCGGCTGGCGGACCAGCTGACCGCCGCGCTGGCCAGGGTGTCCCGTCTGGAGACCAAGCTCACCTACCGCGAGCGCGAGCTGCTGCGGGCCAGGGGCCGGTTGAGAAAGAGCCAGCGGAAGTCAGCCGCCTACCGCAGGACGCTCGGCTACCGGCTCTCCCGCCGCCTGGCTCGCCCGCGCAAGGTCGCCCGCAGGGTCCTGCGCCTCCTGTCCGGCTGACGAATCCGGCTGACGAAGAGGAGTTCTTGTGCCGGTTCTTTCGGTGATCGTCCCGTTCTACAACGTCGAGAAGTACATCGGTTCCTGCCTGGATTCGCTGGCCGCGCAGAAGCTCCAGGACCTTGAGATGATCTGCGTGGACGACGGCAGCACCGACGCCGGCGCCGCCGTGGTCGAGGCCCGGATGGCGACCGACGAGCGGATCAGTCTCATCCGGCAGGCCAATCAGGGCGTCGGGCGGGCCCGCAACATCGGCGTACGGCGGGCGACGGGCCGTTACCTCGCCTTCGTCGACGGCGACGACATGGTGCCGCCCCGCGCGTTCCAGCGGCTGGTCTCCTCCCTGGAGGCCACCGGCTCCGATCTGGCCTGCGGCAACGTCATGCGGATCTACCGCAACCTGCTCGTACCCTCGTGGGCGCACAAGCGGGCGTTCGCCGAGCCGCTCAAGCGCACCCACATCACCCGCCACCCGCTGCTGATCCGCGACCGCATGCTGTGGAACAAGGTCTACCGGCGCGACTTCTGGGACGCCCTCGGCCTGACCTTCCCCGAGCGCATGTACGAGGACCAGCCGGTCGCCATGGCCGCGCACGTGGGCGCCTCGTCGGTCGACGTGATCAAGGGCATCGTCTATCACTGGCGGCAGCGTGACGAGGAGGGCTCCTCGATCACCCAGCGCTGCCTGGAGCCGGCCAACCTGCGTGACCGCCTGCTGTCGGTGCTGCAGACGGCCGCGCTGCTGGACGACCGCGCGCCCGCGCTCAGACCGCACTTCGACCGCGACACGCTCGACATCGACATGACCGTGGCGGTGGCGGCCATGGCCGGGATGGGCGCCGCGGCCGCCCCCGACCTCGTCGACCTGATCGTCCGCTATCTCGACGGCGTCGCGCCGGAGGCCTGGGAGAGCATCCCGTTCGCGCAGCGGCTGCAGGCGCACCTGCTCCACGGGCGCCGCCTGGACGAGCTGGCGCGCGTCTTCGAGCAGGACCGCGAAGGCCTCCTGCAACCGCGCATCAGCCCCGTGGGACTCCTGCGCAAGCGCTGGCACGGTCGGCACCCGGCCATGCCCAGGCATCTGTCGGAGGTGTCGGCCGAGCTCAGCCTATCGGCCCGTCTGCTCGAACTGGAGTGGCGCGACGGCCTGCTCAGAGGTACGGGCCGGGTGAGCGTGGACCGGTTCGACGCGTCGGAGCTGCGCAGGACGAGCGTGCAGGTGTGGCTGGAGGAGCGCAGGACCGGCGACGTCATCCCGCTGTCCGACCAGCCTGTCTCGTCGACCTGGGCGAACGTCGAGCAGGAGGAGGGCGGTGCGGTGCCCGAGCACGGCTTCTCCTTCGAGTTCGCGTTCGACCCGGCGGCTCTGACGGGCCCGCGGCTCGCCCGCCGGGGGCACTGGAACCTGAAGGTGCGGCTGCGCGCTCACCGGCTGACGCTGGAGGCGAAGGTCGCGGGACCGCGCTGGCTGCCGCCGCTGGTGCCCGCCCCGAGGCGTACGGCGGGGGTGTGGTTGGTGCCGGTACGCGGCGGCGGCGGGGCCTGGGGGCTGCGGCTGCGCCGGGCCCAGGCGCTGATCGGCGAGTGCCGGGTCGACGGTGACGACCTGGTCTTCTCCGGCCAGCTCGCCGACCCGGGCGACGGCGATCCGGTGCTGCGGCTGGTACGCAGGAGCGACGGCGAGGAGATGTACTTCCCCGTCACGCTGGCCGGGCACGACTTCCGGGCCCGGGTGCCGCTGGTGGACATCGACGAGGTCGTCGGCCATGAGTCGCGCTGGGACTTCGTCATCGACCAGGGCCGGATGATCCGGCCGCTGGCGCGTACCCAGGCGCGGCCGATCGTGACCGTCGCCGAGCGGCGCTTCCTGGTCGACCGGGGCGACGACGGCAACCTCATGCTCGCCGAACGCTGAGCCGAGGCACCGACACGTCAGCGAGCCGACGCACCGACCCACCAGCGAGCCGGCGAGTCGGCAAGCCGCGGATCACTCCAGGATGGCGCGCAGCCGGTCGACGACCTCGTCCTGCTGGTGGTCGGTGAGGTCGGGGAAGAGCGGCAGAGAGAGCTGCTCGGCGTAATAGGCCTCGGCCTCGGGGCAGATCCCGCGCCGGTAGCCGAGGTCCGCGAAGACCGGATGCCAGTAGGCCGGGAGGTAGTTGACCTGCACCCCGATGCCTTCGGCCCGCATGCGGTCGTACACCTCCCGCCGGCGCCCGTCGCGGATCCTGACCGGATAGAGGTGCCAGCTCGGGGTGGTGTTGGGGCGCTGGGCGGGAAGTGTCAGCCCCGTCAGGTCACCGAGCAGCGCGTTGTAGCGGGCGACCAGGTCGGTTCGGCGCGCGCGGAAGTGTTCGAGCCGCCGCAGCTGGCTGATGCCGAGCGCGCAGAGCACGTCGGGCAGCCGGTAGTTGAGGCCGAAGTCGTGGACCTCCTGGTGCCAGCCACCGTGGTCGGGGTCGCGCTGCTCGGCCGGGTCGCGGACCAGGCCGTGGTTGCGGAACCGGGCGGCGCGGGCGTAGCGGTCGCGGTCGCGTACGGCGACGGCGCCGCCCTCGGCGGTGGTCACGGTCTTGGTCGGGAAGAACGAGAACGTGGTGAGGTCGGCCGGCTCCCCGACCGGCCGGTCCTTGTAGAACGAGCCGATGGAGTGGGCGGCGTCGCCGATCAGCAGGGCGCCGGTCCGGTCGGCGATCACGCGCAGCTCGTCGTAGTCGGCGGGATGGCCCGCGTAGTCGACCGCGGTGATCGCCTTGGTGCCGTCGCCCGCCAGCGACTCGACCGACGCGGGATCGAGGTTGCCCGTGTCGGGCTGCACGTCGGCGAAGACCACCCGGGCGCCGCGCATGGCGGCGGTGGCGGCCGTCGCCACGAACGTCAGCGGCGAGGTGATCACCTCGTCCCCCGGCCCGACCCCGGCCGCGACGTACGCGACGTGCAGGGCCGCCGTGCCCGACGTGACCGCCAGGCACGGCACGCCGCCCGTCCAGCGGGCCAGCTCGGCCTCGAACGAGGCGACCGTGGGCCCGGTCGTCAGCCACTCGCCGCGCAGCACCTCGGTCACGGCCTCGACATCGGCGTCGGCGATCGACTGCCGTCCGTAGGGCAGCATCAGAGGCCGACCGCGGCCATGGCGCGCAGGTCGTCGACCGACAGCCAGCGGTCATTGGTGTCGGAGCGGTAGGCGAAGCCCTCCGGCAGCAGCTCGCCGCCCTGCGGGGGCACGTAGCCCCAGGTGGCGATCGTCGGTTGCACGACATAGCGGTCACTCAGCCGCAGTGTCCTGCGGCCGTCGTCGGGGCCGATCATCTCCTCGTGCAGCTTCTCGCCGGGCCGGACGCCGATCTCGTAGACCGGGCACTGCGGTGCCAGCGCCTGGGCCAGGTCGGGCAGGCGCATGCTGGGGATGCGCGGCACGTACAGCTCGCCGCCCTGCATCAGGTCGAAGGAGTCGACCACGAACCGGACGGCCTGGTCGAGCGTGATCCAGAACCGGGTCATCCGCTTGTCGGTGATCGGCACGCTGCCGCCCTCCTCGGCCAGCCGCAGGAAGAACGGCACCACCGAACCCCTGCTGCCCACCACGTTGCCGTAGCGCACCACGGCGAAGCGGGTCACGTGGCTGGCGGCGTAGTGGTTGGCCGAGACGAACAGCTTGTCGGCGACCAGCTTCGTCGCGCCGTACAGGTTGATCGGGCTGGACGCCTTGTCGGTGGAGAGCGCGACGACCTTGCGCACACCGCAGTCGATGGCGGCCTCCACCACGTTCTGGGAGCCGGAGACGTTGGTCACGACGTACTCGAACGGGTTGTACTCGGCCGTGTCGACCTGCTTCAGCGCCGCCGCGTGCACCACGTAGTCGATGCGGTGCATGGCCCTGGTCAGGCGGCCCCTGTCGCGCACGTCGCCGATGAACCAGCGCAGCCGCGGGTCGTCGTTGAACAGGTGACGCGCCTCGTACTGCTTGAGCTCGTCGCGCGAGAAGATCACCAGGCGGCGCACGTCGAGGTGGTCCAGCGCGTGACGGACGAAAGCCTTGCCGAAGGACCCCGTGCCTCCGGTGATCAGAATCGACGATCCACTGAGAATGCTCACGCGGCCCCCCGCCGTAGACATCCGAGCTGCCCGGTAGCATAGCGCGATCGTTAAATCACACACGGTCACATAGGGGAATGGGGCTTCGGTTGAGGATTGTCGGAATCATTCAGGCGCGCATGGGCTCGACCCGCCTGCCGGGCAAGGTCCTGCGCGAGCTCGGCGGCCGCTCCGTGCTGGGCTGGGTGGTCCGTGCGGTACGCGAGGCGGCCGCGATCGACGACCTGGTGGTGGCGACCACCACGGAGGCGGCCGACGACCTGGTGGTGGCGGAGTGCCGCAGGCTCGGCGTGTTCTGGCACCGGGGGCCGGTCGACGACGTGCTCACCCGGTTCACGCAGGTGCTGCGGGGACACCCGGGCGACGCCGTCATGCGGTTCACGGCGGACTGCCCGCTGCTCGATCCGGTGGTGATCCGCGAGGCCGCGCTGGTCTTCCGCGCGGTGCCCGGCCTCGACTATCTGAGCACGAGCCTGGCGCGCACGCTGCCGCGCGGGCTCGACGTGGAGATCGCGGGGCTGGCCGCGCTGAAACGGGCCGATCTGGAGGCCACCGCGCATCACCGTACGCACGTCACGTCCTACATCTACTCGCATCCGGGCGAGTCGCGGCTGCTCGGCCTCGCCTACACGCCGGCGGCGGCCGACCTGCGGGTCACGCTCGACACGGAGGACGACTGGCGGCTCATCTCGCGCGTCGTCGCGGAGCTGGGCGACGGGTGCGTGCCGGTCCGGTCGCTGGTCGGCTGGCTGCGGGACCGGCCCGAGGTGTGCGAGCTCAACGCGCACGTGGCACAGAAGGCGCTGCAGGAGGCGTGACGCACCGGGTGGGGTTCCGTTGCGACGCGGGCGTGGCGAGCGGGGTCGGTCATCTGATGCGCTGCGTGGCGCTGGCCGAGGAGCTGTGCGGGCGGGGTGCCGAGGTGCTGTTCCTGGGGGAGGTGGCGGGGTCCGAGTGGGCGGCGTCGCAGTTGCGGCAGCGCGGGTTCCCGCTGTGCGCCGCGCCTGCCGAGCCGGAGGCGCTGGTCGAGCTGGTGCGGGTGTTCGGGCTGGACGCGGTGGTGCTGGACTCGTACGTGCTGGCCGCCGGTACGGGGGCGGCGCTGCGGGCGGCGGGCACGGCCGTGCTGGCGATCATCGACGGCGACCCGCTGGGCCAGGATGCGGACCTCTACCTCGACCAGAACCTCGGCGCCGAGCTGCGCCCCTTCCAACCGCCCCGAGAGCGCGCGGCCGAGGGCGGTCCCCGGGGCGAAAGGCCCGCCGGGCCCTGGGCCGGGAGGCCCGCCGGGCCCTGGGGCGAAAGGCCCGCTGGGCCCTGGGGCGAGGGGCTCGCCGGTCACCGGGACGAGGGACCAGCCGGTCCTCGGGGCGCGCGGTTGGCTGGGGCGCGTTACGCGTTGCTGCGGGACAGCGTCCTGCTGATGCGAGGGACCGCCCGACGCCGCCCGGCCCGGTCGGAGGGGCCGCTGGTGCTCTGTTTCTTCGGCGGCACCGACAGCGCCGGTGTGGCGCCGGCCTGGGCCGGGGCGCTGTGTGCCACCGGGCTGCCGTTCCGGGCGACCGTGGTCAGCCCGGTGCCGTTCGAGGTGGACGGGCCCGTCACGGTCATCCCGCCGACGGACCGGCTGCCCGGCCTGATGGCCGAGGCCAACCTGGTGGTCACCGCAGCCGGCTCGACCGTCTGGGAGCTGCTCCACCTGGGTGTGCCGACCGCGCTGAGCTGGGTGGCCGACAACCAGCTGATCGGCTACGAGGCGCTGGTCGGCGGCGGCATCGCGGCGGGTCTGGGCCCCGCCCCGGACGCGGTGGCCGTCGGCGTCCTCGCCCGCCTGCTCGCCGACCCCGCGGCCCGCGACGCGTACGGCAGGCGCGGCGCCAAGCTGATCGACGGCCGGGGCAGGGAGCGCGTCGCCGACGCGCTCCTCGCCCTCCTGTGAAGCCCTCCTGTGCAGCTCTCCTGTGAAAAGGCCGCCGTCAGACCAGGTCCCAGGTCAGTGGCGTGCCGACCGTGGCGTCTCTGGCGAAGCGGCGGCCCATCACCTGCGCCGCCGCCGCCGGAGGCAGCCCGCCGGCCGGCCGGATGGAGCGGACGTTCTGCTCCGTCACCGGCTCGCCCGCCCGCACATCCCGTACGACATACAGCGACCGCCGGAACCGCAGCCCCTCGCTCTCGGAGGCCCGCGGCCCGATGACCGCGCTGCCCAGCGACTGCCAGGCCCGCTCGCTCTCCACCACGAGCGCCGCGAGCTCGGTGGGCTCCAGCGAGAACGCCGAGTCGACACCCCCGTCGCCCCGGTCCACGGTGACGTGCTTCTCGATCAGGCACGCGCCGAGCGCGACCGCCGCCAGCGCGGCGCCGAGCCCGGGTGTGTGGTCGGAGATGCCGACGACCGCGCCGGTGAGCCCGGCGAGCAGCGGCAGCGAGCGCAGATTGCTCTCGCTGGGCGCGGCGGGGTAGGTCGCGGTGCAGGTCAGCACGGCGAGCTGGGTGCAGCCCGCGTCACGGGCGGCCGCCACGGCGGCGTGAATCTCGCCGATCGACGCCATGCCGGTGGACAGGATCAGTGGCTTCCCCGTGGCGGCGGCGAGCCTGATCAGGGGGAGGTCCACGATCTCCGAGGAGGCGATCTTGTAGGCCGGGGCGTCCAGGCTCTCCAGCAGCTCGACGGCCGTCGGGTCGAAGGGCGAGGAGAACGGGATGAGCCCCCGGCGGCGAGCCTTGGCGAAGATCGGCTCGTGCCACTCCCACGGCGTGTGGGCCCGCTCGTAGAGCTGGTAGAGGCGTTCGCCGCCCCACAGCTCGTGCTCGTCGGCCAGGCGGAAGGCGGGGCCGTCGGCGTCGATGGTGATCGTGTCGGGGCGGTAGGTCTGCAGCTTCAGCGCGTGGGCGCCGCTGTCGGCCACCGCGTCGACGATGGCGAGCGCCTGTTCGAGGCGGCCGTTGTGGTTGCCCGACATCTCGGCGATGACGAAGGGCGGCTGGTCCGCCCCGATCGCGCGCCCGGCGATGGAGATCATGCGCTGTCGTCCTTCCTGGTGAGTTCCACGGTGACCACGTCCCGGCGGACGCCGTCGATGTCGCGCTGGTGGACGGCGACCTCGGCGAAGCCGAAGCGCCGGTGCAGCCCCCTCGCCGCCTCGTTGCCGGCGAGCACCTCGCCGCGCAGCGTGGTCAGCCCCAGCGGGCCGAACGCGTGGTCGATGGCCGACCGCTCCAGCCCGATCCAGGCCGGCAGCAGCGCGCCCGACCGCTCCAGCCCCGCCAGATCGAGGTAGAAACCCCAGTCGCCGCTGCGTGAGACGGGGTCGAGGCCGGAGAACGTCACCACCCCCGCGGCGGTCCCGTCGTGCACGTAGATCAGCACACAGATGGCCGGGTCGTCCTTTACCGAGGCCCACCACCGGGCGTGCTCGTCCTCGGCGATGACGTGGGTGGTGAAGCTGGCCGCCCGCACCTTCGGGTGGTTGCGCCATCGGCGGATGGCGGGCAGCTCATGGTCGTGTACGGCTCTCAGCACGGCGTCTCCCTACTCAGCGCGCTCGACTGACTGCACAACGTAGCGGATCGGTCCGGCAAAGAGCTGATCAGGGGGCGGTAGCGAAGGTCCTGCCGCGGTGATGACCGAGGCATGCTGCCCTCGACCCCAACCCCGACCCAAGGGAGCTTCTTGGTATGACGCCCATGCTCAGCGTCGTCGTCCCGATCTACAACGTGGAGCCCTACCTCGCCGAATGCCTGGAGTCCCTGGCGGCGCAGACGCTGGAGGACATCGAGGTCATCCTGGTCGACGACGGCTCCGAGGACGGAAGCGTGCGGGTGGCGCGGGAGTTCGTGAAGCGCGATCCCCGCTTCGTCCTGTTCGACCAGCCGAACCAGGGCCCGGGTCCGGCGCGCAACGCGGGGATCCGCCGGGCCCGCGGCACCTATCTGGCCTTCGCCGACGGCGACGACGTCGTGCCGCCCACGGCGTACGAGCTGCTGGTCGCGTCGTTGCGGGAGAGCGGCTCGGACTTCGCGTGCGGCGGGGTGCTGCGCATGAAGGAGGGCGGGCTGACCGTGTCGACGCTGCACGAGAAGGTGTTCAGGCGGCACGCGCCGCGCACGCACATCCTGGACCGGCAGGTCCTGATCAGGGACCGCACGGTGTGGAACAAGGTCTACCGGAAGGACTTCTGGCACGAGCACGGGCTGGAGTTCCCGGCGGGGATCTATGAGGACGTGCCGCTCAGCATGCGGGCGCACGTGCTGGCGACCGGCGTCGATGTGCTGACCGACATCGTCTACCACTGGCGTCAGCGCGAGGAGGGGGAGAGCTCCATCACGCAGCGGCGGGCGGAGCTGTCGAACCTGGCTGAACGGCTGGCCGCCATCCGGGCGGTCCGGGCTTTCCTCACGGAGAAGGCGCCCCAGCTCATCGACGCCTTCGACGGCCTGGTGCTGGAGAAGGACCTCCTGTTCCTGTTCCAGGCCTTGGAGTACTGCGAGGACGACGAGATCGGGCCGCTGCTCGAACTCTCGGAGCAGTGGATGGCCGGGATGAGCCCCGTCGCGCTCGGCTCGGTGGCGTCGCTGCGCAGGCTCGAACTCCATCTGCTGAGCCGCGGCCTGGTCAAGGAGCTGCGGGAGGTGCGCGGGTTCAGGCGCGACTCGGTCAACGGCACCCCGATCCTGCCGCGCGAGGTCGGCTGGTACGGCGACTACCCCTACTTCCGCGACCGGACCCTCAACATCCCCGACGCGGTCTTCGAGGCGAGCGAGGAGCTCAAGCTGGTGGCCATGGTCGACGCGTGCGACTGGGTGGAGGGCCGGTTCGAGGTGCGCGGCGAGGCGTACATCCACCGGGTGCCGCGGCAGCCGACCCGGGTCGACATGTGGCTGACCGACGGCGAGCGCCGCGTGATGCTGGACGTGGAGCGTACGGGCGAGCGGGGTGTCCAGGTGGCGATCGACCCGGCGCTGCTCGAAAAGGGCGGCCCGAGCTGGCGGCTGCATGCCCGGGTGGAATTGTGCGGCCTGGTGGTGAAGGGGTGCTTCCGCGAAGGGGAGGCGCAGAAGGTCTGGCGGCTGTCGGTGCCAGGATGGTCAAGAACCGGCATGGACATCACCCAGTAGTTCCAGAGAGTAATTGGAACACGACAGCGCGTCGCCATGCTTGGAAGCCATGAGGACCTATTCGCTCGATGACGTCTACTCGACACGCAAGCGGAGAGACTCCTGGTGGACCGTGTACTTCGTGGACCCGGTCGCCTGCCGGGCCGCTCTGCTGGTGGCCAACCGCACGCGGTTGACGCCCAACCAGCTCACGGTCCTGTCGCTGGTCCTCGGCATGGTGTCGGCCACATTTTTCGCGATGGACCGGCTGGCCGCGGGGGCGGCCATGTTCTACCTGAGCTTCATGGTGGACTGCCTGGACGGCAAGATCGCGCGGCTCAAGGGCTCGGGGACGCCCTTCGGTCTGTGGCTCGACTACCTGGGTGACCGGATCAGGGTGGTGTTCTGCGCCGCCGGGCTCGCCTACGGACAGTACGCGATCACCGGCGACGTCGGATACGTCGTCATGGGCGCGGCGGTGGCCGTGGTCGACCTGTTCAGGTACGTCAACGCGCCACAAATGAGGCGGGTCCGCGAGACCGTCCGGGCCGAGGCTGAAGCCGGGGCCGACGCGGAGACAGAGGCGGAGGCGGACGGCGCGGACCGGGCGGAGGACGACGAGGTCGAGGTGCGGATTCCGCGCCAGAGGCCGCCGCTCAGCCGCAGACGTCGTCTCGCCCGGCGGCTCAACAAGGCCATGGCCCGTCGCCGTATCCGTACTCACCTGATCAGCGGCATCGAGTTCCACGCCGCTGTGTTCGTGGTCGCGCCGCTCCTGGGCACCGTGGCGCTGATTCCGATCTCCGCGGTCGCCAGCGTCCTGCTGCTGGCCAACGAGGTCGTCCTCGTCCGCCGGATGTGGCTCTTCACACGCAAGCACCGCGTGCCCTCCAAGGGGAGCCGAGAGCACGTTCTCGTCTAAGTTTTCGGGGGTTTTTCATGTCTGACCGGCCCATCTTCGTTGTCGGGTGTCCGCGCTCCGGCACCACGATGCTGCAGCTCATGCTCCACTCGCACCCGCGGATCGCGGTGGCACCGGAGACCAGGTTCCTGGTGCCGGCCTACCATCGGCGCCGGACGTTCGGCGACCTGCGCGTGGAGGAGCGCCGCCGCTCGCTCGCGCAGTGGATCTCCAGCGACCGCAGCACCAAGTTCCACGAGCTCAAGCTCGCCAAGGACGACTACGTCCGGCAGGTCGTCGAGGGGCCCGGGTCGCTCGGCTCGGTGATCGGCACCACCTTCCGCATGTACGCCGACCGTTTCGACAAGCCCCGCTGGGGGGACAAGCGGCCGAGCTACGTCAAGCAGGTCGACATGCTGCTCAGGCTCTTCCCCGACGCCCAGTTCATCCACCTGATCAGGGACGGCCGCGACTGCGTCTCGTCGCTGAAGGAGATGCCCTGGTACAACCTGGACTCCTTCCACGCGGTCTCCACCTGGGCCGAGGCCATCGACGCGGGCAACAAGCTGAGGCGGACGATGCCCGAGGACTCCTACTACGAGCTGCGGTACGAGGACCTCACCGACGACCCGTCGACCGAGATGAAGAAGCTCTGCCACTTCCTCGACGAGGACTTCGACCCGATGATGGTCTCCCCGCGCGAGGCGGCCCAGGTGGCGGTCCCGCCGCACAAGGTCTGGCACCGCAACACGCACGGCGAGGTCACCCGCAGCAGGGTGGGCAGCTGGACCACCCGCCTGGACGGCTGGGAGATCGCGCTGTGCGAGCAGGTGCTCGGCGCCCGGCTCCAGGCCAACGGATACGAGCTGACCGGCGCGCCGGCGGCGGCCAAGGAGCACGTGCTGACCCTCCAGAAGACGATGCAGAAGCGCCGCGCCAGCCGGATGCGCAAGGCGATGCGCGACCGCATCAACCGGCTGCGCGAGCCGAGCCCGGTCGCCGCGCTGCTCACCTCGAAGCAGCAGGTGCTCGCCGGGGTGCCGCAGCCGCGCAACGAATCGCCCGAGCTGGCCCAGCGCGCGGGATAGACCCTCACCTGGCCAGGTGAGCGAACAGGGATTCCCAGCGGTCCAGGACGTGGTCGAGCCGGAAGGCGCCGGCCCGTGCCCGAGCGGCGGCGCCCAGGCGCCGCCGCTCCCGCACCGAGCCCATCAGCCGGGCCAGCTCCACGGCGAACGCGGCCACGTCCCCGGCCGGGACGAGCACCGGCCCGGCCGATCGCACCCCGCCCGACACGTCGAACGCCACCGCGGGCACCCCGTGCGCCGCCGACTCCAGCAGCACGACGGGCAGCCCCTCGTGCTCGCTGGTCATCCCCACGATCGCCGCCTTCAGGTACTCGCCCGGCATGTCGGCGGCGGGCACCCGGCCTCTGAACACCACCCGGTCCCCGACGCCCTCGCGGACGGCGTGCGCGCGCAGCCGCTCCAGCTCGGCGCCGTCGCCGATCAGGTGCAGCTCCCACGGCGGCTCCGGCGCGGCTCTGGCGAACGCGCTGATGAGCCGGTCGAACCGTTTGATCCCCTCCAGTCGCCCCACTCCCAGCACCCTGGGCGTGTCCAGCTCGGAGACCTCCAGCGGCCAGCGCGCCAGCGGGTTCGGCAGGGTCCAGGTGTTGGGCAGCAGCGCGTCCTCGGAGAAGCGCCAGGCGTCGTCCTCGCTGAGGAAGATCGCCTGGTCGAGCTTGGGGTAGTGCCGCCTGATCGAGCCGAGGTGCCAGCAGCCGCGGGCATGCTCGTACGAGCCGTGGTACTGCCCGACCGGACGCAGCGAGCGGGGCAGCAGGGACGTCAGCCGGGTCACCACCCCCGGCGAGGTCAGCACCGCGAAACCGGTCCGCATCGGGCCGAGCAGGGCGGCCAGCCGTTCGTCGGCCCGCCGGCGGGCCCGCGGGCTCTGCGGTCCCACGGGCTCGGGGCTGATCACATGGTGCCGGTAGCGCGGCGCCTCGACGTAGCGGAACGGTGCCGCCGCCCGGTGCAGCCCGACCACGTGCACGTCGTAGCCGCGTCCGGCCAGCCCCTGCGCCAGCGTGTGCGTCACCTGCTGGATGCCGCCCAGCGTGTCGGCGTCCATGCACGCGAAGAGCACGGTCATGACGCCTCCCGGCGCTCGAAGAAGGCGTCCACGACGCGCGCGGCGGCGTCCCCCCGCTCGTCGGCGCACCACAACCGGTGGAAGGCCGCGTACCGCTCGGCATAGGCCGCGTGTACGGCCGGCAGCTCCCGCAACGCCGCCACCACCTCCTCGGTCGTCGTGACGCACGGCCCGGGGGCGATGGCGGGCAGGTCGTGGTAGACGCCCCGCTCGGTCAGCCGGTACTCGTCCCAGTCGTCGATCAGGAACACCATGGGCTTGCCGGTCAGCGCGTAGTCGCACATCACCGACGAGTAGTCCGTGAGCAGCGCGTCCGAGGCCAGGATCAGGTCGTTGATCTCCGGGTACGACCCGGCGGGCCGGACGAAGTGCCTGAGGTGCTGAGGGGTGCTGAAACGTTCCACCGGGTGCGTCCGCAGGATCAGCACCCACTCGCCGGACAGCTCCTCGGCCATCAGCTCCAGGTCCGCCCGCACCGACTGGCCGCTGTTCTTGGCCCGGTCGCGATAGGTGGGCGCGTACAGCAGGATCTTCGTGCCGGGCGGTATCTCCAGTCGCTCCATGACGTCGTGCCGGGTCTCCCGGCGCACCAGCGCGTCGCAGCGCGGCGTGCCGTACCTGAGGACCCAGCCCTGGTAGCCGTTGGACGGCAGGAAGATCCGCGAGAACTCGGCGCTCGGCGAGATGAGCGCGTCCCAGCGCGCGACGGCGGCGCGCCACTCGTCGCGCGGCCGGTCGAAGTCGGCGCGCAGGTCGGGCGCGTCGAAGCCGACCGACTTGATGCCCTGGCCATGCCAGGTCTGGAGATAGCGGGTTCCGGGTGGTTTCGGGTAGTTGAGCGGGAAGCCGTGGCTGTCGACCCAGATGCCCGCGCGGGCCAGCAGCCACACGTAGTGCCAGCCGCCGCGGCGGACGAGGCGGGCGTCGCCGGGGAAGTTCGCCCGGTCCCTGGCCACGGACCAGACGACGTCGATCGGCAGGTTGCGCCGCCGCAACTCCTCGTAGATGGCGCGCGGGCTGCCGGTGTAGCCCTTGCCCACGTCGGCCTCGAACAGGGCAAGATTGCGGCGCGGTGGGAGCAGGCGGATCACCGCCTTGTAGAAGCGCAGTTTCATCGCCGGCGTGCTGAGCCGCCTCATCAACCGGCGCTTGATCCGCTGGAGCGGCGAGGTGACCGATGGCGCGCGCACGCGCAGGTACGCGGCGTTGCCCTCGGCCGTGACCGTGCGCCCCCGCAGCGCGATCGGCTCCATGGTGGGCGGGGCCATCAGCCGGTCGGTCGTGGTGCGGCCGTCGGAGAGCCTGGTGAAGCCGATGCGTGGATCGCACGAGTCCGCGGGCGTGAAGGTGATCTTACTTACGTACCCGCCGTCACCGGACGGGACCGGCTTGATGGGGACGCGTTCGCCGCCGAGCTGGAGGAAGGCTGTCCATTCGCTGGGCAGCATCCCAAAAGGGTCGTAGGTATGCACGACCATCCGGATCCGCTCTCCGTCGGCGGCGATCTCGGTCACCTCGTGCCGCAGCCGGGCCGCGGTGTAGGGCAGCTCGGCCATCCGCAGCCTGGTGATGTCCATGCCGGGCGTGACCGTCGTGCCCCAGTACGTACGGCCCGCATGCCGTACCGCGACCCGCGGGGCGGCGCACGGGTACGACAGTGAACGGGCGGCCACCATCAGGTCGTCGACCCGGTCGTCGAGGATGAGCCGGCAGCAGACCCGGGCCATCGGCTCGATCCGCTCGAACGCCTCGGACGGCACCTCCTCCAGATACGGCCGGACGATCGAGGCGAACTCCTCGACCCACACCCGATCGCGCCTGGGCAGCGGGTTGAGGTACACCCGCAGGTCCTGCCTGAGGAAGCGGTCCTGCCGGGCGGGCACCAGGTCCCCGGCGTCGTGGGCCCGCAGCACGTCGTCGCTCAGCCGGGCCGCCGCCACGCGGTGCCGTACGTTGTCCAGCTCCTTGATGTTGAGCGAGATGGAGCTGTCGTCGGGCGCGCGGTGCCAGTGGTAGACCACCCAGGGCACGATCGCGAACCGGCGCGACACGGCGTACAGCCCGGCGGCGAAGACGTGGTCCTCGTAGTGGATGTCCTCCGGGAAGCGCAGCCCGTTCTCGCGCAGGAACCGCACGTTGTAGAGCTTGTTGGTGCTGAAGGAGTCGAGGAACAGCTCGGGCTCCTCGCGGATGCCCGCCACGACCCGCCGCCTGGCGAACAGCGACGGGTAGTAGGGCGCCAGCCGCCCGCTCCGCTCGTGCAGCCGCGAGATCTGCCCGGCCACGAAGTCGGCGCCGGTCCGCTCGATCTCGCCGAGCAGGCTCTTGCAGGCGTGCCTGGGCAGCTCGTCGTCGCTGTCGAGGAACATCACGTACGGCGCCGCCGCCGCGTCGAGGCCGTCGTTGCGCGGCGCGCCGCAGCCGCCGCTGTTGGTCTGCCTGCGCAGGTAGTGGACGCGTGGATCGGTCCGTGCGAGCTCGCCCGCAACCCGGGCCGTGTCGTCGTTGCTCGCGTCGTCGGCGATGATCACTTCGAGATCGCGCAACGACTGGCCGAGTACGGAGCGCACGGCCCTGGGAAGGCGGGCCGCGTCGTTGTAGGTGATGACGACAACGGTGCAGTCCGGCATGTCATCTCCCCCGAAATGAGACATCTGGGGAGCATCTTCCCTGGCTCTGAGTGAAGTGTCCGGACTTGATGGTGTTTTTGCTGAATCAGCGCATGAGGCGTCTGATCAACCAGCCGATGAGCAGCAGCGCCGCGAGCGCCCCGACGACGGGCGCGACCCGCTTCAGCAGCGGCGTCCCGGCGATCTCCAGCAGGTCGAGCGCCTCCTCGTCCGGCGTGAGCGACGTACGCAGCGTCCCGGCGGGCCGGACGTCCTCTTCAGGGCTCGGCACCGCGCTCAGCCGCGGCCCGTCCTCCTGGGGCTCCTCGGGTACGGCGGCCGCCTCGTGGGCGGGCTCGGCCAGCAGTTGCGCGAGGTTGGCCGCGAACCTGTCGATGAGCTTCGCGCCCACCTCGGCCATGACCCCGCGCCCGAACTGGGCGGGCCGGCCGGTCACGTTGAACGACGTCTCGACGGAGACCGTGGTGGACCCGTCGCCGGGCGTCAGCGTGGCCTTGACGGTCGCCGAGGCCGTGCCGGAGCCGCGGGCCTCCTTGCCCGACGCCTGGAGGGTAAGCGTGTGAGCGTCCTTGTCCACGTTCTCGAACCTGGCCGAGCCGCGGTAGGTCACGGTGATCGGACCGACCTTGACCTTCATCCGGCCGGTGAACTCGTCGCCCTCGAAGATGTCGAGCGAGGCACCCGGCAGGCAGGGGGCGACCCGTTCGACATCGAGCAGCACGGCCCACGCCTGCTCGACCGGCACCGGAACGCTGAACTCGTGCTCGAACCGCATCGCCATCGATCCGCTCCTCTCGTGTCGTTGCGCCCCGTCTGATTGCGACATTACGTCTGAGAGGGGGCACCCCGGAAGAGGTGCCCCCTCGAACCGGTCAGGGGGATCCGGCGGCGTTCAGAATCGCGCGATGGGTCAGCACCTTGGCCAGATGCCGCCGATAGTCGGGCTGGGCGTGCAGGTCGGAGGGCGGCGAGGTGCCGGCCGCAGCCTCCTCGCACGCCTGCCGTACCTGATCGCCCAGCGGCATCCCCCGCAGGGCGGTCTCGACCGCGTGGGCCCGCACGGGCGTCGGGCCCATGTTGGTCAGGCCGATCCTCGCCTCCTCGATCACTCCGTTGGAACGCTTGACCGCCGCGGCCACGCCGACGATGGCCCACGACTGCGCGGTCCGGTGGAACTTCTCGTAGTGATAGCCCCAGCCCGCGCCGAGCTTCGGGATCCGCACCCCGACCAGGATCTCTCCCGGCCGCAGCGCCGACTCCAGGTAGTCGACGAAGAACTCGGCGGCGGGTATCTCCCGCTCGCCCTCGGGCGAGCTGGTCACGAAGACGCCCTCCAGCGCCAGGACCACCGCGGGCAGGTCGCCCGCCGGGTCGCAGTGCGCCAGCGAGCCGCCGAACGTGCCGCGATGCCGCACCGCGGGATCGGCGACCTTCGTGGTGGCCAGCGCCACGAGCGGGCAGTCGGCGTTGACCACGCCGGAGCGCATCACCTCGTCGTGCGTGGCCATCGCGCCGATGAAGACGTGGTCGCCACGGTCGTGCACGCCCGTCAGCTCGGGCAGGCGGCCCACGTCGACCAGCTTCGACGGGTAGGCCAGCCGGAGCCGGAGCAGCGGGAGGAGCGACTGCCCACCGGCGAGGACCTTGGCGTCCTCGTCGGCGGCGAGCTCCTGGACGGCCTCGCCGAGCGAGCCGGCGCGGACGTAGTCGAACTGGGCCGGGATCATCGCAGCGCCCTCCAGATCCGCTCGGGTGTACATGGCATCTGGATGTCGTGCACGCCGCGCGGGCGCAGCGCGTCGACGATGGCGTTGACGACGGCCGGGGTCGAGGCGATCGTGCCCGCCTCGCCGACGCCCTTGGCGCCCAGCGGGTTGCTGGTGGCCGGGGTCTCGGTCCTGTCGGTGACGAAGTCCGGCAGGTCCATCGCCGTCGGCAGCAGATAGTCGGCCATCGTGGTGGTGAGCAGGTTGCCCTCCGCGTCGTAGACGGCCTCCTCGTACAGCGCCTGCGCGATGCCCTGCGCGATGCCGCCGTGGATCTGGCCCTCGACGATCAGCGGGTTGACCACCTTGCCCACGTCGTCGACCGCCACGTACGAGCGGATCTTCGCCATGCCGGTCTCGGTGTCCACCTCCACGGCGCACAGGTGGGTGCCGTGCGGGAAGGAGTAGTTCTCCGGGTCGAAGGTGGCGTCGGAGTCGAGCCGCGCCTCGACGCCCTCGGGCAGGTCGTGCGCGGTGAACGCGGCGTAGGCCAGCTCCTGGATGGTCTTCTGGGAGTCGGTGCCCTTCACCTTGAACACGCCCTCGGCGAACTCCAGGTCCTCGGGCGAGCATTCGAGCATGTGCGAGGCGAGCTTCCTGGCCTTGTCCCTGACCTTGTCGCACGCCTTGAGCACGGCGATGCCGCCGACGGTCAGCGAACGCGAGCCGTAGGTGTCCATGCCCTTGTGCGAGATCGCCGTGTCGCCGTGAAGCACCGTGATGTCCTCGAACGGCACGCCGAGCGCGTCGGAGGTGATCTGGCTCCACGCCGTCACGTGTCCCTGGCCGTGCGGGGAACTGCCGGTGATGACCTCGACCTTGCCGGTCGGCAGCATGCGCACCGAGCCGTGCTCCCAGCCGCCCGCGCCGTAGTTGGCCGCGCCGAGCATCCTGGACGGGGCCAGCCCGCACATCTCGGTGAACGTGCTGACACCGATCCCGAGCTGGACCGGGTCGCCCCGGTCACGCCGGTCGGCCTGTTCGGCGCGCAGCTTGTCGTAGCCGAACAGCGCCATCGCCTTGTCCGTCGCCGCCTCGTAGTTGCCCGAGTCGTAGGTCAGCCCGGAGATGGTGGTGAACGGGAACTCCTCGTGCTTGATCCAGTTGCGCCGCCGCACCTCCAGCGGGTCCAGGCGCAGCTCGGCGGCCAGCTCGTCCATCATCCGCTCGATGCCGTACGTCGCCTCGGGGCGGCCCGCGCCGCGGTAGGCGTCGGTCGGCATCTTCGTGGTGAAGACACCCGTGCAGCCGAACTCGTAGGCGTCCATCTTGTAGATGGCGTTGAACATCGACGCGCCGAGCAGCGGCACGCCGGGCGTGACCAGCATCAGGTAGGCGCCCATGTCGGCCAGCAGCTCCACCTGGAGCCCGCGGATCCGCCCGTCGGCCTCGGCCGCCAGCCTGAGGTGCTGGATCTGGTCGCGGCCGTGGTGCACGGTCAGGTTGCCCTCGGAGCGGGACTCCGTCCACTTGACCGGCTTGCCCAGCCGCTTGGTGAGCAGCAGGCACAGCACCTCTTCGGCGGTGACCTGCAGCTTGGAGCCGAACCCGCCGCCGACGTCGGGCGCGATCACCCGGATCTTGTGCTCGGGGATGCCGGTCACCACGGCCAGCATGACGCGCAGGACGTGCGGGATCTGCGTGGCCGACCAGAGCGTGAAGGAGTCGCCGTCGGTGGTCGCGAGCACCGCCCGCGGCTCCATCGCGCTCGGGATCAACCGCTGCTGGATGTAGGTCCGGTCGATGACCACCGGCGCGTCCCTGAAGGCCGCCTCGACGTCACCCGAGGTGATCTTCACGGTGAACGCCTGGTTTCCCGCCTCGTGCACCTTGGGGCTGTCCGGGGCGAGCGCCTCGTTCATGTCGAGTACGGCCGGCAGCGGCTCGTAGTCGACCTCGATCGCCTCCAGCGCGTCCGCGGCCAGGTAGCGGTCGGTGGCGACCACGCAGGCGACGGCCTCGCCCACGTAACGCACCTCCGACACGGCCATCGGCGGGTGATCGGGGATCACGATGTCCTCGCTCACCGGCCAGGCGCACGGCAGGCTGCCCTGTTCGGCGGCGAAGTCCTGGCCGCTGAACGCCGCCACGACACCCGGCAGGTCGCGCGCCGCCGAGACGTCGACGCCGATGATCCGCGCGTGCGCCATCGGGCTGCGCAGGAACGTGACGTACAGCATCCCCGGCTGCCGCAGGTTGTCGGTCCACTGGGTGCGCCCGGTCAGGAGCCGCGCGTCCTCCTTGCGCTTCCTCGCCTTGCCGACCTCGGTCATGGCGTCTTCACCGCCTGGCCCATCTCCTGCGCGCCCCGCCGCACCGCGCGGACGATGTTGCAGTAGCCGGTGCACCGGCAGAGGTTGCCTTCCAGGCCCTCTCTGATGGCGTCCTCCGACGGGTCCGGATTCTCCCTGAGCAGGTCGATCGCGGCCATGACCATGCCGGGTGTGCAGTAGCCGCACTGCAGGGCGTGTTCCTCGTGGAAGGCCTGCTGCATCGGGTGCATCGACCCGTTGGCGCCCAGGCCCTCGATGGTGACGATGTCGCAGTCGTCAGCCTGTACGGCGAGCACCGAGCAGCTCTTGACGCTCTTGCCGTCGAGCATCACGGTGCAGGCGCCGCAGTTGCTGGTGTCGCACCCGATCGGGGTGCCGGTCTTGCCCAGGCGTTCTCGTAGCAGATGGACGAGAAGGAGCCGCGGCTCGACTTCCTCCTCGTACTTGACTCCGTCGACAGTGACGGCGATCCGAGGCATACGTCCTCCCTGAGGCGCGCGGGAAACGCGGACACAGCCCAACGTACGCTCGTGTTTTTCCCGGTCAAGGGTTACTTGCCGCGGATCACCCGCGCGATGACCGCCACGAGCCCCGCGAAGCCCAGTCCCACGATCACGAGAGACACCAGGACCAGGGGATCCGTGATCGCCCGGGTCAGGAGCAGGATGCCGAGCACCACGAAGAGCGTGCCGCTCAGCAGCGCCATCCAGTCGGTCCTGTGCACCCTGCGCGGCTTGTCGACCTCACGCTGCACGCCGCACCTCCATGTCGCCGATGCCGCCCCTCAGGTTCAGCACGATGGTCGAGACGGCGCCCTTCGGGCGCGTGTCGGGCTCCAGCACCTTGTCGAACTTGACGTCGACGCCGCCTCTGAGCGACTGGTCCACCTTGATGTCGCCGACCTTGTTGGTGGCGTGCACCTCGACCCTGGCGGTCGGCGGCACGATCACCGTCAGCTCGCCGATCGAGACCTTGGCGTTGAACGTCAGGCTGGTGCCCGGAGTGAGCTTGAGCTCCGACAGATCGAGCCGGCCGTCCCCGACACCCACGTCGTAGACCTTGCTCGCCTCCGCCACGGTGGTCGGCCGCCAGACGAAGTCGCCGAGGTTCCGCGGCAGGTCCCCGACCATCAGGCCGAGGCCGATCAGCAGCGCGACCACGGTGCCGATCGCGACCAGGCCGGCGCCGCGGCCCCACCAGGCCGCGATGAGCAGCCCGGCGCCGATGGTGACGAGTACGGCGCCGCCGACCAGGGTGGGACTGACCCCCGCGGCGGACCTGGTTTGGACCGCCACGACGATCCCTCCAATGATGATGGCCAGCAACATGGTGATGGCGCCGATGAACGATCTGGGCCGCTTCTGGCGGGGTGGACGCGGGGGCGCCAGCCGGCCGTACAGGGCGGGGTCGTACGGTGAGTAGCCGCCGGACCGCCTGCGCGGGTCGAGCGGCTGGTAGGGGCCCCTCGGCGCGAACGGCTCGCCGTAGGTGACGGCGGTCCTCGGGTCGGTACGGTAACGCGGCGCGGCGGGCGGCGTCGTCTCGCCGACGGACGTCTGGAACGACGCCCTGGACGGTTCGTGAGGCGCCTCCTGGGACGGTTCGTGACGCGTCTCGTTCGACGGCTCGTGACGGCGCGGCTCGGACGGCTCCTGACGCGCCTGCTGAGAAGATTCCCGAGACGGCTCCTGGTGCGGCTTCTCATACGGCTCAGCCCGGGCGGCGGCCGGCTCGTCGAGCGGTGCTTCGGCGGCGACGGGGTTGACGCGCGTCGGGGCGGTCGGTGGCACGGGGGCGGTCGGCGGCTCGGGGGCGGGGGGCGGCACGGTCTCCGTCACCGGCTCGCGCGCGTACGAGGCGGCCGGGCGGGGCCGGGGATAGCCCGCT
The DNA here is from genome assembly GCF_043197155.1 of Nonomuraea sp. NPDC049269. Lineage (NCBI taxonomy): Bacteria > Bacillati > Actinomycetota > Actinomycetes > Streptosporangiales > Streptosporangiaceae > Nonomuraea > Nonomuraea sp. NPDC049269. The sequence continues at coordinate 1,513,366 of NZ_JBICSO010000002.1, forward strand.
GGGGGAGCGGTGGGGCTCGGGATGGGCGAGTGGGAGAAGTCGTACAGGAACGGGTCGGGCTCGCCCTGCGGGGGGCGGTGGTTGAGCCGCTCGGGCATCGACCGGACCAGGCCGAGCAGGTCCACGCCGCTGGTGTGCGCCGCGAGCAGCCCGATGGCCAGCATCATGCCGACCACCAGCGTGCCGGTGCCGAGCCAGACCGACGCCAGGTTGATGCCGAGCCCGGCCGCGAGCACCGCCGCGAGCAGCGCCATCACGGTGTCGGCGGCGAAGTCGCGCCGGGTCCACTGCTCGATGTAACCGGGCCGCCCGTTCGGCTCCTTCATCAGCAGGAACGCCGCGATGTACAGGAACAGCCCCACCCCGGAGCCGAACAGCAGCACCGCGAACCCCGCGCGGAACACCACCGGGTCGATCCCGGTGTGCCGACCGAGCCCGGCGCAGACTCCCATGAGGAAGCGCCCCTCGCTGCTGCGTCGCAGCGCGCTGGGCGGAGCGGCCGGTCTCTTCGGCGGTGCTTCTGTCATGTCACTATCGTGGCCCCACCCGGCGGCGATCTGCATCCGGGAGACCCCTGACCCGACCCGGGGGTTGTTCCCTGATGTCCCCAACGCACGCGACATGTGACGATGGCGATGTTATGGCTGACCAGAAGACTCTTGCCGAACCCGGTGGCGAAGCGCCGTACCGCCGGATGATGCGCCCCATGGAGGGCCGGCTGCTCGGCGGCGTCGCACAAGGGCTCGCGGCTCAGCTGAAGCTTGATCCGGTAGTGATCAGGTTGATGTTCGTGCTGCTCAGCGTGGTTGACGGAGTCGGCGTGGTGGCCTACGCGGTGCTCTGGATGATCACGCCCCGCAAGCCGTACGAGGGGCAGCAGTCGCCACAGCGCGACTGGAGCCAGCTCGCGGCGTTCAGCGCGATCGGTGTTGCGCTGTTCGCCGCGAGCTGGCTGACCGGTGCCTCCAAGGGGGGCATCGGCATGTTGCCGTTCGCTGTGGGCGGCATCGGCGCGATCATCCTGTGGCAGCAGGCCGATCCCGAACGCCGCCGGAACTGGGTGAGCGGGGCGACCAAGAGCATCAGGAAGAACCGGGTGCGCACGCTGCTCGGCATCGTGCTCGTCGTCATCGGCGCGGCGGGCTTCCTGGCCGCCCAGGGAGAGCTGTCCAAGGCCAGGCCCGGCCTGATGTTCACCATCGTGGTGGTCGGCGGGCTGGCGGTGATCGCCGCGCCCTGGCTCGCGGGGCTGTGGAAGGAACTGCAGCTGGAGCGGCGCGAACGCATCAGGTCGGAGGAGCGGGCCGAGGTCGCGGCCATGGTGCACGACTCGGTTCTGCACACGCTCACGCTGATCCAGCGCGTCGCGCACGACCCGTTCGAGGTCACCAGGCTGGCCCGCGCGCAGGAGCGCGACCTGCGCAACTGGCTCTACCAGCCCGCCCAGGACGCCGACGCGACGCTGGCCGCGGCCGTACGGAGGATCGCCGCGGAAGAGGAGGACGCGCACGGCGTGCCGATCGAGGTGGTCTGCGTGGGCGACATCGACCTCGACTCGGCCGGCAAGCTCGCCGCCATGCTGAAGGCGTCGAGGCAGTCGATGGTCAACGCCGCCAAGTACTCTGGAAGTCCTTCTATTGCCGTCTATGCAGAGGTAGAGGGCGAAGAAGTCACGATTTTCGTGAGAGATCGTGGCAAGGGATTCGACCTCGACGCGGTGCCTCTCGACAGAATGGGGATCAGGGAGTCCATCATCGGGAGAATGGAACGTCACGGCGGTGCCGCCAGACTGCGCACCACGCCCGGTGAGGGGACAGAAGTGATGTTGACGATGAAGGTGGAGAAGCAATGACCAGGGTGCTGATCGTCGACGATCACCGGCTGTTCCGTTCCGGTGTACGGGCCGAGCTGGGCGACTCCATCCAGGTCGTCGGCGAGGCCGAGGACGTCGAGACGGCGGTCAAGGCGATCGCCGAGCTCACCCCTGACGTGGTCCTGCTCGACGTGCACATGCCCGGCGGCGGCGGGCAGGAGGTGCTGCGCAGGGTGCTCGGCGCCGGTTCGCAGGTACGTTTCCTGGCGCTGTCGGTGTCCGACGCGGCCGAGGACGTGATCGGCGTCATCCGCGGCGGCGCCCGCGGCTACGTCACCAAGAACATCAGTGGCAACGAGCTGACCGACGCCATCCGCCGGGTGGCCGACGGCGACGCGGTCTTCTCGCCGCGGCTGGCCGGGTTCGTGCTCGACGCGTTCGCCTCGTCGGAGGCTCCGTCCATCGATCCCGAGCTCGACTCGCTGACGCAGCGCGAGCGCGAGGTGCTCCGGCTGATCGCCCGTGGCTACGCCTACAAGGAGATCGCCAAGGAGCTGTTCATCTCGGTCAAGACGGTCGAGACGCACGTGTCGTCGGTGCTGCGCAAGCTCCAGCTGTCCAACCGGCACGAGCTGTCCCGCTGGGCCACCGCCAGGCGGCTCGTCTAACGGCTTTGCCCGTTTCTGGCATGTAAAGGCCGGGGCGCTGGCTTAGTTGGCTCTGGCATGCGACATTTCCAGAATGGGCAGGGATGTGCCGGTAGTCGTATTCAGCCGAGACGATCGACGGAAATATCGGGAAAAGGTGCGGCGATGCCTTGATGTCTTCGCCCAGATGCTCCGCGAGGCCCGCTTCGAGGCCGACCGGCCCCTCGCCGGGCTGGAGATCGAGCTCAACATCGTGGACGCGGCGGGCGAGGCGGCCATGTGCAACGCCGCGGTGCTCGCCGCGATCGAGCAGCCTGACTGGGCCACCGAGCTGGGCCAGTTCAACATCGAGATCAACATCGATCCCCAGGAGCTGGGCGGCGACGGGCCACTCAGACTGGAGAACGACATCAGGGCCCGGCTCAACCACGCCGAGGAGCGCGCCCAGACCGAGAGCGGCCACCTGGTCCTGATCGGCATCCTGCCCACGCTGCGCGAGCAGGAGATCCACGAGGGCACGCTGTCGGCCAACCCGCGCTACCGGCTGCTCAACGAGCAGATCTTCGCCGCGCGCGGTGAGGACCTGCACCTGTCGATCGAGGGCGTGGAACGCCTCGACACCCACGCCGACAGCATCACCCCCGAGGCCGCGTGCACCAGCGTCCAGCTCCACCTGCAGGTCAGCCCGGAGCAGTTCGCCGCGCACTGGAACGCCGCCCAGGCCATCGCCGGGGCACAGGTGGCCGTCGCCGCGAACTCGCCGTACCTGTTCGGCAAGGAGCTGCACCGCGAGACCAGGATCACGCTGTTCGAGCAGGCCACGGACACCCGTCCCGCCGAGCTGAAGGCGCAGGGCGTACGGCCGCGCGTCTGGTTCGGCGAGCGGTGGATCACCAGCGTGTTCGACCTGTTCGAGGAGAACGTCCAGTACTACCCGGCGCTGCTGCCGCTCTGCGAGGAGGAGGACCCGCGGGCCGAGCTGGAACAGGGCCGCATCCCGCAACTGCACGAGCTGACCCTGCACAACGGCACGGTCTACCGGTGGAACCGGCCGGTGTACGCGGTGGCCGGCGGCGCCCCGCACCTGCGCATAGAGAACCGGGTGCTGCCCGCCGGGCCGTCCGTGGTCGACATCACGGCCAACGCCGCCTTCTACTACGGGCTGATGGCCGTACTCCCGCATGCCGAACGGCCGATCTGGAGTCAGATGTCGTTCGCCGCCGCCGAGGACAACCTGAACAGCGCGGCCAGGCACGGCCTCGACGCGCGCCTCTACTGGCCGGGCCTGGGCGAGGTGTCCGCCGGGGAGCTGATCCTGCGCCGCCTGCTCCCGATGGCCCACGAGGGGCTCAGCAAGTGGGGCGTGGACCGGCCGGTGGCCGACCGGCTGCTCGGGGTCATCGAGGGCCGGTGCCTGTCCGGACGTACCGGATCGACCTGGCAGGTGGAACGCGTACAGGCGTACGGCGGCGACCGGCACGAGGCGCTGCGGGCGATGACCCTTGAGTACATAGAGCGCATGCACGGCAACGAACCGGTGCACACTTGGGACCTGTGATGCCTGTGCGAGGATCCTTGGCCGTTGTCCTGGTGCTCCTGCTGGCCGCGTGCGGGTTGTCCCGGCCGGCTTCCCTGGACGCTTCGGGGGCCGACACGTTCGAGGGTGACGTACGGACGGCGCGGGAGCTGACGGAGGCGTTCTGGAAGCAGCAGTTCAGCACCCTCGGCCGGACTTACCGCCCTATTGCCGATTTTGTCCCCTATTCCGGGACGTCCGGACCGAGCTGCGGCGGCGAGCCCGCCGTACCGAACAACGCCTTCTACTGCCCTGCCGGCCATTTCATCGCCTATGACCAGGACTGGATGGAATCGCTCTGGACCGACATGGGGGACGGCTCGGTCTACCTGATCATTCCCCATGAGTTCGGGCATTCGGTGCAGGCGCAGCTGCGGGCCGGCTTCGAGCTGAACATACAGGCGGAGCTGCAGGCCGACTGCTACGCGGGCGGCACGCTCGCCTCGCTGGTCAACGCGGGCGCGCTGCGGGTGGAACCGGGGGACGAGGACGAACTGTTCCGCAACCTGGAGGCGGCCGGCGACCCCACGGACGACTGGCTCAACCCCAGCGCCCACGGCACGGCCGAACAACGCCAGCAGTCCTTCGCCAACGGCGTCCAAGGCGGCGTGGCCGCCTGCTGAGAGCTGCGGCTGGGGATGTACTCGCGTGTCAACCCAAAGGATGATGCGGCCGATCATGACGTCGGCATACCGTTGCCCCATGCCATTGGGAGAGATCGGCTGGCTGCGCGGGGGCGCCTGCAGATCCAGCGATCCTGAGCTGTTCTTCCCGCTCGCGCCCTCCGCCACACAGGAGGCGCGAGCCAAAGCGATCTGCGCCACGTGCCAGGTCCTGACCGACTGCCGCTCCTACGCGCTGAGCGCGGGGGAGGCGGACGGCATCTGGGGCGGCCTGACCCCGGAGGAACGCCGCCGCTCCCGCTTCCCCTCAGGGTGGCGCAGCCCAGCCGCCACATAGCCGCGAACAGCGTGAGCCACGACCTGGCCCGCGTAGACGGGGCACGCCCTGATCGTGTCGGCTCGGATGGCGTGGGCTCGGATCCGTGTGGGCTCGGATCCGTGTGGGCCCGGACCCTGTCGGTCCGGATGCGTCGGTCTGGACGTCACGGTCCGATCATGACGTTTGTCGATCCGATCGCATCCGATCGCAATGGTCTTGACTCCGATGGGCCCGAACCACGACATCCCTGCGCCTGTGCCCACGTCTGTGCTCGTGCCCAGCCCAAGCCCACGGGCGGCGTAGCCTGCAGGGGTGCTACTTCGCTCGATCGCCGTCCTGGCCGTGGCCAACGTCCTGAACAACCGGGTGGCGCCCCGGCTCGCGCCCCTGACCTCCGCCGCCGCGACCGCCGCCCTGGTGGCCATGGCGCGGCGGTCCGGGGTGTCGTGGCAGGAGCTCGGGTTCGAACACGGGCGAAGGGGCGCGGCGATCGGCGGCGCCCTGGCGGCGGGTGTCGCCGCCGTCTACACGGCCGGTGTCGCGATGCCGCGCACCCGCCCGCTGTTCCAGGACGACCGAGCCCTGTCGCTGTCGCGCGCACGCGTCCTGGAGGAGGCGCTGGTCCAGGTGCCCCTGGGCACGGTCCTCCTGGAGGAGGTGGGCTTCCGCGGCGTCCTGCACGGCACACTCCGCCGCACCCACGGAACCGTCATGGCAACGGCGGTGTCGTCGGCCCTGTTCGGGCTGTGGCACATCCTCCCGGCAATCGACATGGCCCGCGCCAACCCGGCGCTCGGCGCCCTGACGGCCGGCGAGACACCGGGCCACCTGGACACGGCACGGGTGGTGGCGGGCAGCGTCATGTCGACGGCCGCAGCAGGCGTCTTCTTCTGCGAACTACGCCGCCGAGGCGGACTGACAGCCCCAACCATGCTGCACCTGGCAACCAACTCCCTCGGCTACCTCTTCGCCCGAATAGCCGGAAAACAGCCTCCACCCAGCAAATGAGATCGCCCGCCACAAGAACGCCCCAGGACACCAGCTCCCGCCCTCCGCAACGACCACCCCGATTCCCGGCCAGCCCAGCCCTCAGAGAGCCTTAGGACGCTGCAGAGCGACCTGACGCGACGGTCCAGGGGCAACCCCGGCACCCACTCCGACAGCCCACTTCCCTCGGGACGCCCCAGCACGGCGGCTCAGACCGCCGGCCCACCTGCTTGGACGCCCCGCCCGCCTGGGTGGCCTGTCCGCGAGGATCGCCCGCCCGCCTGGACGACCCGCTCGTCAGGGCGACCTGCCCGTCAGGGCGGTCCGGTCGGCTGGCCCCGCAAGGTGGTCCTCGCGGGACGGCCCAGAGGGGTCAGAGGGGTGGTCAGGCCGTGGTTACGGTTTGGAAGGCCTCCGCGTAGTGGCCTTCGCCGAAGCCGGCCTGTTCGGCCCACGCGGCGAAGCGGCTTTTGACGAAGTCGGCGAAGCCCTCCACGTGGGCCACCTGGCTGACGTGCGACTGCAAGGCCGCCAGCTTGCGGTCGATGGACTCCGTGATGTCCACCCAGTGGTTGGGTGTGGAGCCGCCGTTGAGCCAGACCTCGCGGACCGTCCAGGCCTCCAGGCCTTCTTCCTTGAGCAGCTCGGGGAAGGCGTACGGGTTGCGGGCGTCGGGGTAGACGGCGTCGAGCGTGGAACCACCAACCGCGCGGTGGTCGGGGTGGCTGGGGGCGATGAACTGGTAGTTGCGCTCGGGGTGGTGGGTGATCACCAGGTCGGGGCGTACCTGGCGGATGACCCTGGCGATGTCCTTGCGCAGTGCCAGCGACGGCACCACGGTGCCGTCCGCGTGGCCGAGGAAGCGGACGTCCGTGACGCCCACCGCCTTGGCGGCCGCCGTCTGTTCGGTCCTGCGTAGTTCGGCCATGCCGGTGTTGTCGAGCGTACGTTCGTTGCCGCCCGCGTCGCCGTCCGTGACCAGCAGATAGGTGACCTCGACACCCCGATCGACGAAGAGTGCCACCGTTCCCGCGGCGCCGAAGTCGGCGTCGTCGGGGTGTGCGGTCACGACAAGTACCCGGTTGATCTCGTTGTCGGCGAGCATCTTCTCCCTTTCGGATTGTCCATTGACGACAACCAGCAGCTCGTAGCAGGCATTCCGGACGCCGGTCGATGGGGTCGCAGTTCCCCGCGAGGTGGGGATTCCAGGCGTCGGGGCGCCGATTGTCGGTGGAGAGTCTTAACCTAGGTGCGTGCCGACCCAAGTCTCTGTTGACCACCCCTTGCTCGATGGCCTCAACCCGCAGCAGCGGGAGGCCGTGATCCATCACGGCGGTCCGCTGCTGATCGTGGCGGGGGCGGGTTCAGGAAAGACGCGGGTGCTCACCCATCGCATCGCCTACCTGCTCGCCGAGCGTGAGGTGCATCCGGGCGAGATCCTGGCGATCACCTTCACCAACAAGGCCGCGCGCGAGATGAAGGAGCGCATCGACCGGCTCGTCGGGCCCAGGTCCAAGGCGATGTGGGTGATGACGTTCCACAGCGCCTGCATGCGCATCCTGCGCCGCGAGGCCAAGCGGCTCGGGTTCCCCTCCAGCTTCTCCATCTACGACCAGGCCGACTCGCAGCGGCTGATGGCGATGGTGTGCAGGGAGATGGACCTCGATCCGAAGCGCTACCCGCCGCGGTCGTTCTCCGCCCAGGTGAGCAACTTCAAGAACGAGCTGGTCGACTACGAGACCGCGCTCGACAAGGCGGGCTCCCACCTGGAGAAGGTGCTCGCGGAGGCCTACAAGAGCTACCAGCGCAAGCTCACCGAGGCCGGCGCGATGGACTTCGACGACATCATCATGAACACGGTGACGCTGTTCCAGCTCTTCCCCGACGTCGCCGAGCACTACCGGATGCGGTTCAGGCACGTGCTCGTCGACGAATACCAGGACACCAACCACGCCCAATACATCCTGATCAGGGAGCTGGTGGGCCGCCCCGACCTGCGCACGACCGACGGCGAGCTGGTCCGTTCTGGCGCCGACCAGTCGGAGCTGTGCGTGGTCGGCGACGCCGACCAGTCGATCTACGCCTTCCGCGGCGCGACGATCCGCAACATCCTGGAGTTCGAGCGCGACTACCCCGACGCGCGCACGATCCTGCTGGAGCAGAACTACCGCTCCACCCAGAACATCCTGGCCGCCGCCAACGCCGTCATCTCCCGCAACGAGTCGCGCAAGCCGAAGAACCTCTGGTCCGACCAGGGCGACGGTCCCAAGATCGTCGGCTATGTGGCCGACAACGAGCATGACGAGGCCATGTTCGTGGCCCAGGAGGTCGATCGGCTCAGCGACGAGGAGGGCGTCAAGGCCGGCGACGTCGCCGTTTTCTACCGCACCAACGCGGCCTCCCGGGTGTTCGAGGAGATCTTCATCCGCACCGGCCTGCCGTACAAGGTGGTCGGGGGCGTGCGCTTCTACGAGCGCAAGGAGGTCAAGGACCTGCTGGCCTACCTGCGCGTGCTGGCCAACCCCGCCGACGTGGTGTCGATGCGCCGCATCCTCAACGTGCCCAAGCGCGGCATCGGCGACCGGGCCGAGGCGATGCTCGAGGCGCTCTCGTCGCGCGAGCGCATCTCCTTCTGGGACGCGCTGCGCAGGGCCGACGAGGCGTACGGCATGGCGACGCGGTCGCTCAACGCGGTGCGCGAGTTCGTCGCGATGATCGAGGAGCTGATCGGCAAGGCCGAGGGCGTGCCGCCGTCGGCGCTCGCCGAGGAGGTCCTGGTCGCCACCGGCTACCGCGCCGAGCTGGAGGCTTCGGAGGATCCGCAGGACGAGTCCCGGCTGGAAAACCTCAACGAGCTCATCTCGGTGGCCTCGGAGTTCGAGGAGGCCAATCCCGAGGGCACGCTGGTGGAGTTCCTGGAGCAGGTGTCCCTGGTGGCCGACGCTGACCAGATCCCCGAAGCCGACGGCGGGCAGGGCGTGGTCACGCTGATGACCCTGCACACCGCCAAGGGGCTGGAGTTCCCGGTCGTCTTCCTGACGGCGATGGAAGACGGCGTCTTCCCGCACGTCCGCTCGCTGGGTGAGCCGAAGGAGTTGGAGGAGGAGCGCCGGCTGGCCTACGTCGGCATCACCAGGGCCCAGAAGCGCCTCTACATCACCCGGGCCGCGGTACGCAGTTCGTGGGGTTCACCGTCGTTCAACCCGGCCTCGCGGTTCGTCAGCGAGGTGCCGGTGCAGCTGCTCGACTGGCGCACGCCGCCGGAGAAGTCGGCGTGGAGCGCGGCGACCCGGCGCGAGCCCGCCCAGACGGCGGCGCCGAAGAAGGGCGCCCGCGTGGTGCCCACGCTGGCGCCGGGAGACCGGGTCACGCACGACGCGTTCGGGCTGGGCACCGTCGTCGCGGTGGACGGGGTGGCGGAGAAGACCAAGGTCAAGATCGACTTCGGGAGCGGAGGCGAGAAGACGCTGCTCCTCGCCTACGCTCCGCTGGAGAAGCTCTAGCTCTTGGCGACGGTGCCCTTGGTGAGGGCGCTGCCCTTCTTCCACTCGGTCCAGTTGAGCTGCCAGTAGCTCCAGCCGTTGCGCCAGTCGAGCTTGCGCTTGGTGCCGGTGATCTTGACAACGTCACCGCGCTGGGCGATGCCGTAGAACCACTTGGCGCCGGCCGGAGTGGCGCGGACGCAGCCGTGGCTCTGGTTGGAACGGCCCAGATACTGGTAGTAGCCCGCGCTCTGGTGCACGTACTCGCCGCTGTCGGAAATGCGCACCGCCCACGGGATCTCCTCCTTGTAGTAGCGAGGGTCCTTGGGGTCGGTGACGCCCATCCATGCCGAGGTCATGGTCTCCAGCGGCTTCTTGTTCATCGTGAGATGGGTGCCGCTGGTGGTCAGATAGACGTCCACGCCGTTCTTGGGCATGCCGCCGCGGCCCGCGCTGATCGGGATCGACTTGACCAGCTTGCCGTCGCGCCTGACCTTCATCACATGGCTACGGGTGTTGACCACCGAGATGTTGGAGTAGCCGACGGCGAAGCGGCGGCTGACGTCCTTGGCGGCCTCGTTGCCGGGAATCTGGCTCAGCCGGGCGTTGAGCTGAACCTTCTGGTGCGGGCGCCAGTACGTCTTGGTCCGGTAGACGACCTTGCGGTCGGTCACCCAGCGCCAGGCGCCGTCGACCGGCCGGTCCGCCTGCACCTGCAGTACGGTCTCGGCCGCCGCCCGGTCGGTCACCTCGCGGTCGAACGTCACGATGATGGGGAAACCGACACCGACCTTCTCCTTGGCTTCACCTTCGGGGGTGATGTCGGCGATCTCCAACTTGGCCTTCTTCGCCGCGACCTTCTGCACCGGGCTCCTCGGTACAGCCTGCTTCGGTACAGCCTGCTTCGGTGCGGCCGCACCGGCTGCGTGCACAGGGGTCGCGGCGGCCTGAGCCACCGGGGCAGGCGTTCCTTCCGTGGTACAGGCCGCCACTGTGGTGATCAGGGCGACCAGAGCCAGCATCCGGGGGAGGGGATTCAAGGGTTACTCCAGGACTATGTGCTACTCATGAGGCGTCTCATAAGTGAGACAACCAAAACCCGCCGTACGTGGACGCTTGGCTGTAACGATCACATAACACCTCCTGACGTGCGGGTTTACGGCTCAGTCCTTGAGCTCGGTGGTGACCTGGTTCGCGGGCGGGGACTTGATCGAGACCTTGGTGCCCCAGCCGGTGTAGCGGGTGTCGGTCGTGACCGCCTTCCCCTCCCACCAGGAGACGTCCAGGAAGTCCGTGGCCTGCCACGTGGTGGTCAACCGGCTCGGGAGCCCCTTGCCGTCGACCTTGAGGGTGTACGTGACGGTGGCCTCGGTGTCGCTCCGCATCGGGATCGAGCCGTTGAACCAGGGGGAGATCTTGAAGAGCTGACTGAAGGTGATCTGGCCGCGGTAGGTGGACCCGCTGAGCTTGCCGTTCTTCACCAGGGCCGCGAGCGTCGCCGGCTCGGCCGGGTTAACCACCTGGCCGAACCAGCTGCTCATGGCGGTGTTCATCCTGCTGGACGTCTTGAACCAGGTCTTGCCCTTCGGCATGTCCTCGCTCAGGACGCCGCCGCTCGCCCAGGCGACGTCACCGATCGCGATCGTCCGCTCGGGCGTGGTGTTGTGCCCGTCGTACAGCGGGCTGGAGAACTTGCCGGTGATGTCCCAGCCGGTGAGCCCCTTCTTGCCGAACCGGAGCTTGCCGGTCCGCACGACCAGCGGATCCTTGTTGATGCTGCCGACGAACGCGCTGGTGTCCGTGAAACGGACCCCATGGCCGGCCACGAGCTGGGCTTTCAACGCCGCGACGGGGTTCTTGGCCGCTGCCTGGGCGGGGGCGGATGAGATGAGCATGGCGACGGCGGCCGTAAGTGTGGTGATCATGATTTTCATGAGGCGCCATCCTGCCGACAAATGATCACGGTTGCACCTCATTACTTGTCCGAGAAAGCGGCACTCGTCCGGCCGGACATCGGCGTCGGACTTCGCGGTTGACGGTGGGCTTAGTGGGAGACCCAATAGGGTGCCGGGATGCGGGTACTGATTTCAGGTGGGGCGGGGTTCATCGGGAGCACGGTCGCGTCGGCGTGCCTGGACGCGGGGATCACGCCGGTGATTCTCGACAACCTGGTCACGGGGCGGCGGGAGTTCGCCGAGGGCCGGACTTTCTACGAGGGTGATATCGCCGACGGGGCACTGGTCGACAAGATATTCGCCGAGCAGCCCGGCATCGAGGCGGTCGTTCATTGCGCGGCGCTGATCGTGGTGCCGGATTCGGTGGCCGATCCGGTCGGCTACTACCGGGCGAATGTCACCAAGAGCCTGGAGTTCGTCGATCACCTGCTGCGCAACGGGTGCCGGCGGATGATTTTCAGCTCGTCGGCGTCGATTTACCGGACCGGGGACGATCATACGGTCGACGAGGGGTCGGCCCTCGACCCGCAGAGTCCGTACGCGCGGACCAAGGCGGTGTGCGAGGCGATGTTCGCCGATATCGCGGCGACGCGGCCGATCAGAGTGCTCTCCCTACGTTACTTCAATCCGATCGGGGCGGATCCGGCGATGCGCACCGGGCTGCAGTTGCGGCGGCCCAGCCATGCGCTGGGCAAGATGATCGGCGCGCACGAGGAAGGCGTGCCGTTCGAGATCACCGGCACCGACTACTCGACGCGGGACGGGTCCGGGATCCGTGACTACGTGCACGTCTGGGATCTGGCGGCGGCGCATGTGGCCGCTCTGCAGCGGTTCGACGCGCTGTCTGACGCGGAAGCGGTCATCAACCTGGGCACCGGGTCGGGGACGACCGTCCGGGAGCTGGTCGACGCGTTCAACCGGGTGGTGGCGCGGCCGGTCGAGGTGGTGGAGACCGAGCGGCGGCCCGGCGACGTGGCGGGCGCCTACACGCGGAGCGATCGCGCGGACCGGCTGCTGGGGTGGCGGCCGCGTTACTCGATCGAGGACGGGATCAGGCACTCGCTCGAATGGGCCGCCCTACGGGACTCGCGCCTCGCCGAATGACCTCTGGACCAAGAGGTTCGTTCGGCGGTACGATTCGTACACGAACTGTTCGTATGCGAAAGGAACGATGGACGAGGCGGAGGCGGCACGTGAGGTCGCGCGGCTCTACCCGGCCGTCTACCGGCGGTTCAAGGCGTCCAGGCGGCCCATCGCGGCCGGGCTGACCGCGCGGATGCATGCCGTGCTCGGTCACCTCATGGACGCCGGGCCGTTGACGCTCGGTGAGCTGACCGAGCACCTGCAGCTGTCCAAGGCGGCCACCACCGAGCTGGTCGACCGGGTCGAGGAGCGCGGGCTCGTGGCCAGGATCAGGGATGAGCGTGATCGGCGGCGGGTGTTCGTCTGGGTCACGGACGAGGGGCGGGCCGCTGCCGCCACGGCCTCGCCGCGCGTGCTGGCGGACGATCTGCTGGCGCGTGCCGTACGCGACATGACACCGGAGGAACGCGAGGGGCTCATCACCGGGCTCCGCGCGCTGCTGAGGCAGGAGGGCCATGATGTCCGCTGACGAGAACGCGAGCTGTGAGAGCTGCGGGATGCCGATGAACTCGGCCGAGGATCACGCGCCCGGACATCCGGAGAGCACGTGGTGCCGGTTGTGCAGCAAGCCCGACGGGGCGCTGCAGGACTTCGACGAGCGGTTCGAGCGCATGGTCCAGTGGCAGACGCAGCGCACCGGCCAGCCCAGGGCCGAGGCGGAGGAGGCCACCAGGGCCTATATGCGGACGATGCCCGCCTGGCAGGGGCACCCGAGGCTCGTTCCGTGAACATCCTCGGTGTGGACAACATCCTGGTCGGCGTGGGCGACCTGGCGCGGGCCAAGGAGTTCTACGGCGGCGTGCTGGGGCTGCGGGAGAAGTTCTCGACGGAGGAGCTGGCGCTGTTCGCCATCGGTTCCGAGACCCCCGGGCTGCTCGTACGGGTGCGGGAGGGGCGGCCGGGCTCGATGCGGGTGTGGCTTGAGGTGTCCGACGCCCGCGCGGTGGCGAAGGAGGTCGGCGGGGAGGCGTTCGAGGTGTTCACCGGGTGGACGGTCGAGGTCGCCGACCCGTGGGGGAACGTCATCGGGCTGACCGACTACACCAAACGACCAAGCCTCTCCCGCCTGACGACGGGAGAGGCTTGAGGCCTGGATACTCGGTTATTTCACGATCCGGCTGAACGGGATGTCCAGCGAGGGAATCGTCTCATCCTCCGTGCCGGACTTGGGCGTGTCCGTCACCTGGTCGGCCGGCGGCGCCGTGATCTTCGCCGCGATGCCCCAGCCGCTGTAAAGGGTCTCGATGCTGAGGCCCTCCTTCTTGCTCGCGCCCGGGGACAGCGCGGTCAGCGGGAACGTCGTGACCAGCCGGGAAGGCAGGCCCTTGGCGTCGACGGTGAGCTTCCAGGAGATGGCGACCTTCGCGCTCTTGCTGCTGGGCGTGCCGAGCAGCAGGTTGCCGCGGAAGGACGGGGAGACCCTGCGCAGGTCACCCACGGTGATCTTGCCCGTGTAGCCGCCGTTGGCCGCCTTGGCGCCCTTGAACAGGGTCTTGAGCGTGGCCGCCTCAGTGAGGTTGAGCGGCTGGCCGTAGATCCCGGTCATGCCGGTGAACGGCGTGTTCGGCGCCTTGAGCCAGGTCTTGTCCTCGGGCAGCACTTCGCCCCAGAGGCCGCCGGACAGGTACGACGTCTTGCCGATCGTGATCGTCCGCTCTGGCGAGGACAGGGCCTTGTAGAGCTTGGCGTCGTCCTCATCGGTGGGTTCCGGTGCCAGCGCCTTGATGTTGAACTTGCCGGTGATGTCCGACGCGGCGAGGCCCGTGTTGCTGAACTGGTAGGTCCCCGACCGGCGGGTGATGATGAAGCGCCTGTTGCCCGCGATGGCGGTGGAGCGCTCGGTGAACTTCACACCCTTACCGGCGACGAACTGCTTCTTCACCGCGGCGACCGGGTCCTTGGCGGCCGGTGCCGCCTGTGCCGGTCCGGCCGTGATGAGCGTGGCGGCTGACGCTAAAGCCAGCCCCGCGATGATGCGCTTCATATCAATGCCCTCGTCTCTGATTTACGGAAGCGGGAGGATCTTGCCAAACAAAGATCACAACGATATCTCAGACGATTGTCTGCAGAGGGGAAAATATGTGGATTTTTCGTGCAGAAGGGCCCGGACGCGGTCCGGGCCCTTCTGTGGAAATCTCTGACTATTCGGTGTTGCCCTCGTCATCGGGCGGAACGCTGACGTAGTTCCGGTCGATGGCGGCCGGCGGTTCTGGAGCCTTCTTCATCAGCTCCTTGAAGTCCACGACCTGGTCGGCGGGCGGCGCGGTCACGTTCACCGCGGTGCCCCACTCGGTGTATCGGCTTTCGGTCGAGGCGCTGAGGGTGACCTTCTTGGTGACCTTCATGGACCACGAGATGGCCAGTCGCTTGACCAGTTTCTGCGCGTCGAGTGTGAGCCGCCAGGAGATGACGGTTTTAGCCGGCTTACCCGTCGGCTTCGTGGCGATCTGCTCGCGGAACGTAGGCGACAGCTTGTACAGCTCGGCAAAAGTGACCGAACCGCGATACTGGGCGCCGCTCACCGTCTTGGTCTTCGACAGGAGGTATTTGAGCGTCGCCGGTTCGAAGACGTTGATGAGCTGGTCGCCGTAAGCGGCTGAGGACGGGCTGCCGTTCATGCCGATCCAGGTCTTGTTCTCCGGCAGGAGCGTGCTGTAAAGACCGCCGTTGACGTACACGTGCTTGCCGGCGCTGACCAGATAGATCCGCTCGGTGAGCAGGTCGACGGAGTCGGAGATGGAGGCGTCCTTCGCGGCCATCTTCTCCAGTCGCGCCCGCTCCTTCTGGGTGAGGATTGGAGTACGGGTGTTCTCGGCGCCCGCGATGCCCTTGGCGTCGAAGCCGATCACGCCCTGTCTGTCGGCTCGGGTGTAGGACTCACGGCCGACCGTGATACTGGTGTGCTCGGTGAGCTTGACTCCCTGCCCCGCGACGAACTGCTTCTTCAGCGCCGCCACCGGGTCCGCCGGTTTGGCCTGCGCGAACGCGGGGCCGGCCACGGCCAGCGCGGAAACTGCCACCGCGCCGGCGATCCATCGCCTCATAGATGTGGGTGCCCTTCTTCAGATGTCCCGAAATATCGTGCTGAAGTGAGATCACTGTCACATAACGGGATAACCGAGACCCGATGACCTGGTCAGGTCAAGCTTGGGGCTAGGCTTCACTGGCGGAAACGCCCGGCACGCACGCACGGGGTGGCCCGGGCCGTCGAACATTCAGTCGGACAAGCGTCGAACATCAGTCGGATAAGCAAGGACGGACCCTCGTGGACCTGTTCGAACATCAGGCGAAGGAGCTCTTCGCTGACTACGGCATTCCGGTGCCACGCGGCATCGTCGCCCACACCGTCGAGGAGGCACGGGCGGCGGCGGAGCAGCTGACCGGCCGCGTCGTCGTCAAGGCCCAGGTGAAGACCGGTGGCCGTGGCAAGGCCGGTGGCGTGAAGGTGGCCGATGACGCCGCCGATGCCGTTGAGAAGGCCAAGGCCATTCTGGGCATGGACATCAAGGGCCACACGGTCCACAAGGTGCTCGTGGAGGAGGCCAGCGCGATCGCGGAGGAGTACTACTTCTCCTTCCTGCTCGACCGCGCGAACCGTACATTCCTCGCGATCTGCTCCGCCGCCGGCGGCATGGACATCGAAGAGGTCGCGCACTCCGCGCCCGAAAAGGTGGCCAAGGTGCCGGTCTCCGCGCTGGACGGTATCGACCGCGCCAAGGCGCGTGAGATCGCGCTCGCGGGCGGGCTGCCCGAGGTGGCGCTCGACGGCGCCGCCGAGCTCATCGAGAAGCTCTGGTGCGCCTTCGTCGACGAGGACGCCACGCTGGTCGAGGTCAACCCGATGATCCTGTCGGCGGACGGCCAGGTGAAGGCGCTCGACGGCAAGGTCACGCTCGACGACAACGCCGTCTTCCGCCAGCCGGAGCACGAGGCGTACGCCGACAAGGCCGCCGAGGACCCCCTTGAGGCCAAGGCCAAGGAGAAGGACCTCAACTACGTCAAGCTCGACGGCGACGTGGGCATCATCGGCAACGGCGCGGGCCTGGTCATGTCGACGCTCGACGTGGTCGCCTACGCCGGCGAGGGGCTCCCCGGCAAGCCGTCGCCCGCCAACTTCCTCGACATCGGCGGCGGCGCCTCGGCCGAGGTCATGGCCGCGGGCCTGGAGATCATCCTCTCCGACCCGAGCGTGAAGTCGATCTTCGTGAACGTCTTCGGCGGCATCACCTCCTGCGACGCGGTGGCCAACGGCATCATCTCGGCCTTCAAGCTGCTGGAGAGCCGTGGCGAAGCGGTGACCCACCCGCTGGTGGTCCGGCTTGACGGCAACAACGCCCTACTCGGGCGGCAGATCCTGGCCGACGCCGCACTCCCGCGGGTCGAGCTGGTCGACACGATGGACGACGCGGCCAAGCGGGTCGCCGAGCTCGCTGCGGTAGGTGCGTAACTCATGGCTATCTGGCTGACCGAGAACAGCAAGATCATCGTTCAGGGCATGACCGGCGGTGAGGGCACCAAGCACACCCGCCGCATGCTGGCCTCCGGTGCCCGCGTGGTCGGTGGCGTCAACGCCCGCAAGGCGGGCACGACGCACGAGGGCCTGCCGGTGTTCGGCACGGTGAAGGAGGCCATGGAGCAGACGGGCGCCGACGTGTCGGTCGCCTTCGTGCCCCCGGCCTTCACCAAGGACGCCGTCAAGGAGGCCATCGACGCGGAGATCCCGCTCTGCGTGGTGATCACCGAGGGCGTGCCGGTCCACGACTCGACCGAGTTCTGGGCGTACGCGATCGCCAAGGGCAACAAGACCCGCATCATCGGCCCGAACTGCCCCGGCATCGCCTCGCCAGGCGCCTCCAACGCCGGCATCATCCCCGCCGACATCACCACGGCCGGCCGCATCGGCCTGGTGTCCAAGTCGGGCACGCTGACGTACCAGCTCATGTACGAGCTGCGCGACTTCGGCTTCTCGACCGCGGTGGGCATCGGCGGTGACCCGGTCATCGGCACCACGCACATCGACGCGCTCCAGGCCTTCCAGGAGGACCCGGGCACCGACGCGATCGTGATGATCGGTGAGATCGGCGGCGACGCCGAGGAGCGGGCCGCCGCCTACATCGAGCAGCACGTGACCAAGCCGGTGGTGGCTTACGTCGCGGGCTTCACCGCCCCGGAGGGCAAGACGATGGGCCACGCCGGTGCCATCGTCTCGGGCTCCGCCGGCACCGCTCAGGCGAAGAAGGAGGCCCTCGAAAAGGTGGGCGTCCGCGTCGGCAAGACCCCGTCCGAGACCGCGCGCCTCATGCGCGAGATCATGCAGTCGCGCTGACTTCCCGGCTTCAGCATCATCGCCCCGCCCGTTCGTGGCGGGGCGTTTTGCTGCCCGCACCCGCCTGATCCGCGCCCGTCTGATCCGCGTCACGGCCGGCGAATGACCACGCGGGTGGTCTCACCGTCTCGTAGCGGTGCCCGGCCCCGCATCACCGGAGGAGCGTATCCCTGGACGGAGCCCGGCCATGGTCGGCGGGTGGGGCCTGCCGTGCCTGCCGTGCCTGCCGTAAAAAAGCAAAACCCCCGAATTGGGAGAGGGCGCGCGGCGCGTCAACCAAGCGCGGGTTGGGAAACCTTGAGAAAATAACTACTTGTGACGGCGCTCCTCGAATCGGTCCTTGGCCGGCTGCCCGGTGTCTCGAGTGATGACGACGAGACGCGCCGGCCGCTACCCGTGTCCGGGATGCTCGCCGCCGCCATCACGCTCGGCGTCGGCCTGGCCGTCCTCACCACGCTGACCCTGGTCGGCTGGATCGCCGCGCCGCGCGGCGCGCTGGGCGCGGGGCTGCCGGGAGTGTTCCGTACGGCGGCGCAGGTCTGGCTGGCCGCGCACCACGCCGGGTTCGCGATCCCCGGCGGCAAGGTGGGGCTGCTGCCGCTCGGCCTGACGATCCTGCCCGCCGTGCTGCTCTACCGCGCCGGGCGATGGATGGCCCGCGACGCCGACCTGCGGCTGCGCCTGCCCGCGCGGCTGCCCAAGAACAGCCCGCGCGAGCAGGCCAACGCGCGCCGCCGGGCGCAGCTCGTGCTGGTCGCCCAGGCCGGAGTCTCGCTGGCCGCTCCCTACGCCCTGCTGGCCGGGCTCATCGCGCTCGTCGCCCGCAACGAGATCACGCAGCCGTTCATCGGCGAGGCGCTGATCAGCCACTTCGCGCTGGCGTTCCTGGCCGGGGCGCTGGCCACCGCACGGACGATCGGCCCGTGGCGGGCGATGCTGCGCCTGCTGCCCGAGCGGGTGCGCGCGCTGACCGTCGGCACGGCCGTCGCCATCACGGTGCTGCTCGTCGCCGGGCTCGCCCTCGTGCTGCTGGCCCTGATCATGAACTTCGGCCAGGTGCGCGAGCTGACGAACGTGCTCTCGCCCGGCTTCGTGGGCGGCCTGCTGCTCCTGCTGGTCCAGGCCCTCTACCTGCTCAACACCGTCATCTGGGCCGCCTCCTACATCGCCGGGCCCGGGTTCGCCGTCGGCGCCGGCACCCTGGTCGCGCCCACGGGCGTGCAGCTGGGCACGGTGCCGAGCCTGCCGCTGCTCGGCGCGCTGCCCGAGAGCGGTCCCGTGCCGGGCTGGACGATGGCGGTGATCGCGTTGCCGTTCGCCGCCGGGACCGTGGCGGGCATCGTGGTGGCCCGGATGGCGCCGTCGCCGTCGTACGAGGCCGCGCCGTTGTGGGGGTTCTTCACCGGGATCACCACCGGGCTGGTCGCCGCGCTGCTCGCCGCCCTGTCCGGCGGCCCCATCGGCGGCGGGCGGCTGGCCACGGTCGGACCGTCGCCATGGGAGGTGGCGCTGTCGGTGGGCCTGGAGGTGGGCGTCGCCGCCGGCATCTCCGCGGGGGTGGCCAACCTGCTGCTGCTGAACCGGAAGGCCCGTGCCCCGCTCGACAAGGCCGCCGTTCCGGTACGGAAGGCGGGCGCCGCGATCGCCAGGGCGGCGAGCAAGGTCGGCCTGGCCGAGGCCGACGCCCGGCCGCTGCCCGGTCACTGGATGGACGCCACCGAGGCCGACACCCAGGCCATCCCGGTCATCCGCGACGACTGGCAGGACGAGCACGCCTCGGCCGCGGCGGAGACGCTGGCCCAGGCCCTGCCCACGCTGACCGATCGGGATCGCCCACCGCGTAAGGACATCATCGACGAGTCCGACGACCGGGGCGGCCACGTCATCTACGTCGACCCGTACGCCTGGGACCGCGACTAGGGCTGCACCGCACCCAGGAGTTCGAGCACGTCGGGCGGGAGCTTCTTCTGGGCCGCGTCCCTGAACTGGGTGAAGCACTCGCCCTGCGACGAGACGGTGCCCGCGCCCTTCATGCACTCCTGGTAGGCGGAGTATTCGTCCATCAGGTAGAGCTGCATCCCTGTGGCCATGGCCGACAGCGCGAGCGCGATCGAGGAGACGACGATGCCGCCCACGGCCATGCCCAGTGGCTTTTCCGCGCTCTTCAGCTGCGGGAGCGCGCGAATGCCCGCCATCAGCGCGAACACTGCCATGACCAGCCCCGCCAGCGGCAGCATGAACGTCATGGCCAGCGCTGCGATGGCCAACCAGATCGCGCGGCGGCCCGCGGAATCCGCGGGCTGCTGACCCGCCGGTGCCTGCACCGGTGTCGACACCTGACCTCCTCTGCGTCGCCGGACGAAGAGCGGATACGCTTGCAGCCCCACCCTGTTTCTCATTGGAGTGCGTGTGTCAAAGGCTGGGCGGCTCGTCGTCCTCGTCTCCGGCTCTGGAACAAACCTACAGGCCCTGCTGGACGCTTCCGCCGACCCGGCTTACGGCGCCCGCGTGGTGGCCGTCGGCGCGGACAGGGACGACATCGAGGGATTGGCCAGGGCGTCGCGGGCTGACGTTCCTACTTTCGTTGAAAAGCTGGGTGATTACGAGAAGCGTACGGAATGGGATGTGGCGATCGCGGGCCGCATCGCCTCGTACGAGCCCGATCTGGTGGTGTCCGCGGGCTTCATGAAGATACTCGGCGCCCCGACGCTCGACGCGTTCCCGCTGCTCAACACCCATCCCGCGCTGCTGCCCGCGTTCCCGGGCGCGCACGGGGTGCGCGACGCGCTCGCCTACGGCGTCAAGGTGACGGGCTGCACGGTCATGCTGGCCGACTCCGGCGTCGACAGCGGGCCGATCGTCGCCCAGGAGGCCGTGGCCGTGCTGCCGGGTGACGACGAGGCGGTTCTGCACGAGCGCATCAAGACCGTCGAGCGCCGCCTGCTCGTCGAGATCGTCGGCCGGATGGTCCGCGAGGGCTGGACGGTCAGCGGACGGACCGTCCGCATCGGTAACCAACCAGAAGGGGAATCGAAGTGACTCGCATCGCCATCCGGCGCGCGCTGATCGCGGTGTACGACAAATCCGGGCTGGAGGAGCTGGCCAGGGCTCTCGACGGCGCGGGGGTGGAGATCGTGTCAACGGGCGGCACCGCCGCCGCCATCGCGTCCTACGGCATCCCCGTCACCAAGGTCGAGCAGTTGACCGGCTTCCCCGAGTGCCTCGACGGCCGGGTCAAGACGCTGCATCCGCGCGTGCACGCCGGGCTGCTGGCCGACCTGACCAAGCCCCACCACGTGGCCCAGCTCGACGAGCTGGAGATCGACCCGTTCCAGCTGGTGGTGGTCAACCTCTACCCGTTCGAGCAGACGGTGGCCTCCGGCGCGTCCGACGAGGAGTGCGTCGAGCAGATCGACATCGGCGGGCCCGCGATGATCCGCGGCGCCGCCAAGAACCACAGCACCTGCGCCGTCGTGGTCGACCCGCGTTTCTACGGTGACGTGCTGGGCGCGCTCGCCGAAGGCGGCTTCACGCTGACCGAACGGAAGCGGCTGGCGGGCATCGCCTACGCCCAGACGGCCTCCTACGACGTGGCCGTGGCGTCCTGGTTCGCCAACGCCTACCGGGTCGACGACGACTGGCCCTCGTTCATGGGCGTCACCTGGAAGCGCAAGTCCACCCTGCGCTACGGGGAGAACCCGCACCAGTCCGCCGCCCTCTACAGCGGCGGCCTCGACGGCCTGGCCAACGCCGAGCAGGTGCACGGCAAGGAGATGTCGTACAACAACTACCTCGACGCCGACGCCGCCTGGCGGGCGGCCTGGGACTTCGCCGACCCCTGCGTCGCGATCATCAAGCACCAGAACCCGTGCGGCATCGCCGTCGGTTCCGACGTCGCCGACGCGCACCGCAAGGCGCACGCGTGTGACCCGGTCTCGGCGTACGGGGGCGTCATCGCGGTCAACGGGGCCGTCACGGCCGAGTTGGCCGGGCAGATCGCCGAGGTGTTCACCGAGGTCGTCGTCGCGCCGTCGTACGATCCCGAGGCGCTGGCCGTGCTGACGCAGAAGAAGAACGTCCGCCTGCTGATCTGCCCCTCGGGCCCGGCCAACGTCGCCGAGTTCCGCCGGATCGACGGCGGGCTGCTCGTCCAGCAGACCGACCGGGTCAACGCGCCCGGTGACGCGCCGGAGAGCTGGCAGCTCAAGGCGGGCGAGCCGGTCTCGGACGCGATGCTGGCCGACCTGGCGTTCGCGTGGCGGGCCAGCCGCTCGGTCAAGTCCAACGCCATCCTGCTGGCGTCCGGCGGGGCGACCGTCGGCGTCGGCATGGGGCAGGTCAACCGGGTCGACTCGTGCCGGCTGGCGGTGGCCCGCGCCGGTGAGCGGGCCGCGGGGTCGGTGGCGGCGTCGGACGCCTTCTTCCCGTTCCCCGACGGGCTGGAGGTGCTGATCGAGGCGGGCGTCAAGGCCGTAGTGGAGCCCGGCGGGTCCGTACGCGACCAGCTCGTCATCGAGGCGGCGGAGGAGGCGGGCGTGGCGCTCTATTTCACCGGGACACGCCACTTCTTCCACTGATATCGGCTGATTCATCTGATTCGGCAAAGGTAAAAGGGCGGCACAAGGCCGCCCTTTTGCGCACAAGCATAGGTAATGTCCGGTTACGCTGTGGGCCTTGCCGGTCTTTCCACGGGAGTTTCCCTTATGGCGCTGCTCGACTCAGCTCTGTATGCCTTCGTGACCGTGAACGGGTTCGCCACCAGCCCGGTCGTGCTGGTCGTGCTCGCCTTCATCGGTGCCTACCTCGGCAGCCGCGTCGTGGAGGTCATCCCGTTCACCCGTCGCATCATCGAGCGCCGCGAGGCGCAGGCGGCCGAGCGCGAGTAACCCACTCGGCCGTCCGCACCTCAGACGACTGAACGGGAATGGTCCCAGGCCAGCTTGGCGGCTCCGGCGAGTGCGGCTCGTACGCCTAGGGTGGTCGGCTCCACCTCCACCGCCCTGACGAACGCCAGCCCGGCCACGTCGTCCAGCGCCCGCGCCAGCGGGTCGAACAGCACCGGCCCCGCCGCTGAGACACCGCCGCCGATGACCACCTTGGTGAGTTCGACCGCGGCCGCGGTGGAGGCGATCATGCCGGCGAGCGCCCTGGCACCCCGTTCGAACGCCGCCACTGCCACGGGATCCCCGGCCGCCGCGTCCCGCGCCAGCGTCCGCGCGTCAGCCGCCGTGTCCGGCGCCAGTGCCCGGGCGTCGGCCGTACCGTCTCGCGTATCAGTCGTACCGTCCCGTGCATTGGCTGGACCATGCGCGCCTGGGGTCCAGCCGTTGGCCAGGGCCCAGCGCGCCAGGTTCGGGCCGCTGGAGTAGCGCTCGACGCAGCCGCGCCCGCCGCACTCGCAGCGTTCGCCGTACGGGTCGATGGACATGTGACCGACATGTCCAGCATTTCCGTTGGGGCCGAGCAGCGGGACGCCGTCGATCACCAGCCCGCCGCCGATCCCGGTGGACACCACGATCCCGAGCAGCGCCGAACTCCCGCGCCCCGCGCCCAGCCAGTGCTCTCCCAGCGCCATGCACTGCGCGTCACCCGCCAGCATGGTCGGCAGCCCGGTCAGCTTGCGGACCTCGTCACGCAGCGGGAAGCCGCGCCAACTGGGCATGTTCACCGGGCTGACGGTCCCGGCGGCCAGGTCCAGCGGCCCGGCGCACCCGATCCCGACCGCCTCCGGCGCGGGCCCGCCCCCGGTCACCTCCTCGACCAGGGCCGCCAGAGCGACCATGACCTCCGCCCGCGGCGTGGGCCGGGTGGCGGAACGCAGCATGGAACCAGCCTCGTCCACCAGCGCGGCGGCGAGCTTGGTTCCCCCGATATCAATGGCAAGTACGAAAGTCATCAGTGTTTGTGGTGGTTGTCGGGCTGGCGGGGATCGCCAGGGTGTTCCAGTCCGGGCACGAGTTCGACCTTGGCGGCCCGCAGCTCGTCGAGCCACCGCGCGAACATCCGGCGCCGCGCGGCATCTCTCCGCGAGACCGTACCGGGGTTCGAGGGAGAGCCGGTCGGCGGGGTGGGTTCCGGGCGGGCCACCGCGACGTGCCAGCCCAGGGCGTCTTCGACCGGGCCCACGAGCATCCCGTACGGTCGGCGCGAGATGGCGTCCGCGATCGCCACGGGCAGGGAGCCCAGTGCCACCGCGCCCAGCGGTTCCAGGTCGTCGGCCGTGGCGGCGGCCGCGTCGGCGCGGTCGGCGAACACCCGATGGCGTACGTCATGCCGAGCCACACCCTGCGCGGGCACCGGCGACCGCCACTCCGGCGGCACCTCGACCGTGGCCGTCACATGCTCGAACAGCGCGCGTACCCACGGGCTGCCGTTGTAGGCGGCGGCATTGATCGACCCCAGCTCCACGGCGCCCAGCGGGTCGAGCGGCCGGGTCTCCACGGTGGTCTTCGGGTCGAGCAGCCGGGTCTCCACGGGGGTCAGCCCCCGGGCGGCGGCCTCGTCCTCGCAGAGCGCCTCGGTGAGGATCACCTGCGTCAGCCACCTGGCGAGCTGCCGGTCCTCGGAAGTCCCAGGGACAGGCAGTGCCGCGTTGAGCGGGCCGTCGCGCAGTTCGCGTACTCGCCGTTCCAGCGGCTCGCGGGAGATCGGCCGGCCGCCCACCCAGCCGATCACCGCTCCGACACCGGGCGCGGTAGCTGCCCCGGTCGCGGCGGGCCGTTCCCGCACCGGCCCGGCCGGCGGATCACCGTGCCGGTGTCCGCCCACGCTGGGCGACCCATCACGGTCATGGTGGTGTCCCGCCAGCGGTGCGTGGCCGTCATGGTGGTGTTCCGCCGGCGGCGTGTGGCCGTCGTGGTGGTGTCCGGCCGGGCTGGGCACCGCGTGGCCGTCGTGCCGGTGTCCGAACGGGTCGGTGAGCGTGTGGTTCATCGGGCGACCTCCAGGCGGACGGCGGGTGCGTACTGGCAGCGGCCGAACCACATGACCTTGGCCAGAGCCCAGGAGTGTCCGGCCGCCATGTCGTACGGCACCTCCACGGGGAACGACACGTCGACCGTCTCGCCCGGTGCCACGGTGAAGCCTTGGATGACCGTGGGCAGCAGTTCCCACGAGCCCCACGGCGCCGCGAGCTGGGACTCGCCGTGGATCTCGTCCGAGGTGGTGTTCGCCAGCCGTACCACGAGGGACGTGCGGTCGCCCGGGTGGAGGGAGAGCGAGTCCGTGAGGGTGATGACGGAGAGGCCGGTCGGACGGCCCTCGGTGGCCTGGGTGCCCTGGAACGCGTCGCTCATCTTCGGGACGGCGCCCTCGACGGGCAGTTCGGGCACCTCGCCCAGCGCGACGGTGGCCACGTCCTCCACCAGTTGATCGCCCACTTTGGTCCGGGCCGCGACGAAGTACAGGCCCTGGCCGGGGGCGGGTGTGACGGTGACGGGGAAGCGGAGGTGGCCGCCGGGTTCGAGGCGGAAGGCGCGCTGGGCGGGTGTGGCGCTCCAGCCGTCCGGGACGCGGAGGTCCACCACGCCCTCGTGCGGCGCGTCGACGAGGTGGGACGACACCACGACCTCCACCTCGACCGCCCCCTGCGCCGCCGCGATGAGACCGGGCGTGACGGCGATCGACACCGGGAGGTAGCCGAGGGGCGCGGGTCCCTTGTTGTGCAGCCAGTAGCGGCTGTAGACGGGTTGGGCCTGTTCGGCCGTGGCGCCCAGTTCGGGCTGGGCCTGTCCGGCGGTAGTGCTCAGCTCGGGCTGGGCCTGTCCGGCGGTGGTGCTCAGCTCGTGTTGGGCCTGCCCGGCGGTGGTGCTCAGCTCGTGTTGGGCCTGCCCGGCAGTGGTGCTCAGCTCGTGTTGGGCCTGCCCGGCAGTGGCGTCCAGGTCGGAGCGGTTGGGCCGTGGCGGGGTGGGGGCGAGATAGGTGGCGACCTCGGCCCCGGCCAGGTCGAGCGCGGTCACCGGATCACCGGGCCGTTCCAGCAGGTCGGCGTGGACGAGGCCGTCGAGGTCCAGCACCGGCGACTCGATCGTGGCCCGCGAGCCGAGCCCGGTCGACTCCACAAGCCGGATCGTGACACCACCAACGCCGCCACTAACGCCGCCAGCCCCGCCGTCGCCATCAGCCGTACCACCGGGGCCAACCTCAGCAGCGCCGGCCCCGCCACTGACGGACAGGCCGTGGGCGTGTGGGTTGCCGGTGGCCTTGAGGGTGCCGAGCAGGACGTCCCGGGCGGGCTCCACCCGCAGGAGGGAGTGGACCTGGGGCAACACGCCGTCAGCAGCAGGCGAGACCTCCCGCGCCAGCAGCGGCGTGATGAACTCCTGCCCCGCCGCCGGAAGCCGCAACGCCCGCCAGTCCCCGTCCCCGCCGGCCAGCGCGTACGAGAACTCATGCGTCCAGTGCTGCACCTGGAACCCGGCGCCATCAGGCCCGGTACGCCGAGGCGGATCCAACCAGACCCCCGACGGCCACCCGGTACACGACCGCATGAGCGACAGATGCAACGCCCCCGACGAATCCACCGCGAACCCCGGCAACCCATACGTGAGCAGCGCGACCGTCCGAGACTCCAGCACCTCCCCGCCGACCGGGCACACGGCGGAGATCACGGCATCCGCCAGATCCTCCACCAACTCCTCTACCGGCCCCGCGACGATGAGCGCGGGCAGCGCGCGCACGTCACGCAGGTCGGCGCTCGGCTGCCACACCTCGGCCAGCGGCCGCTCCGCCGGCACCCACACCAGCGGCGCCCCCGACTTGAGCGCGTCGAGGAAGGCCGGGTCGCTGCAGGACAGGAGTTCGGCGGCCAGCGGGTTCACGTCCGGGCCGCCCAGGATGATCCGGAAGTCCGGCAGGTTCGAGTCGACGTCCAGCCAGCCGTACCGGGATCCGGAGGCGGACGAGGTCGTGGCGGTCACGCCCGCGCGGGCCAGCGCCACCACCAGCGAACGGGCCCCGGGCGCGTCCTCCAGAGCGGGCACCACCACCTCGGCGACCCCCAGCGCCCGCGCGCCCGCCTCGCCCAGGTCCACCCTGGCTGTGGCGGACAGCCCGAACCAGGTGTTGGCCGGGTTGTCCAGCGTCCACGGGTGCTCGGCGACGTCGACGTCCGGCTGCGCGAACCCGCGCCCCACCACGGCGCCCGCCACATCGGAGACCGGCAGCGCGCCCGCCACCCGCGCGGGGAAGCGGACCCGCAGCAGCCGGTCGGCGCCCGTGTAGTCGAGCACGCGGGTGGTGAACTCGACCCGGTCCGAACCCGTCCACAGCGTGATGATCTGCTCGTAGGAGACCTCGCCCACCTGGCCGGTGATGGTCAGGCGCTCTCCGAGGGGACTCCGCACGGCCTGTACGGCCAGCGCGGCGGCCTCGCCGGAGCCGGTGGCGTGCCCGTTCGGCAGCAGATGCCACGGCCCCTCACCCATGTCAGGGTGGGTCGGATATTCGTCATACAGCCGCAGCTCGTTCCCGAGCCCCGACAGCAGCTCGCGGCCCGCCGCGCGGTCGAACACCGACTCCAGGCCGCCGCCCCGCGCCGGATCGGCGACGACGCGCCACCGCTCGTTCGAGATCGAGGTGGCCTCGGGCAGCGGCTGCCAGGTATCGGGCGTCCCCTCGACGATCCGGTACGTACGCCAGCCCATCGAGGGCACGTCCTCGGCCAGGAAGACCAGCGTGCCGTCCTCGTCGATGGCCGGGACCGAGTCGACCCGCTCGCCCGGCGCGAGCCGTACCCGCACCAGGCCGTCACGCGCGAACGGCAGCGTGTTGGTCACCACGACGCTGCGGCCGTCGAGCGAGATCTGGCCGACCAGCGCGTCCAGCGCGCGGTCGCGGGCGTCGGCGGCCAGGTCGTGCGCCTCGCGCCAGCCCGTCAGCAGGTCGATGTAGACCTGGTCGGACTCGGAGCCGGTGATCCCGTCGTGGTGCGCGCCGTACGCGAGCTGCCGCCACACCTTGTCCAGCGCGGTGTGCGGGTAGCCGCCCAGCCCCAGCAGCGACGCGAACGCCGACAGCCGCTCGGCGTCGAGCGCCGCCACCTCGGCCGCGCGCTGGGCCTGCTTGGTGTCGATGTACGAGACGTCCTTGCCGGTGTAGATGGGGTTCATGTCCCGGGTCTGCGGGCTGAACGCTGATATTTCCCCGCGCACCGCGTCGAGGAAGTCCCGTGGGGTGCCGCAGACGAACCGGGGCCAGACGTACCGGGTCGCCCAGGTTCGGTGGATGTCGGTCACCCACTTGTTCGGCGGGGTGTAGTCGGTGCCGACGGGCAGCAGGATGTTCCTGGTCGCGGCCACCGGCTTCAGCGACCGGTAGAGCTCGTACGTCGCCCGCGTCGCCTCCTCCAGCGACGGCGAGGAGTCCATCCACCAGCCCGCCGAGTAGTGGGCGGGCATGTAGTGCGTCAGCACGCCCCGCCCCGACGGCGAGATCCACTCGAACTCGCTCGGGAACTGCATCAGGGAGGCGTCGTTCTTGGCCTCCTTGAAGTTCTTGCTGATCGGTCCCCACTGGTGGAACGGCCCCCGGGCCCACGCGCTGCCGGTCAGCCCGGCCGCCGCCAGGTAGCCGGGGAACTGCGGGTCGTGCCCGAACACGTCGAGCTGCCAGGCGGTACGCGGATCGCCGCCGAGAATGTCGCGCTGGTAGCCGATGCCGTAGACGATGTTGCGGATCGTGCTCTCGGCACCGGTCAGGTTCGTGTTCGGCTCGTTGTACGTTCCGCCGAGGAGCTCCACCCGGCCCTCGGCGAGCAGCGCGCGCAGGTCGGCGCGGCGCTCGGGGTGGGTGTCGAAGAACGGCTTGAGATAGTCGACCTCGGCCAGCACGAACCGGTAGTCGGGATCACGCAGCGCCAGCTCGATATGCGCCTCGACCAGCGCGAACGCGTTGTGCTCCCACAGCGGCCTGGTCGTCGCGTCGACCGAGAGCAGCTCCCAGGGGCTGGTGTAGGCGGCCTGCGTGTTCCACCAGACCGGGTCGTAGTGGAAGTGCGACACCATGTACATCGTCCAGCCCGGCTCTTCGGCCGTGACCTCCACGTCGAGCGACGCGTCGCCGAGCGTGACTGTGCAGGGCACCACGGTCCCGTGCGGCACGGTGACGTCCAGCGGCACCTCGACGGTGACTTGGCCCACTCCCGACGGCACGCTCACCGGCGCCGCGCAGGACACCCCGGGTCCGCGGACGTCGAGCGGCGTCTCCTGCCCGCTCAGCTCCAGCGTGACCTTGAGCACCTGGTACGGCCGCTCCACCGAGCCGACGAACAGGTCAGTCGACTCCGCTGACAGCAAGTGAGCAGGCAAGACGACTCCTTAAAGGACATATAGGCGGCGACGTCACCATATGCTGTTCCAAGATCCATGACAACGATGTCATCGCTGCCTCCTGCGAACTCGTGGAAGGATTGCGAGACATGAGCGCAGTGAAACTCGACGGCAAGGCGACCGCAGCCAGGATCAAGGCCGACCTCACGACGCGGGTGGCCGCGCTCAGGGAGCGTGGCATCACCCCCGGTCTCGGCACCGTGCTGGTCGGCGACGACCCCGGCAGCCAGATCTACGTGGCGGGCAAGCACCGCGACTGCGCCGAGGTCGGCATCTCCTCCATCCGCGTGGACCTCCCCGAGGACGCGACCCAGGCCGAGGTCGAGGCGGCCATCGACGAGCTCAACGCCTCGCCGGAGTGCACCGGCTACATCGTCCAGCTCCCGCTGCCCCGCCACCTCGACACGATGGCGCTGCTGGAGCGCATGGACCCGGCCAAGGACGCCGACGGCCTCCACCCGGTCAACCTGGGCCGGCTGGTCCACATGGTCGACGCGCCGCTGCCTTGCACGCCGCACGGCATCGTGCTGCTCCTCCAGGAGTACGGCGTGCCGATCAAGGGCGCCGAGGTGGCCGTGGTCGGCCGCGGCATCACGGTGGGCCGCTCACTCGGCCTGCTGCTGACCCGGCGCAGCGAGAACGCCACGGTGACCCTCTGCCACACCGGCACCCGCGACCTGGCCGCCCACGTCCGCCACGCCGACATCGTGGTGGCCGCCGCCGGAGTGCCCGGCCTCATCACTCCGGCCATGGTCAAGCCGGGCGCGGCCGTGCTCGACGTGGGCGTCTCACGGGTGGACGGCAAGATCGCCGGTGACGTGGCCGCCGAGGTGGCGGAGGTGGCGGGCTTCCTGACCCCCAACCCCGGCGGCGTCGGCCCGATGACCCGCGCCCTCCTGCTCTCGAACGTGGTCGAAGCCGCCGAACGCGCCTGACCCACATGCGTTACGGCTGGAAGTCCGCGTCCACGCCGACGGTCACATCGAGCAGCAGAGGCTCCTCGCGGGCCGCGAGCGTGGGCACCACCTCGTCGAGCACCGCCGCGAGCTCCTCCGCCGTGTCCACCCGCCTGGCCTCGCAGCCCAGCGACCGGGCCATCCCACCCATGCTGACCTCGGTGAACGCGGGCCACGGCGCCTTGCCGCCCGCCTTGTCGGCCAGCCGGTCCATGACCGCGTACCGGCCGTTGGCGAGCACCACGAACAGCGCGCCCACCCGGTAGTGCGCCGCGCTCCACAGCGCCTGCACGCCGTACAGCGCCGAGCCGTCGCCCACCACCGCGACCACCGGCCGGTCGGGCAGCGACATCCGCAGGCCGACCGCCGCCGGTAGGCCGAACCCCAGCCCGCCCATGGCCGCCGACACGAAGCCGAGCGGATTGCGGGCCGGGACCAGCCGGTGCAGGTCAGGGCGCGACGACGGGGTCTCCTCGACGAGCACCGCATCGGCCGGGAGCCGCCTGGCGAGCTCGTGCAGCACGTATGCGGCGCGCAAGCTGTCCCCTGCCAGGGGCAGCACGTGCGTGGCTTGCGACCCGTCGCCTGTCAGGGGTTGCCCGTGCGTGGCTTGCGACTCGTTGCCTGTCAGGGGCGGCGCGTGGGCGGCGGGCGTGGGCCGTACCGGGGCCGGTCTGGCCGGGACGAGCGCGGCCAGGCGCTCGCAGACGGTGGACGGGGCGGCGAGGTAGGCCAGGTCGGCGGGGCTGCGGTGCGCCTCGGCCGGGTCGTCGGTGACCAGCGCGACCGTGGTGCCGGGCTCGACCAGCGGCCCGGTGTCGAACGGGTACTGGCGGAAGACCGGGGCTCCCACGGCGAGCACCACGTCGTGCCCGGCCAGCGCCGCGCGCAGCCGGGTGCGATCGGCGGGCAGCACCCCGGCGTACTGCGGATGGTCCTGCGGGAACCCTGCCATCGCCCCGAACGACTCCTGCCAGACCGGACACCCCAGCCGCTCGGCGAGCGCCACCACCGCCGCCCAGCCGACGTCCCGACCACCTGAGTCCGCGAAGGGAGCTCTCCCACCGGACGCGCCTGTAGGGCTCGCGCCCAAAGTGCCCGCACCTGAGAGGCCCGCGCCTGACGGGCCCGCGCCTGACGGGCCCGCGCCCAAAGTGCCCGCGCCCGAGAGGCCCGCACCTGACGGGCCCGCGTCAGCGGTGCCCGCGCCCGCGACGATCGCCGGCGAGCGGGCCCCGGACAGCAGTTCGACCAGGGGTGCGAGTGACTCGTCCGGTACGGCGGCAGGCCGCAGCAGGCGTGCCGGCGCCGCGATCGTCTCGGCCTCGAACGGCGCCGCCCAGTCGTCCATCGGCACCACCACCAGCGCGGGCCCCCGGAAGGTGATCGCCTCGTGGTAGGCCCGCGCCACGGCCCCCGGCACGTCCTGGGGCCGCGCCGGTTCGTCGACCCGCACCGGATAGTCCCCGGCCAGCCCGGCCAGCCGCCCGGTCAGGAACGGTTCCAGCGCCAGATGGCGGCGGTCCTGCTGCCCGACCAGGATCACCAGCGGCACCCGGTTGGCCCGCGCGGTGGCGATCGCGCCGATCGCGTTGCCCAGACCCGCCGCGGTGTGCAGGACGGCCAGCGCCGGAGCCCGGTGCCCGATCGCCCACCCGGTGGCCATGCCGACCACCGACCCTTCGTGCAGGGCGAGCACGAACCGCAGGTCATCGGGCAGCCCGGTCAGCAGCGCGACCTCGGTCGAGCCCGGGTTGCAGAAGATCGTGGTCAGCCCGAAACGCCTGAGCACGTCGAACGTGGCGTCCCGAACCGTGCTCATCGGGCCTCCCTGGCGCGCTGGATCCGCTCGTAGATGTGCCCGCGCAGTTCGCCGAAGCGCGGCAGCGACCGCGTGGTGAGCTGGTCGCGCTGGGCGGGCAGGTCGATCTTCAGATCTTCCATGATCACTGTCGGTGACGACGATAACACGATCACGCGTTGTCCCAGGTAAACGGCCTCGTCGATGTCATGCGTGACGAACAGTATGGTCACCCCGAGGTCCCGCCAGAGCGCCAGGATCAGGTCCTCCAGATCGGCCCTGGTCTGCGCGTCCACGGCGGCGAACGGCTCGTCCATCAGCAGCACCTGCGGCTCGTACGCCACCGCCCTGGCGATCGCGACCCGCTGCTGCATGCCGCCGGACAGCTGCCATGGGTGCGCGTCCGCGGCGTCCGTGAGGCCCACCGCCTCCAGCGACCTGTGGACCAGCTCCAGGCGGCGCGGTGTGGGTATCCGTTTCTCCTTCAGCGGCAGCTCGACGTTCTGGCGCACGGTCATCCAGGGGAACAGGCTCCGTGCGTACTCCTGGAAGACCACGGCCATGCGCGGCGGCGGTCCGGTGACCGGCACTCCGGCCACCCGCACCTGGCCGCCGGTGATCGGCAGCAGCCCGGCGACGGACCGTAGCAGCGTGGTCTTGCCGCAGCCGGAGGGCCCGACCACGCACACCAGCTCGCCCGCGCCGACGCTGAAGGTCAGCGAGCGGATCGCCTCGACGCTGCGGTTCGGGCTCTCGTAGACCTTGCGCAGCTCCGCAATCTCAAGCACGGGCGGCTCCAGCGCCGTAGTACCAGGAAAGGACCCGCCGCTCCACGAAGCGGAAGAGCAGCGACAGCGTCAGCCCGATCAGCCCGAGCAGCAGGATGCCGCTCCACATCTCGGCGATCTGGAACTGCCGCTGGAACAGCACGATCGTGAACCCGAGCCCGCTGGAGCTGGCGAACATCTCGCTGATGACCATGAGGATGATCCCGATGGACAGCGCCTGCCGCAGCCCGGCCATGATCTGCGGGCTGGCCCCGCGCAGCACGAAGCGGCGCAGCCGGGTGGCGCCGTGCACGCCGTACATCCGGCAGGTGTCGGCGAGCACCGCGTCCAGCGCCCGTACGCCTTCCACGGTGTTGAGCAGGATCGGCCAGACGCAGCCCGAGACGATGACCAGCACCTTCATCGGCGTGTCGATCCCGGCCAGCAGCATGAGCAGCGGCACGAGCACGGGCGGCGGGATCGCCCGGAAGAACTCCAGCACCGGCTCCAGCGTCGCGCGCAGCCGCGGCGACAGCCCGATCGGCACCCCGAGCCCCACGCCCAGCACGGTCGCGAGCGCGTACCCGGCGAGCAGCCGCCCGATGCTGGGCAGCACGTCGTCGAACACCCGCGCCGAGAACCAGGTCTGCCCGAACGCCCGCGCCACCCGTAGGGGATCTGGCAGGTAGAACGATCCCCCGCTGACCAGCCACCAGCCCAGCACCAGCAGCACGGGTAACCCGAACAACCTGGCCACCTTCACGGGCCGGCCTCCGATCGCATGGCGGGATGCCACGACAGCACCCGGCGCTCCAGGAGCCGCACCGCGGCGTTGACCCCGATCCCGACGAGCCCGGCGAGCACGATGAGTGCGTACACCGTGGGCACGGCCCCGCTGTTCTGCGCGACCTGGATCTCCGCCCCGAGCCCCGGACTGCCGATCACCAGCTCCGCCGTGACCGCCAGGATGAACGCCACCGCCGCCGCCAGCCGCAACCCGGTCATGACGTACGGCAGCGCGGTCGGCCAGACCAGATGCCGGACCCGCGACCAGGACGACAGCCCGTAGGACCGGGCGGTGTCGTCGGCGACCGAGTCGACCGCCGCCACGCCGTACAGGACCTGGATGAGCACCTGCCAGAACGAGGCATAGACGACCAGCAGCAGCGTCGAGCCGAGCGAGGGACCATAGAGCAGCGTGGCCAGCGGGACCAGCGCCACCGAGGGGATCGGCCGCAGGAACTCGACCGTGGAGCGGGTCGCGGCCCGCAGCCCGGGGACGATCCCGATGACCACCCCGGCCACCACCGCCAGGCAGAACGCGATCGTGAGGCCGAGCGCCCAGCCGAGCACGGTCTCGCCCAGCGCGAACCACAGCTCGGCCGTGACCAGCTGGCCGCCCAGCGTGCCGAGGATGCGCGAGGCGGGCGGCAGGAACCGCTCGTCCACCAGCCCGAGCCGGGGCACCGCCTCAAGCAGCACCAGCAGGCCGCCAAGCCCCGCGAGCCCGTACAGAAGCCGCCTCACCGCACCAGCGCCGAGACGTCGACCTTGTCCTTGAGGATGCCGTCGGCCAGCGCGAGGTCGGCGATGGTCTGCACGGACGCCTTGTTCACCTCGGCGGGCCACTTGGGCAGATAGATCTTCGCGATCACCTCAGGGGAGATCTTGGTGTAGGTCTTGAGCACGTCCCTGACCTCGTCGGGGTGGCTGTCGGCGTACTCCAGCGACTTGCGGATGGCCGCGGTGAACCGCTTGGTCAGGTCCGCGTCGGTCTTGCCGGTGGTGAAGTACATCGCCACGGTCAGGTCGGGGGCGGCGTCGGCGAAGTTCCAGGCCACGGCGCGGGCGCCCTGGCTCAGCGCCTGGCTGACGAAGGGCTCGACC
The DNA here is from genome assembly GCF_043197155.1 of Nonomuraea sp. NPDC049269. Lineage (NCBI taxonomy): Bacteria > Bacillati > Actinomycetota > Actinomycetes > Streptosporangiales > Streptosporangiaceae > Nonomuraea > Nonomuraea sp. NPDC049269. Next base: position 1,547,975 of record NZ_JBICSO010000002.1, read on the forward strand.
ACCCAGATGGCGTCCACGCGGCCGGCCTGCAGCGCGGCGGGCGCGTCGGGGAAGGCCAGCTCGACGAACTGGATGCCCGACGGGTCGCCACCGGCCTTGCGTACTGAGGCCCGTACAGTCGTGTCGCCGATGTTCTTGAGCTGGTTGACCGAGATCTTCTTGCCCGCCAGTTCCTTGGCCGACCTGATCGGGCTGTCGTTCTTCACCAGCACCGCGCTGAAGTCCTTGCCCTGCTGACCGGTCGAGGAGACGCCGTTGGCGACCACCCGCACGTCGAGCCCCTGCTGCTTGGCGGTCAGCAGCGAGGTGGTGTTGGCGAAGGCGAACTGGAACTGCCCGCTGACCGCGCCGGAGATCGCGGCGGCGCCGCCCTGGACGGGAGTGATCGTCAGGTCGATGTTCTGCTCGTCGAAGAAGCCCTTGGCCTTGCCCAGGTGGATGGGCGCGGTGTCGACGATCGCGATCACGCCGGCGGTGACCTTCGTCTTGCCCTGGTTCGTCGTCGCCGGCTGAGAGGAGCCGCCGCACGCGGCTGTGAGGAGGAGGACGGCTAAGACCACGAGAGTGCGAGACACGTTGTCTCCAGTTGTTCGCTATGCGCACAGATATTCTCTGAACGAACACCCCGTATCGTGGAAGCTACGCCTTTGATGACCTATGTTCAAGGATCGTCATGGTTGATCACGTACAGTCGCTGGCCCGCGGTCTCGCGGTGATCCGCGCGTTCAGCGCCACGGCGCCCGAGCTGACGCTGAGCGAGGTCGCCCGCGCGACGGACCTCAGCAGGGCGGCGGCCAGGCGGTTCCTGCTCACGCTCGCCGACCTCGGGTACGTGCGCTCGGACGGGCGGCTGTTCTCGCTCACGCCCAGGGTCCTGGAGCTCGGCTACGCCTACCTGTCCAGCCTCTCGCTGCCCGAGGTGGCCGATCCGCACCTCGAACGGCTGGCCGCCGAAGTGCACGAGTCGGCCTCGGTCGCCGTGCTCGACGGCGCGGACGTCGTGTACGTGGCGCGGGTGGCCACCGCGAGGATCATGCGAGTCACGATCAACATCGGCACCCGGTTCCCCGCGTACTGCACGTCCATGGGCCGGGTGCTGCTGGCAGCGCTCTCCCCGGAGCGGCTCGACGCCTACCTCGGCTCGGCCGAGCTGCGCGGGCTCACCGCGCGGACGATCACCCAGCCGGCGGCGCTGCGGGCCGAGCTCGACCGGGTGCGCGCGCGGGGGTGGGCGATGGTCGACCAGGAGCTGGAGGAGGGGCTGCGGTCCATCGCCGTGCCGATCCGCGACCGTTCCGGGCGGGCGGTGGCGGCGGTGAACGTCTCGACCCACGCAAGCCGTACGACGTCGCAGCAGGTCAGGCGGGACCTGCTGCCGCCGCTGCTGGCCACGGCCGCCCGGATCGAAGCGGACCTGGCGGGCGTAGCGCGGAGCACCGTGGACTGATCAGCGGCGACGGTAGCGGTCCGTGGCCTCCTTCGTGGCGCGGATCGCGGCGTCGGCCGTGTCGTACGTGCGCTGGGCCAGCCCGACGAAGATGCAGTCGACGATCAGGAGCTGGCTGATCCGGCTGGCCAGCGCCCCCGGCCGGAAGGCGGTCTCCCGCCCCGCCGACACCAGCGTGTAGTCGGCCAGCCCGGCCAGCGACGACCGCGGATTGTTGGTGATCGCGACCAGCAGCGCCCCCGCCTCCGCGGCCGTGCGGGCCGGGTCCAGCACGTCCGGCGTCTCGCCGCTGCAACTGATCGCCACCACCACGTCGCCGTCCCGGAGCAGGGCCGCGCTGGTCAGCGCCATGTGGGCGTCGCTGAACGGATGGCTGGACAGCCCGATCCGCAGCAGCTTCTGCGACATGTCGGTCGCCACCAGTCCGGACGCCGCCACGCCGTACACGTCCACCCGCCGGGCCGCGGCGATGGCCGTGACGATCTCCCCGAGCGGTTCGGGGTCGAGCTGCGCCGCCGTGTCGGCCAGCGCCTCGGACTCGGCCCGCGCCACCTTGGCGATGACGTCGGTGAGCGGGTCGTCGGGGCCGAGGTCGCCGGGCACCAACCGTTCGGGCTGCTTGGCCACGGCGGCGGCCAGGGCGAAGCGCATCTGCGAGTAACCGGTGAAGCCGAGCGCCCTGGCGGTGCGTACGATCGTCGCCTCGCTCGTCCCGGACACCGCGCTGAACTCGGTGATCGTGCTCCGGACCACCACGCCGGGGTCGGCGAGGATGATGCGCGCGATCGCCTGCGCGGCCGGGGTCAGCGACGGGAACACCGCACGGACGGCGGAGACCGGGTTCGACGGCTCGTTCATGCGCCCGTCCGTCCCATCGAGCGGCGCCCCGGTCACCGGGTCAGCCATTCGGCGGCCGCCTGTGCCGAGACGCGGGAGATACCGTGCGTGACCAGGTGCGCGGCTCCGGCGGGCGCCGCGGGGATGCCGGTGTCCACGACGATCACCTCGGGCCGCACCTGTACGGCCCGCGCCACCGTCTCCCGCACCCAGGAATGCCGGGCGGCGTCGTGCACCACGAGGACGACCGGCCGATCGTCGAACGGCGGCAGCTCGCCCTCGGGTTCCATCTGGACCCGCTCGGTGCCCGGCAGCAGCGCGCCGAGAGCCGCCGTGATGCCGGTCGGCGTCGAGGGGTCCACGGCCTTGTTGAGGCGCGTGTTGACCTCCACGACCAGCGGCGCCCGGGTCAGCGAGGCCGTTCCCGTGGTGGTCAGCGCGGCTCTGGCGGCGTCCAGGCCGACGCCTCCGTCGACGTCGGCGCGGGCCTTCTCGCGCAGGGCCGACTGCCGGTCGTACCAGCCGGACAGGGCGAGCACCCGGGCGGCGGCCTCGGCCAGGCGCTCCTCGGAGAGCACGCCCGCCCGGACGGCGGCCACGATGGCGTCGCGGATCTCGTACAGGCTCCGCTCGGTCGACAGGCCCACGCAGATGGCGTCGACGCCCGCGCCGAGCGCGCGGACCGCGATCTCGCCGGGGGTGAACATCGCGGCCACCGCCCGCATCTCGATCGCGTCGGTGACCAGCATCCCGTCGAAACCGAGCTCGCCCCTGAGGAGCTCGGTCATGACGGTACGGCTGAGCGTCGCGGGCATCGACGGATCGAGGGCGGGGACGAGCAGGTGGCCCGACATGATCGAGCGCACCCCGGCCTCGATCGCGGCCCTGAACGGCGGCAGGTCGCGCTCGGCCAGCAGCTCACGCGAGGCGTGCACGGTCGGCAGCGCCAGGTGCGAGTCCGTTACCGTGTCACCGTGACCGGGGAAGTGCTTGGCGCAGGCGGCGGCCCCGGCGCCCTGCACTCCGTTGACGTAGGCCACGGTGTGGCGGGAGACCAGGTCGGCGGTCGGGCCGAACGAGCGGACGCCGATCACCGGGTTGGCCGGGTTGGCGTTGACGTCGGCCGAAGGCGCGTAGTTGAGCGTGATGTCGGCTTCGGCGAGCATCCGGCCGATCTGGCGGCCCACCCGCTCGGTCAGGGCCACGTCGTCCACCACACCGAGCGCCCGGTTGCCCGGGAAGGAACTGCCGGAGGTGACCTCCAGGCGGGTGACCGCCCCGCCTTCCTCGTCGATCGCCACGACGGCGCCCGGGTTCTCGGCGCGAAAGCGCTGGACGAGCTGCTCCCCGGGCTCGTTGCGGGCGAACAGCACCAGGCCGCCGAGTCCTTCGCCGAGCGCCCTGAGCAACCAGTCGGGCGCGGACGCGCCTTCGTAGCCTGGCTGGAGCACTGTCATCGCTAGTCGGTACAGGTCAGGGGACATGTCGGCATTTTCCTTCACGATTATTGAATTGAAGGTAATTTTCTGTCATCGTCGCCCTCGACACAACCACTTCCGAGAGGCCATCCCCCACATGCCCAGCAGAAGGACGTTACTGAAGGGCCTCGCCCTCGCCGCTGCCGCCTCTGTCGTACCGCTCCCCGCCTTCGCCGCCGACTATGTGCCGCCGTTGCGCCAGATGCGCGGCATGTGGATCGCCTCCGTGGTCAACATCAACTGGCCCTCCAAGACCGGGCTGACCGTCGAGCAGCAGAAGGCCGAATATCTCGCCTGGCTGGACCTGGCGGTGCAGCGGAAGCTGAACTCCGTCTTCGTGCAGATCAGGCCGACCGCCGACGCGTTCTGGCCGTCGCCGTTCGAACCGTGGTCGCAGTGGCTGACCGGCACCCAGGGGCAGGACCCCGGCTACGACCCGCTGGGCTTCATCGTCGAGGAGACGCACAAGCGCGGGCTGGCCTTCCACGCCTGGTTCAACCCGTACCGGGTCTCGATGCAGGCCGACCCGGCCAAGCTGCACCCCGACCACCCGGGCCGCAAGCACCCCGACTGGATCCTGCCGTTCGGCGGCAAGCTCTACTACAACCCCGGCATGCCCGAGGTCCGTAAGTTCTGCCAGGACGCGATCATGGACGCGGTCACCCGGTACGACATCGACGGCCTGCACTTCGACGACTATTTCTACCCGACGAACACCACCGCCTTCGACGACAGCGCCACGTTCGCCCAGTACGGCGCGGGCTTCCCCGACCTGGCCACCTGGCGGCGCAACAACGTCGACCTCATGGTCTCGGAGATGCAGCAGCGGGTGCGCCAGGCCAAGCCGGACATCGCGTGGGGCATCAGCCCGTCGGGCATCTGGCGCAACAAGGCCAGCGACCCGCTCGGCTCCGACACCGCCGGCGGCCAGTCCTACGACAGCCTGCACGCCGACACCAGGGGCTGGGTGAAGAAGGGCTGGCTCGACTACATCGCGCCCCAGCTCTACTGGTACATCGGGCAGCCGCCGGCCGACTACGCCAAGCTCGTCCCGTGGTGGTCCGACGTGGCGAACGGCACCGGCACGCTGCTCTGGATCGGCCAGGCGGCCTACAAGGCGGGCGACCCGGCCCAGACCGCGCCCGAATGGCAGGTCCCGGCCGAGCTGTCCAAGCACCTCACCCTCAACCGGGACAATCCACCGGTCAGCGGCGACATCTGGTACAACGCCAACGACCTGCGGGCCGACCGGATCGGCTCGATCAGCACGGCCGTGGCCGACCACTACACCCGGCCCGCGCTGGCCCCGGTGCTGACCAGGCTGGCGGGCGGCGATGCGCCGCACCGGCCGGTGCTGGCGTACGCGCTGCGCAAGCATGATGGGGTGGAGGTACGCGCGGTCGCGACGGATCGGCACGAGCCCTTCCAGTTCGCCATCTTCCGGTTCCCCGGCAAGGCGGGGGCCGGTGCGTTCGCCGACGCCCGCAACCTGGTCGCGGTGGTTCCGGGTGACCGGCAGGTGCGCTGGGTGGACCCGGAGGGCAAGCGCGGGGATCACTACTACGTGGTCGCCGTCGACCGGGCCAACCGGACCAGCAAGCCGAGCAACGGCTTCCGCGTCCTTTAAGTTCACAAGGAGCACGATGCGGGTTCTCGGCCTCATCTCAGGCACGTCCCACGACGGGATAGACAGCGCGGTCGTGGACTGGTCGCTGAACGGCGGCGTGCTGACCGGCACGCTCGTCCACACCGGCGAGCGGCCGTACGAGCCCGACCTGAGAGCCCGCATCGTGGCCGCGCTGCCGCCCAGCCGGATCGACCTGGGCGAGGTCTGCGCCCTGGACACGCTCATCGGCCAGGCGTTCGCCGAAGCGGCGGCGCAGGGGCCGCCGGCCGACCTGATCTGCTCCCACGGGCAGACGCTCTTCCACTGGGTGGCGGGCGGCCGGGTGCTCGGCACCCTGCAACTGGGCCAGCCCGCCTGGATCGCCGAGCGCACCGGGCTGCCCGTGGTGTCGGACGTGCGGGCGCGCGACGTGGCCGCCGGCGGGCAGGGGGCGCCGCTCGTCTCCTACCTCGACCTGCTGCTCATGGCCGGGCTACCGGGGCGTACCGGGGCGTTGAACCTGGGCGGGATCGCCAACCTGACCGTGCGGGAGCCGGCCATCGCCTACGACACCGGGCCCGCGTGCGCGCTCATCGACGCCGCCGCCCCGCCGTACGACGAGGACGGGGCGCTCGGCGCGGCCGGGAAGGTCGACGCGGCGCTGCTGGCGGAGCTGCTCGCCGAGCCGTACTACGCGAAGGAGCCGCCGAAGTCCACGGGCAAGGAGCTCTTCACCCCTGGGTACGTCAAAGCGGACCTGCCGCAGGCCGACCTCGTCGCCACACTCACCGCGCTCACCGCGGAGACCGTGGCGGCCGAGATCCGCGGGCACGGACTCGACACCGTGATCGTCTCCGGCGGCGGTGTGCGCAATCCCACTCTCATGGGCATGCTACGCGCGCGGGTGCCGCGGACGCGGCTCGTGACCAGCGACGAACTCGGTGTGCCCGCCGACGCGAAGGAGGCGATCGCCTTCTCACTGTTCGGCTGGCTCACCGCGCACGGCCTGCCATCGACCGTGCCCAGTTGCACGGGCGCCTCGGGGGCGCGCGTCCTGGGCACGGTGACGCCGGGCTCCGGTCCACTCGCACTGCCGGAGCCCCTCGCCGTGGCACCGGTCGCGATCCGTTTCCGCTGAAGTCCGCCGCAGTCTATGAGGCCCTGCGTCCGGCGGCCGTCGGCTGTTGCTGCTCGGCCGACGTCCCCGACCGCTGTGGTGGCACCACGGGGGTCGGGCGCACCAGGCCCAGCGCGACGACCTCGTTGGCCAGCCGCGTGCGCCGGTTGGTGCCCTCAGGAATGCGGAACTTCTGGTACAGCCGCAGCAGGTGTTGCTTGACCGCGGCTTCGGTCACGACCAGGTCGTCGGCGATCTCGCGTGCGGTCGCCGGGGCGACGAACGCCTCATCCGAGAGCGCCGGTCTGCAGAGCGAGGTCAGCACATCGACCTCGCGCCTCGTCAGCTCCGGCGCAGCGGCCCTGCGCAGTTCGACCTCGGGGGCGAAGTCCTCTCGGGGGACTCCGCCGATGCGACCGCGCGCCGCTCCGAAGGAGACGACGTCGCCGTCGTCAAGCACCCTCCGGGCGATCGGCCTGCCGTTCACCCGCGTGCCGTTGCGGGACAGGCCCAGATCAACGACGTACAGGTAGGGTCCTCGCCTGACGAACTCGGCATGGAGTCGAGACACACTCGGGTCGGTCAGCCGGATGTCTGCGCCCCGGCCCCTCCCTACCGTTGTGATCTCGGGGCGCAACGGGACCACCTCGCCGGTGTCCTCGATGCGTATGAACGGCCCCTCCACGGCAGTTCCTCCCCAGGTAGCCCGCCGTAACTATTACTACAGCTCCGGCTTACCCAAACGAGGGGATGCGGAATCGCCTTTGCCATAAGGAGAATCCGGCGTGAAATTGGTCTGGACCTTCGCGGCCGGTTTTGCCTGCTCACAGGTAGACTTCGGGCGGAGATATGCGGAGGAAACACTCATGGCGGACAAGCCCACGAAAGGCCTGGCCGATGTCGTAGCCGCGTCCACAGCGCTCAGCGACATTGACGGGAAGGCCGGTCGCCTGTTCTATCGCGGATACGACATCCACGATCTGGCCGGCCGCGCGACGTTCGAAGAGACGGCCCACCTGCTGCAGTGCGGCAAGCTCCCCAACCGGGAGGAGCTGGACAGGTACGGCCAGGAGCTGATCCGGGGACGCGAGCTCGGCGCGCTGGTCTCCGCGAACATCCCGGAGATCGCCGAGAAACAGAAACCGATGGAGGCCCTGCGTAGCCTGGTCTCACTCTCCGGTGCGGACGACCCGGACAAGGACTCCATCGCTCCCGACGCGAATCACCGCAAGGCCGCCCGCCTGACCGCGCAACAGCCCCTGCTGGTCGCCCGCTACCACGCCGCCCGCAACGGCGCCGAGGTCCCGGAGCCCGACCCGGCGCTGAGCATCGCGGCGAACTTCCTGCTGCAGGTCACCGGGCGCACCCCCGCGCAGCGCGAGGTCGAGATCTTCGACACCTGCCTGGTGCTGCACGCCGACCACACCATGAACGCCTCGACGTTCGCCGCCCGCGTCTGCGCCGCGACTCTGTCGGACATGCACTCGGCCATCGTCGCCGCCATCGGCACGCTCAAGGGCCCTCTGCACGGCGGCGCGAACGAGCAGGTCATGAAGACCCTCGAATCGATCTCGCCCACCGGGGTGGCGCAGGCCGTCCGCGAGAAGCTGGCCGCCGGCGAGAAGATCATGGGCTTCGGCCACCGCGTCTACAAGACCGAGGACCCGCGGGCCACGCATCTGCGCAGGATGTCGCAGGAACTCGCCGAATCATCCGGCGACGACACCTATTATCGGATGTCCAAGGAGATGGAGGAGGTCGTCTTCGAGATGAAGGGCCTCTATCCCAATGTCGACTTCTACGCGGCATCGGTCTATCACTATCTCGGCATTCCGACAGACCTATTCACACCGGTCTTCTCGATCAGCCGCATGTCCGGCTGGACCGCGCACGTCATCGAGCAGCACGCCGACAACCGACTGATCCGCCCCGACAGTGAGTACATCGGTGAGCGCGATCAGAAGTGGAAGCCGATCGAGGAGCGTTGACGATTTCCAGGGAGAGTTGGGGGCCGTACCCGCTGATTCTGGCGGGTGCGGTCGTCGGCGTTGTCCTGATCTTCCTCGTGGACCCGCGGTGGGGCGGGTTCGCGCTGGGCGCCGCCATCATGGTGGCCGCCGCGCTCCGTTTCGCCGGGTACGGCGGGCTTGCCGTACGCAGCAAGAGGACCGACGTCATCACGCTTGGGGCGTTCGGATTCGTGCTCGTCCTTACCTCGCTGATCTTGGCGAACGACGAGCTCAAGGGGATCATCATGTCCCTTTTGGCCCGGTGACCGGGCAGTCCGATAGCCTCAATGTATCGATTCATTGAAGGGGAACCATTCGCATGCCCAAGATCAAGGTGGAGGGTCCGGTCGTCGAGCTTGACGGCGACGAGATGACCCGGATCATCTGGCAGTTCATCAAGGACCAGTTGATCCTTCCCTACCTCGACGTCGACCTGAAGTACTACGACCTCGGCGTCGAGCACCGCGACGCCACGGACGACCAGGTCACGATCGACGCCGCCAACGCCATCAAGAAGTACGGCGTGGGCGTCAAATGCGCCACCATCACCCCGGACGAGGCGCGTGTCGAGGAGTTCGGCCTGAAGAAGATGTGGCGGTCTCCCAACGGGACCATCCGCAACATCCTCGGCGGCGTCATCTTCCGCGAGCCCATCATCATGTCGAACGTGCCGCGGCTCGTCCCGGGCTGGACCAAGCCGATCGTCGTCGGCCGTCACGCCTTCGGCGACCAGTACCGGGCCACCGACCTGAAGATCCCCGGCGAGGGCAAGCTGACCCTCACCTTCACTCCGAAGGATGGCTCCGAGCCGGTCGAGCTCGAGGTCTACGACTTCCCGAGCAGCGGTGTCGCCCTGGCGATGTACAACCTGGACGACTCGATCCGCGACTTCGCCCGCGCCTCCATGCGTTACGGCCTCGCCCGTAACTACCCGGTCTACCTCTCGACCAAGAACACGATCCTCAAGGCGTACGACGGCCGCTTCAAGGACATCTTCGCCGAGGTCTTCGAGAGCGAGTTCAAGGCCGACTTCGAGAAGGCCGGCCTCACCTACGAGCACCGCCTGATCGACGACATGGTCGCCGCGGCGATGAAGTGGGAGGGCGGTTACGTCTGGGCCGCCAAGAACTACGACGGCGACGTCCAGTCCGACACCGTCGCGCAGGGCTTCGGCTCGCTCGGCCTGATGACCTCGGTCCTGATGACCCCCGACGGCCAGACCGTCGAGGCCGAGGCCGCTCACGGCACGGTGACGCGTCACTACCGCGAGCACCAGAAGGGCAACCCCACCTCCACCAACCCGATCGCCTCGATCTTCGCGTGGACCCGTGGCCTCGCCCACCGCGGCAAGCTGGACAACACCCCGGCCGTGACCGCGTTCGCGGACACGCTGGAGCAGGTCTGCATCGAGACCGTCGAGAGCGGCCTGATGACCAAGGACCTGGCGCTGCTGGTCGGCGGCGACGCCAAGTGGCTCACCACCCAGGACTTCCTGGCGGCACTGGACGAGAACCTCAAGAAGAAGATGGCCTGATTGTCGAACACGGCCTCTACCTGTGGCTACGCTGCCAGGTAGAGGCCGTTTCCGTGTCCTGGGCCGTCAAGCCTGTGGACCGGATGCGAACACGGCGGATGGTTGCCGCGTCGCCTCCAGGAGAGTGAAAGCCGGTGTCCACGAGGGCCGGGCACCGTATGCTGAGATCTACCAGCCTGCAGCGCCCCGGAGGAGGTCCTCATGAGCACACCCGACGCGGACCACCCCGCCTACACGCCGATCAGGCCTCGCTTGTCGGTCGAGGAACTGCTCGCGGCCAAGAACACCCAGCCGATCCGCTCCGTGGATGACCTCGCCGCCGACACATTCGAGTCGGACGAGGAACTGGAAGAGTTCCTGGCCTTCACCTACGCCGAGCGCCATCGAGACGTAGCCTGAACCGACGCCGTGCAACCCGTCATCTTCGACACCGACGTCGCCTCGCTGATCCACAAGCGCAAACTCACCGGCCCGCTGGCGACCCGCCTGATCGGCCGCAAGCCGCTGATCACTTTTGTGACCTTCGGCGAGCTGACCAAGTGGGCTGAAATCCGCCGCTGGGGCACCCGCAGCCGCCAGGAGCTGGCCGACTGGCTCTCCGGCATTCCGATCCTGCCCGGTGACGAGCCGGTGGCGGCGATGTGGGGCCGACTGTCGGCCGCCGGCATCCAGCGTGGACGCCCCCGCCCGATCAACGACATGTGGATCGCCGCCTGCTGCCTCACCTACGACCTGCCGCTGGCCACGCTGAACCTCAAGGACTACGAGGACTTCAAGACCCACCACGGTCTGCGCATCCTCGGCACCGACTAGCCCCGCGAGCGCGAGGCCTGGTCTACGTCGTGCTGGATCCCGACGTCATGTGAAGCATTCTCGTCGAAGGCGCCGCCCTCGGTCAGCCCTTTCCGTGTTCTCCAGAACATCTCTTGGCCGTCACAGAGCGTGGTCGAGACGATTCAATGGGTAAGAGTCCCTGGTAACAGTCACAGGCGTCCCAGGGAGTTCGGATGCGATTGCGTCTTATGAGTGGGGTGGGGCTGATCGCGGTCACGGCGGTCGTGTGCGGCTGCGGTTCGGAGCCGGCCAAGAAGCCAGTGACCACCAAGGCCGACATGGCGGCGAAGCTGCAGCAGGTCAAGGCGGCCAAGATGGCGGCCGCCGCCAAGGTGAAGGCCAACGAGCTGGGACAGATCCCGGTGCTGATGTTCCACCGGGTCATCAAGAACCCCGCGACCACTGACGACCGGACTCCCGAGCAGTTCAGGGGCGATCTTGAGCGCCTGGTCAAGGACGGGTACGTACCGATCACCGCCGCCGAGTTCGTCACCGGGAAGATCGACATCCCGGCGGGCAAGCACCCCGTCGTGCTGACCTTCGACGACTCCTCGCCGTCGCAGCTCACGCTGGACGAGATGGGCAACCTGGCGCCGGACACCGCCATCGGCATCCTGCGTGACGTGGCGGCGAAGAATCCCGGTTTCCGGCCGGTGGCCACGATGTACGTCACCCGCGACATGTTCGGCAAGACCGAGCACGACGAGCAGGCGCAGATGCTGCTGTGGCTCAAGGACAACGGGTTCGACATCGGCAACCACACACGCGACCACATCAACCTGCACTCCCGGTCGGAGAAGGAGGTCGAGGAGCAGATCGCCACCATCCAGACGATGATCACCTCCTTGGGCGCCGCCAAGCCGGTGACCCTGGCCCTGCCGTACGGGAACCAGCCGCACAACAAGAAGTGGGCCATGCACGGCAAGCTCGGCGATGTGGCCTACGATCACAGCGGCGTCTTCCTGGCCGGTTACACGCCCGCGCCCGCGCCGTTCAGCAAGTCCTTCGACCCGCTGGGCATCCCGCGCATCAGGGCCATGGACAAGAAGGGCGACTGCACGCAGTTCTGCTCCGTGGCCTGGCTCGACTGGCTGAAGAGCAACCCGGACATGCGCTACACCTCGGACGGCGACCCGGCGACCGTGGCCTTCCCCAAGTTCAAGACGCCGTTCCTGCGGTCGTCCTTCAAGACGTGGGCTCTCGCGTACTGAACGTGATGCCTGCCCGGCGCAGGCGGTCGATCAGCGGGCGGCCCATCGCGGACGCGGTGGTGACCTGGCCCGCGATCTCCGGCACGTCGTCGAAGGCCAGGCAGAGCGCCGACTCGCCGAGCATCTTGGCCGTCTCGTCGTAGCCGGGGTCGCCGCCCGCGACCTCGGTGACGACCCGCCGGCCGCCGCCCTCGCCGAGGAAGGTGATCTTGAACCAGTTGCGGGCCCGCTGCTCGGGGGTGGGCCCGTCGCCCGGCTTGACGCGGCTCGCCATCCAGTCGCGTACCGGGGGGATCTGTGCGAGAGCGGCCATGGTCCCCGCTCCCGCCGCGACCGCGAGCGCGGTGGGCAGGCCCTTGACGGCGTAGTACTGGCGGTAGGTGAAGTCGGGCCCGTAGCGGTCAAGGAGGCGGGCCGAGCGGCCGACGATCTGCGGGTCCAGGCTCGGCATCGGCAGGGCCCAGCCGCCGACGTAACGCAGCCCGCCGGGCAGGGAGCTGACCCGGCGGCCAGGTGGTGGCGGCTCGGCCGCGCGCCGCCGCGCCGCCGCGTCGAGGAGCTGCAGGGGGCGCGAGATGATCGTCATCGCGGAGGCCCGCGTGCCTCCGGACGCCCGCATCTCACTCCTCAGGAACCCGCTGACCTTGAGCGGCACGTGCTCCGGCAACTGGCCGACCGTGAACAGCACGCCCAGGTCGTAGGGGATCGAGTCGAAGCCGCACGCGTGCACGAGCTTGGCGCCCGTCGTGGAGGCCCGCCGGTGGTAGCGGACGTACATCCGGTCCACGAACTCGGCCTCGCCCGTCAGGTCCAGATAGTGCGTGCCGGCCTCGGCGCAGGCGGCCACGAGCGGCTCTCCGTAACGGAGGTAGGGGCCGACGGTCGTGACGACGACGCGCGCCTCGCGGGCGATCGCGGCCAGTGAGGCGGGGTCGGTGGCGTCGGCGACCAGGATCGGAGCGTCGATGCCGAGCCGCTCCAGCTTGGCCCGGTCCCGCCCGGCCAGCGCCCAGCGGACCTCGGGTCCGGCCGTTCTGGCGAGGTAGGACGCGGTGAGCGCCCCGGTGAATCCGCTCGCGCCGAACAGCACGATGTCGTACGAACGGGACATATTCCCGAGCCTCCCGGTGTTTCACATCACTTTGCCCGATACTGTGCTTATTCGGCGTTTCTCCCAACGATGGTGATGCCGGGTGGCCATACTGCTCCTGGCGACAAACCGTGACGTCACGAACGGTTAACGGTTCCCTGAGAGCTTACTGAGCGTCGTAAAGTTTGCGTCGTTAGGCTTTGTTTGAACGTGGGGAAGATGAATGCCGCAGATCTCGCCGCTGGTCGCCGGCGACCCCGGCCAGCTGGGGTCGTTCCGGCTGGTCGGCCGGGTTGGGGAGGGCGGCCAGGGCATCGTCTACCTGGGCGTCACCGATGAGGGTGAGCAGGCTGCGATCAAGCTGCTGCATGTCAAGTTCAGCGGGGACACGATCGCCAGGTCGCGGTTCGCCAGGGAGCTGAAGGCGGCGCAGCGGGTGGCGTCCTTCTGCACGGCCCGGGTGATCGAGGCCGACCTCGACGGCGACACGCCGTACATCGCCAGCGAGTACATCGACGGGCGCGCGCTCAGGGACATCGTCGACGACGACGGCCCGCTGCGGGGGACGGCGCTCGACCGGCTGGCGATCGGGACGGCGACCGCGCTGACCGCGATCCACCACGCCTCGATCGTGCACCGCGACTTCAAGCCCGACAACGTGCTGATCGCCGCCGACGGGCCGCGTGTGGTGGACTTCGGCATCGCCAGGATCATCGATTCCAGCGGCACCATCACCAGCCGGGCCATCGGGACGCCCGCCTACATGGCGCCCGAGCAGATCGCCGGCGACGATGTCGGGCCTTATACCGACGTGTTCGCCTGGGGGGCGGTGATCGCGTTCGCGGCCACCGGGGAGACCGTGTTCGAGGGCAACTCGATCGCGGTGGTGCTCAACCGGATCCTGAACCACGAGGTCGACGTCTCCATGCTGCCCGAGCCGCTGCGCGGAGTGGTGCGGTCGGCCCTGTCCAAGTCACCCGACGACCGGCCCTCGGCCGACCAGATCCTGCTGCGGCTGCTCGGCCAGCCCGAGACCGTCGGGGCCTCCACGGCCCTGCTGACCCGGGGTGTGCAGGTGGCCAGCGACGACACCACCCCGTTCATCAGGGTGCCGACCGGCAGCATAGGCACGGGCTCGCTGGCGAAAGCGCAGCTCATGCATCCGCCGGAGCAGTCTTCGGTGACCGGTGGCGAGCCGATCCCGTGGGCGACCGGCTCCACGCCGCCGCCCCGCGTTCAGGACACGGATCTGCCCATGCCCGCCCGGGACACCGGCCTGCCCGCGCCCGCCCAGGACACATTGCCGCGCCGCCGCCGCGCCTGGTGGTTCGCGCTGGTCGCGGCGGTCCTGCTGATCGGCGCGACGGCGGTCGTGGCGGTGCGGAACGACTGGGCGCAGCTCATGTTCGGCAAGGGCACCTCGCCCGCCCCCGTCCCGCCCAACTCCTTCACCTCGGTGGTCGACAAGGTGGCGCAGACCAAGAAGATCGTGATCGGTGTGAAGGGCGATCTCCCCGGCGTCTCCCTGGAACGCGACGGGGACTTCGAGGGCTTCGACATCGAGCTGGCCAAGCGCATCGCGCAGGAGCTCGGCGCCAAGCAGACCAAGTTCGTCAGGATCCCCAGGGCGGAGAGGGAGAAGGCGCTGGCCGACGGCACCGTGGACCTCGTGATCGCCACCTACTCCATCGACAAGAGCGACGTCGAGTTCGCCGGCCCGTACTACGTGGCCCACCACGATCTCCTGGTCAGCGACGGCGACGCGATCGACTCGATCGACGACCTCCAGGGCAAGAAGATCTGCGCCCCCGACAGCCCGTCCGTCGGGAGTGTCCAGGCCAAGGTGAAGGTCCAGCTCGTCCCGGCGACCAACTACGCGCAGTGCATGGACAAGCTCAGGAGCGGCGAGGTCGACGCGGTGCCGGGCGAGGACCTCATCCTGGCCGGGTTCGCCAGCCGCGAGAACCAGCGCTTCAAGATCCTCGGCGCCAAGCTCAACGACGAGCGCTATGCCATCGGCATCAAGACCGGAGACACGAGGACCTGCAAGGCGGCCGAAGGCGTCATCACCGCCCTCTACAAGGGTGGCGTCGTCAAGAGCCTGCTGACCCAGTATTTCCGCAACGTGGACTTCACTCCCGAGCAGGACACGCCCTCGATGAACTCCTGCGGATGACGAACGGGTAGCATCCGAAAGTCAATGATTCATCCTCCGAGTTAGGGGAAGGCCATGGCCACGCCCGTCAAGGTGACCGTCACCGGAGCCGCCGGTCAGATCGGCTACGCACTGTTGTTCCGCATCGCGTCGGGGCAACTGCTTGGCTCGAACGTCCCGGTCAAGCTCAGTCTGCTGGAGATCCCGCAGGCGGTGAAGGCAGCCGAGGGCACCGCCATGGAGCTCGACGACTGCGCGTTCCCGCTGCTGTCCGGCATCGAGATCACCGACGACCCGAACATCGCGTTCGCGGGTGCCAACGTCGCACTGCTCGTCGGCGCCATGCCGCGTAAGGCCGGGATGGAGCGCGGCGACCTGCTCGGCGCCAACGGCGGCATCTTCGGCCCGCAGGGCAAGGCGATCAACGAGCACGCCGCCGACGACATCAAGGTCCTGGTCGTGGGCAACCCGGCCAACACCAACGCGCTCATCGCCCAGCAGAACGCGCCGGACGTCCCGGCCGACCGCTTCACCGCGATGACCCGCCTCGACCACAACCGCGCGCTGTCCCAGCTCGCCGCCAAGCTCCAGGTCCCGGTCACCGAGATCAAGAACATGACCATCTGGGGCAACCACTCCGCCACTCAATACCCGGACCTCTACCACGCCGAGGTCGGCGGCAAGATCGCGGCCGAGCAGGTGGAGTCCGAGTGGCTGCGCGACACGTTCATCCCGACGGTGGCCAAGCGCGGCGCCGCCATCATCGAGGCCCGCGGCGCCTCGTCCGCCGCCTCCGCGGCCAACGCCGCGATCGACCACGTCTATGACTGGGTCAACGGCACCGAGTGGACCTCGGCCGCCGTCGTGTCGGACGGCTCCTATGGCGTGCCCGAGGGGCTCATCTCGTCGTTCCCGGTGCGGGCGGCCGGGGGCCGGTTCGAGATCATCCAGGGCCTGGAGATCGACGCGTTCTCCCGCGACCGCATCGACGCCAGCGTGCGCGAACTCACCGAGGAGCGCGACGCGGTGGCGTCGCTCGGCCTGATCTGATCTGTCCTGGTCTGTCCTGACAAGGCGCGCGTCCGTTTCCGGGCGCGCGTCTTTTGTCTGGGCGGCGCATGTACGATTTGCGGCTTATTTCCCTTTTCGTACACTAAGGGCAAAGGGTGATACCCGTGGCCGGAGCCGGCGGCGAGGTGGCGAATAACACCCCTGCCGCCGCGGTGAGGCTGCCCAGTAGAACGAGGACGCCGAAGACTACCTTCGTGACCCTTGGTGAAAAGCTCCTCACATTTCGATATCACAGCACATATCTGGACTTCCTATACCGATTTCCCGGAAAGCGCCCCCCAAGCGTCAGAGACGATGTCCCGCAGGGAGGCGCGCTCGGCCTTCCAGCCCAGCTCGCGCCGGATCTTCTCGGACGACGCGACGAGCACGGCCGGATCGCCCGCCCGGCGTGGCCCGAGGACGGCGGGGATGTCGTGCCCGGTGACCTCGCGGCAGACCGAGATCACCTCCTGGACGGAGAAGCCGGCGCCGCTGCCCAGGTTGTAGATCTTGTGCTCTCCCGGGGAGAGCGCCTCCAGCGCCAGCAGGTGGGCGACCGCCAGGTCGGCCACATGGACGTAGTCGCGCACGCAGGTGCCGTCGTCCGTCGGGTAGTCGGTGCCGAACACGCTGACCGACTCACGCTCGCCGGTGGCCACCTTGAGCACGTTCGGGATGAGGTGGGTCTCGATGGCGTGCCGCTCGCGATAGCGGCCGTACGCGCCGGCCACGTTGAAATACCGCAGGCTCACCGCTCCGAGGCCGTACAGGCCCGCGTAGGCGGTCAGGGCGGTGTCCACGGCCAGCTTCGAGGCGCCGTACGGGTTGGTGGGCCGCGTCGGGTCGGTCTCCAGGATGGGGGAGCGCTCGGGCTCTCCGTACGTGGCCGCGGTCGAGGAGAACACGATCCCGCGCACGCCCTGCTCGCGCATCGCGTCGAGCAGCGCCAGCGTGCCGCCGAGGTTGTGCGACCAGTAAAGGCCGGGCTTCTCCACCGACTCGCCGACCAGCGACTTGGCCGCGAAGTGCAGCACCGCCTCGACGCCCGCCAGCGCCTCGTGGGCCTCGGTGATGGAGCCGCGGACGAACCGCGCCCCCTCCGGCACCGCGTCCTCGTGGCCGGTCGACAGGTCGTCGAGCACGGTCACCTCGTGGCCCGACTCGACGAGCTGCGCCGCCACGACACTGCCCACGTATCCGGCGCCTCCGGTGACCAGCAACCTCATGGTTACTCCTGTGGCTATATGTTTGATTTTGTCGGGCTCGGGCTTCAGCATACGCGGGAAATCCGCCGAGTACGCTGCCAACCACCATGTTTGACACCCTCGCGGCCAATATCGCGCTGGTCCTGCTGTTCATCCTCGGCGGCGGCTTCTTCGCCGCCGCCGAGATGGCGATGGTCTCCCTGCGGGAGAGCCAGGTGCGCAAGCTCGCTCAGAGAGGTCGCCGCGGCGAGCGGGTGGCCAAGCTCGCCCGCGACCCCAACCGCTTCCTGTCGGCGGTGCAGATCGGGGTGACCGTCGCCACCATGCTGTCGGCCGCGTTCGGCGCCGACCGGCTCGGTATGCAGTTCGTGCCCGTGCTCGAACGGTGGAACGTGCCCCACGCCGTCGCACCCGTACTCGCGCTGGTGCTGGTGACGCTCGCCATCTCCTACGTCTCTCTCGTGCTCGGTGAGCTGGCGCCCAAACGCCTGGCCCTGCAGCGGGCCGAGGGGCTCTCGCTGGTCGTGGCGCCCTTCCTCGACCGCCTGGCCGCGCTGTCGCGCCCGATCATCTGGGCGCTGTCGAAGTCGACCGACGGCGTGGTCAAGCTGCTCGGCGGCAACCCGCAGGCCGACCGGGAGGAGGTCACCACCGAGGAACTCCGCGACATGGTCGTCGGGCACACCGACCTGACCGCCGACGAGCGCAAGCTGATCGCCGAGGTGTTCGCCGCGGGCAAGCGCCAGCTCCGCGAGGTCATGCTGCCCCGCACCGAGGTGGAGTTCATGGAGGCCGACACCACGCTGGCGGAGGCGGCGGTGCTGGCCTCGGGGCTGCCGCATTCGCGCTTTCCCGTCTATCGCGAGTCGTACGACGAGGTCATCGGGTTCGTGCACGTCAGAGACCTGCTCGACCCGGTGCTCACCGGGCGGATCGAGCCGATCAGCGAGCTGGTGCCGATCCGGCCGGTCAAGTTCGTACCGGCTTCCAAGCGCCTGCTCACCACCCTCTCGGAGATGCGCGACGAGGGCCACCACCTGGCCATCGTCGTCGACGAGTACGGCGGGACGGCCGGCATCGTCACGCTGGAGGATCTGGTCGAAGAACTCATCGGCGACATCAGGGACGAGTACGACGTCGAGGGCGACACCGTGGTCCTCCCGGCGGGCGAGATGGAGATCGACGGCCTGACGAACCTCAACGACTTCTACGCCCAGACCGGCATCCGGCTGGCCGACGGCCCGTACGAGACGCTGGGCGGGTTCGTGATGTCCGTGCTCGGCCACGTGGCCGCCTGTGGGGAGGTGGTGGAGGTGCCCGGATTCGAGCTGACCGTCACCGAACTCGACGGCCGCCGTATCGCCAGAGTGAGAGTGAAACGGCGTCCAGCCGTCGAGTCGCCGCCCGACCTGGATTCCTGACACAATTGGCTGCTATGGCCAGACCTCGTGTCCTCTCCGGCATCCAGCCCACCGCAGACTCCTTCCACCTGGGCAACTATCTGGGTGCGGTCCGCCAATGGGTGACGCTGCAGGAGACTCATGACGCCTTCTACTGCGTCGTCGACCTCCACGCGATCACCGTGCCGACGGAGCCGGCCGCGCTGCGCCGCCGCACCCGCGTGGCCGCCGCCCAGCTGTTCGCCGCCGGGCTCGACCCGGAGCGCTCGACGGTGTTCGTGCAGTCGCACGTTCGGGAGCACACCGAGCTCGCCTGGATCCTCATCTGCCTGACGGGCATGGGCGAGGCGGCCAGGATGACGCAGTTCAAGGACAAGTCCGCCAAGTTCGGGGAGAACGCGGCCAGCGTCGGGCTCTTCACCTATCCGGTGCTTCAAGCGGCCGACATCCTGCTTTATCAGGCCAACAGTGTGCCGGTCGGCGCCGACCAGAAGCAGCACCTGGAGCTCACCCGCGACCTCGCCGGGCGGTTCAACCACCGCTTCGGCGACACGTTCACCATCCCCGAGCCGTACATCCTCAAGGAGGTCGAGAAGATCACCGACCTCCAGGACCCGACGGCCAAGATGTCCAAGTCGTCCTCCAGCCCTGCGGGCATCCTCGACGTCCTGGAGCAGCCGGGCCCGCTGCGCAAGAAGGTCATGCGCGCGGTCACGGACACCGGGTCCGAGGTCCTGTTCGACGAGGACGGCAAGCCCGGCATCTCCAACCTGCTCCGCATCCTGTCCGCCCTCACGGCCACGCCGATCCCCGACCTGGTCGCGCGCTACGCCGGGCAGGGATACGGGACCTTCAAGAAGGACGTGGCGGAGGCCGTGGTGGAGGCGTTCACGCCCATCCGCGAGCGCACGGAGAAGCTCCTGGCCGACGAGGCCGAGCTGGACCGCCTGCTGGCCATCGGCGCCGAGCGCGCCGGCGCCGTGGCCCGCCAGACCATGGCCGAGGTACGCGACCGGGTCGGCTTCCTGCCCAGCCTCTGACCTGCCTGGCGCCAGAGGTGTGATCTTCGGCAGATCTAAAGGCTGATCTTCGGCAGATCTAAAGGAAGAGGTTCGGCAGATCTAAAGGAAGAGGTTCGGCAGATCTAAAGGCTGGGCTACAGTGCACGCATGAGGGAAGCGGTCGACTACCTGCCTCGGCGTGCGGCTTCTCTGGTGTATGACGCACTTGAGGACACCCGTGTCGTCGTCGTCAACGGTGCTCGCCAGGTCGGTAAGAGCACCCTTGCCGAGCGGGTGCTGCGCCATGTCCCCGGCAGCGTGGCCCGCTTCCTGGATGATCCAGTCACCCGCCTGGCGGCGCATGAAGATCCGGTCCGTTTCGTGAGTCATGACGGGCTGATGCTCATCGATGAGGTGCAGCGGGTGCCTGATCTTTGGCTCGCCATCAAGCATGTGGTGGATCGTGACCCGCGCCCTGGACGATTCCTGCTCACCGGATCCGCTCGTCTTCTCGCGCTACGCAGCCTCCCTGACTCGCTGCCCGGCAGGTCGGAGACCATCGAGCTCTGGCCGCTCTCGCAGGGGGAGATCGACGGCCATGAGGACGGCTTCATCGACGCGGCATTCGCGATGGGGGAGGATCTGCGCGCCGAATCGATCGGTCTACGCCGAAAGGACTATCTCGCTCTGGCCGCTCGCGGCGGATACCCAGAGGCGGTCAAGCGGACAACTCCTCGGCGTCGTGAACGGTTTTTCGACGGCTATCTGGCAGATCTGATCGCCCGGGATGTGAAACAGGTCGCCGAGATCGAGCGCGCGTCCGACATGCGGCGGTTGGTCGCCTTGCTGGCGGCTCAGACCGGAGGGCTGCTCAATATGAGCCGACTCGCGAGCGAGCTGGGTCTGTCGAGCCCGACCGTTCGCAGCTATGTGGAGATTCTGGAGACCATCTTCGTGGTCCGCCTTGTGCCGGGCTGGTCGTCGAACGCGACCACGAGAGCCGTTGCCACGCCCAAGGTGATCTTCGTCGACCCAGGCATGGCCGGATACCTCACCAGCGGAAGCGTCGCCGACGCCACCCATGGCGGGCTCCTCGAGAACTTCGTGCTCAGTGAGATGACCAAGCAGCTGACCTGGGCTGACACATCGGCTCGCCTCTATCACTATCGAGACCGAGACCAGTACGAGGTGGACGGGGTCCTCGAGAACAACGCGGGCGAGATCGTCGCCATCGAGGTCAAGGCGGCGGAGACCATTCGCGCCGATGACTTTCGCGGACTGCGGCTCCTCAAGCGTCGCTTGGGCGATCGCATGATGGCGGGGTTCGTTCTGTACTGCGGGCCTCAGTCGTTGAGTTTCGGCGACGGGCTCTCCTGCCTCCCGGTCTCCGCTCTTTGGACGACGCGTTCTCCAGCGCAGGCGCCGCTTTCCGGCGATCAGTAGCCAAGACAGGGATCACCAGGCGACGACGCCGCCATCCTCGCTGAGTAAGACGCCGGTCGTGGGCATAGGACGTGCCCGCTCCCACGCTGGAGCAGGTCACTAGCGGAAGCGGCGGCGGCCCACGGCCAGGAGCACCTCCCGGAGGGCGTCCGCCGCCTGTCGTACCGCTTCCTCCGGGACGCCCGCCATCACCTCCTCGTGGGCCTTTCCCGAGGCCTCCAGGGCGGTGTTGGCCAGGCGCAGGCCCTCGGGGGTGAGCTGGACCCACCTGCTGCGCGCGTCGCCGGTGTTGGCCGCCCGCTCCACGTACCCGGACGAGGTCAGGCGCTGCAGGACGTTGCTGGTGCCGCCCGAGGTGAGATAGAGGCTCTTCGACAGCTCGCTGGGCTTGAGCCGGTGCGGGGGGCCGGTGCGGGTCAGGGCGGCGAGGACGTCGAACTCGGCGTAGGTCAGGCCCAGGTCCGCCAGCTCGGCCTTGATCGCCGTCTCGAAGAGCATGTTGAGGCGGGACATGCGCTTGCTCAGTTCGAGGCCGGCGACGAGCGACGATGACAGGCCCGAGTCCTGCCAGCGGGGGACCATCGCGTCGACCTCATCGTGCTTCATGGATCGAGGATACTTGGCGGTATATTGCTTTCTAAAAAGCTTCTTACTAAGCTTTTCGGTATGACAACTTTGATCAGGAACGGAATCGTCGTCGACACGGAGCCGGAGCCGGTCGTGCTCGGGCAGGTGGACGTACGGGTCGAGGACGGCCTCATCGCCGAGGTGGGGCCGGATCTGCCCGAGGTGCCGGGGGCGGAGGTCATCGACGCGACCGGGATGATCGTGCTGCCGGGATTCGTCGACAGCCACCGGCACACCTGGCAGGCCGGCATCAGGGCGATCGCGCCCGACATCACCTTCGGCGGATATCTGCAGCGCATCCTGGGCGAGCTGGCCCCCGGCTACCGGCCCGAGGACGTCTACGCGGGGAACCTGGCCGGAGCGCTGGAATGCCTGGACGCCGGGATCACCACGCTGCTCGACTGGTCGCACGTGCAGTTCACGCCCAAGCACACCGACTCCGCCGTGCGGGCGCTGCGCGAGTCCGGCATCAGGGCGATCTTCGGGTACTGCCACGGCGGCCCGCGCGAGAACCTGCTGAAGGAGGGCCACCGGGTCCATGACGAGCACTTCGGTACGGCCGGCCTCGTCAGCATGGCGATCGCCGCCCTCGGGCCGGAGATCGTCAGCGAGGAGGACGCGCTGGAGGAGTGGCGGCTGGCCCGCGAGCTCGACCTGCCCGTGACCGCGCACCTCGGCGGCCACAACAGGGAGAGCGCGACCAAGGGGCTGGCGTTCCTTTCGGCCAACGGGCTGCTGATGCCGCGTACGACGTACGTGCACGCCAACCACTACAGCGACGACCAGCTCAAGCTCATCGCCGACAGCGGTGGCGGCGTGTCCGTGTCGCCGATCGACGAGATGGCCCTGGGCATCGGCTACCCGATCAGCGGGCGGGCGCGGGCCGCCGGGATACCCACCTCGTTCAGCATCGACACCGTGACGTGCGCGCCCGGTGACATGTTCAGTCTGATGCGGGCTGCGTTCGCGCTGGAGCGGGGTCGTCCCGATGGGCAGGGGCTGGGGTTCCGCGCCGGTGACGCGCTGCGGATGGCCACCATCGAAGGCGCCGAGGTGGTGGGGCTCGGTGACACCGTCGGCTCGCTGCGCGCCGGGAAGCAGGCCGACCTGGTGCTGCTGCGTACCGGCACGCTGGGCATGGCGGCCGCGCACGATCCGATCGGCGCGGTGGTGCTGAACGCCGACACCAGCGCCGTCGACACAGTCCTGGTCGCCGGGCAGGTGGTCAAGCGGGACGGGCGGCTGCTGCGCCACGACGTCACGGAGGTGCTCGCCCGGCTCGCGGAATCAGCCCGCGCAGTGACCGCCCCGCGCTCCTGAACGAGCCTCGCGGTTCACGAGCCCGCGGTTCGCGCGTCTCCGTGGTACAAGAGCGGTAGCCAGGGCAGGTGCCCGGTGACGGCGGGGCACCTCGGAAGGCGGCGCGCGTGTTGGCGAAGGTGATGGCGCGCGTCGAGTCGGCCAAGGCGCGGGGCGGCCGCATCGTCGAGTCCTGGCGGATCCGCCGCCCCTGGCTCGACCATCTGATGAGGACCGTGCAGCGCTACCAGCTGCGATTCGGCGACCGGCTGGCCGGCGCGGTGACCTACTTCGCGTTCCTGTCGTTCTTCCCGCTGATCGCGCTCGCCTACGCGCTGTTCGGGTACGTCCTGTCGAACGACACCAACGCGATCAGGGCGCTGGAAAGGGCGATCAAGGAGCAGTTGCCCGGACTCGCCGACCAGATCAACCTTCAGGCCATCGCCGAGGCCAGGGCGACCGCCGGGATCATCGGCCTGGCCGGTCTCCTCTACGCGGGCCTGGGCGCGGTGGACGCGCTGCGCGGGGCGCTGGCGGAGATCTCGATGACCACGGCCCCGCCGCTGAACTTCTTCGTCGGCAAACTGCGCGACCTGATCTCCCTGCTCATGCTCGGGTTCACCATGGTCGTGTCGGTGCTGATCGGCGGAGCCGCCACGCAGGCGACGACCAACGTCGCGACGACCCTCGGACTGGGCAGCGCGCCGGTGACGACCGGCACGCTCTGGCTGGTGGGACTGGTGGCCAGCGTGGCCGCCGACTGGCTGCTGTTCCTGATCGTGCTGGGCTGGGTGGGCCGGACCACCCAGCCCTTCCAGGTGCTGGCCAGGGGCGCGCTGCTCGGCGCCGTAGGGTTCGGGCTGCTCAAGCAGGTCGCGTCGCTGCTGCTGGCGCAGACGCTGTCCAACCCGGTCTATGGCGCGTTCGCCGTCATGGTGGGGCTGCTGGTGTGGATCAACCTGTCCGCCAGGTTCGTCCTGTACGTCGCGGCCTGGACCGCCACGGCCGGACTCAACCCGCCGCCGTCACCCTCACCCATACCCTCGAACGGGTTCACCTGAGCTCGAAGTTCTCCGGGCCTCGGGACTTCAGAGCCAGGCGTCGCCTGCGGCGGATGCCGTACCCCAGCCAGATCAGGCCGAACAGCAGCCCGCCACCGATCACGATCGAGCCGACCGTGCGGCTGGTGTCCGTCTGCTTCGACGCGGCCCGGTCGAGCAGCGGCGCCGGGACCGGCGACGCGGTGATGACCGGCGCGGTCGCCTGCTGCACGGGCAGCACGGCCGGCAGCGGATCGACGAGCCGGCCGACCGGCGTGATCTTGCCCCGGGCGGCGAAGCCCCAGTCGAGCAGGTCCGCGACCTCGTCCCAGAAGTACCCGTCATGCCGCATGATGGTCACGATGATCGTGTGGCCGCCACGCGTCGCGGCGCCGACGAAGCTGCCCAGGGCCTTGGACGTCCAGCCGTTCTTGACGCCGATCATGCCCTTGTAGCGCCACAGCAGTTTGTTGTGGTTGCTGATCTCGTAGTAGTGCTTGGGCGCCGGAAACTTTGCCGTCTTTGTGCTGATATATCGCCGAAAATCGGGGTTCGCCAGACCGGCCCGCGCGATGAGCGCCAGGTCATACGCCGAACTGCTCTGCCCTGGCTTGTCCAGCCCGCTGGGCGTCTTGGCCACCGTGTCGTTCGCCTGCAGGCGCTTGGCCTCGGCGTTCATGTCGCTCATGGTCTTGGCCAGGCTGCCGTTCGCCTCGGCCAGGGCCATCGCCGCGTCGTTGCCCGACGACATCATCAGCGCCCTGAACAGGTCGTCGACCTTGTAGAGCGGCTTGGTCGTCAGACCGACGGCGGTGCCCTCCTGGTTGACCGCGTTCCTGCTCGGCTTGACCGTGAGGTTCTTGTCCAGCTTGGGAATGAGCGTGAGCGCGGTGAGCGTCTTGAGCGTGCTGGCCGGCAGGTAGCGCCCGTGCGGGTTCTTGGCCGCGAGCACCTCGCCGGTCTCCAGGTCGGCGATCACGTACGACGTGGCCTTGGATTTCGGCGGTGCCTTGATGCCGTCGGGCTTCACCAGACCGCGGCTGCCCAGCAGATCCCCGCCGACGGGAGCCGTCGACCCGGAATGGGCCGGTCCCGTGAGCGCGACCGCCGCGAGGAGTGCCGTGACAGGCACCAGTTTCATCAGCATGGCGGTCTCAGCGTAGCTTCGTGTCATTGCACATGTGCCGACACATCCCCCGATGCTCGGCGCCTGATACTAGAGAAGTGGTCATGTCGCGAAAGATCGCCGGATTCCTCATCTTGCTCGGCGTGTTCATGGTCTTCGAGTGGGTCAACCTCGGGTTTAACCTGCAAGACGGCCATCCCACGAGCTTCTACGTGGTGCACGGCATCCTGATCGGAGTGAACCTCATACTCGCGATCGTGCTGGGCGTCATCGGCTGGAAGGGACTCCGCAGAGCGCGCGACAGGTGAGCCGGTGCAACTCGTCGGCCTCCTCGCGGGAGTCGCCGATCGTGGTGAAGCCGAGCTTGCCGTGCTCGGGGATCGCCCCGAGCAGATGGAAGACGTTTCCGGTACGACGGGCGTGATCGAAGCCGAGACCGAGCTGCTCGGCCATCCGGACGACCTGGCCGGGGGACCGCCCGCGGAGGGAGCCGGCCGCGCAGTTGTCGGTCGCGGTGTAGTACTTGGGCTGGTCGCCGGCCATGAGCAGGCCGGTGGCCGGGTCATAGGAGGCGCCGGTGGTCAGCACCGTGGCGCCGAAGGGATGCGTGGTGCCGCCGATCCGCAGGTTGACCTCGCACAGCAGCGCCGCGTAGCCGGCGTCGGTCTCCAGCGCGAAGAAGTCCATGCCGAACAACCCCACCACGCCCCGCTCCGCCATGATGCGGGCGATCCGCTCGGCCGACGCGCCCACCTCGTCGCGGTACTCCGGCGCCGCCGGGAACGTGCAGCCCTGGTAGACGTCGTTGTTGGCGCCGCCGAGCACCTGGTCGTGGGTGGCGATGACGTGGTGCCGGCCGTCGGGCGTGATGCGGGCCAGCGCGCTGGGGTGGTGGAGCGGGCGCTGCTCGATGTACTCCTCGACCACCGCGCCGCGTTCGCGGATCTTCGTGGTGAAGCTCTTCCAGGTCTCGCCGTACGCGGAGAATCTCGTCCGAGATGGGTCGCCCTTGGTCACGATGGCGTTGCCGAGCCCTGAGTAGCCGTCGTTCAGCTTGACCATCACCCGCTCGCCCGGCAGCGACTCGATGGCGTCCTCGATCTCGGCCAGGGCGTGCAGGTCGCCGAAGCCGCGGGCCATCGGCACGCCGGCCTCCTGGCCGACCTCGCGGGAGCCGCTCTTGGAGCCGTAATAGGCGAGCGAGGTGGCCGGGCCGTAGATGGGAATGTTCAGGAACGAGGCCAGTTCCTCCTCCAGCTCGCTCAGCACGAACGGCACCATCCACGCGTCACCGTCGATCGCCTCGCGTACCTGTTCGAGGACCTCGGGCCGCGAGAGCAGGGTTCTGGTCAGCGGCTGCGAGTGCGGGTCGTCGAGGCTGATCAGGCGCAGCCGCTTGGCGGCGTCATCCGGATCGGGCAGGAAGCCGAAGTAGTAGGCGATGATGTCCGGATCGATGGGCGCGGAGGAGAGGTAGACCACCTTGACGCCGGGTTCGCGGAGCGTGAGCAGGAGGAAGAGCAGCCGCTCCTCATAGCACCTCGCCCCGGTGATGCGGCGGAGCTCATCCTGCGGGAGGGAGAGCGAGGGCACGACCACCAGGGTCCCCTCGCCCGGCTCGAAGATGCTCAACCCGGCATACTTCTCCCCGAACGGGATTTTAGTGATCATATTGCGAGTGAAACACGCAGTCTATACGAAAGCATCCATCGTCGGAGTGTCATGACCATGACGGGAGGTGACAGGATTCGAAATCCTTGACCACGTTTGGAAGTGGCGTCCGCGGGTCACCAACTAATGATCCCTTGTGACTATTTTTCGGGTCAGCCGAGCCCTCACGCACGGTGACGACCTGCGGTTACGGGCATGCAGTCGGCTGACTTTCGGGGTATCTGTCGGCGCGAGACCGCGCCTAAGAGATAAAGTTGGTGCATCGCCTTCGGGTTCATGGCCGACCGCCGTGTTTCCGTAGTGGGTTGTCCTCAGGAGGGGATCACAACCCCCGTGCCGACGATCTCTGGCACCGAAACCTGTGGGTGCGGCATTTTCGCCGGACGGCTGCTCTGACCGGACAGCTGGCCTCAGCGATGCCAAAGGACGATTTACGGCGCTATAAGCCGTGCGACTTCGGGCAGTCGACGATCGCGTGGCAATTGGACGGGACGGTGACTCATGCGGGGACGTGAGCTTCGGGGGGAACTCGACGCGTTCCTGACGGAGACCGATCAGGAGTTGGTGGCATTCCGCCGCGACTTGCACATGCATCCTGAGCTGGCCTTCGCCGAATATCGCACGACGCAGCGCATCGCCGAGCGGCTCACCGCCGCCGGTCTGATGCCGTCGGTGCTGCCACGCGGCACCGGCCTGATCTGCGACGTGGGCAGTGGAGACGGTCCGACGGTCGCGCTGCGCGCGGACATCGACGCGCTGCCGCTGCACGACGAGAAGGACGTGCCCTACCGCTCGACCGTTCCCGGCGCCTGCCACGCGTGCGGCCACGACGTGCACACCGCGATCCTGCTCGGCACCTCGATCTTCCTCGCCCAGCAGGCCGCCGCCGGCCTGCTGCCCGGCCGGGTCCGCCTGATCTTCCAGCCCGCCGAGGAGTTGCCCGGCGGCGCGCTGGAGGTCATGGCGCACGGTGGCATCAGCGGCGTGGAGCGCATCTTCGGCCTCCACTGCGACCCGCGCGTCGACCTCGGGCAGGTCGGGCTCAAGCCCGGCCCGATCACCTCCGCCTGCGACAAGCTGGTCATCAGGGTGTCGGGTCCCGGCGGCCACACGGCCCGGCCGCACCTCACCGCCGACCTGGTCTTCGCTCTCGCCAAGGTGCTCACCGAGCTGCCCG
Source organism: Nonomuraea sp. NPDC049269 (assembly GCF_043197155.1). Taxonomy (NCBI): domain Bacteria; kingdom Bacillati; phylum Actinomycetota; class Actinomycetes; order Streptosporangiales; family Streptosporangiaceae; genus Nonomuraea; species Nonomuraea sp. NPDC049269. The sequence goes on from NZ_JBICSO010000002.1 coordinate 1,576,332, forward strand.
CCGCGCTCTCGCGCCGGGTGGACCCGCGTTCCTCGCTCAGCCTGGTCTGGGGCAAGGTGGAGGCCGGCACCGCGGCCAACGCCATTCCCGACGAGGGCGTGGCCGAGGGCACTGTGCGCTGCCTCGACGAGAACGCCTGGCACGCCGCGCCCGACCTGATCAAGTCGCTGCTGGAGTCGGTCGCCAGCGCGTACGGGATCGAGGCGACGATGGAATACACCCGTGGCGTGCCGCCGGTCGTCAACGACGAGATGAGCGTCGACATGCTGGCCGAGGCGGTGGAGCGGGCGCTGGGGCCGGGCGCGGTGGTGCCCACGCAGCAGTCGCTCGGCGGCGAGGACTTCGCCTGGTACCTGGAGTCGATCCCGGGGGCGCTCGCCCGCCTGGGCACGCGCTCGCCCGGCGGCGTCACGTACGACATCCACCAGGGGACCTTCGACGTCGACGAGGCCGCCATCTCGATGGGCGTCCGCTTGATGTCCGCCACCGCCCTGACCGCGCTGTGGGAACCGGTCGTGGACTCGATCCTCGCCTGATTTTCTGTTACGGCCAGCATGGGCCAGCCCCACCCTTCTGGGCGGGGCTGGCCTCTTTCCAGGGGCACGCTCCTGGGGTTTACGGGGCTGGACGCCGTGACGTGCGCATTCTTGACCCCGGCCGCCCTAGGGCTTGGTCACCGGCAGGATCAGTGATGAGTGGGCCGGGTCGATCGTGAATTTGCTGCCTTCTGGGTAGCGCAGGGTGTAGTCGTGGTCGGTTGAGGTGATGATCAAGCCGATCTTGTGGCCCTGTTTGAAGCGGTAGTCCTTGGGCTGGAAGTCCCAGGTGAAGGTGTAGTCCTTTGAAGGGCTGATGGTTTCTGTTCTTGCTGGGTCGTGGCGGTTTCTGATGTCCAGCCAGCCTCTTGAGACGATCTTGTAGGGGGTTGTCGCGGTGCCCAGCCTGCGCAGTGCCGTGCAGCCTGTGTCGCCCGGGACGCCTTGGCCGTAGCAGAGGGTTTCGCCGGTCGCGACCAGGGTTCCGTCCGCTCTTGTGTCCGTGCCGTAGTCGACCAGCAGGGCCGTGAGATAGGGGGAGGGGCCGGCGTCGCGGGCGGCGCGGAGTGAGATCTCCGGGGTGCCGGAGATCCGGACGTCCGCCGGCAGCTCCGGAGTCAGGTAGGCCAGGCGGTTGGGGTCCGGGGCGGAGGCCGTTTCCACGAGTTGTTCGGCGGTGCGGGTCTTCTGGTCGACGAAGGATTCGCGGGTCGAGCGCTGCGGCAGGAGGCTCAGCTTGGCGCCGGAGCCAAGATGGAGGGCTACGGGCTTGGTGGCCGGAAGTGGCCACGATCTGTGAGTGCCCCACTCGCCGGGGGCGATTTCGACGTCCGCCTGGGGCTCCCGCATGATGCCGCTGTCGATCCCGTACAGCCAGTAGTCGAACCAGCCGTGCAGTTGCCGGAGCCATTCGACGGTGCGCAGGTTGAAGGGGTTCATGTGAGTGCCCTGGTGCAGCCAGATCTTGCGTGGCACGTGGCGCTTCGACAGGGCGTACCACCATTGGGCGAACTGCTTGGTCTTGACGTTCCAGTCGTTGAGGCCGTGCACGAGGAAGACGCTGGCTTTGACCTTGTTCACGTCGTTGAGGTAGTTGCGGGCGTTCCAGAAGCGGCTGTAGTCGCCGCTGATCCGGTCCTGGGTCGCCGTCAGGTAGTCCATGACGGGTCCGCAGACCTGCTGGCCGGCGGCGCGGGTGAGCACGTACTTGGCCAGCACGTCCGCGTCCTCGCCCTGGAAGCCGCCCGCCGCCACCACGCCGCCGTTCGCCCGGTAGTAGTCGTACCAGGAGGAGATCGCGGCGATCGGCACGATCGTCTTCAGTCCCTCGACGCCCGTCGAGGCGACCGCGTTGGGCAGCGTGCCGTTGTAGGAGACGCCGATCATGCCCACGTTCCCGGTCGACCAGGTGGCCGAGACGGGCTCGCCCTCGGGGGTGAACCCCTTCGCGCGGCCGTTCAGCCAGTCGATCGCGGCCTTCGGGCCGGCCGTCTCGTTGCGGTCGCCGGTGGTGGGGCAGCCGGTGGCGCGGCCGCTGCCCAGGTTCTCGACCAGCGCGATCGCGTAGCCGCGGGGCAGGAAGTAGTTGTCGTAGTAGCCGTCGAACGGCTCGGTCGCCAGCTTGTTGGCGTACGCGCGCAGGGTCGGCAGCGGGTTGCCGTTCTCGTCCACGTCCACGACGTGGTTCGGCACGTCGTTGCCGCCCGCGTAGTAGGGACTGGCCTCCATGATGACCGGGACCTTCAGGCCCTCGTCGGTCTCCTTCGGGCGCAGGATGTCCACGGCGACGCGGTCGGGCAGGCCGTCGCTGTCGCTGTCGGTCCCCGCGACCTCGACGTACACCGTCTGCTTGACGGCGTCGGCGCGGGAGAAGACGGGCTGGGTGGCGTTGTTCTCGATCGTGATGGTGGGGGTGCCCGCCTCCGCTGTGGCGGGCGATGTGCCCATGGCCGCGAGAAGGACCGCGGCCATGGGCACGATCATGGCCTTCCAAGGATGCATGTAGGGCTCCAGGATGAGATAACCACCGTTGATCAGTGAATCTCTGCCATGATCGGCTGGACGGCAAGGGCCCCCCTGCGTTCAAGGTTGGGTAAAGCTTCGGGTGCCGGTCCCCGTCTCGCATCCGCAGATTCAGGTCACGGACGCGACTGATGTCGATAACGGAGCGGTTGCGACCCTGTGTGCCGGTTTTGTCCGCCCTGGTCAACCAACTATCTTCCGTGCAGGGTTGCCGTACATTTCTTCGCGCCCGCGATGAAGTTTGACGGCGGGGAAATGGAAGGGAGTCGCCTTGCTCAGCAAGCGATTCGGCAGGATGGCGGCCGGCTCGGTAGCCGGTGCCATGCTCATGGCGGCCGCGGCCTGTGGCGGCAGCGGCGGTACCGGAGGGGATGCCACGTCCAGCGCGGCACCCAGCTCCGCGGCCAGCAGTGAGGCGCCGAAGTCCGGCGCGCTCAAGGTGGGTCTCGCTTTCGACGTCGGCGGCCGTGGCGACAAGTCCTTCAACGACGCCGCCTACGCGGGCCTGGAGAAGGCCAAGACCGAGCTCAGCGCCGACATCAAGGAGCTGAGCCCCGCGGCCGACGGCTCCAACCGCGGTGAGCTGCTCCGCCAGCTGGCCGACGCGGGCTACAACCCGATCATCGGTGTCGGCTTCGCCTACGGCGACGACATCAAGAAGACGGCCGAGGAATACCCGGAGATCCAGTTCGCGGTCGTCGACTCCGCCTCGAACGCGGCCAACGTCACCGGCCTGCTGTTCGCCGAGGAGCAGGGCTCCTACCTGGCGGGCGTCGCCGCGGCGCTCAAGGCCAAGAGCGGCCACGTCGGCTTCGTCGGCGGTGTCGAGAACGACCTGATCAAGAAGTTCCAGGCGGGCTTCGACGCCGGCGTGAAGTCGGTCAAGAAGGACGCCAAGATCGACGTCAAGTACCTGACCCCCGACGGTGACTTCAGCGGCTTCAAGGCCCCCGACAAGGGCAAGGTCGCGGCCGAGAAGATGTTCCAGGACGGCGCGGAGATCGTCTACCACGCCGCCGGCGACTCGGGTCTGGGCGTGTTCCAGGCGGCGGCCGCGGCCAAGAAGAAGGCCATCGGCGTCGACTCCGACCAGCGCCTGACGGTCAAGGAGACCGACCTGCAGTCGGTCATCATGACCTCGATGCTCAAGCGCGTGGACGTGGGCGTGTTCGAGTTCATCAAGGCGTTCCAGGGTGGCGCCAAGGGTGGCAGCAACACCATCTACGACCTCAAGGTCGACGGCGTGGGCCTGGCCACCACCGGTGGCGAGATCGACGACATCAAGGACAAGCTGGACGCCGCGAAGCAGGACATCATCGACGGCAAAATCACGGTTCCGTCCAAGCCGTAATTGAGATAGGAACGTTGATCGAGGGCCCGGAGTCCAACCCGACCCCGGGCCTTCGGCCTATCCCTCACACAATGAGCGGAGCGATTGAGGAGCGGTGAGCGACCAGTGAACGCCGACACCGTCGCCGCGGTGCAACCCGCCGTCGAGCTGGAAGGCATCACCAAACGCTTCCCCGGCGTCGTCGCCAACCACGACATCCGCATCACCGTCGAACCCGGCACGGTGCACGCGATCGTCGGGGAGAACGGCGCGGGCAAGTCCACCCTGATGAAGATCCTCTACGGCATGCAGAAGCCGGACGAGGGCACCATCAAGGTGAATGGTGCGGAAGTAGCCTTCCGGACACCGAGCGACGCCATCGCCTCGGGCATCGGCATGGTGCACCAGCACTTCATGCTGGCCGACAACTTCACCGTGCTGGAGAACATCGTCCTCGGCGCCGAGCCGAAGAGGGCCGGCATGCTCGACGCCGCCGGCGCCCGCGCGCGCATCACCGAGCTGGCCGCCCGCCATGGCCTGCGCGTGGATCCCGACCGGGTCGTGGAGGACCTCGGTGTCGGCGACCGGCAGCGGGTGGAGATCCTCAAGGTCCTCTATCGCGGCGCGCGCATCCTGATCCTCGACGAGCCGACCGCGGTGCTCGTACCCCAGGAGGTCGACGAGCTCTTCGACAACCTGCGCGAGCTCAAGGCCGAGGGGCTGACGGTCATCTTCATCTCGCACAAGCTCGACGAGGTGCTCAGCATCGCCGACGCGATCACCGTGATCCGGCGCGGCACCACGGTCGCCAGCGTCGACCCCGGCCAGGTCACCGCGCGGCAGTTGGCCGAGCTCATGGTCGGCAGCGAGCTGCCCACGCCGGAGACGCGCGAGTCCACGGTGACCGAGGACGTGGCGCTGACGGTGTCGGGCCTGACCATGGAGGCCGACGGCTTCCGCCCGGTGCCCAAGGGCACGTCGGTCGCCCTGTATGTCGAGAAACTGCGTGAGGAGGGCCGGCGGCTGCTCCTCGACGACGTGTCGTTCGAGATCCGCAAGGGTGAGATCCTCGGCATCGCCGGGGTCGAGGGCAACGGCCAGTCCGAGCTGATCGAGGCCATCATGGGTATGTTGCCCGTGCACGGCGACATCACGCTCGACGGCGCCGACATCAGCACCTGGTCCACCCTCAAACGCCGCGAGTCGGGCATCGGCTACATCCCCGAGGACCGCCACCGCCAGGGTCTGCTGCTGGAGGCGTCACTCTGGGAGAACCGGGTGCTCGGCCACCAGACCAGGCCGCCCGCGCGCTCGGGCATCTGGATCAACCGGCGGGCGTCCAGGGCCGACACCGAACGCATCGTCAAGGACTACGACGTCCGTACACCGGGCGTCGACACGCTGGCGCTGGCCCTGTCGGGCGGCAACCAGCAGAAGCTGATCGTCGGGCGGGAGATGAGCGGCGAGCCCAAGTTCCTCATCGCCGCCCACCCCACCCGTGGTGTCGACGTGGGCGCGCAGGCGGCGATCTGGGACCACCTGCGTCACGCCAGGGCCGCGGGCTTGGCCGTACTCCTGATCTCGGCCGACCTCGACGAGCTCATCGGGCTGTCCGACACGCTGCAGGTGATCTACCGCGGCCGGCTCGTCGCCCGTCTCGACCCGTCCGACGTCACGCCCGAACGGCTGGGCGGCTACATGACCGGCGCCATCACCAGTACTGAGGAGACGTGATGCCCGCCGGGCTCTACCGGGCGCTGCTGACGATCGCCGGCGCCATCGCGGCCATCATCCTGGCGATCGTGATCTCCAGCGTGGCGATCATCGCGGCGGGGGCCAGCCCCGAGGCCGCGTTCGCCGCCTTCTTCGACTTCGGCGAGACCGAGCGGGCGGTGGTCAACGGCATCGTGACCATGCTCAACCGGGCCGTTCCGCTGTACATCGCGGGCCTGGCGGTGGCCGTCGGCTTCCGGATGAACCTCTTCAACATCGGTGTGGAGGGCCAGTACCGGATCGCGGCCGTCTGCGCCGCGTACGTCGGCTCGACGTTCGCGGCGCCCGCCTGGATCCAGATCCCCGTGATCATCGTGGTGGCGATGACCGTGGGCGGCTTCTACGCGCTGATCCCCGCCGTGATGAAGGTGACCCGGGGGGTGAACGAGGTCATCGCCACGATCATGCTGAACTACATCGCGATCAACCTGGCCGCCTTCCTCGTCCGCGGCCCCTTCACCGGGGAGCGGGCCAAGGGCGTGCTGACCACCACGACGCCCACGCTGCCCCAGTCGGCCTGGTTCCCCAACCTCAACGTCGTGTTCGAGATGTTCGGGCTGCCGGCGCCTCGCGGCGGCGGGCTCTGGGGCTTCCTGCTGGTGGCCATCGTGGTGGGCATCGTGCTCTGGGTGGTGTTGGAGCGGACCCGGTTCGGCTTCGACGTCAAGGCCAGCGGCCTCAACGCCTCGGCCGCGCTGGCCTCGGGCGTCGACCCGAAGAAGATGGTCATCTCCGCGATGGTGCTCTCCGGCGCGATCGCCGGGCTGATCGGCCTGCCGGAGATCCTCGGGGACAAGCACTCCTTCGGCTCCAACTTCACCCCCGGTCTGGGCTTCCTGGGCATCGCCGTGGCGCTGCTCGGCCGGAACAAACCCGGTGGCATCGCGGTCGCGGCGCTGCTGTTCGGCTTCCTGGACCGGGCGCAGGGCCCCCTGCAGTTCGCCAACGTGCCGCCCTCGGTCATCATGATCATGCAGGGCACGATCGTGCTGCTCGTGGTCATCGCCAACGAGATCACCAGCAGGATCGCGCTGCGGCGCGAGGAACGGCGGGCCGCTCAGCAGCTCGGCAGGAACACTCCCGTTGAGGTGGCAGCATGAGCAAGTTCAGCCGGTATCATCTGGCGCTCATCGGCGTGGCCGTGCTCATCCTGCTGATGTCGGTGGTCCGCGTCGTGTCCGGGCAGGACGACATCACCTCGTCCGGCACGTTCAACGCGGCGCTGCTGCTGTCGGTGCCGATCGGCCTGGCCGGGCTCGGCGGCCTCTGGGCCGAGCGGGCCGGCGTGGTCAACATCGGCCTCGAAGGCATGATGGTGCTGGGCACCTGGTTCGCCGGCTGGGCCGGATACCAGTGGGGCTTCATGGCCGCGCTGGTCGCCGGGCTGCTCGCGGGCGCGCTCGGCGGCCTCATCCACGCGGTCGCGACCGTGACGTTCGGCGTCGACCACATCATCAGCGGCGTGGCCATCAACCTGCTCGGCCCCGGCATCACCCGCTTCCTGTCGGAGGTCTTCTACAAGGAGGGCACCGCCGCGGCCGCGGCGGGCGCGGGCATCACCACCTCGCCTGCCATGTCTTCGGAGGCGCCCCAGCCCAGCCTGCCGCTGTTCTCGTCGGGTCCCGACTGGCTCGGCAGCCTGGAGCGCACCCACTGGTTCCTGGTCTCCGACCTCGCGGGCATCCTGCGCGGGCTCACGCACGAGGTGAACGTGCTGGTGATCCTGGCCGTGCTGCTGTTCCCGCTGACGTTCTTCGTGCTCTGGCACACGGCCTTCGGCCTGCGGCTGCGCTCGGCGGGCGAGAACCCGTGGGCGGCCGAGTCGCTGGGCGTGAACGTCTACCTGATCAAGTACGTGGCCGTCGTCATCTCCGGCGCGTTCGCCGGGCTCGGCGGCGTGTTCCTGGTCTTCGTCACCACCAAGTACGTCGAGGGCCAGACCGCGGGTCGCGGGTTCATCGGCCTGGCCGCCATGATCTTCGGCAACTGGCGGCCCGGCGGGCTGGCCGCGGGCGCCGCGCTGTTCGGGTACGCCGACGGTCTGCAACTGCGCAGCTCCGGGGCCCAATCGCCCGTCACGGCGTTCTTCCTGTTCGGCGCCATACTGCTGCTCATCTACATCGCCGCCAAGGTGCGCGCGCTGCTGTCGTCCGGCCAGCCCGCGGAGATGGTGGCCAGGGGCGCCAGGGAGTACAACCTGATCGCGGCGGCCGCCGGGGGCATGATCGTGCTGATCTGGCTGTGGCTGACCGTCGACCAGCTGCCGAACGAGTTCGTCTTCATCACACCACACGTGCTCACGCTGCTCGTGCTCCTCGTGGCTTCGCAGCGACTGCGGATGCCCAAGGCCGACGGCGTGCGCTATCGCCGGGGGGAACAGCATTGAACATCGACTGGGACGGCCTGCGCACGGAGGCCATCGAGGCCATGCACAACGCGTACGCGCCCTACTCCAAGTTCCCCGTCGGCGCGGCGGCGGTCGTGGACGACGGCCGGGTCATCACCGGCTGCAACGTCGAGAACGCCTCCTACGGCCTGGGCCTGTGCGCCGAGTGCGGGCTGGTCTCGGCGCTGCACTCGTCGGGCGGCGGTCGGCTGGTGGCCTTCACCTGCGTGGACGGCCACGGTGAGCTGCTGATGCCGTGCGGGCGGTGCCGGCAGTTGCTGTTCGAGTTCGGCGGCGAGGAACTGCTGGTCGAGACCGTGGACGGGCCGAAGCGGATGGCCGAGATCCTGCCCTACGCGTTCGGCCCCGACGACCTGTCCAGGTCCGCCTGATGGACGCCATCGAGGTCATCGTCGCCAAGCGCGACGGTGGCGAGCTGACGGCCGCCCAGATCGACTGGGTGATCGACGCCTACACCCGCGGCGAGGTCGCCGACGAGCAGATGTCCGCGCTGGCCATGGCGATCCTGTTGAACGGCATGAACCGGCGCGAGATCGCCGGCTGGACGCAGGCGATGATCCGCTCGGGCGAGCGGATGGACTGGTCCGCGCTCGACCGGCCCACCGCCGACAAGCACTCCACCGGCGGCGTCGGCGACAAGATCACGCTGCCGCTGGCCCCGCTGGTGGCCGCGTGCGGCGCCTACGTCCCGCAGTTGTCCGGCCGCGGCCTCGGCCACACCGGCGGCACGCTCGACAAGCTGGAGTCGATTCCCGGCTGGCGGGCCTCGCTGTCCAACGACGAGATGCTCTCGGTGCTGCGGTCGGCGGGCGCGGTCGTCTGCGCCGCCGGCTCTGGCCTGGCTCCGGCCGACAAGAAGCTGTACGCGCTGCGCGACGTCACGGGCACGGTCGAGTCGATCCCGCTCATCGCCTCGTCGATCATGTCCAAGAAGATCGCGGAGGGCACCGGGTCGCTGGTGCTCGACGTCAAGGTGGGCTCCGGGGCGTTCATGAAGACGCCCGAGCGGGCTCGCGAGCTGGCCGAGACCATGGTCGCGCTGGGCACCGACGCGGGCGTGCGCACGGTCGCCCTGCTCACCGCGATGGACCGCCCGCTGGGCCGCGCCGTGGGCAACGCCCTGGAGGTCCAGGAGTCGGTCGAGGTCCTCGCGGGCGGCGGGCCGCCGGACGTCGTGGAGCTCACCGTACGGCTGGCGCAGGAGATGCTGGAGGCGGCCGGGATCTCCGGCCCGGACCCGGAGCGGGCGCTGGCGGACGGCTCGGCCATGGACGCCTGGCGCCGGATGATCACCGCCCAGGGCGGCGACCCGGACGCGGTGCTGCCCAAGGCGGCGGAGACCATGGTGGTCGAGGCGCCTTCCTCGGGTGTTCTGTCGCGCCTGGACGCCTATGCCGTCGGTCTGGCGGCCTGGCGGTTGGGGGCGGGCCGGGCTCGTAAGGAGGATCCGGTGTCGTTCGGCGCGGGCATCATGGTGCATGCCAAGCCGGGGGACCTCGTTCGGGCGGGACAGCCCTTGATGACCCTGCACGCGGACGAGACGGCTCGCTTCGAACGGGCCTTGGAGGCGTTGCGGGGTGGCTACGAGGTCGGGGCGGCGAGCACCGAGGTGCTGCCCCTGGTGATGGACCGGATCACGGCCTAGCCGGCCGTACTGCTGTTCGGCGTCTGTGCCCTCGTACGGGCGCCGTTCGACGTCAGCGGGCGAGGGCGGGCGCGTCGGCGAACACGTCGGCGAGCACGGCGCGCTGCGTCGGGAGGGCCGCTCGGTGGCGCTCTCTGCCCGCGTCGGTGATGCAGACGAAGACGCCGCGGCGGTCCTGGGCGCACACGCCGCGCGAGACCAGCTGAGACTTCTCCAGCCGCGCCACGACCCTGGACAGCGCGCTCTGGCTCAGATGGACCTCGTCGCAGAGCTCCTGGATCCGGAGCTCCCTGTCGTGATGGACGATGCGGTCCAGCACCTCGAACTCGCTCGGCCCCAGGCCGTGCTTGTCACCCAGCTCGCGTTCCAGCGAGCACATCGCCTTGGCGTGCTTGGCCAGGACGTAGTGCCAGGTCCCGACCACGAACTCCTCGTCCATGACGCGGAGGTTACCACCTCGCTAAATCTTATGCAACGGAATTAAATGCGTTTGCATTAGATGCGGATGCATGTAGTGTACTGACCCATGTCCTCTTCTTCATCCCGTTGGGGCGCGCTTGTCGTGCTCTGTGCAGTGATCTTCCTTGATGCCCTCGATGTGTCGATGGTCGGCGTGGCGCTGCCCGCGATCCAGCACGATCTGGGCCTTTCTACCTCTTCTCTGCAGTGGGTTGTCAGCGGCTACGTGCTCGGTTATGGCGGTCTTCTGTTGCTGGGCGGCAGGACCGCCGACTTGCTCGGGCGACGCAGGGTGTTCCTGGTCGCGCTGGGCGTCTTCGCCATCGCGTCGTTGCTCGGTGGGCTGGTGGACGACGGCACCCTGCTGATCGTGGCCAGGTTCGTGAAGGGGGTGGGCGCCGCCTTCACCGCGCCGGCCGCGCTTTCCATCATCACGACCACCTTTCCCGAGGGCCCTGAGCGCAACAAGGCGCTCAGCATCTTCACCGCGTGTGGAGCCAGTGGCTACTCGCTCGGGTTGGTGCTGTCCGGCCTCCTGACCGAGATCGGCTGGCGGTGGACGCTGCTGATGCCGGTACCGGTCGCGATCATCGCGCTGGTCGCCGCGCTCAAGGTGCTGCCGCGTAGCACGGAGGAGCGGGCCGAAGGCGGCCACGACCTGATCGGCGCCGTGCTGATCACCGCCTCGATGCTGCTGCTCGTCTTCACCGTCGTCCAGGCTCCCGAGGCCGGCTGGACCTCGCCGCGGACGATCGGCTCGCTGGTCGCCGTCGCCGCGCTGCTCGGCCTGTTCGTCTTCGCCGAACTCCGGATGAAGCACCCGCTGGTCCGGCTCGGCATCCTGCGCTCCGGCTCGCTCGTCCGGGCGAACCTGGGGCTGCTCATCCTGATGGGCTCCTACGTGGCCTTCCAGTTCGTGGCCATGCAGTACTTCCAGAACCTGCTCGGCTGGTCGGCACTGGGCACCGCGCTGGCGTTCCTGCCCGCCGGACTGCTCGTCGCGATCTCCTCGACCAAGATGGGCGACTTCGCCGACAGGTTCGGCACCACCAAGCTGGCCACCATCGGCGCGGCCGCGCTGGCCGGTGGCTACGCGATGTTCCTGGGCATCGACGAGCGGCCCAGCCTGGGCGGTCTGGTCATTCCCGGCATGCTGCTGCTGGGGATCGCGTTCGCGCTGTCGTTCGCGCCGCTGAACATCCAGGCCACGAACGGCGTGAACGACGACGAGCAGGGGCTGGCCTCCGGGCTGCTCAACACCTCCGGGCAGGTGGGCGGCGCGATCGTGCTCGCCGCGGTCTCGGCGGTGCTCTCCTCGGGTGGTACCACCCTGTCGATCGACACGCTGCGGTCGGCGATCGTGGTGTCGCTGGTGCTGGCGCTGGTGGGGGTGGCGATCTCGGCCACCGGGCTGCGGGCTCGTAGGCCGGCGGTGGCCGAGCAGGAGGACGCGAAGGTCTTGGAGACGGTCTGACCGATTCGTTGTTCGGCCCCGCGCGGTGGTCTGCCCCGCGGGGCCTGCTTGTAGCCCCCTGTACTGGGGAATCACTCTGGTATGCGCCCGTCATCCGCGCCCGGGCATTCGTCGGGGCTCCGACCTGCCCACGCCGCCGCTCTCGTCGCTGCCGCTTGTCTCGCCGTACTGACCGCATGCGGTACGACCCCATCAGGCGGCACGGCAGGCGGCGCCACCACGAGCGCGGCACCCCAGGCCGCCAGTCCATCGACGACGCCCAGCGACACGCCCACGCCGAGCTACGCCAAGCAGCAGTCGTCATCGACGAGCAAGGTCGAGGTGGACGTAGACCACGGTGGCGGCGACCCCGCGATCGTGCTGGGCGTCCGATACGCCGCCCACGACACCTACGACCGCGTGGTGATCGACCTCAAAGGCGCCATGCCCGGCTACAACGCCCAATGGGTGGAGAAGCTGCTCCAGGACGGCTCGGGCAAGAACTTCCACGTCCCCGGCGGCGCGTACCTCCAGATCCTGCTCAACCCCGCCGAGGCCCACGACGCCAAGGGCGCGCCCACCTGGACAGGCGGCCCGATCTTTCCGGCCGACCTCGGCAACATCACGCATGTGATCAAGACCGGCGACTTCGAGGGCTACGTCGGCGTCGGCCTCGTGCTCGACCACCGGGCGGCGTTCGACCTGAAAGAGCAGACCGGCCCTGACCGGCTCGTCATAGACGTGGGACACTGACCCGGTGGTGAGAAAGATCGAGGCGGCGACCCGCATCCCAGTGCCCGGCGGCAAGCTCATCGACGAGCACGTGGGCCGCGTCAACAGTGGCGACGAGGCGATCTCCATCGCCCACATGGTCGCCCCGCCCGGCTGGGACGAGCCCGCCCAAACGCCCTCGTTCACGGAGTACACCGTCGTGCTGCGCGGCACGCTCCTGGTCGAACACGCGAACGGCACCACCGAGGTGACCGCCGGACAGTCCGTGGTCACGGACCCGGGCGAGAAGATCCGCTACAGCACCGGTCCGGACGGCGCCGAGTACATCGCCGTCTGCCTCCCCGCCTTCTCTCCGGACGCGGCCAACCGGGCCTGACAAACCAACCTATTTTTTCTTTTACGGCACTGCCGCCCCCACCCCCAAACGCCGTACGTGGCGGGGGCCTCCAGGGAGACGGCCTCTGACCCGCACGGGGCCGGGCGCCGTTACGGCGTGTTCTTGACCGGTTTCCTGGGACGTCAGCCGGGCGTTTCATGCATCGTGTCTCGCCGCCACCGCGACGGTGCCGGGCAGCCTGTCAGGTGAGCCGGCCCGTCTGGTGCAGGTGGTCGAAGATGAGCTGGTCGACGGGGGATACGCGGTCGCGGTCGGCGTAGGTCAGCCAGGTGACTTCTTCGATTTCGCTGCTCGGGGTGGGTGTTCCTCGGTAGTCGGCGGTGTAGCAGGTCATCTGGACGGTGACCCCGTTGGCGTGGCCGTGCGCCTGGGCCTGGAAGCTGCCGAAGTGTGTGGCGCTGGCCGGGATGATGGCGACGGCCAGTTCCTCGTCGATCTCTCGGATGAGAGTGTCGAGGTCGGTTTCGCCTGGCTCGCGTTTGCCTCCGGGGATGTAGTAGACGTCCTTGTCGCGCGAGCGGGTGCTGAGGATCTTGCCGTCTTCCAGGTGGACCCAGGCGATCTTGTCGATGGTCATTCGATGAGTATGCCGCCGTGGCGGAGCGAAAGGTTCGTGGGCCGAAGGCGCATATCATGGGCGGATGAGGCCCACGCTTGACGAGATCCGACGGGCGCCCAAGGTGCTGCTGCATGACCATCTTGACGGCGGCCTGCGGGCCGAGAGCATCGTCGAGCTGGCTCGCGACTGCGGCTATGGCGAGTTGCCCACCACCGACTCCGACAACCTCCGGGAGTGGTTCGAGGCGGCGGCCGACTCTGGCTCACTCGAACGCTACCTGGAGACGTTCCAGCACACCGTCGGTGTCATGCAGACGCGCGAGGCGTTGGCCCGCGTCGCCGCCGAGTGCGCCGAGGATCTCGCCGATGACGGGGTCGTCTACGCCGAGGTGCGGTTCGCGCCCGAGCAGCACACCACTACGGGGCTCAGCCTCGATCAGGTGGTGGAGGCGGTGCTGGAGGGGTTCAGGCAGGGGTCCGCTGGGCGCGAGATCAAGGTCGGCACGCTGCTGACCGCGATGCGGCACCAGGCGCGGTCGATGGAGATCGCCGAGCTGGCCGTGCGTTATCGGGATGTCGGCGTGGTGGGGTTCGACATCGCCGGCGCCGAGGCGGGCTACCCGCCCACCAGGCACCTCGACGCGTTCGAATACCTGCAGCGGGAGAACGCGCACTTCACGATCCACGCCGGTGAGGCGTTCGGGCTGCCGTCCATCTGGCAGGCCATCCAGTGGTGCGGCGCCGACCGGCTCGGGCACGGGGTGCGCATCATCGACGACATCTCGGTGTCCGGCGACGGCTCGGCCAAGCTGGGCCGCCTGGCCGCGTACGTCCGTGACAAGCGCATCCCCCTGGAGATGTGTCCCACCTCCAACCTGCAGACCGGGGCCGCCGACTCCATCGCCGAGCACCCGATCGGGCTCCTGCGCCGCCTGCACTTCAGGGTGACGGTCAACACCGACAACCGGCTGATGAGCCGCACCAGCCTGTCGCAGGAGTTCGACAAGCTGGTGGAGGCGTTCGGCTATGGCTGGGATGACCTGCAGTGGTTCACGGTCAACGCGATGAAGTCGGGGTTCATCCCGTTCGACGAACGGCTGGCGCTGATCAACGGTGTGATCAAGCCCGGGTTCGCGCGGATGAAATGGCAGCCGTGAAACAGATCTATCGCTCCAAGACCGCCTTCGTGCTCGGGTGGGTGTGGCTGGCGTTCGTCGCCTTCAACATCTGGGATCTGACCGCCCGCTACAACGGCAAGCCCTCGCTGGTGGCGGGTGCCGTGCTGGGCGCGCTGACCGCAGTGGTCTACCTGGTCGCGCTCCGGCCCGCGACGGTGGTGACCGAGGAGGGGCTGGAGGGGCGCAACCCGCTCCGCTCGACGTTCGTGCCGTGGGCGTCGGTCAACGACGTGGTCGTGGGCCACACCATCAACGTCAGCTACGGCGCCGAGCAGATGCTGCGGCTGTGGACGCCGATGAGCACGGCTCGCGAGCGGGCCAGGGCGCAGCGCCGGGCCGCGCCCAAGCCGCAGCGCGGCCGGTTCAAGACCGAGCCCACGCTGAGCAAGGCGGAGCAGGCCGCGGCGGAGGCGTTCGCCGGGAAGACGCACGCCGACTGGGTGGGGGAGCAGATCACCGAGCGGGCCGAGTCGGCCCGGCGCCGCGACGTGGAAGCCCCGCCCGCCCGCGCCAGCTGGGCGATCGACTCGTTCGCGGTGCTCGCCGCGGCGATCGCGCTCGTGGTGATGGCGGTCGTGATCGGCTAGCGCCGGCCAGAGGTGCGGCGTTGACTCTCACACCGTGTCAGGCCCTACACCTGGAGGAGTCATGTTCAGTATCGGAGACTTCGCCAGGCTAGGGCTCGTGTCCGTGCGTATGTTGCGGCACTACGACGCGATCGGGCTGTTGCGGCCCGCGCACGTGGACCCGGCCACCGGCTACCGCTCATACCAGGCGGCGCAGCTGTCCAGGCTCAACCGCATCGTCGCGATCAAGGACCTCGGCTTCACGCTGGAGCAGGTCAGGGCGATCCTCGACGACAAGGTGAGCACGGAGGAGCTGCACGGCATGGTCCGGCTGCGCCGCGCGCAGCTGGAGGCGCGGATCAGCGCCGACCTGGCCAGGCTGCGCGGTGTCGAGGCGAGGCTCCGGACCATCGAAACGGAGGGGCGCATGAAGACGGACGAGGTCGTGCTCAAGCAGGTCGCCGCGATCAGGGTCGCCGAGCTCAGCGCGAAGGCCGCCAGCTACGAGGCTGAGGACATCGGTCCGGTCATCCAGCCGCTGTACCGCGAGCTGTGCGCGCGGCTGGAGGCGGCACAGGTGACCACGCCGGGTCCCGGCATCGCGTACTACATCCCCGAGGACGACGGCGCGGTCATCGTGCACGCCGCGTTCCCCGTGACGGTGGGACCAGAGGACCGCCACGACTTCCAGATCGTCGCCCTGCCGGGCATCGAGACGGTGGCGACGATCATTCACCACGGCTCGATGGAGGAGGTCGGCTCGACGTTCCAGGCGCTGGCGCACTGGATCGAGGAGAACGGCTACCGGGCCAGCGGCCTGGCCAGAGAGGTCTACCTGCACTGCCCGGACGACCTGGCCGAATGGGTGACGGAGCTCCAGATCGAGGTGGCACCGGTCTAGCCGATGAGTTTCGGGGGCCCGCCTTGTCTAGGTATGTGAAGGAGGACAGAACAGTGCCGCACATCATTGACCATCCCGATCGCCCCTACGTGGGGATCCGCAGGACCATCAGGATGACCACCTTCGGCCTGGTGGCCGACCGCATCGGCGAGCTGATCGGCTGGCTGGCCGAGCGGGGCGTGGCACCCGCCGGGGCGCCGTTCCTCAGGTATCTCGCCATCGACATGCCGGCCGACCGGCTGGAGGTCGAGGCGGGCGTGCCGGTCGCGGCCCCGGTGGCGGGCGAGAACGACATCTTCGCCGCTCACCTGCCGGCCGGCCGCTACGCGACGGTACGCCACCACGGCCACCCCGACCAGCTCATCGGCGTCATCAAGAACCTCCTGGCCTGGGCGGACGAGCAGGGCCTGAAGTGGGACATGACGCGCGACGGCGACACCGAGCACTGGGGCTGCCGCCTGGAGATGTACCAGACGGACCCGCGCGTGGAGCCCGACCTCCGCAACTGGGACATCGACCTGGAGTTCCGCCTGGCCTGACGACGCCGGATGGTGCCTAGTGGCCGGATGGTGCCTAAAGGTCGGATGCTGACGATGCCGGATGGTGGTGTCTAGAGGCCGAGTGCGGCGCTGACATCGGCTTTCAGGGCGTCGAGCTCGCGTACGGCCAGCGCCCGGGCATCACCCACCGCCCCGGTCACCGGGATGACCACCTCCAGGTAGCACTTGAGCTTGGGCTCGGTCCCCGAAGGCCGGACCACCACCCGGGCGTCGCCGGACAGCGTGTAGCGCAGCCCGTCGGTGGGCGGCAGCCCGCCGTCACCCAGGCGCAGATCGTCGGCCCGCTCGACCGCGCGCCCACCGAGCGCGGCCGGGGGGTCGGCGCGCAGCCGGGCCATGGCGCCGGCGATGAGCGACAGGTCGTCGACCCGGACGGACAGCTGCGCGGTGGCGTGCAGCCCGTAGCGCCTGGCCTGGTCGTCGAGCAGGTCGAGCAGGGTCCGCCCGGCACGCTTGGCCGCCGCGGCGATGCCGGCCACGGTCAGGGCGGCGCCGATGCCGTCCTTGTCGTGGACCGGCAGCCCGGCGTCGGAGCCGACGCTGTAGCCGATCGCCTCCTCGTACCCGAAGACCAGCCCGGGGCCCGCTTTGATGATCCACTTGAAACCGGTCAGCGTCTCGCCGTAGCGGACGCCGTGGGCGGCGGCGATCTTGCTGAGCAGTGTGGAGGAGACGATCGTGGTGGCCACCAGGCGATCGCCGGACGTGTGCGTGATCACGTGCTCGGCCAGCAGGCCGCCCACCTCGTCGCCGGTCAGCATGCGCCAGGAGCCGTCGCCCAGCGGCACGGCCACGGCGCAGCGGTCGGCGTCGGGGTCGTTGGCCAGCACGACATCGGCGTTGATCTTGACGGCCAGCGCCACGGCCAGGTCGATCGCGCCCGGCTCCTCCGGGTTGGGAAAGGCCACCGTCGGGAACTCGGGGTCGGGGTTGCGCTGCTCCTCCACGGCCATCGGGCTCTCGAACCCGGCGGCCAGGAACGCGCCGGTCAGCGTGGCCGATCCGACACCGTGCAGCGGCGTGTAGGCGACCCGCAGCGCGCGCGCGTCGCCGAGCGGCAGCGCGGTCACCGCGTCGATGTAGTCGTCGATGATGCTCTCGCCCAGCTCGGTGAGCGTGCCGGGGCCGTCGAGCGGCAACTGGTCGACGCGGCCCACCGCCTCGATGGCGGCGGAGATCTCGGCGTCGATCGGCGGCACGATCTGGGAGCCGTCGCCCCAGTAGACCTTGTAGCCGTTGTCGCGCGGCGGGTTGTGGCTGGCGGTGACCGTCACCCCGGCGTCGGCGCCGAGGTGACGGACGGCGAAGGCCAGCACGGGGGTCGGCAGCGGGCAGGGGAGCAGCGAGGCGTGCAGCCCGGCACCGGTCAGCACGGCCGCGGTGTCGCGGGCGAACATGTCGGACTTGTGGCGGGCGTCGTAGCCGATGACGACGTGCCTGCCGGGGCCGAGCACCTTGGCCAGACCTGCCGCGGCCCGCATGACGGTCACCCGGTTCATCCGGTTGGGGCCCGCGCCCAGCTCACCGCGCAGACCGGCCGTACCGAACTCGAGCCGGGCGCCGAAGCGGTCACGCAGCGCCTCGTCGTCGCCGGATTCGAGCAGGGCCGACAGCTCGGCCCTGGTCTCGGGATCGGGATCCTGAGCCAGCCACAGACGGGCCTCACGGGCCAGGTCGGCGCTCACCGCCGGCCTCGCAGGTCGGGTCGGTCAGGGGAGGTCCGGTCGGGCTGGTCAGAGGAGGCCCAGCCGGGCCGGTCAAGGGAGGCGCCGGGGGCCAAGTCGGGGGTCGGGTCGGGGGTCGGGTCGGGGGTCGGGTCGAGGGTCGGGTCGAGGGTCGGGGCGGTGGTCACTGTCGGGCCTCACGAGTCAGGTCGGCGAGATCACGCGGGACGGGGGAGCCTGGTCGCCGGTCAGAGCCGGTCCACGATCTTGGACAGCAGCGTGCCCATCCGGGCCGCCGTCTCGCGGCCGACCTGCAGGACCTCCTCGTGGTTGAGCGGCTCGTCCGCCAGCCCCGCCCCCGGGTTGGTGACCAGGGAGACGCCCAGCACGTCGAGACCGGCCTCACGGGCCGCGATCGCCTCCAGGACCGTGGACATGCCGATCAGGTCGCCGCCCAGCGTGCGCAGCATGCGGATCTCGGCGGGCGTCTCGTAGGTCGGGCCGCGGAAGGCCACGTAGACGCCCTCGGCGATGGTCGGGTCGACCTCGTGGACGAGCGCCCGCAGTCGCCGCGAGTAGACCTCGGTGAGGTCGATGAACGTGGTGCCGGTGATCGGGTTGGCGCCGGTCATGTTGATGTGGTCGCTGATCAGCACCGGGTCGCCGACCTGCTGCGTCTCGGGGCGCAGGCCGCCCGCCGCGTTGGTCAGCACGATCGTGCCGACGCCCGCGGCGGCCGCGGTACGTACGCCGTGGACGACGGAGTCGACGCCCCGGCCCTCGTAGAGATGGCTGCGGCCGAGGAAGACGAGCGCGTGCCGTCCGCTGGGAGTGCGGAGGACGCGGATCTTGCCGCCGTGCCCGGCCACGGCCGGAGCCGAGAAGCCGGGCAGGTCGGTGAAGGGGATCTCCGTGACCGTCTCGCCGATCGCGTCGGCGGCCGGCACCCAGCCGGACCCCATGACGAGGGCCACGTCGAAGGTGTCGAGGCCGGACGCGCTCTTCAGCGCGTCGGCGGCCGCTCCGGCCAGGGTGTACGGGTCGTTGCTCACGTCAATAGTTTAGGAGGAGCCTGTCGAGCACCCGTACCCCGAACTGAAGGGCGTCCACCGGCACCCGCTCGTCCACGCCGTGGAACATCGACGCGAAGTCCATGTCCCCGGGCAGCCGCAGCGGCACGAACCCGAACCCGCGCACGCCCAGATCGGCGAAGAACGTCTTGTTGTCGGTGCCGCCGGACATGCAGTAGGGCACGGCCCGCGCGGCCGGGTCCTCGGCCTTCAGCGCCGCGATCATCGACTCGACCAGGGCGCCGTCGAACGTGGTCTCCAGCGCGATGTCGTGGTGCACGAACTCGCGGCGTACGCCCGGCCCGATCAGCGAGTCGATGGTCTTGAAGAACTCGTCCTCGTGGCCGGGCAGGAAGCGGCCGTCGATCACGGCGGTGGCCTGGCCGGGGATGACGTTGGACTTGTAGCCGGCGTTGAGCTGGGTCGGGTTGGCGGTGTGGTTCAGGGTGGCGCCGACGAAGCGGACGAGCGGCCCGAGCTTGTCCAGGAGGGGCGCCGGGTCGTCCTCGTCGAAGGGCAGGCCGAACGCGTCCGCGACCTCGGTGAGGAACTGGCGGACCGTCGGGGTGAGGGTGATCGGCCACTCGTGGGCGCCGACCCTGGCCACGGCCTTGGCCACCTCGGTGACCGCGTTGTCGGGGTTGAGCATCGAGCCGTGCCCGGCGGTGCCGTCGGCGATGAGTTTCATCCAGCCGAGGCCCTTCTGCGCGGTCTCGATCAGGTAGAGCCGCAGCGACGGGTCGACCTCCAGGGAGTAGCCGCCCACCTCGCTGATCGCCTCGGTGACGCCCTCGAACAGCTCGGGGTGGTGCTTGGTGAGGTGCTTGGCGCCGTACGTGCCGCCCGCCTCCTCGTCGGCCAGCCAGGCGAAGACCAGGTCGCGGCGCGGCTTGCGCCCCTCGCGGGTGAGCTGCCGGAGTACGGCCAGCATCATCGCGTCCATGTCCTTCATGTCCACCGCGCCCCGGCCCCAGATGTAGCCGTCACGCACCTCGCCGGCGAACGGGTCGACGGACCAGTCGGCCGCGTTGGCGGGCACCACGTCCAGGTGGCCGTGGACCAGGAGCGCGGGCAGCGACGGGTCGGAGCCCTCGACGCGGGTGATGACGTTGCCCCGGCCCGGCTCGCTCTCGATGTAGGTGGCCTCGATGCCGACCTCGTCCAGCCTGGCCATGACGGCCTCGGCGGCGGCCCGCTCGCCGGGGCCGGTACCGTCCCCGTAGTTGCTGCTGTCGACGCGGATCAGTTCGGCGCAGAGGTCGGCGACTTCGTTCTCGGCGGGCGTCATGGGGTCCTCTCCAGGGTGAGCAGGCCGGACTTGTGGAGGTGACCGCGCTTGTAGGCGCGGGTGATGAGGGTGACGTCCATGTCGGTGACCTCGTCGAGGGGGCCGACGACACCCGTCAGGAAACGGTAGAGGTCTGCCTCATGGGCCACCGCGACCTGGACGATCAGAGAATGCGTGCCCGATGTCGCCGCGCAGTAACGCACGCTGGGGTGCGCCGCGAGCGTCTGGCCGACCCGGTCGAGGCCGTACGGGCGGACCTTGAGCCAGAGCTTGCCCTCCACCTCCAGGCCGAGCAGCGCGGGCTCGACCTCGGCCCGCAGCAGCAGCACTCGCCGTTCGAGCAGCGAGGACACCCGCCGGCGCGCGGTGGGTACGGAGATGTCGAGCTGCTCGGCGATCGCGGTGAAGGCGATCCTGCCGTCACCGGCCAGCAGCTCGGCGATGTCCTGTTCCAGAGGCGACAGACCGTCCTGATCCGGAAGGGGATCATGGAGCATGGCCGGGCGGAGCTGAGCCGCCTCCTGCTCGCTGAGGTAGGGCGCGTGCCATTCGGCCACGGTCCTGAACGTGTGGAGCACGACCTGCGTCTGCGTCTGCAGCACCCCGTCGATCTCGCTGATCTCCGCGGTGAGGATGTCGTGCAACTCCTCGCGCGTACGGGCGACCAGCTCGCAGGCGAGGTCGGCGGCCCCGGTCAGCGAGTAGACCGAGCGCGTGTCGGGCCGGTCGGCCAGCGCCTTGGCGACCTGCGCCGCCGCACCGGGACGGACCTGGACGTGCAGGTGCACGGGTCGCCCGTGGCCCGAACGCAGGTCGTCATAGATCGCGGTGACGCGCACCATGCCGTCGGCGATCAGCCGCTGCAGCCGGCGCGCGACCGTGCGCTCGTGCTCATCGACGGCCCTGCCGATCTCGCCCCACGACGCGCGGGGGCTGATCTGGAGGGCGGCGACCAGGCGCCGGTCGAGAACATCCACAGGGAGCCGTTTCTATGTCGGGTTTGTAAATATGTGGCGAGGCATTTGACTGTTTCGGTCGCCCGAATGCACAGTAAGCCATCATCGCAGTTGTCAGCAAAGGAGCCCCCGTGGCGACCTCCCCCGTGGCACCATCGCCAGTCGGCATTCCCAAAAGCCGTGTCCGCCAGCTCATGGCGGCCAGCATCGGCAACGTCGTCGAGTGGTTCGACTGGTACACATACAGCTTCCTGACCGTCTACTTCGCCGAGCAGATCTTCCCCAAGTCCGGCACGAACAGTCTGGTCCCGGTGCTGAGCGCCTTCGCGGTGTTCGCGGTCGGTTTCTTCATGCGCCCCCTGGGTGGCCTGCTGGTGGGCGCGTTCGCCGACCGGTACGGACGCAAGGCTGCGATGACCTTCACGATCATCCTGATGGGCGGCGGCTCGCTGCTGCTGGCGGTCACGCCGACCTATGCGACGGCGGGCGTGCTCGCGCCGATCATCCTGACGCTGGCGCGGCTGATCCAGGGACTCTCGGTCGGCGGCGAGTTCGCCGCGGCCACCACGTTCCTGGTCGAGTCGGCGCCTCCCGGGCGTCGCGGACTGTTCTCGAGCTTCCAGTACGTCAGCACCACCATCGGCCAGCTCTTCGCCTCCGGCCTGGCCGCGCTGCTGGCCGCCAACCTGGCAGAAGCCGACATGAACTCCTACGGCTGGCGTATCCCGTTCGTCGTGGGCGCGGTCATCAGCCTCGTGGGCCTGTGGATCCGCAAGGGCGCCGAGGAGACCAGCGCGGTGGTCAGCGAGATCCAGGAGGGCAAGGCGGAGCGTCCTGGCCTGTTCGAGTTCCTGGTCCGTTACCCGACCAAGGCCGCGATGATCGTCGGCATCACCGTGGCGGGCACGGTCGCCTACTACACCTGGACGACCTTCCTGCCGACCTACGCCCAGCAGAACGTGAGCTTCGACAAGGGCGAGTCGCTCACGGTCAGCACGATCTCGCTGGTCTTCTTCATGATCCTGCAGCCGCTGCTCGGCATGCTCTCGGACCGGGTCGGGCGCCGGCCCATGCTGATCACCTTCGGCCTGGCGTTCACGATCCTGCCGGTGCCGCTGCTCGGCATGCTGACGAACTCGTTCTCCAGCCTGCTGTTCATCCAGTGCCTTGGCATGATCTTCCTGGGCTGCTTCACCTCGGTCTCGGCCGCGGTCAACTCCGAGTTGTTCCCGACTCGGGTGCGGGCGGCGGGGGCGGGCTTCCCGTACTCGCTGACCGTCGCGATCTTCGGCGGCACCGCGCCGCTCATCGGCACGGCGCTGAAGGACGCGGGCAACTCGGGACTCTTCCCGTGGTACATGTCGGCGCTCGCCCTGGTCTCCACGCTGGTGTACGTCTTCGCGCTGAAGGAGACCAAGGACCAGCCGCTGCGCTAGTCGCCGATCGATCTGCAGGGGCGTCCCCGCAGCTCCTTGACGTAGTCGTCGGGGGCGCCCGCCCGCTCGGCGGCGTCCGCCAGGATGCCCAGGTAGCGGGCGGAGGGCAGGCCGCCCTCGTAGCCGTCGAGCACGTAGAACCAGGCCACCTGCTCGCCGTCGAGGGTCTGCACCCGCAGCCGCACCTTGTGGTAGAGGCCGCGGACGGCGCCCTCCCACTGGTCGAGCGAGTTGGCGTCCGACTCGGGCACGTCGTAGAGGACCACGAAGACGTGCTCGTCGGGGTCTTCGACGATGGTGGAGAGCGAGCCCTCCCAGCCGATGTCGTCGCCGCCGAACGTCAGGCGCCAACCCTGCAGCCAGCCCACACCCCGGATCGGGGAATGAGGGGCGCGCATGGCCATCTGCTCGGGGTCCATGTTGCTGCCGTAGGCCGCGTATACAGGCACAGCTGATAAGAGTAGCGGGCGAGAGGCCGCCCCGTTCGTCGTCAGCGCGCGCCATGCGGGAGAATGGGCACGTGACGAGGATCGTGATCATCGGTGGCGGACCAGGCGGCTACGAGGCGGCCCTGGTGGCAGCGCAGCTAGGCGCGCAGGTCACCATGGTCGAACAGGACGGACCGGGCGGCGCGTGCGTGCTGACCGACTGCGTGCCGTCCAAGACCCTCATCGCCACCTCCGTACGTAAACAGGCCCTGCTCGACGCGCCCTCTCTGGGCGTCGGTTTCACCGGCGGGCTCGACGGCGACGTCGGCGTGGCGAGCGTCGACCTGCCACTGGTCAACAAGCGGGTCAAGGAGCTGGCACAGGCCCAGTCGGCCGACATCGAGACCCGGGTGGCCGCCGAGGGCGTCGAGATCATCAAGGCGCGCGGGCGGCTGGCCGACCCGCAGTTGGTCAAGGCGGGCGACCGCGCGATCAAGGCCGACGTGGTCATCGTGGCGACCGGTGCGACGCCGCGCATCCTGCCGGGGGCCGAGCCCGACGGCGAGCGCGTGCTCACCTGGCGCCAGCTTTATGACCTCGACGCGCTGCCCGAGCATCTGATCGTGGTCGGCTCCGGGGTGACGGGCGCCGAGTTCGCCGGCGCCTACCGTTCGCTGGGCGCCGAGGTCACGCTGGTCTCCAGCCGTGACCGGATGATGCCCAACGAGGACGCCGACGGCGCCGAGGTGCTCGAAGAGGTCTACCGGCGCCGCGGCATGAACGTCATGGGCCGCTCGCGCGCCGCCTCCGTCAAGCGGACCGCCGACGGCGTCGTGGTCACACTCGAAGACGGCCGTACGGCCGAGGGCTCCCACGCGCTGATGACGGTCGGCATGGTGCCCAACACGGGCGGCATCGGCCTGGAGGAGGCCGGGGTCCAGCTCGACAGGAACGGCTTCATCAAGGTCGACAAGGTCTCGCGCACCTCCGCGCCGGGCGTCTACGCGGCGGGCGACTGCACCGGCGTGCTCATGCTCGCCTCGGTCGCCGCCATGCAGGGCCGCATCGGCGTCTGGCACGCGCTGGGTGAGGCCGTGCAGCCGTTGCGCCTGGCCACGGTGGCCTCCAACATCTTCACCGACCCGGAGATCGCCGCGGTCGGCGTCGCGCAGCGCTCCATCGAGGCCGGCGAGATCGAGGCCAACGTCGTCAAGCTGCCGCTGGCCACCAATGCCCGCGCGAAGATGCAGGGGTTCAACGACGGCTTCGTCAAGCTGTTCTGCCGTCCGCACACCGGGATCGTGCTGGGCGGCGTGGTGGTGGCGCCGAGGGCGTCCGAGCTGATCCTGGCGCTCTCCGTGGCGGTGCAGCAGCGGCTCACGGTGGACCAACTGGCCCACACTTTCGCGGTCTATCCGTCTTTGTCAGGATCCATCACCGAGGCGGCCCGCCGCTTGATGCAGCCCGAGGCGCAGATCGGGATCTGACCCGGCTCAAACGGAAACGGGCGCGTCCCCCGAAGGGAACGCGCCCGATCATCCGTTGAACGGGTTACCAGTCGCCGCCGCCGAAGTCGCCACCACCGAAGTCGCCGCCGCCGCCGAAGTCACCCCAGCCGCCGCCGCCGTCTCCGCCGCCGAAGTCGCCGCCGCCGCCACTGATGTCGCCCCCGCCGCCGTCACCGTAGCCGCCGTAGCCGAAGCCGCCGTAACCGAAGCCGCCGCTGAGCATGCTGCCCATCAGGGTGCCGACGAACATGCCGGTCATGACATCGCCGAAGCCGCCGTAGTAGCCGTAGGCGTAAGGCTGGTAGGCCGGTCCCGCGTCGTAGTAGGGACGCCGCTGGCCGTCGACCATGACCTCCCGCATCTGCGGGTCGAAGCCGCGCTCCACGGCCTCCGCGTCGGCCGCGCAGGCGGGCACGTCGCGCACCGCGCCACCGGGCGGCGCCCAGCGCACGTCACGCACCGACGGGCCGTGCTGCGGGTTGAAGAAGCAGGGCGCCCGCCGCTCGGGGGTCGGCTGGTTGTTGACCTTGGCCTTCACCACGGCCAGCCAGTAGCGGCCGTCCTCCAGCGTCTGGGTCACCTCGCGGACCTGGTCGGCCCGCTGAATGGCCGCGAGCTGCGTCTTGGCCTTCTCGTAGGAGTCGAGTGCCTGCTGCCACTCGGTGATGTGCTGGCCGCTCTGGCCGGAGAGCGCGACGTCGGCGTCGAGCGTGGTGATCTCCTCGCCGAGCTTCGTGACGTCCTCCTCCACGGTCTGCTTGACCGCGGCCAGGTCCTTGGCGGCCTGGATGGCCTGCTTCTTCTTCTTGTTCTTCGAGTAGACGAAGTAGCCGCCGCCGCCGACCACGACGAGCGCGCCCAGGGCGATCAGCGCACCGCTGCCGCCGCCGCTGCCGCCCACAGGGCCGGAGTTGAGCGCGGACTTCTTGTTCTCGGAGGCGAGGTTGACCCGCTCCACGAAGTCATTCATGCCGGACACGACGTCGTCGTTGTTGCGCACCGCCAGCTTGGCCAGCTGGTCAGTGAGGCCGGGCTTGCCGAAATTGGACTCCGCGAACAGGGAGTTGCCGTCGAGGACGGCCACGGTGACCCGGCCCCCACCCTTGGCGGCCGCGGTGGCCGTGCCCAGGGAGCTGAGGTACTGCTTGGCGTCCGACGACGAGGTCAATGTGCCGTCGGGCAGCGCCGCGACGTAGACGTCACTCTTGGAATCCTTCAACGTGTCACGGATATCGGACTGCTGGTCCGAGGTCAGCGACGAGCCCGACTGCACGAAGAGCGGATCCTTCTTGTCCTTCCAATAGGACACAACGCTCGATGCGTCAGGGGGTGCGGCCGCCGCGTTGGCGGCAGGGGACAGCGCAAGTACGACGAAAAGACCGGCGATCAGAGCCGCGATCGCGGCCCCTGCTCGGCGCAGCGAATGGGTCATTGGCAGCAAGCCTCCTTCGCTCAGGATGACGAACGGGCGCTCAACAAAGTTCCTTTGCATATGCACGTTACCCGTATGAAGCCGTCCGAGCGCGGGGCGTGGTCAAGGTTCCTGGAGCCTCCGGCGGTCAAGCGTCCTTGATCTCGCAGATCGTGGCCCCTGACGTGACGGTCTGCCCGACCGCGGCGGTCAGGCCGGTGACGGTGCCCGCCTTGTGCGCGGTCAGCGGCTGCTCCATCTTCATGGCCTCGAGCACCACGATCGCGTCGCCCTCGGCCACCGTGTCGCCGTCGGTCACCACGACCTTGACGATCGTGCCCTGCATGGGGCTGACCAGCGTGTCGCCGCCCGCCGCGGGCTTCTTCGCGCCGCCGCGCTTGGGTTTCCTGCCCGCGGGCTGCGCGCCGCCCCTGGAGGCGCCGGTCGTACCGAGGCCGGAAGGCAGGACCACTTCGAGGCGCTTGCCGCCGACCTCGACCGTCACCGACTCGCGCGCCGCGGGCTCGTCGGCGGAGCCGTCTCCCGCGTAGGGCGCGATCGTGTTGTCGAACTCGGTCTCGATCCACCGGGTGTGGACGGCGAACGGCTCCGCGGTGAAGGCCGGGTCCGACACGACCGCGCGGTGGAAGGGGAGCACGGTCGGCATGCCGTCGATCTCGAACTCGGCCAGCGCCCGGCGTGAGCGCTCCAGCGCCTCCGTACGCGTGCGACCGGTCACGATCAGCTTGGCCACCAGCGAGTCGAACGTCTGAGGCACGGTCATCCCGGCCTCGAACCCCGAGTCGAGCCGCACGCCGGGACCCGACGGCGGGCGCATGACGGTGAGCGTGCCCGGCGCGGGCAGGAAGTTGCGGCCGGCGTCCTCGGCGTTGATACGGAACTCGATCGAGTGACCGCGCGGCGCCGGATCGCCGAAGCCCAGCGACTCGCCGTCGGCGATGCGGAACATCTCACGCACCAGGTCGAAGCCCGACACCTCCTCGGTGACGGGGTGCTCGACCTGCAGCCGGGTGTTGACCTCCAGGAAGGAGATCGTGCCGTCTTGGCCGACGAGGAACTCGCAGGTGCCCGCGCCGACGTAACCGGCCTCGCGGAGTATCGCCTTGGAGCTGGTGTAGAGGGTCTCGACCTGCGATTCGGACAGGAACGGCGCGGGCGCCTCCTCCACCAGCTTCTGGTGGCGGCGCTGCAGCGAGCAGTCGCGGGTGCCGACCACGACCACATTGCCGTCGCGGTCGGCCAGGCACTGGGTCTCGACGTGCCGCGGGCGGTCGAGGTAGCGCTCCACGAAGCACTCCCCGCGGCCGAACGAGGCGATCGCCTCGCGCACGGCCGACTCGTAGAGCTCGGCGACCTCTTCCAGCCGCCGGGCGACCTTGATGCCCCGGCCGCCACCGCCGTACGCGGCCTTGATCGCGATGGGCAGCCCGTGCTCCTCGGCGAAGGCGACCACTTCGTCGGCCCCCGAGACCGGGTCCTTGGTGCCCGCGACGAGCGGCGCGCCGACCTTCTGCGCGATGTGCCTGGCCTGGACCTTGTCGCCGAGCGCGGCGATGGCGGCCGGCGGCGGGCCGATCCAGATCAGGCCCGCGTCGATGACGGCCTGGGCGAAGTCGGCGTTCTCGGCCAGGAACCCGTAACCGGGATGCACCGCGTCGGCGCCGGAGCGCCGGGCGATCTCCAGCAGCTTGCCGATGTCGAGGTAGGTCTCCGCGGGGGACTGGCCGCCCAGCGCGTACGCCTCGTCGGCGATCTTGGCGTGCAGGGAGTCGAGGTCTTGGTCGGCGTAAACGGCCACGCTGCCGATCCCGGCGTCCTTGCACGCCCGTGCGACCCGGACGGCGATTTCCCCCCGGTTGGCGATCAGAACCTTCTGCACCGACCTACGTCCTTTCCTAGGCATCCTTCCGCGCCGGGCACTGAGACGGAGTGTAAGTGTTCGCTGTCGGCCGCCGGTCAGCGACCCAGATAAGCGCCGCCGTTCACGTGGATCACCTGCCCCGTCAGATGCCGCGCGCCCGGAGAGGCGAGGAAGACAACGCTGTCCGCCACGTCGGACGGGGTGCCGGGGCGGCCGTTGCGGGTGTTGTCGACGCGGGCCCTGATGCCCTCCTCGGTCAGGCGCCCGCGGAAGAACTCGGTGTCGAGCACCAGGCCGGGGGAGACGACGTTGGCGGTGATGCCCCGCGGGCCGAGCTGGGCGGCCAGGTCGGCGGTCCACGCCTCGACGGCCGCCTTGGCCGCGCCGTACGAGCCGGAGCCCGTGCCGCGGGCGGCGATCGAGCCGATCGTGATGATCCGCCCGCCCTTGGCGAAGCGCGGCAGCAGCGCTGTCGTGACGAGCACGGCGGACAGCAGGTTGGCGTTGAGGTTGGCCAGCCAGCCCTCGGCCACGTCCAGCAGGTCGTCGGACTGTCGGCGGTCCAGGTTGGTGTTGCCGCCCGCGTTGTTGACCAGGACGTCGACCCGCTCGGGCAGGCGGCCCGCCGCGTCCTTCACGGCGGCGGGGGCGGCGGCGTCGAACGGCAGGTAGGCGGCGCCGAGCCGGGCCGCGGCCTCCTTCAGCACCTGCTCGCGCCGGCCGGTGATCGTGACCCGGTCACCCGCGGAGGCGAACGCCGCGGCGATCGCGTAGCCGATCCCGGTGCCACCGCCGGTGACCACAACCTCGCGCATGGCCGGATGCTCCTTAGAATCCGAATATTCCTCTGGAAGACCATAGCCGCTCGGCATAACAGGAGCGAGGCGTGAGTGACGCGCTTATGTTGAGGGCGCTTTCAGTCGATCCAGGAGGTATGCATGAGCCAGAGCCTGCTCGGTGGCGACCCCGCGGAAATGCAGCAGATGGCCACCCAGTTCAACCAGCAGTCCGAGGCGGTGCGCACCACGATGACCGCGCTGGACCGCGAGGCCGCCAAGGTCGGCACCGCTTGGACGGGCCCGGGAGCCGAGCGCTTCCAAGGGGCCTGGCAGAACTACCGGACGGCCTTCCAGCGCATGACGGAAGAGCTCCAGGAGGCCTCCCGGGTGATCAACACCTACCGGGGCAACATCGAGTCCGCGACCCGCTGAGCCTCGCGGAGAGGCCCCGGTCTGACCACCGGGGCTTCTTTTCGTTCAGGTGGGCAGGCTACGCTCTTCCGCCATGATCGGACGGACTCTCGCGGCGGGCGTGCTCGCCCTGCAGCTCACCTCGGCCCCCGCGCTCGCCGCGGAGCAGGTGCAGGCCGAGAGAAGCGCGCCCGTGGAGTGCAAACCACGCAAGGGGACGACGCAGTTGCCCGGCACCGAGCCGTGGGCGCAGAAAAGGCTCGACATCAAGAACGTGTGGCGCATCACCCGGGGCGCGGGCGTGAAGGTCGCCGTGGTCGACAGCGGCGTCGACTACCAGCACCCGCAGATCCAGATCTCCAAGTTCATCGACATCACCCACACCGGCTACCGCGACTGCGTGGGGCACGGCACCGCCGTCGCGGGCATCATCGCCGGCCGCTATCTCGCCGGGGTCCCCTTCCACGGCGTCGCCCCCGAGGTCCAGCTCATCTCGGTGAAGCAGAGCAACAGCGAGGAGGGCGAGGTCGCCGACCTGGTCAAGGGGATCAAGGAGGCTGTGGACCGCAAGGCGGACGTGATCAACGTCTCGGTGCGGGCCGCCGATCATCCCGACCTGAAGGCGGTCATCCAGTACGCGCTGTCCAGGGACATCGTGGTCGTGGCCGCCGCCGGCAACATCACCAAGGAGGACGGGCCACCCGAGCCCGCCTACCCCGCGGCCTATGACGGCGTGCTCGCCGTGGGCTCCGCCAACAGCGACGGCCGCCGCGCTGACTCCTCCAACACGGCCACGCCGGTCGGCGTGCTCGGGCCGGGCGTGGACATCACCGCCCCGTGGACGGGCAAGAGCTACATGCGCGGCCTGGAGGGCACCAGCTTCGCCGCCCCGTACGTGGCGGGGGTCGCCGCGCTCGTCCGCGCCCGCTTCCCCAAGCTCGACCAGCAGCAGGTACGTCAGCGCATCACCGCCACGGCCGACGGCTCGGTGGGCACCGGCACCGGAGCCGGGATGGTCAACCCGCTGATGGCCGTCACCGCGTCGCTGTCCTTCGACCCGGCGGGCGCCCCCGTGGTCGCCCCGCCGCCGCCCTCGCCGTTGCCCGCCGACGCGGTGGCCAAGGCGCCGCAGCCCGACGAGCACGCGACGAACGTCGCCCTCTTGGTGACGGTCGGCGCGCTGGGGATCGCCGCCGCCGCGGCGGCCGCGGCATCGCTCATTCCGCTGGGCCGCCGCCGGGGCTGGCGTCCCGGCCGTCCGGCCGCTTGATGTCTTTACGGTTAAATGTCAGGTTGCGTCCGAAACCACTGATACAGATGTGACAGATTTGGTTGAATGTACGGGCGTAACGAGTTTTGACTTGAAGGGAAAGAGATGCACCCTCTGCGGCCGGGTGATCCTGAGCGTTTAGGAGCTCACACCCTTTTCGGACGGCTGGACGAGGGGCCGCGAGGAGTCGCGTACCTCGGCAAGGAGTCCGAGGACGGACCCACCCGAGTGATCAAGCTGCTCCCGGCCGTTCCCGGCGCGGGGCCGCACGACGCTGAGCGGTACAAGGGCGTCCAGCGTATTTCGAGCGTGTACGTCGCCAGGACGCTGGACGCCGGAATGCACGACGAGCAGCCGTACATCGTGCGCGAGCACATCGAGGGCCGCAGCCTGGCAGAGACGGTGGCGGCCGACGGGCCGCTCGACGGCGACACCCTGGAGCGGGTGGCCGTCGGCGTGCTGACCGCACTGACCGCCGTGCACCTCGCCGGCGTCACGCACCGTGGGCTCACTCCGCACAACGTGCTCCTCGCCGCTGACGGCCCCCGTGTGACCGACATCGACCTCGGCGAGGCCGCCGGCGAGCTCGGTTACCGCTCGCCCGAGCAGCTCAGCGGGCTGGGGTACGGCCCTTACGCCGACGTGTTCGCCTGGGCCGCCACGATCGTCTTCGCCGCGACCGGGCAGCCCCCCTTCGGGCACGACGCCCAGGCGGTGCTCAACGGGGAGCCCGAGGTCGGCGCGCTGGCCGAGCCGCTGCGCCGGGTGGTGCTCTCCGCGCTGTCCAAGGACGTCACGCAGCGGCCGACCACCTACACGGCGCTGCTGCAACTGCTCGGCGACAAGAGCGGCGCCGCAGCGCCGCGGGTGGGCGTCGTCGCCACTGTGCCACCGCCCCCGCAGGCGCCGGAGGGCGAGCTCTTCCCGCCGCAGACCATCCAGCTCCCGCCGTTGGAGGCGCCGGCCGAGCACCAGGAGCTGGCTGAGCACCAGGCGCCGCTCGAAGGGGTGCCGGTCCCGCAGCAGACGTGGGGCCCGCCGCCCGTGCCGCAGCAGGGACCGTGGGAAGGGGCGCCTGGCGGGCAGCCGCCGTCCCAGGTATGGCAGGCGCCGCCGCAGCACGGCGGTGCCGCCCCCCGGCGCAAGTCGTTCCCCATCGGGCTCGCCGCGGCCGTCACGGCGGTCGCGCTGCTGTCCGGCGTGGGGCTGTGGGGCGCGGGCCACTACGCCAAGCTGGAGACGGTGTCCAACTCCTCGGCCGAGGCCAAGAAGGGCGGCACGCTGGCGATCGGCGGGGGCGGGGGTGACTCGTCCGCGCAGCCACAGCAGCAGCTGCCCGGCCAGCCCAATCCTCAGCAGTCGCAGCCCGACGTGACGGTGCCCTGGGCCTCCGCGAGCCCCGACCCGACCGACGTGGTCCCGCTGGTGCTGCCGACCGACTATCCCTCGTCGGCGCCCACCGCTCCGGAGTTCAGCACGGTCCCGACGCCGCAGCCGATCCTCACGCAGCCGGTGACCCAGCCGACGGTGACGCAGCCCGCCGCCCAGCCGACGGCGACGCAGCCCACCGCGAGCGCCACGGCGAGCGAGCGCAAGACCAGGAAGCGCCAGGCGAGCCAGACCCCGACTCCCACCGAGTCGAAGGAGCCGACGCCGACGCCGGAGCCGACGAAGTCCAAGGACCCGGACCCCACGCCGACGCCGGAGCCGACGAAGACCAAGGAGCCGGAGCCCACGCCGACGAAGACCACCGAGGAGCCCAAGCCGACGCCGACGAAGACGACCCAGTCGCCCAAGCCGACGCCGACCAAGACCACCGCCAAGCCGACGCCCACGCCGACCAAGACCACCGCCAAGCCGACGCCCACGCCGACGAAGACCACGGCCAAGCCGACGCCGACGCCGCCCAAGACGAACCCCTACACGCCGGCGCAGGTCTGCGGAGGCGGATTCAGCGTGCAGCGCAGCGGAGCGTTCTCGGGCGGGGTGACATACCAGCTCTACAACAGCGGTACCGGTGAGAACTGCGTGGTCACCATGAAGACCGCGAACGTGGGTCAGAAGACCCCGGTCAGCGCGACGCTCGACGTGCAGGGCGGGGGGAGCAGGACCGACTCCGGCAGCTACGAGTACTACGCCGGCCCGGTCAAGCTGCCCGCCAAGGGCAAGTGCGTGAAGTACTCGGGCAGCGCCGGTTCCGGCAGCACCAGCGCCCCATACGGCAACTGCGGCTGAGCAGGCCGGTACGCGAACGGCGGGGGGGGGGGGGGGGGGGGGGGGGGCGCCCGCCCCGGGGGGGGGGGGGGGGGGGGCGGGACGGGGGGGGGCCGCCGGGGGCGGGGGGGGGC